>CAVTXG010000005.1:0-374314 GCA_963738605.1 uncultured beta proteobacterium
CACATGAGCGGCGGCAAAAAGGCGAAGCCTTTTTGACGTCCGCTCGATGGAGGGGTTATGCCTCGCCGTGGCGCAGGACCGTGTGCCACTCCTGTTGCTTGCTGCGCCGGCGCTTGGCGTTGCACGATGCTTGTATTTCATGCGGCGGATTCTCGCGCCGCGCACGCTGCGTGCACAAGCCGCGCGAGCACGCCCTGCGCTTGGCGCTGACCCAAGGCTATTTGCTCCCAGCCGCAGCACACGCGCGCTGACGACCGCGGCGGCTGCTCGCGCAAAACCACGGGGTCTTTGCTGCACTGTGCAACGCGCCTGCGATGCCGCAACACCTGCTGCCGCGCTCGTGAAACCAGAGCGGCGACTTGGCGACCGCTGCTGCTGCCACGACGCGCCGGCAACGCGCGTAGCCGCAGCACCCACAGCAGCCAATGCGCGTGATGCCTGCGACGCACCGCTTCTCAGCGGGCTATGCACTGCACCACGCTTCGCTACCGAGACGCGAGGCATAACGTTCGACATGAGCGGCAAACACCGGCGCGCTCACTGCTGACGAAGCAGCACATTGCTGCCCGCCGGTGTTTGTCCGCTCGATGGAGGTGTTGTGCGAGCCCGGCTTTGACAAGCCAGGCTCGCGCGATGCACCGCCGCCAGTTGACTCCCACGCTGCCGGCGAAGAAAGAAGCCGGGCGCTCAGCGACCGCGCTGAGGTATTCATGCGTGGCGCAGCACACTCCGGCGCCACGCCGCTTGACCGCCCTGCCCACACAGCCGCCGCGCCGCGCGCTGCATCTGCACTGCCGGCGCAGAACGGTCTCGAGCCGTGCCACGCAAGCACCGGTGCGCGCAAACCAAACCGCCGCTCGCACAGGCCGAGGCGCGACTTCGCGAAGAACGACGACGCTGCGCGACGAACGAGCGCGGGCTCAGACAGCACCGTGCCCGAGCAAGGGAATAAACAGCACCGGGCTCGCGAAGCATTGGCCGGCGCTGACGCACAACGTTCGACATGAGCGGCGGCCGAAAGCTCGCGAAGCGAGCTTTTGAACGTCCGCTCGATGGAGTGGTTAGGCCGCACTCTTGGCTCGGCCTGCATTTGAACTACTCACAGATCACCGATTCGTTCGTAGCCACCGCTCTGAATCTCAGCAACCATGGCTTGATACAGCGGCTGGTCTTGTATTGCCTGGTCCACCGGTCGGTCCGGAAACTCATGCGCGTTCAGCGCCCGATCCGCGAGCGCAGCAGCCAACGCTGCCACTTCAGGCTCTACACCCATTTCCACGAGCCCGCGCGCCACAGCGACCTTCAACGCGTACTCACTCTCAGCCTCGTCAGCGTTCATGTCCCAGAACGCGAGAGCCGCGGATGCAATTTCTTGGGATGAGGGTGACGACGCCATGGAGTGCCCTTTCGCTCGGAGAAGAAGGAGTTGAGTTGCTTGTGCGCTTGTGCGGCCTAACGTTCGACATGAGCGGCGGCAAAAAGGCGAAGCCTTTTTGATGTCCGCTCGATGGGAATGCGAAGGGACTTCCCACCTTCTGGCAACGGCGTCGAAGCGCCAAGATTGGTGGTTGTCGAGATCATCAATCTGAAGCCTGTGAAAGGGGAAGTCCGTGGAGCAGATTACACGAGCCGCAGTGGTTGGTGAAGCCCGCCAAGGTGCGATGGTGAGCGCGATCGTTCGTGTCGGCGCCGACCTGGCCAAGCGCGTGATCCAGGTGCACGCCGTCGATGCCGCAGGCCGCATCGTGTGCCGGCGTGCGCTGGCGCGCGACAAGTTCATCGCTTGGTGCGCGCGCCTGCCCGCGGGCTGCATTGTTGCCATGGAGATCAGCTCGGGCGCGCATCACTGGGCGCGCCGGCTCGCCGCGCTTGGGCTGGCGCCGCGGCTGATGAGCGCGCAGCTCGTCGAGCCCTACCGCAGCCAGGGCGCCACCGGCAAGAACAACGCCAACGATGCCGCGGCCATCTGCGAAGCCGCCTCGCGGCCGACGATGCGCTTCGTGCCCGTCAAGTCCGTCGAGCAGCAGTCCATGCTGTGCGTGCACCGCCTGCGCGAAGGCCTGAAGGCCGAGCGCACGGCCTGCATCAACCGCATCCGCGGCTTGCTGGCCGAGTTCGGCCTGGCCTATGCGCAAGGCCCCGAGGCGCTGCGCCGCGTGCTCAGCGACGTGCTCGAAGACGCCAGCCACGAGATGAACACGCTGGCGCGGCGGGTGATCCAGCGCGCGCAGGCGCAGTGGCGCGAACTCGACGAGCACATGGCCTGGTGCGACGAGCGCATCGCGCAGCACGCGCACGACAACCCGATGGTCAAGGCCGCGGCGCGGTTGATGGGCATCGGCGCGGTAGGCGCCAGCGCCGCGGTGGCCACCGTCGATGACTTCAGGCAGTTCAGATGCGGCGCGCAGTTCGGCGCCTGGCTGGGGATCGTGCCGCGCCAGCACTCCAGCGGCGGCAAGACGCAGCTCGGGCGCATCACGCGCCGCGGCGACAGCTACCTCAGGAGCCTGCTGGTGCAGGGAGCGAAGTCGGCGGTGTTCACGGCGCACAAACGCTCGGACCCGATCAGCCGCTGGGCGTTCGCACTGCGCGAGCGCTCGGGCTGGCAGAAGGCCGCGGTGGCGCTGGCCAACAAGAACGCGCGCATCCTGTGGGCGGTGATGACCCGAGGCGATCGCTACGACCCCAACCATGTCAGCGTCAAGCCCGGCGCGGCGCCGGCGCACAGCGTGCCCGCCGCCACGGCGTGATACTACCCAACCCAATTGGATTGAACTGAATCGATCTTCCTCGCGCAGACGTTCATGACGAAGATGCACTGACAGGTCAGACCGGTGGCAGGCAAGCTCGGCTAACCCCTCGTGGCTCGACAACACTCGATGACCCCGCGATCGGATTGGAGCCCTGCCAAGCGGTTCGCATCTGGGCCCGCACGAACAACGGCGCATCACGCGCTTCGTGCAACAAGGCCGTCTCTAGAGTGGCAGTCTGTTCCTCGTTCAGGCCCTTCGACACCGCTGCGCACTTCGACAACCGACAACCATCACCTCATCGACCATGAAAACCAATACAGCTTGACAAGAAAGGAAGTCCCTCTAAGGGGTTAGGCGCGCGCTGGCAATGCGCTGCATTGGCATTGCTCCGAGGCGCGCACTGCCGCAGTGTGCGAAGCCTACGCTTGCGCCCAAGCAGCACTGCCGGCGTTTGCACTCGCATACGGCTCTACTGCACCACGCAAGAGCCGTCTTGCCTGCGACCACTGCGCGCAAACTAGCGATGCACTGCGCAGCGACACGGCCAGCAAGCACGAGCGACTGCGTCGCGGCTCGCACAGACGCTTCACTTGCCTACGAGTAACGCGAACACGCGATGCCTCGCGACGATACGCTGGCAGTGACCGCGAAATGGCGACTTTAGCGGAAGCGACCGCGTATGCGCCAGCGCCAACCCGAAGAATGAGCCGAACACTCGCAAGGCGCACGCTTTGACGCCGGACGAGCTGGAGGTTCTCTTGCGCTGTTGCACGTGCGCGCCTAACGTTCGACATGAGCGGCGGCAAAAAGGCGAAGCCTTTTTAACGTCCGCTCGATGGGAATGCGAAGGGACTTCCCACCTTCTGGCAACGGCGTCGAAGCGCCAAGATTGGTGGTTGTCGAGATCATCAATCTGAAGCCTGTGAAAGGGGAAGTCCGTGGAGCAGATTACACGAGCCGCAGTGGTTGGTGAAGCCCGCCAAGGTGCGATGGTGAGCGCGATCGTTCGTGTCGGCGCCGACCTGGCCAAGCGCGTGATCCAGGTGCACGCCGTCGATGCCGCAGGCCGCATCGTGTGCCGGCGTGCGCTGGCGCGCGACAAGTTCATCGCCTGGTGCGCGCGCCTGCCCGCGGGCTGCATTGTTGCCATGGAGATCAGCTCGGGCGCGCATCACTGGGCGCGCCGGCTCGCCGCGCTTGGGCTGGCGCCGCGGCTGATGAGCGCGCAGCTCGTCGAGCCCTACCGCAGCCAGGGCGCCACCGGCAAGAACGACGCCAACGATGCCGCGGCCATCTGCGAAGCCGCCTCGCGGCCGACGATGCGCTTCGTGCCCGTCAAGTCCGTCGAGCAGCAGTCCATGCTGTGCGTGCACCGCCTGCGCGAAGGCCTGAAGGCCGAGCGCACGGCCTGCATCAACCGCATCCGCGGCTTGCTGGCCGAGTTCGGCCTGGCCTATGCGCAAGGCCCCGAGGCGCTGCGCCGCGTGCTCAGCGACGTGCTCGAAGACGCCAGCCACGAGATGAACACGCTGGCGCGGCGGGTGATCCAGCGCGCGCAGGCGCAGTGGCGCGAACTCGACGAGCACATGGCCTGGTGCGACGAGCGCATCGCGCAGCACGCGCACGACAACCCGATGGTCAAGGCCGCGGCGCGGTTGATGGGCATCGGCGCGGTAGGCGCCAGCGCCGCGGTGGCCACCGTCGATGACTTCAGGCAGTTCAGATGCGGCGCGCAGTTCGGCGCCTGGCTGGGGATCGTGCCGCGCCAGCACTCCAGCGGCGGCAAGACGCAGCTCGGGCGCATCACGCGCCGCGGCGACAGCTACCTCAGGAGCCTGCTGGTGCAGGGAGCGAAGTCGGCGGTGTTCACGGCGCACAAACGCTCGGACCCGATCAGCCGCTGGGCGTTCGCACTGCGCGAGCGCTCGGGCTGGCAGAAGGCCGCGGTGGCGCTGGCCAACAAGAACGCGCGCATCCTGTGGGCGGTGATGACCCGAGGCGATCGCTACGACCCCAACCATGTCAGCGTCAAGCCCGGCGCGGCGCCGGCGCACAGCGTGCCCGCCGCCACGGCGTGATACCTGATACCCAACCCAATTGGATTGAACTGAATCGATCTTCCTCGCGCAGACGTTCATGACGAAGATGCACTGACAGGTCAGACCGGTGGCAGGCAAGCTCGGCTAACCCCTCGTGGCTCGACAACACTCGATGACCCCGCGATCGGATTGGAGCCCTGCCAAGCGGTTCGCATCTGGGCCCGCACGAACAACGGCGCATCACGCGCTTCGTGCAACAAGGCCGTCTCTAGAGTGGCAGTCTGTTCCTCGTTCAGGCCCTTCGACACCGCTGCGCACTTCGACAACCGACAACCATCACCTCATCGACCATGAAAACCAATACAGCTTGACAAGAAAGGAAGTCCCTCTAAGGGGTTAGGCGCTCAGCTGGCTGCACGTATTCGGCTCTTGATTGGATCGAGCTAGCGACCTGATGCTCATTGCGACGACGACCTAGCCGAAGGGCGCCTCGCGCGAATAGTGTCTACCGCGATGCGCGTTGAACTTCGAGGCACTGCGCATTGCCACGCTGACACGCCACCTTCGCGATGTACTCAATTGCGCGTGCAGCTTCGAACCAGCCGTCGAGAGCGACCTTCGTCGCGCTCGTAGCTGCAGCGAGCTCACGCGAAGTTGCTGGGCTTCGTTGCTCTACTGCGAGACCACGCGTACAGCTCGTTGCACGATGACGTGTGCTCGCGTGCCGAGAAGCAACGACCGCTGCTGCTGCGAGACGCATGAGCCGACATGACGGCGCCCTGTCTGCGACCAAGAGCATCGTCGAGTTGAGGAATGACGAGCCGGCATGGACGGCGTGTTGAATGTGACGCCTAACGTTCGACATGAGCGGCAAACACCGGCGCGCTCACTGCTGACGAAGCAGCACATTGCTGCCCGCCGGTGTTTGTCCGCTCGATGGAGGTGTTGTGCGAGCCCGGCTTTGACAAGCCAGGCTCGCGCGATGCACCGCCGCGAGTTGACTCCCACGCTGCCGGCGAAGAAAGAAGCCGGGCGCTCAGCGACCGCGGTGAGGTATTCATGCGTGGCGCAGCACACTCCGGCGCCACGCCGCTTGACCGCCCTGCCCGCACACAGCCGCCGCGCCGCGCGCTGCACCTGCACTGCCGGCGCAGAACGGTCTCGAGCCGTGCCACGCAAGCACCGGTGCGCGCAAACCAAACCGCCGCTCGCACAGGCCGAGGCGCGACTTCGCGAAGAACGACGACGCTGCGCGACGAACGAGCGCGGGCTCAGACAGCCCCGTGCCCGAGCAAGGGAACAAACAGCACGGGCTCGCGAAGCATTGGCCGGCGCTGACGCACAACCTTGATATCTGGCGCAGCGTGACGCATAACACCGATGCATAACCGCGGCGAGATGGTCATATCCCGACTGGCCCGACGGGCATTGCCCGATGCAAAGTACTGTCATCACTGACCTTCGCGCGCGACGGTGCATGTCCGCGGGACCGCGTGCTGACACATAACACCTGCGCATGATGCATAACACCCCATGCACATCGTGTGACGGGTCTTAGGCCGAATCCGGCGTGCGCACCGGTGACCCGGTGCCAAGCTCGCGCCGTCCTTGCTCCGGCGCCTCACGTCGCGTCCGCCGCTCGCGCCACCCATCGCCCCTCCATCAGCACCTCGTTCGGCCCGAACTGCGCCTTGTAGGCCATCTTCGGGCTGGCGCCGATCCAGTAGCCGAGATAGACGTGCGGCAGTTGCAGCTGCCGGGTCTGCTCGATTTGCCAGAGCACGCTGAAGGTGCCGTAGCTGGCACCGGCGTCGGGTTCGTAGAAGGTGTAGACGGCCGAGAGGCCATCGTCGAGCACGTCGAGGATGGAGACCATCTTCAGGCGGCCCATCGCTTCGCCTTCGCGAGCCGGTTCACGGAACTCCACCAGGCGCGAGTTGACGCGGCTCTGCAAAAGGAACTGCGTGTACTGATCGACGCTGTCGTGGTCCATGCCACCGCCGGCGTGGCGCCCGCTCTGGTAGCGCAGGTAGAGCTGGTAGTGCTCGGGCAGGAAGCCCAGGCGCAGCACGCGCGATTGCAGATGCTGGTGTGCCTTCCAGGCACGGCGCTGGCTGCGTGTGGCCTGGAAGCCCGCCACCGGCACGCGCAGCGGCACGCAGGCGCGGCAGCCGTCGCAGTGCGGGCGGTAGGTGAACATGCCGCTGCGCCGAAAGCCGGCAGACACGAGGCCGGAGTAGGCGTCGGCATTGATGAGGTGGCTGGGCGTGGCGACCTGCGAGCGCGCCATGCGGCCCGGCAGGTAGCTGCACGGGTAAGGCGCCGTCGCATAGAACTGCAACGACGCAAGCGGAAGTTCCTTCAGTGCAGTCACGGTCGCGCAGTCACGTCAGCATCGAACGCCAGTGCGCCGCATCATAGGTCCAAGCCGTCGGCCCCGCTTGCACCGTGGTCAGCGCCAGGTGCTGCTCGAACTGCGCGCGTGCGATCTCGCGTGCGCCGAAGCTCGCCAGGTGCGCGGTCGCCTGCTGGCAGTCGATCAGCTCGATGCCCTGGCCGCGGCAGAAGGCGACCAGCGCAGCCAGCGCGATCTTCGACGCGTCGGTGGCATGCGCGAACATCGATTCGCCGAAGAACATGCGGCCGATGCCCACGCCGTAGAGGCCGCCGACGAGCTTGCCATCGATCCAGGTCTCGACGCTGTGCGTGCGGCCGGCGTGGTGGTGCCACTCGGTGTAGGCGCGGCGCAGGGCGGGCACGATCCAGGTGCCGCGCTGGCCGGCTCGCGGCGTCGTCGCGCACAGTGCGATCACCTGCTCGAAGGCGCTGTCGAAGCGCAGTTCGCAACCGGGCGTGGCAAGGAAGCTGCGCAGCGTCTTCTTCAGCGAGCGGTGCAGGCGGAACTCGGCCGTGCGCAGCACCATGCGCGGATCGGGCGACCACCACAGCACCGGTTGGCCGCGGCTGTACCACGGGAAAATGCCGCGGCGGTAGGCCGCTTCGAGCCGCTCGACGCTCAGTTGTCCGCCGGCTGCGAGCAGGCCGGGCGCGTCGCTGTCGGGGCCGAGGGCTTGGGTGGTGGGCGGGAAGGGCGCCGCGTCGTCATCCGAGAGCCAGGCAATCACGGTGCCCGATCATCCTGAGCCTGTCGAAGGACGAGCCAGGCAATCACGCTCAGCCCTTCGATACCTCAGGGCGAACGGACCTCAGGTTCACGCGACTCTGCCGAACCACCAGATCGACAGCCCTGCGGCCAGCAGCGTCAGCAGCGCGCCCGCTGCAGCGAACAGCGCACTGATCTCGGTCTCCTTCTTCTGCGCCGACAGGCGCGAGCCGAGCGACTGATAGACCTTCTTCAGATCGATCGCCGTGCCGGCGTAGAAGTACTCGGCGCGCGTGGCCATCGCCACCTGCTTGAGCGTCTCTTCGTCCAGGCGCACGCGCATGCTCCAGCCGTCGAAGCCGATGGTGTCGCCTTCCTTGGTGCCGATGCCCACGGTGTAGACCTTGATGCCGCGATCCGCGGCCATGCGCGCCGCATCCATCGAATCCGGACCGGTGGTGCGCTGGCCGTCGGTCAGCAGGATGATCGCGGCCGAGGTGTAGCTGCCGGGCTCGACCGGGGTGAACTCCTTGTCCTTGGGCTTCTCGCCCAGCGCCTTCGGCATCGGGCGTGCGCCGGTGACCTGCGACAGATCGATGCCGGCCTCGGGAAAGATCGCCGCCAGGCTCAGGATCAGGCCGCTGCCGATGGCGGTGGCGCGCTGCAACTGGAAGCGGTCGATCGCGGCCGTCACGTCCTCGCGGCTCAAGGTCGGCGGCTGCACGATCGCGGCGGTGCCGGCGAACGAGACAACGCCCACGCGCACCGATTTCGGCAGCTCGGCGATAAAGGCCTTGGCGGCGTTCTGCGAAGCGACGAGGCGATTGGGCTCCACGTCGGTCGCGCGCATCGAGCCCGACACGTCCATCGCCAGGATCACCGTCTGCTCGACCAGCGGCAGCGTCAGCACCGCGGTGGGCCGTGCGCTGGCGACGATGAGCGACGCCAGCGCCGTCAGCAGCAGGGCCGGCGGCACATGGCGGCGCCACAGCCGCTGCTTGCCCATCGCTTCCTTGACCACTGCGAGGCTTGACCACGCTACCGCGGTTTTCTTGCGGCGCTTCAGCAACCAGAAATACCCCAACACCAGCAGCGGCAGCAGCAGCAGCAACCAGAGGGCTTCTTGCCAGAGGAAATTCATGCGGCACCTCGCCTGCGATTTTGCAACGGCAACGCCCCGGCCGCCATACGGCTGCGCTGGCGCCGCGCATCGACGAACGCCAGGATCGAATCGCCCAGGTCGGCATCGGTGGGCAGCTCGAGCGTATCGACGCCGGCCCGCGCCAACGCCGAGCGCAGCGCGTCTTCACGGCGCTCGGCCGCGGCCTCGAAGCGCTGGCGAAAGCCGCGCGCTTCGGTGTCGACGAAGATCTGCTCGCCGGTTTCCGCGTCCTGCATCAGCACCATGCCGAGTTCGGGCAATTGCATCTCGAGCGGGTCGTACAAGCGCACCGCCACGACATCGTGGCGTTGCGCCAGGCGCGCCAGCGAGGTCTCCCAGCCGGTCTCGCTGATGAAATCCGAGACCACGAACACCGCCGAGCGGCGTTTCATCGACGGCCGCGCGCGCTCGATCAGGTCGGCCAGGCGCGTCGTGCCACCGGCCGCTGCGGTGCCGCGCGCGCGCATGCGCTGCATCAGGTGCAGCACGTGCATGCGCCCGCTCTTGGCCGGCAGCACGGTATCGACGGCGTTGCCGTAGAGCACGGCGCCCGCGCGGTTGCCGTGGCGCAGCACGAGCGTGGCCATGACGGCGACGAAACTCTCCGAGACTTCGCGCTTGCGCCGTTGCGAGCCGAAGTCGATCGACGGCGACAGGTCGAGCAGGAACCAGGCGTTGAGGTCGCGGTCTTCCATGAACTCGCGCACGTGCGGGATCGACAGGCGCGCGGTGACGTTCCAGTCGATGTGGCGCACGTCGTCGTGGTACTGGTACTCGCGCAGGTCGGCCAGATCGACGCCCTGGCCGCGGAACAGGGTGCGGAAGTCGCCCTGCAAGGCGCCATCGAGGCGCTTCAACACCGTCCACTCCAGCTTTTGCAGCAGAGCCTGCGGTGTTGGCGCCGATTGCTCAGGCATTGACGGCAGCCTTGAGTGGTTTGGCCGGCGCCGGCACCGCCTTGACGATGCGCTCGACGAAGCTGTCGGCCGTGACGCCGTCGGCCATCGCCTCGTAGGTCAGCGTGATGCGATGGCGCAGCACGTCGGCGACGAGATCGAGCACGTCTTCGGGCAGCGCGTAGTTGCGACCGCGCAGGAAGGCCAGCGCGCGCGCGCCTTCGATCAGCCAGATGGTGGCGCGCGGCGAGGCGCCGAAGGCGACGTACTTGGACAGATCGTTCTGCCCGACCTTGGCCGGCTCGCGCGTCGCCGCCACCAGCTTCACCGCATAGGTGATCAGCGAGGGGTCGACATAGGCCGCGCGGCATTCCTTCTGCAACTGCGCGAGTTGCTCGGTGGTGATCACCGCGCCGATGTCGATTTCCGGGCCGATGACGCGCTCGACGATGACGAACTCTTCCTCTTCGCTCGGATAGCCCACCAGCACCTTCATCATGAAGCGGTCGACCTGCGCTTCGGGCAGCGGGTAGGTGCCTTCGGTTTCGATCGGGTTCTGCGTGGCCATCACCAGGAACGGATTCGGCACCTTGTGCGTTTGCCCGGCGATGGTGACCTGGCGTTCCTGCATCACCTCGAGCAGCGCGCTCTGCACCTTGGCCGGCGCGCGGTTGATTTCGTCGGCCAGCAGCAGATTGGTGAAGACCGGGCCGAGCGTGGTTGAGAACTCGCCGCTCTTCTGGTTGTAGACGCGCGTGCCCACCAGATCGGCGGGCACCAGATCGGGCGTGAACTGGATGCGCTTGAACTGGCCGGAGAAGGAGCGCGCCAGCGTCTTCACCGTCAGCGTCTTGGCCAGGCCGGGCACGCCTTCGACCAGCAGGTGGCCCTGCGCCAGCATCGCGACGAGCACGCGTTCGAGGAACTTGTCCTGGCCGACGACGATGCGCTTGACTTCGTACAGCAACTGCTCCATCAAGGTGCCGCGCTCTTCGGCATTGAGACGATCTGTCATGGGTTCTCCGTCAGAAGGGTGGCAGGCCGGCACCTTGCGCGGCGTTCTCGATGGGCACAGCAAAACCGATGCCGACGAAGAAGCGCTCGCTCGTCGGGTTGTAGATCGCGGTGACGATGCCGACGACCTCGCCGTCATCGGTCACCAACGGGCCGCCGGAGTTGCCGGGGTTGGCGGCGGCGTCGAACTGGATCAGGTTGGTCAGGATGCGTTTGCCCTCGGGCGAGCGGAACTCGCGCTTCAGGCCCGAGACCACGCCGTGCGAGACCGACGGCCCGATGCCGAACGGGAAGCCGACGGCGGTGACGCGGTCGCCGGGCGAGAGGTCGCCGGTGGAGCGCATCGTCGCGGCCATCAGGTCGTCCGGAATCCTGCGCGCCCGCAGCACCGCCAGGTCGTGCTCGGGCTGCAGCCCGACGATGTCGGCGTCCGACTCGAGCCCGTCGGCGAACACCACCTTGACGCGGCGCGCACCATGAACCACGTGCAGGTTGGTCAGGATGGTGCCGTTGTCGATGATCACCACGCCGCTGCCGACGCCGCGCTCGTCGGGCTCTTCGTACTCGGGGCCGATGAAGGTCTTGGCCTTCGGGTCCTGGGCAGGGCCTTTGGCTTCGGGCTTGTCTTCGCCGCCGGGTTTGGCCTCGGGCTTCGAATAGCCCACCACCCGTACCACCGAGCCGCGCACGGCTGCGTAGGCCTTGGCCGCCGGCGACGGCAACTGGGTCTTCGTCAGCGTGTGCAGCACCGCGCGATCGATGTCGCGCTGCGTCAGCGGCTTGGGCAGCAGCCTCGGCCCGAATTGCCAGAGCGCGAAGGCCGCGGCCAGCAGCAGCGGAAAACCCAGCAGTGCCATGCGCCAGCGCCTGCGGCGCCGCGTCGCGGCGGGGACCGCCGGCGGCGCGGCCGTCGCCGCTTCCGGCGTCGGCACGGGTTCGGTCCTGGCCGCGACCGGCGGCGCGGGCCGGCGGGGGGCGCTGTACAGCGGGCTGCGCTTCATCGTCGTCGACTCCTGGCACGCAGTCTGCACAGTAGCACGCGACGCATGTCCCTGCACGACGACAATCGTTAAGGTGAGTCCCGCGACCCCCTGGATCGACAGCCACTGCCACCTCGACGCCGCCGAGTTCGACGCCGACCGGGCGGCCGTGGTCGCCCGCGCCCGAGCCGCCGGCGTGACGATGCAGGTGCTGCCCGCCGTGGAGGTGGCCAACTTCGACGCGGCGCGCAGCCTGGCACATGAGGCCGGGCTGGTCTATGCGCTGGGCATCCACCCGCTCTATGTCGATCGCGCCGGCGACGACGACATCGACCGCCTGGCCCAGGCGCTGCACGCCCACCGCGACGACCCGCGGCTGGTGGCGGTGGGCGAGATCGGGCTGGATCACTTCGTGCCGGGCGGCAACCGCGAACGCCAGGAGCGCTTCTACGCGGCGCAGCTCGGGCTCGCACGCGAGCATTGCCTGCCGGTGATCCTGCATGTGCGGCGCTCGGCCGATACGCTCTTGAAGCATCTGCGCCGCATCGAGGTGCCCGGCGGCATCGCGCATGCCTTCAACGGCAGCGACGCGCAAGCCGCGCAGTTCGTCGCGCGCGGCTTTGCGCTCGGCTTCGGCGGCGCGATGACCTTCGAGCGCGCGCTGCAGATTCGTCATCTCGCCGCGACATTGCCAGAGACGGTGCCGGTGTTGGAGACCGACGCGCCCGACATCCCGCCGCAGTGGCTGTACGTGAGAGCCGAGCAGCGTGCGAGCCAGGCACCGGCGCGCAACGAACCGTCGCAACTGCCGCGCATCGCGCAGACGCTGGCGACGCTGCGCGGCTGGACGATCGAGGAAACGGCGGTGCGCACCGGCGCCAACGTGCGCGCTGTGCTGCCGCGCATCGCTGCGTTGCCGACGTGAACGGGGGCTTGCTGCAAGGCCTGGCGCCGATCGCCGGCCCCAACGCGCGCCTGCTCGTTCTCGGCAGTTTTCCGAGTGTGGCGTCGCTGGCGGCGCAGCAGTACTACGCGCATCCGCGCAACCACTTCTGGCCGATCCTGTCTGCCCTGTGGGGCGACGACCTGCTGGCCTTGCCGTATGCCGAACGCGTCGCGCAGGTGCGGCAGCGCGGGCTCGCGGTGTGGGACGTGTACGCCGCCTGCCGCCGCGAGGGCAGCCTCGACAGCGCGATCGAGGCCGCGCAGCCGAACGACCTTGCAGCCCTCATTGCACGCCTGCCGCGACTGGCGGCGATCGCCCACAACGGCGGGGAGTCGGCGCGCGCGATGCGCATCACGCGCGCGCTCGGGCTGCCGGTGCACCGCCTGCCTTCCACCAGCCCGGCGAATGCGAGCTGGTCGTTCGAGCGCAAGCTGGCGGCGTGGCGCGAGGTCTTCGTCGGCGCGGGCCTGGTCGATCGATGAATCGCGGCGACTGACGGTCGCGCTGCGGCACACTGCGCGAGCTTCACGGAAGGAGTCGCGCCGTCGGAGCAAGGAGACCTTCGATTCGAACCGAACCACTGGAGACACCATGAACAAGAAGTTCCTGATCGCTTGGGGTGTGCTGTTCGTCGCCTGGATGGCGGGCAGCTTCGTCGTTCACGGGCTCTTGCTGGGGGCCGACTACAGCCGCGCTGCAGGGCAAGCTGTTCCGCAGCGAGCAGGACTCGCAGCAGTACTTCCCGCTGATGCTGCTGGCCCATGTGCTGCTCGCCGGCGCCTTCGCGTGGATCTACGCCCGCGGCCGCGAGGACGGCAAGCCCTGGCTCGGCCAGGGGCTGCGCTTCGGGCTCGCGGTCGCGCTGCTGACCGTCGTGCCGACCTACACCATCTACTTCGTCGTGCAGCCCACGCCGGGCATGCTCGCCGTCAAGCAGATGCTGTTCGACGGCGTGCTGCTGCTCGTGCTCGGCGCCATCGTGGCGTGGTGCTACCGCGGCGGCGCGCGAACCTGACGCGTACCCACGCCCGCCTTTGCTTCAAGCGTAGGCGTTGCGCAGCGCCGGCTCCGGCGTCGTGTACTCGACGAACTCGAACTGGAAGTCGCGGCCCTGCATGAAGTAGACGCTGCGGCGGCTGGCGCTTTCGCCGCCGCTGTGGTCGGGCTCGAAGCCGGCGGCGTGCAGACGCTGCACCACCGCCTGCAGCGATGGCACGACGATGCCCACGTGCTTGATGCCGCTGCCGTGCATCTTCCAGTCAGGGCCGGCACCCTCGCCGCCGCTTTGCAGCGCAAGGTAGTGATCGTCGCTCCCGACGTGCACCCAGCGGATCGGTTTGCCGAACCAGTCCATCGTGCCGCCGCCGCGCAGCTTCCACTCGGGCAGCGCCGCGGCGAGGAAGGCAAGGGCGGCGTCGATATCCTGCACGGTGGCATTGACATGTTCGACGAAGGCTGAAGGCGAGGGCTGCTGCATGTCGATCTCCAAAGAAGGTTGAAGGGGTGCGCGCAGCTTAGAACCTCAACTAAACTTAAGGTCAAGCGCATTTTTTGAAGGGTTGCCATGAGCGATGTGGGCAAGGCCGGTGTGCTCCGGCGCACGCTGAGCGTGGGCGAGGTGGCGCAGCGCAGCGGTGTGGCGGTCTCGACGCTGCACTTCTACGAAACCAAGGGGCTGATCCGCAGCGCCCGATCTGCCGGGAACCAGCGCCGCTACGAGCGCCACGTGTTGCGCCGCGTGGCGGTGATCCGCACCGCGCAGCGCGTGGGCATCGCGCTCGAGCAGATCGGCGCGGCACTCGACACGCTGCCGCAGGGCCATGCGCCGACGCGCGCCGATTGGTCGCGCCTGTCGCGGCGCTGGCGCGAGGAGCTCGACCTGCGCATCGCACAGATGGAGAAACTGCGCGACACGCTCGACGGCTGCATCGGCTGCGGCTGCCTGTCGTTGAAGCGCTGCGCCCTGCGCAACCCGGACGACGTGCTCGGCGCGAGCGGCGCCGGGGCGCATCATCTGCAGGTCGTGCGCAAGCGGGTATCGTCTCGGTCTGCATGAGAACCCAAGAGCTGCCCGCCGCCACGATCTCCGAGCAGGACGGCGTGCGTTTTCTGCACCTGGACACGCCCTGGGTGCAGGGCGCCATGTTCATGCGCGCGCCCAACGTCATCGTGCTCGAGTACGTGCAGCGCATGATGGCGTGGATGCTGTGGCGTCCGGGTGCCGATGTCGCCGCGGGTCACGCCGTGCAGCTCGGGCTCGGCGCCGCGACGATCACGCGCTTCTGCCACTCGGTGCTGCGCATGGCGCGCGTCACGGCGGTAGAGATCAATCCGGCGGTGATCGTGGCCTGCCGTCACGGCTTCAAACTGCCGGCCGACGATGCACGCTTGACGGTGGTCGAAGCCGACGCCGGCGCGTGGGTGGCCCGTGCCGAACATCGCGCCGCGGCGCAGGTGCTCAACGTCGATCTCTACGACCACGACGCCGCCGCGCCGGTGCTCGACAGCGACGCTTTCTACGCTCAGTGCCGCGACGTTCTGGCTCCCGGTGGCGTGATGAGCGTCAACCTGTTCGGTCGCGCTTCGAGCTTCGAGCGCAGTGCAGGCCGCATCGCCGCCGCCTTCGGCCGCGACCAGGTGTGGAGCCTGACGCCCACCCGCGAGGGCAACACGGTGGTGATCGCGGCGCGCGGCGTCGCCGTGCCCGGCCGTGAGGAACTGCTCGACCGGGCCGCGCAGATCGAACGCCGCTTCGGCCTGCCGGCTCGCAAGTGGCTCAAGATGGTGCGACCATACCGGCCATGACCACGAAGACGACGCTCGCTGCCGTGCCGACCGTGCGCAAGACCTTTGCGCCGGGGCGCCTGGACTGGCGCTCGCTGCTGCAATGGCTGCACGACGACGGCCTGATCAGCGCGGCCGACGCGCAGCGCGTGCGCGCGCGCTTCGGCGCCGGCGATTCGAGCCAGCATCCGCTGCTGCGGCTGGGCAATGCGAGCCTGGTCGACATTCGTGAATCGAGCAAGGGCCGCGCGCTCGATGCCGAAGCGCTGACCCAGTGGCTGGCCGGGCACATCGGCCTGCCGTACCTGCGCATCGATCCGCTCAAGGTCAACGTCGGCCGGGTCGCGGACGTGATGTCGGTGGCGTATGCCGAATCCAAGCGCGCGCTGCCGGTGTCGGTGGCGCTGCACGAAGTCACGGTGGCGACCTGCGAGCCGCTCGACGACGCCTGGGTCAAGGAGATCGAGGGCCACACCAAGAAGAAGCTGCGGCTGGTGGTGGCGCACCCGAACGACATTGCCAAGTTCACCACCGAGTTCTTCACGCTGGCGCGTTCGGTCAAGAACGCGAGCAAGGCCGGCGAGATCAATGCGCTGGCCAGCTTCGAGCAACTGGTCGAGCTCGGCAAGAACAACAAGGCGCTCGATGCCAACGACCAGGGCGTGGTGCAGGTGGTCGATTGGCTGTGGCAATACGCCTTCGACCAGCGCGCCAGCGACATCCACCTGGAGCCGCGGCGCGAGATGGGCGCGATCCGCTTTCGCATCGACGGCGTGCTGCACACGGTGTACCAGGCGCCGATCACGGTGATGAACGCGATGACGGCGCGCATCAAGCTGCTCGGCCGCATGGACGTGGTCGAGCGGCGCCGGCCGCAGGACGGGCGCATCAAGACGATCCGCCCGGAGATGAGCGGCCAGCCGGGCGGCGAAGTGGAAATGCGCCTGGCGACGCTGCCCACCGCCTTCGGCGAAAAGCTGGTGATGCGCATCTTCGATCCGCAGACGGTCGGCAAAGGCGTCGATGCGCTGGGCTTTTCGCCCGCCGATGCGCTGCGCTGGAACACGCTGATCGCGCGGCCGCACGGCATCGTGCTCGTCACCGGCCCGACCGGCAGCGGCAAGACGACCACGCTCTATGCCACGTTGAAGCAACTGGCCACCGACGAGGTCAACGTCTGCACCGTCGAAGATCCGATCGAGATGATCGAGCCGGCGCTGAACCAGACGCAGGTGCAGCCCGCGCTCGACCTCGACTTCGCCGCCGGCGTGCGCGCGTTGATGCGGCAGGACCCGGACATCATCATGGTCGGTGAGATCCGCGATCTCGAGACGGCCGAGATGGCGATCCAGGCCGCGCTCACCGGTCACCTCGTCTTCAGCACGCTGCACACCAACGATGCGGCCGCGGCGATCACGCGCCTGGTCGATCTCGGCGTGCCGCCGTACCTGATTTCCGCCACCGTCATCGGCGTGCTCGCGCAACGACTCGCGCGCACCTTGTGCCCGGCATGCAAACAACCTGAAGAGACCACCGACCGCGCGCTGCTCGACGCCGCGATCGCGCCGTGGAAGCTCAAGGGCATGCCCAAGGTCTACAAGCCGGTCGGCTGCCTCGAATGCCGCAACACCGGCTTTCGTGGCCGCGTCGGCTTCTACGAGTTGCTGCACATGAGCGAAGCCGCGCGCCTGCACATTCATCCGACGCTCGACGCTGATGCGCTGCGCCGGCAAGCGCTGGCCGACGGCATGCATCCGCTGCGCGCGGCCGGCGTGATGAAGGTGGCCGAGGGCGTGACCACGCTCGAGGAGGTGCTGCGCACGACGCCGGCGTGGGAGGGCCACGCGGCGTAGCCGTGTGGCCCTCCCACGCCGGCGTGCCGGCTGAACGTACGGCTCCCCCTGCCCCCTCCGGGAGGGGGTGCTGGTCAGTTCGAGGGCTCCACCCAGCCCTCCTCCGGGAGGAGGGCTCCAGCAAGAGGGTTGAGTGCCGGTGGGGGCGGGTGGCGACGTAAAGTGTTTGCCTGCCGTGTCGAAACGGCGGCGTCCTGTTCGTCCAATGAGCAGAGGCCCACGCAAACTCCGCAGCGCCGCCGCCTCCTCCTCAACCCAGGAAAGGAACCCCACCGTGTCTGACCACACCGTTCGCCTGCACCGCGCCCTGCGCGCTCCGCCCGAGAAGCTCTATCGCGCCTTCACCGAAGCCGAGGCCTTCACCAAGTGGCTGCCGCCCTATGGCTTCACCTGCACCGTGCATCACCTCGAGGCGGTGGTCGGCGGCCGCTTCAAGATGTCGTTTCGAAACTTCACCACCGGGCACGCGCACTCGTTCAGCGGCGAATACCTCGAGCTCGTGCCGCACCGGCTGGTGCGCTACACGGACCAGTTCGACGACCCGAATCTTCCGGGTGTTCTCGAGGTCACGGTGAAGTTCGAACCCGTCTCGTGCGGCACCGAACTGTCCGTCGTGCAAGCCAACATTCCGGCGGTGATTCCGCTGGAGATGTGCTACCTCGGCTGGCAGGAGTCTCTCGCGCAACTGGCGCGGCTGGTCGAGCCTGACATTCCGAACTGACGGCGATTCAGAGCATCTCGCTCGGAGCACGGCTGCAATCGCAAGGCCCGTGTCTGACGTGCTACGTGTAAGTCACAAGTCATTGAAGATGCACACTGCCTAGAATGCGCCGCTGACCGGCCCGACGCCGGAGGAGACAGGCAACATGAAAATCAAGAGCGAGCGCGACTTCTGGTCTGGCCTGATGTTCCTGGTGGTGGGCATCGCTTTCGCGTGGGGCGCAACCCGGTACAACTTCGGCAGTTCGGCCCGGCCGGGGCCGGCCTACTTTCCGTTCGGGCTGGGCGCGCTGCTCGCGCTGCTGGGCGCGCTGGTGCTGTTCAAGGCGCTGACGATCGAGACCGAGGACGGCGAGAAGATCGGGCCCTGGGCCTGGAAGCCGCTCGCGTTCATCGTCGGCACGGTGGCGGTGTTCGGCTGGGCGCTGCCGCACCTGGGCATGTTCATCGCGCTGCCGATCCTGGTGGTGGTGGCCGCGCTGGCGGGCGACGAGTTCCATTGGGGCGAAGCGCTGTTCAATGCAGCCATCCTCACGGCCGGCAGCTGGGTCATCTTCATCTGGGGTCTGAACCTGACGATCCCGTTGAAGCCGTCATTCCTGGGTTGAGGAGAACCACGCATGGAACTGCTCAACAACCTCGCGCTCGGCTTCGGCGTCGCCTTCACCTGGATCAACCTGGCCTACGCCTTTGCCGGTGCGCTGCTGGGCACGCTGATCGGCGTGCTGCCGGGCCTCGGGCCGGTGGCGACGATCGCGATGCTGCTGCCCAGCATCTACGCGCTCGACGCCACGCCGGCGCTGATCATGCTGGCCGGCATCTATTACGGCGCGCAGTACGGCGGCTCGACGACCGCCATCCTCATCAACGTGCCGGGCGAGTCGAGCTCGGTGGTCACCGCGATCGACGGCTACCAGATGGCGCGCAAGGGCCGCGCCGGTGCTGCTCTCGCGGCAGCGGGCCTGGGTTCGTTCTTTGCCGGCTCGGTCGGCACGATGATCATCGCGGCGTTTGCGCCGCCGCTGACCGAGCTCGCCTTCAAGTTCGGCCCGGCAGAGTACTTCTCGCTGATGGTGCTCGGCCTGATCGGCGCGGTGGTGCTGGCTTCGGGCTCGCTGGTCAAGGCGATCGCGATGATCCTGCTCGGCCTGCTGCTGGGGCAGATCAACACCGACGTCATCTCCGGCGTGCCGCGCTACAGCTTCGACATCCCGGAGCTCACCGACGGCATCGGCTTCGTCGCCATCGCGATGGGCGTGTTCGGCTTCGGCGAGATCATCTCCAACCTCGGCCGGCCGGCCGAGCACCGCGAGGTCTTCACCAAGGACGTGAAGGACATCTGGCCGACCAAGGAAGATTTCAAGAACGCCTGGCCCGCGGTGCTGCGCGGTACGGCGCTCGGATCGTTGCTGGGCGTGTTGCCCGGCGGCGGTGCGCTGCTGGCGGCGTTTGCTGCCTACACCGTCGAGAAGAAGGTGACGATGAAGCCCGGCGAGGTGCCGTTCGGCAAGGGCAACATCCGCGGCGTGGCGGGGCCCGAGAGCGCCAACAACGCCGGCGCGCAGACCTCGTTCATCCCGATGCTGACGCTCGGCATTCCGCCCAACGCGGTGATGGCGCTGATGGTCGGTGCGATGACGATCAAGGGCATCCAGCCCGGGCCGCAGGTGATGACCAGCAACCCGCAGCTGTTCTGGGGCCTGATCGCGAGCATGTGGGTCGGCAACCTGATGCTGATCATCCTCAACCTGCCGCTGATCGGCATCTGGATCAAGCTGTTGACGGTGCCCTACCGCTTCCTGTTCCCGGCGATCATGGTGTTCTGCTCGATCGGCCTGTACACGCTGAACAACAATGCCTTCAACGTCTTCATGGGCGCGGGCTTTGCGGTCGTCGGCTACGTCTTCTACAAGCTGCACTGTGAACCGGCGCCGTTGCTGCTGGGCTTCATCCTCGGGCCGATGATGGAGGAGAACCTGCGCCGCGCGCTTCTGCTGTCGCGCGGCGACTGGACGACCTTCGCGACGCGCCCGCTGTCCGCCGGCCTGCTGCTGGCGGCGTTGGCGATGATCGTGGTGGTGATGCTGCCCTCGATCAAGAAGAAGCGCGCGGAGGCGTTCCAAGAAGAAGCATGAGCGTGATCCTCGGCTGCATTGCCGATGATTTCACCGGCGCCACCGATCTCGCCAACAACCTGGTGCGCGCCGGCATGCGGGCGGTGCAGACCATCGGCGTGCCGGATGCGGGCGCCACGGTCGACGAAGCCGACGCGGTGGTGGTGGCGCTCAAGTCGCGCACCGCGCCGGTGGGCGATGCGGTGGCGCAGTCACTCGCTGCCGCGCGCTGGTTGCGTGCGGGCGGGGCGCAGCAGATCTACTTCAAGGTCTGCTCGACCTTCGACTCCACGGCCGAGGGCAACATCGGGCCGGTGGCTGAAGCCCTGATGGCCGAGCTCGGCGCCGATTTCGCCATCGTCACGCCGGCGTTTCCGGAGAACGGCCGCACCGTCTTCAAGGGCCACCTGTTCGTCGGCGATCTGCTGCTGTCGGACAGCCCGATGAAGCAGCACCCGCTGACGCCGATGACCGACGCCAACCTGGTGCGCGTGATGCAGGCGCAGTGTCGGCGCGAGCAGGTCGGCCTGATCGAACAACGCGTCGTCGCGCGCGGTGCCGTCGCGCTGCGCGAGCGCATTGCAGCGCTGCAAGGGCAGGGCGTTCGATTCGGCATTGCCGATGCGATCGACGACGACGACCTGCGCACGCTGGCCGCAGCCACGCGCGATGCGCGGCTGGTGGTCGCCGGCTCGGGCCTGGCCATCGGCATCCCGGCGCTGCACGGCCTGGCGCCGAGTGCGAATGCCTCGTTGCTGCCGTCGCCGCGCGGGCATCGCGCGATCGTCTCCGGCAGCTGCTCCGCGGCGACCAACGCACAGGTGGCGCACTTCATCGCCGCGGGCGGCGCGTCGTATGCGATCGATCCCTTGCGCATCGCCGCGGGCGATGACGTCGCTGGGCAAGCGCTGGCGTGGGCGCGGCCGCGGCTGGCCGATGCAGCTGTGCTGGTGCATGCGACCGCTGACGCGGCTGCCGTGCGAACGGTGCAGGCGCAGCTCGGCGCGCAACGTGCCGGTGCGCTGGTCGAAGACACGCTTGCCCGCATCGCCGCTGGGCTGGTCGACGCGGGCGTCGGCCAACTGCTGGTGGCCGGCGGTGAAACCTCCGGCGCGTGCGTGCAGCGCCTGGGCATCACACAGTTGCGCATCGGCCCGCAGATCGACCCGGGCGTGCCGTGGTGCCACGCTGGTCCGCAGCGTTTGCATGTGGCGCTGAAGTCGGGCAACTTCGGCGGCGTCGATTTCTTCAGCCGCGCGTTTGGCGTGTTGGGATGAGGCCACGGGTCGCTATTGCAGGATGCGGCCCGTCACCGACTGCGAATGCGCGCATTGCACACACCGTGGGGATCGCAAAGACGTGGGCGGGTGCGCGGTGGCGCTTCGGTGCGGCGGTCGGCGCCCGCGGCGCCGACTTCGCTGCGGTACTCGGGTTTCGGTCGCGCCGCATAACTCGCTGCGCTCACTTCGTTCGCTGCGCTCGAACAGATGCGGCGAGTCAGTTCACGAAGCGCGCGCGTACGCGCGCCGACCGAAACCCTGCGCTCCTCGCCGCCGCACAGGCGCGCCACCGCGCACCCGCCCACGTCTTTGCGAGGCAGCACCTGTTTTTGGTTGGAGAAAGACCCCAGCCGGGCATCGAGCCCGGCTGGCGCCTGCACGCGCGCCTGCGGCGCGCGGCAAGCCACGGGCTCGATGCCCGCGGCTTGCCCTTCACTCTTCCCCAAGAACGACTGTTGCCCGCAAGGCGGCGGGCGGGGCGCAGGCGGGGCGAATGGCGCCGCCGAGAAGCACAGGGCTGAGGTCGGCGCGCGTACCCGCGCGCTTCGTGATCTGACTCACCGCGAGTGTTCGAGCGCAACGAACGCAGTGAGTGCAGCGAGTTTCGCGGTGCGACCTCAGACCGAGCATCGCAGGGAACCCTCGCGCAGCGAGGGCGAGCGACGCTTGAGCCCCGACTGCGCCCCGCCCGCCGCCTTGCTTGCGCACCAGCCCAGGCCCAGCGCATTTGCGGACGATCGCGAACGCACACAACGGGCCGACAGCCGACACCCCGCCACACGCTCGCAGCTCGCAGCAGGCAAGCCGGAGCGCCTGAGATGAGCAGCGCATTGCGCGAGGAGATCTGCCGCGTCGGCCGCTCGCTGTTCGAGCGCGGCTACGTGCATGCGACCGCCGGCAACATCAGCGTGCGTCTGGACGACGGTACGTTCCTCATCACTCCCACCGACGCCTGCCTGGGTGCGCTCGATCCGGCGCGCCTGGCGCATGTGGCCGCCGACGGCGTGCAGCTCGACGGCGACCCCGCCAGCAAGACGCTGGCGCTGCACCGGCGCATCTACATCGCAGCCAGCGAAGCGCGCTGCGTCATCCACACCCACAGCACGCACCTCGTCGCACTCACGCTGCAAGGTGTCTGGAGCGCCGATGACATCGTGCCGCCGATCACGCCGTACTTCGTGATGAAGGTCGGCCATGTGCCGCTGATTGCCTATCACCGCCCGGGCGATCCGGCCGCGGTCGAACGCGTCGGTGAAACCATCGCCCGATTTGCGGCGCGCGGCACGCCGCTGCGCGCGGTGATGATCGAGCGCCTCGGCCCGAACGTCTGGCACGACAGCCCGGCCGCAGCCAGTGCCGTGCTCGAAGAACTCGAAGAAACAGCGCGCCTGTGGCTGCTCGCGCAACCGCGGCCGGCGCCGCTGGACGAGTCGCAGATCGACGTGCTGCGCAGCGCGTTCGGCGCTCGCTGGTAGAAGGTGTCGTGTGAGCGGTGCAGCGCAGAGTCCTTGGTTCTGGGTGGCCCTCGTTGTCATTGGGCTGCTGTACCAGCTGTACGTTTCGGCACGGGTCGCTCGCGCCGTGCCGTTCAGCTTCGAGCAAAAGATTCTTCAGCAACTGCTCATCTGGCTCATGCCACTGGTTGGCGCCTGTGTTGTCCACTACTTCGTTGCAAACGCCATCGCGCCTGCCGCGCCACAAGACCGAGAATTCACTCCACAAGACAAGCCAACTCTAGGCCAGCGCTGATGCAAAGCGCCGCGCGCCACCGACGCGATACATTGCGCCGCATTCCACTCCCCTCCCGCCCTTGTCGTCGCTGCTGACCCGAATCGCCGCCGCGCCCGCGTTCGCGCCGCTGCAGCACCGCACCTTCCGTCTGCTCTGGCTGGCGTGGCTCGCCGCCAACTTGACGATGTGGATGAACGACATGGCGGCGGCCTGGCTGATGACGCAGCTCACCACCAGCCCGGTGATGGTGGCGCTGGTGCAGACCGCTTCCACGTTGCCGGTGTTCCTGCTCGGCGTGCCCAGCGGCGCGCTCGCCGACATCGTCGATCGGCGCCGCTACTTCGCGCTGACGCAGCTCTGGGTCAGCGTCAACGCGCTGGTGCTGGCGGCGCTGTCGCTGGCCGATGCACTCACCGCGCCGCTGCTGCTGGCGCTGACCTTCGTCAACGGCGTCGGCCTGGCGATGCGCTGGCCGGTGTTCGCAGCGATCGTGCCCGAGATCGTGCCCAAGGCGCAGCTGTCGCCGGCGATTGCGCTCAACGGCATCTCGATGAACCTGTCGCGAGTCATCGGCCCGGTGCTGGCCGGTGCGATGCTCGCCGCGGTCAACGAGGCTTTCGTCTTCGTGCTCAACGCGCTGCTGGCGGGCGTGGCCTTCTTCCTGATCCTGACCTGGCGCACGCAACCCAAGACGAGTGCGTTGCCGGGCGAACGTTTCGTCGGCGCGATGCGCGCCGGCGTGAACTTCGCGCGCCAGTCGCCGCGGCTGAAGGTGGTGCTGCTGCGCGTCTTCCTCTTCTTCCTTCAGTCCACCGCGCTGCTGGCGCTGATGCCGCTGGTGGCGCGCGACATGCACGGCGGCGGCCCCACCACCTTCACGCTGATGTTCGCCGCGCTCGGCGCCGGCGCGGTGCTGGCGGCGCTGCGCTTTCCGCACTGGCGCGCGCGCTGGACGCGCGATCAATTCGTCGTCGCCGGCACCGTCGCCCATGCGCGCTGTCGCTGCTGATCGTGTATGTGCACGAACTGTGGGTGGCGTTGCCGGCGATGGCACTGGTGGGCATGGCCTGGATCTCGGTGGCCAACTCGCTGACGGTCACGGCGCAGATGATCCTGCCCGACTGGGTGCGCGCGCGCGGCATGGCGATCTACCAGACCGCTTTGATGGCCGGCGCGTCCGCGGGCTCGCTGCTGTGGGGGCAGGTGGCGAGCTGGACCAGCGTGCCGACGTCGGTGGCCGCGGCGGCGGTGATCGGCGTGCTGGTGCTGCTGCTGCTGCTGCGCAAGCTCACGCTCGAAGGCAGCGTCGATCCTGACTACACGCCGCAGGCATCGCTCAGCGCGCTCGAGCCCGCGGTGGGCGTCGAGGCCGACGACGGCCCGGTGATGGTGACGGTGGAGTACGCCATCGACCCGGCGCGCGCGGCGGATTTCGTCGACGTGATGCAGCGCACGCGGCGCGCGCGCTTGCGCCAGGGCGCGCTGTCGTGGGGGTTGTTCCGCGACGCGGCGCAACCCGGCCGCTTCATCGAGTACTTCGTCGATGAAAACTGGATCGAGCACCAGCGCCGGCTCGAACGCTTCTCGGCCTTCGACGCCGAACTGCGCGAGCAGCGCCTGGCGTTTCACCTCGGCGACGAGCCGCCGCGCGTCAAGCGCTACATCGGCCAGTCGCTGGATGTCATCAACGACAGGGCGCGATGAAGGCGAAGAAGGCCCCTGCGATCGATCGGCCGGCGTTGGCCGAGCATCCTCGCTTCGGCACGGCGCCGCGACTGACGGGGCTCGACCCCGTCAACACGGCGGATGGCAGCGTGTTCCTGCATTGGCATTCGCCGACCGGCGTGCGCGTGCCGAACACCGCGGTGGCGGCCGACCTGGCGCACCAGGCCCCGGCGACGGTGGCGGTGACGCACTACTTCGATTCGAGGCGGGTCTGCCGCGTTTGCCGCGCGCCGTTCCTGTTCTTCGCGGACGAGCAGAAGTACTGGTACGAACGACTCGGCTTCCCGCTCGAGGCCGACTGCCTGGAATGCGTCGCGTGCCGCAAGGACCTGCAGCGCCTGCGTGTGGCGCGCAAGACGTACGAGCGACTGCTCGGCTCGCCGAGCCGCAGCGCGGACGAGACCTTGGCGCTGGTCGAGTGCGCCGTCGTGCTGGTCGAGTCCTCGGTGTTCTCGAAGCAGCTGCTGCCGAAGCTGCGCGGGCTGCTCAATCCCGTTCTGGCCGAAGCGCAAGGATCTCACCATGCGCAGGCCCTGTCGCTGAGGGCCAGGCTCGCCGAACTCGCGGCGCGCTGACTCCGGCTGCGCGCCGCTGAATCAGGCTCAATTCACCTTCACGTAGGCCATCATCCCGTCCAGCAGGTGGCCTCGGATGTTGCAGATGACGAGGTAGGTGCCCTTTTCCAGGAAGGCCACCGGCTCGCTGCGGTTCGAGCCGTTGGCCGGATTGCCGGCCACCGCCGTGGCCAAAGGCCCGCCGGCGGGGTTGATGCCGCGGTAGTAGATGCGGTCGGTCAGGATCGCCAGGTTGACCGGCAGTGCCGCGAGCGGGTCCGGCGGCAGCACGAAGATCGGCGGCGTCGACGGCAACTGGCCGCCGCCGACATGAATCAGCTCTTCCAGCGTGAAGCCGGGCTTGAAGATGATGATGTCGTGAAAGCCTGCGACGGTGAAATCGACGACGCCGCCGGCCTTGACCTTGATCTCGGTCGGCAGGATCGCGTGGTTGACCGCGTTGCCCGGCCGCGCCGTGTTGAGGCCACGGCCGAAGGTGGCGCTGGTGGTGGACTGGCGCTGGTGGTCGTGGTTCTCGTCGGCGACGACCGCCGGCGTGGCAAGCGCCAGCGCTGCTGCAAGGACTGCGGATCGCATCGTGATCTCCTGTGCGCGGGATGCGCAGTGATCACCATAGGCCTTGGCCGCCTGCCTGCCACCCCTAGGCGCCGTGGAAGGAAGCAGGGGCCGCAGGCGTAAGGCCGGTTTGCGAGATGATCGAGGGGCGACAGCGCGCGTTGGGCGGCGCTGATCAGGGGTTGTTGACAGCGCAGGTTGCAGCGGAGTGATGTTCAATGAGCCGTTTTGATTTCAGCGCGTCGTACCCGAGCACACGCGCGCCCGTGTTCGCGCGCAACGTCGTTGCCACCTCGCATCCGCTCGCCGCGCAGGCCGGGCTGCGCGTGTTGCAGGCCGGCGGCAACGCGGTCGATGCCGCGATCGCCACCGCTGCGTGCATGGCCATCGTCGAGCCGTGCAGCAACGGGCTGGGTTCGGATGCCTTCTGCATCCTCTGGGACGGACAGCGCCTGCACGGCCTGAACGCGAGCGGACCGGCGCCAGCGGCTTGGACGCGCGAGTACTTCGTGCGCAGGCACGGCGAGCGCGGCATCCCGCGCCGCGGCGTCGATAGCGTCAGCGTGCCGGGCGCGGTGGCGGCGTGGGTGGCGTTGTCGCAGCGCTTCGGCCAACTGCCGTTCGAGCAGCTGATGGCGCCGGCGATCGAGATCGCCGAGCGCGGCCATGCGGTGCCGACGATCGTGCAGCACAAGTGGCAGCTGGCGTCGAAGGTCGAGGAGTTAACGTCGCAGCCCGGCTTTGCGGCGACGTTTTTGCCGAAAGGTCGTGCGCCCGAGGTCGGTGAGCGCGTGACGATGCCCAACGCGGCGCGTGCGCTCGAGCTGATCGGCGCGACCAAGGGCGAAGCCTTCTACCGCGGCGAGATCGGCGCAGCGATCGCGGCCTGGTCGCGCCAGCATGGCGGCGCGATGACCGCGGCCGACCTCGCCGCGTTCGAGCCGCAGTGGGTGCAGCCGCTGGCGCAGGACTATCGCGGCCACACGCTGCACGAGATTCCGCCCAACGGCCAGGGCATCGCCGCGCAGATGGCACTGGGCATGCTGCAGCACTTCGACCTGGCGTCGCTGCCGGTCGATGGACCTGAATGCCAGCACCTGCAGATCGAGGCGATGAAGCTCGCCTTCGCCGATGTCTATCGTTTCGTCGCCGACCGCGCGCACATGGAAGGGCCGGCCGAGCTGCTGCTCGACGCGGCGTACCTCGCGTCTCGCGCGAAGCTGATCGATCCGAAGCGCGCGCAGCACTTCGGCCCGGGTTATGGCATCAAGGGCGGCACGATCTACCTCAGCACCGCCGACGCGAACGGCATGATGGTGAGCTTCATCCAGAGCAACTACATGGGCTTCGGCTCGGGCGTGGTCGAGCCGACCTTCGGCGTCAGCCTGCAAAACCGCGGCCACGGCTTCTCGATGGACGAACGCCATCCGAACGTCGTCGCGCCCGGGCAAGCGGCCGTTCCACACCATCATCCCGGCCTTCCTGACGAAGGACAGCGCACCGCAGATGAGCTTCGGCGTGATGGGCGGCCACATGCAGCCGCAGGGCCATGTGCAGACCCTTGTTCGCATGCTCGACCACCATCAGCAACCGCAGGCGGCGTGCGATGCGCCGCGCTGGCGCGTCAACGACGGTCTCGATCTCAACGTCGAGCGTCACATGCCGGCCGCGACGATCGAGGCGCTGGCCGCGCGCGGGCACCGCATCGTCGGCCTCGACGACAGCTACATGGATTTCGGCGCGGGGCAGTTCATCTGGCGCCTGGGCGATCCGGGCGTCGAGGGCTATGTCGCGGCCAGCGATCCGCGGCGCGACGGCCAGGCGGCCGGGTACTAGGGTGTGTTGACATATGAATCGTGCCCGCGTGGGGCCCCAGAAAGGGCCCAATCCAGGCGCAAGGCACAGCCGGGGTCGGGCCCCGGCGAAGCCTTGCAACACCGAGTGGGGCCTTTCTGGGGCCCCACCCGAAGGGCCGGGGTGGCCAAGGGCACTGGCGGGTGTTGCGTCGCTTGCCCGGGCGTGTAGCCCGGGCCGCGCGACGCGCCTACGCCAGTGCCCTTGGCCACCCCGGCGCGGGCACGATTCATATGTCAACACACCCTAGCTTGCGCATCGCCGATCTCGGCCTGGGCTGGCAATCGCATGTGCTGGCCTGCCGCTTCGGCGCGCACGTCGTCGAGCGCGACGACTGCATCGTCGTGCGCACGCCCGACAACCCGAGCTACTACTGGGGTAACTGCCTGATCCTGCCGCGTTCGCCGCGCGACGGCGAACTCGCGCACTGGCTGCGCCGCTTCGACGAGGAGATCGCACGCCATCAGCCGGAGAGCAGGCATCTTGCCTTCGGCGTCAATGCTGGCGACGCTCGACGAGGCGCTGCCGTCGTGGCGCGCCGCCGGCATCGACGAGCACGACGACACGGCGGTGCTGACCTTGCAGCCGGAGGCCCTCGCGCCCACGCCCGCCGTGCGCGACACGCCGGACCTGACCTTGCGCACGCTCGACCTGCCGGCCGAACTGGAGCTGGCGATCGAAGCCCAGGTCGCGGCACGCGACGCATCGTTCGAAGAGAAGGGCTATCGCGTGTTCCGCCGTCAGTCGATGCAGCGCATCGCGTCGATGCAGGACAGCGGCATCGCGCAGTGGTTCGGTGCGGTCGCCGATGGTGTGCTCGTCGCCGATTGCGGTCTGGTGCACGACGGCGCGCTGGGCCGGTTCCAGTACGTCCAGACGCAGGCCGCGTGGCGCCGCCGCGGCCTGTGCCGCGCACTCGTGCATTTCGTCTGCCGCCATGCGTTCGATGCGCTCGGCCTGAAGCGCCTCGTGATGTGCGCCGACCCGCACGATGTGGCGATCGGCATCTACCGCTCGGTCGGCTTTGCGCAGGTCGAGACCCACTGGTGCCTGCAGCGGCGGCCGCGGCACGACCGCGCATGACGCGCGCGCCGTCGCTCGGCTCGGGCATTGCGCTGGCGACGGCCGGCGCCATCGCGTTTTCCGGCAAGGCGATCCTGGCCAAGCTGATGTATCGGCATGGCGTCGATGCGGTGCAGGTGCTGTTCTGGCGCATGCTGCTGGCGCTGCCGCTGTTCCTGGTGCTGGCGTGGTGGGCCGGACGCGACAAGCCGGCGTTGACGCGGCGCGACGCGATGGTGGTGTTCGGCCTGGGCTTCGTCGGCTACTACCTGTCGAGCCTGCTCGACTTCATCGGCCTGCAGTACATCACTGCGAGCCTGGAGCGCCTGATCCTGTACCTGAACCCGACGCTGGTGCTGCTGCTGTCGGTGCTGTGGCTGCACGTGCGCGTGTCGGCGCGGCAGATGGCGGCGGTGGCGCTGAGCTATGTCGGCGTGGCGATCGTGTTCGGGCAGGAACTGCGCTTCGAGGGTGCGAACGTGCTGCTCGGTGCGGCGCTCGTCTTCGGCAGCGCGATGGGTTATGCGGTGTACCTCGTCACCAGCGGCCAGATCGTCAAGCGCCTGGGTGCGCTGCGCTTGACGGGTCTTGCCACGAGCGTGGCCTGCGTCTTCGCGATCGCCCAGCTGTTCGTGCTGCGTCCAGCCTCGGCCGCGATCGTGCCCGAGGCGGTGCTGTGGCTGTCGCTGATCAACGCCGTCTTCACCACCTTCGCGCCGGTGCTGATGGTGATGATGGCCGTCGAGCGCATCGGCGCACCCCTGGCCGCGCAGTGCGGCATGGTCGGGCCGATGAGCACGATCCTGCTCGGCGTGGTTTTGCTCGGCGAGCCGTTCAACGGCTGGGTGATCATCGGTACGCTGCTGGTGTTGGCGGGTGTGTGGCTGTTGGCGAAATGGAGGTGATGGGATGGACTTGGGCATCGCAGGCAAGTGGGCGCTGGTGTGCGCCGCGAGCAAGGGGCTGGGCAAGGGCTGCGCGCAGGCGCTGGTGGGCGAGGGCGTCAACGTCGTCGTCACCGCGCGCGGTGTCGATGCCTTGCAGGCCACGGCGGCCGAATTGCGTTCGTTGAACCCGGCGGTGCAGGTGCGCGCGGTGGCCGGCGACATCACCTCCGCCGAAGGCCGCGCGGCCGCGCTCGCTGCGTGTCCGCAGGTGGACATCCTCGTCAACAACGCCGGTGGTCCGCCGCCCGGCGACTTTCGAAATTGGGACCGCGCGGCATGGATCGCCGCGATCGACGCCAACATGCTGACGCCGATCGAGCTGATGAAGGCGACGATCGACGCGATGGCCGAGCGCGGCTTCGGCCGCGTCGTCAACATCACCTCGGCCGCGGTCAAGGCGCCGATCGACATCCTGGGTCTGTCCAACGGCGCACGCAGCGGCCTCACCGGCTTTGTCGCCGGCCTGGCACGGCAGCAGCGCCTGGCGGGCCGCAACGTCACGATCAACAACCTGCTGCCCGGCCCGTTCGACACCGATCGCCTGCGCACGACGATGCAGGGCGCTGCCGCCAAGAGCGGGCAGAGCGTCGAGGCGATCGCCGCGACGCGCGCCAAGGCGCTGCCGGCGCAGCGCTTCGGCACGGCCGAGGAGTTCGGCGCGGTCTGCGCCTTCATCTGCAGCGCGCATGCGGGTTATCTCACCGCGCAGAACATCCTGCTCGACGGCGGCGGCTATCCCGGGACGTTCTGATGAGCACCTTCGCCTTGTTCATCGTCGCTTTGCTCGGTTTTGCGCTGCTGGGCGCCTGGGCCCGGCTGATCGCGCACCGGCGCGAAGCTTTCATCCGCAGCTTCGAATTGCCGCGCGGCCTGTTCGAGCAGTTGCGCAAGCGCCGCCCCGAACTCGAACTCAAGGACTGCCAGCTGGTCGCGCATGCGTTGCGCCACTTCTTCTTGGCCCACCTTAAGAGCGGGCGTCGCTATGTCTCGATGCCGTCGCAGGTGGCCGACGACCTGTGGCACGAGTTCATCCTGCATACGCGCAACTACGACGTGTTCTGCCGCCGCGCCTTCGGTCGCTTCCTGCACCACACGCCGGCTGTGGCCGTGGGCGGCCCTGACAAGGCCGATGCGGGTCTGCGTCGTACCTGGTGGTGGTGCTGCAAAGAGGACCACATCAATCCGCGCCAGCCGTCACGGCTGCCGCTGCTGTTCGCGCTCGACGCCAAGCTGGGCGTGGCGCAGGGCTTTCGCTACTCGCTCGATTGCAAGGCGGCGATGGCGTCGCGTGACGAAGCGGGCGGCATGAGCACCAGCGTTGTCTATTGCGGCGGCGACATGGCCTCGTCGTGCGGCAGCAGTGACGGCGGCAGCGGCGATGGGGGCGGCAGCGATGGCGGCGGCGACGGCGGCGGTTGCGGCGGCGGTGGCGACTGAAGTTCGAGGCCGGTCGCCACGACAATCCCAGCATGCCGTTGATCACCTACCGCATCGAGCCGCATGACTTGCATGCGCACCAGTTCCGCGTCACGCTGACGCTGCCGACGCCGGCCGCTGCGCAGCGCCTGTCGCTGCCGGTGTGGATTCCAGGCAGCTACATGGTGCGCGAGTTCGCGCGCCACTTGTCGCGGCTGGAGGCGAAGCAGGGCAGCAAGGAGGTGGCGCTGACGCAGCTCGACAAGACGACGTGGCAGGCGGCATGCGGCGGGCGCGGCGCGCTGACGCTCACGTACCTGGCCTACGCTTTCGACCTGTCGGTGCGCGCGGCCTTTCTCGACGCGTCGCGCGGTTTCTTCAACGGCACCAGCCTGTGCCTGCGCGTTGAGGGCCGTGAGTGCGAGCCGCATGCACTGGTGCTCGCTGGCCTGCCGCGCGGCTGGCAGGTGGCCAGTTCGATGCGCTCGACCGCGCGCAACACCTTCGTCGCCGCCGACTACGAAGAGCTGGTGGACCATCCGTTCGAGCTCGGCACGTTCCGGCGCGCTGGCTTCAAGGCGCACGGCGTCGATCACGAGTTGATCGTCACGGGGGCGTGGCCAGGCTTCGACGCAGAACGTCTGTTGAAGGACACGCAGCGCATCTGCGAGGCGCAGATCGAGTTCTGGCACGGCCCGCGCAAACCCAAGCCGCCGTTCGCACGCTATGTCTTCCTGCTCAACGCCGTCGATGACGGCTACGGCGGCCTGGAGCATCGCGCCAGCACGGCGCTGATCGCCAAGCGGCGCGACCTGCCGCAGCAGGGCGTGAGCGCGCTGACGGAGGGCTACACCACATTGCTCGGACTGATCTCGCACGAGTACTTCCACACCTGGAACGTCAAGCGCCTGAAGCCGGCGCAGCTCGCGACGATCGACTACGGGCGCGAGAACCATACGCCGCTGCTCTGGTTCTTCGAGGGCTTCACCTCGTACTACGACGATCTGCTGCTGCGGCGCGCCGGGCTGATCGACGCATCGCGTTATCTCGGTCTCGTCGCCAAGACGATCAACGGCGTGGCGGCGACGCCGGGGCGCGCAGTGCAGAGCGTGGCGCAGGCGAGCTTCGACGCCTGGACCAAGTACTACCGCAGCGACGAGAACACGCCCAATGCCACCATCAGCTACTACGCCAAGGGCTCGCTGGTGGCGCTGGCGCTCGACCTGACGCTGCGGCGCGAGGCGCAGGGCACGCTCGACGACGTGATGCGCCGCTTGTGGCAAACGAGCGGCGGCGGGCCGATCGAGGAGAGCGATATCGCGGCGGCGCTGCGCCACGTCGGGGGGCGCTCGTATGCGAAGGAGCTGGCGGCCTGGGTGCATGGCACTCAGGAGTTGCCGCTGGCCGAGTTGCTCGACGCCGCCGGCGTCGAGCAACGTGCCGACAAGGTCGGCTACGCCGCCACGCTCGGCCTGCGCCTGGCCGAAAGCACGAGCGGCGTGCAGGTCAGGCAGGTGCTGGCCGGCAGCGCAGCGCAACGTGCCGGGCTGGCGGCGGGCGACGAGCTGATCGCCGTCGATGACTGGCGCATCCGACGCCTCGACGAAGCACAGCAGTGGCTGACGCCGGGCTGCGCCTTCGAGCTGCTGCTGGTGCGCGACCAGCGCGTTCTGCGACTGAAGATCGAGCCTGTGCGCGCGCTTGCGCCGGCGCAGGTGACGCTGCTGCCGAGCGCGAAGCCGAGCGCGCGTGCGCAATCGCTGCGCCGCGCCTGGATCGGGGTCTGATGGCTGCAGTCGCCGGCGCGCGTCGCCGCCGCTGGTTGTTGCTGCTGGCGGTGGTGCTGCTGCTGCACGCGATGCTCGCGTGGTGGCTCGGCGATGCGCTGGTGGGTTGGGGCGCGGGGCGCCAGCCGATGCCGCCGCGCATCGAAGCCGCCTTCGTGCGCTCGCTGGCGCCGGCCGAGCCGGTGGCGGTGGCCGCAGCAGCGCCGGCGCCGGCGCCGGCGGCGCCCAAACCGAGGCCGCGTCGCGTGCGGCCGGTGCAGCCTGCGGCATCGGCGGCGTCAGCGGTGGCTGCACCGGAGCCGCCGCGCAGCGAGCCGGTGGTCGTGGTCGCCGCACCGCCGGCAGCGTCAGCGCCCGAACCTGCGCCGAGTGCGTCCGTGGCAATCGAGCCCACGACGACTCCGACTGAAGTCGCCGCGACCGCCGCAGCCCCCGCCGCGAGCGCAGCCAGCGCCGCTGCGCCTTTCGAGTGGCCGCCTTCGACGCGCCTGACCTACACCCTGCTCGGCAACTACCGCGGCGAGGTTCACGGCAATGCGCGAGTGCAGTGGGTGCGGCAGGGCGCGCGCTACCAGGTGCACCTGGACGTGGCAGTCGGCCCGTCGTTCGCGCCGCTGATGTCGCGCAACATGACGAGCGACGGCGAGCTGGGCGATGCCGGCCTGGTGCCGCGGCGCTACGACGAAGCCACCAAGTTGCCGTTCCAGTCGCCGCGCCGCGTCACGATGCAGTTCACGCCCGAGACGGTGACGCTGGCCAACGGCAGCACGCGCGAGGCCTTGCCCGGCGTGCAGGATCCCGCCAGCCAGTTCGTGCACATGACCTGGCTGTTCACGACGCGGCCGCAGCTGCTGCGCGTGGGCAATAGTGTCGAGTTGCCGTTGGCGCTGCCGCGACGCATGGACCGCTGGGTCTACGAAGTGGTCGGGCAAGAGCGACTGAACACGCCGGTGGGTGCGCTCGACACCTTCCACCTCAAGCCGCGCCGCGCCGAGTCGCGTCCGCGCGGCGAACTGAGCGCCGAAGTCTGGTTCGCGCCGACGCTGCAATACCTGCCGGTGCGCATCCGCATCCAGCAGGACGCGGAAACGTTCGTCGATCTGGTGATGGATGCGGCGCCGCTGCAGGCCGCACCCGAAGGGGGGCCGCGTTGAAAGCTACTGCGCAGCAGCGCCGATGAAGCGTGCGGTGAACGGGTCGGCCGCGGTGGCGCCGCCGAAGTTGCGCAGCAGCTGCGCAGCTTGCACCAACAGTGCTTGCAGTTCGGCCGGGCTCGATGCGCGCTCGATCTTGATGGCCAAGACCTCGGCGGCGGGGCCGAGCCGGTCGTTGAGGTAGCGCACGGCCTCGCGCTTGTGGTTGTCCAACGGCGACGCCGCCGGTGCCGGTTTGCGCGGCGGCTCGATGGCAGGCGGCGGTGCTGGCGGACGGTCGGCCAACACCGCGAAGATGTCGATGAAGCCGTCGCTGAACAGTTGCGCCAAGGTCTGCGCGGCATCGCCGGGAACCAGTTTGGCCAGGTCGTCCACACTGCGCTGGCCGTCCACCAGGATCAGCGCGCCGCGCAACCGAGGAGGCAGGCGCAGGGCGCGCGTCTCGATTTCCGCCAGGCCTTTGGCCGTCTTGCGATAGATCGTCGTCATCTGGGATCAGGGCGACAAGTGACTGGATCGGGTCACGTCGCTGATGCGCTGTGCTTGTGGCACGGAAGGCAGCGACTTTAGGGCGCAGTTGCAGCGGCGTATAGTTTGTTCCTCTCTAATCGCCGGCGCCAGCGCCAGGTATTTGCCGATGACCAACCCGTTGATCTCGACGACCCGGCATGCCGGCCGCGATGGCGCACTCGACGTACTTCTGATCACGCTGAATCGGCCGAAGCAGCTCAATGCGCTCAACGACGCGCTGATGGACGAGCTGGGTAAAGCGGCGACCGACGCCGACGCCGACGCCGGCATCGGCTGCATCGTCATCACCGGCAACGAGAAGGCCTTCGCCGCCGGCGCCGACATCGGCGCGATGGCGACCTACAGCTACATGGACGCCTACCTCGGCAACTACATCACGCGCAACTGGGAGCAGATACGCTCGGTGCGCAAGCCCGTGATCGCCGCGGTGGCCGGCTTCGCGCTCGGCGGCGGCTGCGAGCTGGCGATGATGTGCGACTTCATCATCGCCGCCGACACGCGCCAGGTTCGGCCAGCCCGAGATCAAGCTCGGCATCATTCCCGGCGCCGGCGGCACGCAGCGCCTGCCGCGCGCCGTCGGCAAGGCCAAGGCGATGGACTGGTGCTGACCGCGCGCATGATGGACGCGGCCGAGGCCGAACGCGCCGGCCTGGTGAGCCGCGTCGTGCCGGCTGACAAGCTGCTCGACGAAGCACTCGCGGCGGCGGCCACCATCTGCAGCATGGGGCTGCCCGCGGTGTTGATGGCCAAGCAGTGCGTCAATCGCGCCTTCGAGTCAGGTCTGGCCGACGGCATGAGCTACGAGCGCCAGCTCTTCCACTCGCTGTTCGCCACCGAGGATCAGAAGGAAGGCATGGCCGCGTTCGTGGCCAAACGCAAGCCGGCATTCAAGCATCGGTAGGCAGGCTGATCGTCGCCACGTCAAGCGTCCACGTCCTTCATGCTGGAGCCCCCGCTCGGAGGGGGCTGGGGGAGCGGTGCTCGCGGGCGAAGCCATAGACAGGAGGCTTCGCCTCCTGTCTATGGCTTCTTCAGCATCGTTTCCTTGATCCAGCCATCGCCGTTGGGTGAGGTGACCTTGACGAAGCCGTTCTTCTCTTCGCCGATGTAGAGCACTTCGTCGGTCTTGGTCAGGCTCATGAGCACGGGCGCTCCGTCGCTCGGCGCCTTGAGCACCTTGGCGCCGGCGATCTTGGCGACCATCACGTCGCCGTTGTTGGCGGCGCCGGCCTTGACGCTGCCGGAGGCGTTGGCCTGCGAGGCCGGGCCGGCCTTGGCCTGGATCAGGCTCGCGTTGTTGCGCACCGCGCGCACCACGTTGTTCCAGTTGTCGAGGAACGAGGCGGTGATGACCTTGCCTTCGTTGGTGTTGGTGTAAGCGCCGAACGCCGCGCCGCCGCCGCCGCCGAAGATGGTGCCGCCCAGGCCCCAGTCGGTCTGCTTGGCGCTGCCTTCGGCCGCGGCCACCTGGATGCCCGAGCGCGTGTCGGCCAGCAGCATGCTGGTCTGCGCTTCCTTGAACTTCAGGCCGCCGGCGATGGCGCCGACCACCGCGCCGGCGCCGCCGAAGCGCCCCATCAACCCGCCGAGTGCGCCGCCGACGCCGCCGGCGTTGCCCTCGCTGAAGACGACGCTGGGCGTGACGATGAAGTCGGCCGCCACCATCTGGCCCTTGCCGATGTTCTGGCCGCCCTGCATCTGTCCGCCTTCGGCCAGGGCGCGCTCCTGCATCATGTTCTGCATGCCGACGCCGCGCTCGACCACCTGGAAGCAGTTGGACTGCTGCACCATCATGCGGATCAGCCCGACCGGCGAGTTCAGGCCGTAGCGGCTCAGGCCAGCCAGGATGTGGCTCTGCGGCTCGACGACCGCGATCGTGCCCTTGGGCGCATCGCACTTCTCGAGTTGCGCGCTGGCGTTCTGCGCACCGCCGGGTCCCACGCTGCCTTGCGCGGCGGAGCCGCCTTCACCGAGGGTCTGTGCCGGTGCAGCGGCGCTCATGCAGGCGAGGGCAAATGCGCTCAGGGCGAGTCTTGTGGTCATCGAGGGGCCTCCGGTGGGTTTGCAATCAAACGTGTGATTCTGGAACGCGGCGCGTGCCGTGTCATGCGTGAAATTCGGGGGGTGGGGGTGGTGGGCTAAGCCGGATGCTTGTCTTTTTCCGACGTGAAGCTGTCGGCATAGAAGGCTTCCTCCGGCAGTCGGCACTGCGCGATAAATTCGCGCTGGGCCGACTCGACCATGATCGGCGCGCCGCAGGCATAGACCTCGTGCTGCGACAGGTCGGGCAGGTCGGCCATCACGGCCTGGTGAACGAGGCCGGTGCGGCCGGTCCAGTTGTCCTCGTGCCGCGCCTCGGACAACACCGGGACGTAGCGCAGGTTCGGCCACGATGCCGCCGCCTCGCGCGCCCATTCGTCGAGGTAGAGATCGGCCTTGCAACGGCAGCCCCAGTACAGCACCGCGTTGCGGGCGATGCCCTTGGCGCGCATGTGCTCGATGATCGCCTTGATCGGCGCGAAGCCGGTGCCCGAGGCCAGCAGCACCATCGGCTTGTCGCTGTCCTCGCGCAGGAAGAAGCTGCCGAGCGGCCCTTCGACGCGCAGGATTTCCTTCTCCTTCATCGCCGCGAAGACATGGTCGGTGAACTTGCCGCCGGGCATGTGGCGCAGGTGCAGCTCGACCATCGGCGGCTCGCCCAGGTGCTCGGGCGCGTTGGCCATCGAGTAGCTGCGGCGCGCGCCGTCGCGCAGGATGAATTCGACGTACTGGCCGGCGCGGTACTTCAGCGCCATGTTGGCCGGCAGCTGCAACTTCATGATCGATCACGTCGGGTGCAGCGCGCGTCAGCGCCGCCACGCGCGCCGGCATCTTCTGCACCGGGTACTCGCCGGCGCCGGCCACCGTGCGCGCCTGGATCACGCAATCGGTCTGCGGCGTCGCGCAGCACGGCAGGATCAAGCCCTGTTCTTCTTCGGCCGGTGGCAGCGTGCGCGACTGGTGCGCGCCGTGGATGACGCGGCCTTCGAGCAGGCGGCTCTTGCACGAGCCGCAGGCGCCGTCACGGCAGCCGTAGGGCAGGCCGATGCCGGAGCGGATGGCCGCCGCGAGGATCGGTTCGTCGCGCGCCACGTCGAAGCTGAGGCCTGCGGGCTGGACGGTGACTTTGAAGGTCATGAAAGGCGGGTCCCTACACTGCGAGAGTCGTGATTCTGCCCGCCGCCCGAGTTCCTGGCTCACGCCGCCCGACGCTGTTGATCGTTGGCTGCGGCGATGTCGGGTTGCGCGTGCTTCGCTTGTTGCGCGGGCGCTTGCGTGTGCTGGCGCTGACCTCGAATGCGGATCGCGTGCCGGCTTTGCGTGCGGCGGGCGCGCTGCCGCTGGTGGCCAACCTCGACGATGCGCAGTCGCTCGGCCGATTCGCGGGTCTGGCCGATTGGGTGCTGCAGCTGGCGCCGCCGCCGCCGCAAGGAGAGCGCGACCCGCGCACGGCCGCGCTGCTGCGCGCGCTGGCGCGCAGCGCGCGCGTGCAGCGCATCGTCTACGCCAGCACCAGCGGCGTCTATGGCGATGCGCAGGGTGCGCGCCTGGACGAGACGCGTGCAGCGAATCCGGCGACGCCGCGCGCAAGCCGTCGCATCGATGCTGAAGCGCGCGTGCGTCATCACGGCCGCGCTTTCGCTGTGAACACGAGTGTGCTGCGCATCCCCGGCATCTATGCGCTCGACCGCGAAGGCGGCGATCCGCGCGAGCGCGTGCGGCGCGGCGCGCCGCTGCTCGTTGACGAAGACGACGTGTACACCAACCACATCCACGCCGACGACCTGGCGCACGCCTGCATCGCCGCGCTGTTTCGCGCCGCGCCGCAGCGTGTCTATCACGTCAGTGACGACAGCGAGCTGAAGATGGGCCAGCACTTCGACGCCGTCGCCGATGCCTTCGGCCTGGCGCGCGCGCCGCGGCTGTCGCGCGAAGCGCTGCGCTCGACAGTGTCCGACATGCAGTGGAGTTTCATGAGCGAGTCGCGCCGACTGGACAACACGCGGCTGAAGCGCGAGTTGCGCGTGCGCCTGCGCTATCCGACACCGGCTGCGGCCTGGCGCCCTCGAGAAAATGGGGCTCCGCCGGTTCCTTGATCTCCACGGAGGACAGCCCGCTTCGGCCGACCTCGGGGCGCTCAAACCCCGCTTGATTTCTTCAACTGCCGGTTGCGATCGACGGTGCGAACGTTGAGCGTCTGCCTGGCTTGGCCGCGTTCGATCTCGATGCGGACATCGCGCTCGGCCGCGCCGTTCCACAGCCGGGTCCAGAGGGTGTCGAGCGAGTCGACCGGCGCGCCGTCGATCGCCATGATGCGGTCCCCCGCACGCACGCCGGCGGCTGCGGCCGGACTGTCGTCGCTGACGCGCAGCACGCGCACGTGGCCGCCTTGCTCGACGCCGCTGATGCCGAGCCACGCGCGCTGGCTCGCCGCCGATGCGCCTTTGCTGCGCAGCTCGGCCAGGATCGGCCGCAGCAGGTCGGTCGGCACGAACATGTTGCCCGACAGCGGTGGGCCGTCCTTGCCGAGCGCGTTGCTGACCACCAGCGAACCGATGCCCACCAGCTCGCCGCGCGGATTGAACAAGCCGGCGCCGCTGTGATCGACGCGCGGGGGCGCGGTGAAGAGAGCGTCGTCGATGCGGTACTCCCAATAGCCGGCGAAGGCGCGGCGCGACACCATGCGTGCGGCGCTGAGCTGGCCCGATGGTGCGCCGCTGACGACCATCAGGTTGTCCTCCGACGCGATGCCGCGCGAGCTGCCGAGCGGTGCCGGGGCGATTGCCAACGGCGCCAGCGGCTGCAGCAGGCCGAAGCCGGTGGCCAGGTCGTAGCCGACGACGCGCGCCGGGAAGTTGCGGCCATCGTCGAGCACGAGCTGAACCTGGTCGGCTTCGAGGATCAGGTAGCCGATGGTCAGCACCAACCCGTCGGGCCCGATGACCACACCCGAGCCCTGGCGCACGCGGCCGAGCGTGCTGTTCGAGCGCGCATCGGGCACGGCCAGCGTCTGCACGCCGATCACCGCGTTGGCAGCGCGCTCCAACGCCTTCGACTGGGCTTCGAGCTCGGTGGGTGCGTTGGGAGCCGTCGCCGCGAAGGCGCTGCAAGCCAGCGCGACGCAGCACGCGATCAACCAGGACTTCATGGCGCGCACCCCCTTGATGGCGAGGATGCACCGATCGCGCCTTCGCTGCAATCGGCGATACGAAAAAGATCAGCGCCGGCCGAAGGGGGATTGGCCGCGCCAGAAGCGGATCATCAGGAAGCCGCCGAGCATGCCGCCGAGGTGCGCGAAGTGCGCCACGCCGCCGCCGCCCATCAAGCCGAACACCAGCTCGAGCGCGCCGAAGATGGCCACGAAGTACTTCGCCTTCATCGGGATCGGCGGGAACAGCGGCATGATGATGCGGTTCGGGAAGAGCATGCCGAAGGCCAGCAGCAGGCCGAACAGGGCGCCCGACGCTCCCACCGTGGGCACGCGCGAGCCGATGAACAGCGTCCACACGATCTGCACGGCGGCGGCCGTCAGTGCGCCGGCGACGAGGAACTGGATGAAGCGCTTCTGCCCCCAGAGCCTTTCGAGTTCGCCGCCGAACATCCACAGGCCGAGCATGTTGAAGAACAGGTGTGCCATGTCGCCGTGCAGGAAGGCGTAGGTCAGCACCTGCCACGGCATGAAGTTGCCGCCGCTCACGGGCCACAGCGCGAACAGCATCTCGATCCAGCGACCGAGCAGCAACTGCGCGCAGAACACCGCCGTGCAGACCAGCATGAAGACTTTGGTGACCGGTGGCAACGGCGGCATGAGTGGTCGTTGTTGTTGGTGCCCCGGGCCGGACTCGAACCGGCACGCTGATTAGGCGGTGGATTTTGAATCCACTGCGTCTACCGATTCCGCCACCGGGGCTGTCGATGGGTGCGGTGCGCGCAGTGCGCAACGGGCGCGGATTATCACACGCGCTCTGCGCCGCCTCGGAGCTGCTGCCACAATGAAGCAATGCCCACCTACAAGACCCTGGAAGACGCGATCGGCGCGACGCCGCTGGTGAAACTGCAGCGCCTGCCCGGGGTCGAAAACGCTCGCCGTGGCAACGTCTTTCTCGGCAAGCTGGAGGGCAACAACCCGGCCGGGTCGGTGAAGGATCGCCCCGCGATCAGCATGATCGGCCGTGCCGAGGAGCGCGGCGACATCAAGCCGGGCGATGTGTTGATCGAGGCCACCTCTGGCAACACCGGCATCGCGTTGGCGATGGCCGCGGCGATCCGCGGCTACAAGATGCTGCTGATCATGCCGGAGGACTTGTCGATCGAGCGTGCGCAGACGATGAAGGCCTTCGGCGCCGAACTCGTGCTCACGCCCAAGAGCGGCGGCATGGAGTACGCGCGCGACCTGGCGCTGCAAATGCAATCCGACGGCAAGGGCCGCGTGCTCGACCAGTTCGCCAACGCCGACAACCCGCGCGTGCACTACGAGACCACAGGCCCCGAGATCTGGAACGATACCGACGGCACGGTCACGCACTTCGTCAGCGCGATGGGCACCACCGGCACCATCACCGGCGTCTCGCGCTATCTGAAGGAGAAGAACGCGGCGGTGCGCATCGTCGGCGCGCAGCCGGCCGAGGGCTCGCGCATCCCGGGCATCCGCAAATGGCCCGAGGCCTACCTGCCCGAAGATCTACGATCCGAAGCACGTCGACGAGATCGTGCTCGTCAGCCAGGCCGAGGCCGAAGACATGGCGCGGCGCCTGGCGCGCGAAGAAGGCTTGTTTGCCGGCATCTCCGCGGCGGGCGCCTGTTGCGTCGCATTGAAGCTGGCCGAGCGCCTGGACAACGCGACGATCGTGTTCATCGTCTGCGATCGCGGCGACCGCTACCTCTCGACCGGCGTGTTCCCCGCGTGAGCAGGGCGGGGGCATCAACCCCAGTGCAGCGACGCAGCGCCGGGCCTAGAATCCGTCCACTATGCTTGCGCAAAAAGAACTCGACGCCCGCGGCCTGAACTGCCCGCTGCCGATCCTCAAGGCGAAGAAGGCGCTGACCGAGATGCTCTCGGGCGAAGTGCTGAAGGTGGTCGCGACCGACCCGGGTTCGATACGCGACTTCCAGGCCTTCGCGCGCCAGACCGGCAACGAACTCGTCGATCAATCGAGCGACGACAAGGAGTTCGTGCACTACCTGCGCAGAAGGTAAATGGAGCCCCTCGGCCTGCGGGTACGCAGGCCGATCCCCCGAGGGGATGCGCGGGCCGGCTTGGGAGCGGCCCGGCGCTCGGCCCGCGGCCCGCCGTCCGACCGCCGCTTGCCGCTGAATCTACAGCGGCAGCGTCTTCAGGTACTCGCGAAACGCTGCACCCAGCTGCGGATGTTCGAGCGCCAGCTCGACGTTGGCCTGAAGGAAACCTTCCTTGCTGCCGCAGTCGTAGCGCCGCCCTTCGTAGCGATAGGCGAAGACCTTTTCACGTCGCAGCAGCCCGGCGATGCCGTCGGTGAGCTGGATCTCGCCGCCGACGCCGCGCTTCTGGTTCTCGATCTCGTGGAAGACGCCGGGCGTCAGGATGTAGCGCCCGGCCACCCCCAGACGTGAGGGTGCGTCGGCGGGCTTGGGTTTTTCGACGATGCGCTCGACATTGACGAGGCGGTCGTTGACTGGAGTACCGGCGACGATGCCATAGCGCTGCGTGAGTTCGGCCGGCACTTCCTGCACGGCGAGGATCGATGCGCGCCACTCCTTGTACTGCTCGACCATCTGCGCCAGCACAGGGGGCGAGCCCACCATCAGGTCATCGGCCAGCAGCACCGCGAACGGTTCGTTGCCGATCAGGCGCTGCCCGCAGAGCACGGCATGACCGAGGCCGAGCGCCTGGGCCTGTCGCACATAAACGCACTCCATGTCGTCGGGCTTGACCGTGCGCACGACGTGCAGCAGCTCGGCCTTACCCGCTTGTTCAAGGGCTACTTCCAGCTCGAACGTCATGTCAAAGTGATCTTCAATGGGTCGCTTGTGGCGGCCCGTGACGAAGATCATCTCTCTGACGCCGGCGGCATACGCCTCTTCAACCGCGTACTGGATCAGCGGTTTGTCCACCACCGGCAGCATCTCTTTAGGTTGGGCCTTGGTGGCCGGCAGGAATCGGGTACCGAGACCTGCCACGGGGAAAATCGCTTTGCGGATGTGCATCTACTTACAATTAGATATGAGGGAGCTGGGCAGATTCTGGCACGCGATCCATTCCGGGTTGGCGTGAGGAGTTGCCCGGAGTCGGTATGGATGTCTTGATCGTTGAGCCTCTGGAACCGGAGGTGATGCAGTGGCTCGGCGAGCGCCACTCCGTGCGCTATGCGCCCGAGCTGGCGCGGGATGCGCGCGCCTTGCGCCAGGCCCTGTTCAACGTGCGTGCGCTGGTGATTCCGCCGTCCGTGGCGCTCGACGCGCAGGCGCTGCACTACGCGCCGATGTTGCGTGCCGTCGGGCGCCTGTCGTCCGGCTCCGAGAACATCGACCTCGATGCCTGTGGCCGTGCCGGCGTCGAAGTGGTGCGCAGCGTCACGGCGAGTGCGGTGGCAGAGGCCGAGTTCATGATCGGCGCGCTGCTGCAGATGCTGCGTCGCGTGCCGGTGTTGAGCCCGGAAGGTTTGCTCGTGGGACGCGAACTCGGTGGCGCCACCATCGGCCTGATCGGCATGGTGCCGGCGGCGCGATCGCTGGCGCAGTTGCTGTCGGCCTTCGGCTCGCGCGTCATCGGCTACGACCCGGCCGTGCATGCATCGGACAACGTCTGGACACGCTGGCGCGTCGAGCCGGTGGCGCTGCGCGAGCTCATGGAGCAAAGCGACGGCGTGTGCGTGCAGCTCACGTACTTCACGCGCTACCAGGGCCTGATCGGCGAGCGTTTCCTGCCGCAGTGCAAACCGAACCAGGTGCTGGTGAGCGTGGCGCACTCGAGCCTGTTCGATCAAGAGGCCTTGGCCGACGTGCTCGGCACGGGCCGCATGGCCGCGGCCTGGTTCGACAGCCTCGAGCCCGGCGCGCTCGACCCGGGCAAGCCGCTGGCCGAGATCGACACGCTGCAGATCACGCCGCGCGTCGCGGCCACCACGCGCGAGTCGCGCGTGCGCGCCGCCTGGGCGGTGGCGCGGCGCATCGACGAACTGCTCTCGGCCGAGAGCGCGCCGCAGCGCACGGACTTCAAGTCGGCGCCGCTAGACCTGCCGCTTGATCTTCCAGACGGCTCAAAGCCTGAGTGAAGTCCGCAAGGCGCTGACGCTCCTGGGCGACGACCTCCGGCTTGGCGCGGGCGACGAAGCCGTCGTTGCCGAGCTTGCCCTTCGCCTTGGCGATCTCGCCTTTCAGGCGCTCGATCTCCTTGGTCAGGCGCACTCGTTCGGCGGCGATGTCGACCTCGATCTTGAGGGCCAGCCGCAGCTCGCCCACCACGGCCACCGGCAACGTTCGGGTCGTCGCCACGAAGGCGGCCTCATCGGCAAAGACCTGCACCTCGCTGACCTTGCACAAGGCTTTGAGATGCGGCACCACTTGCTCGACGAACGCAGCTTCGCCGAAGGTCAGCAGCGGCACGCGCTCGCCGGGTGACAGCGACATCTCGCTGCGCAGGTTGCGGCACGCGCTGACTGCCGCCTTGCATTGCGCCATCCAGGCGTCGGCCTTGGCGTCGATGCGTTCGGGCTGCGCGACAGGGTAGGGCGCGACCATCACGCCGGCGGCATGCGTCGAGGCGCGACCGGCGACGGGCGCGACCTTGTCCCACAACTCGGCGGTGATGAACGGTGCCAGCGGATGCAGCAGGCGCAGCACGGTTTCGAGCGTGCGGATCAGGGTGCGCCGCGTGGCGCGCTGTTGCGCCTCGGAACCCGTGGCGATCTGCACCTTGGCGATCTCGATGTACCAGTCGCAGTACCCGTTCCAGACGAAGTCGTAGGCGGCCGCGCTCGCCAGATCGAGACGGTAGTCGGCAAAGCCCTGTGCCACGGCAGCCTCTGCGCGCTGCAACTCGCCGCTCATCCAGCGATCGGCCTGCGAGAAGCGCATGTAGCCGTGGAACGGCCCACCCGCATCGACGAGTCGCCCCGCTTCGTCGAAGCGGGGCGGTGCGCACTCGGCCTTGCTGTGTTCCTTCAGCCCGCAGTCCTGACCCTCGCAGTTCATCAGCACGAACTTGGTCGCGTTCCAGAGCTTGTTGCAGAAATTGCGATAGCCCTCGCAGCGCTTGGTGTCGAACGCGATCTCGCGGCCGAGGCTGGCGTAGGAGGCCATCGTCAGCCGCAGCGCGTCGGCGCCGTAGGCCGGTATTCCTTCGGGGAACTCCTTCTTCACGCGTGCCGCGACCTTGGGCGCGGTCTCGGGGCGCGCGCAGGCCGGTCGTGCTTTTCTTGATCAGCGTGTCGAGATCGACGCCCTCGATCAGATCGACCGGGTCGATCACATTGCCTTCGCTCTTGCTCATCTTCTGGCCGTGCGAGTCGCGGATCAGGCCGTGGATGTACACATGCTTGAAAGCGGGCTTGCCCTCTGGGCAATCGTCGGTTCGGGTGAAGTGCGCCGTCATCATGATCATGCGCGCGACCCAGAAGAACAGGATGTCGAAACCGGTGACGAGCACGGTGCTCGGCAGGAAGAGATCCTGCTCCACGGTCTTGTTCGGCCAGCCGACGGTGGAGAAGGGGAACTGCGCGGCCGAGTACCAGGTGTCGAGCACATCGGGGTCGCGCGTCAGCTTCTTGCCGGGCGCCTGCGACTGCGCCTCCGCCTCGCTGCGCGCGACATAGACCTTGCCGTCTTCGTCATACCAGGCCGGGATCTGATGGCCCCACCAGAGCTGGCGCGAGATGCACCAGTCCTGGATGTTTTTCATCCACTGGTTCCAGGTGTTGACCCAGTTGTCGGGCACGAAGCGCACCTCGCCGCTCTCGACCAGCTTGATCGCGCGGCCGGCGATCGACTCGCCGTCGCGGCCCGGCTTGGTCATCGCCATGAACCACTGATCGGTCAGCATCGGCTCGACGATCTGGCCGGTGCGCGCACAGCGCGGCACGGTCAGCTTGTGCTTCTTCGTCTCGACGAGCAGGCCGAGCGCATCGAGATCGGCAACGACGCGCTTGCGCGCTGCAAAGCGATCGAGCCCGCGATACGCCGCGGGCGCGTTGTCATTGACCTTCGCGCCCGCCGTCAGCACGCCGATCATCGGCAGGCCGTGGCGCTGGCCGACGGCGTAGTCGTTGTGGTCGTGCGCCGGCGTGACCTTGACGACGCCGGTGCCGAACGCGCGATCGACGTAGGCGTCGGCGATGACCGGGATCGTGCGATCGCACAGCGGCAGCGTGACGCGCTTGCCGATCAACGCCGCGTAGCGTTCGTCGTCGGGATGCACCATCACCGCGGTGTCGCCGAGCATCGTCTCCGGCCGCGTCGTCGCCACCACCAGCGAGCCCGAGCCGTCTTCGAGCGGGTAGCGGATGTGCCAGAGAAAGCCGTCTTCCTCCTCGCTCTCGACTTCGAGGTCCGACACTGCCGACATCAGCACCGGATCCCAGCTGACCAGGCGCTTGCCGCGATAGATCAGGCCCTCTTCGTACAGGCGCACGAAAGTCTCGTTGACGACGGCCGACTGCGTCGCGTCCATCGTGAAGTACTCGCGCGACCAATCCACCGTGTCGCCGATGCGCCGCATCTGGCCGGTGATGACGTTGCCCGACGTTTCCTTCCAGGCCCAGACGCGCTTGATGAACTCCTCGCGGCCGACGTCGTGGCGCGACAGGCCCTGCTCCTGCAACTGGCGCTCGACCACGATCTGCGTGGCGATGCCGGCGTGATCGGTGCCCGGCAGCCACAGCGTGTTGAAGCCGCGCATGCGGTGCAGACGCGTCAGCGCATCCATGATGCTGTGGTTGAAGCCGTGCCCCATGTGCAGCACGCCCGTCACGTTCGGCGGCGGCAGCTGGATCGAGAACGACGGCTTGGCCGCGTCGAGCGTCGGCGTCGCGGCGCCGCTTTGCTCCCAGATCGGCGCCCATTTGGCCTCGATGGCCGCGGGCTCGAAGGATTTGGCGAGTTCTGACGAAGACATCTGTTGTGGCGCTGTGTCGGGCCGTGTTGGCTTTGGAAACAAGCAAAGCCCGGCGTCGTTGCACGATGCGTGTCAACGCAAAGCGGGCTCAAAGGGTTGCGTCGATTGTAGGTTCACGCCCCCCGTTCATGATCCTGCGCCTTGGAGACAACCGTGCCGAAGACCTTCCCGAAATCCCTGCGCCGTCTTGCGTTGTCCCTGCCCGTGCTGCTCGCGGCCTGCGGTGGCGGCGGCGGCGATGGCGGCGGCTTTGCCGGCGCCTGCCCCTCGACGGCGGTCAGTTCGAGCGTCTTCGACCGGCAGGACTGGCTGGGCTGCTTCGTCAACGACACCTACCTCTGGTACCAGTTGAGCCCGAACCCCTCGCCGGCCGGCTTCAACAGCGTCGAGTCCTACTTCGACGCCTTGCTGTACCAGGGCGGCGACCTCATTCCCAACGGCGGCGGTGCACGCTGGCCGGCTGACCGCTACAGCCGCTTCCAGACCACCGAGAGCTACAACCGCTTCTACGGCGACGGCCAGATCCTCGGCTACGGCGTGGCGGTCAACGGCCTCGAAGCCGTGGCGCAGGGCGCGTCGCAACTCTTCGTGCGCTACATCGAGCCGCTGTCGCCGGCAGCGCAGTCCACCGCGATCAGCGGCGGCCTGCAGCGCGGCGACGAGATCGTCGCCATCAACAACACGCCGGTGTTCCACGCTGATCTCCGCCGACAACTTCGATGTGCTCACGCCCGACGCGGCCGGCAATCAGCTCAACCTGAGCGTGCGCCGCGGCAGCAATCCGCTGGTCACCGTCACGCTCACCGCCGCGGTCTTCACGCTGACGCCGGTGCAAGCCGGCCAGGTGGTGCAAAGCCAGGGTGGGCGCAAGATCGGCTACGTGTTCGTCAAGGACATGATCAGCCAGATCGCATCGCCGCTTGCCACCGCGATGACGAGCTTTCGCAACCAGGGCATCGACGACCTCGTGCTCGACCTGCGCTACAACGGCGGCGGCCTGGTCTCGGTGGGTGGCAGCGTTGCGTCCTACGCCTCGGGCAGCCCGCACAGCGGCAAGGTCTACACGCGATTGCTCTTCAACGACAAGCAAAGCGGCAGCAATCAGACCTACGCCCTCGCCAACCCAGGCGGCTGGAGCGGCTTCTCGCGGGTCTACGTGCTGATGGGCGAGCGCACCTGCTCGGCCAGCGAGCAGGTCATCAACGGCCTGCGCGGCGTCGGCGTGAACGTCGTCGCGATCGGCGACGTCACCTGCGGCAAGCCGGTGGGTTTCCTGCCGCAGGACGACGGCGTGGGCTTCACCTACAGCATCGTCAACTTCGAAGGCGTCAACGCGCTCAACCAGGGCCGCTACTTCGACGGCCTGGCGCCGACCTGCGCGGTGGCCGAAGACTTCAGCAAGGGCATCGGCGCTCTCGACGATCCGTTGCTCGTCGCCGCCGCCTTCCACGCCGACGGTGGCGCCTGCCCGGTGGCCGCTGCGCGCGAGACGGCGCAATCGCGCGACCCGGCCAAGCGCAAGCGCTACAACGGCGCCGACGGTGGCGAGAAGAGCGGCATGAGCGCGCGGTAACGTAGGCCCCAGGCTCGCTGCGCTCGCGGCCCCCGAGGGCGTGGCGCGCCTTGGGACGGCCCGGCGCCGCGCCGGGCCCCAGGCTCGCTGCGCTCGCGGCCCCCGAGGGGCGTGGCGCGCCTTGGGACGGCCCGGCGCCGCGCCGGGCCCCAGGCTCGCTGCGCTCGCGGCCCCCGAGGGCGTGGCGCGCCTTGGGACGGCCCGGCGCCGCGCCGGGCCCCAGGCTCGCTGCGCTCGCGGCCCCCGAGGGGCGTGGCGCGCCTTGGGACGGCCCGACGCCGCGCCGGGCCCCAGTTCGCTGCGCTCGCGGCCCCGAGGGGCGTGGCGCGCCTTGGCACGGCCTTGCGCCGCGCCGCGCGCTCTACATGAACAGGTGCTCGCCTGCGTTCTCGCCGCCGAGAATCACGTAGTTGACCTTCTTCAGGTCCGCCAGCTGCGTGCCGCCGGCATAGCTGATCGAGCTCTGCAGGTCCTCGCGCATTTCACGCAGCGTCTCGGCGAGCGCGCCCTTGATCGGCTCCAGGATGCGCTTGCCTTCGACATGCTTGTACTCGCCCTTGTTGAAGTCGCTCGCGCTGCCGTAGTACTCCTTGTAGCGCTTGCCGTCGACTTCGACCGTCTGCCCCGGGCTTTCTTCGTGGCCGGCGAAGAGCGAGCCGATCATCACCATCGTCGCGCCGAAGCGCACGCTCTTGGCGATGTCGCCGTGATGGCGGATGCCGCCGTCGGCGATGATCGGCTTGGTCGCGACACGCGCGCACCACTTCAAGCGCCGAGAGCTGCCAGCCGCCGGTGCCGAAGCCGGTCTTCAGCTTCGTGATGCAGACCTTGCCCGGACCGACGCCGACCTTGGTGGCGTCGGCGCCCCAGTTCTCGAGGTCGATCACCGCCTCGGGCGTGGCCACGTTGCCGGCGATGACGAAGGCATTCGGCAGCTTGGCCTTGATGTGCTCGATCATGCGGCGCACGCTGTCGGCGTGGCCGTGGGCGATGTCGATCGTGATGTAGTCGGCGCCGGTGCCCTCGGCGGCGAGCCGGTCGACCGTGACCACGTCGGCGTCCTTCACGCCCAGGCTGATCGAGACGAACAGGCCCTTTTCGCGCATCGCGCGTGCAAAGGCCACGTTGTCCAGGTCGAAGCGGTGCATCACGTAGAAGTGATCGCTGTCGCGCCAGCGTCTCGACGATGGACTCATCGACCACCGTCTTCATGTTCGACGGCACCACCGGCATCGCGAAGCGGCGCGGCGCCGAAGGGCGTTGCGGTGTCGCACTGGCTGCGGCTGTCCACCCGGCACTTGCGCGGCAGCAGCAGGATGTTGTCGTAGTCGAAGATTTCCATGGAGGGTCCGGCTCGTCAGGCTCGATCGTGAAATGAGAGCGCTTGACCCGGTGACCGGCGCCGCGAGGCGGGCCGGGCGCCAGAATTTGGGCTTTGCGGCAAATTCTACGCGGCCCACAAAGCGCGCCGATCCGTGCGCAGTTGGCAGCCCGGCGCTGCGGGACGTCACGGCGCGGTCATGCGCTGCCGATAATTTCCAAGGTCCAGATTCCAGGTTTGCGTGGCGCCGAGCGTGAGCGATCGATCCCGGTTCAACGATTCGAAGAGCGGCCGTTCGCGGCCCGGCTGGTCGCTGGGCCGCTGGTTCGCATCCAAGCCCGACCCGCTGCTCGAAACCCTGTTCGAGCGCGCCAGCGACGGCTACCTGGTGTGCTCGGCCGAAGGCAAGGTGCTGTCGTGCAACCCGGCGGCGCAGCAACTGATCGGCGACGAAGCCGAGGCCATCGAAGGGCTGCACGTCAACAAGCTGTTCGAGCACAGTGCTGACAAGCGCTTCTCGCTCAAGGCCGGCCCGGCCAAGCTGCGCGCGCGCGACGGCAACGCAAGCCGGCAGGTGTCGCTGCACCTGACCGAATACGCGGCCTCGGGCGTGCCGCACGTGCTGGTGCGCCTGCGCGATGCGTCCGAGCACCACGAGGTGCAGGAGCAGTTGAAGCAGCTGGCCAACTACGACAGCCTGACCGGCCTGCCCAATCGCATGCTGTTCCGCGACCGCCTCGGCCAGGCGATGGCGCGCGCCCAGCGCCACGGCCAGGCGATGGCGCTGATGTTCCTCGACCTCGACCGCTTCAAGGTCGTCAACGACGAGCTCGGCCACGAGGCCGGCGACCTGCTGCTGCAGCATGTGGCCAAGACGCTGAGCCAGTGCCTGCGCGCCGGCGATTCGGTATCGCGCGACGACACGCAGCTGCACACCCTGTCGCGACTGGGCGGCGACGAATTCACGCTGATCATCGAGAACGTCGGCAGCCCCGAGGACGCAGCGCATGTGGCGCGGCGCATGCTCGAAGCGCTGGCCGTTCCCTTCGTGCTGGGCGAAGAAGAACTGGTCGTCACCGCCAGCATCGGCATCTCGATCTACCCGACCGACGACGCCGACCTCGACACGCTGATCCGCCATACCGACATGGCGATGTACCGCAGCAAGTCGCTCGGACGCGCCACCTACAGCTTCTTCAGCGAAGACCTGAGCGCGGCGGTGACGGCGCGCGTCTCGCTCGAAGGCAGCCTGCGTCGCGCCGTCGAGCGCAACGAATTCGTGCTGCACTTCCAGCCCAAGGCGGATCTGCGCAGCGGCAAGATCAACGGTGTCGAGGCGCTGGTGCGCTGGCACCGGCCGGGCCACGGCCTGGTGCCGCCGGACCGCTTCGTCGGCGTGCTCGAAGACACCGGGCTGATCCTGCCGGTGGGGGCGTGGGTGATCCGCGCGGCGTGCGAGCAGCTTGCCGCCTGGGACCGCCTGGGCCTGCCGCCGCTCGGCCTGGCGGTGAATCTCTCTGCACGGCAGTTCCGCCATCTCTACCTGGCGTCGATGATCGAAGACTCGCTGCGTGAGAACGCGATCGATCCGCGCCGCCTCGAGATCGAGCTGACCGAATCGCTGCTGATGGAAGACAACGAGCCCACGCGCGCCATGCTCGACAGCTTCCGCCGCCTGGGCGTGCGCCTGGCGATCGACGACTTCGGCACCGGCCACTCGTCGCTGTCCTACATCCGCCGCTTCGCCATCGACACGCTGAAGATCGACCGCTCGTTCGTGCAGTCGCTGCCCGACAACAGCGAGGACACCGCGATCTGCAGTGCGGTGATCGCGCTGGGCCGCAACATGAAGATGTGCGTCGTCGCCGAAGGCGTCGAGACCGCGGAGCAGGCGCATGTCCTGCGCGAGCTCGGCTGCGACGAAGTGCAGGGCTACTGGATCAGCCGCGCCATGCCGGGCGCGGACTTCGCGCCCTGGTACCTGAACTACAGCCGCACCCGCGTGGCCCGCAAGCGCTCGCGCCGCGGCTACAGCGACACCAGTCCGATCACGCTGTTTTCGCTGCTGGATTGACCCACCCCCGGAGCGGCTGCGCCGCTCCCCCTCGAGGGGGCACGCCAGCGGCCCGGCGAAGCCGGATCCGCGGCGTTCGCTTGGCAAGGCGCAGTTCTAGGACCCAGGCCCGAAGACGCGCTGTGGATCGATGCTGGAGCGCCGGCCGAGTGACGTGCCGTGCTCGTCGAACCAGCGCGCAACGCGTTCGCGGCCGGCATCGCGCAGGCGCTGCACGAAGGCCCAGTCCGGTACCAGGCGCGTGCTGCCGGGCAACGCGGCCAGCGTGTCGTCGGCGTCCATCAGGTGCCAACGCAGCCGCGCCATGCGGCCGTCGGTGCCCCAACGCGGCCAGGGTCGGGCGCAAGCGTCGGCGTGCAGTTCGGCCAGCCAGCGCGCTTCGCGCAGAAACGGCGCGTTGAAGGCGATGTCGGCGACGCGCGCGGCGATCGCCTCGGCGCTGGTCGGTTCGGCCGCTGCGCCCAGCGGGGCGAGCGTCACCAGCACCAGGTCGTCCGCATCGACCTCGCGCACCAGCGGCCAGAGTGCGGGGTTGGCGCTGAAGGCGCCGTCCCAATGGGCGCGGCCGTCGATGGCGACCGGGTGCGCGACCTGTGGCAGCGTGGCCGAGGCGAGCAGCGCATCGAGCGTGATGTCGGCGCGCCGCAGCAGCGTCAGCCGGCCGCGCGCGACTTCTGTGGCGGCGACGAAGAGGGCCATGCCGCGCGTCGTGCGCAGGCGCTCGAAGTCGATCTGCGCGGCCAGCACATCGCGCAGTGGATTCAGGTTCAGCGGATTCAGCTGAGCCGGCGTGAGCCAGCGCGACCAGGCCAGCATCGCGCGCGCCGCCGGCGCGAGTTGCGGCGGATCGCCCGGCACCAGCCACAGAGGCGGCACGCTGTCGGCCACGGCGCGCCAGAAGTCGTGCAGCGCGGTACGTGCGCTGTCGTTGCCTTGCGCGAGCCCATGCGCAAGCACCACCGCGTTCATCGCACCGGCGCTGGCACCGCTGGCCGCAGCGATGGGAACACCCCGTTCGAGCAAGGCGTCGAGCACGCCCCAGGTGAACGCACCATGCGCGCCGCCGCCCTGCAGGGCGAGCGACACGGCAGGTGTTGTGCGGCGAAGAAGCGGAAAGCGCATGCGGTGCCTCGAAGCGCCGACCATGCCACAGCGTTGCGACCGCGCTCAGCGCATGCGCGACAGTTCGTTCATCAGCTCGGCGACGAAGCGCGCCGGCGGCATGTCTGCCGTACGGTATGCCAGGCGCGCTTGCCGATCGAACAAGTAGATCTGCGCGGTGTGGCGATCCAGCCCTTGCGCGCGGCCCCGCAGGAAATCGAGCAGGCGGTCAACGTCCTCGACACGCGGCAGCGCCGCATGCCAATTGGAATGCTTGCCGAAGCGCTCGCGCCATGCGCGCAAGGCGGCGGGGCTGTCGCCGAGCGGGTCGATGCTCAGCGACAGCAACTGCATCTGGCGCGAGAGCGCGATCTGCGGCGCGAGCGCGCCGAACAGCGCGCCCTGGATCGGGCAGGTGGCGCTGCAGCCGGTGAACATCAGCTGCACCGCGGTGATGCGGCCTTGCAGGCGCGCACCGAGATCGAAACGCACGTTGTCTTCTGCGGTGAGCTGCAGTCTGGGCGCGGTTTGCGGTGGGCGGATCGGGCCGAAGGGGTCGTGCGACGGCGCCGCGACCGACTGCGCCTCGACGCTCGCTGCAAGCGCGGCCAGGCCGAGCGAAGTCAAGACGCCGCGGCGTGTGCTCATCGCGTCAGGTGCAGCCACAGCGAGCGGCAGTCGGCATCGCTGATGTCATAGCGCGGCATGGTGCGCACGATCAGCACGTACGCCGGATCGACACCGCTGCGCAGCAGCGCGCACAGCGCGCCGGCGTCGTAGCGTGATGGCGGGCCGCCACGGCGGCTGCGCATCTGCGTCAGCAAAGCGGCGGTCAGCGCTGGTGCGTCGGGCGGCGCCGCGCCGCGCGGCGATGGCGCCGCGGTCGCCGGCTTGAGGCCGTGGCAGTTGATGCAACGGCTGGCTTGCGCAGGCAGGGCGAAATCCTGCCCATGAATGCGCGCGGCGAGCGCCGCATCGCCATGAAAGAGCTGCCGGCCACGTGAGGCGCTGGCCTCATCGGCAGCCAGCGACGATGAGGCCAACGCGAAGAGGGCAAGAAGCAATCGGTGCCGCATCGTCGATCACGGCGGCGTCGCATACAGCGACGCCGCGGGGATCGCAGTGTAGGTGCTGCTGCCGGGCGTCTGCCACTGCAGGCGCATCACCGCGCCGCCGCCGCGTTCGTAGTACTCCAGGCGCACGGCCACACGCTGGCCAGCCGTGAGGTTGACGACGGCCGAGGTGTTGGTGGTGGGTGCGTGGTCCGTCCAGTTGTTGATGACCTGCACGCCATCGATCCACAGGCGCACGCCGTCGTCGCTGACGGTGCGGAAACGATAGGCGCCGCTGCTCGTCGCGAGCACGCTGCCGCTCCAGCGCGCCGAGAAGTTGTTGACGGCAATGGCCGCACCCGGCGAGCCCGCGCCCCAGTCGAAGTTCACCGCCTCGGTGCGCGTCAGCGCCGCGCTGCCGGTGAGCGCGATGTTGTTGAAGTAGCTGCCCTGCAGGCCGCCGCTGCCGCTGGGTGTGACGGCCGGCTCTTCGCTGCCGATCTGCGCGACGAAGGCCGCCACCTGCGCGAGCTGCGTGGCGTCGAGCGTGACGTTGTTGTGCGCGCTGACGGCGTTGGCAATGGTCGCGGCCGAGCCGTCGTGCAGGTACGGCCCGGTCTGCCACGCATCGCGCAGCGTCGGCGTGTCGATGCCGCTGAGCGCCGCGCCCAGGCGCGTGCCGCTCGACGGTTGTTTGATGGTGCCGACGTTGCGCAAGGTGCCGAGCACGCTGGTCGTGAACGCGCTGCCGCCGTGGCAGCTCGCGCATTGCGCGGCGAAGACGCTGCGGCCGGCAAGCGCATCGGCTGTCAGCGTGCCGTCGCCGTTGCGGCGCGGGCTCGGCTCGAAGGTGTTGAGCGAGGTCACATACGCAGCGAGCGCGTCGAGGTCGGCGCTGACGCCGGCCTTGCGGTCGCCCAGCGGCTGGCTGCGCGTGCCGGTGTTGAACTGCGCGTCGGTCATCAGGCCGCTGCCTTGCGCCAGCGCCCGGATCTGGCCCTCGAAGTCCTGCAGCTCGTCGAAGTTGCCGCTCCAGTGCAGCGGGCCGTGGCCCATCGCGGCGCGGCCACGCAAGGCGACGGTGTTGCGCAGACCTTCGCCCAGGCCGGTCAGATCCCAGACGCGGCCGTCGCTGCCGCCGTCGCGGTGGCAGGCGGCGCAGCTCATGTAGCTGTCGCGTGCCAGGCGCGGATCGCGTGCGTCGTAGAACAGGCGCTTGCCTTGCAGCACCTGCGCGGCGAGGCGCTCGGCGCCGACCGACGCCAGCGTGGCCTGCGTCGTCACCGCGAACTCGCCGAAGCGCACCAGCCGCGTCAGGTCGTGCACCGTGACGCTGCGCGCCATGAAGTTGCTGACGAAGAGCTTCAGACCATCGGCCGAGATCGCCACGCCCTGCGGCGCCAGGCCGGCGTCGAAGCGCATCACCTCGCGCTTGCCGTAGGCATCGACGACCGCCACCTGGCGGCTGGTTTCCAGGGCCACGAACAGGTAGGCGCCGCTCGGGTGGAAGACCGCGGCGCTGGCGACGCTCGCGTTGTCGTGATCGACGCGCGCGGCGTGGTCCTCGGCCAGCGTGGTCAGGTCGATGCGCGAGCTGATGGCGCGCACCGTGTTCTGGAAGTCGAGGTTGCTGCCGTCGCGCAGCGTGCCGCGCTTGACGTTGTCCTGCTTGCTCGGCACCCAGGCCGAGGCGCCGTCGGGCGAGATCACCGCCGCACCCAGGTAGTTGGGCACGCCGCGGCCCTGCAGCGTGTTGTCGGGCTTGTCGCTGTGCGCCAGCACGGTGGTGGCCTGCACGGTGAGCGCGCCGGCATTGACGGCCACCACCTCGCCGCCGCGGCCGGCGGTCTGCACCACGGCCGTGGCCTCGCCGGGCAAGGGCGGTGTGATGAAGCGCGACACGAGGACGCGCGCGCCGTCGCCGCTGATCGAAACCTGGCGCGGGTTGGCGCCGACCGTCACCGTGCCGGTGAGCTCGCTGCCGCTGCTGTTGACGCGCAGCAATTGGCCCGTGGCTTCGAGCGTGACCCAGGCCGAGCCGTCCGCCGGCGAGAACGCGATGCCGTAGGGCATCGAGGCGCGCGGCAGCGCGATCGTCTGCGTCACCGCGAGCGTGGTGGTGCTGATGACGCTCAGGCTCGCGCCGTCACGGTTGGCGACCCAGACGCTGCCGCCGCCGGCCGCGAGTGCCAACGTGCGCGGGCCGGCGCCGACCACGATCTCGGTCTGCTTGGCGTGGGTCACCGCATCGAAGACGCTGACGCTGTCGTTGTCTTGATTCACGACCCACAGCCGCGCGTTCGCGCCGCTGCGCGCTTCCAGCACGATGTTCGACGACGCCACCGGCCGCCCGGCGCTGGCCGGCGCGGTGATGGCCTGGACGAAGCTGAGCGTGCTGACGCGACCGTCGCTGGCGCGCACGGACAGCGTCACCGTGTACACGCCGGGATTGACGTAGCGATGCGAGGTCGAGGGCGACGACGAGTAGGGCGTGACCGCCATGCCATCGCCGAAATCCCAGGCGTACTGGAGCGCGCTGCCGCTGGCGCTCGCCGTGAAGGCAACGTCGCTGCCGGCCAGCGCCGGCGGTGCCGGCACCGGGTTGATCACGGTCGGCGCGGCGAGCACGGTCCAGGTGAAGCTCGTGTTGGCGCTGGCACCGAGACTGTCCTGCACCGTGACGGCCACGCTGTAGCTGCCGCTGGTGGTGGGGGTGCCGGCGATGACGCCGCTGCCGGCGCCGAGCGTCAGGCCCGGCGGCAGGCCGCTCGCGCTGTAGGTCAGCGTGTCGCCGTCGGGATCGCTGGCTTGCAGCGACAGTGAAGCCGCCTGGCCCTGCGTGCTCGATTGCGACGCGGGCGTTGCCAGCACGGGCGCGCGGTTGGCGCCGCCGAGCGCGAAGCGTACGGTCTTTTCGGCGCTGAGCGGGCCCATGAGCTGGAAGTCGCCGCTGGCCACCGGTTGGCCCCAGTTGACGCCGTCGTTGGAGACGTAGAAGCGGAACAGCGCGATGTTGCCGTTGGGCGACGGGTCTTGCCGCGGCAGGTAGCGGAAGCCGCTCAGCCGCGAGGCGGCGCCGAGGTCGACGCTGAACCAATGCGGATGCGCCGGCGCGGCCGTCTGCCACTGGGTGTGCCAGATGCTGTAGATGCTGCCGTCGATCGCGCTGCCGGCCGCTCCACCCCAGTTGCCGAGATCGACGCTGTCAGCCGATGCCAGCCAGCCGGTGCGCGGCAGCGTGTTGCCCTGTTCGTCGAGCAGGTTGAACTCCGCCATCGTCGCCCACGGTCCACCGCTGGCATCGGACAGCGACTCGAGCTTGACGTAGCGCACGCCGCTGGGTTGATTGACGCGCCAGAGCAGTTGCGTGCTGACGCTGCCGGCGCCATTGCTCGCCGAGATGCTGACGTTGTACAGGCCGGCCGCGCTCGGTGTGCCGCTGATGGCACCGCTGGCGCTGTTCAGGCTCAGGCCCGGCGGCAGGCCGCTGGCGGCGTAGCCGGTGGCGCCCGGCGCGCTGAGCGCGACGTTGATCGCGCTGCCGACCGTGCCGGTCTGATCGCCCGGCCACACCAATTGCGGCGTCGCGTTCGAGCCGACGCGAACGATGCGCGCCACCGACGGCGTGCCGTCGGCATTCATCGCGAACAGCATGTACAGGCCGGGCAGGGCGATGCCGGTGTTGCTCGGTACCTGCAGGCTGTAGGCGTTGGTCCCCGTGCTGCTGAAGGCCAGCGGGATGCGGCGCTGGTCGTTGTTGACGGTGTGCGTGGCCGAGCCCATGCGCATCAGCGTGAAGGCGGCGACCGGCGCGTTGGTGGCGACGGCCATCGTCGTGCCGTGCGCGGCCTGCGTCGGCGCGGCGGTGATGACCGGGCGAGTGGCCGGCGAGCCGTCAGGGTTGAGCAGGTAGTGCGGCGTCAGGATTTCGACGTCGGGGTGGTTGGCGATGCAGCCCACCCCGCACAGGCCACCGCCGGTGGACAGCACGCGCGCATCGGGCAGCAGCAGGGCCGAGCTGTGGTAGTTGCGCGGCACCGTCATCGGCGGCAGCGTGGTGAAGGTCTCGGTGACGGGATCGAACAGCTCGGCGGCGAGCACCGAACGGTTGTCGGTGAAGGCATTGGCGCGCGTCTGGCCGCCGATGACGACGACCTGGCCGTTGGGCAGCACCACGCTGTTGTGGAAGACGCGCGCGTAGCTCATCGACGCGATCCGGCGCGCCGTGGCGCCGCCGGCGCCCATGTCGATGACGAAGGCGTTGGCGTTGGCGTCGAAGCCTTCGTAGCCGGGCGAGCCGCCGAGCTTGAGCACCTTGCCGATGTCGTACATCACTGCGGTGCCGCTGACGCTGAACTGGTCGTTGCCGCGCGCACCCATCGCCTGCGTCGCGCCGTTGCCGCGGGTGTCGAGCAGGTGCATGTTGACGCCGGGGCCGGCGTGCAGCACGCGGCCATGGCCGGTGGGGATCAGCCAGAAGTGGCTGTCGCCGCCGAAGTTGCGGCTCGAGTCCACCGACAGCATCGGGTCGATCGGGATGCCGCTCAGGCGACGCCAGCCCGTGGCTTCGGTCCAGACCTCGCCGTGCTTGTTGCCGACGCCGCCGCTCCAGGAGCCGCCGAGCGTGAACACCGAGCCGTCGGCCAGGATGGTGTTGGCGTTGTAGCCGCGCGCGATGTTCATCGCGGGGCCGGTGGTCCAGGTGTTGGCGACGGGATCGAAGATGCTGGTGCGCGCGCTGCTGATGCCGCCGTTGACGAGGATGCGGCCGTCTGCCAGGTTGGTCGTGCCCGGGCAGAACATGTTGTGCGCGCTCTCGGTGACGGTGCGCTCGGTGTTCGTGCCGGTGACGGGGTCGAAGATGGTGGTGTAGGTGCGGCCGACGCTGGCGCCGAACGAGAAGCGCTCCTCGGCCGACCACATCAGCACGCGGCCGTCGGGCAGGTTGGCCGCGGTGGTGGGGACGAGCGGCAGCGCGAACGGCGCCGACCAGACCGATTGCGAGGGCGCCGCGATGGCGAGCGCGCGGGCGCGTTGCGATGCGTCATTGGCTTGCGGCTCGGCCGTGTCGTTGCCGCCTCCACAGGCGACGACGAGAGCGCTCGCTGCAACGATGTTCAGCAGCCGGCGGGTCGAACTCATGACGCATCCTCCGTACGGGCGCGAACGTCAGCGCGCACCCGTGGTTCTTTTTGATCCCTATGCATCTAAATGTATCGACGGTTGGCGGCCGATTGCTCCCCTAGGTTGAAGGGTCGCCGAGCGCTGTTCCTAGAATCGGTCGATGAATGAAGACAACACCGGCGCCGGCAGCAGCCCTGGCAGCGCACCACTTCTGCGCGGGCTGAACCCGGAGCAACTCGCTGCGGTGACGCTGCCGGCCGTGCCGGCGCTGATCCTGGCCGGCGCCGGCTCGGGCAAGACGCGCGTGCTGACGACGCGCATCGCCTGGCTGCTGTCCACCGGCCAGGTCTCGCCCGGCGGCGTGCTGGCCGTGACTTTCACCAACAAGGCCGCCAAGGAGATGCTGACGCGGCTGACGAGCATGCTGCCCGTCAACGTGCGCGGCATGTGGATCGGCACCTTCCACGGCCTGTGCAACCGCTTCCTGCGCACGCACTGGAAGCTCGCCGGCCTGCCGCAGGCGTTCCAGATCCTCGACGCCGGCGATCAGCAGGCCGCCGTCAAGCGCGTCGTCAAGGCGATGAACCTCGACGAAGAACGCTTTCCGCCGAAGCAGGCGGCGTGGTTCATCGCCGGCAACAAGGAAGAGGGCCTGCGGCCGAACGACATCGAGCCGCCGGACCCGCACACCGCGAAACTGGTCGAGGTCTATCGGGCCTACGAAGAGCAGTGCGCGCGCGAAGGCGTGGTCGATTTCGGCGAGCTCATGCTGCGCAGCTACGAGCTGATGCGCGACAACGACCCGGTGCGCGAGCACTACCGGCGCCGCTTCGCGCATGTGCTGGTCGATGAGTTCCAGGACACCAACAAGCTGCAGTACAAGTGGCTGCAGATGTTTGCGCCGCCCGAAGTGCAGAAAGGCGTGTTTGCGGTGGGCGATGACGACCAGAGCATCTACGCCTTTCGCGGCGCACGCGCCGGCAACATGGCCGACTTCGAGCGCGAGTACCGCGTGCCGAAGGTCATCAAGCTGGAGCAGAACTACCGCTCCTACGCCCACATCCTCGACGCCGCCAACGCGCTGATCGCGCACAACGCCAAGCGCCTGGGCAAGAACCTGCGCACCGATGCCGGCGCCGGCGAGCCGGTGCGCGTGATGGAGGCCACCAGCGACTACGGCGAAGCGCAGTGGCTGCTCGACGAAGCGCAGCAACTGCACCGCAGCGGCACCGCGCGCTCGCAGATCGCCATCCTCTACCGCAGCAATGCGCAAAGCCGCGTGCTCGAAAGCGCGTTGTTCAATGCCGGGATTCCTTATCGCGTCTACGGTGGCCTGCGCTTCTTCGAGCGCGCCGAGGTCAAGCATGCGCTGGCGTACCTGCGGCTGATCGAGAACGCCAACGACGACACGAGTTTTCTGCGCGTCGTCAACTTTCCGGCGCGCGGCATCGGTGCGCGCACCGTCGAGCAGCTGCAGGATGCAGCGCGAGCCAGCGGACGCAGCCTGCATCAGAGCGTGGCGGCGGTCAGCGGCAAGGGCGGTTCGAACCTCGCGGGCTTCAACCTGCTGATCGAGCGCCTGCGCGACGAGACGAACGGCAAGACGCTGCGCGAGATCATCGAGGCGATGCTGCAGCGCTCGGGCCTGACCGAGTTCTACCGCACCGACAAGGAGGGCCAGGACCGTATCGAGAACCTGGAGGAGCTGATCAACGCGGCCGAGAGCTTCGTCATGCAGGAAGGCTTCGGCCGCGACGCGGTGGCACTGCCGGTCGATGAGCAGGCCGATGCCGCGCCGGATGCAGAAACCGGCGAGATCGTCAGCCCGTTGGCGGCGTTCCTGACACATGCCGCGCTCGAAGCCGGCGACAACCAGGCGCAGGCCGGCCAGGACGCGATCCAGCTGATGACGGTGCACAGCGCCAAGGGCCTCGAGTTCGACGCGGTCTTCATCACCGGACTCGAAGAAGGCTTGTTCCCGCACGAGAACTCGATGAGCGACCACGACGGCATCGAGGAAGAGCGCCGCCTGATGTACGTGGCGATCACCCGTGCGCGCAAACGTCTTTACCTGAGCTTCTCGCAGACGCGCATGCTGCACGGCCAGACGCGCTACCACATCAAGAGCCGCTTCTTCGACGAGTTGCCCGAGCAACACCTGAAGTGGCTGAGCCCGAAGAACCAGGGCTTCGGTTCGGGCTATGTGCGCGAGTACCAGAACCAGTGGTCGCGCGGCTCGGGCCTGGGCTCGGTGATCGGCGCCGGTCGCGTCGAGGCGCCTGCCGCGCCGGCGTACGTGCCGAAGGCGCCGCCGGCGCACGGTTTCCGCTCAGGCCAGGGCGTGTTCCACAACAAGTTCGGCGAAGGCGTGATCGTCGCGCTCGAAGGCAGCGGCGACGACGCCCGAGCGCAGGTCAACTTCGGACGGCACGGGACGAAGTGGCTTCAGTTGTCGATCGCGAAGCTGACGGCGACCTGATCCGTCAGTTCCGCTTCTCCAGCCGCATCACATCGTTCTCGCGCTTCATCTGGAAGCGCGTCAGAAAGCTGTTGCCCAGCAGCACGATGCCGAGCGAGCCCGGATGCACGGAAGCCTCGACATTGGCCACCTCAACGTCGCCGATGCGCACCGAATTCAGCACGATCAGCCGCATCGGCACGCTGCCGTTGGCGGTGCGCGACATGCCGGGCTTGCCGTTCTTGTAGTCGATCCCCAGCAGATCGGCTTCCGCCTGGCCGAGCGAGACCACGCTGGCGCCGGTGTCCACCATGAACTCGACCGACTTGCCGTTGATCTGGCCGATGGTGCGGAAGTGTCCGTTGGTGCCCGCCGTGAGCACGATCTCGCGCGCACTGCTGGCGGCTGCGGCGCCGGTCGTGCGTACCGGCCCGGCGCCGAGCGCGAGGCTGCGCCGCACACCGGCGACTTCGATCTCGGCCTGCGCATCGCCCAACGACAGCAGGCGCACGCCGCGCACCGTGGTGCCGACCGCCACCGAGTGCGGCTCGCCGTCGATGACGAGCAGCGCCTTGTGCGCGCCGATGTGGCCGTTGAGCGTGACGGTCTGGGCGTGGGCCGATGCGGCCAGCGCCAGCAGCGCGGTGAGCAGGGTGCGGGGCAATGGCTTCATGGCGTGACCGAGAAGGTAACCCAAGCCGTGCGCCGCGGATAGTCCGGCCGGCCCTGCGTTTGCGGGACGCCCGTGCCTGCGCGCTACAGCAATCCCGCCCGCTTGACGGCGCGGTAGCGATTCACCAGCTCGACCGCGAGGCGCTCGGGCTCGGCATCGACCATCAGCGCATCGCGTTGCGACAGGCGGCCAAAGGCGTCGCGCCGCGCTTGCGCGAACAGGTGCGCGCCGGCGGTCTCGATCGCGTGGTGCGCTTCGTGTCAGCGGCTGCTCGGCCAGCTCGCGCAGCACGCGCTCGCGCAGCGAGGCCAGCAGCACGAGATGCTTGCTGCGCAACAGCTTCAATGCCGCGTCGAGCTCGGGCGCGTCTTCGTCGCGGAAGTTGGTCAGCACCACGATCAGCGCGCGCTTGGCGTGCACGCGCATCAGGTCGCGCGCAGCCAGCAGGTAGTCGGAGTGCGTGGCCTCGGGCTGGATGTCGTAGAGCGTGGCCGTGAGCGCCGACAAGGTGGCCAGGCCCTTGCGCGGCGCGAAGCTGCGGCGCTGCTCGGGCGCGGTGCCGAATGTCAGCGCGCCGACTTCGTCGCCGTCCTTCAGCGCGACGTGCGCCAGCAGCATCAGCGCGTTCAGCGCCTCGTCGAAGTGCGAGCCAATCACGTGAGCCCCAAGGTCCGGGCTGTGCCCGGCCCGCCCCCGAGGGGGAGCCCGGAACTTGGGGCGGCCCGGCGTTCCGCCGCGCTTTCGTCGGCGCGCATGCGCCGCCCGCAGTCGATCAGGAAGATCACGCACTGGTCGCGCTCGTCCTGGAACTCGCGCACGATCGGGCGCGACTGCTTGAGCGTTGCCTTCCAGTCGATGTGGCGGATCGAATCGCCCGCGCGGTACTCGGCGAGCTGCTTGAAATCGGTGCCTTCGCCGCGCTGCACTTGCGTCTTGATGCCGATGTCGGCGAGGCGCCGGTCGGTGGCGAGCCACGCGTAACGCGCCACCGATGCGAAGTTCGGAAACACCGGGCGCTGCTCACGCTCGCCGATGGGCCATTGCAGTTCGAGGCTGCGCAAGAGGCTTTGCACGCGCACTTCGGCGGCTTCGAAGGCGACGCGGCCGCGGCGGCGTGGGCGCACGGTGTAGCGCAATTGGGCTTGCGCTTGACCGCGCAGGTCGGCCGTGACCGGCAGGCCCTGTGGGTCGAGATCGGGGTCGGCATGGTCGAAGAAGGCGACGCGCCAGCGCTGCGGCCCGGTGTTGATCAGCGTGCCTTCGATCGTGCGCGCGACGCCGAGCGCGAAGGCATCGGGCAGGCGGCGCGTCCAGCGCAGCGGCGTGGCGCGCCAGGCGCGGCGGGTCAGCCAGAAGTCGAGTGCCATCCAGCCGAGTGCGGCGGCGCTCACGGCGAGCGCGAACTCGCCGACGGTGCTCGCCGGCACACGCAGCACGAGTGCGGCCAGGGCCGCGGCCGAGACGGCCAGCAGCGCGAAGATCGCAGTGCGCGACGGCAGCAGTTTCATTGCGCTCGCGGCAGCCCGGTTGGCGTGCGATGCGTGACGTCTGCTGCCGGCCCATTGCCGATTTGAATGCGCGCTTTGCGCATACGCCGAGGGGATCGCAAAGCCGCGGGCGGGTGCGCGCTGGCGCTTCGGTGCGGCGGTCGGCGCCTGCGGCGCCGAGTGCGCTGCGGTGCTCGGGTTGCGGTCGCGCCGCATAACTCGCTGCGCTCACTGCGTTCGTTGCGCTCGAACAGATGCGGTGAGTCAGATCACGAAGCGCGCGGGTACGCGCGCCGACCGAAACCCTCTGCTTCTCGCCGCCGCCAGTCGCCCCACCGCGCACCCGCCCACCGCTTTGCGAGGCAACCGTCGTTCTTGGGGAGGAGAAAGACCCCAGCCGGGCATCGAGCCCGGTGGCGCTTGCACGCGCGCCGCGGCGCGCGGCAAGCCAGCCGGGCTCGATGCCCGCTGGGTCTTTCTCTCGACAGGCTGCCTCGCAGCCAAGAACGGCTGTGCGGTGCCGCCAGCGGCGGCGAGGAGGCGGGGCGCACGAACAGTCAGTGGACTGTTGTGCCTGGCGAGACTGGCGCCGCCGAGCGGGCCTGCAAGGCCAGGGCTTAGGTCGGCGCGCGTACTCGCGCGCTTCGTGAACTGACTCGCCGCGATCTGTTCGAGCGCAGCGAACGCAGTGAGCGCAGCGAGTTTCGCGGCGCGACCTGAGACCCGAGCACCGCAGCGAAGCTCGGCGCTGCAGGCGCGAGCGCCGCACCGAAGCGCCGCTGCGCACCCGCCCGCGGCCTTGCTTGCGATCAGCCCACGGTGTAGCGCATTTGAGCGACGATCTCGAAGTCGCAACGGGCCGCGAACAGTCGCCCAATCTGCGTTTTTGAGCTTCACGTCACAGCCGCGGCGCATCCACGCCTTCCAGCAGCGCCGCCAGCAGATCGTCGACGCGTCGCCCTTCGAGCTGCGCATCCGGCGCCAGCAGCACGCGATGGCGCAGTGCGGCCAGCGCGAACTGCTTAACGTCGTCGGGCGTGGCGAAGTCGCGGCCTGCCATCAGCGCGGCGGCACGTGCCGCGCGCACCAGCGCGATCGCACCGCGCGGGCCGGCGCCGTTGGAGATGCCGGGTGCGCCGCGCGTCGCGCGCACGATGCGCACCGCGTAGTCGATCACCTTGTCATCGACGCGCACGGCCGCGGCCATCTGCTGCAGCGTGATGACATGGCGCTCCTGCACGCGCTGCGTCACGCCGGCCAGAGGCAGCTCGTCGCCGGCCTGGCCGGCGGTGGCGCGCTGCACGATCGCCGTCTCCTCGCCATGCGGCGGGTAGCCGATCTCGATCTTCAAGAGAAAGCGATCCAATTGCGCCTCGGGCAGCGGGTAGGTGCCTTCGGTCTCGAGCGGGTTCTGCGTGGCCATCACCATGAAGGGCTTGCTCAAAGCCAGCGTCTGGCCCTCGAGCGTGACCTGCGCTTCCTGCATCACTTCGAGCAGCGCGGCCTGCGTCTTGGCCGGCGCGCGGTTGATCTCGTCGGCCACCAGCAGGTTGGTGAAGACCGGGCCGCGCAACACGCGCAGCGTGCCGAGCGGCGTTGCTTCGCTGCGATCGAGCACGGCATGACCGGTGATGTCCGAGGGCATCAGGTCGGGCGTGAACTGCACGCGCGCCACCTGCAGCGTCATCGCCTTGCCGAGCGCGCGCGCCAGCAGCGTCTTGCCCAGGCCGGGCACGCCTTCGATCAGCACATGGCCGGCGGCCAGCAGCGCGACCAGGACTTGATCGACGGCTTCACGCTGGCCGACGACGGCCTTGCCGATTTCATCGCGCAGCGCGGCCAGCACCTCCTGCGCGCGCGTCACGTCAGCGGGGTTGGGCGACATGGTCGGCCTCCTTGGTCGTTGCTTGGTTGTTGAGACGGCGCCGCGCCTGTTCGAGCAGAGTCAGCTTGTCGGCAAGCGCGCGGCCGCGCGCCGGCGGCAACGTCGGGTCGAGCGCTCGCGTCGAGCAGATCGGGCGGCAGCGCGGTGGGACGTTGCAGCGCGGCGATGCGCTCGCTCATCGTCATGCGGTCCCAGCCCGCGATGCGCGTGCGCGCCGCTTCGTCGAGCGCGCGGCGCGATGCGGCCAGCAAGGCCGCGCCGCCACCGCGCCAGACGAAGGCCGCGGTGCCGCGAATCTGTTCGGCCACCGAACGGCGCGCTGCTGCTGCCTGCGGCAGCAGCGGGCCAAAGCGCAGCGCGCCGCGCCACAGCGCCAAAGCCAGCGCGAGCAGTGCCAGGCCGAGGGCGGGGCCGGCGCGATGCCACAGCCAGAGCATCAGTGCCTGGCGCTTTTCATCGACGACGAACCAGACGCTGTCGCCGGCGCGCAGGTCGAGCGCAGCGATCGCCGCCTGCGCCTGATCGCCGGTGAACAGGTTGTCGTTCGACACGAAGTGGTGCTCGGCGATCGCGGTGATGCGGCCTTTGCCGAGCGCCACGCGCAAGCTGTGCGCGCCCTGCGGCCCATCGATCGACCACGAAGCCTTGGCGCCCCGCAGCGCCTGCAGGCGCGCCATGTGTTCGCCGTGGCAGAGGCGAAAGGTGCGGGGTGTCGTGCCTTCGCCGTTTGCGGCCTTGCGCTCGCTGAAGGTCGGGCACTGCTGCTTCGGGTTGTTCCTGGGGCCGACCAACAGCGGGTCGAAGGCCGCGCGGCGCGCTGCACTCGCGGGCAACGCCGGTCGCGCGGGCTCGTCATGCTCATCGTCGTCTTCGTCGTCTTCGATTGGCGCGGACTTCTTCTTCGGTCGCGGCTTCTCGCCGATCGGCACCCACGGGATGTCGTCGCCGGTGGCGTAGAAGCTCGGCAGGACGAGGTGGCCGCCATCGCGCTCGACCCATTCGCGCAGGCGCTGGCTGCGGTCGGGCATGAAATCCCACTGATTCGATTGCAGCACCAGCGTTGCGCCCGGCGGTGGCAGCGCATCGAGGTTGTCGGGCGAGACCACCTTCGCGCCGAGCCGGGTGACGATCTGCTTGATCGCATAGTGATCGTCGCGCGCCGCTTCGCCGCGGGGGGGTGTGGGTTTCCAGACATCGACCCATTCGGTGGCCCAGACGAACCATGCGCCAAAGGCCACGATCGCCAGCAGCGCCAGCAGGTTGATCGTGGCGTCGGTCGAAGGGCGCTTCATACGACAGGGGCTGCGCTGGCGTGGCGCCGCGGCAGTTGCACGTCGAACTGCTCGCACACGGCGAGCACGGCGCTGCTGTCGGGCAGGTGCGCGCCGTAGACCGCGAGTTGCCACAGGCCGATCAGGCGGGCGACGAAGCCGGCCCGCTCGGCGTTGAGATGACGCGCGGCCAGGGCGCTGCATTCGCCTTCGGTACTCGAAGCGCGCACCGGCAACTGGTGCTCGTGCACCAGGCGCGAGAGCGCGCCGCGGTAGAGCAGCGACAAGGCCGCGCGCTGCTCGCCGCGCTGCCACAGCGCGCGCGCGGCGGCGGGCAGATCGTCGGGCAGGCTCTCCGGGCGAATGTCGAGATCGCGCACGTGACTCGGCAGCGCCAGCGCGCGGCCGCCGGAGGCCGCGCCGCGCACGACGAGCCAACGCCGCAGCAGCACGATCACCAGCGCGGCAAGAGCCGCCATGCCCAGCCACACCAGGCCGCGGCCGGCTTCAGAGATCCAGCGCATCAGGTCGCGCAGCCAGCGCAGGTCGGGGCCGGGTTCGCGCGTGTCGGTCTCGCGCTCGCGGTTCTTGAAGCGCAGCACGCGATCGGCCTTCAGGCCGTGCAGGTCGGGGTCGTTGTAGACGGCTTCGGTGGCCTCGCGCACTTGCTGTGCACTCGGCGGCATCCGATCTGCCGTTCGCCCTGAGCTTGTCGAAGGGCTGGCGGGGGCTTGGACTGGCTCATCAGCGCGAACGGTGACGGGCGCTGCGGCCAGCAGCGCCGTCACCAGCAGCAGCTCATGCAAATGCATGGCGGAACTCCTGCTCGATGTCCCACGCTTCCAGTTCGACGCGGCGGTTGAGGTACATCGCAAAACCCGCGGCTACGTAGAACGGTTCGAGTACGAGCACGACCAGCCCGTAGCCGAACGCGAACGCGGCTTGCAGCCACAGCGTGTCGCCGTCGGTGTACTGCTGCCACCACTGGCTCTTGATCCCATCGGGCAGGAACCAGCCGACGAGCGCGATCAGCGCCACCAGCACGATCATCTCCAGGTTGGCATAGACGAACTGCAGGCCGGCCGCGGCGCCGCGCTCGCTGCCCAGCAGCACGGCGCTGCGCTTGCGTCGTGCGGCGCCGCGCTGGCCTTCGAGCTGCTCGATCGGCTGCGTGAAGGCGCGCCACGGCGACAGCCGCGACACTGTCAGCGCGCGCAGCAGCGAGCCGAAGAAAACCGCGCGCCGCGCCGCCCACAGATCGGCCCAGCGCGTGGCTTCGCCGAAGACCGCGCGCGACAGCACGAACAGCAGGCTGCGATCGAGCCAGGGCTTGAGCCAGAAGATGACGAGCCCCGGCAGCCAGCCGGCGATCTCCACCGTCGCCAGCGCCAAGGCCAGCACTGCGGCCCACAGCGGCGCATAACAACGCCAGACCGAGCGCGCATGCACCTGCACCAGGCGCTGGCCGAGGTCGGCGGCCTCGGTCATTGGCCGCGGACGCAGCGCGATGGCCAGCGCATCAACCTGCACTGGGTTCCTTTCGCGCATGTCGCGCGCGGCCCTGCCACGCCAGCCAGCCGATGACGAGCAGCCAGCACAGCGCGCCGACGCCGTACTTCACTTCGTGCGGCACCCAGCGCGCGGAAGACCAGAAGGCCTCCACCACCGCGGCCACCAACAGCAGCGCGAACAGGCCGTACAGCACCGGCACCGCGCGCGTCGCGGCCTCGCGCAGCGCCTGCGCGCGCGTGCGCCGCCCGGGGGACAGCAGCGCGTGGCCGATGGCCAGGCCGGCCGCGCCCGACAGCACGATGGCCGTCAATTCGAACGCACCGTGCGTGATGACGAAGGAATAGAAGTTGTCGCCCAGCCCGCGCGACGTGAGATGGCCAGCGATGGCGCCGCCGTACAGGCCGTTGAAGATCAGCACGATCAGCGCGCCGATGCCGGCGAAGAGGCCCCCGGCGAAGGTGCGGAAGGCGATGCCGACGTTGTTCATGATGTAGTAGCCGAGCATCTGGAAATCGCTGTCTGCCCCGCGCTGGCGGCCATAGGCCTGCACGTCGCGGCCGTACATGCGTTCGTAGCTGCGCAGCGCATCGGCGTCGTGCAGCATCAGCGCGAAGCCGGGCTCGTAAGCCGCGCCGATGGCCGTGCCCACCAGCGGCAGCGCGAAGGCGAGCGTGGCCACCAGCACGTACCAGCGATGCTCGCGCACCGCCTGCGGGATGTCGACGAGGAACATCCGTGCGACGCGCCCTGTCGCCGGATCGGCGCGGTGATAGACACGCTGGTGCGCGCGCTGCGTCAATTGTTCGAGTCGCTCCCGCAACGGCACTGGATAGTCGCGCGCACGCGCCAGCGCCAGATGCTCGCAGGCGCTGCGATACAGCGCGGCGACGCGCGCCGGGTCGGGCGCGGCGCTTGGCGTTGCCTTGCTGCGCTTCTTCGTTGCGCCATCGAGCGCGTCGAGCGCGGCTTCGAGCTCGTCCCAGCGCCCGCCATAGAGGGATTCGAAGTGCAGCGGTGTCATCGTTTGCCCATCAACCAATGGGCCACCGCCAGCAGGCGCACGACGGCCTCGTGCGGCGCTGCGCCTTCGCGCACACCGGTCGCAGGCGCGGCCAGCAGCGCGAGTTCGGCCAGTCGTGCCTCGGTGATGCGCGTGGCGCGGCCGGCCCAGGCGATCACGGCCGACTGAGCGCGCGGCGACAACGCGCGTGCCGGCGCAGCGGGCGCGGCCTCGGGCAGCACGCCGTGCAACGTCGGCCGCTGCGCGTGCACCACCAGCGTGCCGGCCGCGATGTCGCCCAGGCGCTTGAAATCGCCGCGCATCAGCATCGACGCGAGCCCCAGGCCGTAGCCGAAGGGCAGGAAATCGGCAGCGCGAAGCAGGTTGCGCAGCAGCGAAGCCGCGGGCGTGACCGGCAGGCCGCTGTCCATCGTCACGCGCAGGCCGAAGGCGCGCTTGCCGGGGGTGGCGTTGCCGGGCAGCAGTTCGAACAGCACCGGATAGAACCACTCCAACGCGAACCACAGGATCAAGGCGATGCCGCTGCCGAAACGGCCGAGCGGCACCAGGATCATCGTCGCCGCCAGCATCACGCCGCCGCGCAAGAGCAGATCGACGGCGAAAGCGCCGGTGCGCGCCACCACGCCGGCCGGGCGCAGCGCCAGCTCGATGCCTTCGGGCGTTTCGGCGCGGGTGAGGGTGTCGAGGCGCAATCCGCGTTCAGACTTTGACGACGATCGTGTCGGCGATCATGTCGTGGATGCAGCGGCGGTCGGTACGGAAGATCATCAGCGCGTCGATCAGCGAATACGCCATGCCGACGATCGGCACCACAGTGACGAGCGCGCCCACGCCGTAGCGCAGGCCGATCAGGCGCAGCAAGTCGGCGGCCGTGCCGTCGCGCCGCGTGATGCGCATGCCCAGCAGCATCTTGCCCACGGTCTGCCCGCGCGTGGCGAGCAGCCAGCCGTTGACCAATGCGAACAACAGCACGCCCAGCAGGCCGTAGCCGGCGAGCGCGAGGGCGCCGGCTTGCGCCATCTGCGCCGAGTAGATGTTCAGCGGCGTGAGTTGGCCGACCACCCACCACAGCGCGAGCAGGATCACGGTATCGATGATCACGCCCGCCAGCCGCAGCCCGCGGCCGGCGAGCACGACTTCGCCGGGGGCGGTGACGTCGGCCACCTCGGCCGTGGGCGCTGCGTAGCGTTGGGGCTGTGGGCCGGGCGACTGCGGTGGTTCCATCGAATCCTCCTCGTGCATCAGAAGCACGCGCGCCGATGGTAGCGCCCGGGATGTTTCAGGCGGACGCTGCGTCGCCGATGCCGAAGCTGTCGGCATACACCAGGTACAGCGAGACGTAGAACGCGACCGACAGCAGCAGCGCCGCGGGCGGCAGCACCAGCGCGATCAACTGCTGCGCGCCGAGCAGCACCACCAGCATCGCAGCGACGACGCCGACGGCTGCGCTCGCCCCCGCCCACGCCAGCATGTAGACGGTGAGCGCGCCCTTGTTGCGCCAGCACGCCAGCGCGCTCGAGAACAGCGATTGCGCCAGGCCCTGGCCTTGCCACCACACCAGCATCGGCGCGTGCCAGAACGGGACCGAGAGCAGGCCCAGCAATCCGACGCGCACGAGCATGCCGGCGAGCAGGCCCGAGTCGGCTATCAGCGCATCGATCTCGCGCTGGTTGGCATCGGTGCGCTTGGCGCTGACCAGCACCTGCAGGCGCTCGAAAGCGCCGCCGTCGATGGCCTGCGCCAGCAGCAGCGCGAGTGCGGTAAGCGCGGCGTAGAGCAGGCAAAGGAGCAGCAGTGTTTTACGACGTGTGGCATCGGTGCCGGGCTTGAACGGCTCGAACAACAAGCCGGCATGCACTGGCTCGCCGCGCTGCGCCGCGCGCGTCGCAGCGGCAAAGCCGAGAGTGAGCAACGGCATGATCGCCAGCAACAGCAACGCGCCGACGAGCGGCAGCACCATCAGGAACAGCGCGCCGACGAGGAACAGGAAGAACATCATGCTGAAGCCGAACGGCGAGCGGAAGAACAAAGCGAAGCTGGTGCGGACCCAGGCGACGCCGCGTTGTGCGGGGACTTCGGTGATGCGCAGGGTCATTGTTCGACGTGAGCGGTGGCCGAAGGCTGGTGAGGAGGCTGCACGACCGCTCGATGGTTGTGTCAGGTCTCTCGCGGACCAGCGAAGAACGGATGCTTTCGTGCATAGATTAGATAGCACGCAGCCAACAAGGCGTAGCAACCTTCTGCGAGACTCGTCAGCTCACTTGCAGTCCAGTCCGCAACGGAACCTTCCGGACCTCCGAGAACAGTGAGGGCCGCAATGAAGAAGCCAAGAAAGACAGCAATCTTGCGCTCCCTCTCGTCTCCCCACCACAGCTTGCGAAACCACCAAGCCAGAAGGCAAGTGATTGCAACGTGCACGATCCACCACCAGTCGCCTTCGGCTGCCAACAGCACAGCACTTGCAGCCGAAAAGATGAAGAAAAGTGCGACCACGAGGACTACACCGAGCGGACGGACGGCGCTCTTCACTCGCTTGTGCTCTTTCGAGAGCTCCCGCGATCTGTCCTCGACGTGTGCTTTAGGGGGTTCGTAGGGGTTTGACATCGTGATCAGCAGCTCAAGCCCCATGCCACGGCGACGCTACGCGCGCGCTCAGCACTCGCTCGAAGTGCGACGGGTCGTGCGGCTTGAGGATCGAGGCTTCTCGCGGCAGGTGGTAGTCCCACAGCCGCGAGATCCAGAAGCGCAGGGCGGCGGCGCGCATCAGCGCCGGCAGCAGGCGGCGTTCGTTGCCGTCGAGCGGGCGCACTGACTCGTATGCCGCAACGAAGGCGGCGGCGCGGTCTTCGGCGAGCGCGCCGCTGGACAGATCGATGCACCAGTCGTTGAGGCACACCGCGATGTCGAAGAGGAAGGTATCGACGCCGGCGAAGTAGAAGTCGAAGAAGCCGCACAGGCGCTCGTGGCCGCGATCTTCAAGAGACCCGCCGGGCTCGAACATGACGTTGTCGCGGAACAGGTCGGCATGGATCGGTCCGCGCGGCAGTGCTGCGTAGGCCGCGCTGCCGGCGACCTGGTGCTGGAACGCCAACTCGACCTCGAGCAACTCGCGCTGCAACGTACTCACATGCGGCAGCACCAGCGGCACCGTGGCGTCCCACCACGCCAGCCCGCGCAGGTTGGGCTGCGCCTGCGCGAAATCGCGCCCGGCCTCGTGCATGCGCGCCAGCATCGCGCCGACCTGCGCGCAATGATCGGCATCGGGCGCGAGCTGGTGCCCCCCGGGCAGGCGATCGACCAGCGCCGCGGGCTTGTCCTTCAGCCGATGAAGCAGCGCACCGCTGGCGTCGGCCTGCGGCATCGGCACCGGGATGCCGCGCTGCGCGAGATGGCGCATCAGCTCGAGGTAGAAGGGCAGTTGATCGAAGGTCAGGCGCTCGAAGATCGTCAGCACCCAGTGGCGCGCGGTGCCCTTGTCGTCCTGCGTGTCGACGAAGAAGTTGCTGTTCTCGATGCCGGCCTGGATGCCGCGCAGGGCCGTGAGCTTGCCGACCGCGAGCGGCGCGATGAAGGCCGCGACCTCGTCTCGCGTGACTTCGGTGAAGACGGCCATTACAGAACTGACGCTCAGAACTTCAGCAGGTTCCAGACGCGCTGACCGCCGGCCCCCGGCTGCTGGTTGGCGCGGTTCTGCGAAGGATCGCGCCCACCCGATGGCGCGACGATCTCGTACTCGGCCGCGTTCTTCGGCTTGACGATCACCCGCTGCACCTGGCCGCGCACGCGCAGCTCCTCGATGCGTGCGCCTTCGTCCTGGATGACGGTGCGTTCGACCTTGGGCTCGGGCGCGTCCTTGACTTGGGCGGACGCGCTTGCGCCGACGAGGAGGATGAGGGCGAGTGCAATGCGCATGCCGCTATTTTAAGTGGCTGGGGTGGGGCAGCGCAGTCGCGGTCAAGCGACCGCCGCGGATCCGGCTTTGCCGGTCCGCCAGCGGTGCCCCTCGAGGGGGAGCGGCGCAGCCGCTCCGGGGGTGGGCCCTGTTCGCCGTCGCACAATGCCTGCATGGACGAGAACAACAAACCCATGCTGCTGCTGGTCGATGGTTCGAGCTACCTCTACCGCGCCTACCACGCGCTGCCCAACCTCACCGGCCCGGGCGGCTTTCCCACCGGCGCGATCCATGGCTTCATCGCGATGCTGAAGAAGCTGCGCAGCGACGTGAACGCCGAGCATGCGGTGTGCGTGTTCGATGCGAAGGGCAAGACCTTTCGCGACGACTGGTACGCCGAGTACAAGGCCAATCGTTCGCCGATGCCCGAAGACCTGGTCAAGCAGATCGAGCCGATCCACGAAGCGGTGAAGCTGCTCGGCTGGCCTGTCCTCGAAGTGCCCGGCATCGAGGCCGACGATGCCATCGGCACGCTGGCCCAACGCGCGGCGGCGAGCGGGCACCGCGTGCTGGTCTCTACCGGCGACAAGGACCTGGCGCAACTGGTGAACGCGGATGTGACGCTGATCAACACCATGAGCGGCGAGACGCTCGACATCGAAGGCGTGAAGACCAAGTTCGGCGTGCCGCCCGACCGCATCGTCGATTACCTGACGCTCGTCGGCGACAGCGTGGACAACGTGCCCGGTGTCGACAAGGTCGGGCCGAAGACCGCGGCGAAGTGGATCGCCGAGCATGGCTCGCTCGATGCCGTGATCGCCAATGCCGACGCGATCGGCGGCGCCGTCGGCGCCAATCTGAAGAAGGCGCTCGATTGGTTGCCGATGGGGCGCAAGCTCGTGACGGTGGCGACCGATTGCGACCTGAGTGCGCAGGTCGCGGGCTGGCCTTCGCTCGATGCGCTCGCACTGCGCGAGGTCGATCGCACGGCGCTGATCGAGTTCTATTCGCGCTATGGATTCAAGGCGTTCAAGCGCGAGCTGGAGGAATCCGACGCAGCGTCGGACGAGCCCGTCGCGGCACCGCGGGTGCCGCCGCCCACACCGCAGCAGCGCCAGCTACGAAACCATCCTCACCCAGGACCGCCTCGACCATTGGTTAGCGAGGCTCCAGTCCGCGCCGCTCGCCGCCTTCGACACCGAGACCACCTCGCTCGACGAAATGGCCGCGCGCATCGTCGGCGTCTCGTTTTCCGTCGAGCCGGGCGAGGGCGCCTACGTGCCGCTGACGCACGACTACCCGGACGCACCGCATCAGCTTCCGATCGACGCCGTGCTGGCGCAGCTCGAAACCGTGGCTCGAAAACGAGAGAGCGCACAAGGTCGGCCAGCACATCAAGTACGACGTGCATGTGCTCGCCAACCACGGTATCGCCGCGCGCGGCTTCGTGCACGACACGCTGCTCGAAAGCTATGTGCTCGAAGCGCACCTGAATCACGGCCTGGAAAAGCTCGCCGAGCGCCATCTCGGCCGCAGTGGCCTGAGCTACGAAGATGTCTGCGGCAAGGGCGTGCACCAGATCTCGTTCTCGCAGGTCGATGTCGAGCGCGCTGCGCACTACTCGGGCGAAGACAGCGAGATGACGCTGGCGGTGCACGGCGTGCTGTGGCCGCAGCTGGAAGCGGATGCGAAGCAGCGCTTCGTCTACGAATCGATCGAGATGCCGACATCAGCCCTGCTGGCGCGCATCGAGCGTCACGGCGTGCTGATCGACAGCGCCTTGCTCGCGCAGCAAAGCCGCGAACTCGCCGAGCGCATGGTGGCGCTGGAGCGCGAGGCCTATGCCATCGCCGGTCAACCCTTCAACCTGGGCAGCCCGAAGCAGATCGGCGACGTGCTGTTCGGCAAGCTCGGTCTGCCGGTGAAGCGAAAGACGGCCAGCGGCGCGCCTTCCACCGACGAAGACGTGCTCGACGAACTCGCCGCCGACTACCCGCTGCCGGCGAAGATCCTGGAGTACCGCAGCTTCTCGAAACTGAAGGGCACCTACACCGACAAGCTGCCGCAGATGGTGAATGCAAGCACCGGCCGCGTGCACACGAGTTACGCGCAAGCAGTGGCGGTGACCGGGCGGCTGTCGAGCAACGACCCGAACCTGCAGAACATCCCGATCCGCACGCCCGAGGGCCGGCGCATCCGCGAGGCCTTCATCGCACCGCCGGGGCATGTCATCGCCAGCGCCGACTACTCGCAGATCGAGCTGCGCATCATGGCGCACATCTCCGGCGACGAGGGCCTGACGCGAGCGTTCGCGCAAGGCCTCGACGTGCACCGCGCGACGGCGAGCGAGGTCTTCGGCGTGGCGGTCGATCAGGTCAGCGCTGAGCAGCGGCGTTATGCGAAGACGATCAACTTCGGCCTGATCTACGGCATGGGCGCGTTCGGCCTGTCGCAGGCGCTCGGCATCGAGCAGAAGGCAGCGCGCGACTACATCCAGCGCTACTTCGAGCGCTTCGCCGGCGTCAAGCGCTACATGGACGAGACCAAGGAAAGCGCGCGCTCGAAGGGCTACGTCGAGACCTGGTTCGGCCGCCGCATCACCTTGCCCGAGATCAAGGGCGGCAGCGGCCCGCGCCGCGCCGGCGCCGAACGGCAAGCCATCAACGCGCCGATGCAGGGCACGGCGGCCGACCTGATCAAGCTGGCGATGCTGGCGGTGCAGGCGGCATTGGATTCTGAGAACAAACAAACCGCGATCGTCATGCAGGTGCATGACGAACTGGTGTTCGAGGTGCCGAGCGGCGAGGTCGAGTGGGTGCGCAGCGAAGTGCCCAAGCTGATGGCCGGCGTGGCGCAGTTCAGCGTGCCGCTGCTGGCCGAGGTGGGCGTGGGGCCGAACTGGGACGAGGCGCATTGAGGGCGCTATCGCCCTCGCAGCATCGCTTCGACCGACGCCAACGCCTCGGCATGAGCGGCCATGAGGGATCGCAGCGCAGGCAGGCGCGAACGCGCTGCGAGCTTGAGTGGCCGCGGCGCACCGGCCAGCGATGACCTCAGCAGCGTGTCGTCCTGTTCCATCAGCAGCGCGGCCAGCGTAGCGGCCTGCACCAGGTCTTTTGCCGCCTTGGCCGGGCTTCTCGAGCGCGTCGTGCTCGCATAGAGCTTGTGCCACAGCAGCCGCTCGGGCGCCGGCAGCAAGACCGGCACGCAGTGGCCGCCGGCCAGGACGACAGCTTGCCGAGGCTCGCGCAGCAGGTAGTCGTAGAAAGGAACCGTTTGCGCGTGCCACTGCAACTCGGGTACGGCGACGGGCTTGCCGAGTTCGGTGCCGTGGGTCAGCAGGTCGATGCGCAGGGCATGGGTCAATGCTACCCCGCAATTCTAAAGTTTGCGGGGTAATTGCCGAGCCCGGCTGCCGCGCTGTCGCTTGTCACCGCTCTGTCGCAAAAGGTTCATAAACTGCCCCGATGCAGGAAAGAGCCGCGTCCATGGACACCCCGAGCGCAGCCGCGCTTGCACCGGCTCCGCCGCCTTCGCTGCTGCTCGACCGCGAGCAGGCGATCCTCGCTTTCAACCGCCGCGTGCTGGCGCAGGCCGAGCGCGCCGACGTGCCGCTGCTCGAACGACTGCGCTACGTCACGATCGTCTCCTCCAATCTCGACGAGTTCTTCGAGGTGCGTTTTGCCGACTACGTCGAGGCGGTGCGCGAGCGCGACAGCGGCGCGGCGCGGCGCGGCCTCGAAGCGCTTGCAGCCGATGCGCATGCGCTGATCGACGAGCAGTACGCGCTCTTCAACGACGCAGGTGATGCCGGCGCTGGCGCGCGAGGGCATCGTCGATCGTCAACCACGCCGAGCGCACGCGCGCGCAGCGGCGCTGGGTGGCGCAGATTCTTCGAGCAGCAGGTGCGCCCGCTGCTGGTGCCGGTGGGGCTGGACCCGTCGCACCCGTTCCCGCTGGTGGCCAACAAGTGGCTCAACTTCATCGCGCGCCTGGCCGGGCGCGACGCCTTCGGCCGCGAGAACGCCATCGCCATCGTCAAGGTGCCGCGCGTGCTGCCGCGCGTGATCCGCCTGCCCGATGGCGCTGTGCCGCAAAGGGCAGCAGGGCTTCGTGCTGCTGTCTCAGCGTGATCCGCGCGCACCTGGAGAGCCTGTTCCCGGGGCGCGCGCGTCGAAGCCTTCTCGCAGTTTCGTGTCACGCGCGATTCGGACCTGGACGTCGACGAACGCGAGGTGACCAACCTGCGCCAGGCGCTGCGCAGCGGCCTGAGCACGCGACACTTCGGCGAGGCGGTGCGGCTCGAGGTGGTGAGCACCTGCCCGACCGAGCTGTCGCAGTTCCTGCTCGATCAGTTCGCGCTGCCGCAGGCGGCGCTGTACCGCGTCAACGGGCCGGTGAACCTGGTGCGATTGGCCCAGCTCATCGATCAGGCGCGAGTGCGCGCGGGCATTGCGCTTTGCTGCCCTACGAGCCCGCCTGGCCCGCGCAGCGCCTGGCGCGCAAGCGGTCGATGTTCGACGACGCTGCGCACGCAGCGGCGACCTGCTGCTGCACCACCCGTTCGAGAGCTTCGAGCCGGTGGTGGCGTTCCTGCGCGAGGCGGTGAACGACCCCGACGTGCTGGCGATCAAGCAGACCATCTACCGCACCGGCGCGCGAGAGCGTGCTGATGGAGCTGCTGATCGAAGCGGCGCGGCGCGGCAAGGAAGTGATGGTGCGTGGTGGAGCTGAAGGCGCGCTTCGACGAAGAGGCCAACATCAACTGGGCCGAGCGGCTGGAGGCGGTGGGCGCGCAGGTGGTGTACGGCATCGTCGGCCTGAAGACGCATGCCAAGCTGCTGCTGGTGACGCGGCGCGAGAGCGTGCCAGCGCTGCGCGCGCTACGTGCACCTGTCCACCGGCAACTACAACCCGCGCACGGCGCGCCTGTACACCGACGTCGGCTACCTCACCGCCGACCCGGCGCTGACGGCCGATGCGCAGAGCGGTGTTCCAGCAGCTCGCCAGCCAGGCGCGCGTGGCGCGCGCCGCGGCGTCTGGTGACCGCGCCGTTCGGCTTGCACCGCGCTTGGTGCAGCACATCGACCAGGTGGCGCAGGCGGCGCGCGAAGGGCCAGCCGGCGCGTATCGTCGCGAAGTTCAATGCGCTGACCGATGCCGGCTCTGATCGAAGCGCTGCGCGCTGCGGGCCGAGCCGGCGCGAAGATCGACCTGATCGTGCGTGGCGCCTGCATGCTGCCGCCGGGTGTGGCCGGCGTGTCGCGACAACATCCGCGTGCGCTCGGTCGTCGGCCGCTTTCTCGAACACTCGCGCGTCATGTACTTCCGTTGGGGCACGAGCGACGACGACGAAGCGCTGTACCTGTCGAGCGCCGACTGGATGGGGCGCAACATGTTCCGCCGCATCGAGCTGGCCTGGCCGGTGCGCGACGCGGCGCTGCGCCAGCGCGTGATCGACGAATGCCTCGTGCCCTACCTGCACGACACGCGCGATGCGTGGGAAATGCAAAGCGACGGCAGCTACCGCCGTGTCGATGGCAACGACGACAAGGACAACGGCATCAGCGCCCAGCAGGCGCTGATGGCGCGCTACCGCTGATGGACCTGATCCTGTGGCGCCACGCCGAAGCCGTCGAGTCCGGCGAGCACCTGGCCGACCTCGAACGTCCGCTGACCTCGCGCGGCGAGCGCCAGGCTGCGCGCATGGCCGCGTGGCTCAACCAGCAACTGCCGGCCACGACGCGCGTGCTGGTGAGTCCAGCGCGGCGCACGCAGCAGACGGCGCTGGCGCTGGAGCGCAAGTTCCGCACCGTGCCGGCGCTGGCGCCCGATGCGTCGGTGCAGCAGCTGCTGACGCCGCGCGCTGGCCCGACTGCGAAGGAGCCGGTGCTTGTCATCGGCCATCAACCGACGCTCGGCATGATCGCGTCGCAGTTGCTCACCGGCAACACGCAGGCGCTGGCGGTGAAGAAGGGCGCGGTCTGGTGGCTGCGCAGCCGCGAGCGCGAAGGCGAGGGGCAGGTGGTGCTCGTCGCCGCGCTGGCCCCGGAGCAGGCTTGATCAGAACTTGATCCGGCCCAGCCAGATGTCGCGGTACATCGCCCAATCGCCGATGAAGCTGTACAGCGGCCGCTTGAAGCTCGCCGGCCTGTTCTTCTCGAAGACGAAGTGGCCGACCCAGGCGCAGCCGTAGCCGCAGAGCAATCCGTACAGCAGGTACTGCGGCCGGCCGGTGGCGATCAGCATCGCAAGGCACACCAGCGCCAGCGTCGAGCCGAGGAAGTGCAGGCGACGGCAGGTGCGGTTGCGGTGTTCGCCGAGATAGAAGGGGTAGAACTCGGCGAAGGTTTTGAAGGACTTGGGGTCGACGGCGACGGAGGGTGTGATCATGGCGAGCATCGTCCACTATACATGTGAAGTCAGGCCACAGCGTCTGCGCGCAGACCATGATGCGCAACGTGCTCGATCGGTTCTCGAACTACAGCAATTGAACCTGCGGGGCGCGGGCGAGCACGGAGCGGTCGATCGCGCCGGCTCTGCCATCAGGGCAACGCCTGCCTCAACAGTTCGGCGTCCTTTGGCAAGCCGGAATGCCGCAGTACGTCGCCTGCCGTTCGAAGCGTCGCGGCGGCGTCGGACCAACGGCCGGCTGTCGACAGCGCACGGCCATGCCACACCAAGGCCAAGCCATGGCCGCGGTTTCCGGCGTCGAAGCCCCCGCCAGAACGTCACTGCACGCTCGCTTGCAGCCAGCGCGTCAGCGGGGCGTGACTGGGCGAGCAGAGCCCTCGCCAGCGCCGTCTGCGCTTCTGCTTGCTCGACCGACATCGTCGGGCGCACCGGCCGAGCAGCCGTAGCGCCTGTTCGAGGGTTGCGGTCGCCTCGCGTGCCTGGCCGGCCTCCAGCTGCGCCAAGCCCAGTGCTGCAAGGGTCGTGGCATGAGGCACCGGGCGCGGCTGCGCCGCAAAGTAGCCGACTGCGTCGCGCAGGAGAACTTGCGCCTCGTCGTGCCGGCCCTGCGCACTGCGCAGCGCGCCCAACGCACGCTGGTAGGCCGCGGTGGGCGCACCCTCCGCGAGGCTGGCTGAGGTGCGCGCAAGAATCGACTCGGCCTCACCGAGGCGTCCGCGTTGGGTCAGCAGTGCGGCCAGCACGATCTCCGTCAACGCGATGGAGGCATGGCGCCGGTCGAGGGCAACAAACGCATCGCGCGCCTGCGTTAGCTCGAGTTCGGCGTCGTCAATGCGCCGCGCCACCGCAAGGGCCGTGCCAGACTAAGGCGCGTCACCGCAGCGTTGTGGTCAAGGCGACCACCGCTGATCCTCAGAGCGACGGCCAGCGCCGCGCGGTAGTGGTCGGCAGCGCCGATCGGATCGCCCACGGTCATGCTGCCGTGACCGACCAGCAGTCGCGTGAGGAAGATCTCGACGTGGGTCTCGCCGAGCAGGGCGAGCCGCTGCTCCAGCACGCTCTTCATCTCGGCCAGCCCGGCCGTCGCACTGCCTTCCTCGGACAACGAGTAGGCGTAGCGAAAGCGCATGCTCAATAGCGGGCTCGTCATGCGCTCGCCGTAAATCTCGCGCGCGACTGCGTAGCCTTTGCGCGCGGCGTCGAGTCGGCCGCCGAGGAGGCCGGTAGCGCTCAAGACATCGAAGCGCGTGGCATAGGCGTTCATCAACTCTCGCGGGTGCGAGCGCGCCAGATGCTGCTCGGCCAAAGGCAGGGCCGCCTCCGATGCCGCGAGTGCCTCGCGCCGCCGCCCGGCTCGAATGTGCACACCGGCCATCGTGTTGAGTGCGTGCGCTACGCCCGCGATATCACCGTGACGGCGCAGATCGGTCTCCGCAGCAACCAGAAGCGACAGTGCCCGTTCGGGTTGCAGGGCATGAATCAATGCCTCGCCGAGCGCGAGGCGAGCCGCTGCGGTTGCCGCATGCCCTTCGCCCAGGCGCTGGACGGCGAGCCGCTCGGCGCTTTCCAGCACACTCGTCGCCCCTGCGTAGTCGCCCAGGCCCATCAGGCTGGCGCCTACCGCTCCCAGCAATTCGGTTGCGACTGCGGGATCCTCGGGTGAATGGACGGCCAATCGCTCCTGCGCCTGTTTCAGCAGATCGAGCGCGGTGGTTGAACGTCCGGCTCCGGCTTCAGGATCGGCGTCGAGGAAGATCGACAGCACCAGGTTCTTGACCTGGTCCGCACGCCGTGCCTGCTGACGTGCAACCCCCGCTTGCCATGAAGCTACGGCGGCACCGAGGGTCAGTGCCGCCGCTGCCAGCGCGCCCACGGCCACCTGCACGCGATGACGGCTGACAAACTTGCCGGCGCGGTAGCCGAGGCGGTCGGGCCGTGCTTGCACCGGCTGGTGATCGACGAAGCGCCGCAGGTCGAGCGCAAGCGCCTCGACGCTCGCATAGCGTTGTGAGCTCTTCTTCTTGAGCGCTTTGTTCAAGATAGCGTCGAGGTCGCCGGTGAGCTGGCGCCGCAGCACCCTGTTGCGCGCAAGCTCACTGGCGCGCGGTGGATCGACCGACTCGATCGCTTCCTCGAGTTCGGCCGCGGTGCCGCGCCGGAGGCGGTACGGCCGCGATCCAGCGAGCAGCTCGTAAGCGACGACGCCGAGGCTGTAGACGTCGCTCGCCGTCGTCAGCGGTTCGCCGCGAATCTGCTCCGGGCTCGCATAGTCCAGCGTCAGCGCGCGGCCGGCCTCGCGCGTCAGCGCAGTCTCCTCGGTGCGCTCGCCTTCGAGCAGCTTGGCGATGCCGAAGTCGAGCAGCCGCACCTGGCCTTCGTCGGTGACGAGGATGTTCGAGGGCTTCAGGTCGCGGTGGATGACGAGCCGGCTGTGCGCATACGCGACGGCGCTGCACACCTGCAGCAGCAGGTCCAACCGTGCGCGCACGTCCAGCGAGCGCTCGCGCGCAAAGACGTCGATGGCATGGCCTTGCACATACTCCAGCGCCAGCCACGGTCGGCCCATTGCGTCCACACCAGCGTCGTACAGCCGCGCGATGTTCGGATGTTCCAGCGTGGCCAGGATGTCGCGTTCGCGCGCCATGCGCTCGGCGATGTTGCGCGCCCAGTTCAGGTGCGGCAGCTTGAGCGCGACCTGGCGTTTCAAGGTGCCGTCGGCTGCGCTCGGCCAGCCACACGGCACCCATGCCGCCGTGGCCGAGTTCGCTGATCAGCCGGTACGGCCCGACCAGCGCGCCGGGCTTCGGCTCGATGCCATCGGCCGTCGTTGCATCGGCGCAAGCGGCCAGTCGCGGCAGCGTGTCGAGAAAATCGCCGGTCTCGACGCCGGCGCGCGCTTCGAGCAGCCGGCGCAGCGTTTCCTTCAGCGCCGCGCGCTCGCCGTCGATCGCATCGAGCCACTGCGCGCGCTGCGCCACCGGCAGTTCCAGCGCCTCGTCGAGCAGCGCGCTGATCTCGGGCCAGCGCAGCTGCGAGATCGCCCAGTGCGTTCATGCGCGACGGCGCCGGCTATTCCTTCAGCGCGTGCGCCAGCAGCAGCCGCGCCTTCTCCCAATCGCGCCGCACGGTGCGGTCGGTCACGCCGAGCGCGTTGCCGATGTCCTCGTCCTTCATGCCGCCGAAGTAGCGCATCTCGACGACGCGCACCAGGCGCTCGTCGAGCTTGCCGAGTTCGTCGAGCGCGGCATGCACGTCGAGGATTTCGCTCTCGGGGTTGCCGGCGGATTCGGCGACGTTGGTGTTCAGCGTCACGTGTTGCGCATCGCCGCCGCGGCGCTGCGCCAGGCTGGCGCGCGCGGCATCGACGATGATCGATCGCATCGCATGGGCCGCGTAGGCCAGGAAGTGCACGCGGTCGCCGGGACTCAGGCGCTCGGCCTGCGCGAACTTGAGATAGCACTCGTGCACCAGCGCGGTGGTATCGAGCACGCCGTTGCGCACATGGGCGGCCAGGCGCGCATGCGCGATGCGCCGCAGGTCGGGGTAGAGCAGCTCGAACAGGCGGCCGAGGGCATTCGCGATCGCCTTCGCGCGCCTGCGCGATCAACTGCGTGACGTCTCCCATGAAGGCACTCCGTCGAGCGTCGATGTGACGACGCTCGATGGTAGTGCGCCTGGAGAGCGCGCGCCTCCCCTTTGTTGACGACCTGCATCGTCGGCGGCATCACTCGTAGGCGGCGACCGAGGCGCCGCGCGACGACGGGCGCGGCCTCGACGCGGTGCCAATCGATGCCGCCGTCGAGCGCCGGCGGAGGCGGCTCGAGGCGAGCGGTCGCGTCCGGCGCGTCCGGCGCTGCGGGCGCGACCGGCCTCGCCGCCTGCGCCGCGTCCGGCGCAGCTTGCAGCGCCATCAGCAGCGCGCGGCCAACGCGGCGCCGAGGCACACGGCCAGAGGTCCGGCAGCGCGCTTCGACACGATCGATTCACGGTGGGGTGATGAACTCATGGGGACGACCTCCTTGCGGTCAGGGTGGAGTGCTGCACGCTTGCCCAGCGTGATCAGCACGACGGCGGCGCAGCACAAGGCGTTGCCGGCATTGATGACGGTGAGGGCCAGGTCGTGCAGCTGCGTCCAGGCGTACAGCGCGGTGGTGGCGTTGGCGACGATCCACAGGTTCCAGGTCAGGCACGAGATCGCCTGCGCGCCGCTGCGGTCGCGCGCCACGCGCCAGATCTGCGGCGCATACGAGGCCAGGCGCAGCGCGTTCGACGCCGCGTAGGCCAGCAGGATCAGCGTGTCGGCGTTCATGTTGCTGCGCTGTCGGCTGCGCTCTTCGCGAGGCGGTGCGGTGGCGTCGCGGCCAGCACCGCACGCAGCGCCGGCACGGCGGCCATCAGCGCACGCTCGCCGCAATCGATCAGCGCGGCGCGCCGCGCCAGCGTGATTTCGGGCACCGGCGGCAGCGCCGGCTCGATCAGCAGATCGGCGGCGGCGCGGTCCGGCACCGAGAGGTTGCGCGCCATCAGGAAGCCGGCGTGAAAGACCGAGCCGATGCGGCCGGTCGGCGCCGGCACCTCGGGATGAAAGCCGACATCGACTGCGATCACGCGCTCGGCGCCGAGGGCGTGGGCGATGCGCACCGGCAGCGGTTGCGACAGGCCGCCATCGACGTACTCGCGCGCGCCGATCGACACGGGTGCCAGTGCACCCGGCAACGCGGCCGAGGCGAGGATCGCACAGGCCGCGTCGCCGCTGCCGAAGACGGTGGCCTGGCCGCTGTCGCGCGCGGTGGCGACGGTGGCGAAGCGCTGCGCGAAGTCTTCGAGGCGGCGCTGCGCCAGCGTGGCGCGCAGGAACGCGCCGAGCATGGTGCTGCGCGCTTCGGGCGAAACCAGCAGACTGCTCCACGGATCGATCTCCGGCGCGAGCGCTAGGCGCTCGACGGCCGACAGCGACACGCCCGACGCCACCAGCCCGCCGATGACAGCGCCCATGCTGCTGCCGACGATGAGCGGCGGCTCGAGACCGAGCTGCTGCAGAGCGCGCAGCACGCCGAGATGCGCGAAGCCGCGGAGGCCACCGCCCGAGAGCACGAGCGCCCAGCGCGCGGGGGCGGCGATGGCAGCGCGCGGCTCGTCGTCGCTTGACAGAGCGCGCGTGGCGCCACCGCAGGCGGCCAGCCAAGGGGCGCCGAGCAGCGCGGCCGCGGCACGCAGCGCGCGGCGGCGGTCGGTTCGATGCACGGTGCTGACGACGCGGCTCATCGCGTCACCAGGAACACGCGCGTCAGGCCTTGTGCACTGAGCCGATCGACGCCGCGCGCTGCTGCGGCGGCATCGTTGCCGGTGACGAACACCGGTGCGTCGGCGGCGAGGTTGTTCGCCGCCATCATCCCGGCCACATGGCCCTCGGCGAGATCGATGGCCGACGGCTCGCGGCCATCGACATCGACCCAGACGCTGTCGCCGCCGGCCGACGCGTCCAGCGCTTGCGCTTGTGCGCGCGTGGCATACAGGCCGTTGCGCGTGCGCACGGCCGGGTCGTCGGGCAAGGACTCGGGCGTGGGCGCGCTCACCGGCCCGAAAGGCGAGAGCATGAACGGCGCACGGTCGGGTGCGGCAGCGCGTTGGCGTGCGGCATCGCGTGCGTGCGCTGTGCGCTCCCGGCGTTGCGGCCTGAAGCGTTGCTGCGTCGTTGTCCGCACTCGCGCCGAGCGGGTTGCCGATGGCGCTGCACAGCGCGGTGGCAGCAGCGAGTGCGGCAAAACAGTGTGAGGTGCAAGCGTTCATGGCGGTGGTCGTGTCGAGCGGGTCTTGTTGGGAATACGTGACGTGCGCACGCGCGCGGACATCGCGCCGGGCGGCGCGTCGTTGATTGGGGGGATGGAGGGCGCCGGCGTGCGGCGTGGGGGTGGGCTGGGAGCAGGCCCGCCTCGCGGCGCCGGCAGCGCTTCTCAGCGCGTATCGAAGGCAGCGGAGTTCGACGGTGGCGACAGTGTCGGCACTGTCGACGGTGCGGCTTCGATGCCTCGACCCATTGCGGGTCGGGCTATGTCATGAACTTAGGCGGCGGCCGGTGCAGCGTCAATGAGCGCGTCGCGCAGCACCCCTAGAACGGCATCTGGCGACTCCTGCATCAGGAAGTGCCCGCCCGGCACGGTGTGCACCGTGGCCTTCAGCGCTGCGGCGACGGCGAGCGCAGCTCGCGGCGGCGTCATCTGGTCGGCCGCGCCAGCGATCAGGTGCGCCGGGCAGCGCACGCGCGCTGCGGCGGCCAGGCCGTTGCCGTAGTCGTTGCAGGCGCTGAAGTCGAGGTGAAAGAGCAGCGCGTCGCCGCCGTGCGCCAGCACCTGGCGCATCAGCGCACGCGCGCTGCCGCGCAGCCAGGCGCCGGGCCCGGGGTACGAGGGCTTGGCGGCGAGCGTCGAGAACGAGTACTGGATCGTCATCTCGATGGCCTTCAAGGGCGCGTCGCGTGAGGCTTCGAGCAGTGTTGCGGTCACCGGCATCGGCACCGCGCTGCCCAACATCAGCAGGCGCGTCGCGCGCTCGGGGGCGCGCGACGCGGCTTCGAGCGCGACCAGCGAGCCCATGCTGTGCCCGGCGAGCGCGGCGCGCTGCACGCCGGCGGCGTCGAGCAAGGCCAGCAGCCAGTCGGCCATCGACTCGACGTTCTTCAGTGCCGGCCCGGCGCTGCGCATGTGGCCGGGCAGGTCGACTGCAAGGACGCCGAAGCCGTGGTGCGCAGCCCAGCGCGCGAGCAGCGTCCAGACGCTGTGGTCGTTGAGCGCGCCGTGCACGAAGACGAGCGTCGGCAGCGCGGGATCGAAGGGCTTGCCCCCCGTGTAGGCGTAGGCTTCGCGGCCTTGAACCTCGAGCTTCATGCGGGCTGCGCCGCCTTTCTGGCCACGCCTTCGAGGTGCGTGGCTCGCGCCGCCGCCTTGCGCGCCTGCTCGCGTCGCCGGCAGGGTTTGCACGACACGGCCACTGTCCAGACGTTGCCTTTGACGGGTTTTGCCGATTCGTACCACCACTTCTGCTGGGTTGCCGTCCACACCTGAGGGGCGCCGCAGCTCTTGCAGTCGAAAGGCCGGTCGACGTAGAAGCCGCGCACGACGAAGTCGGGTGTGTCGTAGCTGTTGGTCGGCCGCAGGTTGGCGGCGTTGACGAGCACCTGGCCGCGCAGGCGCTGCGCACGGGCCTTGTCGGCGCGCCGGTGTTCTTCGCGCAGCTGCTCGGCACGCACGGCAGCGCGTTTGCCGCTGCGGCGTTCGACGATCGGCTCGCGGCGCGCGCGGCCGTTCATGCAGCCTTCTCCGCGGCTCTCAACGCACGCTTCAGATCGTCGATCAGGTCGTCGGCGTCTTCGAGCCCGATCGAAAGGCGAATCGTCCCCGGCCCGATGCCCGCAGCAGCCAGCGCCGCATCGTCCATGCGGAAGTGCGTCGTGCTCGCCGGATGAATCACCAGCGAGCGGCAGTCGCCGACGTTGGCCAGGTGCGAGAACAGCTTGAGCGCATCGATGAAGGCCACGCCTTGAGGTCGTGAACCCTTGAGGTCGAAGCTGAAGACCGCGCCGCAGCCGCGCGGCAGCAGCTTCTTCGCCAGCGCATGGCTCGGGTGGCCTTCCAGATCCGGATAGCCGACGGCCGCCACCATCGCATGCGACGACAGGAAGCCCACCACCTTGCGCGTGTTCTGCACATGCCGCGCCATGCGCAGCGGCAGCGTCTCGATGCCTTGCAGCATCAGCCACGCGGTGTGCGGGCTCATGCAGGCGCCGAAATCGCGCAGGCCCTCGCGCCGCGCGCGCAGCAGGAAGGCGCCGTCGGTGGACTCTTCGGCGAAGACCATGCCGTGGAAGCCGGCGTAGGGCTGGTTCAGTTCGGGAAAGCGCGTCGCCAGCGACCAGTCGAAGCGTCCGCTGTCGATCAGTACGCCGCCGACGACGGTGCCGTGGCCGCACAGGAACTTGGTGGCCGAGTGGAAGACGATGTCGGCGCCGTGGTCGAAGGGCTTCATCAGCCACGGCGTGGTGAAGGTCGAGTCCACCAGCAGCGGCACGGCGGCGTCGTGCGCGATCTGCGCCACGGTGGGGATGTCGAGCACGTCCAGGCCCGGGTTGCCGAGCGTTTCGCCGAACAGCAGCTTCGTTTCCGGGCCGGATCGCCGCGCGCCAGCCGTCGATGTCGCCCGGCTTGACGAAGGTGGTGCTGATGCCGAAACGCGGCAGCGTGTACGAGAGCAGGTTGTGCGAGCCGCCGTAGAGCGCGCTGCTGGCGACGATGTGCGCGCCCGATCCGGCGAGCGTGGCGATGGCCAATGTGAGCGCGGCCTGGCCGCTGGCGGTGGCGATGGAGCCCGCGCCGCCTTCGAGCGCGGCCATGCGCTCCTCGAACACCGCGTTGGTCGGGTTGCTGATGCGGCTGTAGACATGGCCCGAGCGTTCGAGGTTGAAGAGCGACGCCGCCTGCTCGCTCGATTCGAAGACGAAGCTCGTCGACAGATGGATCGGCAGCGCGCGTGCGCCGGTGGCAGGGTCGGGCGCGGCGCCGGCATGCAGCGCCAGGGTGTCGAAGCCGGGGTCGGATTAGCCGGGCATGGAGCCTCGCTCGTTGAGAGACCGAGGCATTGTGTGCTATGTTGATTGCACGGCAAACAGCGAGAGGCACGATGAAAGTCAGCGACATCCTGCGCGTCAAGGGCAGCACGCTCTACACCGTCACCCCCGAAGAGTCCCTGGCCGACGCGCTGCGCACGATGGCCGAGCTCGACATCGGCTCGCTGGTGCGTGATGGACCACGGCGAGCTGGTCGGCATGCTGACCTTTCGCGAAGTGATCCAGGCGGTGGTGCGCAACGGCGGCAGCGTCGGCACCAGCCTCGTGCGCACCGTGATGGACGACTTCCCGCTGACCTGCACGCCCGAGACCGAACTCGACGAAGTGCGCCGCATGATGCTGGAGCGCCATGCCCGCTACATGCCGGTGATGAGCCAGGCGCACGCTGATGGGCGTGATCTCGTTCTACGACGTGGCCAAGGCGGTGGTCGACGCGCAGGACTTCGAGAACCGCATGCTCAAGGCCTATATCCGCGACTGGCCGGTGGGCGAGGGCGACGAGCCGCCGAGCACGCCGACGGCGCCGCGCGCAGTAGCCTCAGCGCTGCCGCGGCGGGCGGCTTCTAGAATCGCGCGCATGTCCGGCAGCACCTTCGGCCACCTCTTCCGCGTCACCAACTTCGGCGAAAGCCACGGCCCGGCCATCGGCTGCGTGATCGACGGCTGCCCGCCGGGCATGGCACTGAGCGAAGCCGACATCCAGCCCGACCTCGACCGCCGCCGCCCCGGCACCAGCCGCCACGTCACGCAGCGCAAGGAAGCCGACCGGTGGAGATCCTGTCCGGCGTGTACGAGGGCCTGACCACCGGCACGCCGATCGCACTGCTGATCCGCAACACCGACCAGCGCAGCAAGGACTACGCGCAATCTGCTCGACACCTTCCGCCCCGGCCACGCCGACTACACCTACTGGCGCAAGTACGGCCTGCGCGATCCGCGCGGCGGCGGGCGCGCGTCGGCGCGGCTGACGGCGCCGATGGTCGCGGCCGGCGCGGTCGCCAAGAAGTGGCTGCGCGAACAGCACGGCATGCGCTTCGATGCGTGGATGGCGCAGCTGGGCGAGATCGAGATTCCGTTCGACGAGCTTCGCGCACATCGACGCACAACCCGTTCTTCGCGCCCAATGCCGAGATCGTGCCGCGCCTGGAGCAGCTACATGGACGCGCTGCGCAAGTCGGGCGATTCGGTCGGCGCGCAAGCATCGTCGTGCATGGCGCACAACGTGCCGCCGGGCCTGGGCGAGCCGCTGTTCGACAAGCTCGACGCCGACATCGCCTACGCGATGATGGGCATCAACGCCGTCAAGGGCGTGGAGATCGGCGACGGCTTCAAGGTCGTGACGCAGCGCGGCAGCGAGCATGGCGATGCGCTGACGCCCGCAGGGCTTCGTCAGCAACCATGCCGGCGGCATGCTCGGCGGCATCCGCAGCGGGCAGGACCTGGTCGTCACGCTCGCGATCAAGCCGACGAGCTCGATCCGCCTGCCGCGGCCCTCGATCGACCGCGCACGGCCAGCCGACCGTCGTCGAAACCCACGGCCGCCACGATCCCTGCGTGGGCATCCGCGCCGCGCCGATCGCCGAGGCGATGCTGGCGCTGGTGGTGATGGACCACGCGCTGCGCCAGCGCGCGCAGAACGCGGATGTGCGCATCGATGTGCCGCCGATAGCGGGCAGCCTGTCGTGATGTTCAGCCGCGCAGCAGCTCGCTGATCAAGCCGATCGACGTGAGGCCAGAGTGGCCGACCCGTCGAACAGCCGGGCATGGCTGCCCTTGTTCGCGCGATCGATGGCAGCTTCGGTCACGAACAATGCTCCGATGCTGAAGAAGATTGCCGTCAGCGAACTGCGCCTGGGCATGCACTTGCAGCGCCTGGAGGCGGCGTGGGTGGACCACCCGTTCTGGCGTTCGCGTTTCACGTTGACAGACCCGGCCGACCTCCAGGCGCTGCGCAACAGCCGCGTGCGCGAGTGCTGGATCGATACCGACCTCGGCTCGGACGTGGTGGCCGCGCCGGCGCCGGCCGCGGCAGCCGTCGTGGTCGAAAGCCTGGCAGCGCCGATCCCTGCGCCAGCCGCCCAAGGGCCTCAGCGCGCTCGAAGAAGCCGCCGCCCTGTGCCGCCGCTCGAAGGCCGCGGTGGCGTCGATGTTCAACGAAGCGCGGCTGGGCCATGCCATCGATGCCGAACATTGCCGGCCGCTGGTGGCGGAGATTTCCGAATCGGTCTATCGCAACCCCGGCGCGCTCGTCAGCCTGGCGCGGCTGAAGAGTGCCGACGAATACAGCTACATGCATTCGGTGGCGGTGTGCGCGCTGATGGTCTCGCTCGGTCGCACGCTCGGCCTGAACGAAGCGCAGTGCCGCGAGGCCGGCCTGGCCGGCCTGCTGCACGACATGGGCAAGGCGCTGATGCCGCTGGAGATCCTGAACAAGCCGGGCAAGCTCACGGACGAAGAGTTCGCGCTGATGCGCACCCATCCCGAGCGCGGCCATGCGCTGCTGGTCGAAGGGGGCGGCGCCGGTGAAGCGGTGCTCGACGTCTGCCTGCACCACCACGAGAAGATCGACGGCAGCGGCTATCCGCACCGGCTCTCGGGCGAGCCGCTGACGCTGATCGCGCGCATGGGTGCGGTCTGCGACGTCTACGACGCCATCACCTCCAACCGGCCGTACAAGGCGGGTTGGGACCCGGCCGAGTCGATCGCGCGCATGGCGAGCTGGCAGGGCCACTTCGATGCCACCGTGTTCTCGGCCTTCGTGCGCAGCCTGGGCATCTACCCGACCGGGTCACTGGTGCGGCTGGCCTCGGGGCGCCTGGCGGTGGTGGTGGAGCAGAACCCGCAGGTCGTTGACGACGCCGCTGGTGCGCGTCTTTTTCTCGACGCAATCGCAGCTGCCGATGAGCCCCGAGCGCCTGGACCTGGCGCGCAGCCGCGACCGCATCGTCGGCCGCGAGTCGCGTGCCGATTGGGACGTGGCGCGCATCGAAAGCCTCTGGCAGGACGAGCAGGACGAGCAGGCTGCGGACCGGTTGACGCCGTGCCGCCATGGCCACACGTGCCATGATGAAACCGCCGCCCTCGCCCCACACCGATCCCCGCGCCTTCCTGCGCGCCCTCTACGACGCCGCCGTCGGCCGCCGCGCAGCCGGCGCGTGGTGATGGGCGGCCTACCTGCCGCAGCCGCCGACCTGGGCCGCACGCGTGGTCATCGGCGGCGGCAAGGCCAGCGGCGCGATGGTGGCCGCGCTCGATGCGCTCTGGCCGGCCGACGCGCCGCTCGAAGGGCTGGTGCTGACGCGCTATCACCACACGCCGCCGGCGTATGCAAAGCGGCCCGGCCGCATCGAGCTGCGCGAGGCCTCGCACCCGGTGCCCGACGAAGCCGGCCTGCGCGGTGCGCAGCGAGATGCTCGGGGCGCGTGCAGGGTCTGTCCGCGGACGATCTGGTCATCGCGCTGGTGTCAGGCGGCGGCTCGGCGCTGCTGTCGTTGCCTGCCGCGGGCATGAGCTTCGCCGACAAGCAGCCGATCAACCGCGCGCTGCTCGGTCAGCGGCGCGGCCATCGACGACATGAACTGCGTGCGCAAGCACCTGTCGGCGATCAAGGGCGGGCGCCTGGCCGCGGCCTGCGCACCGGCGCGCGTGCTGACGCTGCTGATCTCCGACGTGCCCGGCGACACGCCGGAGGTCATCGCCAGCGGCCCGACGCTGCCCGACGCGACCACCTGCGCCGATGCGCTGGCGATCGTCGACCGCTACGGCATCGAGCTGCCGGCGGCGGCGCGCGCGGGCTTGGAGAGCGGCGCCTTCGAGACGCCCAAGCCGGGCGATGCGCGTTTCGCGCGGCAACACGGTGCGCATGATGGCCACGCCGCAGCAGAGCCTCGATGCCGCAGCGGCGTTGGCGCGCAGCGCCGGCATCGAGGCGCATGTGCTGTCCGACGAGATCGAAGGCGAGTCGCGCGTCGTCGGTGGCGTGCATGCGGCGCTGGCGCGAGCGGTGGCGCGGCGCGCTGCGCCGTTTCGCAAGCCCTGCGTGATCCTGTCGGGTGGCGAGACCACGGTGACGGTGAAGCAAAAAGGCGGACGAGGCGGAAGGGCCAGCGAGTTCCTGCTCGGCTGCGCACTCGCGTTGCAGGGCGAGCCGGGCGTGCATGTGCTCGCGGCCGACACCGACGGCATCGACGGCATCGAAGACAACGCCGGCGCGATCGTCACGCCCGACACGCTGGCCCGCGCCGCGGCGCTGGGCGCTCGGCGCGCGCCGCGTTGCTCGACGGCAACGACGCCTACAACTTCTTCGCGCCGCTCGGCGACCTGGTGATCACCGGGCCGACCTTCACCAACGTCAACGACTTTCGCGCGCTGCTGATCGTCTGAGCGCCATCACAATCGACGCATGCACATCGCCATCCTCACCTTCCAGGGCTTCAACGAACTCGATTCGCTGATTGCGCTGGGCGTTCTCAACCGCGTCAAGAAGCCGGGCTGGCGGGTGACGCTGTGCTGCCCCGAGCCCGTGGTGACGTCGATGAACGGCGTGGTCGTGCATGCGCAGTCGCGCTTGCACGAAGCGCGCACCGCGGACGCAGTGATCGTCGGCAGCGGCATCAAGACGCGCGACATCGTCGGCGATGCGGCTCTCATGTCGGCGCTGCAGCTCGACCCTGCGCGACAACTCATCGCCGCACAGTGCTCGGGCGCGCTGATCCTCGCCAAGCTCGGCCTGCTCGAAGGCGTTGCCGCCTGCACCGATCTCACGACCAAGCCCTGGGTGCAGGAAGCCGGCGTCGAAGTCTTGAATCAACCGTTCTTCGCCGCCGGCAACGTCGCCACTGCCGGCGGCTGTTTCGCATCGCAGTACGTCGCCGCCTGGATCATTGCGCGATCCGAGGGCGAAGAGGCGGCGCGCGCCGCGCTGCACTACGTCGCGCCGGTGGGCGAGAAGGAAGAGTACGTGCGCCGGGCCATCGACAGCATTGCGCGGTACATGCCGGCGCATCAACCCTGAGCATCCGCGACAACCTCAGCGCGGCACCCGCCCATACCTGATCGACGACACCGTGCCCGAGCGAAAGCGCACCGTCGCGACGAGGTTGCCGGGGCCACGGTCGTAGAGCCACTCGTCGCTGAGTTGGCACGGCACGAGCGCGTTGGCGATCGGTTCGGGCACGAGGTGCGGCGAGTTGCTGTAGTACACCGGCGCGCAGAAGCTGTCCTTGAGCAGCGGCTGGCCGCACTTGAAGATCACGGCGACGCGCGAGTCGCCTTCGGCGACGCTGCCGCCAGGGCAGCGCAGCGACTCGGCGTGGATGGGCAGGCACGACAGGAGCGCGACAGCGGCGGCAATCCTTGCAGCATGGGACATGGCGCCTTGTTGATCCGCGGGCCCGTAGTTTGGTTCACTCGACGGCGCTATTCCCAGTCCGAACCGTCCAGCACCAGCTTGATCACCCCGTTGCGCTCCCAGGCCTGCGCCTCTTCCTGCAGCAGATAGAGCGCGCGCGGATGCAGCGCGGCCCACTCGCTGCTGAACGACAGGCGCACGCGTTGGCGGCCGTCGGCTGCGAGGCGCAGCGCCCGTGGGTCGACCGCCGTGCGCGCATGGCATTTGATGACGGCCAGGCGCAGCGCCAGCACCTGCTGCACGAAGCGCCCGTCGACGAGCTGCGCTTCGATCTTGCGCAGGCCGCCGCGCTGGCCGAGCACGATCGCTGCGAGCTTGCGTTGTTCGGTCTGCGAGAAGGCGGGCGCGTCGAGGTGGGCCAGCAGGTAGGCGCTGTGGCGGTGGTGGTCGTGGTGCGAAACGGCCAGGCCGATCTCGTGCAGCTCGGCGGCCCAGCCGAGCTCGCGTGCAGCGTCTTGTGAATCCGTGTCGTCGCCGGCGAGGTCTTCGAACAGCGTCAGCGCGACGCTGCGCACGCGTGCGCCGTGGGCGGCGTCGGCCTCGAAGCGGCGCTGGATGTCGCTCACGGTGGTGTTGCGCCGGTCGCCGTGCGGTGCAGCGCCATCACCGCGGCGTTGTGCGGCCAGACGTTCGGCGAGCTCGACGATCACGCCCTGGCGCAGCGCGCCGCGTGCCGGCAGGAGGCGGTCGATGCCGAACTGAGCGGCGAAGGTATAGAGCAGCGCCAAGCCGCCGGCGATCACCGGCCGGCGCTCGGCCTTCAGCCCGGGCAACTCGACGCGGTCGATGTGGCCGGCCTCGACGCAGTGCTCGATCAGCGTGCGCAGTCGCGCCGGGGTGATGACGCCGTCTTGATGACCGAGTGCGACCAGCAGTTGCGACACCGCGCCGGCGGTGCCCGACGAGCCGAGCGCCTCTTCCCAGTGCTGCGGCGCGAACGGCTGCAGCGCTTCTTCGAGTTCGGCGCCGGCGGCCACCTGCGCCGCGCGAAAGGCCTTGGCGTTGAGCACGCCGTCGCCGAAGAAGCGCAGCGACAGGCTGACGCTGCCCACCGCGAACGACTCGGCCCTGATCGGTTCGTCGCGCCGGCCCAGGATCATCTCGGTGGAACGGCCACCGATGTCGATGACCAGGCGCGTGCGCTCGCTCGGCTGCAGATGCGCGACGCCGGCGTAGATCAGGCGCGCTTCTTCGCGGCCGGAGATGACTTCGATCGGATGACCGAGCGCAGCCTGCGCGCGCAGCAGGAAGGCGTCGCGGTTCTTCGCTTCGCGCAGCGTCTGCGTTGCCACCGCGCGCACATGCGGCGCGGCAACGCCTTCGAGCTTGGCAGCGAAGCGGCGCAGGCAGGCCAGGCCGCGCTCGGCGGCTTCGTCGCTCAACAGGCCGTTGGCGTCGAGGCCGGCGCCCAGGCGCACCGTTTCCTTGACGTATTCGATGCGCACGTAGCGGCCGCGAACGAGGCGCGCGATCTCGACGCGAAAACTGTTCGAGCCGATGTCGATCGCGGCCAGCGGCGTGTCGGCTTCAGGGCGGTACGGCAGGGGCGGCCACGCGGCATTGTGCTTTGCTTCTTAGAATCCCCGGCCTTGTGCCCCGAGGAGTCCTCATGAGTTTCGAGTCCGACACGATTGCCCGCCGCCCCGTCAGCCGCCGCGAGTTCGCGCGCACCAGCGTCGGCGCGGGATTCGCCGCCGCGGTGCTGCCGATCGAGGCGCAGACGCAGGTCAAGACCGACAGCGCCGGCCTCGTGGTGAGCGAGGTCACCATCCCCGTCGGCGACTTCAAGCTGCCGGCTTACCGCGCGATGCCCGCGGGCAAGAGCCAGCTGCCGGTGGTGCTGGTGGTCAGCGAGATCTTCGGCGTGCACGAACACATCGCCGATGTGGCGCGGCGCTTTGCGCGACTCGGCTACCTCGCGATCGCGCCCGAACCCTTCGTGCGCCAGGGCGATGCCGGCAGCTACGGCGAGATCGCCAAGCTGGTGGAGGAGGTCGTCAGCAAGGTGCCCGACGCACAGGTGATGGCCGACCTCGATGCATGTGTGAATTGGGCGCAGGCCAACGGCGGCGACACGAGCAAGCTCGCGGTCACCGGCTTTTGCTGGGGCGGGCGCATCACCTGGCTGTACAGCGCGCACAACCCGCGCGTGAAGGCGGGCGTGGCCTGGTACGGGCGTGTCGTCGGTGCGGCCAGTGCGCTGCAGCCGAAGCATCCGGTGGATGTGGCTGCTGCGCTGTACGCGCCGGTGCTCGGCTTGTACGGCGGGCAAGACACGGGCATACCGCTGACGGATGTCGAGCGCATGAAGGCCGCGTTGGCGGTTGGCAACGACAAGGCCAAGCACAGTAGCTTCGTCGTCTATCCCGACGCGCCGCATGCCTTCCACGCCGACTATCGGCCGAGCTATCGCAAGGAAGCGGCCGACGACGGCTGGAAGCGCTGCCTCGACTGGTTCAAGAGCCAGGGCGTGGCGTGACGGACTGTCGCTCGACGTGACGCTGCTCTACATCGTCCTGGCCACGCTCGCCGGCGGCCTGCTCTCGGTGCTCGCCGCGGCCAGCCTGACGGTGCATGTGCTCGGCCGCATCGTCAAGAGCCTGGTCAGCCTGTCGGTGGGCGTGCTGCTGGGCACGGCGCTGCTGCACGTGCTGCCCGAAGCCTTCGAGAGCAGCGCCGGGGCGCACGCGCTCTTCGCCACGCTGTTGGCGGGGCTGCTGTTCTTCTTCCTGCTGGAGAAGGCCGAGCTGTATCGACACGGCCATCACCACGAAGGCGACGATCCGCACCACCACCATCACCACGGCTTCGACGCCGAGCAGGCCGGGCGCGGCGGCTGGAGCGTGCTGGTGGGCGACAGCATCCACAACTTCTGCGACGGCGTCATCATCGCCGCGGCATTTCTTGCCGACACGCAGTTGGGCGTGGTCACCGCCGCGGCGGTTATCGCGCACGAGATTCCGCAGGAGGTCGGCGACTACATCGTGCTGCTCAACGCGGGGCTGTCACGCGCACGCGCGCTGGCCTACAACGCGCTGTCGGGCATGGCGGCGGTGGCGGGTGGTGTCGTCGGCTACTTCGTCGTCGGGCCGTGGGAAGACTTGTTCCCCTACCTGCTGGTGGTGGCGGCGAGCAGTTTCATCTACGTCGCCGTCGCCGACCTGCTGCCGCAGTTGCAGCGGCGCCTGCCGCTGAAAGAAACGCTGGCGCAGATCGGCTGGATCGTCGCGGGCTTGGCAGTGGTGCTGCTCGCGCGGCAGTTCCTTCACTAGAACGAACTGCCTCGAGCCCGATTGCGCGGGCTCGGACGCACGAGCAGGCGTTGCGTCCGGCTACGCCGCGGCCGGCATCACTTGACGATCAAGACCGGCAGCTGGCTGTGCAGCAGCACGCGCTGCGTTTCACTGCCCAGCAAGAGCGCGGCCACGCCGCGGCGGCCGTGCGAGGCCATCACGATCAGGTCGCATTGCTGGGCCTTGGCATGGTCGAGGATCGCTTCCCAGGGGTGCAGCGCTTCGACGGTGTGCGCGTTGCAGGCCAGGCCTGCGGCCTGCGCCGCATCGGCCACGGCCTTGACGCGCCCGGCGGCGATGCGCTCCTGCGCGTCGTAGAACTCCTGCGGCGGCACCGGCTGCATCTCCGAGATGGCGCTGTAGGGGAAGGGCTCCTTGACGCTGATGGTGAAGAGCTGGCCGCCGCCGGCGCGGGCCAGATCGACGGCAGTGCTGACGGCCTTGCTGGTGATGTCCGAACCGTCGGTGGGAACGAGGATGCGCTTGAACATGGGGCCTCCTTGGAGTGGCACGCGACGACTGTGCAGTGCGCAGAGTACGCCGACCTTGCGTCAAGTCAAACGTCAGTCGCTCAGCCCCGGGCCTGCGGCAGCGCCGGATCGCTCGACCATTCGCTCCAGGATCCGGCATACAGCGTGCCCAAACCGAGCCCGGCGTGCGCCGCGGCCAGCAGGTTGTGGCAAGCGGTCACGCCCGAGCCGCAGTAGTGAACGAGTGCGCCGGGCGCGGCCAGCGGCTGCCATTCGTCGCGCAGCGCGGCAGCGCTCTTGAAGCGGCCGTCGGCGCCGAGGTTGTCCTTGAAGAAGCGGTTGCGCGCACCGGGGATGTGCCCCGCCGCGCGGTCGAGCGGTTCGACGTCGCCGCGAAAGCGCTCGGGCGCGCGCGCATCGACCAGGTTGCTGCGGCCGAGCGACGCCCGCACGGCAGCCGCCTCGAGTGTCGGCGCGGCGCCGGCGCGCAGCGGATACGGCTCGGTCGATGCCGGAAGCGGCGGTGCGTCGCCGTCGAGCGCACCGCCGGCCGCGCGCCAGGCAGCGACGCCACCGTCGAGCAGCGCCACATCCTCATGGCCGAGCCACAGCAGCAGCCACCAGGCGCGCGCCGCATACGGCCCGCCCTGCGCGTCGTAGGCGACGACAGGCGTGGTCGCGCCGATGCCGAGCGCACCGAGCTTTGCCGCCAGCGTCTTGCGCTCAGGCAGCGGATGGCGGCCGTTCGTGCCCGTCTTCGCCCCGGACAGATCGGCGTCCAGGTGCAGGTAGTGCGCGCCGGGCAGGTGCGCTTGCTGCCAGGCGCGATGGCCCGCTTCGGTGTCGGACAAATCGAAGCCGCAATCGAGCAGCAGCGGCGGATGCGCGCCGGTCAGTTGCTGCATCAGCTCGGTGGCGGTGATCAGGGTCTTCATGTTTCGTTCGGGGGAGGAGAGGGCGCAGCGTCGGGTTGCTGGCGCGTGCGCAGCAGGGTGGCGTACATGCCCGCAGCGATGATCAAGACGATACCGGCGAGCGCGCTCGCGGTCACCGCATCATGGAACAACAGCACGCCGAAGGCGAAGGAGAAGACGATGCCCAGGTACTGCAGGCTGGCGTTGACGAGAGTGCGGCCGATGCGGTACGCGCGCGTCATCATCGTCTGCGCCACGGTCGCCAGCACGCCGATGGCCAGCAGCAGTGCCAGGCCGCGCGGCGTGTGCGCATTCGCGCCATGCCACAGCATCCAGGCCGCGCCGACGACGAGGCCGCCGATCGAGAAGTAGAAGACGATGCGCTCTTCGGGCTCGCCGGCGCGGCCGAGGGCGGTGACTTGCAGATACGCCATCGCCGCCAGCATGCCCGAGAGCAGGCCCGTGACGCCATGCCAGGCCTGCTGCTGATCGACGGTGGGCCGCAGCACCAGCGCGACACCGCTGAAGCCGGCGAGCACCGCGGCGAAGAGGCGGCCATCGATCCGGCCCGCGCCGTTGAGCGCGCGTGGCCGCTCCAAAGCGCTCACACCGGAGCGCCAACGGCGCGGAGGTTGCCTGATCAGCACGCTGCCGCCGATCAGGAACAGCGCCATCCACACGGAAGACATGTAGTTGAGCGTCATGGCCGTGGCCAGCGGCAGGCCGCTGATCGCATGGAACCACAGCAGCAGCGCAATCACGCCGCTGGCGCTGCGCCAGAAGTGCATCGCCGGCACGGCGGTCGCCAGCGCCGCGCCGCGCCAGCGCGTCAGGCCGAGCATGACGAGCGCACCGACGATCGAGCGGTAGAAGACCATTTCGCCGGCGCTGTACTGCGCGGCCGCGAACTTGACGCACACGCCCATCACCGCGAACAGCAGCGAGGAGCACAGCATCAGCAGCGGCGCGGACATGGCGCGATTGTCGCGGCCGTGGCGGCGGCGGCATGCTTTAGAGTGCACGCCATGTCGGCCGCCCCCGCTCTCTCGGAACTGCAAGGCAAGCATCTCGTGCTCGGCCTGACCGGCGGTATCGCCTGCTACAAGGCGGCCGAGCTGACGCGCGAGCTGATCCGTGCAGGCGCCAGCGTGCAGGTGGTGATGACCGAAGGTGCCGAGCATTTCATCACCGCGGCGACGATGCAGGCACTCTCGAACCGACCCGTGTTCAGCAGCCAGTGGGATGCGCGGCCCGACAACGCGATGGCGCACATCAACCTGACGCGCGAGGCGGATGCGGTGTTGATCGCGCCGGCGTCGGCCGACTTCATCGCCAAGCTGGCGCACGGCCGCGCCGACGATCTGCTGAGCCTGCTGTGCGTGGCGCGGCCGATCGATCGCTGCCCGCTGCTGGTGGCGCCGGCAATGAACCGCGAGATGTGGGCGCATCCGGCGACGCAGAGGAACGTCGCGCAGATCGCGGCCGACGGCGCCGTCGTGCTCGGCCCCGCGGCCGGCGACCAGGCCTGCGGCGAAGTCGGCGACGGCCGCATGCTCGAGGCGATCGAACTGCGCGATGCGGTCATCGCGTTCTTCCAGCCCAAGCTGCTGCGCGGCCGTTCGGTGCTCGTCACCGCCGGGCCGACCTACGAAGCCATCGATCCGGTGCGCGGCATCACCAACCTGTCGAGCGGCAAGATGGGCTTTGCGATCGCGCGCGCCGCGGCCGAGGCCGGGGCGCGCGTCACGCTGGTGGCTGGGCCGGTGGCGCTGCCCACGCCTGCGGGCGTGACGCGCATCGATGTGAAGAGCGCGCGTCAGATGCACGACGCCGTGCTGCCGGCCGCGCCATCGCACGACGTGTTCATCGCAACTGCGGCGGTGGCCGACTGGCGCCCCGTCGACGCCGCCGAGCACAAGATCAAGAAGGTGGCGGGGCAGGGTGCGCCGACCTTCGCGCTCGCCGAGAACCCCGACATCCTCGCGGCGGTCGCTGCCCTGGCGACATTGTCCAAGCGCCCCTACTGCGTCGGCTTCGCGGCGGAGAGCCAGGACGTCGAGCAGCATGCGCGCGCCAAGCTGGTGAAGAAGCAGGTGCCGCTGATCGTCGGCAACCTCGGCCCTGCGACTTTCGGCCAGGACCACAACGCGCTGTTGCTGGTGGATGGCGTCGGCACGCGCGCGCTGCCGCATGCCGACAAGCTGACGCTGGCGCGGCAGTTGATCGCTGAGATCGCAGGGCGGATCGCGTGAGCGTCAACCTTCGACAAGCTCAGGGCGATCGGGTGATCGATGTTCGCGTGCTCGATGCGCGCATGGCCGAGCACTTGCCCGCCTACGCCACGCCCGGCAGCGCCGGCCTGGATCTGCGCGCCTGCCTGGATGCGCCGCTCGTGCTCGCGCCAGGCCAGGCGCAGCTGATACCTACAGGTCTGTCGATCCACATCGGTGACCCGAACCTGTGCGCGATGCTGCTGCCGCGCTCGGGCCTGGGCCACAAGCACGGCATCGTTCTCGGCAACCTGGTCGGCCTGATCGACAGCGACTACCAGGGGCCGTTGATGGTGAGTTGCTGGAACCGCGGTGCTGCCGCGTTCACGGTCGAACCGATGGAGCGCATCGCGCAGATGGTGATCGTGCCGGTGGTGCAGGCGGCGTTTCGGCGCGTCGATGCGTTCGATGCTTCGTCGCGCGGCGAGGGCGGCTTCGGTTCGACCGGCAAGCGCTGAGACGCGAACGGAAAACTACTGCAGGCGAGCACGCGGTATTGAGAGCGCTATTGCAAGCGAGCACGCGGCATTGAGAGCGCTATTGCAGGCGAGCACGCGGTATTGAGAGCGCTATTGCAAGCGCTCGGGCGGTGCCATCAGCACCTGCACGTCGAAGCCGTTGTTGTCGCTGCTGCCGACGCTGCCGGCCTCGATCTCTTCGGCGCTGGCTGCGCGCACATCGAGCACACGCAAATGCAGGCGCAGGGCCATGCCGGCGAGCGGGTGGTTGGCGTCGAGCACGACATGCGTCGGATAGACCTCGGTCACGGTGTAGATCGCATCGGCCGGCATGTCGGGCGTGGCCGCGCCCTCGGGCAGGCCCTCGAAGCGCATGCCGGGCTCGAGCGCTTCGGGAAAGAGCGCGCGGTCCTCGAAGCACACCAGCTCCGCGTCGTAGTCGCCGAAAGCATGTTCGGGTTCGAGGTGCAGATGCGTCTCGAAGCCGGGCGACTGACCCTCGATCGCCTCTTCGACCTTGGGCAGCAGGTCGTCGCCGCCGTGGAAGAACTCCACCGGCTCGGTCAGCTGGTCGATCTCCTGGCCTTGCGCATCGGCGAGTTGCCAGGTCAGCGCGACGACGCAGGGCTTGTGAATCTGCATCACGCCATGATCGCACAGCGACAATGCCGCGATGACGACGCACATCGATCGGCCCTCGCACTTGCTCGGCGACCTCACGCCGACGCAGTTCATGCGGCGCCATTGGCAGAAGAAGCCGCTGCTCGTGCGCCAGGCGCTGCCGGGCGGCGCGCCGCTGATCGCGCGCAGCGAACTCTTCGCGCTGGCCGCGCGCGACGATGTCGAGTCGCGCCTCGTGGTGTGCAAAGGGCAGCGCTGGTCGTTGCGGCGCGGGCCGTTGCTGCGCCTGCCGGCGTTGCGCGCGCCTGCATGGACGCTGCTGGTGCAGGGACTCGATCTGCATGTGCAAGCCGCGCACCAGCTGCTCTCGCGTTTTCGCTTCGTGCCCGACGCGCGCCTGGATGACCTGATGCTTTCGTACGCCAGCGACGGCGGCGGCGTCGGCCCGCACATCGACGCCTACGACGTGTTCCTGCTGCAGATCAAGGGCCGCCGGCGCTGGCGCTTCGGCCCGTGTGCGCGGCCGCAGTGGCGCGACGACGTGCCGCTGAAGATGTTGGCGCGTCTGCCGCGCTGCGCAGTCGCGGGTGCTCGAAGCCGGCGACATGCTGTACCTGCCGCCGGGTTGGGCGCACGAGGGCGTGGCGGTCGGTGGCGACTGCATGACGGCGTCGATCGGCTTTCGCGCGCCGATGCGCGACGAGCTGGCGCATGCGCTGCTCGTTCGACTCGACGAGAACGGCGACGAGGCGCCTTCGCCGCGCTACCGCGACGAGCCGCGCGCACCGACGCTGCATCCCGCGGCGCTGCCGCCGGCGCTGATCGGCTTCGCCCGCGCCGCGCTCGCTCATGCGCTGGCGCAGCCCGGCGCCGTCGAGCGCGCGCTGGGCGAGTGGGTGACCGAGCCCAAGGTACAGGTCTGGTTCGACGGCACGCAAAGGTCGGTGCTGCGCGCTGCTCACGGCATCGCGCTCGACCGCCGCACGCGCATGGCCTACGTCGAGCGCGAGGTCTTCATCAACGGCGAGTCGCTGGCCATCGGTGGGCGTGACGCCGTGCTGGTCAAGCGTCTGGCGGATGCGCGGCGACTTTCGGCCGACGAGTTGCAGCGCTTCAGCCCCGCGGCGCGCGCGCAGATTGCACAATGGCTGGCGGCCGGATGGCTGCAGGTTCAACCCGACGACGATGCCCGTACCGATGGATGCGATGCATGACGATGCCCCCGCTCGCGGCGCCGCGATCGACGGCCGCAGAGACTTCACGCTGGCCTTGCAGCATTGCCTGGCGCACGCACTGCGCACGCGCGAACGCGAGCTGTGCCTGGTCGATCCCGATTTCGAGACCTGGCCGCTCGACGACGCTGCCTTGCTCGACATGCTCAAGGTCTGGGCACGCCTGCCGCAGCGCCGCTTGATCATGGTGGCGACACGCTTCGACACGATGGCTCGCCGTTTTTCGCGGTTCACGACATGGCGCGGCACATTCGCGCATGTGGTCGAGGCCTTCACCACCGAAGTCGAACCTTCGCAGGTGCCGACGCTCCTGTTGTGCGGGCCGGCCAGCCTGACGCTGGCCGATCGCTTGCGTTGGCGCGGACACGCCTTGAGCGACGACAAGGAGGTGGCCGATTGGCGCGAGGTCGTTGACGTATTGCTGCAACGCTCGGCGCCCGGATTCGCGGCCAACACACTCGGTCTCTAGGGAGAACCCGCGCCCGGCATATAATCGCGGGCTAGGCCAAGTGACCTCTTGAGTCACGGCCTTGATGGATCACCGAATCGTTTTGGACTCATGCAAGGAACTCTGCTCATGAACAAGTCGCTCCTGATGGCCACTCTCGTGGCCGCCGTCGCCCTGGCCGCTTGCGGCAAGAAAGAAGAAATGGCCGCTCCGGCTGCCAAGGCTGTCGAAGCCGCCAAGCAAGCCACCGCGCCCGTGGCCGCTGCCGCTTCGGCCGCCGTGACTGGCGCCACCACCGCCGCCACCAATGCCGCCGCTGGTGCCGCATCGGCCGCGGCCGGTGCTGCTGACGCCGCCGCGACGGCTGCCAAGGACGCCGCCGGCAAGGCTGTCGAGGCTGCCAAGGACGCTGCCAACAAGGCGGCAGACGCCGTCAAGAAGTAATCCGCTTCGGATCACTCGCACCGAACAAAGCCGCCTCTCGGGGCGGCTTTGTCTTTTCTTGCGTTTGCTGTTCGTCAGCCGACGCCGATCCAGGCGCTGCCGTGATCGCCATCGGCGACATGCAGCGCCGGTGAGGCTGCAGGCAGCGCGCTGCGCAGCGCCGCCAGGGCCAGCGCCGGCGCATTGTTGGGGCGGCTCAAGTGCGCCGCGACAACATGGCGCAGGCCGTCGTGGCGGCACGCGGCCAGCAGCGCGGCCGACTGGTCGTTGGCGAGATGACCGCGTGCGCCGCCGATGCGGCGCTTCAGCCACGCCGGGTACGGGCCAGCGCTCAACATCGTGCGGTCGTGGTTGCACTCGAGCAGCAGCGCATCGCAGCCTTGCAGCGCGCGCAGCACGGCATCATCGGGCTCGCCCAGGTCGGTGACGATGCCCAGTCGCGCGTCACCGGCGCAGCACACCAGCTGCAGCGGCTCGGCCGCATCGTGCGGCACCGCGAACGGCAGCACGCTCAAGGCACCGATGGACAACGCCGTGCCGTCGGATGCAATGTGCATCGCCGGCCCGGCGCGCTCGGCGGCGGCCTGCGCCGTGCCGCGGCTGGCCCACACCGGCGTGCCGTGACGGCGTTGCAGCGCGAAGACGCCGCTGCCGAGATGGTCGCCGTGCTCGTGCGTGACGAACACGGCGTCGAGTTGCTGCGGCGTGCAGCCGCGCCGTGCCAACGCGGTGGAGAGGCGCCGCAGGGTGATGCCGCAATCGACCAGGAGGCGCGTCGTGCGCTCGCCGTCGCTGGCTTCGATCAGCGTGGCGTTGCCGCTGCTGCCGCTGGCCAGGCTGGTGAAGCGCAGCAGCGCGGCGACCTATTTCAGGTCGTTGACGAGCAGCGCGACGATGCGCTGGCCGACATCGCTGGCCTCGGGTGTCCCCTGCGAGTTCTGCACCGTGACGCTGGTGCGCTCGCCTTCGCCCTTGACGGCGATGCGATAGCGCACCGGTGCCGCAGCGTCGGACTTGCCGAAGCTGAACAGCTTGGCGAAGAAGCCCGGCTCGGTGTTGGTCGCGGCCTTGGCCGGATCGACATAGCGCACGAAGTACAGGCCGCCGGCGCGGTCGCGGTCTTCGACGGTGAAGCCGCCGCGATCGAGTGCGAGGCCGACGCGACGCCAGGCGCGGTCGAAGCCTTCATCGACTTGCAGCGCCGGCTGGCCGCTGACGGCGCGAGCACGCGCCGGCGTCGTCGAGGTTGTCGTCACCGCCTTGGCCACGGTTTCCTTGGCCGCGGCTTCCTTGGTGCCGAGCTTGACCATCAGCCGCGTCAGGAACTCGGCTTCGAGTCCGGGGTCGCTCGGCCGCGGGCCCCAGGCCGTGGTGGGCTCGCGTCGGTCGCCGACGTAGTCTTCGACCATCCCGCGGTGGCTGATGTAGACCTCGCTCTTGTCGCCGCTGCGCTCGACGCGGGTGCGGAAGCGGTCGCGCTCGCCGGTGTCGTACAGGCCGTCGAAGACGCGACCGACCGTGCGGCGCACGATGTCCTGCGGCAGCTTGGCGCGGTTCTCGGCCCAGTCGGTTTCCATCACGCCGGCCTGCGCGTTGTCGATGACGAGGTTGAAGCCGCGCTCGGTCCAGAACTCGCGCAGTTGCGGCCAGAGTTGCTCGGCGCTCATCGGCACCACCAGCCAACGCTGATTGCCTTCGCGCACGACGCGCATCTCGCCGAGCGTGTTCGGCGCCACCCCGACGGCCTGCACCGCGGCCGGCGTCGCGCCGCCGGCCTGATAGGTGCTGGCGCTGACGCTCCCCGCGGCCGCCGGCGCATAACGCCCGTCGCGCTGCAGTTGTGTCAGGTCGGGCGGCACTTCGAGCGGCGCGGTCTTGGTCGACTGGCTGCGGTAGTCGACCTTGTCGCCTTGCAGGAAGTTCTCGATGGACGAGCAGCCGCAGAGCACCAAAGCAAGGGCCGGTGCGAGCGCCAGGGTCAGGGGCAGGGAGCTTTTCATTTCAGGATCGAAGCCGCGCGGCGCGGCCGGGCAAAGGAGTGCAGGGCAAGCAACGCAGGCGGCGCGGCAATGGTTGTCGTCAGTTCGGGAGTGCGCCGGCTTCGCGCAGCGCCGCTTCGAGCGGCGCCTGGTGCGCATCGGAGAGCGTCACCAGCGGCAGGCGCAGCGCCGGGCCGATCTTGCCCATGCGCGCGAGCGCCCATTTCACAGGAATCGGATTGGCTTCGGCAAACAGCTGGCGGTGCAGCGCCAGCAGCTTCAGGTGGATCGCAGCGGCGCGTCTGCCGTCGCCGGCCATGGCCGCGGCGCAGAGCTCGGCCATGGCGCGCGGCATGACGTTGGCGGTGACGCTGATGTTGCCGTGACCGCCGAGCAGCATCAGTCCGATGGCGGTCTGGTCATCACCGGAGTAGATCGAAAAGCCTTTGGGCGCCTGCTTGATCAGCCAGGCGGCGCGGTCGATGTTGCCGGTGGCTTCCTTGATGCCGACGATGCCCGGCACCTGCGCCAGGCGCAGCACCGTCTCGTGCTGCAGATCGGCCACGGTGCGGCCGGGCACGTTGTAGAGCACCACCGGCAGATCGACGCTTTCGGCGATGGTCTTGAAGTGGCGGTACAGGCCTTCCTGCGTCGGCTTGTTGTAGTACGGCACGACCTGCAAGGTGCAGTCTGCGCCGGCCGTCCTGGCGAAGCGCGTCAGCTCGATCGCTTCGGTGGTCGAGTTGCCGCCGGCGCCGGCCATGATCGGGATGCGGCCCTTGGCATGCTCGACGGCGACGCGGATCACTTCGCAGTGCTCCGCAACGTTCACCGTCGGCGATTCGCCGGTGGTGCCCACGGCCACGATGCACGCCGTGCCTTCGGCCACGTGCCAGTCGATGAGGCGGCGCAGCGCATCGAAATCGACGCTGCCGTCGTCGTGCATCGGCGTGACGAGTGCCACCAAGCTGCCGGTGATCGGATTCATGGCCGCGATTCTAGCGGGGCGAATTCTGCGGGCGCGCAGCGCGCGGCGATGCGCTGCACGCGCCGCAGCGGCGCGTCGAGCACGCCGTCTTCGTAGGCGACGACGTGCAGTGCAGCGCAGGCTTCGAGCAACTCACCCGGCCGCAACAGAAAGGCGGGGTTCGACGGCTTGCCGAAAGTCTCGTTGCCGAGCGCGAAGGTTTCGTAGATCAGCACGCCGCCTTCGGCCACGCTGGCGACGAGCACGGGCAAGAGCGGGCGCCACAGGTAGTTCGTGACGATGACCGCGTCGAAGCTCTCACCGGCCAAGGGCCACGGCCCGTTCTCGATGTCGGCGACGACGATGCGACCACGCTCGCGCAGCGGCGCGAGCGCGGCTTCATCGCGATCGACACCCGTGAGCGCAAAGCCTTGCGACGACAGCGAGCGCAGATGTCGGCCGCTGCCGCACGCCACGTCGAGCACCGTGCCGCCGCGGCGGATCAGCGGTGTCCAGCGCTGCACCCAGGGCGACGGCGCGATCGATCCGTGCACGCTCAGAAGCAGGCCCAGACCTGGGCTGCCAGCTGCATCACCATGTCGGGCTGGAGGTAGGACGCGAAAACGACGCCGAGCGCCACCATCGCCGCGACGCGCCAGGCCCAACGCGAAGGCGACGCCGTTTTCATCACGCAGCCGCTGCGGCAGCCGGCGCGCGTACGATCGCATCCTCGCGCACCGGCAGGTTGATCAATGCTGCGAACACGCCGAGCGCGATCGAGGTGCCCCAGACGATGTCGTAGTTGCCGTTGGCCTCGTACAGCTTGCCGCCGAGCCAGGCGCCGAGGAACGAGCCGATCTGGTGGCTGACGAAGATGAAGCCGCCGAGCGTGGACAGGTAGCGCACGCCGAAGATCTGTGCCACCACCGCGTTCGTCGGCGGTATGGTCGACAGCCACAACAGGCCCATCGCCGAGGAGAAGATGTACACGCTCCACGGCGTCAGCGGCAGCCACAGAAATGCCGCGATCGCCACCGAGCGCAGGATGTAGATCGATGCCAGCAGGTAGCGCTTGGGCCAGTGCTGGCCGAGCGCGCCGGCGGCATAGGTGCCGAAGACGTTGAACAGGCCGATCAGCGCCAGCGCCGTTGTCGCCACGTTCGGCGTCATGCCGTGGTCCTTGAGGTAGCTCGGCAGGTGCACGCCTATGAACACCACCTGAAAACCGCAGACGAAGTAGCCCGCCATCAGCAGCTGAAAGCTGCGATAGCCGAAGGCCTCGTGCAGCGCTTCGCTCAGGCTCTGCTGCATCTGCGTGCCGCCGGCGTGCAGGGTGCGTTCGCGCAGGCCGAGCGCGAGCGGCAGGATCAGCAGCACCGCCGCCGCGAGCGCAAAAAGGGCGCCTTGCCAGCCGAGGCCGCTGATCAATCCGTTTTCCACCGGCACCATCAGGAACTGGCCAAAGGAGCCGGCCGCGGCAGTGACGCCCATCGCCCACGAGCGCTTGTCGGCATCGATGTTGCGGCCGATCACACCGTAGATCACGGCGTAGGTGGTGCCGGCCTGCGCGATGCCCAGCAACACACCGGCCGTGAGGGTGAAGGTCAGCGGCGACGTGGCGAGCGCCATCGTCACCAGGCCGAGTGCGTAGACCGCGCCGCCGGCCAGCAGTACGCGAAAGGCGCCGAAGCGATCGGCCAGCATGCCGGCGAAGAGGCCGGCGATGCCCCACGCGATGTTCTGCACCGCGATGGCGAAGGCGAAGTGCTCGCGCGTCCAGCCGCGGTCCATCGTGATCGGTTGCAGCCACAGGCCGAAGCCGTGGCGGATGCCCATGCTCAAGGTGACGATGGCGGCGCCGCAGATCAGCACCTGCGTCATCGAAAGGCGCGCAGGCGCTGCTGCGGACGGTACGTTCATGACGGCACTGTAGCCGCAGCGCCGCAACCCCGCAGGCGCTGTGGCGACCGCCGCGTCACGGCGCCTTGCCGTGCGCCTTGCGCGAGCCGTCCTCGAACACCTCGTCGTCGCGCTGCGGCTGGCCGTTCTCGTCCCAGACTTCGTTCGCGCGTCGGCCGACCCTTCGCGTCGTAGTCGCGCGCGAACTGACGCCCGGCCGCGTCCCTAGAATCTTCGCCATGCCGACCACCAAGACACCACAGCGCTACGCCGAAGACTCGATCCGCGTATTGAAGGGGCTCGAGCCCGTCAAGCAGCGGCCGGGCATGTACACGCGCACCGAAAGCCCGCTGCACACGATCCAGGAGGTGATCGACAACGCCGCCGATGAGGCGCTGGCCGGTTTCGGCAAGCGCATCGCGCTCACGGTCCATGCCGATGGCTCGGTCAGCGTCGAGGACGACGGCCGCGGCATCCCGTTCGGTCTGCATCCTGAAGAAAAGGTCTCGGTGATCGAGATCGTCTACACGCGGCTGCACGCTGGCGGCAAGTTCGACAAGGGCGCGGGCGGGGCCTACAGCTTTTCTGGCGGCCTGCATGGCGTGGGCGTGAGCGTGACCAACGCGCTGGCCAAGAAGCTGGCGGTGACGGTGCATCGCGAAGGGCAGGTGGCGACGATCGCGTTCTCGGGCGGCGATGTCGTCGAGAAACTCGCGCTGCGCAAGGCGGGCGTCGGCGACCGCAAGCAGGGCACCTCCGTGCGCGTCTGGCCCGATGCGAAGTACTTCGACAGCGCCGAGTTGCCCCGGCAGGAGCTGATGCACCTGCTGCGCAGCAAGGCGGTGCTGATGCCGGGCGTGACAGTGACGCTGACGCACGAGAAGAGCAAGGAGACGCAGACCTGGCAGTACAAGGGCGGCCTCGCGGATTACTTGCAGCAGGCCTTGCCGGTCGACGCACTGATCCCGCTGTTCGAAGGCGAGCACTACGCCGAAGAGGGCGACGCCGAGAACAACGCCGAAGGCGAGGGTGCTGCCTGGTGCGTGGCCTTCAGCGAAGAGGGCGCGACGCTGCGCGAGAGCTACGTCAACCTCATTCCCACGGTGGCCGGCGGCACGCACGAGGCGGGTTTGAAGGACGGCCTGTTCGCCGCGGTGAAAGGCTTCATCGACCTGCATGCGCTGCTGCCCAAGGGCGTGAAGCTGATGCCCGACGACGTGTTTTCGCGCGCGTCGTTCGTGCTCAGCGCAAAAGTACTCGACCCGCAGTTCCAGGGTCAGACCAAGGAGCGGCTGAATTCGCGCGATGCGCTGCGGCTGGTCTCCAACTACACGCGGCCAGCCTTCGAGCTGTGGTTGAACCAGCATGTCGAGCATGGCAAGAAGCTCGCCGAGCTCGTCATCAAGCAGGCGCAGACGCGGCAGCGCGCATCGCAGAAGGTGGAGAAGAAGAAGGGATCGGGCGTGGCGGTGTTGCCCGGCAAGCTCACCGACTGCGAAAGCCGGGATCTCGAGTTCAACGAAGTCTTCCTGGTCGAAGGCGACTCGGCCGGCGGCAGCGCCAAAATGGGCCGCAACAAGGAGACGCAGGCGGTGCTGCCGCTGCGCGGGAAGGTGCTGAATGCGTGGGAGGTCGAGCGCGACCGGCTGTTTGCCAACAACGAGATCCACGACATCGCGGTGGCGCTCGGCGTCGATCCGCATGGTGCGGCCGATGAGCCCGACTTCAGTGGTTTGAGGTACGGCAAGGTGTGCATCTTGTCCGACGCCGACGTCGACGGCTCGCACATCCAGGTGCTGCTGCTGACGCTCTTCTTCCGTCACTTCCCGAAGCTGATCGAGCGCGGTCATGTGTATGTGGCCAAGCCGCCGCTGTACCGCGTCGATGCGCCGGCACGCGGCAAGAAGCCGGCAGCGAAGATCTACGCCCTGGACGACGGCGAACTCGAAGCCACGCTCGACAAGCTGCGCAAGGAAGGCGCGCGCGAAGGCTCGTGGAGCATCGGCCGCTTCAAGGGCCTGGGCGAGATGACGGCCGAGCAGTTGTGGGAGACCACGCTCAACCCGGACACGCGGCGCCTGCTGCAAGTCAGCTTCGAAGCGCTCGGCCTGCCCGCCACCACCGAAGCGCTGACCAAGCTGATGGGCAAGGGCGAAGCCGCGGCGCGGCGCGAACTGATGGAGCTGCGCGGCGACGCGGTCGAGGTGGACGTGTGAGCTCCGTCTTGGTGCGGCCGATGATCATGAGATGTTAGGTCAAGTCCACGGCGGTCGTGTCGATGAAAGCGCCGCAGCGATGATGCCCCCGCGCCTGCGGCCGACGATGTTGTCGGACCTCGACTGGGTGGTGTCGGCGGAGAGCGACGCCGCGAACCTGCCGTTCATCACGCCGTGGGAACGCACGCAGCACGAAGGCGCGATCCGCTTTCCGGATTCGCGCCACTTCATCGCCGAGGCGGGGCAACGCAGCGAGCGTGCCGGCTTCGTCATCGTGCAGGGCTGTCGCAATCCGAACCGCAGCATCGAGTTGAAGCGCATGGTGCTGCAGCCCAAGGGCCAGGGGCTGGGGCGCGCCTGCGTACGGCTGTTGAAGCGCATGGCCTTTCGCGACCTCAAGGCGCACCGCTTCTGGCTCGACGTCAAGGCGCTGAACACGCGTGCCCATGCGCTCTACTCGAGCGAAGGCTTCGTCGAGGAAGGGCGCCTGCGCGAGAGCGTGCGTGCCGGGGATGGGTGGGATTCGTTGATCGTGATGTCGATGCTCGACCGCGAGTACGAGGCGCGGCTGGCGCTGGGGCTGGAGTGAACGCGAGCGCGGCCGTGTTCATCGACCGCGAGCGCTGCATCGCCTGCGGCGGTGGCGTGCTCGACACCTTGTCCGAGGGCCGCTACGCCGACGAGCCGCTGCGCGGCATCCTCGCGTCGCAACCCTGGGGCGAGCATCCCTTGCCCTTCCTCGTGCACGAGCGTTGGCGTTATGTGTGCTGCCGCGGCTGCGGCCAGCGCTTTCACCAGCGCATCCTCGATGCAACCTGGATGCAGCGCCTGTACGCGCGCTGGGAGACGCAGGAATCGATGGCCGCCTTCGTCGAGGCAACCTCCTCGCACGAGGAACTCGTTCAGCGCGGCCGTCACTTCGTCAATCACGCGCTGCGCCTGCAGCGCCTGCTGGCGGCACAACCGGCGCCGCGAGTGCTCGACTTCGGCTGCGGCCACGGCGAGTTCGTCGCGCTGTGCCGCGCGCTCGGCATGGAAGCGCACGGCATCGACTGGGCTTCGGATCGGCGCGAGCACGGCGTCGTGCATATCCACCCGTCGCTGCAGGCGCTGCGCGCGGACGGCGCGCATGGCGAAGGCTTCGATGCGGCCACGCTGTTCGAGGTGCTGGAGCACCTGGCCGATCCGCGCGGCGTGCTCGAGCAACTTGCCGCGCTCATGAAGCCAGGCGCCGCGCTCGTGCTCGAGACGCCCGACACGACGCATGTCACCGACCTGCGCTCGTTCGACGACTACCTGGCGATTGCGCCGCTGGGCCACATCAACGGCTTCACGCCGGCATCGCTGCGCGCCATTGCCGAGCGCGCCGGATTTCGCGCCATCGTGCCGCCGCCGGTGTGGGTGGCCGATTCGTGGCGCGAGGCGGCCAGGAGTTGCGCGCGCAACCTGATCGCGCGCTGGCGCAAACCGACGACGAGCCAGACCTTCGTGCTCGAACGTCGTTGATCGGCGCGGCTGATCAACGCCGGCAGCGAAGTGTCTCGAACGTGAGTCCGCAATCGGCGATGTGTTGCGGCAGCTCGCGGCCGAGCACCCGTGCGGCGCATGCCGCGCCCATGGCCGCGCTGGTCTGGATGCCGTAGCCGCCCTGGCCGCAGCACCAGAAGAAGCCCTGTCGTGCGTCGTCGAAGCCGCCGACGAGTTCGCCGTCGGGCACGAAGCTGCGCAAGCCGGCCCAGGTGCGCAACGGGCGCCGGATGGTCAGCGACGTGGCCGCTTCGATACGTGCGATGCCGGTGGCAATGTCGAGCTCTTCGGCGACGACATCGTGCGGCAGCACGGCGTCGGCGTTGGCCGGCGAGCCGAGCAGTCTGTCGGCATCGGGCTTGAAGTAGAAATCTTCGGCGATGCCGACGACGCAGGGCCAGCCGCGGCAATCGATACCGGCCCGCGGCGCAAAGGTGAAGGCGCTGCGGCGCCTGGGCTGCAGGCCGAGCGGCCGTGCGCCGGCGAGTGTGCCGATCGCATCGGCCCATGCGCCTGCCGCGTTGACGACGATCGGTGCACGCCGGCGGCCCGTGCGAGTCTGAACATGCCAGCGGCCCTGCGTGCAATCGAGCGACTGCACTTCGACGTCGCAGCGCAGTTCGGCGCAGTGCGCCTTCGCACCGCGCAGGAAGTGCTGGTGCAGCGCGTGCACGTCGATGTCGCTGGCGTCGTCATCGTGCAGCGCCGCCGCCACGGCCTCGTCGCGCAGCACCGGCACCATCTGCTGCGCCGCGTGTCGGTCAAGCCGTCTTACACTGCGTGCGCCTTCGTCCAGCAAGCGTTGGTGCAAGCCGTCGAGTGCATCGACCTGATCGCTGCGCGCCGGAAACAGCGAGCCGCGCGGGCTCAGCACACCTGGGATGGCGTTGAAGAAGGCGCGGCTGGCCCGCGTCAAGGCCCGCACCTGCGCCGGTCCGTAGCTCGGCGCGAACACCGCCGCCGAGCGGCCGGTGCTGTGATAGCCCGGCTGGGCTTCGCGCTCGACGATCGCCACGCGTGCGTGCGGCGCCAGGAAGTGCGCCACCGAAGCGCCGGCGATGCCGGCGCCGATGACAATGACGTCGAAGTCCTCGGTCGCACTCACCCCGCGATGCTAGTCCACTGAATCACTGAAATCGGATCGGCGCTGTCCACGCGATACGGGAGCGCTGCCGCGTTGCGAATGCTCGCAATGCCTATAGGCATTGCTGTGCTTCGCGCCTTGCATCGCATCCCGTCTCGCGCGTCCCTCGCCGCCCATTTCAATGATTCAGCGGACCGGGCCGGCGCTGTGCGCGCTTCATCGGCGGCTTGGCGACAGCGTTGCCGTGGCCCATCGCCCAGCCCTCGGTTGCAGCCGCCACGGGCAGCCACTGCCAGCCCTTGCCGCCGAGGCCGCGCTTGGCGGCGATGCGCACCGCCCGTTCGCACGTCGCTTCGTCCATCTGCAACGCAAAGCGTTGCCAGCGGCGGTTGACGGCAGCGTCGGTCCACAGGTCTTCGAGCGCCTGGCGCAGATCGGCGCCAGCCGCCTGCATGCCGATCGCCAGGCGCCGCGCCTGCAGCGTCAACACGAACACCTGGAAGTCGTGGCGCGCGGCGGCGGGCAGGTGCGCCATCAGCTCGCGCAGGCGCGGCACGGCCTGCGTTTCGGTGAAGGCCAGCGTCACGATGGCTTGGAGCGCCTGCACCGCGTTGAGCAAGCGCAAGCGGTTGGGCGGCAGCACCAGGAGCGGCAGGCAGGCGGCCTCGTCGTGCGACAGGGGCGTCACGAAGCTCATCAGCACCGCCAGCCGTGACCACTGCAAGGGATTCAGCCCGTCGAGCGTGTCCAGCCCCGAAGCCTCGAGCTGCTTGACAACGGTGAGCGCGTCGCGGCACGACAGGTCAGCCTTGGCCGCGTTGGCGCGCGTGCTCATCACTGCCAGATTGCCCGCGGCGTAGCCGGCCTGGTTGCAGACGCGATCGACCGACGCGTCGCTGCCCGCGCCGCTGGCCTGCGTCAGCGCGACGCGCGTGATCGGGCAATGCGCAACGTCGATCTGCGCCAGGAAGTTCGGCGTCACCTGCGTGCCTTCGAACGGCTTGCCGCGGCGCCACGCGCCCCAGCGCAGTTGCAGCCACTTGCGCACCTGCGGCGTCGGCTTGAGCGTGCGCGTGCCGAAGGTGGCGGCCCCCGCCTGCCAGCCCTGCTGCAAAGGGTGACCAGTGGCCAGCCCCTCCGGTGGCGGTGTCAGTCGGTAGTGGGCGTAATCCCAGCCGAGTTCGAAGGCGGTGGCGTCGGCGGCCGGGCGGGTGCCGTGCGCGTCGTGAACGGCGGCTTGGGTGTCGGTGAACAGGTCGGCGGTGGTTTGCATGGCGGCTTCTTGGGCAAGGCACCGGAAACGTCTCCGGCGCCGCCACCTTCGCCGCCGACAGGCTCATGCGGTGAGCCTGCGAAAGGCCGAGCGGTTAGCATGGAGGCTCATCCTGTGAGCCACCCGAACCTGCTGGCGGCGCCCCGAGCTCGCTGCGCTTCGCGTCCCCCGAGGGGAGCGTCGGCGGCTTGGGGCGGCCCGGCGCCACCGTCATGGACCGCACCGAACGCTTCTACAAGATCGAACTGCTGATCCGCACCCGCGCCAGCGTGTCCTTTGCCGAGCTGATGGAGGAACTCGGCGTCAGCCGCGCCACCCTGAAACGCGACTTGGAGTACTTGCGCGAGCGCATGGATGCGCCGATCGTCTACGACCGTGACAGCAATGGCTACCGCTTCAGCGCAGCCGATCCGCGCGACGCGCGCCAGACCCGGCACGAACTGCCGGGACTGTGGTTTTCCGAGTCCGAGATCCACGCGCTCCTGACCATGCACCAGCTCATCGGCGGCCTCGACGAGGGCGGCGTGCTGGCGCGCCATCTGCAGCCGCTGCTCGACAAGCTCTACGCCATGCTCGGCGCCAACGACGAGCAGGCGCGCGAGCTGGGGCGGCGCATCAAGGTGATGGCGCCGGCGCGGCGGCCGGTGGCGCCGAAGCACTTCGAGACCATCGGCGGCGCGTTGACACGGCGCCAGCGCGTGCACCTGCACTACTGGGTGCGCAGCCGACGCGAGATGACCGAGCGCGTGGTCTCGCCGCAGCGTCTCGTGCACTGGCGCAACACCTGGTACCTCGACGCCTGGTGCCACGCCGCGGATGCGCTGCGCCGCTTCGCGCTCGACGCCATCCGCGAGGCCGATCTGGTGGCGTCGCCGCGCGCCAAGGACGTGGCGTTGAAGACGATCGAGGCGCAACTCGATGCGGGTTATGGCGCGTTCTCCGGCGCCAATGTGAGAACGCTCTGGGCGACGCTCGAGTTCACGCCTGAAGCGGCGCAGTGGGTGCGCCACGAGCAATGGCACCCGCAACAGGATGCCAAGCTGCACGGCGACGGCTCGCTGACGCTGCGCGTGCCCTACACCGATGCCACAGAGCTGGCGATGGACATCCTCCGCCACGGCGAGCAGGTGAAAGTGACGGCGCCGCCGGCGCTGGTGGCGTTGGTGGGGGAGCGTCTGGGGCGGGCTGCGGCCCGGTACGCGTGATGCCTGTCTTTGTCGAATGGCGGCTGCCGAGGGCGCAACACTCGTCTGCACCACGAGACCTGTCAGCCAGCCCGCGCGCGCGCTCGAACTGCGTTCAGTTCATCGAGCATCTGCTTCGGTTCATTGTCGAGCGGCATGTTGGCCTTGTCGTGCGCCGCATCCACAGCGCCCGGCACATCCGCGTCCAGCGTGGCGAACAGCGCATCGAAGTCTTCCTGCGCCGGGCCGGTCTGGGCATGGAGCTCGAAGGTCTTGCGCAGTGCGGCCTGCGCTCGCAGGCTGCGTACCAGAACCTCGGCCAGCTGACGTTCGCGCGATCACGCCGTCGCGCGGCGTGCCCGTCAGGCGCGTGTCGCCTTGGAGCATGACCAATCGATGCTGGTCGGGCGCGTTGTAGTCGAACCAGCTCGGCCTGACGATGGTGTAGGGCAGGCCACTGGCACGCAGCAGCCGCTCGCCGCGCCGCTTCCAGTCGTGCGCGCCTTTGCGGTCGGTGGCGCCGATCGTGGTCATCAGCGCGATGCGCGCCTCGCGGCCCCCCAGCGCCGCCAGCACGTTGCGCACCGCGCCATAGTCCACCGCTTCTGGGCCGGGCGGCCTGCCGTTCGAGCCGTGGGTGAAGACGATGGCGTCCACACCGGCCACCGCCTCGGTCAGCGATTCGAGTCGCGTGAGCTCGCCGACAACCGTTTCCACCCGCGCTGGGAAGAGCGCTGCCTGGCCCGCATCGCGCACCAGCACGCGCACGGCATGGCCTTCGGCCAGGGCCACCGCCACCACATGCCGGCCGATGCTGCCGGTGGCGCCGACGGCGAGGAGTTTGTGTGAAGACTCGTTCATGGTGTGTCGATCGATGTGGCGAGAGCGCGGCGACATTACCATCGCCGTCATGATGAACGAACCCGACGCGCATCAGGACATTCGTGATGCCGTCCGGCAGCTCTGCAGCCAGTTCCCGGACGAATACTTTCGCCAGGTCGATCAAGCGCGGGCCTACCCCGAGAAATTCGTCGATGCGCTGATGGCCGCTGGCTGGCTGGCCGCGATGATTCCCGAAGACTACGGCGGCACCGGTCTGGGCCTGACTGCGGCAACGGTGATCCTGGAAGAGATCAACCGCTGCGGCGGCAACTCGGGCGCGGTGCACGGCCAGATGTACAACATGGGCACGCTGCTGCGCAACGGCAGCAAAGCGCAGAAGGACAAATACCTGCCCGGCATCGCCGGCGGCAAGTTGCGCATCCAGTCGATGGCCGTCACCGAGCCGACCACGGGCACCGACACGACGCAGATCAAGACGACGGCGGTGAAGCGGGGCGGCCGCTACGTCGTCAACGGCCAGAAGGTCTGGATCTCGCGCGTGCAGCACTCCGACCTGATGATCCTGCTGGCGCGGACCACGCCGCTGGCCGAGGTGAAGAAGAAGAGCGAAGGCATGTCGATCTTCATCGTCGATTTGCACCAGTCGATCGGCAAGGGTATGACCGTGCGGCCGATTGCCAACCTGGTCAACCACGAAACCAACGAACTGTTCTTCGACAACCTCGAGATTCCCGAAGACAACCTGATCGGCGAAGAAGGGCGCGGTTTCAAGTACATCCTCGATGGCCTGAACGCCGAGCGCACCTTGATTGCCGCCGAATGCATCGGCGACGGCTACTGGTTCATCGACCGCGCGACGAAGTACGCCAACCAACGCATCGTCTTCGACCGCCCGATCGGCAAGAACCAGGGCGTGCAGTTCCCGATCGCCGATGCCTACATCGAAGTCGAGGCCGCGAACCTGATGCGCTTCGAGGCCGCGCGCCGCTTCGACGCCAACCAGCCCTGCGGCGCGCAAGCCAACATGGCCAAGTACCTGGCGGCAAAGGCGTCGTGGGAAGCGGCCAACGTCTGCATGCAGACGCATGGCGGCTTCGGCTTCGCCAACGAGTACGACATCGAACGCAAGTTCCGGGAGACGCGGCTGTACCAGGTGGCGCCGATCTCGACCAACCTGATCTACGCCTATGTCGCCGAGCATGTGCTCGGGCTGCCGCGGAGCTTCTGATCAGACACGATGCGCGTTAGTCTGGCGCCATGGACGACCTGATCGCGGCGCTGTACCGGCGGGAGAGCCGTCGCGTGTTCTCTATCCTGGTGCGCTTGCTCGGCAGCTTCGATGTCGCCGAGGATGCGTTGCACGACGCTTTCATCGCCGCTTCCGAGCAGTGGCCCGTCAAGGGCGCGCCGTCCAATCCGGTGGCGTGGCTCGTCTCGGCCGGTCGCTTCAAGGCGATCGACCGCATGCGCCGCGAGCAGGCGCTTCGTATCGGCGGAAGACGCGGCTGAACAGGTCGAGGCGGTGGCCGACGAGGCCCCGGGTTGGGAGCAACGCTGGGACGAACGCGAGGCGATCGAAGACGACCGCCTGCGCCTCGTCTTCACCTGCTGTCACCCCAGCCTGTCGGAAGAAGCGCGCATCGCGCTGACGCTGCGCGAGGTCTGCGGCCTGACCACCGAGGCCATTGCCGGCGCTTTCCTGATCGCCACGCCGACGCTCGCCCAGCGCATCGTGCGCGCCAAGGCCAAGATCGCCGCGGCGCGCATTCCGTACGAGGTGCCCGACGCGGCAAGCGGCCGGCGCGACTGGCCAGCGTGTTGCGCGTGGTCTACCTGGTCTTCAACGAGGGCCATTCGGCGCACAGCGCCGCGCTGGCCGACGAAGCCCTGCGCCTGGCCCGGCTGCTGCAATCGCTGTTGCCCGAGCCCGAGGTGATGGGGCTGTTGGCGCTTGATGCTGCTGCACGACGCGCGCCGTGCCGCGCGGTCGACTGCGAGCGGCGAGTTGGTGCCGCTGGAAGAACAGGACCGCGCCCTGTGGAACGCCGACGCCATCGCTGAAGGCTGCGCGCTGGCCGAGCAGGCGCTGTCGCAGCGCGGCTTCGGCGCCTATGCGCTGCAGGCGGCCATCGCGGCGCTGCACGGCGAAGCGCCGAGTGCCGCGGCGACAGACTGGCCGCAGATCGTCGGCCTGTACGACGCGCTGCTGCGCGTCGAGCCCAGCCCGGTGATCGCGCTGAACCGCGCCGTCGCGGTGGCGATGCGCGACGGCCCCGAAGCCGGCCTGTTGCTGATCGAGCCGCTGCTGCCCGCCTTGCCCGGCTACCACGCCGGCCCAGCCGCCGCTGCCGACCTGTGCCGTCGCGCCGGCCGCCTGCAAGAGGCTCAGGCGCACTACCGCGCTGCCGCAGCGCTCGCTCGGCAGGAGCCCGAGCGCCGCTTTCTGCTGCGGCGGCTGGCCGAAGTGGGCGGCTGAAGAAATTTTTGCGATCGCTGTCGAAAGCCGTCGATGCCGTTCGTCCAGACAATGCCGGCAACGATTTCACCATTCACTTTCAAAGGAGCCCGACCATGAGCACCACCCTCACGCCCTACCTCAGCTTCGGCGGCAACACCCGCGAGGCCTTCACCTTCTACGAGAAGGCGCTCGGCGCGAAGATCGAAACGATGATGCGCTACGCCGACATGCCGGCGCCGCGCGCAGGCCGACGCCGGCTGCGCCGACGGCAGCGCACCCAGCGGCGACGGCATCATGCATGCCTGCCTGGCGCTGCCCGGCGGCGCGATGCTGTTTGCCGGCGACGCGCCACCCGGCATGCCCTACGACGGCGTCAAGGGCGTGATGCTCGCGCTGCAGTACGACAGCATCGACCAGGCGCACAGCGCGTTCCACGCGCTGGCGCAAGGCGGCCAGGTGACGATGCCGCTGGCGCCCGCGTTCTGGGCCAAGACCTTCGGCATGCTGACCGACCGCTTCGGCATCAGCTGGGCCGTCAACGGCGAACCGATCGCCTTCGGCTGATACCGGCATGAAGTACCTGTGCCTGGTCTACCTGGACGCCGAGCGCTGGGCGGCGTGCAGCGACCCCGAGTGCGCCGACTACGTCGAGCAACTCGTCGCCGGCCGGCGCCTGCTGGCCGCCGAGCCGCTGCATCCCACGCACACCGCCACCACGGTGCGCGTGCGCGGCGGCGAGGTCACCTTGTTCGACGGGCCGTTTGCCGAAACGCGCGAGATGCTGGCGGGCTTCTACCTGATCGACGCCAAGGACCTGGACGAAGCCATACAGCTTGCCGCCGGCATCCCACCGGCGCGCTACGGCAGCGTCGAGGTGCGGCCGGTGCGCGAGTTGCAGTCGATGGGCGCGACTTGAAGTGACCGTTTGACGCTCACCCACCGGTAGACGCGCCGGCAGACAAAGGCGCTTTCGCTCGCACTTTCGCTCGCACAATGGCGCTGCCTCGTGCACACCACGCCCCCATGCACCGCCGCGCAGCCCTCGCCACGCTGGCCTCGTCGCCGCTCACCCTCATGTCCGACCCTGCCTTCGCCGACGCGTCGCACTCGATCCACCTTGCGTCGTACTACGAGCGACACGCGGCGCTCGTCGGCGGGACCGTGTTCGGGTGGGACGGCAACGGCACGCCGCGCGCGCTGCGCGGCGGCATCGCGCAGGTAGCGGTGTCGCGTGACGCCTGGTATGGGGTCACGCCCGGCGGCGAGTTGTTGCGTTGGACGGCTGCCGAGCCGGCGCGCGCCACCGTGTTGCGCAGCGGCGTGGCGCGCGTGGCGACGGGGGCTTCGGGCTGGATCGCGATCGACCGCGACGGCGCGGCGTGGCAGGCCGGCGCCGACGATGCGGCCGTGCGCGTGATGGCCGACGTGGTGGATGCATGCGTGGGCGACAGCGCCGACTACCTGGTCACGCGTGACGGGCGCGTGCATGTCAAGGGCCTGGCGCACCGCGGCCAGTACGGCGACGGGCTGCTGCGCGCCACGCCCGGCTATGTCGTCACCGCGACCGATGCAGTGGCGGTGCGCGGGCACACCGGCCATGGCGTGCACCTGCGGCGCGACGGCACGGTGATGGGCACCGGGGGCAACCGCTTCGGCCCCTTGTCGTCGCACGGTCTTGGCGACAAGGCCGACCGCTGGGGCCCCATCTTCGAAGCCGCGGTGGCCCTCGCCACCGGCTCGAAGCACACGCTGGCGATCCGCGGCGACGGCAGCCTGTGGGGCTGGGGTGAGGGTTTCGCGATCGCGCCGTCGAAGCTGATGGACCGCGTGGCTGCGGTCGCGGCGGGCGACACCGCCACGATCGCAATCGATGCCGACAGGGTGCTGTGGCAATGGGACGCCGGCCGCGGGCCGCGGCGGCTGGTCTTGCCGCCGCCGCGCTAGCCCGGGCTAGGGGTTTCGCATCCGACACGACCGGCCTACAAGGGTGCGTGCGCCCGTCGACAAGGCATGCCCGCGTTGCCGCCTCGAGTCGCATGCACCCGGGAGCGCCCGATGGCCCACATCAACATCGCCAGCTGGAACCTGCAGAACCTCTTCGACATCACCGTGTCCGACATCGCCGCCGACCTCGAGTTCACGCCGGAAGAAGGCTGGGACGCCGAGGCGCTGGACAAGAAGCTCGACAACCTGGCCGAGATCATCACGCTGATGAATGGCGGCCAGGGGCCCGATCTGCTGGGCATCTGCGAGGTCGAGAACAAGGCGCTGCTCGAAGCGCTGGTGGCGCGCACCGGCTTGCCCAACCTGGTGGTCGCGCATCAGGACAACCCGGACATCCGCGGCATCGACACCGCGTTGATCTACTCGAGCGATGTGTTCGCACTCGACGGCGAGCCGGTGGGCCACAACATCCACTTTCGCCATCCGACGCGCGATGTCTTCGAGGTGCCGCTCAGGGTGAAGAGCAACGGCGCGCGGCTGCACTGCTTCGTCAACCACTGGCCGTCGCGATCGAGCGGGCAGTTCGAGTCCGAGCCCTTGCGCATCGCGGTGGCTGCGAACTGCGCTTACCTCGTGCAGGACGTGCTGAAGTTCAAGCACAGCGACTACGTGGCGATGGCCGACAGCGCGCAGACGCTGCAAGCGATCAACACGCGTTTCGACGCCAACGTGCTGCTGATGGGCGACTTCAACGACGAGCCGTACAGCCGCAGCGTCGTCGACTACCTGCTCGCCGCCAAGGATCTCGATCACATCGAGGAGATCTTCAAGAAGGCCGCCCCCAGCGCCAGGCCGCCGCGACAGCACACGCCCACCGTGCGCGACTACCTGGAACGCAAGGCCTATCTGTTCAACTGCATGTGGCCGCAGGCCGCCCTGTCCGACCACGGCAGCCTGCACTTCGGGCAAGGCGTCAACACCTTCAACCTGCTCGACCAGTTCATGATCTCGCGCGGCCTGCTGCTCGGCAATTCAGGGCTGAAGATGTTGCTCGACACGGTGCGCGTCTTCGAGGCGCCGCCGATGGCCAGCGCGAAGAAGAAGCGGCCGGTGGCCTTCGACAAGAAGACGAAGAAGGGCTACAGCGACCACTTTCCGATCGAGGCGCAGATCGAGGTGTTGTAGGTCAGCGCGCCTTGGTTTTGCGCGGGGCGGCTTTTCGCGGCGCCGCGTTTCTGGCGCGCTTGGGCTTGAGCACCAGCCGCTCCAGTTCCTCGAACGCTTCCAGCGTATGGATCGCGATGCGCTGCATGTGCGGCAGGTTTTCGTGGCAGCCGGTGAAGCCGAAATCCATCATGCCGGCATAGCTCTGGCAGGTGATGTTCAGCGCCTGGCCGTGCGTGACGATCGAGGCCGGGTAGGTGCCGAGCAGTTCGGCGCCGCGGAAGAAGAGCGGCTTGTCCGGCCCCGGCACGTTGCTGATCGTGATGTTGAAGACAGGCCGCGTGCGCCCCGACAGGCCGGTGAGCAGCGACACGATGGTGGGTGCCATCAGCGCCACGGTGTATTGCGTCATGGCTTCGCGCGGCAGGCTCTGCACATGCGTCTTGGCCGCCTGCACCGAAGCGCGGATGGCAGCCAGTCGCTCGAGCGGGTCTTCGATGTCGGTGCCGAGCGTGGCGATGATGAAGGTGATGGCGTTGCCGGTGTTCTCGTCGTCCTTGGGCCGCACCGACACCGGGATGCCGGCGGTGATCGGCGCGTCGGGCAGGTCGCCGCTGTCTTCGAGAAAGCGCCGCAGCGCGCCGCCGCAGGTGGCGAGCACGAGGTCGTTCAAGGTGCAGTCGGCGGCGGTGGCCAAAGTCTTCATGCGGTCGAGCGCAATCGACTGCGTGGCGAAGCGGCGCTTGGCGCGCACGCGGCCGTTCAACACCGAGCCCGGCGCGCCGAAAGGCATGCGCAGGTTCTCGTCGGTCTCACCGGTCACGCGCATCATCTTGCCGAAGGCCAGCAGCAGTTGCGGCAAGGTGCCGGCCTGGCCGAGCAGGGCGTTGATCGCGACCTGCGCGGCGTTGGCAAAGCTCGGTGCGGTGTGATCGCGTTCGGCCTGCGTCTTCGCGCCCTTTCGCGGCTCGCCGGAAGCGGTCAGCCCCACGGCCCAGAACGGCGGTGAGGCCAGGCTCTTCTCGGCGTCGGTCGGCAGTGCACGCTGCAGCAGCTTCATGCCCGAGACGCCGTCGATCAGCGAGTGGTGCATCTTGATGAAGAGGGCGAAGCGCTTGTCTTCGAGGCCCTCGATCAGCGTGCACTCCCACGGCGGGCGCGACAGGTCGAGCGGCATGCTGTGCAGGCGACCGATGAGCTCGCCCAGTTCGCGCTCGCCGCCGGGCCAGGGCAGCGCGGTGTGGCGCAGGTGCGCTTCGAGATCGATGGCGTCGTCCTCGATCCAGTAGTGCAGGGGGCTCTTCAGGATCGGCAGCGCGAGCTTGCGGTTCCAGGGCGGCGCGAAGTGGCGATGGCGGCGCAGCTCCGTCATCAGATCGCGCATGAAATCCTTGGGCGCGTCCGCGGGCAGGCGGAAAGGCATCAGCGCGCCGACGTGCATCGGCGTCTCGCGCGACTCGGTGTAGATCCAGGAAGCGTCGAGCGGATTGAGGCGTGTGGACATGAGCACCTGCCGAAAGAAAAAGGGCCGGCGGCATCGGCCCCGGCCCTTCGAGTGTGGCGTATTGACGCGGCAATTACATCAGCTTGACCTCGACGCGGCGCGCATCGTCGGCGCTGCCGGCGTTGATCTGCTCGGGCTTCTTGGTCTCGATGCGGTCCTCGGCCACGCCTGCGGCCTTGAGCGCGTCGCGCACGGCGAAGGCGCGCTGCTTGGCGAGCTCGGCGTTCTTCGCCGGGTCGCCCGAGGCGTCGTGAAAGCCGCTGATGACGAGCTTGCCGGCGCCGGCCTTGGCGGCGGCCGCGAGCTTGGCGATGCTGTCGCCGGCGTTGGCGGGCAGGTCGGCCTTGGCGACGTCGAAGAAGAACTTGGCTTCGACGGGGGCGGCGGCTGCTACGGCGGGCGCGGGTGCTGCGGTCGCAGCCGGCGCCGGCGTGGCGACTGGCGCCGTACTCGCTGTCGCTGCGGGTGCGGTCGCGGCAGCCGCAGTCGCGGCAGCGGCCACGACCGGCGCAGCGGGCGCTACCGGCTTGGGCGTCATCGTCACCACCGGCGCCGCATGCGAGCTGACTTGCGTCGCCGTCCCCGTGGGCAGCAGCGGCACGATCAAGAGCGCCACGATGTTGATGATCTTGATCAGCGGATTCACCGCCGGACCGGCGGTGTCCTTGTACGGATCGCCCACGGTGTCGCCGGTGACAGCGGCCTTGTGCGCTTCGCTGCCCTTGCCGCCGTGATGCCCGTCCTCGATGTACTTCTTGGCGTTGTCCCAGGCACCGCCGCCGGTGCACATGGAGATCGCGACGAAGAGGCCCGTGACGATGGTCCCCATCAACAGGCCGCCGAGCGCCGCCGGGCCGAGCAGCAGGCCGACCACCACCGGCACGATCACCGGCAGCAGCGACGGGATCATCATTTCCTTGATCGCCGCCTTGGTCAGCATGTCCACCGCCACGCCGTACTCCGGCTTGGCGGTGCCTTCCATGATGCCCTTGATCTCCTTGAATTGGCGGCGCACCTCGACCACCACCGAGCCCGCGGCGCGGCCGACCGCCTCCATCGCCATCGCGCCGAAGAGATAAGGAATCAGGCCGCCGATGAACAGGCCGACGATCACCTTCGGATCGCTCAGGTCGAAGCTCACCGACATGCCGCGCCCTTCGAGCGAGTGCGTGTAGTCGGCGAAGAGCACGAGGGCCGCGAGGCCGGCCGAGCCGATGGCGTAGCCCTTGGTCACGGCTTTCGTGGTGTTGCCGACGGCGTCGAGCGGATCGGTGACGTTGCGCACGCTCTTCGGCAGCTCGGCCATCTCGGCGATGCCGCCGGCGTTGTCGGTGATCGGGCCGTAGGCGTCGAGCGCAACCACGATGCCGGCCATGCTCAGCATCGCCGTGGCTGCCACTGCGATGCCGTACAAGCCAGCCAGCCAATACGAAGCCAGGATCGCAATGCAGACGAAGATCACCGGCCACGCCGTCGAGCGCATCGACACGCCCAGGCCCGCGATGATGTTTGTGCCGTGGCCGGTGGTGGAAGCCTGCGCGATGTGCTGCACCGGCGAGTACTGCGTGCCGGTGTAGAACTCGGTGATCCAGACCATCGCCGCGGTCAGCACCAGGCCGACGGCGCAGGCGCCGATCAAGCGCCAATGCGTGTTGGCTCCGAGCGCGTCGGCCGGCATCGCCAGCATCGTCACGCCGATGAAGGCGATGAACGACAGCACGCCGGCAACCGCGAGGCCCTTGTAGAGCGCGGGCATCACGTTCTTCATGCCGGGCGTTGCCTTGACGAAGCCGCAGCCGACGATCGACGCGATGATCGAGACGCCGCCGAGCAGCAGCGGGTACATCACCGCGGCCATCGGCGCCGCCGTCACCACGAGCGCGCCGAGCGCCATCGTCGCGATCAGCGTCACGGCATAGGTTTCGAACAGGTCGGCCGCCATGCCGGCGCAGTCGCCGACGTTGTCACCGACGTTGTCGGCGATCACGGCAGGGTTGCGCGGATCGTCTTCCGGGATGCCGGCTTCGACCTTGCCCACCAGGTCGGCGCCGACGTCCGCGCCCTTGGTGAAGATGCCGCCGCCCAGGCGCGCGAAGATCGAGATCAGCGACGAGCCGAAGGCAAAGCCGAGCATCGGCTTCAACACAGTGGCCAGGCTCTTGTCGGGCGTCCACTGGCCGTTCAGCACGGTGAACCAGAAGAAGATGCCGACCCCGAGCAGGCCCAGGCCGACGACCAGCATGCCGGTGATCGCGCCGCCCTTGAAGGCGACATCGAGCGCCGGGCCGATGCCTTGCGTCGCGGCCTGCGCGGTGCGCACGTTGGCGCGCACCGAGACGTTCATGCCGATGAAGCCGCACGCGCCCGACAGCACCGCGCCGAGCACGAAGCCGGCGGCGGTGGTGCCGTCGAGGAAGACCGCGATCAGGATTGCCAGCACCACGCCGACGAAGGCGATGGTCTTGTACTGGCGTGCCAGGTAGGCCGCGGCGCCTTGCTGGATCGCGCCGGCGATCTCCTGCATGCGGGCGTTGCCCGCGTCCTGCTTCAGGATCCAGCCGCGCTGAATGAAACCGTAGAGCACTGCGGCAACACCGCAGGCCAGCGCCAAAGTCAGCGCCATCGTCGTCGACATGAACAATCCTCCTGGGGTTCTGAGATGAGCGCTCGGCCCGTACTGAATGGGCCGGCCCGAAGACAACGCGCGATGCTAACGGAGGCCGCTGACGATTCCGGCCCGCGTGTTTGTGTGGCGCAACGTCAAGCTGGTGCAAGGCCCGCACCTAGAATCGGGGTTATCCCTGGGAACAAGGACGACGCGATGAGCCTGCACAACGTAACCCCCGGCGCCAAGGTGCCTGACGAGTTCAACGTGATCATCGAGATCCCGATGAACGCCGACCCGATCAAGTACGAGGTCGATGAAGAAAGCGGCGCGCTGTTCGTCGATCGCTTCATGGGCACGGCCATGCACTACCCGTGCAACTACGGCTACATCCCGCAGACCCTGGCCGACGACGGCGACCCGGTCGACGTGCTCGTCATCACGCCGGTGCCGCTGATCCCGGGCGTGGTCTGCGCCTGCCGGCCGCTGGGCATCCTGAAGATGGAAGACGAGGCCGGTGGCGACAGCAAGCTGCTCGCGGTGCCGACCGACAAGCTGCTGCCGATCTACACGCAGTGGAAGAGCTACGAGCAGCTCGAACCCGGCGCGGCTGAAGACCATTCAGCACTTCTTCGAGCACTACAAGGATCTCGAGGAAGGCAAGTGGGTCAAGGTCATCGGCTGGGCCGGTCTCGAGGAAGCCAAGCTCGAGATCACCAACGGCATGGCGGCGTGGTCGACGCGGCCGGACAAGCGCGGCGGCGCCGACAGGCGCGTCAAGAAGCCTTGAACGGATTGCGTTCGTTCAGCTCGTCGATGTAGCCCTCGACACCGGCGCCTTCGCGCGAAAGAAAGTCGGCCACTGCCGACGAGAAACGCTTGTCGGCGAGCCAGTGCGCCGACCAGGTGCGCACCGGCAGCAGCCCGCGCGCCATCTTGTGTTCGCCCTGCGCGCCGCCTTCGAAGCGCGCGTAGCCGTTGGCGATGCACCAGGCCAGCGGCTGGTAGTAGCAGGCATCGAAATGCAGGCAGGGCACGTGTTCGGTCGCGCCCCAGTAGCGGCCGTAGGCGACGCGCTGTGCCGGGTCGAGCGCGATCAACGAGACGGCGATGCGCCGGCCGCCGCGATGGGCGACGAACATCAACCAGTGTGCGGGCATGGTGCGCGCCATCGCGGCGAAGAACTCGCGCGTCAGGTAGGGCGTGGAGTGGTGGGCGCGGTAGGTCAGCTGGTAGCAGCGGTAGAAAAAGTCCCACAGCGCGTCGTCGATCGCGCTGCCCTCGTGCACGCCGAACGCGACGCCGGCCTCGGCGACACGACGCTGCTCCTGTGCGATCTTCTTGCGCTTGTCGCGTTGCAGGCTGGCGCTGAACTCGGCGAAGTCGGCGTAGGGCTGCGGCGTGCGCTGCGTCCAGTGGAACTGCACGTTCTCGCGCAGCATCCAGCCGGCTTGCTCGCACGCGGCGCGGTCGGCGTCGGAGACAAACAGCAGGTGCGCCGACGACAGCTTGGCCTGCCTCGCAAACTGAAGCAGGGCTTGCAGCAGCACGCGGCGCGAAGCCGCATCGCGTGCCAGCAAGCGTGAGCCCGGCACCGGGGTGAACGGCACAGCGCCGAGCAGCTTGGGGTAGTAGTCCAGGCCGTGGCGCTGGTAGGCGTCGGCCCAGGCCCAGTCGAAGACGTACTCGCCGTAGGAGTGCGTCTTCAGGTAGAGCGCGGCGGCGCCGAGCAGCTCGCCGCCGCATTCGAGCAAGACGAAGGACGGCGCCCAGCCGCTGTCGCCCACGGCACTTCGCGAGGCGTGCAGTGCCGCGAGGTACTCGTGGCGCATGAACGGCGTCGGGGCATCCTGCGCGTCGAGCAACGCATTCCATGCCGATGCATCGAGCGCGGTCGGATCATCGTGGATGCGAATGACATAATCGTTCGACCTCAACTCAGCACGCTCCACGGCGATGAAGGTCGCGCTGGCCCAGATCAACGCCACCGTCGGCGATCTCGAAGGCAATGCGCGGCGCATCGTCAACGCCGCGCGCCGCGCCTACGGCCAGGGCGTGCACCTGGTGATCGCGCCCGAACTCGCGCTCACCGGCTACCCGCCCGAAGACCTGCTGCTGCGCCCGTCCTTCATGAGCGCCTGCGCCGATGCATTGCGCGGCATGGCGCGCGAGCTGCAATCGAGCCAGGGGCTGCATGTGCTGGTGGGTCATCCGCATCAGTTCGGCGATCGCGGCGATGTTAGGACCAAGTCGACTTCGCAGCCGCTGCGCTTCAATGCGGCCTCGGTGCTGGCGGGAGAGAATCGTCGGCACCTACTGCAAGCGCGAGCTGCCCAACTACCAGGTGTTCGACGAGCGGCGCTACTTCGGCTCGGGTCGCGATGCGGGCTTGGCGCCGCTGGTGTTCGAGGCCGGTGGCACGCGCGTGGGTGTGTTGATCTGCGAGGACGCGTGGTTCGAGGAACCCGGCGCGGCGGCCAAGCTCGCGGGGGCGCAGGTGCTGGCGGTGCTGAATGCTTCGCCGTTCCATCTCGACAAGGCCGGCGAGCGCGAGGCACGCATGGCCGAGCGCGCGCGTGCCACCGGGCTGCCGGTGCTGTTCTCGCATCTGGCCGGCGGTCAGGATGAAGTGGTGTTCGACGGCGCTTCGTTCGCGGTCGATGCGCGTGGCGATGTCTGCGTGCGCGGGCCGAGCTTCGACGAAGCGCTGGTCACGACCGAGGTCGAAGGCGGCTCCGTGCGCGGCACGGTGCTTCCGCTGCCGTCGCTTGAAGCGCAGGCCTGGCAGGCACTGGTGGTGGGTGTGCGCGACTACCTCGGCAAGAACGATTTTCCGGGCGCGATCATCGGCCTGTCGGGCGGCATCGACTCGGCGCTGGTGCTTGCCATTGCCGTCGATGCCCTCGGTGCCGACAAGGTGCGCTGCGTGATGATGCCTTCGCCGTACACCGCCGACATCTCGTGGATCGATGCTCGCGACATGGCGCTGCGCCTGGGCGTGCAGTACGACGAGATCTCGATCGCGCCGATGATGGAAGCGTTCGGCGTGAGCCTCGCTCCGCAGTTCAAGGGTCTGGCCGAAGACACGACCGAAGAGAACATCCAGGCGCGCATCCGCGGCACGCTGCTGATGGCGCTGTCGAACAAGACCGGCCGCATCGTGCTGACCACCGGCAACAAGAGCGAGATGGCCACCGGCTACTGCACGCTCTACGGCGACATGGCGGGCGGCTTTGCGGTCATCAAGGACGTGGCCAAGACGCTGGTGTACCGCCTCGCGCGCTGGAAGAACGCGCAAGGCGCGGAGATCATTCCCGATCGCATCATCACGCGCGCGCCATCGGCCGAACTGCGGCCCGACCAGACCGACCAGGACAGCCTGCCGCCCTACGACATCCTCGACGCGATCTTGGCGCGCTACATGGAAGAAGACCAGAGCGTCGAGGACATCGTCGCCGCCGGCTTCGACCGCACCACGGTGGAGCGCGTCACGCGCCTGATCAAGATCAACGAGTACAAGCGGCGCCAGGCGCCGGTAGGCATCCGCATCACGCATCGCGCCTTCGGCCGCGATTGGCGCTATCCCATCACCTCGAAGTTCCGTGCTTAAATTGCCGCCAGTCCAGTCGGAGCCCGAGTCATGAAGCAGATCACCGCGATCATCAAGCCGTTCAAGCTCGAAGAGGTGCGCGAGGCGCTCGCCGATGTCGGCGTCTCCGGCCTGACCGTCACCGAGGTCAAGGGCTTCGGCCGCCAGAAGGGCCACACCGAGCTCTACCGCGGCGCGGAGTACGTGGTGGACTTCCTGCCGAAGGTCAAGGTCGAGGTCGTCGTCAAGGACGGCGATGTCGAGCGCTGCATCGACGCCATCGTCAAGGCCGCGAAGACCGGAAAGATCGGCGACGGCAAGATCTTCGTCACGGCCGTCGAGCAGGTGGTGCGCATCCGCACCGGCGAGACGGACGAAGCGGCAGTCTGACGCCTGCCCAACGCTGTCGGGCAGCGGCCTATATCTTCGAGTAGTCGTCGGGCGCCGTGGCGCGCTCGGCCGCATCGCGCAGGCGTTCGAGCAAGCTTGCCGGGTCGGATTCCACCAGCAACGCGTTGAACTGCGCGTCCGAGACGAATCCGCGCGCCTGCATCGCCCGATGAAACTCGAGCAGCGCGTCGTAGTAGCGCTCGACGTTGAGCAGCGCCACCGGCTTGTCGTGGTAGCCCAGTTGCTGCCACGACCACACCTCGTACAGTTCTTCGAGCGTGCCGATGCCGCCGGGCAGGGCGACGAAGGCATCGGCGCGCTCGGCCATCAACTGCTTGCGTTCGTGCATGGTCTGCACCACATGCAGTTCGCTCAGGCCGCGATGCCCGACCTCGCGGTCCATCAGCGCTTGCGGGATCACGCCGACGACGCGGCCGCCCGCGGCCAGCGTCGCGTCCGCGACCGCGCCCATCAACCCGACGCAGCCGCCGCCGTAGACCAGCGTCGCGCCCGACTGGCCCAGCAATCGGCCGAGGCAACGAGCCGCCTCGACGAACGCCGGCGCGTCGCCCAAGCGCGAGCCGCAATAGACCGCGAGCGCGAATGGCCGGCCTGGGGGCCGGCTCATGACGCCAGCAACCAGCGTTGGGCGATCACCGCCATCCACAGGCCGCTGCAGCACAGCAACGACAACAGCACGGCGGCACTGCCGATGTCCTTGGCGCGCTTGGACAGTTCGTGCCACTCGAACGAGACGCGATCGACGACGGCCTCGACGGCCGAGTTGAGCAGCTCGACGATCAGCACCAGCGCCACCGAGCCGGCCAGCAGGGCGATCTCGATCAGGTTGCGGCCGACCCAGAAGGCGGCCGGCAGCATCAGCAGCGCCAACCACACTTCCTGGCGAAATGCGCTCTCGCCGCAATAGGCCAGGCGCAGGCCGCTCCAGGAATTGATGGCGGCGTGGACGATGCGGTCCAAGCCCGTGCGGCCGATGATGGGGCGCTGCTGCTGCGTCATCCCGCAGATTGTGCCCGGCGCGACGGCGCCGGCCGCCACGTCACGAGGCGCGTGCCGCAGACCGCGTCGTGCAGGAACTGCCGCTGCGGGTGCATGAACGCCAGCAGGGCATAGGCCGCGACGCCGGCGAGCAGCAGCGTGAAGATCGCCCCGGCGCTGTGCAGGCCAGCCAGCCGAGCCGCCAGCAGCGCCGGAGCGAACCACAGCCAAGCCAGGAGGTAGCGTGCGAATGCACGTGCCGGTGTCACCGCCGTGCCGGAGGCCGTCACCAGGCGAACGTGCCAGGCGCGCATCGCCACCGTCTGGCCACCGCGAGACCAGAAGACGACGAAGTACAGCGCCAGCACGAAGAAGACGAAGACCTGCAAGCCGCCTTGGCCTTGCAGGGCGTGTCGTTGCTGCGTCAGCGACGAGTAGAGGTAGCCGGCGATGAAGACCACGCCGAACAGCAGCACACCTTCATAGACGAAGGCGGCCATCCGCCGTGCCACGCCCGGCATGGGCAATGGCGGCCCAGCCGTCATTGCTTCTTCTGCGACTTTTCGGCGTTGCCGTTGGCGCGCTCGGACGCTCGTGTTGATGCTGCGCCTTGCGCTCCGCGCCGCGGCAACAGCGTCGAGTCTTCGACGAAACCCGGCGTGGCCGCCACCTTCGGCAGGCCTGCTTGCTGGTGCAGGGGCGGCGCCGCCGGCTTGGAGACGAGGTTGGTGGTGGCGCCGGCGCCGCGCTGCACCACCGTCGGGCCGACCGGCTGCGCCGGCGGCAGCGCCGGCGAGCGCACCACGCTCGACTTGACGACGGCGGCGTTGTTGTCGGGCGTTGCGCGACGGGCCGCCGGGCCGACGGGCTGTGCGCCCTCGGCCAGTGCGCGGCGCTGTTCCGGCGGCAAGGCGCGGTAGGCGTCCCACTGCTGCTGACGTTCCTCGCGGCCGATCTGGCGCGCTTCCTGGAAGTTGAGCCGGGCGCGGGCCCGATCCTGCGGCGACAGTCGCGACCACTCGCCCATGCGCTGCTGCACCCGTGCCTGCTCGTCGGCCGGCAGTGAGGGGTAGCGATTCGCCACCTCGAGCCACTTCTGCTGCTGCGCCGGCGTGACGCGCGTCCAGTCGCGCTCCAGCGGCGCGAGCACGCCGCGTTGCTGCGGGTTGAGGCGGCTCCAGTCGGTCTGAGCCTGCGCTGCCGCCGCGCCGGCGACGAGCGCCAGCAGCACGAGGATGCGCGGCAGACGCGATGCCATCAGGGCCGCTCGCGCTTCAGAAACTCGGCAAAGCCGGGGTCGCGGTAGGCCTCGGGCGGCAGGTCATCGGCCAGGATCGCGGCGTCCATTTCCGCAGCGGCCTCGATCTGCGAGTGCGTGTAGCGCTGCTCGATCAGGAACATGCCCGCCAGCAGCAGGCAAAGCGGCAAGAGAGACGACAAGCGCAACCACCACGGCGTGGCGCCGTCATCGCGCGAACCGCCGAGAGCAGCGCTGCCGCCACCGGTGTTCAGTACTGCGGGAGCGCCAGCGCTCTGCTGGGCCTCGCGGCTGCGCGGCCGGCGGGCGAGGGCTTGCTCGCGCGCGACGCGCAGGCGTTCGTCGATGTCGTGGCGCGGCTGCGCGATTTGTTGTTCGCTGAGCGCTGCGGCCACGCGGCGGGCGAAGCGCTCCTGCAGCACATCGCGGCGGCGGTCCGGGTCGAGGTTCGTGAGTTTGTTCATGGCGAGACTCCCTTGGCGCGCAGGGCCTTTGCCAATGCATGAACGGCCCGTGAGCAGTGCGTCTTCACGCTGCCCTCCGAGCATCCCATCGCGGCCGCAGTCTCTGCAACATCCAGTTCCTCCCAGTAACGAAGAAGGAAGGCCTCGCGTTGACGGCCGGGCAGTCGGGCGACTTCGCCATCGATCATTTCGAGAATTTGTAATCGGCTGACCGAGTCGGAGGCGCTCTCGGTCGCCACGCTGTCGAGATTGAGCAGCTCGAGCAGATCGAAATCGCCGCCGTCGTCATCAGCGCCTTCGAAGTCCGACAGGTTGACAATGACCGCGTTGCGAACCTTCTGCCGCCGGAACCAGTCCATCGTGGCGTTGGACAGGATGCGCTGGAAGATCAGCGGCAGTTCCTCGGGCGGGCGGTCGGCGTACTTCTCCGACAGCCGGATCATGGAGTCCTGCACGATGTCCAGCGCGGCGTCGTCGTTGCGCACGGTGTAGGCCGTGCGCTTGAAGGCGCGCTTCTCGACGCTCTTGAGGAAATCGGAGAGTTCTTTTTCGGTCGCCAAGGGGCCGGCTCGCTGCGTGGGCGGCCCGTCATCTGGGCGCGCAGGATTATGTCGCAGGGTCCCGGCGCCGATGCCAATGACATAATGCTGCTCCGCACAACGTTCTTTTCGGTTGTTGGCCGGGCCGCTCACCAGCGCTCGACCCATTGACCGCGCAGGTTCCACATCCACCCCACGAGGGCGCGAAGAGGAACACCGATGGATTCTCGTCAGAGAGAAAACTCAAAGGTTCACACCATGGATATGTCTGCCGCGGAAGTCAGGCGTGCCGCAACGGCGCAGCCTTCTTCTACCCCCGTCGAGCTCAACGGCTCGGAAATCATGGTTGCCTGCCTGCAGGCCGAAGGGGTCAAGTACCTCTGGGGCTATCCGGGCGGGGCCGTGCTCTACATCTACGACGCCCTGTACAAGCAGGACGTGATCGAGCATGTGCTGGTGCGCCACGAGCAGGCCGCCGTGCACGCGGCCGACGGCTACGCGCGTGCCACCGGCGACGTGGGCGTGGCCCTCGTCACCTCGGGTCCGGGCGTGACCAATGCCGTCACCGGCATCGCCACCGCCTACATGGACTCGATCCCGATGGTGATCATCACCGGGCAGGTCCCCACGCCGGCGATCGGGCTCGATGCCTTCCAGGAATGCGACACCGTCGGCATCACCCGTCCGATCGTCAAGCACAACTTCCTCGTCAAGGACGTGCGCGACCTCGCGCTGACGATGAAGAAGGCGTTCCACATCGCGCGCACCGGCCGGCCCGGGCCGGTGGTGGTGGACATCCCGAAGGATGTGTCGCTGAAGACGGCGCCCTTCTCCTATCCCGAACGCATCGAGATGCGCTCGTACAACCCCGTGAAGAAGGGCCACGGCGGCCAGATCCGCAAGGCGGTGTCGCTGTTGCTCGGCGCGAAGCGGCCGTACATCTATACCGGCGGCGGCGTGATCCTGGGCGAAGCGTCGGCTGAGCTGCGCGAGCTGGTGCACCTGCTCGGCTCCCCGTGCACCAACACGCTGATGGGGCTGGGTGCGATCGACGCGCACGACCCGCAGTTCCTGGGCATGCTCGGCATGCACGGCACCTACGAAGCCAACATGACGATGCAGAACTGCGACGTCCTGCTGGCCGTCGGCGCGCGCTTCGACGACCGCGTGATCGGCAACCCGAAGCACTTTGCGTCGGTCGAGCGCAAGATCATCCATGTCGATATCGATCCGTCCTCCATCAGCAAGCGGGTCAAGGTCGACATCCCGATCGTCGGCGACGTGAAGGACGTGCTGCAGGAGTTGATCGCGCAGATCAAGGACGCCCAGGCCAAGCCCGACAAGGCGGCGCTCAACGCCTGGTGGAGTCAGGTCAACGAGTGGCGCAAGCGCGATTGTCTGGCCTACAAGAAGAGCAGCGAGGTCATCAAGCCGCAGTACGTGGTCGACACGCTGTGGCAGCTCACCAAAGACCGCGACACCTACATCACCAGCGATGTCGGCCAACACCAGATGTGGGCGGCGCAGTTCTATCGCTTCCGCGAGCCGCGGCGCTGGATCAACTCCGGCGGCCTGGGCACGATGGGCGTGGGCCTGCCTTATGCGATGGGCATCAAGCTCGCCAAGCCCGACAGCGATGTCTTCTGCATCACCGGCGAGGGCTCGATCCAGATGTGCATCCAGGAACTCTCGACCTGCCAGCAGTACAAGACACCGGTCAAGATCGTCTCGCTCAACAACCGCTACCTCGGCATGGTGCGGCAGTGGCAGGAGCTCGACTACGAAGGCCGCTACTCGCACAGCTACATGGATGCGCTGCCGGATTTCGTCAAGCTGGCCGAGGCCTACGGGCATGTCGGCTTGTTGGTCGAGCGGCCGCAGGACGTTGAGCCGGCGCTGCGCGAGGCGATCAGGCTGAGCGACCGCACCGTGTTCCTCGACATCCGCACGGACCCGACGGAGAACGTCTGGCCGATGGTCAAGGCGGGGCAGGGCATCACCGAAATGCTGCTCGGCAGCGAAGACCTTTAAAACTCAAGACAGGATCGCGTGGCCAAGGGCCCAGGCTTACCGGCCTGACGTTTGAAGAGCGCGCGAACAAATCATGAAACACATCATCGCGGTGCTGCTCGAAAACGAGCCTGGAGCGCTGTCCCGCGTCGTCGCACTGTTCTCGGCGCGCGGCTACAACATCGAAAGCCTGACCGTCGCGCCGACCGAGGATGCCTCGCTGTCGCGCATGACCATCGTGACCACCGGCAGCGACGAGGTGATCGAGCAGATCACCAAGCACCTGAACCGGCTGATCGAAGTGGTCAAGGTGGTCGATCTCACCGAGGCCAGCTTCACCGAGCGCGAGCTGATGCTGATCAAGGTGCGCGCCGTCGGCAAGGAGCGCGAGGAGATGAAGCGCATGGCCGACATCTTCCGCGGCCGCGTCATCGACGTCACCGACAAGAGCTACACGATCGAGCTGACCGGAGACTCCGGCAAGCTCGACGCCTTTTTGGTGGCGATCGATCGCGCCGCCATTCTCGAAACGGTCCGCACCGGCGCTTCTGGCATCGGCCGCGGTGAAAGAATCCTCAGAGTCTAAGGAGAGACAGCATGAAGGTTTACTACGACAAGGACGCCGACCTGAGCCTGATCAAGGGCAAGAACGTCGCGATCATCGGCTATGGCTCGCAGGGCCATGCGCATGCGCAGAACCTGAACGACAGCGGCGTCAAGGTGACGGTCGGCCTGCGCAAGGGCGGCGCGTCGTGGAGCAAGGTCGAGAAGGCCAAGCTCAAGGTCGCCGAAGTGGCCGATGCGGTGAAGAACGCCGACGTGGTGATGATCCTGCTGCCCGACGAGCAGATCGGCAGCGTCTACGCCAACGACGTCGCGCCCAACATCAAGCAGGGCGCCTCGCTTGCCTTCGCGCACGGCTTCAACGTGCACTACGGACAAGTGGTGCCGCGCGAGGATCTCGACGTTCTGGATGGTGGCACCCAAGGCGCCGGGCCACACGGTGCGCAACACCTACACGCAAGGCGGCGGCGTGCCCCACCTGATCGCTGTGCATGCCGACAAGAGCGGCAAGGCACGCGACCTCGCGCTGAGCTACGCGGTGGCCAACGGCGGCGGCAAGGCAGGCATCATCGAGACCAACTTCCGCGAGGAGACCGAGACCGACCTGTTCGGCGAGCAGACCGTCCTGTGCGGCGGTACGGTGGAGCTGATCAAGGCCGGCTTCGAGACGCTGGTCGAAGCCGGCTACGCGCCCGAGATGGCCTACTTCGAATGCCTGCACGAATTGAAGCTGATCGTCGACCTGATCTACGAGGGCGGCATCGCCAACATGAACTACTCGATCAGCAACAACGCCGAGTACGGCGAGTACGTGACGGGCCCGAAGATCATCACCGCTGAAACGAAAGCAGCGATGAAGAAAGTGCTGGAAGACATCCAGACCGGCGAATACGCCAAGAGCTTCATCACCGAGAACCGCGCCGGTGCGCCGACGCTGCTGTCGCGCCGCCGCCTGACCAGCGATCACCAGATCGAAGTCGTCGGCGAGAAGCTGCGCGCAATGATGCCGTGGATCAAGGCCAACAAGCTGGTGGATCGCAGCCGCAACTGATCGCGCGCGCTTTGTCGTGGCGTATCCTCGCGCCCGATGAACGATTCCGACGAAGCCCGCGACCCGGTGGAACCGCCGCTGCGGCCGCGGCGCAAGGGCATCTACATCCTGCCCAACCTGTTCACGCTGGCAGCGTTGTTCGGCGGTTTCTATGCCGTGGTGATGGCGATGAACGGGCGTTTCGAGAACGCCTGCATCGGCATCTTCTGCGCCGCGGTGCTCGACAGCCTCGACGGCCGCGTCGCGCGCATGACCAACACGCAAAGCGCGTTCGGCGAGCAGATGGACAGCCTGTCGGACATGGTCAGCTTCGGCGCGGCGCCGGCACTGATCATGTACGAATGGGCGCTGAAGGGCCTGGGCCGCGCCGGCTGGATCGTCGCCTTCGTCTACTGCGCGTGTGCGGCGCTGCGCCTGGCGCGCTTCAACACCAACATCGGCGTCGTCGACAAGCGCTTCTTCCAGGGCATGCCCAGTCCTGCCGCGGCGGCGCTCGTCATCGGCTTCGTCTGGGTCATGGACGACGCCGGTTTCGAGGGCGTGTACACCATCACCGGCCTGGCATGGGCGGCGTTGGTGATCACGCTCTATGCCGGCCTGACGATGGTCACCAACGTGCCGTTCTACGCCTTCAAGGACGTGAACTTCAAGCGCAGCGTGCCCTTCATCGTGATCGTCGCGATCGCGCTCGGCATCGCCATCCTCAACATCCACACGCCCGCCGTGCTGTTCGCCGTCTTCTGCGTCTACGGCCTTTCGGGCTACGCGGTCTATGCCTGGCGCCGCGCCAAGGGCCTGCGCACCAGCGTCATCGCGACTTCGAAAGACGAGCCGGAAGAAGAAGGCTTGCACCGCTGACGCGGTGTCATGTACATTCTCTCCATGTCGATTCGACCCGCCGCCCAACTGCTGCTTCTAGGAGTGCCCTCAGCGCGCTGATCGAACACGACCCGGTTTCTCCCTCGACGGCCCGCCAGCATCTTTGCCAGCGGGCCGTTTTGTTTTGTCCCACCGAAAGCCGACCATGAGCACCGACAAGCTGATCATTTTCGACACCACCTTGCGCGATGGCGAGCAGTCGCCCGGCGCCTCGATGACCAAGGACGAGAAGCTGCGCATCGCGCGCCAGCTGGAGCGGCTCAAGGTCGATGTGATCGAGGCCGGCTTCGCTGCCTCATCCAACGGCGACTTCGAAGCCGTGAAGACCATCGCCGACCACATCCGCGACTCGACGGTGTGCTCGCTGGCGCGTGCCAACGACCGCGACATTTCCCGCGCGGCCGAGGCCTTGAAGGGCGCGGCGCGCTCGCGCATCCACACCTTCATCGCCACGTCCGCGCTGCACATGGAAAAGAAGCTGCGCATGACGCCCGATCAGGTCTTCGAGCAAGCCAAGCTCGCCGTGCGCTTCGCCCGCAACCTCAACGACGACGTCGAGTTCTCGCCGGAGGACGGTTACCGCAGCGAGCCCGACTTCCTGTGCCGCGTGCTCGAAGCGGCGATCAAGGAAGGCGCGACCACCATCAACGTGCCCGACACCGTGGGCTATGCCGTGCCTGAGCTCTACGGCGAGTTCATCCGCATGCTGCGCGAGCGCGTACCGAACTCGGACAAGGCGGTGTGGAGCGTGCACTGCCACAACGATCTCGGCATGGCGGTGGCCAACTCGCTGGCCGGGGTCAAGATCGGCGGCGCGCGCCAGGTCGAGTGCACCATCAACGGCCTGGGCGAGCGCGCCGGCAACACCTCGCTCGAAGAAGTGGTGATGGCAGTGAAGACACGGCGCGACCACTTCGGCCTGACGCTCGGCATCGACACCACGCAGATCGTCGCCGCCTCGCGCATGGTCAGCCAGACCACCGGCTTCGTCGTGCAGCCGAACAAGGCGGTGGTCGGCGCCAACGCCTTCGCGCATGCCAGCGGCATCCATCAGGACGGTGTGTTGAAGGCGCGCGACACCTACGAGATCATGCGCGCAGAAGATGTGGGCTGGAGCGCCAACAAGATCGTGCTCGGCAAGCTGTCGGGCCGCAACGCCTTCAAGCAGCGCCTGCAGGAACTCGGCATCGGGCTCGAGTCCGAGACCGACATCAACGCGGCGTTTGCCCGCTTCAAGGATCTGGCCGACCGCAAGAGCGACATCTTCGACGAGGACATCATCGCCCTGGTCGGCGACGAGAGCGTGACGCACGAGCAGGAGCACTACCGCCTGCTCAACCTGGAGCAGCGCTCGGGTACCGGCGAGCGGCCACACGCGCGCGTGGCGTTCGCCATCGGCGAGCAGGAGTTCAAGGTCGAGAGCGACGGCAATGGCCCGGTCGATGCCAGCCTGAAAGCGATCGAATCGAAGGCGCAAAGCGGCGCCGAGCTTCTCTTGTACTCGGTCAATGCCATCACCAGCGGCAGCACCGAGTCGCAGGGCGAGGTCACGGTGCGCCTGCAGCACGGCGGCCGGGTGGTCAACGGCGTCGGCGCCGACCCGGACATCGTCGTCGCCTCGGCCAAGGCCTACCTGGCGGCCTTGAACAAGCTGCACAGCAAGGTCGAGCGCGTCGCCGCACAGGGGTGAACCCGGACAACCCGTGAACTAAGTCAAATACCAGGGGAAAGCAGATACGACTTCAGGAGAAACACGCAAGTTTTTGATATCGCTTGTGTTTCTCCAGCCGATAGACTCGGTCGGTAACGTCGTTGGTGGTTTCCCTGTGATTGGCAAACAAACGTATCGGTTGTGGGTGGGTGCGCTGGGGCTGACGCTGTCGGCCCTGATCGCGTTGCCGGCCGATGCCGCTGCCAAGCGCAGTACCGTCGTCGTCAAGTCGGCGAAGAAGGTCTCCCCCTCGGCCAAGCGTCTGATGCGCGCGCGCTATGTCGCGCCGGCCGTCCCGTCGTACGGTCAGCAACTCGGCCTGCATGCCGCCGACGATCCGCTCGATCTGCGCTCGGGCTCGGTGCTGGTTCTCGATCAGGACACCAACGAGATTCTGTTGTCGAAAAATCCCGACGCGGTGCTGCCGATCGCATCGATCACCAAGCTGATGACCGCCCTGGTGGTGGCCGATGCGAAGCAGCCGCTCGATGAACCGCTGACGGTCAACGCCGAAGACATCGACACCGAAAAAGGCAGCCGCTCGCGCCTGCAGCTGGGCACGACGCTGACGCGCGGCGAGATGCTGCACCTGGCGCTGATGGCCAGCGAGAACCGCGCGGCCAACGCGCTCGGCCGTCATTACCCGGGCGGGCTTGCGGCCTTCGTCGATGCGATGAACCGCAAGGCCAAGGCGCTCGGCATGAAGCACACGCGCTACGTCGAGCCCACGGGCTTGTCGAGCCGCAACCAGTCCAACGCGATGGATCTCGCGCTGCTGATGCGCGAGGCCGGCAAGCACGAGATGATCCGCAGTCTCTCGACGTCGCAAGGCGCCGAGGTCGCCGTGGGGCGGCGCGCGCTGCACTTCCGCAACACCAACAGCCTGGTGCGCAACGGCGAGTGGGACATCGGCCTGCAGAAGACCGGCTACATCGCCGAAGCCGGGCGTTGCGTCGTGATGCAGGCACAGCTCGCGGGCCGCAAGCTGCTCTTCGTGCTGCTCGACTCGACCGGCCGCTACTCGCGCGTCGGCGACGCCGAGCGCATTCGCCATTGGCTCGGCGGCAATACCGCTGCGGCCGCGATGGCGACACCCCCGGCCGCGGCGGCCGCAACGGCCGCGACAGCAGCGCCGCAAGCGCCGGCATTGGGTGACGAAGACGACGACGAGCCGCCGATCTGACGGTCAGCGCGCGCGCGGCGGAGCTTGTTGCCCAAGCGCGCGTGAGATGTCGTCGGCCGTAGCCCTGACCCGCTCCGCCCAGGCCATTTCGAGCCGATCGGCCGGCGCCGAGATCGACAATCCCGCGACCAGATTGCCGACGTCGTCGTAGACGCCCGCGGCGATGCAGCGCACGCCGATCTCCAGTTCTTCGTTGTCGTGCGCCACGCCGCGTTGACGCACGCCGTCGAGTTCGCGTTCGAGCGCGCCGACTTGCGTCAGGCTGAAGCGCGTGCGGCTCGCCAGCCCTGTGCGAGTGGCGTACGCGCGCACGCGCTCGCTCGTGTCGGCTGCGAGGAACAGCTTGCCGACGGAGGTGAGGTGCAGCGGCGCGCGTCCGCCGACCGCGCGCACCACCTGCATGCCGGAGCGTTCGCTGTACGCGCGCTCGATGTAGACGATCTCGTCGCCTTGGCGCACCGACAAATTCACCGCCTGGTGCGTCAGCCGGTGCAGCTCGCGCATCGGCCCCATCGCCACCTCGCGCACCGACAGCCGCGCCTTCACCAGATTGCCGAGTTCGAGCAGGCGCATGCCCAGGCGGTACTGCCCGGCGTGCGGTCGATCGACGAAGCGGCCGGCCGCGAGGTCGTTCAAGATGCGGTGCGCCGTCGAGGGGTGCAGGCCGGTGCGCTCGCTGATGTCCTTCAGCGCCATCGGCTCGGGCTGCTGCGCGAGCACGTCGAGCAGGGCGAAGCAGCGTTCGAGAACCTGAATGCTGGGGCTGGTGTTGTCTTTCGGATTCATGGGCGCGCGCGGTCGCTGCGATTCTTGCATGGCGAAACACTCGCTCGCATCCCGGGAGCGATCAACGTGCGCGCAGATTCAGCCCGTCGAGCGCGGCGAGGGCCGAGCGCACAGCGCCTTCGAGCGTTGCCGGGTAGGGGCCATCGATGTAGTCGCCGGCGGCTGCCAGCCCGGCGGCGATGTGCATCGGCGGTCGCAGCAAGCCCGGCTTGCACAGGAAGGTGGCCCGTCGCTCGGCGATCGTGCGCAAAACGCGCGGCGGTTCGCGCCAGACAGCCGCGAACGCCGTGCGCGCCTGTTGCAGCGCCGCTTGCGCGGTGGCATCCAGTCCAGCCTCGACCCAGGCGCGCGCACCGCTGATGACGAGCGCGAAGAGCCCGGCGCGGCGTGCATCCAGCACGCCGAGATCGATCGCGAACTGCGCCGGCGATGCGTCATCGGCAGCCAGCGCGACCATCGGCGCCGGCAGCCGCGAGCCCTTGCTCTGCAGATAGACCGTGACGATCGGTTCATAGTCGAGCGCAGCGGCGACTCGTGCCCAGATGGGCGCGATCGGTTGGGCAAGCCGTGCCGCTTCCGCCGCGCTGCAAGCCAGCAGCACGGCATCGAATGCGCGACCATCCACCTGCCAGCCGCCGCTGTTTGTCGACTCGATGCTCATCACGCGTGTGGACCACTGCGATTCGGCGCCGCGTGAGGCCAACCAGCGCGCAGCCGGTGCCGGCACGAGCTCCGACAAAGTCGCGCGTGGCAGCAGCAGGTCGGCTGCGCCCGGGCCGCTGAAGAGCGCATCGCGCAGCACGTTCAGGAACACCTGCGCGCTGGCCTGCGCGGCCGGCGTGTTCAACGCGGCGACGCACAGCGGTTCGATCAAGGTCGTGCGCGCGCGCGACGGCAAGCGCTGTACGAGATCGGCGACCGTCTGCGTCGGTGCGGCACGAAAGCCCGACAGGCGCCAGCGCAGCGTCGCCTGCAGCAGCGACAGGCGCTCGGCCAGCGGCCAGTCGCTCAGCGCCAGCACGCCGCGCACGAACGCCGGCACCGCGGCGCCGCGCGGCAGCTTCAGGCCGCGGCCGTGGGCATCGATCAGCGCCAGCGGCCTGCGTTCGAGCAGCGTTTGCGGGTCGGCGCCGACAGTTCGCATCAGCGCCAGCGTTTCGCGGTACGCACCGATCAGGATGTGCTGCCCGTTGTCGAGCGCCACGCCGTCGTGATCGAGGCTGCGCGCGCGCCCGCCCGGCTGCGGCGCCATCTCGAAGATGCAGACGCGGTGCCCGGATTCGGCAGCGCGCACGGCCGCTGCGAGGCCGGCCCAGCCCGCGCCGATGATCGCGAGGCGCTTCAACGCTCGCGCAGACACACGAGGTGGCGCGAGGTCATCGCTCGCGCAGACTCACGAGTGTCGCGAGATTCGCGAGATCATCGTTCACGTGGACTCACGAGGTGTCGCGAGCTCATCGCTCGCGCCAGTGCGTGCGCATCGCGATCCAGACTTTGCGCAGCGGCGTCAGCGCGATGCGCTGGTGCAGCACGCGAAACTGATCGGCTTCGATCTCGCGCAGCAGCGTGCGGTAGATCTGCGCCATGGCCAGACCCGGCCGCTGTGTGCGGCGATCGGCGCTGGGCAGCAGCGCGATCGCTTCGTCATACGTGCGGTGTGCGCGCTCGGCCTGGAACTTCATCAACGCGGTGAAGCGTTCGCTGTAACCCCAGGGCGACTGGCGTTCGAGGATCTCGCTGGCCTTCACGTCGAAGCGCTTCAACTCGTCCAGCGGCAGGTAGATGCGCCCACGCCGCGCGTCGTCGCCGACGTCGCGGATGATGTTGGTCAGCTGCATCGCCAGGCCGAGCTTGTGCGCGTAGAGGGTGGTGCGCGCGTCGCTGCGGCCGAAGATATTGGCCGCGACCTCGCCGACCACGCCGGCCACCAGGTGGCAGTAGCGCGCCAAGCCGGGGAAGTCGAGATAGCGGCTTTGCTGCAAATCCATCTCGCAGCCGTCGATCACCGCCAGCAGGTGCCGCGCTTCGATCGAGTGCGCAGCAGCGTGAGGCAGCAGCGCCTTCGTCACCGGATGGGTCGGCGCGCCGCCGAACGCCGACGCCACTTCCTTGCGCCACCAAGCGAGCTTGGTGGCAGCCACGCCCGGGTCCTGGACTTCGTCGACCACGTCATCGACTTCGCGGCAGAAGGCGTAGAACGCGGTGATGGCGGCGCGTCGCGGCGGCGGCAGAAAGCGGAAGGCGTAGTAGAACGACGAGCCGCTCTTGGCGGCGCGGTCTTCGACGTATTGCTCGGGCGTCATCGGGGCGCGCGATGGCGCACCAACGCGGTGGGGTCGCTGCGCGGCATGCGCAGCGCGCGCCATGCCAGCAGCGGCGCGTCGGCAGCGCCGACCTTCGGTCGATGGCTCAAGGCGTTGAAGCCGCGAGCCTCGATCTTGTCGAGCACGCGCAGGCCGCCCTGCACCACGAAGCGCAGTTCCCAGCCGAAGCGGCCGGGCAGGCGGTGCACGAGCGGCGCGCCTTGCTGCATCAGCTCGCGCGCCCAGGCGCACATCTCGCGCACCAGCGCGCGCGAAGCGTCGCTGTCATGAATCAGCGCGCGCGAAGCGTCGCTGTCATGATGTGCGCGAAGCGTCGCTGTCATGAATCAGCGCGCGCGAGCGTCGCTGTACAGCAGCTTTCTGGTCGAGCGCCGTGGGCTCCAGCCCGTGCCGGCGTGCATCGGCCTGCGTCACGTAGCAGCGCCCGCGCGGCAGATCGATCGACAGGTCTTGCCAGAAGTTGATGAGCTGCAGCGCGCTGCACACCGCATCCGACTGCGCCAGCGCATTGCGATCGTCGATCGCGCAGAGGTGCAGCAGCAGCCGGCCGATCGGGTTGGCCGAGCGATTGCAGTAGTCGAGCAGCGCAGCGCGGTCGGGGTAGATCGGATTGTGGGTGTCCTGGCGGAAGGCGGACAGCAGCTCGCGCAGCGCTTGCACCGGCAGGTCATGCGCCTTGATCTGCATTGCCAGTGGATCAAACACCTCGGGCCAGTCGCCGACGGCGCGCCCCGCCGCCGCGTCAAGCAGCGCGCGCTCGTAGGCGTCGAGGCGCTCGCGCCGCTGTGTGCCGGGCGCGTCGCCTTCGTCCGCAATGTCGTCGGCCGTGCGGGCGAAGTGGTAGATCGCGGTGACGGCAGGACGCAGCGCCGGTGGACACAGCACAGAGGCGACGGGAAAGTTCTCGTAGTGATCGACGCTCACGGCGGGCGATTGTCCATGCGTGGCGTGAGCCTGCCGGCGCGATCGGCGTTGACAGCGCCAAACAGTGGCCTCTATATTACTGACCAGTCAGTCAGTAATGCTTCAGCTCGCAGATCGGAGTCACCGGCGCGGGCCGAAAGGCACTCGATGCATCACCCGGCTCTCATTTCCGTTCTGCTGTTGTCCGGCCTGATCAGCGCCTGCTCGCCCGCGGCGCCGCCGCCCGAACCCATCCGCGCGGTCAAGACGCTGACCGTCGGCCAAGCCTCGACCGGTGGCAGCGTCGACTATGCCGCCGAGGTGCGAGCGCGCACCGAATCGCGGCTGTCGTTTCGTGTCGCGGGCAAGATGGTGGCCGCCCGGTCGACCTCGGCGACACGCGTCAAGGCCGGCCAGGTGCTGGCGCGGCTCGACCCGATGGACCTCAAGCTCGGGCAGGACGCGGCGCGCTCCGGGCTGGAAGCCGCGCGCGTCAATGCCGACCAGGCCGCGGCCGACTACAAGCGCTTCAAGGAACTGCGCGAGCAGGGCTTCATCAGCGCGGCCGAACTCGATCGGCGCGAAAGCACCTACAAGGCGGCTCAAGCGCAGATGGAGCAGGCGCGCGCGCAGGCCGGCGTGCAGGGCAACCAGGCGCGCTACACCACGCTCGTGGCCGATGCCAACGGCGTGGTCACCGCCATCGAGGCCGAGCCGGGTGCGGTGCTGGCGGCCGGCGCGCCGGTGCTGCGCGTGGCACCGGACGGCCCGCGCGACGTGGTCTTCGCCGTGCCCGAGCAGCACGCCGGCGCGTTGCGCGCGCTCGAGGGCAAGCCGGGCGTGCTGCAGGTGCGGCTGTGGGGCGCGGCGATGCGGCGCGTGCCGGCGACGGTGCGCGAAGTGGCGGCGGCCGCCGACGCGACGACGCGCACCTTTGCCGTCAAGGCCGACATCGGCAACGCGCCGGTGCGACTGGGCCAGACCGCCACCGTGACGCTGCCGGTGCCTGCCGCATCGGGCGTGTTCAAGCTGCCGCTCGCGGCAGTGTTCGAGCAGCAGGGGCAAGTCTCACGTCTGGCTGCTCGACAAGTCAGCGATGACGGTGCGCGCGTTGCCGGTCGAAGGTGGCCGGCGCCGAGGGCAACATGGTGCTGGTGGCGGCGGGCCTGACGGCGGGGCAGACCATCGTCAGCGCCGGCGTGCACACGCTGACGCCGGGGCAGAAGGTCACGCTGTACGCGGCGGCACCGGAGCCGCGTCCGCGGCACTCGGCAGCCGTGAGCCGACGGCCGCCACAGCTGACATCCCCTCGGGGATCGACGGCCGTACACGGGCGAGGGGCTCCACGGCGCGACCCGCCGACGAACCATCGCCGCTTCAACATCTCGCGCTGGGCGCTCGAGCATCCGGCGCTGACGCGCTACCTGATGGTCGTGCTGATGGTGCTGGGCTTCGCCGCCTACTTCCAGCTCGGCCAGGACGAAGATCCGCCGTTCACCTTTCGTGCGATGGTGGTGCAGGCCTTCTGGCCCGGCGCCAGCGCCGAGCAGATGGCCGAGCAGGTAACGAGCAAGATCGAGCGCGCGCTGCAGGACGTGCCGTACTTCGACGTGCTGCGCAGCTACAGCAAGCCGGGCGAGTCGCTGACGATCCTGCAGTTGAAGGACAGCTCGCCGCCGAAGGAGGTGCAGCGGCGTCTGGTACCAGGCACGCAAGAAGGTCGGCGACATCGCGGTCGACGCTGCCGCCGGGCGTGATCGGCCCGGTCTTCAACGACGACTTCGGCGATGTCTTCGGCACGATCTATCGCGCTCTCGGCCGATGGCTTTTCCGACGAGGAGCTGCGCGAGTTCGCGGATCGCGTGCGCGAGCGGCTGTTGCGCGTCAAGGACGTGGCCAAGGTCGAGATCTTCGGCGCGCAGCCGGAGAAGGTCTTCGTCGAGATCTCGCACAAGCGCCTGGCCACGCTCGGGCTCGATCTGAACCAGGTGATCGCGCAGCTCTCGGCACAGAACGCGGTCGAGGGCGCCGGCCAGCTCAATGCCGGCAGCGAGAACCTGCAGGTGCGCATCGGAGGGCAGTTCAGGTCGGTCGAAGGAGCTGGAGCAGTTCCCGATCCGCGGCGTCAATGCCAGCACGGGGCAAGCGACGCAATTGCGCCTGGCCGATATCGGCACCGTGACGCGCGGCGTGATCGATCCGCCGCAGGTCAAGGTGCGGCATCAGGGCAAGCCGGTGATCGCGCTCGGCGTGTCGATGAGCAAAGGCGGCGACATCATTGCGCTCGGGCAAGGCGTTGCGCAGCGAAGCCAAGGCGATTCAGGCCGTGCTGCCGGCGGGCATCGAGATGAGCCAGGTGCAGGACCAGCCTGCCGCGGTGACGCGCTCGGTCGGCGAGTTCGTGCGCGTGCTGATCGAGGCCGTGATCGTGGTGCTGGCGGTGAGCTTCATCTCGCTCGGGCTGCACACGAGGCCGTTTCGCATCGACATCTGGCCGGGCCTCGTCGTCGGCATCACGATCCCGCTCGTGCTCGCCATCACCTTCGTCACGATGCTCTATTGGGGCGTCGGCCTGCACAAGATATCGCTCGGCTCGCTGATCATCGCGCTCGGCCTGCTGGTGGACGACGCGATCATCGCGGTCGAGATGATGGTGCGGAAGATGGAGGAGGGCTACGACAAGTTCCGCGCCGCGACCTTCAGCTACGAACTGGTGTCGATGCCGATGCTGACCGGCACACTCATCACCGCGGCCGGCTTCCTGCCGATCGGCCTGGCCAAGTCGGTCACCGGCGAGTACACCTTCGCGATCTTTGCGGTGACCACCGCGGCGCTGGTGATTTCCTGGTTCGTCTCGGTCTACTTCGTGCCCTACCTCGGCGTCAAGCTGCTGCGCACGCGCGCGCACCAGGCAACCTACGCGCTGCGCGCTGCGGTGCGAGCGCCTTCGGAGCGGCCGGGCGGCGCTCATGCCGACGGCGGCCAGCCGCACGAGCTGTTCGACTCGCCGTTCTACAGCCGGCTGCGCGCGCTGGTGAACTGGTGCGTGGCCAAGCGCTGGATCACGATCGGCGTCACGCTGCTGACGTTTGCGCTCGGCATCGTCGGCATGGGCCGCGTGCAGCAGCAGTTCTTTCCCGATTCGAGCCGGCCGGAAGTGCTGGTCGATCTGTGGTTGCCCGAGGGCGCGACGGTGCAGGAAAGCGAAGCGCTGGCCAAGCGTTTCGAGCAGCGCATCGCCAAGGAAGAAGGCGTCGGCAGCGTGACGACGTGGATCGGCTCGGGCGTACCGCGCTTTTACCTGCCGCTCGACCAGATTTTCCAGAACAGCAACGTCAGCCAGTTCATCGTGCTGCCGGCCGACCTGTCGGCGCGCGAGACGCTGCGCAAGAAACTGCCGGCGTTGCTCGCGAGCGAATTCCCGGAAGCGCGCGGCCGCGTCAAGCTGCTGCCCAACGGCCCGCCCGTGCCGTACCCGGTGAGTTCCGAGTCGTCGGGCCGGACGTGGCCGGCGTGCGTGCCTGGGCCGACGAAGCCAAGGCGATCCTGCGTGCCAACGCCAACATGCGCGGCGTCAACGACAACTGGAACGAGCGGATCAAGGTGCTGCGGCTGGTGGTCGATCAGGACAAGGCGCGCGTGCTCGGCGTGACGAGCCAGGGCATGGCGCAGGCTTCGCGCACCGTGCTCACGGGCACGAACGTCGGCCAGTACCGCGAGGGCGACAAGCTGATCGACATCGTGCTGCGCCAGCCCGCCGATGAACGCAATGCGATCACCGACTTGTCCACCGCCTACATGCCGACGGCGAGCGGTCGTTCGGTGCCGCTCGCGCAGATCGCGCAGACCGAGTTCGCGTGGGAGCCCGGCGTGCTCTGGCGCGAAGGCCGCAAGTTCGCGGCCACCGTGCAGGGCGATGTGGTCGAAGGCTTGCAGGGCGCGACGGTGACGGCGCAGGTCTGGCCCGAACTGCAGAAGCTCAAAGCGCGCATGCCGCCGGGCTACGACATCGAGATCGCCGGCGCGGTCGCCGAAAGCAGCAAGGGCCAGGATTCGATTGCCGCCGGCGTGCCGGTGATGCTGTTCATCATGTTCACGCTGCTGGTGCTGCAGCTGAAGAGCGTATCGCGCGCATTCCTCGTCGTGCTGACGGCGCCGCTCGGCCTGTTCGGCGTGGCCGCGGCGCTGTTGCTGTTCAACCGGCCGTTCGGTTTCGTCGCGCTGCTCGGCTTCATCGCGCTGTCGGGGATGATCATGCGCAACTCGGTGATCCTGATCGACCAGATCGAGCAGGACCGCAACAAGGGCGTGCCGGCGTGGACCGCGATCGTCGAGTCCGCCGTCCGCCGCTTCCGGCCGATCGTGCTGACGGCCGCCGCGGCCGTGCTGGCGATGATCCCGCTGACGCGCAGCGTCTTCTGGGGGCCGATGGCCGTGGCGATCATGGGCGGGCTGATCGTGGCGACGGCGCTGACGCTGCTGGCGCTGCCGGCCATGTATGCGGCGTGGTTTCGCGTGAAGCGCGAAACCATGTCGCCCGCCTGATGCTCGCGGCCTGGTTCCGCGTGAAGCGGCCGACATAGAATGCGCGCTGCCAATTTGGGCCTGGGCCGCGAAAGCGGCCCGCCACCTTGAAGGGCTTGCAAAGCAAGCCCGCTCTTCCTCCAACCTTTCGCGCGGGTGGCGAAATTGGTAGACGCACCAGGTTTAGGTCCTGACGCCCTCACCGGCGTGGGGGTTCGAGTCCCCCCCGCGCACCACGCACTTTTCACATCAGCAGAGCCCTGTCATGACGGTCCAAGTCGAAACCCTCGAAAAACTGCAACGCCGCATCACGCTGACCCTGCCCGTGGACAGCATCAGTGGTGAAGTGCAAACCCGCTTGAAGAAACTGGCGCGCACCGTGCGTGCCGACGGCTTTCGCCCCGGCAAGGTGCCGATGAGCGTCGTCGCCCAGCGCTACGGCTACTCGGTGCAGTACGAGGTGATGAACGACAAGGTCGGCGAGGCTTTCAACAGCGCGGCCAACGAAGCCAAGCTGCGCGTCGCCGGCATGCCCAAGATCACGCAGAAGGAACAGGCACCGGAAGGCGCGATGGCCTTCGACGCCACCTTCGAGGTCTACCCCGAAGTCAAGATCGGCGACCTGTCGCAGGTGTCGGTCGAGCGCGTCGCCACCGAGGTCACCGAGGCTGCGATCGACAAGACGGTGGACATCCTGCGCAAGCAGCGCCGCACCTTCCAGCAGCGGCCCGCGGCCGAGAGCGCGCTCGAGACCGATCGCGTGACGATCGACTTCGAAGGCAAGATCGACGGCGAGCCCTTCGCCGGCGGCAAGGCCGAAGCCTTTCAGTTCATCGTCGGCGAAGGCCAGATGCTGCCCCAGTTCGACCTGGGGGTGCGCGGCATGAAGGCCGGCGACAACAAGACCTTCCCGGTGGCGTTCCCCGCCGATTACCAGGGCAAGGACGTGGCCGGCAAGGAAGCGGATTTCCTCGTCACGATGAAGAAGATCGAAGCGCAGCACCTGCCGGAGGTCAACGAGGCCTTCGTCAAGACGCTCGGCATCGCCGACGCCACGGTCGAGGCGCTGCGCGCCGACGTGAAGAAGAACCTCGAGCGCGAAGTGAAGTTTCGCGTGCTGTCGCGCAACAAGGCGGCGGTGATGGATGCGCTGGTAAGCGCCTCCGAACTCGACGTGCCCGCGGCGCTGGTCGAAGGCGAGACCGAGCGCATGGTCGAGGGCGCGCGTGCCGATCTCAAGCAGCGCGGCGTCAAGGACGCCGACAAGGCGCCGATCCCGGCCGAGTTGTTCAAGGACCAGGCCGAGCGCCGCGTGCGCCTGGGCCTCGTTGTGGCCGAACTCGTGCGCAGCAACAACCTGCAGGCCAAGCCCGAGCAGTTGCAGGCGCATATCGAGGAGATGAGCCAGAGCTACGAGAAGCCGGCCGAGGTGATGCGCTGGTACCTCTCGGATCGCCAGCGCATGGCCGAGGTCGAAGCCGTCGTCATCGAGAGCAATGTCACGCAGCATGTGCTCGGCCTGGCGAAGGTCACTGACAAGGTGCTACCGTTCGACGAACTGATGACGGCCTAGATTGACCACCCCCGGAGCGGCCGTGCCGCTCCCCCTCAAGGGGGCACCGCCAGCGACCGGGCAAAGCCCGATCCGCGGCGGTCGCTGGAAAGACCTGAAAGACCCTGATGAGCGCACTTGATACCCAAGCCCTCGGCCTCGTGCCGATGGTGATCGAGACGTCCGGCCGCGGCGAGCGCGCCTACGACATCTACTCGCGGCTGCTGCGCGAGCGCATCGTCTTCCTGGTCGGCCCGGTCAACGACCAGACGGCCAACATCGTCGTCGCGCAGATGCTGTTTCTCGAGAGCGAGAACCCTGACAAGGAAATCTTCCTCTACATCAACTCGCCCGGCGGCAGCGTCAGCGCCGGCTTGTCGGTCTACGACACGATGCAGTTCATCAAGCCCGACGTGTCCACGCTGTGCATGGGCCTGGCGGCGAGCATGGGCGCGTTTCTGCTGGCCGCGGGCACGAAGGGCAAGCGCTTGGCGTTGCCGAACTCGCGCATCATGATTCACCAGCCCTCGGGCGGGGCGCAAGGCCAGGCCACTGACATCGAGATCCAGGCGCGCGAAATTCTGCGTCTGCGCGAAACACTCAACCAGATCCTGGCCGACCGCACCGGCCAGAGCATCGACAAGATCAAGTCCGACAGCGAGCGCGACTATTTCATGTCCGCACCCGAGGCCAGGGACTACGGCCTGATCGATCAGGTGATCGAGAAGCGGTAACAGTCGCGGGTGCGCCGCCGGGGCGGCGAGAAGTTGTGATCCGCGCCACGAAATGGGGACTTTTTCGTCCCCTGGTGGGTGCCTGACCTTGCACTATGATCGGCCGACTTTCACAAGGCCCCTGCGATGCCCGAGAAAAAAGGCAGCTCCAGCGAGAAGGTTCTCTACTGCTCGTTTTGCGGCAAGTCGCAGCATGAGGTCAAGAAGCTGATCGCCGGCCCGTCGGTGTTCATCTGCGACGAGTGCATCGAGCTGTGCAACGACATCATCCGCGACGAGGTCCCGGCCGAGAGCCCGGCCGCGAAGGCGGCGAAGTCGGATCTGCCGACGCCAAGTGAAATCAAGAACATCCTCGATCAGTACGTGATCGGGCAGGACCCCGCCAAGCGCACCTTGTCCGTCGCCGTGTACAACCACTACAAGCGGTTGAAGCACATGGGCGGCAAGGACGAGGTCGAGCTGTCCAAGAGCAACATCCTTCTGATCGGGCCCACGGGTTCGGGCAAGACGCTGCTGGCGCAGACGCTGGCGCGGCTGCTCAACGTGCCGTTCGTGATTGCGGATGCGACCACGCTGACCGAAGCCGGCTACGTCGGCGAGGACGTCGAGAACATCATCCAGAAGCTGCTGCAGAACTGCAACTACGACGTCGAGCGTGCGCAGCGCGGCATCGTCTACATCGACGAGATCGACAAGATCTCGCGCAAGGCCGACAACCCGAGCATCACGCGCGACGTCTCGGGCGAAGGCGTGCAGCAGGCGCTGCTGAAGCTGGTCGAAGGCACGATGGCCAGCGTGCCGCCGCAGGGCGGGCGCAAGCATCCGAACCAGGACTTCCTGCAGATCGACACCACCAACATCCTGTTCATCTGCGGCGGCGCCTTCGACGGCCTCGAGAAGGTGATCAGCAACCGCACCGAGCGCTCCGGCATCGGTTTCTCGGCCTCGGTGCACAGCAAGAGCGAGAAGCGCGCGGCCGATCTGTTCCGTGACGCCGAGCCGGAAGACCTGATCAAGTTCGGTCTCATTCCCGAACTCGTCGGCCGCCTGCCGGTGGTGGCCACGCTGGGCGAGCTGACCGAAGACGCGCTGGTGCAGATCCTCACCGAGCCGAAGAACGCGCTCGCCAAGCAGTACCAGAAGCTGTTCGCGATGGACGGCGTCGATCTGGAGCTGCGCCCTTCGGCGATGGCTGCCATCGCGCGCAAGGCGCTGGCGCGCAAGACCGGCGCGCGCGGCCTGCGCTCGATCGTCGAGCAGGCGCTGATCGACACCATGTTCGACCTGCCCAACCTCGACGGCGTGGCCAAGGTGGTGGTGGACGAGCACAACATCGAAGAGGGCACCAAGCCGCTCCTCGTCTACCGCGACAAGGCCAAGGCCAGCGCCTGAACAACCTGTTGCGACTTGAGTTTTTCGTCTCGGGCACAAACTGGGCCTGAGAAAGCGAGGTTCCCCTCATGTCCGGACATCCCATCCTCCCCGCGGACCCGATCACGTTGCCGCTGCTGCCGCTGCGCGACGTGGTGGTGTTCCCGCACATGGTCATCCCGCTGTTCGTCGGTCGGCCCAAGAGCATCAAGGCGCTCGAAGCGGCGATGGAAGCCGGCCGCCAGATCGTGCTGGTGGCGCAGAAGGCCGCCGGCAAGGACGAGCCCAAGCCCGACGACATGTTCGACGTCGGCTGCGTCTCGTCGATCCTGCAGATGCTGAAGCTGCCCGACGGCACCGTGAAGGTGCTGGTCGAAGGCACGCAGCGCGCTACCACGGTCTCGATCACCGACAGCGGCGAGTACTTCGTCGGCGAGGTTCGGCCGATCCCGCCCGCGGCCGACCCGACGCCCGAGATCGAAGCCTTGCGCCGCGCCGTGACGCAGCAGTTCGACCAGTACGTCAAGCTCAACAAGAAGATCCCGCCGGAGATCCTGACCTCCATCGCCGGCATCGACGACGCCGGCCGCCTGGCCGACACCATCGCTGCGCACCTGCCCTTGAAGCTCGAAGCCAAGCAGTCGGTGCTCGACCTCGACCATGTCGGCAAGCGCATGGAAAAGCTGCTCGAACTGCTCGAGCACGAGGTGGACATCCTGCAGGTCGAAAAGCGCATCCGCGGCCGCGTCAAGCGCCAGATGGAGAAGAGCCAGCGCGAGTACTACCTGAACGAGCAGGTCAAGGCGATCCAGAAGGAACTGGGCGACGGCGAAGAAGGCGCCGACCTGGAAGAGCTGGAGAAGAAGATCACGGCCGCGCGCATGCCCAAGGAGGCGCGCAAGAAGGTGGACAACGAGCTGAAAAAGCTGAAGCTCATGTCGCCGATGTCGGCCGAAGCCACGGTGGTGCGCAACTACATCGACACCCTGGTCAACCTGCCCTGGGCCAAGAAGACCAAGATCAAGCACGACCTGAAGCACGCCGAAGACGTGCTCAACGAAGACCACGCGGGGCTGGACAAGGTCAAGGAACGCATCCTCGAGTACCTCGCGGTGCAGCAGCGCGTGGACAAGGTCAAGGCGCCGATCCTGTGCCTGGTGGGCGCTCCCGGTGTCGGCAAGACCTCGCTCGGCCAGAGCGTGGCGCGCGCCACCGGCCGCAAGTTCGTTCGCATGGCCCTGGGCGGCGTGCGCGACGAGGCCGAGATCCGCGGCCATCGCCGCACCTACATCGGCTCGATGCCGGGCAAGGTGCTGCAGTCGCTGTCCAAGGTCGGCACGCGCAATCCGCTGTTCCTGCTCGACGAGATCGACAAGCTCGGCATGGATTTCCGCGGCGACCCGTCCTCCGCGCTGCTCGAGGTGCTCGATCCGGAGCAGAACCACACCTTCAGCGACCACTATGTCGAGGTGGACTTCGACCTGTCGCGACGTGATGTTCATCGCCACGTCCAACAGCATGAACATTCCGCCGGCGCTGCTCGACCGGATGGAAGTGATCCGCCTGTCGGGCTACACCGAAGACGAGAAGGTCGACATCGCGCTGCGTTACCTGCTGCCCAAGCAGATGAAGAACAACGGCGTCAAGGAAACCGAGCTGCGTCGTCGATGAATCCGCCGTGCGCGGCATCATCCGCTACTACACGCGCGAAGCCGGGGTGCGCTCGCTCGAACGCGAGATCAGCAAGATCTGCCGCAAGACGGTCAAGGGCATCCAGCTCAAGAAGTACGACAGCATCGTCAAGGTCGGCGAGGAGAACTTGAACGACTTCATCGGCGTGCGCAAGTTCGACTACGGCCGTGCCGAGAAGAAGAACCAGGTCGGGCAGGTGGTGGGCCTGGCCTACACCGAAGTCGGCGGCGATCTGCTGACGATCGAGGCCGCGATCATGAACGGCAAGGGCAACATCATCCGCACCGGCCAGCTCGGCGACGTGATGAAGGAGTCGGTCGAAGCGGCGCGCTCGGTCGTGCGCGCGCGTGCACGACGCCTGGGCATCAAGGACGAGATGTTCGAGAAGAAGGACATCCACATCCACGTGCCCGACGGCGCGACGCCCAAGGACGGTCCGAGCGCGGGTGCGGCGATGACGACGGCCTTCGTCTCTGCGCTGACCGGCATCCCGGTGCATGCCGACGTGGCGATGACCGGCGAGATCACGCTGCGCGGCGAAGTCACTGCCATCGGCGGCCTGAAGGAGAAGCTGCTCGCGGCCCACCGCGGCGGCATCAAGAAGGTCATGATCCCCGAGGACAACGTCAAGGACCTGCAGGACATCCCGGAGAACGTCAAGAACCACCTCGAGATCATTCCGGTGAAGTGGATCGACCGCGTGCTCGAAGTGGCGCTGGAGTCGATGCCCAAGCCGCTGCCGGATGAGGAGCCGGTGGTGGTGGCGGCGACGGCCGCCGCGGCTGCGGCCAAGCCGCCGAAACGCCGGCGGTGGCGAGGTCCGCGCGCATTGATTGGGCCCAAGCTCACTGCGTTCGCTGCCCCCGAGGGGCGCGCAGACAGCTTGGGAGCGGCCCGTCGCTGTCTGATCCGTGGCTATAATGCGCCCCTCACGCGGGAGTAGCTCAGTTGGTAGAGCGCAACCTTGCCAAGGTTGAGGTCGCGAGTTCGAGACTCGTCTCCCGCTCCAGATGCAGACAGGAAACAAAGCCCGGCGACGCCGGGCTTTGTTCCTTGAATTCGTCGGCGCGGTAGCAAAGCGGTTATGCAGCGGATTGCAAATCCGTCCAGGGCGGTTCGACTCCGCCCCGCGCCTCCAGAAGAAATCAAAGAGTCGCAGGCGGGTGGCTCCGCTGCACTGATCCTTTGTTGGCGATCGTCAGCGTTCCACTTCGAATCGTCGCCAGCGATCCCATGCGCCAAGGCACGTTTCGTTCGCCGTGACCGATTGGCGCTCCCGCGTAAACCGGCGTTCCTTTAATCGACAGATGCTCGTCGAAGATATCTTCGATCGAGTGCTCAACGTCCCTGCGGGGGCAGTTGACGAAGTCGCCGAGAACCACCGCGCGTGCATGGTCCAACGCGCCGGCCTGTATGAGTTGCACGAGCATCCGCTCAATCCGGTAGTACGGTTCGCCCACATCTTCCAGCAGCAGGACGCCACCGTCGATGTTCGCCGCGAACGGCGTTCCGAGCATGGTGCACAAGGTCGTGAGGTTGCCGCCAACCGCCATGCCGGCGACGCTGTCCGTGGAGCCCTTGCCCACCCGACGCAAGGCAACGCTGCATGGCACCTCGGCGTCGCTTTGAGATTCGAGCAGATTCAAGACGGCGATGGCGTCCTGGCGCAGCATGGCTGCGTCTGCTGAGCGGAGAGCAGCTTCTTCGAAAACGGTGCCGTGGATGGCCACAGCGCCTCTTCGATGCGCCTACACCAGAAGAGCGCAGTTGTCCGAGTAGCCGACGATCGGCTTCACGGAAAACCAGTCACCGAGCTGCGCCATCAACTCTCCGGCGCCCGTGCCACCGCGGGCGAACCAGATGGCGTCAACCGCGCTGTCGCGGAACGCCTTTTCCAAGTCACTTCGCCGCGCTTCCAGCGAGCCTGCCAGATACCGGTAGCGATCAAACAGATGTTGACCAAATGTGACGTGGTGGCCCCGAGCCCTGATCAGCGCCGCAGCAGCTTCCACAGCATCGCGATTGACTGCAGCGCCCGGTGCAACGACTCGAATGTGCATCGACGGCATCGACGGCTACTTCGCCACCGGCATCGCAAACTCCGCCCCCTTGCCGATGCTCGCCGGCCAGCGCTGCATGACGCTCTTCTGCTTCGTATAGAAGCGCACGCCTTCTTCGCCGTAGGCGTGCATGTCGCCGAACAGGCTCTTCTTCCAGCCGCCGAAGCCGTGCCAGGCCATCGGCACCGGGATCGGCACGTTGATGCCGACCATGCCGATCTGCACGCGGCGCGAGAACTCGCGGGCGATGTTGCCGTCGCTGGTGAAGCAGGACACGCCGTTGCCCATCGGGTGCTCGTTGACGAGCTTCACCGCTTCGGCGAAGTCGTGCGCGCGCACGCACGACAGCACCGGGCCGAAGATCTCTTCCTGGTAGATGCGCATGCTCGGCGTGACGTGGTCGAACAGCGTGCCGCCGGTGAAGTAGCCGGCTTCGTGGCCCGGCACCTTGAGGCCGCGGCCATCGACGATCAGCTTCGCGCCTTCCTTCACGCCGATGTCGATGTAGCCCTCGATGCGTTCCAGCGCCTGCCTCGTGATCACCGGCCCCATCTCGGCGTCGAGCTGCATGCCGTTCTTCACCTTCAATGACCTGCGCGCGCTCGGCCAGCTTGGGCATCAGCTTGTCGGCCGCATCGCCCACCAGCACCGCGACGCTGATCGCCATGCAGCGCTCGCCCGCGGAACCGTAGGCGCTGCCGATCAGCGCATCGACCGCCTGATCGACGTCGGCATCGGGCATCACCACCATGTGGTTCTTCGCGCCGCCCAGCGCCTGCACGCGCTTGCCGTGCTTGGCGCCGGTCTCGTAGATGTATTGCGCGATCGGCGTCGAGCCGACGAAGGACAGCGCCGACACGTCCGGATGTTCGAGCAGCGCATCGACCGCCACCTTGTCGCCCTGCACGACGTTGAACACGCCGTCGGGCAACCCGGCCTGCTTGAACAGCTCGCCCATGAAGACCGAAGGCGACGGGTCGCGCTCGCTGGGCTTCAAGATGAAGCTGTTGCCGCAGGCGATCGCCACCGGGAACATCCAGCACGGCACCATGCACGGGAAGTTGAACGGCGTGATGCCGGCCACCACGCCCAGCGGCTGGCGGAGTGTCCAGTTGTCGATGCCGGTGCTCACCTGGTCGGTGTAGTCGCCCTTCAGCAGCTGCGGAATACCGCAGGCGAACTCGACGATGTCGATGCCGCGCGTGACTTCGCCCTGCGCGTCGGAGAAGACCTTGCCGTGTTCGGCCGTGATCATCGCGGCCAGCGTGTCGCGGTGCTGATTCATCAGTTCGAGGAACTTGAGCATCACGCGTGCACGCCGGATCGGCGGCGTCTCCGCCCAGGCTGGGAACGCTGCCTGCGCCGCTGCGACAGCGGCGTGCACCTCGGCCTTCGAAGCCAGCGCCACCTGGCGCGCGACGGCGCCGGTGGCCGGGTTGAACACCGCCTGCTCGCGTCCGCTCGTGCTCGCCATGCGCTCGCCGGCAATCCAGTGACCCACGGTGGTGGTGGCGGTGAAGGCTTCAGGTGCGCCCATGTCGTCTCCTTGTGTCGAGTGCGAATCGTAGTCTCGTTGACAATGCGCCGCAGCACGGCCCGGGTGGTGAAATGGGTAGACACAGCGGACTTAAAATCCGCGGCCTCTCGCAAGAGGGCGTGCCGGTTCGACTCCGGCCCCGGGCACCACGCGCCACCGAACAATGACAAGGACCCGATGCCCCTCTTCGCGCAGGAAGCCCTGAACCCCGGCGTTGCCAAGCGCGAAGTCTTCGGCTGGGCGATGTACGACTTCGCCAATTCGGGCTACACGACCGTCGTGCTCACCGCGGTGTTCAACGCCTACTTCGTCGGCGTTGTCGCCGACGGTGCGTCGTGGGGCACGCTGGCATGGACGCTCGCGCTCGGCCTGTCGAACCTGATCGTGATGTTCACGATCCCGGCGATCGGCGCCTACGCTGATCTGCGCGCGGCCAAGAAGAGGCTGCTGATGCTGAGCACCGCGGCCTGCGTCGCGGCGACGCTGGCGCTGTACGCGGTCGGCCGCAACGACATCGCGCTGGCGGTCACGGCGATCGTGCTGTCGAACCTGTTCTACGCGTACGGCGAAGCGCTGACCGCCGCCTTCCTGCCGGAACTCGCCAAGCGCGAGGCGCTGGGCAAGGTCTCGGGATGGGGTTGGAGCTTCGGCTACTTCGGCGGCATGTTGTCGCTCGGCCTGTCGCTGGCTTACGTCATCTGGGCGCAGAAGCAGGGGCAGAAGGCGGAAGCCTTCGTGCCGGTGACGATGGTCATCACGGCGGTGGTGTACGGCGTGGCCGCACTCGCCACCTTCGCGCTGCTGAAGGAGCGCGCGGTGCCGCAAGCCGGCGCCGCGCACGGCCTGCGCGATTCGATGGCGCGCCTGCGCACGACGTGGCAGCAGGCGCAGCGCTTCGAAGACTTTCGTTGGCTGCTGATCACTGCGCTGGCATACCAGGCCGGCATCGGCGTGATCATTGCGCTCGCCGCGGTGTACGCCGAGCAGGTGCTCGGCTTCCAGCAGACCGACACGATGATGCTGATCTTTCTCGTCAACATCGCGGCGGCCGCCGGCGCGTTTGCATTCGGCTACTGGCAGGACCGCACCGGCCACAAGCGCGCGCTGGCGATCACGCTGGTCGGCTGGATCGTGATGTGCGTGCTGGCCGCGCTGACGCAGACCAAGGCGCTGTTCTGGGTGGCCGCGGTGATCGCGGGGCTGTGCATGGGTTCGAGCCAATCGGCCGGCCGCGCGATTGCCGGCCTGCTCGCGCCGCCGAAACAGCTCGCCGAGTTCTTCGGCCTGTGGACCTTTGCGACGCGGCTGTCGGCCATCGTCGGGCCGGTGACCTATGGTCTCGTCACCTGGGTCACTGCCGGCAATCACCGCCTGGGCATCGTCTCGACCGCGGCGTTCTTCGTCATCGGCCTGGTGCTGCTGCGGCATGTGGATGTCGAGCGCGGCGCGCGCGAGGCATTGCAGACGCGCTGAGTCTCGCGTCAGCACGCGAGCGGGGCGAGTCGTCGCGGCGTGCGAGGCGGCGGTCATGGACGTGCCAGTCTAGAATCGAACGACCGTTCGCACTATCGTTGCCGCCGCCGGCAGGCGCCTAAACTTGCGGCGAACGAGTCAAGCAAGGAGCAGCCCGATGAAGATTCTCGTGCCCGTGAAGCGGGTGGTCGACTACAACGTCAAGGTGCGCGTCAAGGCCGATGGCAGCGGCGTCGATATCGCCAATGTCAAGATGAGCATGAACCCCTTCGACGAGATCGCCGTCGAAGAGGCCGTGCGCCTGAAGGAAAAGGGCGCGGCCACCGAAGTCATCGCCGTCTCCTGCGGCGTCACGCAGTGCCAGGAGACGCTGCGCACCGCGATGGCGATCGGCGCGGACCGCGCGATCCACGTCGAGTGCGCCGAGGAGTTGCAGCCGCTGGCTGTCGCCAAGTTGTTGAAGGCGCTGGTCGACAAGGAGCAGCCGGGCCTCGTCATCCTCGGCAAGCAGGCGATCGACGACGACTGCAACCAGACCGGGCAGATGCTCGCCGCGTTGGCCGGGCTGCCGCAGGGCACGTTCGCCAGCAAGGTCGAGATCGCCGACAACCAGGTCAAGGTCACGCGCGAAGTCGATGGCGGCCTGGAGACGATCGCGCTGTCACTGCCCGCGGTCATCACGACGGATCTGCGCCTGAACGAGCCGCGCTACGTGACGCTGCCCAACATCATGAAGGCGAAGAAGAAGACGCTGGAGGTCGTGAAGCCGGGTGACCTCGGCGTCGACGTGACGCCGCGCATCAAGACGCTGAAGGTCGTCGAGCCGCCCAAGCGCGGTGCCGGTGTGAAGGTGCCCGACGTCGCCACGCTGGTGGCCAAACTGAAGAACGAAGCGAAGGTGATCTGACATGAGCGTCCTCGTCATTGCGGAACACGACCACGGCACCTTGAAGGGTGCAACGCTCAACACCGTGGCTGCTGCGGCCGAGATTGGCAGAAGCGGCGGCGGCGACGTGCATGTGCTGATCGCCGGGCAGGACGCCGCTGGTGCGGCCACCGCCGCGGCGGCCATCGCCGGTGTTGCCAAAGTGCTGCACGCCGACGGCGCCAGCCTGAAGGAGCAACTGGCGGAGAACGTGGCGGCTCAGGTGCTCGCCATCGCCAAGAACTACTCGCACCTGCTGTTCCCCGCGACGGCGCACGGCAAGAACGTGGCGCCGCGCGTCGCCGCGCTGCTCGACGTGGCGCAGATCAGCGATGCAATGAAGGTCGTCAGCGCCGACACCTTCGAGCGCCCGATCTACGCCGGCAATGCGATCGCCACGGTGCAGAGCAGCGATGCGATCAAGGTCATCACGGTGCGCACGACCGGCTTTGACCCGGCGGCCGCGAGCGGCGGCAGTGCGGCCGTCGAGAAGATCGACGCCGTGGCCGACAGCGGCAAGAGCCGTTTCGTCGGCTCGGAGATCGCCAAGCTCGATCGGCCCGAACTCACCGCCGCCAAGATCATCGTCAGCGGCGGCCGCGCGCTCGGCAGCAGCGACAAGTTCAATGAAGTGCTGACGCCGCTGGCCGACAAGCTCGGCGCCGCGCTCGGCGCCAGCCGCGCGGCGGTCGATGCCGGTTATGCGCCCAACGACTGGCAGGTGGGGCAGACCGGCAAGATCGTCGCGCCGCAGTTGTACGTGGCCTGCGGCATCAGCGGCGCGATCCAGCACCTGGCCGGCATGAAGGACAGCAAGGTGATCGTCGCGATCAACAAGGATGCGGAGGCGCCGATCTTCAGCGTCGCCGACTACGGGCTCGAAGCCGATCTGTTCACTGCGGTGCCGGAGCTGGTGAAGGCCTTGTGACGCCGTTCGCCCTGAGCCTGTCGAAGGGCTCGCCTGGGCTTCGACAAGCTCAGCCCGAACGGGGCCTGGGCAGGAGACAACCATGACTTACCGAGCACCTGTGAAGGACATGCTCTTCTGCATGAAGGAGCTGGCCGACCTCGAAGCCGTGGCGAAGTTGCCGGGCTTCGAAGAGGCCGGCCTCGATACCGCCGCGGCCGTGCTCGAACAAGCCGCCAAGTTCAACGAAGACGTGGTCGCGCCGTTGAACTGGGACGGTGACCAGAAGCCTTCGTCGTGGAAGGACGGCGTCGTCACGACCACGCCCGGGTTCAAGGACGCGTTCAGGCAGTTCGGCGAAGGCGGCTGGCAGGGCCTGCAGCACCCGGCCGAGTACGGCGGGCAGGCGCTGCCCAAGACCATCGCCGCGGCCTGCATGGAGATGCTCAACAGCGCCAACATGAGCTTCGCGCTGTGCCCGCTCTTGACCGACGGCGCGATCGAAGCGCTGCTCACCGCCGGCACGCCCGAGCAACGGCAGCACTACATCCCGAAGATGGTCGACGGCTCGTGGACCGGCACGATGAACCTGACCGAGCCGCAGGCCGGCAGCGACCTGGCGCTGGTGCGCACGCGTGCCGAGCCGCAACCCGACGGCAGCTACAAGCTCTTCGGTACCAAGATCTTCATCACCTACGGCGAGCACGACATGGCGGACAACATCGTCCACATGGTGCTGGCGCGCGTGGCCGGCGCGCCCGAAGGCGTCAAGGGCATCTCGCTGTTCATCTGCCCGAAGGTCTTGCCGGATGGCAAGCGCAACGACGTGTTTTGCGTCAGCATCGAACACAAGCTCGGCATCAAGGCCAGCCCGACCGCGGTGCTGCAGTACGGCGATGGCACGGCGGGGAAAACCGGTGCCGTGGCGCATCTCATCGGCCAGGAAAACCGCGGCCTCGAGTACATGTTCATCATGATGAACGCGGCGCGCTACGCCGTCGGCCTGCAGGGCATGGCCATCGCCGAGCGCGCCTACCAGAAGGCGGTGGCCTACGCGCGCGATCGCGTGCAGAGCCGCCCGGTCGATGGCTCGATGAACAAGAGCGCGCCGATCATCCATCACCCGGACATCAAGCGCATGCTGATGACCATGCGTGCCTACACCGAAGGCTGCCGCGCGCTGGCGATCGTCGCTGCCGCGGCCTACGACGCGTCGCATCATCACACGGAGCGAAGCCGCGCGCAGACAGAACGCCGCGTTCTACGAATTCATGGTGCCCTTGGTCAAGGGCTTCTCGACCGAGATGAGCCTCGACGTCGCATCGCTCGGTGTGCAGGTGCACGGCGGCATGGGCTTCATCGAAGAGACGGGCGCGGCGCAGTACCTGCGCGACGCCAGGATCCTCACCATCTACGAAGGCACGACGGCGATCCAGGCCAATGACCTCGTCGGCCGCAAGACCGCGCGCGACGGCGGCACGGTGGCGAAAGCGATCGCGCAGCAGATCGAAGGCACCGAAGCATCGCTCGCCAAGCGCAGCAGCGCGGCTTGCAAGGCAATGCACAAACATCTGGTCGCGGCACGCAGAGCCTTCGTCGAAGTCGTCGACTTTGTCGCCGGCCAGACCAAGGCCAGCCCCAACGCGGTGTTCGCCGGGTCCGTGCCCTACCTGATGCTGGCCGGCAACCTGATGGCCGGCTGGCAGATGGCGCGCGCGCTGCATCGTCGCCGAAGACAAGGCCGGCGAAGACGAGGCGTTCATGGGGGCCAAGGTCACCACCGCGCGCTTCTACGCCGAGCACATCCTGTGCAAGGTGCCGGGCATCCGGGATTCGATCGTCGAAGGCCATGCCGCCGTCAACGAGATGGCGCTGGAGGCCTTCTAGAATGTCGTTGCCCAAGATCCTGCAGAACCTTCGCCTGCCCGTCGTCGGCGCGCCGCTGTTCATCATCAGCAACCCCAAGCTCGTCATCGCGCAGTGCACCTCGGGCATCGTCGGTGCGATGCCGTCACTGAACGCGCGCCCGGCCGAGCAGCTCGACGAGTGGCTGGCCGAGATCACCGAGGCGCTCGCGGCGTGGGATCGCGCGCACCCCGAGCGCAAGGCCGCGCCGTTCGCCATCAACCAGATCGTGCACAAGAGCAACGACCGGCTCGAGCACGACATGCAGATGTGCGCCAAGTACAAGGTGCCCGTTGTCATCACGTCGCTCGGCGCACGCACCGACGTCAACGACGCGGTGCATGCCTGGGGCGGCATCGTGCTGCACGACATCATCAACAACGCCTTCGCGAAGAAGGCGATCGAGAAGGGCGCCGACGGCCTGATCGCGGTGGCCGCGGGCGCCGGCGGCCATGCCGGCGTGAAGAGCCCGTTCGCGCTGATCGAGGAAATCCGCGAGTGGTTCGACGGGCCGCTGCTGCTGTCGGGCGCGATCGCGAGCGGCGGCGCCGTGCTCGCCGCGCAGGCGATGGGCGCGGATCTCGCCTACATCGGCTCGGCCTTCATCGCGACCGCAGAAGCGCGCGCGAGTGAGGCCTACAAGCAGGCGATCGTCGAGGGCACGAGCGACGACATCGTCTACTCGAACCTCTTCACCGGCGTGCACGGCAACTACCTGAAGGCCTCCGTGCGCAATGCCGGGCTCGACCCGGACAAGCTGCCCGAGAGCGACCCGACGAAGATGAACTTCGCCGGTGGCGCTGCCAAGGCCTGGAAGGACATCTGGGGTTGCGGCCAGGGCATCGCGGCGGTCAAGTCGGTTTTGCCGGCTGCGGCGTTGGTCGACCGGCTCGCGGCGGAGTATGGTCAGGCGCGGGCTCGGCTGAGCCTATAGGAGTTGTCGATGAAACCTGCGCTTGCCGCGCTGCTGTTGCCGCTGTCGCTGCTTGCGGCCTGCGAGTCGGTTGGCATCGGCGTGGGCATCGGCGTGCCGATCGGCCGCGGCGGTGTCAGCATCGGTGTCGGTGGGACCGTGCCGCTGCCGCAGGCCAAACCGGCGGAGCCGGCGGCTTCTGCTGCGTCGGCGCCTCAGTAGCCCACTTCGGCGGAAGAATCACAGCCGCGGCCCGCGGCGATCCAGCGCGCTGCCAGGCGCGAAAGCAGCGGCCGCGACGGGCTCATCAAGCCGCAGCGATAGCGCTGCGTCGAGTCGTTCCAGCGCAAGGCGCGGCAGGCGCCGCGGATGCGGCCGCTGACGACCATGCCCACGGGGCAGGGCTCGGCCAGGCAGCACACGCCGCAACCGTTGCAGGCCGTTCCGATGTGCGGCTTGGCCGGCGCCTGGGGGTGGATGCGAATCGACGTGGCCATGCTCGAGCGATCGTGCGCTTGCAGCGGCGCTCTCATTGACCGCAACAGCACTCGGTTTGCCGCCCTTTTTGTCAGCGTCGATTCAACCTTCGGTGCTAGAGTCGCCGCTCGAAAACAAAGGCCCTTCCCGCCCTCAGAACTCGAGGTTCAAGGCGCGAACGCTTAGTCCGCCCACCGGTGAAGCCGGGTCGCGGAAGGTTGTGCAACCCATCGGAATCCGCGCAGACCGCGGGCAAGGTGAGCGAAGATGATGCAGCAGTCCAGGTCCAACTCGTACCTGTTCGGGGGCAATGCGCCCTACGTCGAGGAACTCTACGAGGCCTACCTCGACAACCCGGGCAGCGTGCCGGACAACTGGCGCGCCTACTTCGACCGATTGCAGAACGTTCCCGCCGTCGATGGCAGCGAAACGCGCGACGTGGCGCATGCGCCGGTGGTCGAATCGTTTGCGCAGCGCGCCAAGGCCAACGCCTTCGCGCTCAAGGCCAGCGCGGCCGATCTGGCCGTCGCGCGCAAGCAGGTTCACGTCCAGTCGCTGATCGCGGCCTACCGCTTTCTCGGCAGCCGCTGGGCCGATCTCGATCCGCTGAAGCGCACCGAGCGGCCGAAGATTCCCGAGCTGGAGCCGGCGTTCTACGACCTGGTGGAGTCCGACATGGACATCACCTTCTCGGCGACGAACACCTACTTCACCAAGGCCGAGCACATGACGCTGCGCGAAATCGTGCAGGCCTTGCGCGAAACCTACTGCGCCTCTGTCGGCGTCGAGTTCATGCACTGCACCGATCCGGCCGAGAAGCGCTGGTGGCAGGAGCGGCTCGAATCGACGCGCAGCAAGCCCAGCTTCAGCAGCGACGAGAAGAAGCACATCCTCGACCGCCTGACCGCGGCCGAAGGGCTCGAGCGCTTCCTGCACACCAAGTACGTCGGCCAGAAGCGCTTCTCGCTGGAAGGCGGCGAGAGCTTCATCGCCAGCATGGACGAGCTGATCCAGCGCGCGGGCGAAAAGGGCGTGCAGGAGATCGTCATCGGCATGGCGCACCGCGGGCGCCTCAACGTGCTGGTCAACACGCTCGGCAAGATGCCCAAGGATCTGTTTGCCGAGTTCGACCACACCGCGGCCGAAGTGCTGCCCGCCGGCGACGTCAAGTACCACCAGGGCTTCTCCAGCGACGTGCCCACGCCGGGCGGCCCGGTGCACCTGTCGCTCGCCTTCAATCCGAGCCATCTCGAGATCGTCAACCCGGTGGTCGAGGGCAGCGTCAAGGCGCGCCAGGACCGGCGCGGCGACAAGCGCGGCGCGCAGGTGCTGCCGATCCTGGTGCACGGCGACGCTGCGTTTGCCGGCCAGGGCGTGGTCATGGAGACGCTGGCGCTGGCACAGACGCGCGGCTACTTCACCGGCGGCACGGTGCACATCGTCATCAACAACCAGATCGGCTTCACCACCAGCGATCCGCGCGACTCGCGCTCGACGCTGTACTGCTCCGACGTCGTGAAGATGGTCGAAGCACCGGTGATGCACGTCAACGGCGATGACCCCGAGGCCGTCGTCTTCTGCACCCAGCTGGCGATGGACTACCGCCAGCAGTTCCAGAAAGATGTCGTCGTCGACATCATCTGTTTTCGCAAGCTCGGCCACAACGAGCAGGACACGCCGGCGCTGACGCAGCCGCTGATGTACAAGAAGATCGGCCAGCACCCGGGCACGCGCAAGCTCTACGGCGACCGGCTCGTCGCGCAGAACGTGATCAGCGCCGACGGACCCGACAGCCCGGATGAGATGGTCAAGGCCTTTCGCGCCGCGATGGACGCGGGCAAGCACACGGTCGATCCGGTGCTGACCAATTTCAAGAGCAAGTACGCGGTCGATTGGGCGCCGTTCCTCGGCAAGAAGTGGACCGACGGCGCCGACACCGCGCTGCCGCTGGCCGAGGTCAAGCGCCTGGCCGAGCGCATCACCACCTTGCCGAAGGACTTCAAGGCGCATCCGCTGGTGGAGAAGGTCATCGCCGACCGCGCGGCGATGGGCCGCGGCGAAGTCAACGTCGACTGGGGCATGGGCGAGCATCTTGCATTCGCGTCGCTCGTCGCCAGCGGCTACGGCGTGCGCCTGTCGGGCCAGGATTGCGGGCGCGGCACCTTCGTGCACCGCCACTCCGTGCTGCACGATCAGAAGCGCGAGAAGTGGGACGAGGGCACCTACACGCCGCTGGCCAACGTGGCCGACGGCCAGGCGCCGTTCGTCGTCATCGACTCGATCCTGTCGGAAGAAGCAGTGCTCGGTTTCGAGTACGGCTACTCCAGCGCCGAGCCGAACACGCTGACGATCTGGGAAGGCCAGTTCGGCGATTTCGTCAACGGCGCGCAGGTCGTCATCGACCAGTTCATCGCATCGGGTGAAGTCAAGTGGGGCCGCGTCAACGGCATCACGCTGATGCTGCCGCACGGCTACGAGGGGCAGGGCCCGGAGCACAGTTCGGCGCGGCTCGAACGCTTCATGCAGCTCGCGGCCGACAACAACATGCAGATCGTTCAGCCGACGAGCGCCAGCCAGATCTTCCACGTCTTGCGCCGGCAGATGGTGCGCATGTTCAGGAAGCCGCTGATCATCATGACGCCGAAATCGCTGCTGCGCGCCAAGGACGCGACCTCGCCGCTGACCGAGTTCACCAAGGGCGAGTTCAGGACGGTGATCGGGACGACGAGGAGCGAGGTCGAGCCCGATAAGGTCAAGCGCCTGATCGCCTGCTCGGGCAAGGTGGCCTACGACCTGATCAAGCGGCGCGACGAGAAGAAGGCGTGGGACGTGGCGATCGTGCGCGTCGAACAGCTCTACCCGTTCCCGCACAAGGCCTTCGCCGCCGAGATGAAGCGCTTTGCGAACTGCAGCGAAGTCGTGTGGTGCCAGGACGAGCCGCAGAACCAGGGCGCGTGGTTCTTCATCCAGCACCAGATCCACGAAAACATGGGCGAAGGCCAGAAGCTCGGCTATGCCGGGCGGCCGGCGAGCGCGTCGCCGGCGGTGGGCTATTCGCACCTGCACGTCGAGCAGCAGAAGGCGCTGCTCGATCAGGCTTTCGGCAAGTTGAAGGGCTTCGTGCTCTCGAAGTGAACGGATAACGAAAGAAGAAGATGGCACTCGTAGAAGTCAAGGTTCCGCAACTCAGCGAATCGGTCGCCGAGGCGACGCTGTTGCAGTGGAAGAAGAAGCCGGGCGAAGCAGTCGCGCTCGATGAAATCCTGATCGAGATCGAGACCGACAAGGTCGTGCTCGAAGTGCCGGCTCCTGCCGGCGGCGTGATGGCTGCACATGCGGTCGGCGACGGCGGCACCGTCGTCAGCGGTCAGGTGATCGCGAGCATCGACACCGATGCGAAGGCGGGCGCGGCAACGCCGGCGGTGGCTGTTGCCGCGCCTGTTGCTGCAAAGGCGGTTGCGCCGGCGGCAGACAAGTCGGGCATCGCGATGCCCGCGGCAGCCAAGTTGATGGCGGACAACCAGCTCGCAGCCGGATCGGTCGCGGGCACCGGTCGCGATGGCCGCGTCACCAAGGGCGACGTGCTCGGCGCGCTTGCCGCGCCGCCGCCGGTCAAGGCAGCAGCGCCGATGCCGGCTGTCGCGCCCGCGCCGACGTTGCAAGTGGTCGCGCCGCCGACCGCGGCCAACCTCGGCGAGCGCCCCGAACAGCGCGTGCCGATGTCGCGCCTGCGCGCGCGCGTTGCAGAGCGGCTGCTGCAATCGCAAGCCACCAACGCCATCTTGACGACGTTCAACGAAGTCAACATGCAGCCGGTGATGGAAATGAGGAAGCGCTTCCAGGAGAAGTTCGAGAAGGAGCACGGCGTCAAGCTCGGCTTCATGAGCTACTTCGTCAAGGCTGCGGTGGCCGCCTTGAAGCGCTACCCGGTGCTCAACGCCAGTGTGGACGGCAACGACATCGTCTATCACGGCTTCTTCGACATCGGCATCGCGGTGGGCTCGCCGCGCGGCCTGGTGGTGCCGATCCTGCGCAACGCCGACCAGATGAGCTTTTCCGACATCGAGAAGAAGATCGCCGAGTACGGCAAGAAGGCCGGCGAGGGCAAGCTCTCGATCGAGGAGCTGACGGGAGGCACCTTCTCGATTTCCAACGGCGGCGTCTTCGGCTCGATGCTGTCGACGCCGATCATCAACCCGCCACAAAGCGCGATCCTCGGCGTGCATGCGACCAAGGATCGCGCCGTGGTGGAGAACGGGCAGGTCGTGGTGCGGCCGATGAACTACCTGGCGATGAGCTACGACCACCGCATCATCGACGGCCGCGAGGCGGTGCTCGGGCTGGTGGCGATGAAGGAAGCGCTCGAAGACCCGGCGCGACTGCTGTTCGACATCTGAGGGCGCGACGATGGCCAAGCAATTCGATGTGGTCGTCATTGGCGGCGGCCCCGGCGGCTACATCGCCGCGATCCGTGCGGCACAGCTCGGTTTCAACACGGCCTGCATCGACGAGTGGAAGAACGCCTCGGGCGGCCCGGCGCCGGGCGGCACCTGCACCAACGTCGGCTGCATTCCAAGCAAGGCGCTGCTTCAGTCGAGCGAGCACTTCGAGCACGCCGGTCATGGCTTTGCCGAACACGGCATCGGCCTGAAGGACCTGAGCATCGACGTCGCGAAGATGTTGAAACGCAAGGACACGGTGGTCAAGCAGAACAACGACGGCATCCTGTATCTCTTCAAGAAGAACAAGGTGACGTTCTTCCACGGCCGCGGCTCGTTCGTGAAGGGCGCGGCCGAGGGCTGGGAGATCCAGGCCGGCGAGGAAGCGATCGTCGGCAAGCACGTCATCGTCGCCACCGGCTCGACGGCGCGTGCATTGCCGGGTGCGCCGTTCGACGAAGACCGGATCCTGTCCAACGACGGCGCGCTGCGCATCGCATCGGTGCCGAAGACGCTGGGCCTGATCGGCTCGGGCGTGATCGGCCTGGAGATGGGCTCGGTGTGGCGGCGCCTCGGCGCCGAGGTGACGGTGCTCGAAGCGCTGCCGGCGTTTCTCGGCGCGGTCGATGAGCAGATCGCCAAGGAGGCGCACAAGGCGTTCATCAAGCAGGGCTTGAAGATCGAACTCGGCGTCAAGGTCGGCGAGGTGAAGACGGGCAAGGCCAGCGTCAGCGTCGCCTACACGAATGCCAAGGGCGAGGCCGCGAAGCTCGATGTCGAGCGCCTGATCGTCTCCATCGGCCGCGTGCCCAACACCAAGGGCCTGAACGCCGAGGGCGTCGGCCTGATGCTCGATCAGCGCGGCGCGATCGTGGTCGACGACGATTGCCGCACCAATCTCGCCAACGTCTGGGCCGTGGGCGACGTGGTGCGCGGCCCGATGCTCGCGCACAAGGCCGAAGAAGAAGGCGTGGCCGTGGCCGAGCGCATCGCCGGCCAGCATGGGCATGTCAACTTCAACACCGTGCCGTGGGTGATCTACACGCACCCCGAGATCGCCTGGGTCGGCGAGACCGAACAGCAGTTGAAAGCGCGCGGCGCGCAGTACAAGGCAGGCACGTTTCCCTTCATGGCCAACGGCCGGGCGCGCGCGCTCGGCGACACCACGGGCATGGTCAAGATGCTGGCCGACGCCAAGACCGACGAGATCCTCGGCGTGCACATCGTCGGCCCGTTCGCGTCGGAGCTGATCGCCGAGTGCGTCGTCGCGATGGAGTTCAAGGCCAGCAGCGAAGACCTGGCACGCATCTGCCACGCGCACCCGTCGCTCTCGGAAGCGACGAAGGAAGCCGCGCTCGCGGTGGACAAGCGCACCCTGAACTTCTGACGTGGGTGTCCGCGCGCTCTACGAGGCGACGCTGAAGGAACGCGGCTACGCGAGCGATGCCGCGCAGCTCGACGCCGTCGCCGCGCTCGAGCGCTGCGAGAAGGAATGGGCCGACTACAAGTCGCGGCGTTCGAACGCGGTGACGAAACTGCTGGTGCGCCCGCCGATCCCGCGCGGCGTCTACATGTGGGGAGGCGTCGGCCGCGGCAAGAGCTTCCTGATGGACTGCTTCTTCCAGTCGGTGCCGCTGACGCGCAAGACGCGGCTGCACTTTCACGAGTTCATGCGCGAGGTGCACCGCGAGCTGCAGGACTTGAAGGGCACGCCCAACCCGCTGCAGGAACTGGGCGCGCGCATCGCGCGGCGCTTTCGCCTGATCTGCTTCGACGAGTTCCATGTCGCCGACGTCACCGATGCGATGATCCTGCACCGCCTGCTCGATGCGATGTTCGCCAACCGCGTCTCGATCGTCACCACGTCCAACTTTCATCCGGACGGCCTGTACCCGAACGGCCTGCACCGCGACCGCATCCTGCCGGCGATCGCGCTGCTGAAAGACAAGCTGGAGGTCATCAACGTCGATGCGGGCACCGATTACCGCCGGCGCACGATGGAGCATGTGCAGCGCTATCACACGCCGCTCGGCGCCGAGGCCGAGGCCGCGCTCGGCAAGGCCTTCGACGAGATCGCCGAAGCGCGCGACGAAGACCCGCTGCTGCACATCGAGCAGCGCGAGATCACGGCGCGGCGCAAGGCCGGCGGCGTGGTCTGGTTCGATTTCAAGTGGCTGTGCGGCGGCCCGCGCTCGCAGAACGACTATCTCGAGATCGCCAGCCGCTTCCACACCCTGATCCTGAGCAACGTGCCGCAGATGTCGCCGCGCCTGGCCAGCGAGGCGCGGCGCTTCACCTGGTTGATCGACGTTCTGTACGACCGGCGCGTCAAGCTCATCATGTCGGCCGAGGTGCCCGCCGATCAGCTCTACGTCGAAGGCCCGCTGGCGCACGAGTTTCCGCGCACGGTGTCGCGCCTGATGGAGATGCAGTCGGCTGAGTTCCTCGCCCTGGAGCGGCGCGATGTCGATACGACGCTTACCTGAGATTGTTGCGGCGCTGGCGCTGATGCTGGCGCTGTGGCTCGCCGCGTCTTCGGCGTTCGCGGCCGACGACGACGCGGCGCAGCGCGCGCGCATCGAGCGCGAACGTGCGCAGATCGAGGCCCGGGCCCGTGCCGGCGAGATCGCGTGTGCCGAGCGTTTTGCGGTTGCTGCTTGCATGAGCCAGGTGCGCGATCAGCGCCGCGCCGAGTTGCAGCCGCTCGATCACCAGCGTGCGCTGCTCGACGGCGAGCAGCGCAAGCGCCGAGCCGCCGAGCGCCAGGCGCGCATCCAGGAGCGGCAGCAGGAGCAGGCGCGGCAGGACGAGCAGCGCAGGCCGCCGCCGTCGGTGATGAGTCGGGCGGCCTCAGCGCCGGATGCAGCGGCCGAGCGGGCTCAAGGCGCACCGGCCGACGCCGCGCCGCAGCGCAAGACCGACGGCCCCGCCAAGAAGAAGGCGAACAACGCCACCGACGCCGCGCGCCGCGCCCAAGCCGCAAAGCAGCGGGCTGAAGAAGCCGCAGTGCACCGTGCGGCGGTGGAGCAACGCAATCGCGAACGCGCGCAGCAGGGCAAGCCGCCCGAGCCATCGTTGCCGCTGCCGGGCGCATCGGCACCGGCGCGCTGACCGATCGCTGAGTTCGGTCAGCGCCGCGTGGTTTCGAGCGGCTCGACCCGCACCAGCGCCAGCGACAGGTTGTCGCCGCCGCCGCGCGCGCGCTGGCGCGCCTTCGACACCAGCATCTCGCTGGCCTCGCGCGTCGGCAGCGTGTGCACGATGGCACCGAGCTCGCGCGGGGTGAAGTAGTGCCACAGGCCGTCGCTGCAAGCCAGCACCGAGTCGCCGATCTCGAGCTGCCCGAGTTCGCGGATCGTCAGCGGCGGATCGGCGTGCGTGCCCAGGCAGCCGGTGAGCAGGTTCGACTGCGGATGCGTGTTGGCCTCTTCCTCGGTGATCTGGCCCTCGTCGATCAGGCGCTGTACGTAGGAGTGGTCGATCGTGCGCGTCACCATGTCGGAGCCGCGGAAATGGTAGATGCGCGAGTCGCCGGCATGGACGATGTCGCAGCGCCGGTTCTGGCCGACGATGAAGGCGGCCACGGTGCTGTGCGGCTCTTCCTCCGCGGTCATCGCCGTCAGCTTGATCATCAGGTGCGACTCCTGCACGATCTGGCGCAGCAGATCGCAAGGGTCGTCCTTCTCCGGCACGTGGCGCTCGTAGAGCTGCTTGCCGACCATGATCACCTGGTCGGCCGCCTTGCGCCCGCCGCTCTTGCCGCCCATGCCGTCGGCCAGCATTGCCAGCGCGCAACCGGGTACGCGCGGGTTTGCGAACAGCTCGACCTGGTCCTGCTGGTACTGGCGGTCGCCGCGGTGCATGCCGGTGGCGGCATTCAGGCGATAACCAGGTTGCGGGGCAGGAGGGGCCATGCACGCAATATACGTCTTACCCGACGCGCTTCAGCCGAGCGAGGTGCTCAGACGTGAAGTCCTTCCGCCCGTGCATGTCGGCGCTGGCCTGCGCATACACTCATTGCCGTGCTCCGATGGACCAAGACCTGCATTCGCCCCAGCGCCGCTTGATCGAGTTGCGCATGGAGCATGCCGACCTCAACAGTCTGATCGACCGCGCCGCCGAGCAGATGCCTCTGGATGACCTGACGCTGCGCCGGCTGAAAAAGCGGCGGCTGTTGTTGCGCGATCAGATATCGCGCCTCGAAGCGATCGTCGATCCACCAGAACCCGCGTAGATGACGGCCCCCAGCTCGCTTCGCTCGCGCCCCCCGAGGGGAGCGCAGGCCGCTTGGGAGCGGCCCGGCGCTGGCCTGCCGACGGCCCCCAGCTCGCTGCGCTCGCGTCCCCCGAGGGGAGCGCAGGCCGCTTGGGAGCGGCCCGGCGCTGGCCTGCAATGAGCCACGCGAACTTTGTTGTGGCCGAGGGTCTGGCCGACTTGGTGGCGCGGGCCTTCCGCAGCGACGGCGCGCTCGCGCAGGCCGACGCCAGCTATGCCGAGCGCGAAGTCCAGCAGCAGTTCGCGCAGGCCGTGGCCACGGCGCTCGACGATCGCAGCGCGCTCGTCGCCGAGGCCGGCACCGGCGTCGGCAAGACCTTCGCCTACCTCGTGCCGCTGCTGCTGTCGGGCCGGCGCGCGCTGGTCTCCACGGCCACGAAGAGTCTGCAGGATCAGTTGTTCCTGCGTGACTTGCCGCGCCTGATCGACGCGCTCGGCGTGCCGGTGCAGGTGGCGCTGCTCAAGGGCCGATCGAGCTACCTGTGCCTGCACCGCCTGCAGCAGGCGCGCCACGGTTTCGACAGGCCGGATCGCTTCGCGCTGCGAGCGCTGGCGCGCATCGAAGCCTGGGCGCCGTCGACGAAGAGCGGCGACCTCGCCGAAATCGACGGCCTGGATGAACGCTCTCCCGTGATCCCGCTGGTGAGCTCGACGCGCGACAACTGCCTGGGCAGCGACTGCCCTCGGTTCGCCGCGTGTCACGTTGTCAAGGCACGGCGAGAAGCGATGGCTGCGGATCTCGTCGTCATCAACCACCACCTCTTCTTCGCCGACATGGCGCTGCGCGACACCGGCATGGCCGAGTTGCTGCCGAGCGTCGAGGCCGTCGTCTTCGACGAAGCGCATCAGCTGTGTGATGCCGGCGTGCAGTTCCTCGGCCTGACGCTCGGCACGGCGCAGTCGATCGACTTCGCGCGCGATCTGGTCGCGATCGGCCTGGCGCAGGCGCGCGGCGCGGCGGATTGGTCGGCGTTGGCCGGGGACGTCGAGCACGCCGCGCGTGAGTTGCGTCTGGCCGCGGCGGGGCCGTTGCGCGAAGTGCGCGCGACGCTCAAGCTGCGCTGGAGCGAGCGTGCGGGCGATGCTGCGTTCGTGCAGGCGTTGGAGGAGTTGACTGAAGCTGCGGGCGCAGCGCAGGCCGCGTTGCAGGCGGTGATCGACGTCGGCCCCGATGTCGGCCGCCTCGCCGAACGCGCCGCATCACTGGCCGATGCAGCCAACAGCTTCACGGGTGACTGCGCCAGCGACCACGTGCGCTGGATCGACCTGACGGCGCACGCGGTGCGCCTGATCGAGTCGCCGCTCGACATTCGTGAGCTCATCACCGAGCAGCGCGGCAAGGCGCCCAAGACCTGGGTCTTCACCTCGGCCACGCTCGGCGACGACGACGCGCTGACCTGGTTCACGCGTGCGGCCGCGCTCGAAGATGCGAGCGTGCTGCGCCTGGGCAGCCCGTTCGACTATGCGAACCAGGCGCGGCTGTACGTGCCGGCGGCGTTTCCCAAACCCAACGAGTCGGCGCATCCGGTGGCGGTGGCTGAACTCGCCGCGCGCTGCGCCGCGGCGTTGAACGGCCGCACCTTCGTGCTGACGACGACGCTGCGCGCGCTGCCGCTGGTGGCGCAGACATTGCGCACCGGGCTCGACACGGCCGGCGCCTCGCACATCGAGGTGCTGGTGCAGGGCACGGCACCCAAGCGCGCGTTGCTGCAACGCTTCCTCGATGCGCGCGGCGCGGTGCTGGTCGGCTCGCAGACCTTCTGGGAAGGCATCGACGTGCCCGGTGACGCCCTGCAGTGCGTGCTGATCGACAAGCTGCCGTTCCCGCCGCCGAACGACCCGCTGATCGAAGCGCGCGTCAAGCGCCTCGAAGCCGATGGCCGCAATCCGTTCGAGGACTGCTTCGTCGCAGAAGCCGCGGTGTCGCTGAAGCAGGGCGCCGGTCGCCTGGTGCGCAGCGAAACCGATCGCGGCCTGCTGGTGGTGTGCGACCCGCGCATGGCGCGCATGCCGTATGGCCGACGCTTGATCGCGGCGTTGCCGGCGATGGGGCGACTTGACCAAGAGTCAGAGGCGCTCGATTGGCTTGCCGAACTCGCGCGCGATCACTGACCGCACTGCACAGCCTGATCGGGCCGACGCCCGCCACCTCACCAGAACTGCCACCAAGCCCGCCCCTGGCGCGCGTTCAAGCCTTCGCTCAGGTAGCGGCTGTTCGGAAAATTCTTCTCCAGCACGCGCTGCGCATCGGCGCGCAGCGACTCCAGGCCGAGTTGCTGGTAGCTGGTCACCATCAGGTACAGAGCCTCTTCGGTGGACGGCGCCTGCGGGAACTCGATCAGCACCTGCTGCGCGCGGTTCGCGGCGGCGACGTACGCGCCGCGCCGGAAGTAGTAGCGCGAGACGTGCAGCTCGTAGGCGGCCAGCGCGTTGACGATGTAGTCCATGCGCAGCCGGGCATCAGCGGCATAGCGCGACTGCGGGAACTGCTCGACCACCTGGCGGAAGGATTGGTAGGCATCGCGCGAGGCCTGCTGGTCGCGCTCTGACAGGTCCTGGCGCGAGAGCGTCGACAGCACGCCCAGGTTGTCGTTGAAGTTGACGACACCGCGCAGGTAGAACGCATAGTCGAGCGCCGGGCTCGACGGATGCAGCTTGATGAAGCGGTCGAGTGTGGCCAGCGCAGCGGCTCGGTCGTTGCTGCGGTGCTGCGCATAGGCCAGGTCGAGCGAGGCCTGCTGCGCCAGCAGCGTGCCGGCGGCGCGGCCTTCGACGCGCTCGAAGATCTTGGCAGCGCGGTCGTAGGCGCCGCTGGCGAGTTCGTCCTTGCCCTCGGCATAGAGCTTCTCGACGGCCTGCGTCGAGTTCGGATCGATCTTTTCGCTGGTCGAGCCGCAGGCCGCAGCGAGCAGCGCGGCGAACGTCAGAACCAGGAGTCGAGTCAGCGTGCGGGTCATGCAAGTACCAGGGCGACAAATATGAGGCAACGATCACGAGCGCGACAATCGCACCCATGTCCTCAGTCGAAAACGGTGGCGATTATAGGGAGGCGGTCGGTGATGAGCTGATCGATGCCTCTGCCGAACAGCGCCGCTTCGAGGTCGATAGCGCCGGCCACGGCCAGCGCATCGACAAGCTGTTGGTGGCGCATGCCGGCGAGTTTTCGCGCAGCCATTTGCAGACGCTGATCGAGCGCGGGCTGGTGCGCGTCGATGGCGTCGTGGCAAGAACGGCATCACGCAGGTTGCGCGCCGGGCAGATGGTGAACGTCGAGCTGCAACCCACCGACGAATGCCGTGCCTTCACGGCCGAGTCGATGGCCTTGGCCATCGTCTTCGAGGATGCCCACCTGATCGTGCTGGACAAGCCGGCCGGGCTCGTCGTGCATCCCGCTCCGGGCCACTGGCGCGGCACGCTGGTCAACGGCCTGCTCGCGCATCACGAGGGCGCGGCGCTGCTGCCGCGCGCCGGCATCGTGCACCGGCTCGACAAGGACACCTCGGGCCTGATGGTCGTGGCCAAGACGCTCGAAGCGATGACGGCGCTGACGCGCGCCATCGCCGCGCGCGAGCTGCAGCGCGAGTACCTTGCGCTCGTGCACGGCGTGGTTCGTGGCGCGGGGCGCGAGCCTTTCTCGATCGAAGCACCGATCGGCCGAGACCCGGTCTCGCGCGTGCGCATGGCGGTGGTGGCCGGCGGCAAGGCCGCGCGCACCGACGTGACGCGCATCGCCGCCGACGCGCACTTCAGCGCGGTGCACTGCCGCCTGCACACCGGCCGTACCCATCAGATCCGCGTGCACCTGGCGTCGCGCGGCCACCCGCTGCTGGCCGATGCGCTCTACGGCGGCGCTGCCGCGCTCGGGCTTTTGCGCCAGGCGCTGCATGCTGCGCGGCTGGGCCTGGCGCATCCGATCAGCGGCGAGCCCCTGCGCTTCGAGGCATCGCTGCCGGCCGATCTGCAGGCCGCCTGGAAGGCAGTGGCGGGCGACGCCGCGGTGCCGCTACAATCCGCGCCAACTGCTCCGGCCCACGCGCCGGGGCCGGCTCGAAGCACCAGCGCGGGAACACCCGGCGCGGCATCCGTCGAAGCCTGAACCCCGCTTCCGATTTCCCCAAAGCCGCCGGCAGCACCGGCGCATCACGTTGTCCGCATGAATACGCCTGAGGCCAAACGGATCCTCGAGACCGCGCTCATCTGCGCCCATCAACCGATGTCGCTCGCAACGCTGCGCGCGCTGTTCGAAGATCAGGTCGGCAGCGATACGCTGAAGAGCCTGCTCGACGAACTGGTGCGCGACTGGGAAGGCCGCGGCGTCGAACTGGTGCCTCTGGCAGGAGGCTGGCGCTTCCAGAGCCGGCCCGAAATGCGCGAGTACCTCGATCGACTGAATCCCGAGAAGCCGCCGAAGTACTCGCGCGCGGTGCTCGAAACGCTGGCGATCGTCGCCTACCGCCAGCCGGTGACGCGCGGCGACATCGAAGACATCCGCGGCGTTGCCGTCGGCACGCCGATCGTCAAGCAGCTCGAAGACCGCGGCTGGATCGAGGCCATCGGCCACCGCGAAGCCCCGGGCCGCCCGGCGCTGTTCGCGACGACGCGCCAGTTCCTCGACGACCTCGGCCTGGCCAGCCTCGACCAGTTGCCCGTGCTCGACGCCGCCGGCGGCGACGATCCCTTCGCACAGGTGTTGGCCGCACAGCCCGGGCTGATCGAACTTGACAGCCAGACCTCGCTGCCGCTCGACGTTGCCGCGGAAGAACACACACCGGCGACGGTCACCGACGCCCCCCCTGCATGAATCAAGAGCCCGACGACGACGCGCTGCCCGCAGCAGCCGTGCCCCACGACAGCGATGAGCCCGCCGCGGCAGCAGCGCCGCGCCCGCGGCGGCGACGCGCGCCGAAGGCCGCGCCCGATGCTGGCGGCAGCGAAACCGTTGCGAGCGAGGGCGCGGCGAACCCGGTACCCGAAGTCGATGCGCCTTCTGCTGCCGAAGCCGCGCCGCAGGGCGCAAGCAATGCGGGCGCAGTCAACGAAGGCGAAGAAGGCGGCCCGCAACGAGCGCGTCGCAAGCGCCGCCGCGGGCGCAAGGGCCGCGGCCCGCGCGAAGATGACGGCGCGCCCTCGCCGCAGCAACAGCAACCGGCGAATCATCCGATGGAGCGCCTGCCGACGCCCGACACCGGCGAGCTTTTCGCTACGGTGCGCGACGGCAGCTTCGACGTGGATGCCGAGTTGCCGCCGGAATCCGCCGAAGAAGCAGCGCCGCAAGGCGTCGACAGCGCAGCTGCCGCCGACGCCGCGCCAACGAGCGACGGCGCACAAGCAGGCGACGCCGCCGCGGCGCCCGAGCGCCGCATCCTTGCGCCCGACATCGAAGCGCCGAAGCTGCAGAAGGTGCTGGCGCAATCGGGGCTGGGTTCGCGCCGCGATCTCGAGCAGATGATCGCCGACGGTCGCGTCAGCGTGAACGGCGACGTTGCGCACACGGGGCAGCGCGTGTCCTGGGGCGACCAGGTGACGATAGACGGCAAGCCGGTGCGCGTGCGCATCGCGCCGCTGCCGACACGCGTGATCGCGTACCACAAACCGGTGGGCGAGGTCTGCACGCTCGACGATCCGGAGGGCCGGCCGACGGTGTTCCGGCGCCTGCCGCGACTCGTGCACGGCAAGTGGCAGTCGGTCGGGCGCCTGGACATCAACACCGAAGGCCTGCTGCTGTTCACCACCTCGGGCGAGCTCGCCAACCGGCTGATGCATCCGCGCTTCGGCATCGAGCGCGAGTACGCGGTGCGCGTGCTCGGCACGCTCGGCGACGAAGGCCGCGAGAAGCTGCTGGCCGGCGTGCCGATCGAGGGCCAGACCGCGGCCTTCCTGCGCATCGAAGACGGCGGCGGCGAGGGGGTCAACCGCTGGTACCGCGTGGCTATCGCCGAAGGGCGCAACCGCGAGGTGCGACGCTTGTTCGATGCGGTCGGCCTGGCCGTGAGCCGGCTGATCCGCATCCGCTACGGCAGCGTGGTGCTGCCGCGTGGCTTGAAGCGCGGCGTCGCCGTCGATCTGTCGCCCGACGACGTGCGCACGCTGCGCATCGTCACCGGCCTGGGCGAAGGCCGCGGCCCGCGCAAGCAGCGCGACAACAACCCAGCCAGGGGCCGCGGTGAGCGGGCGCCGCAGGCGCCGCGTGAGCCGCGCGACCAACGCGACCAACGCGACCAACGCGAGCCGAGGCCAGTGCGCGAGCCGCGTCAACCGCGCGAGCCACGCGAGATGAAGGACCCGCGCCAGCCGCTCACGCACGAGGCCCAGGTCATCGTCACGAAGCGCCGCGGCGGCAAGCACAACCTGCACGAAGGTTTCGGCGATGCCGCCCTGCGCGCACGCGAGCACGAGTTCAACGATCACCACACCGACGAGCCACCGGTCGAGGCGGCAGAGTTCGTCAACATTCCGAACCCGCTGCAGCAGACCTTCGACCGTCGCGCCATCCATGAAATCAACCGCCCGAAGCGCAACTTCGGCGAGAACGACGAGGACGCGCCGATCCCGAATCCGCTGCAACAGACCTTCGACCAGCGCGCGCTCAAGGCCGCGCGCACGCCGGCGCGCGAGATCGATGACGACGCGCCGATCCCGAATCCGCTGCAGCAGACCTACGACAAGCGCTTCAACAAGGGTGGCGGGGGCGGTGGGGGTGGTGGGCCGAAGCCCGCGGGGCTCGGCGGTGGTGGCGGCGGCGGGGGCGGCCATGCGCGCGGTCGTGGCGGCAAGAAGCGCGGCGGTGGCGTGGGTGGCGGCGGCGGTGGTGGTGGTACGAAGGCCGGCGCGCAGCCCGATCCGATGCGCACGGCGGTCGGCTACATCGGTGCCGACGCCTTCCACGGCAAGCACAAGGGCGGTGGCGGTGGGCGTCGCCGTGGGGGGCGGCGGCGGTGGTGGTGGTGGTGGACGCAGTCGCTGAGCAGTCGCTGACCTTCGACGGCTGCGCCGAGCTTCGACGGCTACAATCCAAAACTTTGCCAAGTCATTGATTTACCGGAGAGTTTTCCATCATGGCGATTGAACGCACGTTGTCCATCATCAAGCCCGACGCAGTGGCCAAGAATGTCATCGGCCAGATCTATGCGCGCTTCGAAGGCGCGGGGCTGAAGGTCATCGCCGCTCGCATGGCGCATCTTTCGAAGGGCGAGGCCGAGGCCTTCTACGCGGTGCACAAGGCGCGCCCGTTCTTCAATGACCTGGTCAAGTTCATGATCTCCGGGCCGGTGATGATCCAGGTGCTCGAAGGGCCCGAACGCGATCGCGAAGAACCGCGAGCTGATGGGCGCGACCGATCCGAAGAAGGCCGACAAGGGCACGATCCGCGCCGACTTCGCCGACAGCATCGACGCCAATTCGGTGCACGGCTCGGATGCGCCGGAAACCGCCGCGGTGGAAGTGGCGTTCTTCTTCCCGGGCATGAACGTCTACTCGCGATAAAAGCCGTGGACCTCAAGCTCGCTGCGCTCGCGTCCCCCGAGGGGAGCGCGCCGCTTGGGGCGGCCCGGCGCGGCGCGTTTGCGGACCCCGAGCTCGCTGCGCTCGCGTCCCCCGAGGGGAGTGCGCCGCTTGGGGCGGCCCGGCGCGGCGCGTTTACGGACCCCGAGCTCGCTGCGCTCGCGTCCCCCGAGGGGAGCGCGCCGCTTGGGGCGGCCCGGCGCGGCGCTGCGACGAACCTTCTCGATCTCGATCACGAAGGTCTCGTCGCCTTTTGCGCAGGTCTGGGCGAGAAGCGCTTTCGCGCGACGCAGCTGTTTCGTTGGATTCACCAGAAGGGCGCGCGCGATTTCGCACAGATGAGCGATCTGGCGAAGTCGCTGCGCGACAAGCTCGCGGACCAGGCCACGATCACGCCGCTGAATGTGCTGTCCGAGCATGTCTCGGCCGACGGCACGGTGAAGTGGCTGTTCGACGTCGGCGCCGGCGACGCGATCGAAACCGTGTTCATACCGGAAGACGATCGCGGCACGCTGTGCATCTCGTCGCAGGCCGGTTGCGCCGTCGGCTGCCGCTTCTGCTCGACCGGGCATCAGGGCTTTTCGCGCAACCTGAGCACCGGTGAGATCGTCGCGCAGTTGTGGCATGCCGAGCATGCGTTGCGGATGCGACTGAAATCCGATGTCAGAGTGATCTCCAACGTGGTGATGATGGGCATGGGCGAGCCGCTGCAGAACTACACGGCGCTGGTTCCGGCGCTGCGCGTGATGCTCGACGACCACGGCTATGGTCTTTCGCGGCGCCGCGTCACGGTCAGCACCTCGGGCGTGGTGCCGATGATCGATCGGCTGCGAGACGATTGCCCTGTCGCGCTGGCGGTGTCGCTGCACGCGCCGGACGACGCGCTGCGCGACGACCTGGTGCCGATCAATCGCAAGTACCCGATCGCCGAACTGTTGGAGGCCTGCAAGCGTTATCTCGAGGCCGCGCCGCGCGACTTCATCACCTTCGAGTACTGCATGCTCGACGGCGTCAACGACAGCGCGGGCCACGCGCATGCTTTGCTGCGCCTGGTGCGCGCCGCGGGGGTGGCGTGCAAGTTCAACCTGATCCCTTTCAATCCGTTTCCGGCTTCGGGCCTCGAGCGCTCGCCGCGCGAACGCATCCTTGCTTTCGCCGACGTGCTTCAAGGCGGCGGCATCGTGACGACGATCCGCAAGACCCGCGGCGACGACATCGACGCTGCCTGCGGTCAACTGGCCGGCGAGGTGCAGGACCGCACGCGCGTGAAGCAGCGCCTGCGCCGCATCCCCGTGGTGCCGATGGCATCGTGAAGCCCGCCATGCGAACTTCTTTTGCACCTGCGTTGCTGACGATGTTCAGCCTGGGCATTCTCGGCAGCGCCTGCGTGCAGACCAGCAGCAGCAATTCGCGTGCTGTGGACCGCAACGATCGCAGCACGACCGACCCCGGCGATGCCGACAAGCGCGCCGCGGTGCGGCTGGAGTTGGCCGGCGGCTATTACAGCCGTGGCCAGTTCGACACCGCGCTCGAAGAAATCAAGCTGGCGCTGGCCGCCAGGCCCGAGCTCGGCACCGCCTACAACATGCGCGGCCTGATCTACGCGGCGATGGGCGAGGACAGTCTGGCCGACGAAAGCTTCGCGCGCGCGCTGGCGCTGAACCCGCGCGACGCCGATGCGATGCACAACCGGGGCTGGTTCCACTGCCAGCGCGGGCGCTACGGCGAGGCCGACCGCCTGTTCGAGCAGGCGATCGCGCAACCGCAGTACCGCGATCCGGTGCGCACGCTGGCAGCGCAGGGTCTGTGTCACGCGCGTGCCGGCAATCTGGCGCCGGCCGAGCAGAAGCTGCTGCGCGCCTACGAGGCCGATCCGACCAACCCGAACACCGCCTACAACCTGGCCGAGGTGCTGTTCCGCCGCAGCGATGTCGAGCGCGCGCGCTTCTACATCCGCCGCATCAACGATCGCGACGAGATGTCCAACGCGCAGACGCTGTGGCTGGCGGCCAAGATCGAGAACCGCGCCGGCAACCGCAGCGGTGTCGAGTCGCTCGGCCGCCAGTTGCGCGCGCGCTTTCCACAATCGCCCGAGGCCCTGGCCTACGACCGGGGGCGCTTCGATGACTGACTCTCGAAACACGCTGCCGCCGATCGGTGCGATCGCCGCGGACAGCGCCGGCAGCGCCGGCGCGATGATCCGCGCTGCGCGCGAAAAACACGGGCTGCACATCGCGGCACTGGCCGCGGCGATCAAGGTGCCGCAACGCAAGCTCGAAGCGCTCGAGAACGACCGCTACGACGAGTTGCTCGACATGACCTTCACGCGCGCACTGGCGCAGACGGTGTGCCGCAGCCTGAAGGTCGATGCCCAGCCGGTGCTCGATCGGCTGCCGCAGGTGCCGGGCGCCTCGCCCAAGCTGCAGCATGTCAGCAGCGGCTTGAATGCGCCGTTTCGCGAGCGGCCCGGCCAGGACGATGGCAGCGATTGGAGCTGGCTGCGCAAGCCGGTGTTCTGGGGCACGCTGCTGGTGTTGATCGCGGCCGCGGCAATGAAGTGGTTGCCGGAGCGCTTCCTGTCGGGCTTGCTTGGCACCGCGCCGGCGGCTTCGGCGGTGGCAGCCCCCGCGTCTGCGCCGTTGACGTCGGTACCGGCGCAGATCGTGCCGGGCTCGCCCGTGATCGCTGCGGGTACCGCGACCGTGTCCACCAGTCTGGGCACGCCGGTGGTGGTCGAGGAGCCTGCGTCGGCGCCTGCGTCGGTTTCAGCCGCTCTCAAACCGGCCGGTGCCGGCCTGCTCGGCGTCAAGGTCAGCAGCGAAACATGGGTCGAGGTGCAGGATGCGCGCGGCCAGACGCTGCTGTCGCGCAAGGTTGCGGCGGGCGAATCGCTCGGCCTCGACGGCGAAGTGCCGTTGCGGCTGACCATCGGCAACGCCGCGGCGACGCAGCTGACGTTTCGCGGGCAGCCGGTGGACTTGAGCGCCAACACGGTGGCCAACGTGGCGCGCCTGCAGCTGAACTGAACCGAGCTTTCGCGCGATGACCGATTTCGGCTCACTCATCCTCGCGCAACCCGCGCCGCGCCGTTCGCGCCAGGCGCGCGTGGTCTGGGGCGACCGCGTCGTCACGGTCGGTGGCGACGCGCCGGTGCGCGTGCAGTCGATGACCAACACCGACACCGTCGATGCGATCGGCACCGCGATCCAGGTGAAGGAGCTCGCCGTCGCCGGCAGCGAGCTGGTGCGCATCACGGTCAACACGCCCGAAGCGGCGGCGCAGGTGCCGTACATCCGTGAGCAGCTGGATCGCATGGGCATCGACGTGCCGCTGATCGGCGACTTTCACTACAACGGGCACCGCCTGCTCACCGACCATCCGGCGATGGCGCAGGCCTTGAGCAAGTACCGCATCAACCCGGGCAACGTCGGCAAGGGCGACAAGAAGGACAAGCAGTTCGCGATGATGGTCGAGGCCGCGGCCAAGTACGACAAGTGCGTGCGCATCGGCGTCAACTGGGGCAGCCTCGACCAGGAACTGCTGGCCGGTCTGATGGACGAAAACGCCCGGCGCGCCGAGCCCTGGGATGCGAAGCAGGTGATGGTGCAGGCGCTCGTCACCTCGGCCTTGGACTCCGCGACTTACGCGCGCGAGATCGGCCTGGACGCCAACCAGATCGTCATCAGCTGCAAGGTCAGCGGCGTGCAGGACCTGATCACGGTCTATCGGGCGCTCAGCCGCCGCTGCGACTACGCGCTGCACCTGGGTCTGACCGAAGCCGGCATGGGCACCAAGGGCACGGTGGCCTCGGCCACCGCGCTGGGCGTGCTGCTGCAGGAAGGCATCGGCGACACGATTCGCGTCAGCCTCACGCCGCAACCCGGCGAGGCGCGCACGCAGGAAGTGGCCGTTGCGCTCGAAGTGCTGCAATCGCTCGGCCTGCGCTCGTTCAACCCGAGCGTGACGGCCTGTCCCGGCTGCGGCCGCACCACCAGCACGACGTTCCAGGAACTGGCCAAGCAGATCGACGACTACTTGCGCGCTCAGATGCCGCTGTGGAAAGCGAAGTACCCGGGCGTCGAGAGCATGAAGGTCGCGGTGATGGGCTGCATCGTCAACGGCCCGGGCGAGAGCAAGCATGCCGACATCGGCATCAGCCTGCCCGGCACCGGCGAAGCGCCGGCAGCGCCGGTGTTCATCGATGGGCAGAAGGCGATGACGCTGCGCGGCGAAGGCATCGCGACCGAGTTTCACGCCATCGTCGAGAACTACATCGAGAAGCGCTTCGGCGCCCACTGACCCGTCATGGCTGAAAAGATCGTTGCCGTCAAAGGCATGAACGACCTGCTGCCCGACGAGGCCGCGCAATGGGAGTGGGTCGAGTCGCGCATCCGTGATCTGCTCGCGCGCTGGGGCTATCGCAACATGCGCACGCCGGTGGTGGAGCACACGCCGCTGTTCGTGCGTGGCATCGGCGAGGTCACCGACATCGTCGAGAAGGAGATGTTCTCCTGGCAGGACGCGATGAACGGCGACAAGTTGACGCTGCGCCCCGAAGCCACCGCCGGCATGGTGCGCGCGGTGATCGAGCACAACGCGCTGTACAACGGGCCGCTGCGCGTCTGGCAGATGGGGCCGATGTACCGCCACGAGCGGCCGCAAAAGGGCCGCCAACGCGAGTTCAACCAGCTCAACGTCGAAGCCTTCGGCCACGCCGGGCCCGATGTCGATGCCGAGCTGCATCCTGATGGTGCGCGCGCTGTGGCGTGAGCTCGGGTTGAAAGAAGGCGAGCAGGTCGCCCTCGAGATCAACTGCCTGGGCCAGCCCGAAGAGCGCAGCGCGCATCGGGCGGCGCTGATCAAGCACTTCGAGGCCAACGCCGAGGCGCTCGACGCCGAAGCCCGGCGCCGGCTGCACACCAATCCGCTGCGCATCCTCGACACCAAGAACCCGGCGATGACTGCCGTCGTCGACGCAGCGCCGCGGCTCGCCGACTTTCTCGGCGCTGCTTCGCTGGCCCACTTCGACGGCTTGCGCGCGCTGCTCGACGGCGCAGGGCTGGCCTACAAGGTCAACCCGCGCCTGGTGCGCGGCCTCGACTACTACGGCCTGACCGTTTTCGAATGGACGAGCACGCTGCTCGGCGCGCAGGCCACTGTCTGCGGCGGCGGCCGCTACGACCGCTTGATCGAGACGCTTGGCGGCAAGCCGGCGCCGGGCATCGGCTTCGGCATGGGCCTGGAGCGCTTGATGCTGATCCTCGAAGCCGCCGGCATCCGCGCGCCCTCGGATGCGCCGCAGGCCTACGCGGTGGTGCCTGATGTCGCCGTCTTGCCGCGCGCGATGCACACGCTCGTTGCGCTGCGCGCTGCCGGCGTTCGCGTCGTCATGCATGCCGGCGGCGGTTCGATGAAAGCGCAATTCAAACGCGCCGACGCGAGCGGCGCGGCCTTCGCGCTGATCTTCGGCGGCGACGAAGTCGCCGCTGCGCAGGTGGCGATCAAGCCTTTGCGCCGCGGCGAAGGCGCGCCGCAATTCACCCGTGCACTCGACAGTGCCGCCGACTGGGCGCACGAACTGCGCGCCTCATAATCGCGACCCTTATGGCATCCCCTCTCGACCTGCAAGAGCAGGAACAACTCGACCAGATCAAGTCGTTCTGGAACCAGCACGGCAGCCTGATCACCTGGACCGTGACGATCGCGCTGGCGGGCTTCGCGGCGTGGAACGGCTGGCAGTGGTGGCAGCGCGAGCAGGGCGCGAAGGCGGCTGCGCTCTACGACGAGCTCGATCGCCTGGCCGGCAGCGGCGATGTCGAAAAAACCGCGCGAGCCTTCGGCGACTTGAAAGAGCGTTTCCCGAGCACGCTGCAAGCGCAGCAGGGCGCGCTGCTCGCTGCCCGGGTGCAGGCTGAGAAAGGTCAGGCCGATGCAGCCTTGGGAACGCTCGCCTGGCTTGCCGACAACGCCGGCGAGGACGAGTTCCGCTCGATCGCGCGCTTGCGCGCTGCGGGCCTGCTGCTCGACCAGAAGAAGTTCGACGATGCGCTGAAGCAGCTCGACGCCGCGCAGCAGAACAAGCCGCGCGAGTTCGACGCGCTGATCGCCGATCGCCGTGGCGACGTTCTCGCCGCGCAAGGCAAGCGCACCGAAGCCGTGGCCGCGTACCAGGCGGCGCACAAGGCGATGGATGCGAAGGTCGACTACCGCAATCTGGTCGATGCCAAGTTGACGGCCTTGGGCGCAGCGCCGGCCCCCGTTGCGGCTGCGAGTGGAGTACAGCCATGATCCGCATCGTCGTGACGGTGCTGGTCTTCGCGGGTCTGGCAGCGTGCTCCAGCGACAAACCCAAGCCGACGCCGCTCGAAGCCGTCACGCCACAGATTGCGGGCCGCGCGGTGTGGAATGCGAGCGTCGACGCGCCGCCGTTCGTGCTGATGCCGGCAGCGGCCAAGGATGCCAAGAGCGATGCCTTCGTCGTCGCCGGTGGCGACGGCAGCGTGGTCGCGCACTCGGTCAAGGACGGCGCGGTACTGTGGCGCGGCAACGCCGGCGCACGCTTGTCGGCGGGCGTCGGCAGCGACGGCCGTTTCGCCGCCGTGGTGACGCGCGACAACGAACTTGTGGTGCTCGACAACGGCGCCGTCAAGTGGCGCACGCGCCTGGGCTCGCTCGTCGCCACCGCGCCGCTGGTGGCCGGCGAGCGCGTCTTCGTCATGGGTGTGGATCGCGTCGTTCAGGCCTACGACGCGACCGACGGCCGCTATCTCTGGGCGCTGCGCCGCCCCGGCGAGCCGCTGACGCTGTCGCAGCCCGGCGTCGTCGGTGCCTTCAAGGACACGCTTCTGGTCGGCCAGGGGCAGCGCCTGACCGGTGTCGATCCGCTCCGGGGCAGCGTGCGCTGGGAAGTGGCGCTGGCCAATCCGCGCGGCACCAACGAGGTCGAGCGCGTCGCCGATCTGGTCGGGCCGGCCGCACGCGCCGGGGACGTGGTTTGTGCGCGCGCGTTCCAGTCGGCCGTGGGCTGTGCCAACGCGCAGAGCGGCACGCTGCTCTGGAGCAAGAACATCGGCGGCGCGCAGGCCATCGGCGCCGATGCCGAACTCGTCGCCGGCGCCGACGGCAGCGGACGCATCACCGCTTGGCGCGCCAACAACGGCGACCTGGCATGGACCGCGGAACAACTGCTGCACCGCGATCTTTCGGGCATGCTCGTCGTCGGCCGCACCGTGATCGTCGGCGACTTGGAAGGCCAGGTGCACTTCCTCGACCGCGTCAACGGCAAGACGCTGCTGCGTTTGCCCACAGACGGCTCGGCCGTGGTCGGCGCGCCGGTGGTCTTGGGCAACACGGTGCTGGTCTCCACGAAAAAGGGCGGACTGTTCGCATTCCGCCCTGAGTGATGACTGGGCGTTGCTCATGACTCAGGGCACGCCAAGCGGACGCCGTGGAACCGGCTTTGCCGGGCCACTGGCGTCGCCCCCTGGGGGGAGACGCCGAAGGCGCTTCGGGGGGGGCCAATGAAGCCGGTCATCGCGCTTGTCGGCCGGCCCAACGTCGGCAAATCGACGCTCTTCAATCGGCTGACGAAGAGCCGCGACGCCATCGTCGCCGACTTCGCCGGGCTGACGCGCGACCGCCACTATGGCGACGGCCGCGCCGGCAGCCGCGAGTTCATCGTCATCGACACCGGCGGCTTCGAGCCCGACAAGCCCACCGGCATCGTCGCCGAGATGGCCAAGCAGACGAAGCAGGCCGTGGCCGAGGCCGATGCGGTGGTGCTCGTCACCGACATCCGCACCGGCGTCTCGGGGCAGGATCACGACATCGCGCGCTTTCTGCGCAGCGCCAACAAGCGCGTCTTCCTCGCGGTCAACAAGGCCGAGGGCATGAGCGAATCGCCGGCGCTCGCGGAGTTCTTCGAGCTTGGCATCGGGCAGCCGCATGCGGTGTCGGCCGCGCACGGGCAGGGCATGCGCAGCCTGCTCGACGCGGTGCTCGATGCGCTCGACGTGCCCGAGCCCGCAGAAGACACGCAGGAAGACGATGGCAGCAAGCCGATCCGACTGGCCGTGGCCGGCCGCCCCAACGTCGGCAAGAGCACGCTCATCAACACCTGGCTCGGCGAGGAGCGCCTGGTCGCGTTCGATCAGCCGGGCACGACGCGCGACGCCATCCACGTGCCGTTCGAGCGCAACGGCCAGCGCTTCGAGCTGATCGACACCGCAGGGCTGCGCCGCAAGGGCCAGGTCTTCGAGGCCATCGAGAAGTTCTCGGTGGTCAAGACGCTGCAGGCCATATCGGATGCCAACGTCGTCGTGCTGCTGCTCGATGCGACACAAGGCGTGGCCGACCAGGACGCGCACATCGCCGGATACATCCTCGATGCCGGCCGCGCCGTGGTGGTGGCGGTCAACAAGTGGGACGCGGTGGACAGCTACCAGCGCGAGACGGTCGAGCGCCAGATCGCGCAGCGCCTGCCCTTCCTGCGCTTCGCCCAAGTCCTGCCGATCTCAGCCAGGAAGCGCCAGGGCCTCGGGCCGCTGTGGCAGGCGATCGCGGCGGCGCAGGCTTCGGCCACGGCGAAGATGAGCACGCCGCTGCTCACCCGCCTGGTGCAGGAGGCCGTGCAACACCAGCAGCCCAAGCGCGCGGGGCACTTCCGCCCGAAGCTGCGCTATGCGCACCAGGGTGGGCAGAACCCGCCGGTGGTGGTGGTGCACGGCAACTCGCTCGAACACATCACCGACACCTACAAGCGCTTTCTCGAAGGCCGCATCCGCGAGCATTTCAGACTCGTCGGCACGCCGCTGCGCATCGAGATGAGGACCTCGCGGAACCCTTTCGACGACAAAGGTTCTTAAGGGTTTCCGTCACTGTGATAACGTGACGCCCGTCATCCAACACGGAGCCAATATCGTGAGCAACAAGGGACAACTCCTGCAAGACCCGTTTCTCAACCTGCTGCGCAAGGAGCATGTGCCGGTGTCGATCTACCTCGTCAACGGCATCAAGCTGCAGGGGCAGATCGAATCCTTCGACCAGTACGTGGTGCTGCTGCGCAACACCGTGACGCAGATGGTCTACAAGCACGCGATCTCGACTGTCGTGCCCGGCCGCGCGGTCAACTTCCACGCCGGCGAGCCGCAGGACGCGCCGGCGGGCGGTGGTGGCAGCAACTGATTCTCGCGCTGACACGCCGCACTTGAGTTCCGCGCAACCGCACCACTTCGACGCCGCACGCGCCGTGCCCACGCCTGCCGTTCTGGTGGGGGTGGACTTCGGCCCGGGCTCGTCGTTCGACCCGACGCTCGACGAGCTGGCGCTGCTGGCCCAATCGGCCGGCGATGATCCGGTGGTGCGCATCACTGCCAAACGCAAGGCGCCGGATGCGGCGCTGTTCGTCGGCTCGGGCAAGGCCGACGAGATCAAGGCTGCGGTGCAGACGTACCAGGCCCAGGGCGTGATCTTCGATCAATCGCTGTCTCCCGTGCAGCAGCGCAACCTCGAGCGCCACCTGGGCGTGCCGGTGTCCGATCGCACGGCGCTGATCCTCGACATCTTCGCGGCTCGTGCACAGAGCCACGAAGGCAAGCTGCAGGTCGAGCTGGCGCGCCTGCAGTACCAGGCCACGCGCCTGGTGCGGCGCTGGACTCACCTCGAGCGCCAGACCGGCGGCATCGGCCTGCGCGGTGGCCCGGGCGAGGCTCAGATCGAGCTCGATCGCCGCATGATCGGCGAGCGCATCAAGTCGGTGAAGGCGCGACTCGAAAAGGTCAAGAAGCAGCACGCCACGCAACGTCGCGCGCGCGAGAAGCGCGGCACGCTGCGCGTGGCGCTGGTGGGCTACACCAACGCCGGCAAATCGACGCTCTTCAACGCTCTGACGAAGTCGAAGTCGTTCGCCGCCGATCAGCTCTTCGCCACGCTCGACACGACGACGCGGCAGATGTGGCTCGCGGATGCGGGAACCTCTGTCCTGCTCAGCGACACCGTCGGCTTCATCCGCGACCTGCCGCACAAGCTGGTCGATGCCTTTCGCGCCACGCTGCATGAAGCGGCCGATGCCGACGTGCTGCTGCACGTGGTGGATGCCGCCAGCCCGCTGGCCGACGAGCAGCGCGCCGAGGTCGAGCGGGTGCTCGAAGAAATCGGCGCCGAGGCGATCCCGCAGATCCTTGTATTCAACAAGCTCGACCGGATCGAACCCGACGCGCAGCCGCGCGTGCTGGCGGATGCGATCGAGCGCAGCGCCGGCGTCAGCGTGCCGCGCATCTTCGTCAGCGCGCGCGACGGCCGCGGTCTCGACGTGCTGCGTCGCCGAATTGCCGAACACCTTGCCGATCATCCGGCCGCGGGCTTGAACGCCGCGCCCGTGCCTACACTTGCGGCATAGCCGTCATCTCCAAACTGCCGCATGACCGTCCGCCTCTTCACCCGAGCACGTGCCCTGATCGGCCGCGCCTTGCCGATGTTCAACAAGGGCGACGGCCCGCCGGACCTGGACGAACTCTGGCGCGACTTCAACCGCAAGCTCTCGGGCCTGTTCGGCGGCAAGGGCGGTGGCCCGCGCGGCCCGCGCAAGGATGACAGCGGCGGCGGCGGTGGCGGCGGCAACTTCCAGCCCGACATGAAGAGCGCCGGCATCGGCATGGGCCTGATCGCCGGCATCGCCGCGCTGGTCTGGGCCGGCAGCGGCATCTTCATCGTGCAGGAAGGGCAGCAGGCGGTGATCACCACCTTCGGCCGCTATACCAACACGCGCGACGCCGGCATCCAGTTCCGCTGGCCGTTCCCCTTCCAGGCGCACGAGACGGTGGCGGTGACGCAGCTGCAGTCGGTCGAGGTCGGGCGCAACGCGGTGGTGCAGGCCACGGGCCTGCGCGACTCGTCGATGCTGACGCTGGACGAGAACATCATCGACATCCGCTTCACCGTGCAGTACCGCCGTGCCAAGGCGCGCGAGTACCTGTTCGAGAACTATCGCCCCGACGACGCGGTGCGCCAGGCCGCCGAGACCGCGGTGCGCGAGGTCGTCGGCCGCAGCAACGTCGATGCGGTGCTGTACGAGCAGCGGGCGGCCCTGGCCACCGATCTCGTCAAGTCGATCCAGGTGCAGTTGGACCGCGTCAATGCCGGCATCCTGGTGGACAACGTCAACGTCGCCAGCGTGCAAGTGCCCGAGCAGGTGCAGGCCTCGTTCAACGACGCCTTCAAGGCCGGCGCCGACCGCGATCGCTTCAAGAACGAGGGCCAGGCCTACGCCGCCAACGTCATCCCGAAGGCGCAGGGCACCGCTTCGCGCCTGCGCCAGGAAGCCGAAGCGCACCGCGCCACGGTGGTGTCGCAGGCCGAAGGCGACGCGCAGCGCTTCCGCTCGGTGCTGGTGGAGTACCAGAAGGCACCGGCGGTGACGCGCGACCGGCTCTACCTCGAGACCATGCAGCAGGTCTACGGCAACGTCAGCAAGGTGCTGGTCGAAAGCCGCAGCGGCTCGAACCTGCTGTACCTGCCGCTCGACCGTTTGCTGCAGCAAGCAGGCACGCCCGTGCCGGCCGCAGCGCCGGCGCCCGCGCCGGCGGCGCCCGACCCCGCGGCGGCCGATCCGCGCACGCGCGAAGGCGTGCGCTCGCGTGACCGCGACAGCCGCTGAAGAAAGAAGAACAACATGAGCCGCATCGGATTCTTCGCCGTCAGCGCGATCCTTCTTCTGATGGTCGCCGCCTCGACGCTGTTCGTCGTCGATCAGCGCCAGATCGCCGTCGTCTATGCGCTGGGCGAGATCAAGGAGGTCATCAGCGAGCCCGGCCTGAAGATGAAGCTGCCGCCGCCGCTGCAGAACGTCGTGTTCCTGGATCGCCGCATCCAGACGCTCGACAGCCCGGAGACGGCGGCGATCTTCACAGCCGAGAAGAAGAGCCTGGTGGTCGATTGGCTGGCGAAGTGGCGCATCGCCGATTCGCGCCAGTTCATCCGCACCGTCGGCACCGATTTCCGCGTGCTCGAAGCGCGCCTGTCGCCGGTAATCCAGGCCTCGTTCAACGAAGAGGTGACCAAGCGCACCGTCAGCGGCGTGCTCGCCGGCGAGCGCGAGAAGGTGATGGCCGACGTGCGCTCGCGCATCGCCGACGACGCCAAGGCCTTCGGCATCGAGATCGTCGATGTGCGCATCAAGCGCGTGGACTTCGTTGCCGACATCAGCGACTCGGTCTATCGCCGCATGCAGTCCGAGCGCCAGCAGGTGGCCAACGACCTGCGCGCCACCGGCCGCGCCGACGAGGAAAAGATCCGCGCCGACGCCGACCGTCAGCGCAGCGTGATCGTCGCAGAGGCCTATCGCGACGCGCAGAAGATCAAGGGCGAGGGCGATGCCAAGGCCTCGGCCTTGTATGCCGACGCCTTCGGCCGCGACCCGCAGTTCGCGCAGTTCTATCGCAGCCTCGAAGCCTATCGCGCGAGCTTTCGCAGCAAGAGCGACGTGATGGTGCTCGACCCAAACAGCGACTTCTTCCGCGCGATGCGCAGCGGTGCGGCCGATCCGCCGCCGGCGTCGCCGCGCAGGTGAGCCGGCGCCCGGCCGCCCGTGGCCGGATCGCGCCCCCTTGCGGGGTAGGCGCCGCACGCGCCTCGGGGCCTCGATGAGCGTTGACGCGCTCATCACCGCGCTCGGCATCTTCCTCGTCGCCGAGGGTGCCATGCCGCTGCTGGCACCGCGCGCCTGGCGCGATGCGTTTGCGAAGCTGATGCAGTTCAACGACGGGCAGTTGCGCTTCTTCGGTTTGGTGTTCGTCGGGCTGGGCCTGGTCCTGATCTCGCTATAGCGCCCCGTACAATGCCGCTTTCAACAGCGGTGCATTTGATGCGGCTCCCAAGCTCGCTTTGGCTTGCTGCCCCCAAGGCCCCAGAGGGGCCACTGCGTGGCCCTTGGGGCGCACAGTGGCTTCGGGCGGCCGAGCGCCACTGGCCATGACGCGCGCCTGGTTGCTACCCGAGCAGATTGCCGATGTGCTGCCGAGCCAGGCACGGCGCGTCGAGGAGCTGCGCCGTGCGCTGATCGATCGAGCACGCGGCTACGGCTACGAGCTGGTGCAGCCGCCGCTGGTCGAGCATCTCGACTCGTTGTTGTCCGGCACCGGCGCCGATCTGGATCTGAAGACCTTCAAGCTGGTCGATCAACTTTCGGGCCGCACGCTCGGCGTGCGTGCCGACATGACGCCACAGGTGGCACGCATCGACGCGCACCTGCTCAACCGCGAAGGCGTGGCGCGGCTGGCCTACTGCGGGCCGGTGCTGCATGCGCGCGCCGACGGCGCCTTGGCCTCGCGTGAGCTGATGCAGTTCGGCGCCGAGGTTTACGGTCATGCCGGCCTCGAAGCCGATCTCGAAGTGATCGACCTCGCGCTCGATGCCTTGGGCGAGGCCGGCATCACCCAGGTCATGCTCGACCTCGGTGACGCGCGCGTGCTGCGCGCACTGCTCGGCGGTGTCGCGCTCGACGCCGTGCGGCTGAACGAGCTGGCGGCGGTGCTGGCGCGCAAGGATGCCGCGGCGTTGACGGTGCTGAGTGAAGGTTTGAGTACCGAGTCGCGCAACGGACTGATGTCGCTGCTGCGCCTGTACGGCGGACGCGAGGTGCTCGACGCCGCGCGCGGCTCGCTGCCGACGCGTGCGCCGATCGGTGTTGCACTCGACGACCTGGCGTGGCTGGCCACGCATGTGGAGCGCACACACCCGCAGGTGCGCATCGGCTTCGATCTTGCTGATCTCACCGGCTACGCCTACTACAGCGGGCCGCGCTTCGCGCTGTATGCGTCGGGCAGCAATGCGGCGCTGGCGCGCGGCGGGCGCTATGACGAAGTCGGCGCGGTCTTCGGCCGCAATCGTCCGGCCGTCGGCTTCAGCGCAGACGTGCGCGAGCTCGCCGCCGTGGCGCCGGGCGGCGCGACGCACGCCGCCATCCGCGCGCCGTGGAATCAATCGAGCGAGCTGCGCGAAGTGGTGCGACGGCTGCGCGCCGAAGGCCACAGCGTGGTCTGCACGCTGCCCGGGCACGAGCAGGAGACGCAGGAGTACGACTGCGATCGCGAGCTGGTCGAAGCAGCCGGCCGTTGGGTGCTGCGCGCCCTCTGAACACAGGAAGACCAGGCAAGACATGGAAGCATCCACCACGCGCGGCCGCAACGTCGTCGTCGTCGGCACGCAATGGGGCGACGAGGGCAAGGGCAAGGTCGTCGATTGGCTCACCGACAACGCGCAGGGCGTGGTGCGCTTCCAGGGCGGCCACAACGCCGGCCACACGCTCGTCATCAAGGGCGTGAAGACGGCTCTGCAGCTGATCCCGAGCGGCATCATGCGCGACGGCGTCGCCTGCTACATCGGCAACGGCGTCGTGGTCGATCCGGCGCACTTGCTGTCGGAGATCGAGCGCATCGAGAAGATCGGCCTGGACGTGCGCTCGCGCCTGCGCATCAGCACCTCCTGCCCCTTGATCCTGCCGTATCACGTCGAGGTCGATCGCGCGCGCGAGGCGCTGCGCGAATCGAGCGGCAGCGGCAAGATCGGCACCACCGGCAAGGGCATCGGCCCGGCGTATGAAGACAAGGTGGCGCGACGCGCCCTGCGCATCGAAGATCTGGCGCATCCGGCGCGCTGCAAGACCAAGCTCGAAATCCTGCTGGCGCTGCACAACGAAGCGCTCGCCGGGCACCTGAAGAGCAAAGCCCTGCCTTTGCAGCCGATGCTCGATCAGGCACTCGCGCTCGGCGAGAAGCTCGCGCCGATGTTCGCCGACGTCGGCTATTCGCTGCATCAGCGCCACCTTGCGGGCGACAACCTGCTGTTCGAGGGCGCGCAGGGCACGCTGCTCGATATCGATCACGGCACCTATCCGTACGTCACGTCGAGCAACTGCGTGGCCGGCAACGCGGCCGCGGGTTCCGGCATCGGCCCGCAGATGCTGCACTACATCCTGGGCATCACCAAGGCCTACACGACGCGCGTGGGCAGTGGGCCGTTCCCGACGGAGTTGCCGATCGACGTGCCTGGCACGGTCGGCCACCACTTCTCCAGCGTCGGCCAGGAGCGCGGCACCGTCACCGGCCGCGCGCGGCGATGCGGCTGGTTCGATGCCGCGGCGCTGAAGCGCTCGGTCATCATCAACGGCGTCTCGGGCCTGTGCATCACCAAGCTCGACGTGCTCGACGGTCTCCCCGAGATCGACATCTGCATCGGCTACAAGCAGCACGGCCGCGCCATCGACATCCTGCCGCAGGGCGCCGATGAAGTCGCCGCCTGCGAGCCGGTGTACGAGACGCTGCCCGGTTGGCGCGAGACCACCGCGGGGCTGACCAACTGGGAGCAGCTGCCGGCCAACGCGCGGCGCTATCTCGAACGCATCGAAGCGCTCACCGGCACGCCGGTGGACATGGTGTCCACGGGGCCCGACCGCGTGCACACGATTTTGTTGCGCCACCCATTCCGCAGATAGGCCGATAAGGAAGAAAGCATGCTCACCGACGACGGCAAACATCTCTACGTCTCATGGGACGAGTACCACATGCTGACCGAGCGCCTGGCGTTGAAGGTCAGCGCGTCGGGATGGGTCTTCGATCAGATCCTGTGCCTGGCGCGCGGCGGCATGCGGCCCGGTGATGTGTTGTCGCGCGTCTTCGACAAGCCGCTGGCGATCATGAGCACCTCGAGTTATCGCGCCGATGCCGGCACGATCCAGGGGCGGCTCGACATCGCCAAGTACATCACCATGCCCAAGGGCGAACTCGCGGGCCGCGTGCTGCTGGTCGATGACCTCGCCGATTCCGGCGTGACCCTGCGTGCGGTGGTCGACCGGCTGCGCGGCATGCCGTCGATTTCCGAGCTGCGTTCTGCGGTGCTCTGGGTCAAGGGCGTGTCGAGCTACACGCCCGACTACTTCGTCGAGAAGCTGCCGACGAGCCCGTGGATTCACCAGCCGTTCGAGGAGTACGACAACCTCCGCCCCGACGGTCTCGCCAAGAAGTTCGCCGTATGAAAGGACAAGGCCGGCAAAGCCGGCCTTGTTGAAGTTTGCGCATCCGCGCGTTTGGTGCCCAGGAAGGGACTCGAACCCCCACGGAGTTACCCGCTAGTACCTGAAACTAGTGCGTCTACCAATTCCGCCACCTGGGCATCTCAGGACTGACGAAAGTTTAGCATCAAGAACAATCACTCCCCGACCCCAAGCCCCGCACTCGGTGCTGCGCTGATGAGCGAAGTGGAGGGCACCGTGGCCGGCCACCGCGACGGCCACGGCTTTGTCATCCGCGACAAGCGCGAAGGCGCAGGCAACCCCGACATCTACCTCTCGCCGCAGGAAATGCGCAGCGTGCTGCATCGCGACCGCGTGCGCGTGCGCGTCGTGCGCTACGACCGAAAGGGCCGGCCCGAGGGCCAGGTGCTCGAAATCCTCGAGCGACGCAAGTCGCCGCTGATCGGCCGGCTGCTGCACGAAGGCGGCGTCTGGCTGGTCGCACCCGAAGACAAGCGCTACGCCCAGGACATCCTGATCGCCAAGAATGCGACGGCCAATGCGCAGGCGGGGCAGGTGGTGTCGGTCGAACTGACCGAGCCGCCGTCGATGTTCTCGCAGCCGGTGGGCCGCGTCACCGAAGTGCTCGGCGAGATCGACGACCCCGGCATGGAAATCGAGATCGCGGTGCGCAAGTTCGAAGTGCCGCACCGCTTCTCGCCCGAGACCGTGGCGCAAGCCGCTGCGTTGCCCGACAAGCTGCGCCCGGCCGACTACCGGCATCGCGTCGACCTGCGCGACGTGGCGCTGGTGACGATCGACGGCGAAGACGCGCGCGACTTCGACGACGCGGTGTACTGCGAGCCGATGCCGGCCGCCGGCAAAGGCAAGGCGAAGAAGCCCGCGGGCTGGCGCCTCGTGGTCGCCATCGCCGATGTCAGCCACTACGTCAAGACGGGTGAGCCGATCGACGACGACGCCTACGAGCGCGCGACCTCGGTGTACTTCCCGCGTCGCGTCATTCCGATGCTGCCGGAAAAGCTCTCCAATGGCCTGTGTTCATTGAACCCCGACGTTGATCGCCTGTGCATGGTCTGCGACATGGTGGTGACGGCCAGCGGCGAGATCGACGCCTACCAGTTCTACCCCGCGGTGATGCACTCGCAGGCGCGCTTCACCTACACCGAGGTCGCAGCGATCCTGGCGAACACGCGCGGGCCGCAGGCGGCCCGACGCGCGGCCTTGGTGCCGCACCTCGTTCATCTTCACGAAGTCTTCCGCGCGCTGCTGAAGCAGCGCGCCAAGCGCGGCGCCGTCGAGTTCGAGACCAGCGAGACGCAGATCGTCTGCGACGACAACGGCCGCATCGAGAAGATCGTGCCGCGCACCCGCAACGACGCGCACCGCGTGATCGAAGAAGCGATGCTCGCGGCCAACGTCTGCTCGGCCGACTTCATTGCCGGCCACAAGCATCCGGCGCTGTACCGCGTGCACGAGGGACCGACGCCGGAGAAGCGCACGACGCTGGCCAACTACCTCAAGGCGCTGGGCCTGAACCTGTCGCTGTCGGAAGAGCCGTCGCCTGCCGAGTTCCAGGCGATCGCCGATGCCACCAAAGACCGCGCCGACGCGCAGCAGATCCACATGATGCTGCTGCGCTCGATGCAGCAGGCGATCTACACCGCCACCAACGCCGGCCACTTCGGCCTGGCCTACGAGGCCTACACGCATTTCACCAGCCCGATCCGCCGCTACCCGGATCTGTTGGTGCATCGCGTCATCAAGGCGCTGCTGCACGGCAAGCGATATCACATCGACAGCGGCAAGCTCGAGGACGCGCCGCAGGTGCGCAAAGGTGGAAAACCGCCGAAGCCGCATGCGCAGGAAGCCGAGCAGTGGGAAGGCGCCGGCGCGCATTGCAGCGCCAACGAGCGTCGCGCCGACGAAGCCTCGCGCGATGTCGAAGCGTGGCTCAAGTGCCGCTATATGCGCGACCGCCTGGGCGAAGAGTTCAACGGCACCGTCACCGCGGCGACCAGCTTCGGCCTGTTCGTGCAGCTCGACGATCTCTTCGTCGAAGGCCTGCTGCACATCAGCGAACTCGGTGGCGAGTACTGGCGCTTCGACGACATGCGCCAGGAACTGCGCGGCGAGCGCACCGGCATCCGCTACGGTGCCGGCACGAAGCTGCGCGTGCAGGTCAGCCGCGTTGATCTCGACAGCCGCAAGATCGATTTCCGGCTGGTGGCCGAAGGTGGGGGCGATCGTTTGCTCACGCGCGGCCGGCACACGCCGGCGGGCACCGCGGTCGATGAGCTCGCCGCCGTGCGCCTGCGCGACCGCGAGGTCAAGGCTGCCGCGCGCGCACACAAGTCGGGCGCAGCGCGCAGTGCGAAACGGCCGGGCAAGACCGGTGCGCGCTCGAAGGCTCCGACGAAGAGCAAGGGGCGCTGAACGCGGCTTGCTTCTGGACAGGGAGCAGCCTTACGCCAATCGCGTGAGCAAGTCACTGGCCAGCAGCGGCGCCGCCGTATCGCCGTCGCGCACCGCAGCCCCATGTGAGTAGGCCGCTGCGCGCGCCACGACAAAGGCCTCGGCCACGGCACCGCTCGCGGCCGACGCCGACCACAAACCGCCGATCCAGCCGGCGAGCACGTCGCCGCTGCCGGCTTGCGCCAGACGCGCGCTGCCGGTGGGGTTGATGACAGGCACGCGGCGCGGCGCGGCGATCACGCTGCCCGAGCCCTTGAGCAGCACGGTGCACTCGAAGCGCTGGGCCAGCGATTGCGCTGCGGCCAGGCGATTGGCCTGCACCTTCGCGGCATCGGGTGTTGCCAGAAGGCGCGCGGCTTCGAGCGGATGCGGCGTCAGCACGGTGGCGTGGCCGCGCGAAGCGCGCGCCGTCAGCTGAGATTGCAGCGCGCTGTCGGCGGCGATGGCGTTGAGCGCATCGGCATCGAGCACCAGGCGCGCGCTGCGCGACAGCAGCAGCGGCAGTGCTTCACGCACGGCATCGCCGCCGCCGCAACCGCAGACCACGGTGGCCTCGCGCCAAGCAGAGGGGTCGCCGCGCCACAGCGCCGGGCGCCACATCAATTCGGGCGCGGCGGCGTCGTGCGTCGGCCATGTGGGATCGAGCGCACAGGCGAAGACGCGGCCGGCACCGCCGGCCAGCGCGGCGCGCGCTGCGAGCGTCAACGCGCCGCTCATGCCGCTTGCACCGCCGACGACCATGACGTCGCCGTAGCCGCCCTTGTGGCCGGCATGACGGCGCGCAGGGCGCAGGTGGCGCGCGCTGTCGGCGTCGCCGAGTTGCGCGCGCGCCGTCACGGCGTCGGCGCTCGCCGCGCAACCGAGATCGTCGAACCAGATCGCGCCGGCATGATCGCGGCCGTGCGCGGTGAACAGGCCGGGCTTCAGCGTCAGCAGCGCCAGCGTGTGCGTTGCGCGCACGGCGTGTGCACCCAAGGGCATGCCGTTGTCGCCGGACAGGCCGCTCGGCAGATCGACGGCGAGCAGCGGGCTGTGGAGCGCGTTGAGCGCTCGTGCCAGCGCAGCGATCGCGCCTTCAGGCTCGCGCGTCGCGCCCAGGCCAAGCAGCGCGTCGATGGCGAGATCGGCGCCGTCGCGAGGCGCGGCAGCTTCGCCGATGGCCACGCCGGCATCGGCGGCGCGCCGGAACGACGCAGCGGCGTCAGCAGGCAATGCCGAAGGATCGCCGGCCAGGCTGACTTCGACACGCTTGCCGGCGCGGTGCAAGTGCAACGCCGCTTCGAGCCCGTCGCCGCCGTTGTTGCCCGGGCCGGCCGCGACCCAGATGCGCTCGGCATGCGGTGCGATGGCGAGCGCGAGGCGCGCCAGCGACAGGCCGGCACGCTGCATCAGCGTGTGCGGCGGCAGTGCGGCGGCCGCCGCAGCTTCGATGCGACGCGACTGCGCAACGTCGTGCAGCGGCCAGGCGCGATCGAAGGCGTCGAGCGGCCAAGGAGTGGCTTTCATGCGCCCAGGATAAGACTCATCGCCAGCGCTGCGGTGAAAACGCGGCCGCATCGATCGCTGTCGTGCGCTGCGCGATCAAGTCCGCGAGCAAGCGGGCGCTGCCGCACGCAAGCGCCCAGCCGCTCGAGCCGTGGCCGGTGTTGATCCACAGATGCGGCACGCCCGAAGCGCCGATCGCGGGCGGCCCGTCGGGCAGCATCGGGCGCGCCCCCTTCCAGGTTTGCGCCTGCGCCTGGCGCGCGGCGCTCGGGAACCAGTCTTCGAGCACTCGGTACAGCGTGGCGAGCGCGTCGTCGCGCAGATCGTCGGGGGCGCCGCCGAGCTCGGCGCTGCCGGCGATGCGCACGCGATCGCCCAGGCGCGTGATCGCGACCTTGTAGCGCTCGTCCATCAGCGCGGCGCGTGGGCCCATGTCGGGGTAAGCCTCGAAGTGACGCACCGGCAGCGTCACCGAGTAGCCATAGACCGGCTGCAGCGGCAAGCGAAAACGCAGCGGCGTCAGCAGCGCAGGCGCGCCGATCGCTGCGCACACCACCGTCGCGTCGAATGGATCGCTGCGCGCCGGCTCGACGAAGGCGCGGCGCCCGCGTTCCAGCGCCGAGTCGGCGTGCACGTCGCTCGTCACGCTGTGCACGGCGATGCCGTCCGGCTGCGGCTCGAGGCGCTGCACTTCGCGCTGCAACTCGAAGGCGACGCCGTCGGCCTGCAGCAGCGACTTCAGCTGCAGCGCGAACTGGCGGCAGTTGCCGATGCCGGCGTCCGGGTGGTGCACTCCCGCCTTGAGCTGCGTGGCCTGTTCCAGCGCGGGTTCGATGCGGCGGCATTGCTCGGCATCGACCAAGTGAAAGTCCAATCCGGCATCGGCAAGCAGCGCCAGGCCGCGCCGCACCTGCGCGATCTCGGCCTGGTCGCGCAGCAGCACGAGCGCGCCGCGGCCTTGCTCGTATTCGATCTGCGCATCGTCGGCGAGCGCGCGCGTGCGCGCCAGGCTGTCCTGCGCCAGGCGCAGCATGGCGTCGCGGTTGCGCGCGTAGGTGGCGGGCTCGCAAGCACGCTTCCAGCGGCGCAGCCATGACAAGAGTGCAGGCCCGGGCACGCCGACCAGGCGCACCGCAGCGTCGCGGCCGAACAGTTGCGACAGCACCTTGCCGGGCATGTCGGGCGAGGCCCACGGCGTGACATATCCCGGCGCGAGAAAGCCGGCGTTGGCAAAGCTGCTCTCGGTGGCGACGCTGCCGCGGCGCTCGAACACCGTGACCTCGTGACCGTCGGCGCGCAGCGCATGAGCGGTGGTGACGCCGACGATACCGGCGCCGATGACGGCTATGCGCATAGGTCGGCTTGCATCAGGCGCGCAGCGTGGCGAGAGCGCTTTCGATCGCGAGCGACACCGCGAGCACGCGCTCGTCGGCCAGCGCCGGAGCCCACACCATCAACCCCACAGGCCAATCGCCGTGGCGATGGCAGGGCAGCGACAGGGCGCAGCCGTCGAGCAGATTGATCAACGACGGGTTGCGCAGCAGCAGTGCGTTCGTGGCGAAGAAGGCATCGTCGCTTTCGAGCAGCGGCGCAATCGGCGGCGCGACGATCGGCACGGTCGGAGAGAGCAGTGCATCGTAAGGAGCCAGGGCCTGCTGCATGCGCGCGATCCAGCTGCAACGCTCTGCCAGCAGCGCTGCGTATTCGCGCTCGTCGACCGCGGCCCCGCGACGGATGCGCTGGGCCACGCGCGGGTCGTACTGACTCTCACGAGCGGCCAGATGCCCGCGGTGCCAGGCCCAGCTCTCGGCCGCGGGTATGCCGCCACCGCGTTGCAGCGACGCGGCTTCGGCCATCAGCGGCAGATCGATCTCATCAATGCGCGCGCCCGCGCTGCGCAGCGCGGCGATCACGCGCTCCAACGCGCTCGCCACGGCGGGCTCCAGCGCGTCGAGCATCAGCGTGCGCGGCAGCGCCAGCTTCCACTGCGTGAGTGGTCGTGCGTCGAGCCTCACCTGCCGCGCCGACAGCACTTCGTGCAGCACCACCGCCTCACCCACCGAGCGCGTGATCGCGCAGGCGGTGTCGAGCGTGCCCGACAGCGGGATGCAACCGTCGTTGGGCGTCAGGCGCTGCGTGTTCTTGAAGCCGACCAGGCCCTGCAGCGCGGCCGGAATGCGGATCGAGCCGCCGGTGTCGGATCCGAGCGCCGCCCAGGCGGCGCCGCTGGCCACGCTGACGGCGCCGCCCGAGGTCGATCCGCCGGGGATGCGCCGCTCGGCATCGGGCGTGGACGGGTTGGCCGGCGTGCCGAAGTGCGGGTTGATGCCCACGCCGGAAAACGCGAACTCGGTCAGGTTCGTGTGGCCGACGAGGACCGCGCCAGCGGAACGCAGCCGTGCCACCGCGGCAGCGTCGCGTGCGGCCGGCAGCGCGTCGTGGCGCGAAGCGGAGGCGGCGGTGGTGGGCCAACCCTGCACGTCGAACAAATCCTTGATCGACACCGGCCAGCCGGCCATAGGCCTCTCGTCATGCGCGCGATCGACGAGATCGGCTGTCGTGCGCGCGTGCTCGTCGAAGCGGCGCACGAACGCGTGCGGCGTGGCCGCGGCGATGCAGGCTTCGAGCGCGGTGCGGGCCGTGCCGTGGGTGTCGTCAGAGGCGGCGGCCGAGGAGGGAGCGGTCGGCATGGTGCGGGCATGAAGGGGTGGCTGCTACAATCCCGCGGTTTTTCCCCTGCCGGGGATAAACCACTCACGAACCGGCCCTCGAAAGGTGTCGGAACCGGGTCTCGACGAGAGCGATGGTTTCGATTCGCGCCGGATTCTAGACACAACCTTCGGAGTATCCATGCCCGTATCGATGCGTGAAATGCTGGAAGCCGGCGTCCATTTCGGACACCAGACGCGCTTCTGGAACCCCAGGATGGCCCCGTACATCTACGGCCATCGCAACAAGATCCACATCATCAACCTCGAGAAGACGCAGCCGCTCTTCGAGGACGCGATGAAATTCGTGCGCCAGTTGAGCTCCAAGCGCGGCACGGTGCTGATGGTGGGCACCAAGCGCCAGGCGCGCGAGGTGATCGCGCAGGACGCCAAGCGCTGCGGCATGCCCTATGTCGATCAGCGCTGGCTCGGCGGCATGCTGACCAACTTCAAGACGGTCAAGGGCTCGCTGAAGAAGCTGAAGGACATGCAGGCGCAGGTCGAGGCCGGCACCCAACCGGCGATCAAGAAGGAAGCGCTGATGTTCCAGCGCGAGATCGCCAAGCTCGAGAAAGACATCGGCGGCATTCAGGACATGAACGCGCTGCCCGACGCCATCTTCGTCATCGACGTGGGTTACCACAAGATTGCAATTGCCGAAGCGGTCAAGCTCGGCATTCCGGTGATCGGCATCGTCGACTCGAACCACTCGCCGCTGGGCATCGACTACGTGATCCCCGGCAACGACGACTCGGCCAAGGCGGTGGCGCTGTACGCGCGGGCGGTGGCCGACGCGGTGCTCGAAGGCAGGGCCAATGCCACCACCGAGGTGGTGCAGGTGGCCGCCGGCGGCGATGAATTTGTCGAAGTCAGCGAAGACGCGTAGCGTCTTTGCTGACTTCGACTTCGTCCGTCCGTACCGCTCCCCCTGCCCCCTCCGGGAGGGGGTTCCAGTTTGAATCACGAGGACCGGCCTGCGGCCGGTCCGGCTGCTACACCGGAGTACTTGATATGCCCGCTATCACCGCCAGCATGGTCGCCGAACTGCGCGCCAAGACCGACGCGCCGATGATGGAGTGCAAGAAGGCGCTGACCGAGGCCGATGGCGACGCTGCACGCGCCGAAGAGATCCTGCGCGTCAAGCTCGGCAACAAGGCCGGCAAGGCGGCATCGCGCATCACCGCCGAGGGCGTGATCTCGGCCGCGGTCGATGGCAGCACCGGCGCGCTGGTCGAGATCAACTGCGAGACCGACTTTGTCTCGAAGAACGATTCGTTCCTGTCGTTCGCCAAGGCGGCGGCGTCGCTGATTGCACAGCACGACCCGAAGGACGTGGCGGCGTTGTCGGCGTTGGCCTATGCGCAGGACGGCTTCGGGCCGACGCTGGAAGACGTGCGCAAGGGCCTGATCGGCAAGATCGGCGAGAACATGTCGATCCGCCAGTTCGTGCGCTATGCCAACGGCGGCAAGCTCGCCTACTACCTGCACGGCACGCGCATCGGCGTGCTCGTCGAGTACGACGGCAACGAAGCCGCGGCGCGCGACGTGGCCATGCAGATCGCGGCTTCGACCAAGGCCACGCGCGTGCAGTCGCTCGACGCCAGCGGCGTGCCGGCCGAGCTCATCGCCAACGAGCGCAAGGTCGCTGCCGAGAAGGCGGCCGAGAGCGGCAAGCCGGCCGAGATCGTCGCCAAGATGGTCGAGGGCTCGGTGCAGAAGTACCTGAAGGAAGTGGCGCTGCTGAGCCAGGTCTTCGTCAAGGCCGCCGACGGCAAGCAGACCGTCGAGCAGATGCTCAAGGCGGCCGGGACCAGCATCAAGCGCTTTGCGCTGTACGAGGTGGGCTACGGCATCGAGAAGAAGGTCGATGACTTCGCCGCCGAGGTGAAGGCGCAGATGGAGGCGGCGAAGAAAGACAAGGGCGACGACCCGACGACGACCGCATAAACTCGCCCACCATGCCCGCCTACAAACGCATCCTCCTCAAGCTGTCCGGTGAGGCCCTGATGGGCGACGATGCCTACGGCATCAACCGCGCCACGATCGTGCGCCTGGTGCGCGAGGTGCGCGAAGTCACAGAGCTCGGCGTCGAGCTGGCGGTGGTGATCGGCGGCGGCAACATCTTTCGCGGCGTCGCCGGCGGCTCGGTCGGCATGGACCGCGCCACCGCCGACTACATGGGCATGCTGGCCACGGTGATGAACTCGCTGGCCCTGGCCGACACCATGCGCCAGGAGGGCATGGTCGCGCGCGTGATGAGCGCCATCGCCATCGAGCAGGTGGTCGAGCCCTATGTGCGGCCGAAGGCGCTGCAGTACCTCGAAGAGGGCAAGGTCGTGGTCTTCGCTGCCGGCACCGGCAACCCGTTCTTCACCACGGATACGGCAGCCGCGCTGCGCGGTGCCGAGATCGGCGCCGAGATCGTGTTGAAGGCCACCAAGGTCGACGGTGTCTACACCGCCGACCCGAAAAAGGTGCCCGACGCCAAACGCTACACGACGATCGGCTTCGACGAAGCGATCTCGAAGAACCTGCAGGTGATGGACGCGACGGCGTTCGCGCTGTGCCGCGACCAGAAGCTGCCGATCAAGGTGTTTTCCATCGTCAAGCCCGGCGCCCTGAAACGCGTGGTGATGGGCGAAGACGAGGGCACGCTGGTGCACGTCTGAGCCGCGTTTTCTGGAGACAACGATCATGACGATCGCCGACATCAAGAAGGGCGCCGAGGCCAAGATGGGCAAGTCCATCGAGGCGTTGAAAAACGAGATGCACAAGATCCGCACCGGCCGCGCGCATCCGGGCATCCTCGACCAGGTGCACGTCGACTACTACGGCTCGATGGTGCCGCTCAGCCAGGTGGCCAACCTGTCGCTGCTCGACGCGCGCACGATCAGCGTGCAGCCCTGGGAGAAGGGCATGGGCGCGAAGATCGAGAAGGCGATTCGCGAGAGCGACCTCGGCCTGAACCCGAGCGCACAGGGCGATCTGCTGCGCGTGCCGATGCCAGCGCTCACGGAGGAGCGCCGCAAGGAGCTGACCAAGGTCGTGCGCCATGCCGGCGAAGAGTGCAAGGTGGCGGTGCGCAACGTGCGCCGCGACGCCAACGAGCACCTGAAGAAGCTGCTCAAGGACAAGGACGTCGCCGAAGACGAAGAGCGCCGCGCGCAGGACGAGGTGCAGCGCCTTACCGACGGCGTGGTCTCCGAGATCGATCGCCTCGTCAAGGGCAAGGAAGCCGAGATCCTGGCGGTGTAATGACAGCCCCAAGCTCGCTTTGCTCGCGTCTCCCGAGGGGAGCGCAGGCCGCTTGGGAGCGGCCCGGCGCTGGCCTGCCATGACAGCCCTCAGCTCGCTTCGTTCGCCGCGATGAAATCGCCCGACACGCCACGCCACGTGGCGATCGTCATGGACGGCAATGGCCGTTGGGCGAAGAAGCGCTTCATGCCGCGCTTTTTCGGCCACAAGCAGGGCGTCGATGCGCTGGTGCGCACGGTGCGCGCCTGCTCCGATCGCGGCATCGAGTACCTGACGGTGTTCGCCTTTTCGTCGGAGAACTGGAAGCGCAGCAGCGACGAGGTGTCGGGCCTGATGGGCCTGGTGCTGGTGGCGGTGTCGAAGTACCTGACCAAGCTCGCCGACGAGGGCGTGCGCATCCGCATCGTCGGCGATCGCTCAGCCGTGTCGGACAAGGTGCGCGCCGCCTGGGACCATGCCGAGACCACCACCGCGCACAACGCGCGCATCACGCTGTCGGTGGCGTTCAACTACGGCGGGCGCTGGGACGTGGTGCAGGCCGTGCGCCGCGCCGTCGCCGATGGCATCCGTGCGCAGGACCTGGACGAAGACGCGCTGTCCAAGCGCATGGCGATGCACTACGCGCCGGATCCGGACCTCTTCATCCGCACCGGCGGCGAGGTGCGCATCAGCAATTTCCTGCTCTGGCAGATCGCCTATGCCGAGCTCTACTTCACCGACTGCCTGTGGCCCGACTTCGGCGCCGAGCAGATCGACGCGGCGATCGCCAGTTTCCGCGAGCGCGAGCGGCGCTTCGGCGGGCGGCTGCCGGAGGAATTGCCGCAAGCCGCGACGGCTTGATCGGCGCTTCATGCTCGTCCCGCGCATCCTCACGGCGATCGTGCTGCTCGCATTGTTGTTGCCCGCGTTGTTCGCGGCGACGCCGTGGCCGTTCGCGCTGCTGACGCTGCTGCTGATCGCGGCTGCGGCTTGGGAGTGGTCGCGATTGAACGGCGTGGCGACGGTGGCGGCCGTCGGCCCGGGCGTGCTGTTGGCGGGCGCGGGCGCGTGGGCCGTGCACAGCGGCGCGATCGGTCGCCTGCCGGTTTCCTGGTGGTGGGGCACGACCGCGCTGTGGGTCGTCGGCGGCGCTTTGGCATTGCGCGGCGGGCCAACCGCATGGCCGCGCTGGCCGGCCGTGTTGCGTTTGGTGATCGGCCTGCTCTTGTTGTGGGCGGGCTGGCTCGCGCTGGCGCAGGCGCGCACGCTCTCGGTCAATTTCGTGCTCTCGGCGCTGTGCATCGTCTGGGTCGCCGACATCGGCGCCTATGCCGCCGGCCGCGCCTTCGGCAAGAACAAGCTCGCACCGTCGATCAGCCCCGGCAAGAGCTGGGAAGGCGTCTATGGCGGCATGGCTTGCGTGCTGCTGCTCGGCGTGCTCTGGACGCTGTGGATCGATGGCACGCTGTCGGTCGATGGGCCGAGTCTGTTCACGCATTTGCGCGAGCGCTTCGGCTGGCTCGGTTTTGTCGCAGCGACGATTGCGTTGGCCGGCCTGAGCGTCGTCGGCGACCTGTTCGAGTCCTTGGTCAAGCGCGCCGCCGGCGCCAAGGATTCGAGCCGGCTGCTGCCTGGGCACGGCGGTGTGCTCGACCGCATCGATGCGCTGCTGCCGGTGTTGCCGGCGGCGATGGCCTTGAGGTCGTTGTGAAGCAGAAACTCGCCATCCTCGGCGCCACCGGCTCGATCGGCGTCAACACGCTCGACGTGGTGGCGCGCCACCCGGAACGCTTCGAGGTCTTCGCGTTGACCGCCATGCAGCGCGCCGATGTGCTCGAACAGCAGTGTCTGCGCTGGATGCCGCGCTATGCAGTGCTCGGGCAGGCGCAAGCGGCAAGCGAGTTGCAGCGCCGCTTGCGTGCGCAAGGCGTGAACACCGAAGTGATGAGCGGCCCGGGCGCATTGGCAGAACTCGCGGCTCACCCCGACGTGACGACGGTGATGGCCGCGATCGTCGGTGCTGCCGGCCTGCCATCGTGCGTGGCTGCTGCGCGTGCCGGCAAGCGTTTGCTGCTGGCCAACAAGGAAGCGCTGGTCGTCGGCGGGCGCCTGTTCATGGAGGCGGTGCGCGACGGCGGCGCGACGCTGCTGCCCATCGACAGCGAACACTCGGCGATCTTTCAGTGCCTGCCTGAAGACCGCAGCGCCTGGGGCACGCGCATCGACCACATCGTGCTCACGGCCTCGGGCGGGCCGTTTCGCACGCGCACGCCGGCAAGCCTGCACGACGTGACGCCGGATGAGGCGGTGGCACATCCCAACTGGGTGATGGGCCGCAAGATCAGCGTCGATTCGGCGACGATGATGAACAAGGCGCTCGAAGTGATCGAGGCGCGCTGGCTGTTTGATCTGCAACCCGAGCAGGTGCGCGTCGTCATCCATCCGCAGAGCGTCATCCACTCGATGGTGGTGTGCCGCGATCACTCGGTGCTGGCGCAACTCGGCACGCCCGATATGCGGGTACCGATCGCCTATGGCCTGGCGTTTCCGGAGCGCATCGAATCGGGCGCATCGCAGATCGATTTCGCGGCGCTGCAGGGCTTGTCGTTCGAGCCGGCGGATCGCACGCGCTTTCCCGGCCTGTTCCTGGCTTGGGACGCGCTGAACGGACCCGAGGGCAGCAGCACCGTGCTCAATGCGGCCAACGAAGAAGCGGTTGCTTCGTTCCTTGCGGGCGCTGTGCGCTTCACCGACATCCACCGTGTCAACGAGGACACGATCGCCGCGGTGCGGCCGAGTGCAGCCGACAGTGCGACGCTCGATGATCTGCTGGCGCTCGACGAGCGCGCGCGCGCCTCGGCGCGCAACACCCTTTCGAGATTGAGCCGATGACCACGCTGCTGGCCTTCATCGTCACGCTGGCGATCCTGATCATCGTGCACGAGTACGGCCACTACAAGGTGGCACGGCTGTGCGGCGTCAAGGTGCTGCGTTTCTCGGTCGGGTTCGGCCGCGCGCTGTGGCGCCGGCAAAGCGGCGACACCGAGTTCGTGCTCGCGGCGATCCCGCTCGGCGGCTACGTCAAGATGCTCGGGCAGGGCGAAGCGGTGTCGGACAGCGAGCGCGGCGCGGCCTTCGATCACAAACCGCTGTGGCAGCGCTCGGCCATCGTCTTTGCCGGTCCGTTGGCGAACCTGCTGCTCGCGGTGGTTCTGTATGGCGCGCAGAACTGGATGGGCATCGAAGAGCCCAAGGCAGTCCTCTCGGCGCCGACCGCCGGCGGCCTGGCCGAGCGCGCTGGTTTGCGATCGGGCGATTGGGTACAGGCCTGGTCGCGTGATGACAACCGCGGCGGCGAACGCGAGCCGATCCGCTCGATGACGGATCTGCGCTGGCAGATCATGCAGGCCGCGCTCGAGGGCGAGCGCCTGCAGCTCGAAGTCAGCGACGCTGCCGGCCGCGGCACGCGGCAGGTCACGCTGGCACTCGACGGCATCGACCCGCGCGCGGTGGACAATACCTTCCTCATCAAGACCATCGGCCTGCCGCCGCCGTTTGCTGCGGCGGTGATGGGCGAGCCGGTGGCCGGCGGCCCGGCCGACAAGGCCGGTCTGAAGAGCGGCGACCGTGTGCTGCGTGTCGATGGCCAGGCGGTGGGCGACGCCCACCAGCTGCGCACGCGCATCCGCCAGCTCGCTGCCGACGGCAATGCCAAGCCGATGCTGTGGACTGTCGAACGCGCCGGCGCGCAGCGCGAGATCGCAGTGCAGCCGCGCGTGATGAGCGACAACGCCGGCCAGCGCGTCGGTCGCATCGATGCGGTGGTGGGCAGCCTGCCCGAGATGGTGACGGTGCGCAGCGGCATCTTCGAGGGCCTGGCGCGCGGCGTGTCGCTGACCTGGGAGCAATCCGTGCTCACCGTCAAGATGTTCGGCCGCATGCTGATCGGGCAGGCCTCGCTGAAGAACATCTCGGGGCCGATCACGATCGCCGACTACGCGGGGCAATCGGCCGAGCGCGGCCTGGCCTACTACATCGGCTTTCTCGCGCTCGTCAGCGTCGGGCTCGGCGTCATCAACCTGATGCCGGTGCCGATGCTCGATGGCGGACACCTCATGTATTATCTTTTCGAGGGTTTGACGGGCCGTCCCGTGCCCGATGCGTGGCTGGCCTGGCTGCAGCGCGCCGGGATTGTGGTGCTGCTGATGATGATGACCCTTGCCTTCTACAACGATCTGGCCCCGCGACTGGGCTTGCAATAACGAGGCAAGTCTCGCCCTCAGCCCTCCCTGATGCACTTCCATCCCGTACCCGTTGCGCTGCGCCCCGTGGCGGCTGTCGTCCTGAGTCTTGTCGCGCTGGCCGCCGCACCGGCCGCACGCGCGGCCGAGCCGTTTGCGATCGAGGACATCCGCGTCGAGGGCCTGCAGCGCACCGACCCGGGCACCGTCTTCGCGTCGTTGCCGTTTCGTGCGTCCGACACCTACACCGACGAAAAGGGCGCGGCCGCGCTGCGTGCGCTCTTTGCCACGGGCCTGTTCAAGGACGTGCGCATCGAGATCGAGGGCAAGGTGGTGGTGGTGATCGTCGAGGAGCGCTCGATCATCGCCGCGGTCACCTTCGTCGGCCTGAAGGAGTTCGACAACGACACGCTGGCCAAGGCGCTGAAGGATTCGGGCATCGGCGAGGGCCTGCCCTTCGATCGCGCGCTGGTCGATCGCGCCGAGCAGGAGATCAAGCGCCAGTACCTCACCAAGAGCCTGTACGGCGCCGAGGTGACGACCACGATCACGCCGCTGGAGCGCAACCGCGTCAACGTCGTCTTCACGATGAGCGAGGGCGAAGCCGCCAAGATCCGCGACATCCGCATCGTCGGCAACAAGGCCTTCTCCGAGGGCACGCTGCTCGGCCTGATGGGCCGCAGCACCGGCGGCTGGCTCACCTGGTACACCAAGACGGATCGCTACTCGCGCAGCGAGTTGAATGCCGATCTGGAGACCATCCGCGCCTACTACACCAATCGCGGCTACCTCGAATTCAACGTCGAATCGACCCAGGTCACGATCTCGCCCGACAAGCAGGACATCTCGATCACGATCTCGGTGCGCGAGGGCCAGCCCTACACCGTGACCGCGGTGCGCCTCGAAGGCCAGTACCTCGGCCGCGACGAAGACTTCAAGCGCGCGGTGCGCATCAAGCCGGGCGATCCGTACCGCAGCGCCGATGTCGCCGCCACGACCAAGGCCTTCGCCGATCTGTTCGGCCAGTTCGGCTATGCCTTCGCGCGCACCGAGGCGCGGCCCGAGATCGACCGCGCCGCCGGCCAGGTGGTGGTGGTGCTCAATGCCGATCCGCAGCGCCGCGTCTACGTGCGCCGCATCAACGTCGCCGGCAACGACCGCACGCGCGACGAAGTGGTGCGGCGCGAGTTCCGCCAGATCGAAAGCGCCTGGTACGACGGCGACCGCATCAAGTTGTCGCGCGACCGGGTCGATCGCACAGGCTTCTTCAAGGAAGTCAACGTCGAGACCGAAGAGGTGCCCAACGTTGCCGATCAGGTCGACCTGACGGTCAAGGTCGTCGAGAAACCCACCGGCAACCTGCTCGTCGGCGCCGGCTATTCGAGCAGCGACAAGGTCTCGTTCACCGCCTCGATCAAGCAGGAGAACGTCTTCGGCTCCGGCAACTACCTCGGCATCGAGTTCAACACCAGCAGGTCCAATCGCAACCTGGTGCTGTCCACCGTCGATCCGTACTGGACTGTGGACGGCATCTCGCGCGCGATCGACCTCTTCTACCGTACCAGCAAGCCGATCAACAGCCAGGGCGAGGAGTACGAGCTGGTGACGCCGGGCATGGCGCTGCGCTTCGGCGTGCCGTTCTCCGATTTCGACACCGTGTTCTTCGGCGCCGGCGTCGAGCAGACACAGATCAAGGGCTCGGTCACCAACAAGAGCTACCGCGATTACCGCGAGCTCTACGGCGCCAAGAGCACTGCCTTGCCGTTGACGATCGGCTGGGCGCGCGACCAGCGCGACAGCGTGCTGGCGCCCACCGTCGGCAGCTACAAGCGCGTCAACCTCGAGTGGTCGGTGGCCGGCGACGTCAAGTACCTGCGCAGCAACCTGCAGTATCAGCAGTACATCCCGATCACCAACCGCTTCACGCTCGGCCTGAACGCCGAGTTCGGCTGGGGCAAGGGCCTGGGCAACAAGCCCTACCCGATCTTCAAGAACTTCTACGGCGGCGGCCTCGGTTCGGTGCGCACCTTCCAGCAGGGTTCGCTCGGCACGGTCGACGTCACCAACAACTACATCGGCGGCAATCGGCGCCTGAACGTCAACGCCGAGCTGTACGTGCCCGTTCCGGGCAGCGGCAACGACAAGACCTTCCGCCTCTTCGGTTTCATGGACGCCGGCAACGTCTGGGGCGAAGACGAAAAGATCCGCGCCAACAGCCTGCGCGCCTCGGCCGGCATCGGCCTGTCGTGGGTCTCGCCGGTGGGGCCGCTGAAGCTGAGCTGGGGCACGCCGATCAAGAGCGACCCCAAAGATAGAATCGAGAAGTTCCAGTTCCAGATCGGCACGGCATTCTGATGGAGCCCCCAAGCTCGCTTTCGCTCGCTACCCCCCTCTTGACTCGACTCGTGGATTGACTATGCGGAAAAGCTTGGTGCTGGTAGCCGCTCTTGCCTTTGCAGGAACGCTCGTGCAGGCGCAGGAGATGAAGATCGGCTACGTCAACAGCGAGCGCGTGATGCGCGAGGCCAACCCCGCCAAGGCGGCGCAGGCCAAGCTGGAAGCCGAGTTCAGCAAGCGCGAGAAGGACCTGACGGACCAGGGCGTGCGCCTCAAGGCCGCCGCCGACAAGCTGGAGAAAGACGCGCCGACGCTGGCCGAATCCGAGCGCACGCGCCGGCAGCGAGAACTGGTCGAACAGGACCGCGAATTCCAGCGCAAGCGCCGCGAGTTCCAGGAAGACCTGAACCAACGCAAGAACGAAGAGTTGGCCTCGGTGCTGGAACGCGCCAACAAGGTCATCAAGCAGATCTTCGATCAGGAAAAGTACGACCTGATCCTGCAGGATGCCGTGCACTGGAGCCCGCGCGTGGACATCACCAAGAAGGTGATCGACGCGTTGAACGCGGGCAAGTAATCCGTCAGGGCCATCGGCGATGCGCCTGACCGTCGCCGAGATCGTCGCTCGATTGGGCGGTGACTGCGTCGGCGATGCGACGCTTGCAATCGACCGCATTGCCACGCTCGAAGCAGCCGGCCCGTCGCACATCGCCTTCCTCGCCAACCCGCGCTACCGCGCGCAGCTTGCCAGCACCCGCGCCGGCTGCGTGATCGTGGCGCCGGCACTGGCCGAGGAGGCGGCGGCGCGCGGCTCCGCCGTCGTCGCGGCCGACCCTTATCTGTACTACGCGCGGCTGTCGCAGTGGTGGGCCGAAGGCTCGGCGCCGGCGCGGGCCGGCGTTCATCCGAGCGCGGTGGTCGAGGCGGGCGCGCGCATCGCGGCCGACGCGACGGTGGGTGCGCTGTCGTACATCGGCGCCGACGCCGTGATCGGCGCGGGCACGCGCATCGCCGCGCGCGTCACGCTGGGTGAGCGTTGCGTCATTGGCGCACGCTGCATCGTGCACAGCGGCGTCGTCATCGGCGCCGACGGCTTCGGCTTCGCGCCGAACGGACGTGGCGAGGAAGCAAGTGGGAAAAGATCGCGCAGCTCGGCGCGGTGCGCATCGGCGACGACGTCGAGATCGGCGCCAACACCTGCATCGACCGCGGCGCGCTCGACGACACCGTGATCGAAGAGGGGGTCAAGCTCGACAACCTGATCCAGATCGGCCACAACGTGCGCGTCGGCGCCCACAGCGCGATGGCCGGCTGCGTCGGCATTGCGGGCAGCGCCAAGATCGGCAGGCACTGCACGCTCGGCGGTGGCGCCATCGTGCTCGGTCACCTCGAGCTCGCCGACCACGTGCACATCACCGCGGCCACCGTCGTCAGCCGCTCGATCACCAAGGCCGGCCAGTACAGCGGCATGTTTCCCTTCGACGACAATGCGTCCTGGGAAAAGAACGCCGCGACCTTGCGGCAGTTGCATGCGCTGCGCGAGCGTCTGCGCGCCCTGGAGAAAAAGAGCCCGTGACGATGGACATCCACCGCATCTTGAAGCGCCTGCCGCACCGCTATCCGTTTCTGCTGGTGGATCGCGTGCTGGCGTTCGAGAAGAACGTTCGCATCCAGGCCTTGAAGAACGTGACGATCAACGAGCCGTTCTTTGGGGGCCACTTTCCATCGCGCCCGGTGATGCCGGGCGTGCTGATGCTCGAAGCGCTGGCGCAGACCGCGGCGCTGCTGTCGTTCGAGTCGCTGGATGTCGAGCCGGGCGAGGACACGGTCGTGTACTTCGTCGGCATCGACGGCGCGCGCTTCAAGCGGCCGGTCGAACCCGGTGATCAGCTGATCCTCGAAGCGAGCATCGAGCGCGCCAAGGCCGGCATCTACAAGTACAAGACGCGCGCTTCGGTCGGCGGCGAGACCGCGGTCGAAGCCGAACTCATGTGCACGATGCGAAAAGTATGACCACCCCCGGAGCGCCTTCGGCGCTCCCCCTCGAGGGGGCACCGCCAGCGGAGCGGCAAAGCCGGACCCGCGGCGGTCGCTTGGTTGCCGTCGGCGCGCCGGGCCATCTCGCGCCAAACGGCTGCTGCCATGGCCGGTAGCATTCATCCCAGCGCGATCGTCTCGCCCGAGGCCGAGCTCGACAGCAGCGTCACGGTCGGGCCGTATGCCGTGATCGGCGCCGGCGTGAGCATCGGCGAGCGCACCCAGATCGGCGCGCACACGGTGATCGAGGGGCCGACGACGATCGGCCGCGACAACCGCATCTTCACGCACGCCGCGCTCGGCGCCGCGCCGCAGGACATGAAGTACCGCGGCGAGCCGACGCGACTGTCGATCGGCGACCGCAACACCATCCGCGAGTTCTGCACCTTCAACCGCGGCACGATGCAGGACGAGGGCGTGACGCGCGTCGGCGACGACAACTGGATCATGGCCTACGTGCACATCGCGCACGACGTGCAGGTGGGCTCGCGCACGATCCTGGCCAACAACGCGACGCTCGCCGGGCATGTGCACATCGGCGACTGGGTGATCGTCGGCGGCCTCACCGGCGTGCACCAGTTCTGCAAGATCGGCGCGCACGCGATGACGGGGTTCCAGAGCCACGTCTCGCAGGACGTGCCGCCGTTCATGATGGCCGCGGGCCATCCGCTCGTCGGTCAGCACGTTCAACGCGGAGGGCCTGCGCCGGCGCGGCTTCTCGAAGGAGCGCATCGCGCTGGTCAAGCAGATGCACCGGCTGCTGTATCGCGACGGGCTGACGCTCGACAACGCGAAGGCGTCGATCGCGGCGCTGCGCGGTACGGTCGAGGGTGGCGATGCGGACGTGTCGATGCTGCTCGACTTCCTCGCCACAGCAACGCGCGGGATCGCGCGGTGAAGCCGCATGCTCCCTCTCCCGCTGGCGGGAGAGGGGACGGGACGTGAGGCTGGCCCTCGTCGCCGGCGAAGCCTCCGGCGACCTGCTCGCCGGTCTCTTGCTCGGCGGCCTGAAGCAGCGCTGGCCTGCGCTGCAGACCTTCGGCATCGGCGGCCCGCGCATGGCCGAGCATGGCTTCAGCGCCTGGTGGCCGCACGACAAACTCGCCGTGCGTGGTTATGTGGAAGTGCTGCGCCACTACCGCGAGATCAAGGGCATTCGCGATGCGCTCGGCGACCGGCTGCTCGTCGACAAGCCCGATGCCTTCATCGGCGTCGATGCGCCCGACTTCAACCTCGGCCTCGAGCATCGCCTGCGCGCGGCGGGCGTCAAGGCGATCCACTTCGTCTGCCCGTCGATCTGGGCCTGGCGCGCCGGCCGCGTCGAGAAGATTGCGCGCAGCGTCGATCATGTGCTGTGCCTGTTCCCGTTCGAGGCAGCGTTGCTGCGGCAACACGGCATCGCGGCGACGTATGTCGGCCACCCGCTGGCCGATGCGATTCCGATCGAGGTGCCGCGTGCCTCGGCGCGTACAGCGCTCGGATTCGACGATGCGCAGCCGCTGATCGCGGTGCTGCCCGGCAGTCGCCGCTCGGAGATCCAGGCGATCCTGCCGACCTTCGCCGCGACGGTCTCGCAGCTGGCGCAGTCACGCCCCGAGCTGCGCTTCGTGCTGCCGGTGGCGCCGGGCCTGCGGTCGTTGGTCGAACAGCACATCGGCAGCGCACCGATGACGCTTCTCGACGGTCATTCGCACGAAGCGTTGGCAGCCTGCGACGCCACGCTCATCGCCAGCGGCACCGCCACGCTCGAAGCGGCGCTCTTCAAGCGGCCGATGGTGATCGCCTACAAAATGAACGCCCGTGTCCTGGCAGATCATGAAGCGCATGCAGTTGCAACCCTGGGTCGGCCTGCCCAACATCCTGTGCGGCGAGTTCGTCGTGCCCGAGCGCATTCAGGGCGACGCAACACCCGAGCGACTCGCCGCCGATGTGCTGGCCTGGCTCGATGCGCCGCAGCGCGGCGACCTATTGCGCGCGCGCTTCACCGAACTGCACCACCAGTTGCGGCGCGACACCGCCCGCACCGCCACCGATGCGATCGCGCAGATCACGGGCCAAGCCTAGGCCGCTCGCCTGGAGCTGGGGCGCGCCGGGGTTGATCGCCGGCGTCGATGAAGTCGGCCGCGGGCCACTGGCCGGGCCGGTGGTGGCCGCGGCCGTGATCCTCGACGACTTGCAGAAGATCAAGGGCCTGCGCGACTCGAAGGCGCTTGGCCCGGCGACGCGCGCGCGCCTGGCAGGGGAGATCCGCGCCAAGGCACTGTGCGTGTGCGTTGCGCAGGCCAGCGTCGAAGAGATCGACCGCTTGAACATTCTTCAGGCGACGCTGCTGGCGATGCAGCGCGCCGTGGCCGGCCTGCGCCTGGTGCCGCAGCGTGTGCTGGTCGACGGCAACCGCCTGCCGGCGCTGACGGTGCCGGCCGAGGCCATCGTCAAGGGCGACGCCAAGGTGGCCGCGATCGCGGCGGCGTCGATCGTCGCCAAGGTCTATCGCGACGATCTGCTGACGCAACTGCATGCGCTGCATCCTGCGTATGGATTCGCCGACCACAAGGGCTATGCCACTGCCGAGCACCTGGCCGCTCTGCGCGAGCACGGTGCGTGCGAAGCGCATCGCCGCAGCTTTGCGCCGGTCAGCGCGGCGGTGGCAAGGACGCTCGCGTTGTGAGCGAAACCTTCACCACGATCAGCGGCCGCGACAACCCGCTGCTGGTGCGCCTGCGCCGGCTGCAGCGCAGCGGCACGGGCTATCGCAAGGCTGGCGAACTCTGGCTCGAAGGCGAGCATCTGTGCAGCGCGCTGCTGGCGCACGGGCGCGCGCCGTCGCAAGCGCTCATCAGCGAGTCGGCGTGGCAGCGACCGGCGTTGCGCGCGTTGGCGCAAGCGGCGCCACGCGTCGCGCGCGTGGCCGATGCGCTGTTCGCCGGTGTCAGCGAGTTGCCATCGCCGGTGGGTATCGGCTTCGTCGTCGAGCTCGCTGCGCCACCGGCGTTGCAGCCGAGTGCGGCCAGCGTCGTGCTCGACCGCGTGCAGGACGCCGGCAACGTCGGCAGCATCCTGCGCAGCGCGGCGGCGCTGGGCTTCTCGCAAGTGCTGGCGATCGAAGGCACGGCCGGGCTGTGGTCTGCGAAGGTGCTGCGCGCCGCGATGGGCGCGCACTTCGCGACTGGACTTGATCGAGAGCTTGCACATCGACGATCTGCAAGCGCTGCAAGCGCCGCTGTTGGCTGCGAGCGTGCAGGCGACGACGCTGCTGCACGAGGCGCGCCTGCCGTTTCCCTGCGCCTGGGTCTTCGGGCATGAAGGGCAGGGCGTCGATGCGGCGCTCGCGTCGCGCTGTGCGATGTCGCTGCGCATCCCGCAGCCCGGCGGCGAAGAGTCGTTGAACGTCGCGGCCGCAGCGGCGATCTGCCTGTATGCGTCGAGGGTCGCGGCGTGAAGCACGCGCTCGTGCTCTGCTTGCTGGTGTGCGTGCTGTGCGCGCCGGCGGCCGATGCCGTCGAGCCGGTGCTCGTCGTCGCCAACGAGCCTGCCGACAGGCCCTGGTGGCAGCGCGCGCAGTGGCGGCCGCGCGCGACCCTGGTGCAGGGCGTGCCGATCAAGCGCCTGCATCCCGATTGGTGCGCGGCCGAGGCGCTGCAGCGCGAGCGCTTCGACGCTGCGGTCGGCGCCGCGGCGGTCGATGCAGCCATCGGTCAGCGGCCTTCGTCATCGAAGGCTAAGTTCGACGGCCGCGGCGCGACGCAGATCGCCTTCGTCGGCGCCTACAGGCGCTGCAGCGGCGAGCAGGGCCTGTTCGCCGCCATCGTCGAGCCGGGCAGGGAGCGGTGCGCATGCGCTTCCTGGTGGAGTTGCCCGACCCCGGCAGCGGCCTCGCGCTCCTCGAGCCGCGAACCCGACGGCACGCTCGCCGCGTGGTGGTGCGCCGACTGCGCCAACGGCAACCGCATCGCCTTCAACCGCGACAAGCGCGAGTTCTACGTGGCGGGGCCGGCAACGCGGCGGTAGGGGCGCAGCCCCTACCGCCGCGTTGCCTTCGGCCGAGCGTTGGGCTCCCCCAGCCCCCTCCGAGAGGTGGCTCCAGCATGAGGGACGAAGGCGCTTGTCCTTCTGACTGGAGCCTCCCTCTTGGAGGGAGGCTGGAGGGAGCGGTGGAACGAACTGGAGCCCCCTCTCGGAGGGGGCTGGGGGAGCCGTACGTTCCGCCAGCGGCCGCGACAGGCTGATCTACTGAGAGGCTGCGCCTCTCAGTAGATCAGCCGGTCCGGCCGGATGTCGCGCAGGATCGTCGTCGCGATCTCCTCGATCGACTTGTGCGTCGAACTCAGCCACGCGATGCTCTCGCGCCTCATCATGCGCTCGGCTTCGGCCACTTCATAGCGGCAGTTGGCGAGCGCCGCGTACTTGCTGCCCGGACGGCGCTCATTGCGAATGTGCGCCAGGCGTTCGGGGTCGATCGTCAGGCCGAAGCACTTGGCCTTGTACGGGGCGAGCGACGACGGGATCTGGTCGCGCTCGAAGTCTTCCGGGATCAGCGGGTAGTTGGCGGCCTTGATGCCATGCTGCATCGCCAGGTACAGCGAGGTCGGCGTCTTGCCGCTGCGGCTGACACCCACCAGGATGACGTCGGCGCTTTGCAGGTTCTTCGCGCTCTGGCCGTCGTCGTGCGCCAACGAGAAGTTGATGGCTTCGATGCGGTCGTTGTACTCCTCGCTCTTGGCGGCGTCCGAGAAGCGGCCGACGCGGTGGTTGCTCTTGATGCCGAACTCGGCTTCGAGCGGTTCGACGAAGGTGCGGAACATGTCGAGCACCAGGCCTTTGCAGTCGTCGGCGTTGAGGATGGCGCGTATCTCGTCGTTGACCAGGGTGATGAAGACGATCGGTCGCTTGCCTTCGTGCAGCGCCGTGCGGTTGATCTCCTCGACCACCGACTGTGCCTTGGCCGGCGAGTCGATGAAGGGTCGGCGCACGTGGCGCGGCTTGGCCGAGAACTGCGCCAGGATCGAGTTGCCGAAGGTTTCGGCGGTGATGCCGGTGCCGTCGGACACGAAGAACACGCTGCGTTGGGTCATGGCGCTGGGCGCAGCCCGGCCGTGAAGGGTTCACGCCCTGCGGCCCGGGTGTTTGTGACGGATGACACGATCATAGGCCCGTAGAATGAACCGCAACTACTCTCGCGGCCCGCCCGATGCGCTCCTCCCCCGAACGAGTTCGAAACAACGACATGGGAGTCGAAGCGTCTTCTCGGGCCGCGCAAGCCCCGGTTCTTCATCGCTACGGAGTTTTCCCATGTCTCAACCGAATCTGGCGACCGCCCTGGTCGTGCCGTTTGAACAGCTGAGGATGACCAACGTCGAGGTGGTCGGCGGCAAGAACGCCAGCCTCGGCGAAATGATCAGCCAGCTTGCCGCTTCGGGCGTGCGTGTGCCCGGCGGCTTCGCCACCACGGCGCATGCATTCCGCCAATTCCTGGCGCACGGCAGGCTTGCGGAAAAGATCAAGGCGCGGCTCGAGCGCTTGAACACCGACAACGTCAAGGCTTTGGCCGAAGCCGGCGCCGAGATTCGCAAGTGGGTGCACGACGCGCCGCTGCCGCCGGCACTCGAAGACGCAGTGCGCACCGCCTACGTCGCGCTCGCAGCAGACAACCCGGCCGCCACTTTCGCGGTGCGCTCGTCGGCCACGGCAGAAGACCTGCCCGACGCGTCTTTTGCCGGTCAGCAAGAGACATTCCTCAACGTGCACGGCATCGACGACGTGCTGGCCAAGATGCGCGAGGTCTTCGCCTCGCTCTATAACGACCGTGCCATCAGCTACCGCGTGCACAAGGGCTATGCCCACGCCGACGTGGCGTTGTCGGCGGGGGTGCAGCGCATGGTGCGCTCGGATCAGGGCAGCGCCGGCGTGATGTTCACGATCGACACCGAGTCGGGCTTTTCGGACGTGGTCTTCGTCACCTCGAGCTGGGGCCTTGGCGAGACGGTGGTGCAGGGTGCCGTGAACCCGGATGAGTTCTATGTGCACAAGCCGACATTGGCGGCAGGCCGGCCGGCCCTGGTGCGTCGCTCGCTCGGCTCGAAGCTGCAACGCATGACGTTCGCGTCGGCGCAGGACAAGGCGGCGAGCGGCAAGCTGGTGAAGATCGAGGACAACCCGGTCGAGATGCGCAACCGCTATTCACTGACCGATGCCGACGTGCTCGAACTCTCGCGCTATGCGGTGATCATCGAGAAGCACTACGGCCGGCCGATGGACATCGAGTGGGGCAAGGATGGCATCGACGGAAAACTCTACATCCTGCAGGCGCGGCCCGAGACGGTGAAGAGCCAGCAAGCCGCGGGCCAGGTCGAGCAGCGCTACAAGCTCAAGGGCGACACCAGCAAGGCGGCCGTTCTGACCGAAGGCCGCGCCATCGGCCAGAAGATCGGCACCGGCCGCGTCGTGCTGGTGCGTTCGGTCGCGGAGATGGACCGGGTGCAGCCGGGCGACGTGCTCGTCACCGACATGACCGATCCGAACTGGGAGCCGGTGATGAAGAAGGCCAGCGCCATCGTCACCAATCGCGGCGGGCGCACCTGCCACGCGGCGATCATCGCGCGCGAGCTCGGCATCCCGGCGGTGGTGGGCTGCGGCGATGCCACCGACAAGCTCGCCGAAGGCGCGCTCGTCACCGTGGCCTGTTCCGAAGGCGACACCGGCTACATCTACGACGGCCTGCTGGAATCGGAAATCACCGAGGTCAAGCGCGGCCAGATGCCGTACTGCCCGATCAAGATCACGATGAACGTCGGCAACCCGGCACTGGCCTTCGAGTTCGCGCAGATGCCGAACTCGGGCGTCGGCCTGGCGCGGCTCGAGTTCATCATCAACAACGACATCGGCGTGCACCCGAAGGCGATCCTCGATTATCCGAACATCAACGTCGAGCTGAAGAAGGCGGTGGAGTCGGTGGCGCGCGGGCATGCGTCGCCGCGCGCGTTCTATGTCGACAAGCTGGCCGAAGGCATTGCCACGATCGCCGCCGCGTTCTGGCCGAAGCCGGTGATCGTGCGCTTGAGCGACTTCAAGAGCAACGAGTACCGCAAGCTGATCGGCGGCACGCGCTACGAGCCCGACGAGGAAAACCCGATGCTGGGCTTTCGCGGCGCCAGCCGCTACATCAGCGGCGAGTTCAGCGACGCGTTCGGCATGGAGTGCGAGGCCTTGAAGCGCGTGCGCAAGGACATGGGCCTGGTCAACGTCGAGATCATGGTGCCCTTCGTGCGCACGGTGAAGCAGGCAGCGCGCGTGGTCGAGATGCTGGCCGAGCGTGGACACAAGCGCGGGCAAGATGGCCTGCGCCTCATCATGATGTGCGAGGTGCCGAGCAACGCCATCCTGGCCGACCAGTTTCTCGAGCACTTCGACGGCATGTCGATCGGCAGCAACGACCTGACGCAACTCACGCTGGGTCTCGATCGCGATTCGGGCCTGGAGCAACTGGCCGGCGACTTCGACGAGCGCGACCCTGCCGTCAAGGCCATGATCTCGCGCGCCATCGCCGCCTGCCGCGCCACCGGCAAGTACGTCGGCATCTGCGGCCAGGGGCCGAGCGATCACCCGGATTTCGCCGACTGGTTGGCGCAGGAAGGCATCGGCTCGATCTCGCTGAACCCGGACTCGGTGGTCCAGACCTGGGAGCGCCTCGCCGCGCAGCGCTGAAGCAGCGTTCGAGCTGGCTATAATCGCCGGCTTTTCCCCCTTGCCGCACCTGCTATACGACGCCGCAGGGCGGCTACCCCGTCTTTCATGACGGAAATCCACAAGGAGCCACCATGCGTCACTACGAGATCGTTCTCCTGATCCATCCGGATCAGAGTGAACAGGTTCCAGCCATGCTGGAACGCTACAAGGGCCTGGTCACCGCCGCCGGCGGCAAGGTGCACCGGGTCGAAGACTGGGGTCGGCGTCAGCTGGCCTACATGATCCAGAAACTCGCCAAGGCGCATTACCTGTGCCTGAACATCGAGTGCAGCAGCGAGACCTTGGGCGAGCTGGAGACCGGCTTTCGCTTCAACGACGCGGTGCTGCGCCACCTGACGGTGGCCGAGGACAAGGCACCGGCGGCACCGTCGGTGATGATGAAGCACGTCGAGCGCGAAGAAGCGCGCAAGGCGTCGCAGCAGGAGACCGCGGCCTGAACCGGCTGCTGCTGGCCGCGACTGTCGCGCAACGCAGCGCCCCGCGCTACACCCCCGCCGGCTTGCCGGCCCTGGACCTGGTGCTCAGGCACGAGTCCGAGGTCAGCGAAGACGGCACACCACGCAAGGTGTCGATCGACATCAAGGCAGTGGCGATCGGGGAAGGCATCACGCGCGAGGTGTCTGCACTGAGTCTGGGAGCGCCGGGCAACTTCGCCGGTTTCCTCGCCTCGGGACGCAACGGACGCGGGCTGATCCTGCACATCACGTCACTGGATTGACCTCGACTGATCCCCATTTTCAGATCTCAAGGAGTTTTCACCATGCCCCCTCCCCGCGGTAAAGGCAAGTTCTCGAAGGACCGCAAGCCCAAGCGCAACACGCAGTCGCTGCTGTTTCGGCGCAAGCGTTTCTGCCGCTTCACCGTCACCGGCGTCGAGCGCATCGACTACAAGGATGTCGATGTGCTGCGCGACTTCATCGGCGAAAACGGCAAGATCACGCCGGCGCGACTGACTGGAACGCGCGCCTTCTTCCAGCGCCAGCTGACCTCGGCGATCAAGCGCGCGCGTTTCCTTGCGCTGCTGCCGTACACCGATCAGCACCGCGGTTGATCGAGGAGCACGAACATGCAAGTGATTCTTCTGGAGAAGGTCGCCAACCTCGGCAACCTCGGTGATGTCGTCAAGGTCAAGGACGGCTTCGCCCGCAATTTCCTGATCCCGACGCGCCAGGCGCGCCGCGCCACCGAGTCGGCGTTGAAGGAGTTCGAGGCCAAGCGCGCCGAGCTCGAAAAGAGCGCTGCCGACAAGCACGCTGCGGCGCAGGCGGCGGGCGAGAAGCTGAACGGCAAGACCATCACGATCACGCAGAAGGCCGGCGTCGATGGGCGCCTGTTCGGCTCGGTCACCAACGCCGACATCGCCGAAGCGCTGAAGGCGCAAGGCTTCGAGGTGCCGAAGTCGGCCGTGCGCATGCCCGGCGGCCCGATCAAGCACACCGGAGAGCAGACACTGTCGGTGTCGCTGCACACGGATGTGGTGGTCGATGTGCACGTGACGGTGGTCGGACAAGTCGACTAAGGTCGCGGACGGAAACAAGGGCCGGCTTTGCCGGCCTTTGTCCTTTGTGGTGCACGCGATTTGCACAGGTTTGTCCACCGGTGCGTGTTGCTGCGCGCCGTAAACTCGTCGTCTGATGTCTGCCGTCTTTCCGCTTCGTGATGCGCCGCCTGTCGACCATGACATCGCGCGCCTGCGCGTGCCGCCGCACTCGATCGAAGCCGAGCAGAGCGTGCTCGGCGGCCTGCTGCTCGACAACAGCGCCTGGGACCGCGCCGGCGACCTGCTGACCGAGACCGACTTCTACCGCTACGAACACAAGCTGATCTACAAGGCGGTGGGCGAGTTGGTGGCGGCCACCAAGCCGGCCGACGTGATCACGGTCTTCGAGCAGCTGCAGATGCACGGCAAGGCCGAGGAGTGCGGCGGCATCGCGTACCTGAACGCGCTGGCGCAGAGCGTGCCGAGCGCAGCCAACCTGCGCCGCTACGCCGAGATCGTGCGCGAGCGCGCGGTGCTGCGCAAACTCATTGCAGCCAGCGACGAGATCGCGACCAACGCCTTCAACCCGGCCGGCCGCTCGGTCAGCCAGATCCTCGACGAAGCCGAGGGCCGCGTCTTTCAGATCGGCGAGGAGGGCCAGCGCAGCAAGCAGGGCTTCCAGAGCATGGACCAGCTCGTGGTTCAGCTGATCGACCGTGTCACCGAGCTGCATGAAAACGGCGCCGAGGACGTGACGGGCGTGCGCTCGGGCTTCTACGATCTGGACCGCATGACCGCGGGTTTGCAGCCGGGCGATCTGATCGTGTTGGCGGCACGGCCCAGCATGGGCAAAGCGCAGCCGCTCGACGCAAAGGTGCGTACGCGCAGCGGCTGGAAGGCGATGGGCGAGCTCGAAGTGGGCGACGCGCTGGCCTCCATCGACGGCAAGCCCTCGATCGTTACCGGCGTCTTCCCGCAGGGCACGAAAGAAGTTCTCCGCGTCACGTTCTCCGACGGCCGCAGCGCCGAATGCTGCGCCGAGCACCTGTGGCGCGTGCAGTGCCGGCATTGGCCGGCGCCGCGCATCTTGAGCACAGCGCAGGTTCAAATTCTGCTGAAGCGCCAACGCTACCGCGATCGTTTGTGGATCGACCAGCACGACGGCGAATTCGGCCACGACGATCCGCTGCCGATCGACCCCTGGCTGCTCGGCTGCTTGCTCGGCGACGGCAACCTGAGCGGCACGGGCTCGGTGCGCTTCTCGTCCGCGGCGCCGCAGATCGTGTCGCTCGTCGCCGAACGCGCGGGTCCCGGCATGGCGGTGACGCATGCCGGCAAATACGACTACCGCATCGTGCACGAAGACCGCGGCCACGTGCCGGGGCTCGCGGGAGGCCAGGCCAACCCGCTGCGCGTGGCGCTCGAGGCGCTGGCGCTGTCGGGGCTGACGAGCGAGCACAAGTTCATCCCGCCGCTGTACCTGCAGGCGGGTCGCGACTCGCGCTTGAATCTGCTGCGCGGCCTGCTCGACACCGACGGTTGGATCGAGCGCTGGGGCAGCGTGCGCTTTTCAACGTCGAGCCGGCGTCTTGCCGACGACATGGCTGCGCTGGTGAGGTCGCTTGGCGGCTGGTGTTCGATTGCGAGGAAGACACCAAATTTCACCAGCGTTGCCGGCATGCGCATGCAGGGACTGCCGGCTTACGTCTGCCATGTTTCGCATCCGCAGCCGCGCTCGCTTTTCTTGCTGTCGGAGAAGCAGGCGCGTGCGCCCGAGGCTTGGTCGCGCCAGAAGCGCCTGACGATCAAGGCCATCGAGCCCAGTCGCACAGCGACGTGTCAGTGCATCTCGGTCAGCCATCCTGAGCGGCTGTACATCACCGACGAAGACGTGGTCACGCACAACACCGCGTTCGCGCTCAACATCGCAGAGAACGTCGCCGTGCAGGAGGGCCTGCCGGTGGTGGTGTTCTCGATGGAAATGGGCGCGTCGCAACTGGCGCTGCGCATGGTCGGCTCGCTGGGTCGCATCGACCAGGGCCATCTGCGCACCGGACGCCTCAATGACGATGAGTGGGGGCGTTTGTCCGAAGCGGTCGATCGCTTGAAGGGCGCGAGCGTCTTCATCGACGAAACCGCTGCACTCAACGCGGCCGAGTTGCGCGCCCGTGCGCGGCGCCAGGCGCGCATGTGCGGCAAGCTGGGCTTGATCGTCGTGGACTACCTGCAGCTGATGAGCGGCTCCAGCAGCAGCGAGGAAAACCGCGCCACCGAGCTCGGTGAAATCTCGCGCGGGCTGAAGGCGCTGGCGAAGGAACTGCAGTGTCCCGTGATCGCGCTGTCGCAGTTGAACCGCAGCGTCGAGACGCGCAACGACAAGCGGCCGATGATGAGCGACTTGCGCGAATCGGGCGCGATCGAGCAGGACGCCGACGTGATCATGTTCATCTACCGCGACGAATACTACAACAAGGACAGCAAGGAGCCGGGTGTCGCCGAGATCGTCATCGGCAAGCAGCGCAACGGCCCCACCGGCACGATCAAGCTGACCTTCCTGAAACCGCTGACGCGCTTCGACAACCTCGCTTCGGGCGGCAGCAGCGACTACTGAAATCGACTTGCGCTTCGGCGGGTGCTGTGTATATTTACAGTATGCAAGCCAAGGCGCCTCCTGCCACCCTCGTCTTCATGCCGAGCGCCGCACTCAAGGGCCGCGGCACCGCCTGGGCGATCGAGCACCGCTTCACCAGCGAGCATCACGAGTCGTTCGACGACGGCTGGGGCACGCTCGGACAGGCGGCGCAGGAAGAACAGCGCGTGCCCGGCACGCAGATCATCGAGCAGCACGTCAAGTCGATCCTCTCGGGCAACGAATCGCCCGACATCGACTTCGACATCTCGATCAACCCGTACCGCGGCTGCGAGCACGGCTGCATCTATTGCTTCGCGCGGCCGACGCACAGTTATCTCAACCTCTCGCCGGGCCTCGACTTCGAAACGAAGATCATCGCCAAGGTCAACGCCGCCGAGCGCCTGCGTGCGGCGCTCGCCGCTCCCGGCTACGAACCGTCGGCCCTGAACATCGGCTCTGTCACCGATGCCTACCAACCGGCCGAGCGGCGCCTGCGCATCACGCGCGGTGTGATCGAGGTGCTCGCCGAGTTCCGGCACGCGTTCTCTGTCATCACCAAGTCGGCGGGCATCGAGCGCGACATCGATCTGCTCGCGCCGCTGGCGCGCGACGATCTTGCAGCGGTGTATGTCTCGATCCCGACGCTCGACGCCGATCTGGCCCGAATCATGGAACCGCGCGCTGCGGCGCCGGCGCGACGCCTGAAAACGATCGAGAAGCTCGCGGCAGCGGGCGTACCGGTGGGCGTGAGCGTCTCGCCGATGATTCCCTTCATCAACGAACCGGAGCTCGAACACGTCTTGGAGCGTGCACGCGACGCCGGTGCGTCGTCGGCGTTTGCCACCGTGCTGCGCCTGCCGTGGGAGGTGAACCCGCTGTTCCAGCAGTGGCTCGACACGCACTTCGCCGAGCGCGCTGCGCGCGTCATGGCGCGCGTCCACGACATGCGCGGCGGCCGCGACAACGATCCGCGCTTCGGCACGCGCATGAAGGGGCAGGGCGTTTGGGCCGATCTGCTGGTGCAGCGCTTTGCGAAGGCGACACATCGGCTCGGCTTGCGCAGCGAGCGTCGCGCGCTCGACCTGTCGCAGTTCAGACGGCCGGGCAAGCCGCAAGGCGCACAAGCCAGCCTGTTCTGAGCGAGCGAGCGTGCCCCTCGGCTCGCCTCCTGTCGGCGCGGCTGGGCATAGACTGCGGCTCACCGTCTTTGCGCCTCTGTTCCTAACGATGCCCGTCGAACCCGCCGCATCCAGCCCGCCGCGCCTGATCGAGCGCGACAGCGCGCTCGCGGCGCTTGAAGCCTGCCTCGAGCGTTGCCGCAGCGGGCAAGGGCGGACCGTGCTCTTGCGCGGCGAAGCCGGTATCGGCAAGACTTCGCTGCTGCGCGAGTGGGCAGTGCGCTCGCGTGAGCGCGGCGGCGCCGACATCTACTGGGGCGGCTGCGAAGCGCTCTTCACACCGCGACCGCTCGGCCCGGTGCTCGACATCGCCCAGTCGCTGAGCCCGTCGATCGCAGCGCTGGTGCACGCGCGACAACCGCCTTCGGACTTGTTCGCCGCCATCGGCGGCTGGCTGGGCGTGCCGTCCGCCGCGCTGTCGGCGCGCGCGCCGCCGGTGCAGCGCGTCAATGTGCTGGTGTTCGAGGATGTGCATTGGGCCGACCACCTGACGCTCGATTTCCTCAAGTACCTCGGCCGGCGCATTCACGGCTGGCCGGCGCTGCTGGTGCTGAGCTACCGCGACGACGAAACCGGCGCCATGCATCCGTTGACGCAGGTGATCGGCGACATGCCACCGGCCAACACCGAGCGCATCGATCTGCAGCCGCTCGGCTTCGACGCCCTGGCGCTGCTGTCGGGCTACCCGCCGCAGCGCACGCGCGAACTGCTCAACGTCACCGGTGGCAATCCATTCTTCGCGACGGAGGTGCTGAGCGCAACGCAGGGCGACACGCAAGCCGCAGGCGTGCCGCCGACGGTGACGGCCGCGGTGATGGCGCGCGTGCAGCGCGTCAGCGCGCCGGCGCGTGCGGTGCTTGAAGCGGCCAGCCTCGTGCCCGGCTCGATCGAGCTGTCGCTGGTCGCTGCCTTGGCGGGGCCCACCGGCGTGCAGGGCGTCGACGAATGCGTGAATGCCGGTTTGCTGCGCTGGGCCGAGCGCGGCCTGGCGTTTCGCCATGAGCTGGCGCGGCGCACGGTCGAGGCGTCGCTTTCGCCGCTGCGCCGACGCGAGATGCATGCGCGTGTGTACCTGCAGCTGCAGCATCAGTCCGACGATCTGGTGGACCGCAGCGTCTACCACGCCCAGCACGCCGGCGACAGCGCGGCCGTGCTCGCTACCGCGCCCGCCGCCGCCGCGCGCGCCGCAGGTCTGGGCGCGCACCGCGAAGCCGCGGCGCACTACCGCGTCGCGCTCGACCATGCGCAGCGTGCCAGCGACGAGCAGCGCGCCGAGTTGCTCGAACGCTGGGCCCAGGAATGCGCCTTGACCGCGGCCGCAGTGCCTGCCGTGATCGATGCGCGCGTGCAAGCCCTGGCTCTGCGCCGCAGCCTCGGGCAGACCGAGAAGGTGGGCGCGAACCAGCGCGCGCTGTCGAGCCTGCAGCGCACGCTGGGCCAACTCGCTGAAGCCAAGACCTGGCTCGACACGGCGATCACGACGCTCGAATCGATCGAGCCCAGCGCCGAGCTGGCGATGGCCTACAGCATGCGATCGGCCGGCCACATGCTCGTCAATCAATGGCAACTGGCCGAGGCCTGGGGCGTGCGCGCGATCGCGCTGGCCGAGCGCTTCGACGCGCAGGGCACGATCGCGCACGCGCTCAACAACATCGGCTCGGCGCTGGCCGACCACGGCCAGGAGCGTGGCTTCGAGCTGCTTCAGCGCAGCCTGGCGATCGCGCTCGAGCACAACCTGCACGACCATGCTTCGCGCGCCTACCGCAACGCCAGCGAGGCCAGCGTGCGCAACCGGATGCTGGCGCAGGCCGATGCGCTGATCGTGCCCGGCATCGCCTTTGCGCGCGCGCACGACATGGACCTGCATGTCTGGGGCCTGGTCGGCGCGCTGGTGCAGGCGCGGCTGATGCAGGGACGCCTGGACGAAGCGCTGCAAGACGCGCAGGCGTGTTTGCGCGCCGAGCCTTCGTCGGCCTCGTCGTCGACCACACACCTGACGGTGGCCACGGTGGCGCACACCGTCGCGATGCTGCGCGATCCCGCCGCCGACGGTGGTGAACTGCTCGCACTGTGGCCCGCAGCGCTGGCATCGCAGGAGCCCGACCGCATCGTTCCGCTGGCGCTCGGTCTGGCCGAGGGGGCGTGGCTGCGCGGCGAGCTCGAAGGGTGTGCGGCTTTCGTGCGCAGCGCAATGCAAGCCTGCGCCGAGCTCACGCAATGGGATCGCGGCGAGCTCGCCTGCTGGGCGCACCGCGCCGGCGACGACACGCAGGTGGCGCTGGCCGATGCGCTGATGGCCGAACCCTGCCGGCTCGAGCTTGCCGGCGACGTGCTCGGCGCCGCACAGGCGTGGCAGGCGCGAGGCATGCCGCGCCATCAGGCCTACGCGCTGATGCTGCTCGATGCGCGCCAACACCCCGATGCGCTGGCGCAGGCCATCGCTTTGTTCGACCGTATCGGCGCCGCGGCCTGCGGCGACTACGCACGGCGGCTGGCGCGGCGTCTGGCCAGCGGCGGCGTCAAGGGCATCAAGACCGGGCCGCGCGCGGCGGCGCGCGCCCATCGCTTCGGCCTGACGCCGCGCGAGATGCAGGTGGCTGCGCATCTGGCGCAAGGACGCAGCAACCAGGAGATCGCGCAAGCGCTGTCGCGTTCGGAGCGCACGGTGGAGCACCATGTGGCGACGGTGCTGGCCAAGCTCGGCGCCCGCAAGCGCGCCGACGTGGCGTTGCTGCTGGCGGCCACCGAGCCTGCCGACTCGGTCGATGAAAGCGATCAACGCGATGAAATTAGGTAGCCACGGCGCGCAAACTGAGTAGCCGCGCCCTGGTCCGGCGGCGTGCCGCCGCGCAGACTTTGCCCATCGTATGAACCGGGGAAGCGATGCGCTCGAAACTGAATCTGCTCAGGCCGCTGATCGCGATGGTGCTCGGCTGCGCGTTGGCGGTCGGCGCCATCGGCCTGGTCATCGACGGGCTTGCCGGGCAGCCTGCCGTCGCCGCCGTGGCCGGCGCGGCTACTTGAACATGTCCTTGACGCGGTCGGCCCAGCTCTTGTCGTCGGGCGAATGCCGGTTGCCGCCCTTGCGCAGCGACTCGTCGAGCTCCTTGAGCAGCTTCTTCTGGTGCTCGGTGAGTTTGACCGGCGTCTCCACGGCGACGTGGCAGTACAGGTCACCCGGGTAGCTCGAGCGCAGGCCCTTCACGCCCTTGCCCTTCAAGCGGAAGGTCTTGCCGTGCTGCGTGCTCTCGGGCAGCTCGATCTCGACCTTGCCGCCGAGCGTCGGCACCTCGATCGATCCACCGAGCGCCGCCGTCGTCAGCTGCACCGGCACCGTGCAATGCAGGTCGTCGCCGTCGCGTTCGAAGAGGTCATGCTGCTTGACGCGGATCTCGATGTAGAGATCGCCCGCCGGCCCGCCGTTGCTGCCGGGCTCGCCGTTGCCGGCCGAGCGGATGCGCATGCCTTCGTTGATGCCGGCGGGAATCTTCACTTCCAGCGTCTTCTGCTTCTTCACCTTGCCGGCGCCGGCGCAGGTGGTGCAGGGATCGGGAATCACCTTGCCGGCGCCGCGGCACTGCGGGCAGGTCTGCTGGATCGAAAAGAAGCCCTGGCGCAGGTGCACCGCTCCTGAGCCATTGCATTGCGGGCAGGTCTTGACGGAGGTGCCGGGCTTGGCGCCGGTGCCCTTGCAGGTTTCGCAGTTGTCCCAGCTCGGGATGCGGATCTGCGTGTCCTTGCCGAGCGCGGCCTCTTCGAGCGTGATCTCGAGCGCGTACGACAGATCGGCGCCGCGATAGACCTGCTGGCCGTTGGCGCCGCGCCGACCGGCGCCACCGGCCGCGCCGAAGATGTCGCCGAAGATGTCGCCGAAGGCCTCGGCGAAACCGCCGAAGCCTTCCTGCCCCGGGCCACCGCGAAAGCCGCCCATGTTGGGATCGACGCCCTGGTGGCCGAACTGGTCGTAGGCCGCGCGCTTTTGCGGCTCGGACAGCATTTCGTAGGCTTCCTTGGCCTCCTTGAACTTTTCTTCGGAGGCCTTTGCACCGTCACCCTGGTTGCGATCCGGGTGGTGCTTCATGGCCAGCTTGCGGTAGGCCTTCTTGATGTCCTCGTCGGTCGCGTTCTTCGGCACGCCGAGGATCTCGTAATAGTCGCGTTTGGCCATGTTGTTGCTGCTGCGCCCTCACTCCATCGAAACGCCGAAGCGAGCGCCAGGGTTGCCACCCTGCGCTCGCCGGCTGCCGTCGTGAAACCGACGCTTACTTTCGAACTTCCTTGATCTCTGCATCGACCACGTTGTCGTCATCGGCCGGCTTGCCGGCGCGGGCTTCCGACGCATCGTTGGTCGGCCGCGAACCGGCGTCGGCCCCCTGCGCGGCGGCGGCCTTCTGCACGTCGGCGTACATCTTCTCGGACAGCTTGTGGCTGGCGGCCATCATGGCGTCGGTCTTGGCGGTGATGGCGTCCTTGTCCTCGCCCTTCATCGCTTCCTCGACTTCCTTCATCGCCGCTTCGATCTTGCCCTTCTCTTCGTCGCCGAGTTCCTTGCCGTGCTCGGCCAGCGTCTTCTTCACGCTGTGCACCATCGCATCGGCATGGTTGCGCGCCTGCACCAGTTCGAGCTTCTTCTTATCCTCGTCGGCGTTGGCCTCGGCGTCCTTGACCATCTTCTCGATCTCGGCTTCCGAGAGGCCCGAGTTGGCCTTGATCGTGATCTTGTTCTCCTTGCCGGTGCCCTTGTCCTTCGCATTCACATGAAGGATGCCGTTGGCGTCGATGTCGAACTGCACCTCGATCTGCGGCAGCCCGCGCGGCGCCGGCGGAATGCCCTCGAGGTTGAACTCGCCGAGCGACTTGTTGCCTGCCGCCATCTCGCGCTCGCCCTGGTAGCACTTGATCGTCACCGCCGGCTGGTTGTCGTCGGCGGTGGAAAACACCTGCGAGAACTTGGTCGGGATGGTGGTGTTCTTCTTGATCATCTTGGTCATCACGCCGCCGAGCGTCTCGATGCCCAGCGACAGCGGCGTCACGTCGAGCAGCAGCACGTCCTTGCGGTCGCCGCTCAAGACCTGGCCTTGAATCGCAGCACCGACAGCCACGGCCTCGTCCGGATTCACGTCCTTGCGCGGCTCCTTGCCGAAGAAGCCCTTGACCTGGTCCTGCACGCGCGGCATGCGCGTCATGCCGCCGACCAGGATCACGTCGTCGATCTCGCTGGTCTTGACACCGGCGTCCTTGATCGCGATCTCGCACGGCCGGATGGTCTTGTCGATCAGGTCCTCGACCAGCGCTTCGAGCTTGGCGCGCGTCAGCTTGATGTTCAGGTGCTTCGGGCCCGTGGCGTCGGCGGTGATGTAGGGCAGGTTGATGTCGGTCTGCGTCGAGGACGAGAGCTCGATCTTGGCCTTCTCGGCCGCTTCCTTCAGGCGCTGCAACGCGAGCACGTCCTTGCTCAGATCGACGGCCTGTTCCTTCTTGAACTCGCCGATGATGTAGTCGATGACGCGCTGGTCGAAGTCTTCGCCGCCGAGGAAGGTGTCGCCGTTGGTCGAGAGCACCTCGAACTGCATCTCGCCATCGACATCCGCGATCTCGATGATCGAGATGTCGAAGGTGCCGCCGCCGAGGTCGTAGACCGCGATCTTGCGATCGCCCTTGCCGTGCTTGTCGAGGCCGAAGGCGAGCGCTGCCGCCGTCGGCTCGTTGATGATGCGCTTCACGTCCAGGCCGGCGATGCGGCCGGCGTCTTTCGTTGCCTGGCGCTGCGAGTCGTTGAAGTATGCGGGCACCGTGATCACGGCCTCGGTGACCTCTTCGCCGAGATAGTCCTCGGCCGTCTTCTTCATCTTGCGCAGCACCTCGGCGCTGACCTGCGGCGGCGCCAGCTTCTTGCCGCGCACCTCGACCCAGGCGTCACCGTTGTCGGCCGCGCTGATCTTGTAGGGCATCAGGCCGATGTCCTTCTGCACTTCGCCCTCGGTGAACTTGCGACCGATCAGGCGCTTGACGGCGTACAGCGTGTTGCGCGGGTTGGTGACGGCCTGGCGCTTGGCGCTCGCGCCCACGAGGACTTCACCGTCTTCCTGGTAGGCGATGATCGATGGCGTGGTGCGCGCACCCTCGCTGTTCTCGATCACCTTGGTGGTGTTGCCTTCCATGATGGCCACACACGAGTTGGTGGTGCCGAGGTCGATGCCGATGATCTTTGCCATGTGAGTTCTCCGGGAAACGTGTGTTCTGTTGTGATCGAGGTGCGGATAACTTCGCCGCTTTCAAGCCGCCTTCAGTTCTTTGGGCCGGCCACCGTCACCAGCGCCGGCCGCAATACACGGTCGGCGATGAGGTAGCCCTTCTGCAGCACGGCGACCACGGTGTTGGCCTCCTGCTCCGCAGGCACCACGCTGATCGCCTGGTGCTGGTGCGGATCGAACCGGGTGCCGGCGGGCGGTGCCAGCTCCACCACCTTGTTGCGCTCCAACGCGGCGCTCAACTGGCGCAGCGTGGCATGCACGCCCTCGAGCACTTGCGCGGTGTTGGCCTCGGGCTGCGCGATCGCGGCCTGCAGGCTGTCCATGACCGGCAGCAGGCTTTCGGCGAAGGACTCCACCGCGAATTTGCGCGCCTTGGAGAGTTCCTCATCGGCGCGGCGCCGAACGTTCTCGGCTTCGGCCTTGGCGCGCAGGAAGGCGTCGTTGAGGGTGCCGATCTGGGCCTGCAGCTCGCTGACCTGCGCCTCGGCGGTGCTTTCGGGTTGGATCGCATCCTCCTGCGACGCCGGCGCAGGCTGCGCAGCGGGTGGCGGGGTCGGGGTCAGGTAGGGCTCTTTGGGTTCTTGGTTCATGGGCGGACAAAAACGAACGTTCGCGCGGCAACTGGGGGTACGACGCCCCATTTCAACCCCGCTATCGGAACTTTTTCAGGAATCGTCGATAGAAGCGCTCCAGCGCTGCCATTCGTGCAGATTTCGCCGCTCACGCTTGGTCGGCCGGCCCTGCGACAGCGCCGCCGCCGGCTCCGGGGCGAGCCGGCGCGCCTGCGCCGCCCGCTCGCGCGCGTCGCGGCTTTGCGCCGTCTCCTCGTACAAGGTCTGTGCCACGGCGGCCGGGCCGCGCATCGCAGACAAGCCGCGAACGACCACGGTGAACAGCTCGCCGGCTCCGCGCCGCAGCTCGACCTCGTCGCCCAAGCGCAACTCGCGCGCTGGTTTCGCCACGAGCTCATTGACCCGCACGCGCCCCAGGTCGGCAGCCTCGGCCGCCAGCGCGCGCGTCTTGAAACAGCGTGCGGCCCACAACCACTTGTCCAGTCGCATGGATCGCGATTCTAGGTACTCACCCCGGGCGGGAGGGGGCGCCGCTGAAGGCATCATCGCCGTCATCCCTTTGGAACCGATGGAGACAACCATGCGCCGAAATCATTTCCTTCGCACGCTTGCCGCGCTCGCCGCTGCCGGCGCGCTGCCGCTGACCGCGAAGGCCAACGCGAACCTCAAGATGATGATCCCCGCCAACCCCGGCGGCGGCTGGGACACGACCGGCCGCGCCCTGGGCAAAGCCTTGCAGGACGCCGGCGCTGCAGCGTCGGTGCAGTACGAAAACAAGGGCGGCGCGGCCGGCGCGATCGGCCTGGCGCAGTTCGTCAACGCGAGCAAGGGCGACGCCAACGCCCTGATGGTGATGGGCGCGGTGATGCTGGGCGGCCTCATCACCGGCAAGCCGCCGGTCGATCTGAAGACCGCCACGCCGATCGCACGGCTGACGAGCGAGTACAACGTGTTCGTGCTGCCGGCTTCGTCACCGCTGAAGACGATGGGCGATGTGATCGAGCAGATGAAGAAGGATCCGGGCAGCGTCAAGTGGGGCGGCGGCTCGCGCGGCTCCACCGAGCACATCGCCGCGGCGATGATCGCGCGCGCCGTCGGCGTCGATCCGGCCAAGATCAACTACGTCGCCTTCCGCGGCGGCGGCGAGGCCACCGCGGCCATCCTCGGCGGCAACGTCACCGTCGGCGGCAGCGGCTACAGCGAGTTCGCGCAGTACATCGAGAGCGGCAAGATGAAGGCCGTGGCCGTCACGTCGGCGCAGCGCCTGAAGGGCATCAACGTGCCGACCTTGAAAGAGCAGGGCGTCGATGTCGAGATCGGCAATTGGCGCGGCGTCTATGGTGCGCCCGGCATCAACGATGCGCAGCGCAAGGTGCTGACCGACCTGATCCTCAAGGCGGTGAAGTCCAAGGCCTGGGCCGAGGCGATGGAGAAGAACGCCTGGACGCCGGCGCTGATGACGGGCAAGGAGTTCGACGACTTCGTCGATCGCGAATTCGCCAGCCTGCGCGCCACCATGGTCAAGGCAGGCATGGTTTGAGCGAGTCCCCGGCGCGCTCGCTGCACGAAGCCGCGCTCGCGGCGGGCGTGCTCGTCATCGGCGCGCTGCTGGCGTTCGGCGCTCTGTCGATCAGCAGCCAGGCTGGTTATGGCGGCGTCGGGCCGAACTTCCTGCCGTGGGTGGTATCGGCGGCGTTGCTTGTCTGCGGCGCGCTGCTGTTGTGGCAGTCGCTGGCCGGCGGCTTTCGTGAGCGTGAGGCGCCGTCGGGCGCGGCGCGGGGCGATTGGGTGGCGCTGGCCTGGGTCTCTGCCGGTGTGCTCGTCACCGCCGCGTTGATCACGCGCATCGGCTTCGTGTTGGCTTGTGCGCTGTGCTTCACGCTGGCGGTGCGCGGCTTGCGCGGCGCCGAGGGGCGACCTGCCGGTGGGTGTGACGCAGACGCTGATCGATGCGGCGACGGGCATGGCGATCGCGCTGCCGGTGTTCTGGTTGTTCACGAAGTTGCTGGCGATCAACTTGCCGAACCTGACCGGCACCACCTGGTTATGACAGCCCCAAGCTCGCTTTGCTCGCGCCCCCCGAGGGGAGCGCAGGCTGCTTGGGAGCGGCCCGGCGCCGGCCTGCCATGACCGAACTGCTCGCCAACCTCGCCGGCGGCTTCGCCACGGCCGGCACGCCGATCAACCTGATGTGGGCCTTCATCGGCTGCGCCCTGGGCACCGCCATCGGCGTGCTGCCCGGACTCGGCCCCGCCGTGACGGTGGCGATGCTGCTGCCGATCACCTCGCAGGTGGAGCCGGCGTCGTCGATGATCTTCTTCTGCGGCATCTACTACGGCGCGATGTACGGCGGCTCGACGACCTCGATCCTGCTCAACACGCCCGGCGAAACCGGCACGATGGTGACCGCGCTCGAAGGCTTCAAGATGGCCAAGAGCGGTCGCGCTGGCGCTGCGCTGGCCACAGCGGCGATCGGCTCCTTCGTCGCCGGCACGCTGGCCACCGTGCTGGTGACGCTGTTCGCGCCGCTCGTTGCCGACTTCGCGGTGAAGCTCGGGCCGCCCGAGTACTTCATGCTGATGATGCTGGCCTTCGTCACCGTGAGTGCGGTGCTCGGCAAGAGCACGCTGCGCGGCCTGACCGCGTTGTTCTTCGGCCTGGCGCTGGGCTGCGTCGGGCTGGACCAGATCAGTGGGCAGGTGCGCTACACGATGGGCGTGCCCGAGTTGCTCGACGGCGTCGAGGTGGTGCTGGTGGCCGTCGGCCTGTTCGCCGTCGGCGAGACGCTCTACAACGCGCTCTACGAAGGCCGCAGCGAAGCCACGCTCAACACCATGGGCAAGGTGCACATGACCGGCAGCGAGTGGAGGCGCTCGTGGCCGGCCTGGTTGCGTGGCACGGCGATCGGCTTTCCGTTCGGCACCGTGCCGGCGGGCGGCTCGGAGATTCCGACGTTTCTTTCGTATGCCACCGAACGCAAGCTGTCCAAGCATGCCGACGAGTTCGGCACCACGGGCGCGATCGAAGGCGTGGCCGGGCCCGAGGCCGCCAACAATTCGGCCGTGACGGCCACGCTCGTGCCGCTGCTGACGCTCGGCATCCCGACCTCGGTCACGGCGGCGATCCTGCTGTCTGCCTTCCAGAATTACGGCCTGAACCCCGGGCCGCAGCTGTTCCAGACCTCGGCCGCGCTGGTCTGGGCACTGATCGCGTCGCTGTACATCGGCAACGTCATGCTGCTCGTGTTGAACCTGCCGCTGGTCGGGCTGTGGGTCAAGCTGCTGAAGATTCCGAAGGCGCAGCTGTATGCCGGCATCCTGATCTTCGCGACGGTCGGCGTGTATGCGATGCGCCAGAGCGCGCTCGATCTGATGTTCATGTACGTCGTCGGCCTGCTCGGCGTGGTCATGCGGCGCTACGACTTTCCGACGGCGCCGGTGATCGTCGGCCTGATCCTCGGGCCGCTGGCCGAAGCGCAGTTGCGCAATGCAGTGTCGATCGGCGAGGGCAGCTTTCGCGTCTTCGTCGAGCGCCCGATGTCGCTCGTGCTGCTGATCGTGATCGTCGCGGTGCTGGTACTGCCGCGGCTGATCAAGCTGCTGCGGCGCTGATCAGCGCGCCGCGCCCAGCGCGCGCGCGCGGTCGCGCTGTGCGGCCAGCACCGACTCGTCGGCCGGCACGATCTCCCAGCCCTGCAGGTGCTGCATCGCGATGTTCGCGAGTGCCGCGATCCATTCGTGCTGGTCGTTGAGCGCCGGGATGTACTCGAAGCCGCGCCCGCCCGCGCCGAGGAAGGAATCGCGCGCTTCCTGCGCGATCTCTTCGAGCGTCTCCAGGCAGTCGGACGTGAAGCCCGGGCAGAACACATCGACGCGCGTCACGCCCTGTCTGGCGAGTTGAATCAGCGTCGGCTCGGTGTACGGCTCCAGCCACTTGGCCTTGCCGAAGCGCGACTGGAAGGTGACGAGCCATTCGTCCTTCTTCAGGCCCAGCCCTTCAGCCAGCAGGCGCGCCGTCTTGTGGCACTCGCAGTGGTAGGGGTCGCCAAGCAGCAGCGAGCGCTCGGGCACGCCGTGGAAGCTGAACACCAGCTTGTCGCCACGGCCGTTGGTCTGCCAGTGCGCGCGCACGCGCTGCACCAAGGCGCGGATGTAGCCGGCGTCGTCGTGGTAGCGCTGCACGAAGCGCAACTCGGGCTGGCGGCGTTGGCGCATCGCCCAGGCCATCACCGCATCGTTGACGCTCGCGGTGGTGGCCGCAGCGTACTGCGGGTACAGGGGCAGGATCAGGATGCGTGTGGCGTTGTGCTGCTTGAGTTCGTCGAGCACCGACGCGATCGAAGGGTTGCCGTAGCGCATCGCATGCCGCACCAGCAGCGCCGGCGGCTTCAGGTCGCGCTCGCCGAGATAGCCCTGCAGCAGCAGCGTCTGCTTGGCCGTCCACACGGCGAGCGGCGAGCCCTCGTCGGTCCAGACGGTCGCGTATTTCGCGGCGGACTTGGCGGGCCGCGTGTTGAGGATGATGCCGTGCAGGATCGGCCACCAGACGATGCGCGGTATCTCGACGACGCGCGGGTCGCTCAGGAACTCGCGCAGGTAGCGACGCAGGGCCGGCGCCGTCGGCGCATCGGGAGTGCCGAGGTTGACGAGCAGCACGGCCGTGCGTGCGGGTGTGCCGTGGGGGAGCGCAGGTTCGACTGGGGTCTCGGTCGGCATCGGCATGATTGTCGGCCATGCCGGCGCAACGCTCGCGGCGTCAGCGCAGCACCGAGTCGCCGATCTCGCCCGGCTGCGTATCGCCGAAGTGCACGACCTCGAACTTGACGGTTGCCGCGCTCGTGTCCGCCGGCGATCCGCCCAGGCCGATCATGCCGCTGCCGTGCAGCGTGCAGGTGCCGCGCTTCAGGCTCGAGCACTTCCTCGCTGCCGGCAAAGCGCACGTAAGTGCCGTTGATGCTGAGATCGACCAGCGAGAACACGCCGCCATGCCAGTCGATGCGCGCGTGCTGGCGCGAGACGCGTGAGTCCTCGACGCAGAAAGTGCTCGTCGCGCTTCGGCCCATCACCATCGGCAAGCGGTCGCTGGTGATCATGCGGCGCGTGCGGCGCCAGGTCAGGCGAATGCCTTCGGGCTCGGCGCCGGGCGTGAAGACCGCGCCGAAGGCCGTGGCCGCAGCGTCGAAGCTCGGCCGCTTGCCGCCGAGCAGGTGCACGTGCACCGGCTCGGCGCGGCCGCGCAGGTGCATCCAGTCGAGGCTGCGATAGCGCTGCTGCTCCGTGCGTTGCAGGCCGCTGAAGACCTCGTCGGTGATCAGCGTCTCGTTGTCGCCGGCGTGATCGAGCAGGCGTGCCGCGACGTTGACGGCATCGCCGAAGCAATCGCCGCCCATCTCCACCACCTCGCCGCGCGCCAGCGCCACCTGCAGGCGCAACTCGCGCAGGCCGGCGGAGGCGCCGTGTTCGCTGCCGCGCTCGACCAGCCGCTCCAGCGTCTCGTGCATCAGCGCCGCGGCCTGGATGCCGGCCGGCGAAGCTTCGAAGATCGCCATCAGGCCGTCGCCCAGCGTCTTGACGACGCGCCCACCGCGCTCGGTCACCGAGCCGCCGAGCAGCGACACCGTGTGCGTGATCACCGAGGTGGCTTCGGCGTTGCCCAGGCGCTCGAAAATCGACGTGCTGCCGCGCAGGTCGGCGAACAGCACGGTGCGTTGGGCGATGCGGGTCATGTCATGGAGCCCCTCGTTCGGTGAGTACACCGAACGATTCCCATGGCCTCGTTCGAGCCCATCTGTCCTACAGGTTATCCAAGTAAGTCCGCAGTTTGTCCGATCGGCTCGGGTGCTTCAACTTGCGGATCGCCTTGGCCTCGATCTGGCGGATGCGCTCGCGCGTCACGTCGAACTGCTTGCCGACTTCCTCCAGCGTGTGGTCCGTGCTCATCTCGATGCCGAAGCGCATGCGCAGCACCTTGGCTTCGCGCGGCGTCAGCGAATCGAGGATGTCTTTCACCACGTCGCGCAGGCCGGCCTGCATCGCCGCATCCACCGGCGCGACCGAGTTGGTGTCTTCGATGAAATCGCCCAGGTGCGAGTCGTCGTCGTCGCCGATCGGCGTCTCCATCGAGATCGGCTCCTTGGCGATCTTCATGATCTTGCGGATCTTGTCCTCGGGGATCTCCATCTTCTCGGCCAGCGTCGGCGCATCCGGCTCGTAGCCGAACTCCTGCAGGTGCTGGCGCGAGATGCGGTTCATCTTGTTGATGGTCTCGATCATGTGCACCGGGATGCGGATGGTGCGCGCCTGGTCGGCGATCGAGCGGGTGATCGCCTGGCGGATCCACCACGTCGCGTAAGTCGAGAATTTGTAGCCGCGACGGTACTCGAACTTGTCCACCGCCTTCATCAGGCCGATGTTGCCCTCCTGAATCAGGTCGAGGAACTGCAGGCCGCGGTTGGTGTACTTCTTCGCGATCGAAATCACCAGGCGCAGGTTGGCCTCGATCATTTCCTTCTTGGCGTCGCGCGAGGCCTTCTCGCCCTCGTTCATCTTGCGGTTGATCTGCTTGAGGTCTTCGAGCGGCACCACCGCCTTGGCTTGCAGGTCGATCAGCTTTTGCTGCAGCTCCTGCACCGGCGGCAGGTTGCGCGCCAGCACCAGGCTGTAGGGCTTGCCGAGCGCGATCTCCTTCTCGGCCCATTTCAGGTTCATCACGTTGGGCGGGAAGGCCTTGATGAAGTGGTCCTGCGGCATGCCGCACTTGTCGACCACGATCTTGCGCAGCTCGCGCTCGTAGCGGCGCACGTCATCGACCTGCGAACGCAGGATGTCGCACAAGCGCTCGATGGTCTTCACGGTGAAGCGGATCGACATGATCTCGCCGCTGACCGCGTGCTGCGCCTTGTTGTACGCGGGCGACTTGTAGCCGTCCTTCTCGTAGGAGCGGCGCATCTTCTCGAAGTGCGTGGTCAGCGCGTCGAAGCGGATCAGCGCCGCGGCCTTCAGTTCTTCGAGCCGCTTGGTCAGCGCCTTCTTCGTCGCCGCTTCGTCGTCTTCTTCGCTTTCATCGAACTCGTCGAAGTCTTCCTCGGCGACGTAGTCGTCGGCCTCGTCGTCGGAGACGAAGCCGTCCACCGCTTCGGAGATCTGCATTTCGCCGGCGCGCAGGCGCGTGGCCATCGACAGGATCTCGGCGATCGTCGTCGGCGACGCGCTGATCGCCAGCATCATCGCCTGCAGGCCGCCTTCGATGCGCTTGGCGATCTCGATCTCGCCTTCGCGCGTCAGCAGCTCGACCGTGCCCATCTCGCGCATGTACATGCGCACCGGGTCGGTGGTGCGGCCGAACTCGGAGTCGACCGTGGACAGCGCGGCTTCGGCCGCCTCTTCGGCTTCTTCTTCGGTCGCGGTGGTGGTGCCGCCGCCGGCCACCAGCAGCGTGGCCGCGTCGGGCGCCTGCTCGTAGACCGCGATGCCCATGTCGTTCAGCATCGAGACGATGGCTTCGAGGATTTCCTCGTTGACCAGCTTCTCGGGCAGGTGGTCGTTGATTTCCTGGTGCGTCAGGAAGCCGCGCGTCTTGCCCATCTTGATGAGCGTCTTCAGCTCCTGGCGGCGCTTGGCGACTTCCTCTTCGGTCAGCGTCGTTTCCTCGAGCCCGAACTCGCGCATCAACGCGCGCTCCTTGGCGCGCGACACCTTCATGCGCAGCGGCTTGGCCTTCGCGGCCTTGGCTTCGCTCTCGTCGCCGCCCTCGGCGTCGTCGCCTTCGACCTCGGCGTCGAGCACTTCGAACTCTTCGTCGTCCTTGCCGGGCGGCCCCTTGACATCCTTGCCGTCCTTGGATTTCGGCCCGCGCTTGCCTTTGGGATCCTCGACCTTGGGCGGCGTTTTCGCGCCGGGTTTGGCCGCCGCCTTCGCCGGCGGCGGTGCAGGCTTCTTGGCGTGCTTGTCGTCCACCTTGGGGGCAGGTTTGGCCGCAGCCTTGGCGGCGCTGGCGGGCTTGGCGGGTGGGGCTTTCTTGACGGTCATGCGCTTCCTCGGCAATTCGGCGCGCGGCCTGCGGGGCCACGCGCTCGCTCGGCTGCCATGCATGGATATACGCATCGGCAGCCACAGCGGGGCAGATCGGTGGCAGGAGACGACCGGGCTGTCAGGTGTGACACGCGGGTCGAAAGCAGTCCTTGCGGGTGGGGTTGGCCGTTCAATGTGGTCCCGTGTCGCGGGAGGCCGGAGCCCGGAGGTGCTGCTCTCACTCTTGCCGTAGCGGAAAAACGCGCGATTATCGCCGAATCCACGGACAGGCGATCAAAACCTCAGGCCGTGGAGGCTTCGCGCAGCGCAGCCTCCACCCGTTGCTTCAACTCACGCACCCGGTCCTGCGTGCGCCGGTACTCGTCGAGCGCCGTCGGGTCGGTGGCCGCGGCCAGTGCGAGTTCGCGCTGGCGCGTCTCGATGGCGGCGATAACGCGGCCATCGAGCAACAAGCGCAGCTCGGTGGGGCCGGCTTCGAAGTCCTCGCTGTCCTCCAGGCGCAGCGCGGCCAGCGCCTGGGCGGCAGCGTCGTCGTCGGCCAGGGCGGTGCGCACGGCCGCCCAGGGCCTTGGCCCATGCTCGACGATGTCGCGTTCGAGCCAGCCCAACAGTTCAGCATGAGGCGACGACAGGTTGTGCAGCAGGTCGTGGTCTTCGGCGGTCAGCTGATCCCACCACGCCGGCTGCATCAGCAGCAGGTGCACGATGCGGTCTTCGGGCTTGCGCGGTGCGCGTCGGCTGGCCGCGAAGGCGCCGGAGGACGTTGCCACGGGCTCGATGCCTGCCGTGCGGCTTCGCCGCGGCCGGTGGCGCTGCTGCTGGCCCACGTTGCGGCCAGTTCGCCTTCAGGCAGCGCCGCGCTCTTGTTGAGTTCGGCCAGCATCTGGCGCTTCAAGCCACCCTCCGGCAGCGCGCTCCACAGCGGCCGCGCCTGGCTGAGGAAGCGCGCGCGGCCTTCGGGCGTGCCGAGGTCGCAGCCCTCGCGCGCCACGGCCACGATCTGGCGCGAGAGCGGCACGGCCTGCGCGATGGCACGCTCGAAGGCAGAGGCGCCGAGTTCGCGCACGAACGAGTCCGGGTCGTGCTCGGGCGGCAGGAACAGGAAGCGGATCGAGCGCAGGTCGGTGGCGTGGGGCAGGGCGGCCTCGAGCGCGCGCGTCGCCGCGCGTCGCCCCGCAGCGTCGCCGTCGAAGCTGAAGACCACCGCGTCGGTGAAGCGGAAGAGCTTGCGCACATGCTCTTCGGTGCAGGCCGTGCCGAGCGTGGCCACGGCGTTTTCGAAGCCCATCTGCGCCAGGGCGACCACGTCCATGTAGCCCTCGACCACCAGTGCATGGCCACGCGCGCGGATGCCGGCGCGCGACTCGTACAGGCCGTAGAGCTCGCGTCCCTTGACGAACACCGGCGTCTCCGGCGAGTTCAGGTATTTGGGCTCGCCGCTACCCAGCACGCGCCCGCCGAAGCCGATCGTTTCGCCGCCGACGGCACGGATCGGGAACATCACGCGGTCGCGAAAGCGGTCGTAGCGGCGCTGTTCTTCGCCTTCGTCGCCCTGCACGATCACCAGCCCGGCTTCGACCAGCAGCGAGTCGTCGTACTGCGCGAAGGCACTCGCCAACGCATGCCAGCCGTCCGGCGCATAGCCCAGGCCGAAACGCGCAGCGATTTCGCCGGTCAGGCCGCGGCCCTTCAAGTAGTCGACGGCGCGGCCGTTGCCCTTGAGTTGCTGGCGGTAATGCTGCCCCGCGCGTTCGAGGACGTCGGTCAGCGTCGCCTGTCGCGCCTTGGCATGCGCGGCGTCGCGCCGCTCATCGTCACTGCGCGTGTCGTCGGGCACCGCGAGGCCGACCTGCTGCGCCAGGTCCGTCACCGCATCGCGAAAACTCGCGCCGGTGTGCTCGGTGAGAAAGCGGACGGCATCACCCGAGGCGCCGCAGCCGAAGCAGTAGTAGAACTGCTTGCTCGGGCTGACCGAGAAGCTGGGCGACTTCTCGCCGTGGAACGGGCACAACCCCATCAGGTTGGCGCCGCCCTTCTTGAGCTGCACGTGGCGGCTGATCACCTCGACGATGTCGACGCGCGCGAGCAGGTCTGCGATGAAGCCGGGAGGGATCACCTGGGGAAGTCTAGCGGCCGGGTGCCGCCAGGCCGCGTCAGACCGCGAAGTCGGCCAGCTTCTTGCCCGTGGTCAGCGCCGCCTTCAGCCAGCGCGGTTGCAGGCCGCGCCCGCTCCAGGTCTCGCCGGTGGCCTTGTTGCGGTATTTGGCGGCGACCTTGGCACCGCCGCCGCCGGCTTTGGCGGCCTTCGGACGACGCGAGCCGATATCGGCGGCCGTCAATCCGTGCTCGGCCATCAGCACCTTGATCTGCGCGATGGCCGCGCCGCGCTGTTCGCGCTGGGCATCCTCAATCTGTTTGTCGAGCGCGGCCCTTTGGGCCAAAAGGTCGGTGATCTTGGGCATTGAGATAACTCCGCAGTTTGAAGCGGAGCGGAATATAGCCCAACAATTACTTATACCCGACCCGATCCAGCATCTGCTGCACCTTGACCTGATTCATGCCGATGGCGGCCACCGGAACCATTTCGGACTTGAAATCACCCATCGCCCGCAGCGCAGGGTTGTTGACCTTGACGCCGGCAACGGCCGGCCACTCGTTGTTGCCATCGGCGAAGTAAGCCTGAGCGGAATCGCCGGCGAGATACTCGAGAAAACGCACCGCGGCCCCGCGGTTCTTGCTGTATTTGGCGACGCCGGCACCGGCGATATTGACGTGGGCTCCGAAGTCGCTCTGGTTTGGAAATACCACGCCGACCTTTTCCATCACCGCCTTGTCTTCGGCTTTGTCGGAGCGCAGGATGCGCGCCAGGTAATAGGAATTGGTCAGCGCGATGCCGCACTCGCCACTGGCGACGGCGCGAATCTGGTCGGTATCGCCGCCCTTGGGCGCGCGTGCCATGTTGGCGACGAGCCCGCCCAGCCAGGTTTCCGTCTTCGCCGGGCCGAGGTGTTCGAGCATGGAGCCGAACAACGACAGGTTGTAGGGGTGGGAGCCTGAGCGCGTGCACAGCTTGCCCTTGTTCTTCGGGTCGGCGAGTTCTTTGTAGGTATCGACGTCGTCGCGCTGCACGCGAGTCTTGTCGTAGACCACCAAGCGGGCGCGCGTCGAGAAGCCGTACCACTGTGCGCCCTGGCCGTCGTCCTTGCCGCGCAGCGCAGCGGGGATGCGTTCGTTCAGCAGCTTGCTCTTGACCGGCTGGAACAGGCCGTCGATCTCGCCGCGCCACAACCGGGCTGCATCGACGAGCAGGATCACGTCGGCCGGGCTGGCCGCGCCTTCGGTCTTCAGCCGCGTCAGGACGCCGGCGTCGTCCGCATCGATGCGGTTGATCTTGATGCCGGTGGACTTGGTGAAGTTGTCGTACAGCGCTTCGTCGGTCTGGTAGTGACGGGCGGAGTACAGGTTCAGGCTGGGTTGCTGCGCCGAGGCCGCACTGGCGGCAGCCAGCGCCAGGGCTGCGCAGAGGGGCATGAGGGCGTGTGTCATGGGGCTCTCCCGGTGAATGGCCGGAGAGAGCTTAACACACAAATGCGAATCGTTCGCGTTTAGATTGCGCTACTCGGTTGGCGGCACGTAGCCTGCCGGCTTGTCCGCCCCGGTGCCGAAGAAAAACTGCTCCATCTGCCGCGCCAGGTACTGGCGCGCCCGGGCATCGGCCAAGTTCAGCCGGTTCTCGTTGACCAGCATCGTCTGGTGCTTCTTCCACAGCTCGAAAGCTTCCTTGCTGACGCCGTCGTAGATGCGCTTGCCGAGCTCGCCCGGGTAGGGCGGATAGACCATGCCTTCGGCTTCCTTCTTCAGATAGATGCAATGCACCATGCGCGTCATGTTCGTTGCTCCAGTCGTTGTCGGGCTGCCCCCGCCAAGTTTCCCGCCACGGATCCGGCTTTGCCGGTCCGTCGGCGGACGGCCCCCTCGGGGGGTAGCGAGCGCAAGCGAGCTTGGGGGCTCACTTCAATGTCTTGACCAGCACCTGCGAGCGCCGGTCGTGGTTGTACTTGCGTTTGCGCGCGTCGGGCAGCCAATCGGGCTCGACCTGCGCGAAGCCGCGCTTGATGAACCAGTGCATCGTGCGCGTCGTCAGCACGAACAGGCTCTTCAGTCCCATGGACTTGGCGCGCTGCTCGACGCGCTTCAAGATGCGCTCGCCGTCGCCCTGGCCCTGCACATTCGGGCTGATCGTCAGCGCCGCCATCTCCGCCGTGCCGGCTTCCGGGTACGGGTAGAGCGCGGCGCAGCCGAAGATCACACCGTCATGCTCAATCACGGTGTAGTTGCCGATGTCGCGCTCGATCTCGCTGCGGTCGCGCCGCACCAGCGTGCCGTCGCGCTCGAAGGGCTCGATCAGTTGCAGGATGCCGCCGACATCGTCGCTGGCAGCTTCGCGCAGGCTCTCGAGCTTTTCATCGACCACCATCGTGCCGATGCCGTCGTGGGTGTAGACCTCCTGCAGCAACGCGCCGTCGATGGCGAAAGGCAGGATGTGCGAGCGCTCCACGCCCTCGCGGCAGGCCTTGATGCAGTAGCGCAGATAGAAGGCCACGTCGGTCGGTTTCGTGGGTGCGGGCAGCGCGCTCATCAGGCGCTCGGCGTCGGCCAGCGTGAGTTCGGTGTCGATCGGGCTGTCGGGGTCGTCCTGGGTTTCGCGCACGCCGGCGAGCTCGGTCAGGAACATCAGCTTGTCGGCCTGCAGCGCGATCGCGGTCGAGGTGGCGACGTCTTCCATCTGCAGGTTGAAGGCCTCGCCGGTCGGCGAGAAACCGAACGGCGACAGCAGCACCACGGCGCCGCTGTCGATGGCATGGCGGATCGCCACCGCGTCGACGCGTCGCACCACACCGCTGTGCACGAAGTCCACGCCGTCGACGATGCCCACCGGCCGTGCGGTGAGGAAGTTGCCCGAGACCACGCGCACGGTGGCGTTGGCCATCGGCGTGTTGGGCAGGCCCTGCGAGAACGCGGCCTCGATCTCGAAGCGCAGTTGCCCCGCAGCCTCTTGCGCCGCGTCGAGCGCCGGTGCATCGGTGATGCGCACGCCATGCGAGAAACGCTCCGGGTGGCCCTTGGCCTTCAACTGCTCGCTCACTTGTGGCCGGAAGCCATGCACGAACACCAGCTTGATGCCCATCGCGTGCAGGATCGCGATGTCCTGCACGAAGGCCGTGAGCTTGCCCGCGGCGATGCCTTCTCCGGACATCGCCACGACGAAGGTCTTGCCGCGGTAGGCATGGATGTACGGCGCCACCGAGCGGAACCAGGGCACGAAGGTGTGCGGGAAGACGAGGCCGGCAGGCAGGTTCATCGGCGCGGATTGTGCCGCAGGGTATTGACGTGGACGCGGCGCGGGCCAACGATCGCGCTCTCACCTTGAAGGAGATGCGCCATGAAGTCGTACGACGATGTGTTCAAGACCCCAGGTGCCGTCAGCTGGACCGAGCTGATGACGAGCGATCCGAAGGCGGCCTGCGAGTTCTACGGCAAGCTGTTCGGCTGGAAGACCGAGACGATGGACATGGGCACAGGTCCGTACCACGTCATCAAGGTCGGCGAGGCGGCCATCGGCGGCATCATGGGCAAGCCGCCGGGCACGCCGAGAGACATGCCCTCGATGTGGGGCAGCTACGTCACCGTGGCCAACCTCGACGAGACGCTGGCGGCCGTCAAGAAGCTCGGCGGCGGCGTGCTGATGGAGCCGATGGAAGTCAAGACGGTCGGCCGCATGGCGGTGATCCGCGACCCGCAGGGTGCGGCGTTGTCGGTGATTCAGTACAGCAGCGGCTGAGACCGGCGCGCGGGGTGCGGATAATCCGCGCCCCGTGCCGATGCCGACCATCACCTTTCCCGAATCGCTGCCCGTCTCGGCGCGGCGCGAAGAGATCGCGCGTGCGCTTGCCTCGAACCAGGTGATCGTCGTCTGCGGCGAAACAGGCTCGGGCAAGACCACGCAGCTGCCGAAGATCGCGCTGACGATCGGCCGCGCGGCCAAGGGCAAGCTGATCGGCCACACGCAGCCGCGGCGCATTGCCGCATCCAGCGTGGCGCAGCGCATTGCGAGCGAGCTGAACACGCCGCTGGGCGAAGTGGTGGGCTACAAAGTGCGCTTCACCGATCGCCTGCACAAGGGCGCGTCGGTCAAGCTGATGACCGATGGCATCCTGCTGGCGGAATCGCAGGGCGACCCGCTGCTGCGCGCCTACGACACGATCATCATCGACGAGGCGCACGAGCGCTCGCTCAACATCGATTTCCTGCTCGGGCATCTGAAGCAGATCCTGCCGCGCAGGGCCGACCTGAAGGTGATCGTGACCTCGGCGACGATCGACGCCGATCGTTTTTCGAAGCACTTCAACGGTGCGCCGGTGATCCAGGTCTCGGGCCGCATGTTCCCGGTGGAGCAGCGCTGGCGCCCATTCGAGGAGAATGAAGCCCCCAAGACGACTGCGTCGTCGGCCCCCCAAGGGGGCGCGCCGCCCTTGGGGCGGCCCGGCGGGCGGGCGGAACGCGATCTCAACATCGCGATCACGGAAGCAGCCGACGAACTCTGGCGCGGCGCCGGCAGCAACGGCGACATCCTGATCTTCCTGCCCGGCGAACGCGAAATCCGCGAGTGCGCCGACCACCTGCGCAAGCACTTCGCGCACGACCCGCGCCATCGCCACGCGCAGATCCTGCCCTTGTTCGCACGCCTGTCGGCGGCAGAGCAGGATGAAGTTTTCAAGCCGCATGGTGCGCCGCGCATCGTCATCGCGACCAACGTTGCGGAGACATCGCTCACCGTGCCCGGCATCCGCTACGTCATCGATGCCGGCACCGCGCGCGTCAAGCGCTACAGCTTCCGCAACAAGGTCGAGCAGTTGCAGATCGAGCCCATCAGCCAGGCCGCGGCGAACCAGCGCGCCGGGCGCTGCGGGCGCGTCGCCGACGGCATCTGCATTCGCCTGTACGACGAGAAAGACTTTGCCTCGCGCCCCCGTTTCACCGACCCGGAGATCCTTCGATCGTCGCTCGCCGGGGTGATCCTGCGCATGAAGTCGCTGAATCTCGGCGCGGTCGAGGACTTTCCTTTTCTCGAACCGCCGCCGGGCAAGGCGATCGCCGATGGCTACGCGTTGCTCAACGAGCTCGGTGCCGTCGATGAGGCCAATGAGCTCACCGCCATCGGCCACGAACTCGCGCGCCTGCCGCTCGATCCGCGCGTCGGCCGCATGATCCTCGAAGCGCGCGAGCGCCAGTCGCTGGCCGAAGTGCTCATCATCGCTGCGGCGCTGTCGGGCCAGGATGTGCGCGACCGGCCGCTCGACCGGCAACAGGCCGCCGATGAAAAGCACAAGCCCTTCGACGACGAGAAATCGGAGTTCATGGGCACGCTGAAGCTGTGGAAGTGGATCGACGAGGGCCGCGGCGACGGCACGCACCACCGCCTTTCCAACCGCCAGCAGGAGCAGCGCCTGCGCGATCAGTTCATCTCGGTGCGGCGCGTGCGCGAGTGGCGCGACATTCACTCGCAGCTTCTGACCGTCGTTGCAGAACACGGTTGGCGCGTCAACGCCACGGCTGCGACTTACGAACAGGTGCACCTCGCGCTGCTTGCCGGCTTGCTCGGCAACATCGGGCTCAAGGCCGAAGACGACGAGTGCTGGCTCGGCGCGCGCAGCATCAAGTTTTGGCGGCATCCCGGCGCGAATCTGTCGAAAAAGCCCGGCCGTTGGCTGATCGCGGCCGAACTCGTCGAGACCACGCGCCTGTTCGGCCGTGGTCTCGCAGCGATCGAGCCGCAGTGGATCGAGCGCATCGGCGGCCACCTGCTGAAGAAGCACCTGCTCGAGCCGCACTGGGAGAAGAAGGCAGGCGAGGTGGTGGCGCTCGAACGCGCCACGCTCTACGGCGTGCCTGTGTACAGCGGCCGACGCGTCAACTACGCGAAGATCGACCCGGTGCTCGCGCGCGAGATCTTCATTCGCGAGGCGTTGGTGGCCGGCGAGTGGGAGACGAAGCTGCCCTTCCTCGCGCACAACGCCAAGCTGATCGGCGAGGTCGAAGCGCTCGAACACAAGTCGCGCCGGCAGGATGTGCTGGTCGATGACGCGCTGATCGCCGCCTTCTACGAACAGCTTGTGCCGGCCGATGCAACCAGCGGCGAGGCCTTCGAGCGCTGGTACCGCGAGGCATCGAAGGCCGATCCGCAGTTGCTGAAGCTCACGCGCGACGCGCTGATGCGCCACGACGCTGCCGGCGTGACCAGCGACAACTTCCCGCGCGTCGTGCGGCTGGGCGGCATCGATTGCGCGGTGGAGTACCTGCACGAACCCGGCGATGCCAAGGACGGCATGACGGTGACCCTGCCGATCTACGCGCTCAACCAGGTCAGCGACGAGCGTTGCGAGTGGCTCGTGCCGGGCATGCTGCAGGCCAAGGTGGCGGCGCTGCTGAAAAGCCTGCCGCAACGGCCGCGCTCGCGGCTGGTGCCCTTGCCCGAATCGGCGCAATCGTTCTGCGAGACGCGCGCGTTCGCGCAAGGCGGCTTGCTCGATGCGCTGCTGGCCGTCGTGCGCGAGCGCGTGCAGTTGCCGGTGCAGCGCGCGGATTTCAAGCTCGAGACTTTGTCTGCGCACCTGTTCATGAACCTGCGCGTGGTCGATGAGCATGGCCGGCAGCTGGGCATGGGGCGCAACCTCGCGGCGTTGAAGTCGGAGTTGGGGGTGCAGGCGCGGGGAGCGTTTCAGGCGCTGGCGGGGTTGAAGGCTTTGCACTCGGCGACACCCTCACCCCAGCCCTCTCGCGCCAGCGGGAGAGGGCGTGAATTGCAGCTCCCTCTCCCTCCGGGAGAGGGCCGGAGCGAGGGTGCTGCCCCGATCACCGCCTGGACCTTCGGCGAACTGCCCGAGCTGATGGAAGTCAACAAGGCCGGCCAGTCGATGGTCGGCTTCCCGGCGCTGGTGGACAAGGGCGCTCATGTCGAGATCGAAGTCTTCGACGAGCCCGACATGGCCGTGCAGAAGCACCGTGCCGGTCTGCGCCGCCTCTTCGCGCTGCAACTCAAGGAGCCGCTCAAGTACCTCGAGAAGAACATTCCCGATCTGCAGCGCATGGCCGCGCAGTTCATGGCCCTGGGCACGCTCGAAGACTTGCGCGATCAGATCGTCGCCGTGGCGCTCGATCGCGCCTTTCTCGGCGAGCCGCTGCCTGCCGACTCACGCGCTTTCGCCGTGCGCCTCGAAGAAGGCCGCGCGCGCCTGAACCTGATCGCGCAGGAAGTTGCGCGTGCCGTCGCCGCCGTTCTGCAGGAGCATGCCAACGCGCTGCGCAAGTTGAAGGACAGCAAGCCGCCGAAGGACGTGGCCGACGACGCCGCTGCGCAATTGCAGCGCCTCGTCGGCAAGCGCTTCGTCATCGAAACGCCGTGGCTGGCGCTGAACCACCTGCCGCGCTACCTGCGCGCGCTGGTGATGCGATTGGACAAGCTGCGCGCCGAGCCGGCACGCGATGCGCAGCGCCTCGCGGAATTCAAGCCGATCGAGCAGCGCTGGCAGCGCCGTGTCGCCGAACGCCGCGGAGCGCCCGATGCGCGTCTCGATGAGTTCCGCTGGCTGCTCGAAGAGTTGCGCGTGAGCCTGTTCGCGCAAGAGCTGCGCACGCCGCAGCCGGTCAGCGTGAAGCGGCTGGAAAGAGTCTGGGCTCAGCTGTCGATCTGAGCCCAAACTCTTCGGCGAGGCTGACATCTGCCCGCAGGGCATGTCATGCCGGAGCCAAAGAGTCTGGGCTCAGCTCTCGGGCTGAGAGCGCGTGTCGCGACTACCGCGCCAGGGCCAGTTTGCGCAGCGTCGCGATCTGCGGCGAAGGCCCGGTGGCGCCGGCGTCGAACGGCAACACTGCCGGGCCGACGCGCTCGATCACCTTGCGCACGTAGTCCTGCGTCTCGGCGTAGGGCGGCACGCCCAGGTGCTTGTCGACCGCGCCCTCGCCGGCGTTGTAAGCCGCGGCGACCAGCGTGATGTTGCCTTCGAAATAGGCGAGCAGCCAGCGCAGGTAGGCCAGCCCGCCCTGGATGTTCTGGCGCGGATCGAACGGATCGCGCACGCCGAAGCGCGTGGCGGTATCGGGGATCAGTTGCATCAGCCCTTTGGCGTTCTTTGGCGAGACCGCGTTCTGGTCGAACTTCGATTCAACGTCGATGATCGCCAGCGCCAGGCGCGGCGGCACGCGGTAACGCGGCGCGAGCAAGCGCACCAGGTACTCGATGCGCGGCGGCGCTTCGACCGCCACCAGCGGCACGGCGGCGGGCTTGCCGGACTTGGCGCTGCTGCCCGCGGCGGCCATGCAATCGGGCACGACCGGCGCGGGCCACTCGGTCGCGCGCAAGGTGCGTTGCGCCAGGGAGTGGCCCTTCGATGCTGCCGAGCGCAGCAACCAGGCGGCCCAATCGTGCCGCCGCTGGCCTGCCGGTGCCTGCGCGTACAGCGTTGCGAGCTGGAATTGCGGTTCGGCCTGACCCAGGCGCGATTGCAGGCACAGCCGGGTGATGGTCGCCGCGCTGGCCGTGCTGGCCGACGGCGCAGCGCCTTGCGCCTGCGCGCCCAACGCGAGCAGGGCGCCGGCCGCGACCATGAGATGGCGCCCGCGCAGGGTTGGAAACGCGTTTGAATTCATCGCGGCCGCCAGTGTAGGCAAGCCAGCGGCGTTGGCGATCCCACGACCGAACGGTTGCGGCCGCCCATCAAGGCGCGACGCGCCCGATCAGCGCCGACGGCCGCACCACCCGCGCATCGAACGGATGCGGCGCGCTGCCGAAGCGCGCGACGACGCGCCTGACGTACTCCTGCGTCTCGGCGAACGGCGGCACCCCGCGGTGCCGATCGACCGCGCCTTCGCCGGCGTTGTAGGCCGCGGCCACCAGCCGCACGTCGCCCTGGTAGTACGCCAGCAGCCAGCGCAGGTAGGCCATGCCGCCGCGGATGTTCTGCTGCGGATCGAACGCATTGCGCACGCCGAAGCGGCGCGCGGTCTCGGGGATGAGCTGCATCAGCCCCATCGCGTTCTTGTTGGACAGCGCGACGCTGTTGAAGTTGGACTCGACCGCGATGATCGCCAGCGCGAGTTGGGGATTGACCTGGAACTGCGGTGCGAGCTGCTGCACCAGGCGCTCGATGTGCGGCGGCGCGCGCAACGCAACGCTCGGCCCGCTGGCGGCAACCCAGGTCGCGCGCACGCAATCCGGAACGGCCGCTTGCGGCCAGGTTACCGACAGCAGGACCTTGCGCGCGTCTTCGTGCCCATTGGCCGCCGCAGCGAAGAACAGGTAGTGCGCCCAGTCGTCGCGGCGCTCCGGCTCCTTGGCATGGGTGAAGAGCCATGCCAGTTCGTACTGCGACGCGGCGTCGCCCAGACGGGCGCGGCGGCACAGCGCGGCCACGGTGGTCGGGTCGGCTTCGACGGCGCCCGGCGCGCTATCGCCTTGCTGCGCGGCGGCGGCGCCGGCGCCGCCAGCAAGCAGCAGCGCGAACATGGCGCGCAACCCGAGCTTCACGGCCGCAGCACCTCGAGCAGCCGATCGAGCCCACCCGATTCGATCGACACCATCGCCTGCTCGCGCACGCGCGGCTTGGCGTGATAGGCCACCGACAAGCCGGCTTCGCCCATCATCGGCAGGTCGTTGGCACCGTCGCCCACGGCGATCGCGTCGTGCGGCGTGCAGCCGATGCGCGCGCAGGTTTCGAGCAACATGCGGCGTTTTTCGGCGCCGTCGCAGATGTCGCCCCAGGCTTGATCCACGAGGCGGCCGGTGAGGCGATCGCCCTCGACGCCGAGTACGTTGCTGCGCGTGAAATCGAGTTGCAGAAGGTCTCTGATGCGATCGGTGAAAAAGGTGAAGCCGCCAGAGACGAGCAGGGTCTTCAGTCCCGCGCGTTGTGCGGCGCGCACCAGCGTCTCGGCGCCCGGGTTCAGACGCAGCCGCTCGCTGTAGACGCTTTCGAGCGCGGCCAGGGGCACGCCTTCGAGCAGCGCGACACGCCTGCGCAAGCTGTCCTTGTAGTCGGCGATCTCGCCACGCATCGCCGCTTCGGTGATTGCGGCCACCTCGGCCTTGCGGCCGGCGGCGTCGGCGATCTCGTCGACGCACTCGATGTTGATCAGCGTCGAGTCCATGTCGAACGCGATCAGCTTGAAGTCGGCCAATGCCCGCGGCGGCGTGAGCTTGCGCAACACAAGACCGGCGGGCGACTGGGAGCTCGAAGCAGCGGATGCCATCGGCTCGATTATCCGTGCGCCGCCGCGCCGATACTTCCGGCATGGATGCTTCAACGCCTGCGGCCGGGTCCGCAATCCAAAGGCTGCGCGCTTTCTGGCCGGCGGCGATGGCCGTCGCTGTTCTGGTGCCGGTGCTGCTCAATGCCGTGCTGTTCACGGCGACGGCCTACTTCTTTCACAAGGTCGTGTCGCGCCATCGTTACCCGCACCGCATGCTGCCCTCGCGGCATGGTGACGCAGTCGGACGTGGTCGCGGCCTTGAAGGCTGGCGCGTCGTTGCATTGCTGCAGGAGCCGGCCACGGTCTGAGCACCGCGCGACAAGAAACGTTACGCAGCGATACCGCGGCGAAAGGACGTGCGGCGAGCGCCTGGTCACAGTGAGGTCTGTGTTCAACCACCCCAAGGACCTCACCATGAAATCCTGGCTCAAGCGCACCGCGCAGCCAACTTTGCCGCTCACTCCTTCTCGAGCGTGAATACTTCGTCGACGCGCAGGTTCAGAGCGTCGGCCACGGCCTGCAAGCGCTCGATCGACACGCCGGCATAGCGTGTGGCTTCGTAGCGCTGAATCTGTTGCTCCGCCAGATCCATTCTCTCGGCCAGCGCCTTGTGCGTGAGCTGGCGAATGATGCGCGCCTTGACCAGGGCATCACCGATGCCGGTGATCGAATCCATCTTGAACGACACAACCTTGCCTGTGCGCAAGGCGTCGTACTCCGCGAGCTGCTCTTCGAGTTCAGCGAGTTGACTGCGCGCGCCATCGCGCATGGCCTTGAGCGCCTTCGGATGCAAGCCCACGGCGGGCGTGACGGCCAGCGCTTCACGGAACTTCGCCGCTTGTGCTTGCGTGATCAGATACTGCCGTTCGTTGGTGATCATGATGCGATCTCTGCCAGGTTGATCTGAATGATGCCCTTGGGCCGACCGTCGCGGTCCAGCTGAAAGAACTCCAGGAAGGGGTTTCCCGGTGCGTCGGCGATGAACATCTCGCCCTCGAACTTGGCCTTCTGCGCTTCTCGGTGACCGTCAAAGTCAAGCAGCACCGGGTCCAGCGCATCAAAGTCCACGCCGACGTGGTCCCAACAACCATCGAAGTCGCCCGGCACTTCTTTCGACGTGACGAAGCTGCCATCGACATAGGCGCGCCGGCATCCTGCTGTGTTTGACGGCAATGCCGGCCTGATCGCTACGAAGTAATAGGGCGCGTTCGGCGAGATCACGTTTGCCGCCGTTCGCCGTTCGCCGTTCGCCGTTCGCCGCTCGAGGTCGCAGGTCGCAGGTCGAAGAAGTTCAGGGCAACAGGCGCGGGTACCGCGTCGCTGCGGTGCGGGGCGACCCCGACGTGCGCTGGCGTACCGACAAAGTGATGAAACCGCTGCGCGCGAAGGAGTGACGCTGCGCATCGACATTGCGACATTGAGATCCAGGAGGGGCTTCAGTTGGGCTCCATGAGATCAGCAAGGAAGGCAACCACCTCGAGGACCATCGCGTACTGGAGCTTCACTTGATAGAGGCTCGTGCCGACAGACTCGCCGTGTGCGATCTTGTGGCGTACCGCAACGAGGCTATTGATGCTCTCCTTTCGCGCGTCCACAAGATAGGCCGTCGCCTTCGCGCCCCACGCTGAATCGAAGGCGAACAGCAGTGCGAGAATCTTGTCCGTGTTCGGATTTGGTTGGCCACCAGGAGCATCGACCGCTCGTCGAACCATCTGAGTGCGCAGCATCTAGGCGGGCCGCCAGTATCAACGACTTAGCGGCAACGGCGTCAGTGGCCTACGCCGGCTGCTTTACCGGCGCCCCCAACGCCCTCAACACATCGCGCACCTGCTGCGCACGCTCGCCCGGCGACGCCAACTCGCGCTCGATGCGCAGCTTGTCGTTGCCGGCGAGTTTGATGTGGCGGTTCTTCTGCACCAGCTCGATGATGCGCGCTGCGTCCACCGGCGGATTCGGCCGGAAGCCGATGACCGAGAGCTTCGGCCCGGCATCGACCTTGATCACGCCGTAGGGCTTGGCCAGCACGCGCAGGCGGTGCGTGTCGAACAGCGTCTGGCCTTGCGCGGGCAGCTTGCCGAAGCGGTCCGTCACCTCTTCGAGCAGCGCGTCGATGCGCTCGGCGCTCTCGGCCGATGCCAGGCGCTTGTAGAGCGACAGCCGCGCATGCACGTCGCCGCAGTAGGCATCGGGCAGCAGCGCGGGCGCGTGCAGGTTGATCTCGGTGGCCGCACCGAACAGGCCGCCCATCGGTGAGAGCAGATCGGGCTCGCGGCCCGCCTTCAACGATCGCACCGCTTCGGCCAGCATGTCGTTGTAGAGCTGGAAGCCGACTTCCATCATGTTGCCGCTCTGGTGATCACCCAGCACCTCGCCGGCGCCGCGGATTTCGAGGTCGTGCATCGCCAGATAGAAACCGCTGCCGAGCTCTTCCATCTGCTGGATCGCTTCGAGCCGCTGCCCGGCCTGCTTGGTCAGGGCCTCGACATCGGGCACCAGCAGGTAGGCATAGGCCTGGTGGTGCGAGCGGCCGACGCGGCCGCGCAGCTGATGCAGTTGCGCCAGGCCGAACTTGTCGGCGCGGCTGATGACGATGGTGTTGGCGCTGGCGACATCGATGCCGGTCTCGATGATGGTCGAGCACAGCAGCACGTTGTGCTTGCCGGCGACGAACTCGCGCATCACGCTTTCCAGATCGCGCTCGCGCATCTGGCCGTGCGCCACTGCGATGCGCGCCTCGGGCAGCAGCTCGGCCAGCTTGCTGCGGCGGTGCTCGATGGTCTCGACATCGTTGTGCAGGAAGTAGACCTGGCCGCCGCGCTTCAACTCGCGCAGCACCGCCTCGCGGATCGTGCCCAAGCTCTCGTTGCGCACGAAGGTCTTGATCGCGAGGCGCCGTTGCGGTGCGGTGGCGATCACCGACAGATCGCGCAAACCTTCGAGTGCCATGCCGAGCGTGCGCGGGATCGGCGTGGCGGTGAGCGTGAGCACATCGACCTCGCTGCGCAGGGCCTTGATCGCTTCCTTGTGGCGCACGCCGAAGCGGTGCTCTTCGTCGATGACCAGGAGGCCCAGGTGCGAGAACTTCGACGTCGGCCGACAGCAGCTTGTGCGTGCCGACGACGATGTCGATCGCGCCGCTGGCCAGGCCTTCGAGCGACGCCTTGATTTCCTTGCTCGTTCGAAAGCGCGACAGCTCGGCCACCTTCACCGGCCACGGCCCGAAGCGGTCGACGATCGTCTGGTAGTGCTGCTCGGCGAGCAGCGTCGTCGGCGCGAGGATCGCCACCTGCTTGCCGCCGAGCACGGCGACGAAGGCCGCGCGCAGCGCGACTTCGGTCTTGCCGAAGCCGACGTCGCCGCAGACCAGCCGGTCCATCGGCTTGGGGCTCACCATGTCCTGGATCACGGCGTGGATCGCGGCGCGCTGGTCGGCCGTTTCCTCGAAACCGAAGCTCGCGGCGAAAGCTTCGTAGTCGTGCGCCGAATAGCGGTGCGCGTGGCCTTGTCTTGCGGCGCGGCGTGCGTACAGTGCGAGCAGTTCGGCCGCGGTGTCGCGCACCTGCTCGGCGGCGCGGCGTTTGGCCTTCTCCCATTGCCCCGAACCGAGCTTGTGCAGCGGCGCCTCTTCGGCCGACACGCCGGTGTAGCGCGCGATCAGGTGCAGCTGCGACACCGGCACGTAGAGCGTGGCCTTGTCGGCGTACTCGAGGTGCAGGAACTCGCACGGACCATCGCCCAAGTCGATGTTGAGCAAGCCCTGGTAGCGGCCGATGCCGTGATTCACATGCACCACCGGGTCGCCGATCTTCAGCTCCGACAGGTCCTTGATCAGCGCTTCAACGTCGCTGACCTGTTCCTGCTTCTTGCGTCGGCGTGCCGTCGGCGCGGTGGCGAAGAGCTCGGTCTCGGTGAGGAACTGGATCGCTGTGGCACCGCCTTCGCGCTGCCAGTGGAATCCCGCGGCCAGCGGCGCGGCGACGATCGCGACCTTTTCGTCGTTGCCTTCGAACTCGGCGAGCGTCGCCACGGCCGGCACCGCAATGTGATGGTCGCGCAGCAGGTCGAGCAGGCTCTCGCGGCGGCCTTCGCTTTCGGCGACGATCAAGACGCGGGCCGTGGTCGTGGCCAGGTGCTGTTCGAGTGCCTTCAGCGGCTCGGTGGCGTTGCGATCGATGGCCACGGCAGGCAAGGGCCGGGCGTATTCGACCGGCTCCGCGCCGCGCAGTACCAAGGTCGCATGCGCGTGCGTGAGCGCGAAGAAGTCTTCGCTGCGCAGGAAGATCTCTTCCGGCGAAAGGATCGGCCGCTCCGGGTCGTGCTGCAGGAAGCGATGGCGCTCGCGTGTGTCGGTCCAGAAGCGAATCAGCGCCGCGTCGATCTCGCCGTGCAACACCACGGAGGCAATTGAGAGCCCCTTGGCACCCGCTTCGCGGGCACCGTCCCCCGAGGGGAGCGCGGCCCCTTGGGACGGCCCGGCGGGGCCGCCGCGCAGGTAGTCGAAGATCGTCGCCGTCTGCTCGAAGAACAGCGGCAGGAAGTACTCGATGCCCGCGGTGGCGATGCCCGCGCCCAAGTCCTTGTAGATGCGGCTCTTGGTCGGGTCGCCTTCCATTTTTTCGCGCCAACGCGAGCGGAAGGTCGCGCGCGCCTTGTCGTCGAGCGGAAACTCGCGGCCGGGCAGCAAGCGCACTTCGGGCACCGGGTACAGGCTGCGCTGCGAGTCCGGGTCGAAGGTGCGGATCGAATCGATCTCGTCGCCGAACAGGTCCACGCGATACGGCACCGCCGAGCCCATCGGGAACAGATCGATCAGTCCGCCGCGCACTGCGTACTCGCCGGGCGAGACCACCTGGCTCACATGCGAATAGCCGGCGAGCGTGAGCTGCGCCTTGAGCGACGCTTCGTCGAGCTTGTCCTTCTGCTTGAACTGGAAGGTGGTGGCCGCCAGGAACGAGGGCGGCGCCAAGCGCGTCAGCGCGGTGGTGGCGGGCAGCAGCACCACGTCGACGTCCTTGCCCGTCCACAAGTGCCAGAGCGTGGCCAGGCGCTCGCTGATCAGGTCCTGGTGCGGGCTGAAGGTGTCGTAGGGCAGCGTCTCCCAATCCGGAAAGACGGCCACGCGCAGCCCGGGCGCGAAGAACGGCAACTCGTCGGCCAGGCGTTGTGCATCGGCCGGCTCGGCGGTGATCACGGCGGTGACGCCACCACGCTGCGCATGGCGCGCGATCAGCAGCGCGTCGGCCGAGCCGACAGGGCGGGGCAGGGTGAAGCGTTTGCCCGGAGCGATCGATGGCAGGAGCATGAAGGCGCGGATTCTAGAATTGCTGCATGACAAGCGCTCGCTGCTTCGCTCTCGTGCCCTGCGCCGGCAGCGGCTCGCGCGCGGCATCGCCAGGCCCGAAGCAGTACGTGAGGGTGGCGGGGCGCAGTGTGGTGGCCCACACGCTGGCAGCGCTGGCGCGTGTGCCGCGCATCGTGCGCACGCTCGTCGTGCTGGCGCCCGACGATGCGCAGTTCGAGTCCGCCGCACCGGGGTTCGACGGCATCGTCGAACGCGTCGGCGGCGCCACGCGCGCGGCCAGCGTCGCGGCTGGGCTCGATGCCCTGCGCCGCCACGGCGCGCACGACCGCGACTGGGTGCTGGTGCACGACGCGGCGCGCTGTCTGGTGCAGCCGGCGTGGATCGAGCGGCTGATCGACGCCTGCATCGACGATGCGGTCGGCGGGCTGCTCGCGCTGCCGCTGTCGGACACGCTCAAGGCGGCGGCCGCCGACGGCCGTGTCGGCGCGACGATCGACCGCGCCGGCAAGTGGGCGGCGCAGACGCCGCAGATGTTTCGCATCGGCCGCCTGCGCGAAGCGTTGACGCGGGCCGGCGACGGCGTCACCGACGACGCCAGTGCGGTCGAGGCACTCGGCCTCGCGCCGCGCCTGGTGCCGGGCGACGTCGACAACTTCAAGCTGACGTTTGCCGAAGACTTCGCGCGAGCCGAGCGCGTGCTCGCGCGCATCCAAGGAACCGAAATGTCATCGACGAACCTGCGGCTGGGCGAAGGCTGGGACATTCACGCGCTGGTCGCCGGCCGCCCGTTGATCCTCGGCGGCGTGCACGTGCCGCACGACAAGGGCCTTGACGGTCACAGCGACGCCGATGCGCTGGCGCATGCGATCACCGATGCGCTGTTCGGCGCCGCGGCGCTGGGCGATATCGGCCGACACTTTCCCGACACCGACGCGCGCTTCAAGGGCGCTGACTCCATGGTGCTGCTGGCCGAGGCCGCGCGGCGTGTGCGCGAAGCCGGCTTCGAGATCGGCAACATCGACAGCACCATCGTCGCGCAGGCGCCGAAGCTGGCGCTGCACATCGGCGCGATGTGCGAGCGGCTCGCGGCTGTTCTCGGCATCGCGCTCGATCAGGTCAACGTCAAGGCCAAGACCGCGGAAAAGATGGGGCCGGTGGGCGAGGGGCGCGCGATCGAGGCGCATGCAGCGGTACTGCTCGTACGCCGCTAGTAGCGCGGCTCGCCCGAGCGCTCGGCCGCTCCGGAGCCGGGCGAGCACCCCCGCGGGGGGTGGCCGCGGTACGCCGCGGCCGGGGGCTCAGGCTCGCCCGAGCGCTCGGCCGCTCCGGAGCCGGGCGAGCACCCCCGCGGGGGGTGGCCGCGGTACGCCGCGGCCGGGGGCTCAGGCTCGCCCGAGCGCTCGGCCGCTCCGGAGCCGGGCGAGCACCCCCGCGGGGGGTGGCCGCGGTACGCCGCGGCCGGGGGCTCAGGCTCGCCCGAGCGCTCGGCCGCTCCGGAGCCGGGCGAGCACCCCCGCGGGGGGTGGCCGCGGTACGCCGCGGCCGGGGGCTCAGGCTCGCCCGAGCGCTCGGCCGCTCCGGAGCCGGGCGAGCACCCCCGCGGGGGGTGGCCGCGGTACGCCGCGGCCGGGGGCTCAGGCTCGCCCGAGCGCTCGGCCGCTCCGGAGCCGGGCGAGCACCCCCGCGGGGGGTGGCCGCGGTACGCCGCGGCCGGGGGCTCAGGCTCGCCCGAGCGCTCGGCCGCTCCGGAGCCGGGCGAGCACCCCCGCGGGGGGTGGCCGCGGTACGCCGCGGCCGGGGGCTCAGGCTCGCCCGAGCGCTCGGCCGCTCCGGAGCCGGGCGAGCACCCCCGCGGGGGGTGGCCGCGGTACGCCGCGGCCGGGGGCTCATATCAAGGCACGCGCTTGAGCCGGATGTGCGCCAGCAACCCGCCGTCCGGCGCGTTGTCGATGTCGAACTGCCCGCCCATGCGCTGCACCGCCTTCTCGACGATCGCCAGCCCCAGCCCGGCGCCGGTGGCGGCGGTGCGCGCGGCATCGCCGCGGTAGAACGGCGTGGTCAGCTGCGCCAGCTTTTCCGGCGCGACGCCGGGGCCGTGGTCGCGAACGCTGACGATGATCCACGGCCCGGATCGGGCATAGGTGACGTTGACCGCCGCGATGCCGGTGTTGGTCGTGCGGCCATAGCGCCGCGCGTTCTCGAACAGGTTGCCGAAGACGCGGCCGAGCTCGATCTCGTCGGCCATGACGCGCAGGTCGATCGCCAGGCGCGCCGCGATGCGGATCTCCTTCGGGTCGCGGAAGGTGGCGATCTCCTTGTCCACCAGCTGCGCCAGGTTCACCGGCACGAGCTTGGCGTCGCCGGGGCGCGCGTAGTCCATGAACTTGTCGATGATGGCGTCGAGCTGGTCGATGTCCAGCGCCATGTTGCGTTGCGCCTCTTCGTCGCTGACGCTCATCTCCACTTCCAGGCGCAGCCGCGCCAGCGGCGTGCGCAGGTCGTGGCTGATGCCGGCGAGCATGACGGCACGGTCCTCCTCGACCTTGGCCAGCTCGCGCGCCATGCGGTTGAAGCCGACGTTGACCTCGCGAATCTCCGACGTCAGTGTGGTCTCGTCGAGCACCGAGTCGAAATCGCCCTCGCGAATGCGGCTGGCGGCAAAGCTGAGGTCGCGCAAGGGTTGGTTGATGAGGCGAGCGATCATGACCGAGCCGATCAACGTCGCCATCAGCGCGGTGCCGACCCAGATGAACCAGGTGCCAGGCGTCAATGGCTCGACGCGTGCCAGATCGGCCTGCAGCCAGAAGCGGTCCTTGTCGATGGAAAAGCCGACCCACAGCCCCGGGTTGCCGTTGACGCTGCGCCCGATCACGGTTTCGGGTTCGAGCCGCGCGCGCAACTCGGCGCCGACGCGCTTGGTGAAGCGATCGACCTCGAACGGCTCCCATCGGTCGAGCGGCTCGCGCGGCAGCACGCGCAGCGAGTCACGGTCGGTCATGGTCTTGACCACGGCGACGCGGTTGATGCCGTCGGTGTAGCGCAGCGCCTCACGCGACAGGTTCACCAGGCTCGCCACCTGCTGCGCGGCCTGCACCGCGCGCGGCTCGAGCTCGAGCGAGCGCAGCGTCTGGATCCACGCGAAGATGCCAGCGCCCAGCAGCAGCGCGAGCAGGAAGAAGGTGCGCGAGAAGAGGGTGAGGCCGAGGGCGGGGGGTTTGGGCATGAGCCAGGGCGAAGGAAGTGTTGGTGCCGAATTCCGGGGGCTTGTTGCGAGCGGTCGCCGGGCCACCACGCCGGGCCGCCCGCGCCGGGCCGCTCCCAAGCAAGGCCCGGCAAGCCCCAAGCGCCGAAAGGCGGCGCACTCCTGCGCCTGGGGCGCGGCGCCAAGCCGCTTTCAGCGGCCCGCGCCGGGGGTCGTCATGACGGTGCCGTCCGGCACGAACACGTACCCGACGCCCCACACCGTCTGGATGTAGCGCGGCTGGCTCGGATCGGGCTCGATCATCTTGCGCAGGCGGCTGATCTGCACATCGAGGCTTCGGTCGAAGGGCTCGAACTCGCGACCGCGCGCCAGTTGCGCCAGCTTGTCGCGCGACAAGGGCTGGCGCGGGTGCCGCACCAAGGCCTTCAGCATCGAGAACTCGCCGGTGGTCAGCGCGATCTGCTCGCCGTCCTTCGTCAGTCGGCGCAGCGACAGGTCGAATTCGAACGGCCCGAAGGTCACGGTCTGCTGCTCCTTGGCGGGTGCGCCTGGCGCTTCCATCGCCGGGCGGCGTCGCAGCACCGCATGGATGCGCGCCAGCAATTCGCGCGGGTTGAAGGGCTTGGGCAGGTAGTCGTCGGCGCCGACTTCGAGGCCGACGATGCGATCCACGTCCTCGACCTTGGCGGTGAGCATGATGATCGGCGTCACGTCGTTGGCCGCGCGCAGGCGTCGGCAGATCGACAGGCCGTCTTCGCCGGGCAGCATCAGGTCGAGCACGATCAGGTCGATCGTCTCGCGCGTCAGCAGCCGGTTCAGCGCCTTGGCATCCTCGGCCAGCAGCACCTCGAAGCCTTCCTGCGTGAGGTAGCGGCGCAGCAGGTCGCGGATGCGGGCATCGTCGTCGACGACGACGATGCGGTCGGCTCGGGATTGGGCGGGTGCGTTCATCGCAGGGCTCCTGGATTTGTAACTGCGGCTGATGTTACAAGTCAGAAAGGCCAAAAAATGCCGTCTGACCTGGAGTTACAAGTCTTGCCGGTGATAGTTAACAAGCCCTTGCAAAAGCAGCAAGGCGTACTTTCGAAAGGAGTCCTGCGATGTCCCTGACGATCCGCAACCTCGCGCTGGTGGCCGCTTTGGCCGGCACCGGTCCTGCATTCGCGCAGACCTTGCCGCCACCGTCGGGCGTGCTCACGCTGACGGCGTCGGCCTCGGTCGAAGTGATCAAGGACGTGCTCGGGGTGGTCTTCAACACCACGCGCGACGGCAGCGATGCGCAGGCCGTGCAGTCGGCGCTGAAGCAGGCGCTCGATGCGGCACTGGCCGAGGCGAAGAAGATCGCGCGACCGGGGCAGGTGGAAGTGCAGACCGGCAACTTCGCGCTCTACCCGCGGTACGGCAACCCGAAGGCCAGCGGCCAGCCGACGATCATCGGCTGGCAAGGCACGGCCGAGCTGCAGGTGCAGGGCAAGGACGCCGCGGCGATCGCGCAGCTCACCGGGCGCATCACGACGATGAGCATCGCCAGCGTCGGCTACACGCTGTCGAAGGAAGCGCGTGAGAAGGTCGAGGCCGAGGTCAGCGCGCGCGCGATCGCCGACTGGCGCGCCAGGGCGCAGCAGATGAGCCAGCAGTTCGGCTACGGCGGGTTCACGGTGCGCGAGGTCAACGTCGCCACCAACGAGCCGGACGGTGGGCGTGTGCGCGTCGTGACGATGTCGCGCGCCAAGTCGATGAGCGCTGAGGAATCGTTGCCGACCGAGGCGGGCAAAGGCGAAGTCAGCGCCACGGTGAGCGGGTCCGCTCAGATGACGCGGTAGCCATTCCGTGCGCCCTGAGCTTGTCGAAGGGCTTCGACAGGCTCAGCCCGAACGGGATCTATTGCGCCGCCCAACCCCCATCCACGTTGAAAGAAGCGCCGCGGATGTTGTCTGCCGCCGGCGTGCACAAAAACACCGCCAACTCTCCCAACTGCTCCGGCGTCGTGAACTGCAAGGACGGCTGCTTCTCCGCAAGCAAGCGTCGCTTGGCTTCGGCATCGTCCACGCCCTCGGCGGCAGCGCGCGCATCGACCTGCTTCTGCACCAGCGGTGTCAGCACCCAGCCCGGGCAGATCGCATTGACGGTGATGCCCGTCGTCGCCGTCTCCAACGCGATCGACTTGGTGAAGCCGACGATGCCGTGCTTGGATGCGACATACGCGCTCTTCTGCGCCGAGGCCACCAGGCCATGCGTCGAGGCCACGTTGAGGATGCGTCCCCAGTTGCGGGCCCTCATCTGCGGCAGCGCCAGGCGCGTCGTATGGAAGGCCGAGGTCAGGTTGATGGCGATGATCGCATCCCACTTCTCGGGCGGAAAGTCCTCCACCGGCGCCACATGCTGGATGCCGGCGTTGTTGACCAGGATGTCGAGGTGGCCGCCGAGCGTGCGCTGGGCGTAGTCGATCATGTCGGCGATCTGATCGGGCTTGCCCATGTCGGCCGGGTGGTAGCCGATTTCGGCGTCGATGCCGCGGAACGCGGCCTTGGCCGCATCGACATCGCCGAAACCGTTGAGCACGACGTTGGCGCCATGCATGGCCAGCGCCTTGGCGATGCCCAGACCGATGCCGCTGGTCGAGCCGGTGACGAGTGCGGTTTTTCCCGTGAGCAAGATCGTTCTCCAGTCGTTGATAGCATCGATTATCAAGATGGAGCCACCGATGACCAACGATCCGCGCCTCAACCACGTGCAGTGTCTGGACAATCGCGGCCTGCACCGCATGGCGTACTGGGAATGGGGCGACGCTGCAAACCCGCACGTCGTCGTCTGCGCGCATGGGCTGACGCGCCAGGGCCGCGACTTCGATACGCTGGCGCGCTCGCTGTGCGGCCAGGTGCGCGTGGTCTGCCCCGATGTCGTCGGCCGCGGCCGCTCCGAGTGGCTGGCCGACCCGATGCTCTACGGCATCCCGCAGTACGTCGCCGACATGGTGACGCTGCTGGCGCGGCTCGACGCGCAGCAGGTGGATTGGGTCGGCACGTCGATGGGCGGCTTGATCGGCCTCGGTGTGGCGGCATTGCGGCAGGCGACGGGCCGCCCCGAGCCTGCCGGCTCCCCCTCGGGGGGGCGGGCGCCGCAAAGCGGCGACCTTGGGGGCCCAAAATCCGGATCGCCGCTGCGCCGTTTCGTCATCAACGATGTCGGCCCGACCCTCGAGCCGGCCGCGATCGCGCGCATCGGCGGCTATGTCGGCCAGCCGGCACAGTGGCGCACGCTCGACGAAGCGGCCGATGCGCTGTGGCAGATCTCGCAGGGCTTCGGCCCGCACACGCGCGAGCAGTGGCTGGCGCTGACCGAGCCGCAGTTGAAGCGCGACGGCGATGTGCTGAAGCCGCGCAGCGATCCGTCGATCGCGCTGCCGTTCAAGGCGGTGACGCCGGCGATGGCGCAGGCCGGCGAGGCGATGCTGTGGCAAGCCTGGGATGCGCTGACGCTGCCGACGCTGCTGTTGCGTGGGGCGGTCAGCGATCTGCTCTCGCCGGCCACCGCGCAGGCGATGACGCAGCGCGGTCCCCGTGCGAAGTTCGTGCAGTTCGACGGCGTCGGCCACGCGCCGATGCTGGTGCAGCCCGAGCAGGTGGCGGCGGTGCGCGAGTTCTTGTTGTCGCCGTGAAGACGACGACTCCGCTGGCGCGCGCCGACGACGCGGCGCCGATCGTGGCGCTCGCGGCCGAGCCGCAGCCCGACGGCAACGCGGCGCTGACGCGCGCGCGCGCTTTCGCCGAGCCGTTGTTGGCCGAGCACGCGCTCGACACCGGCGAGAACGCGCTGGCGCACGCCGACGGCGTGGCGCAAGTTCTCGCCGCGATCGGTGCAGCGCCGGCGATGCAGGCAGCGGCCTATCTCGTCTATGCGGCCGATTGGTTGCAGCGGCCCGAAGAGGTCATCGGCAAGGCCTTCGGCGCGTCGTACGCGGCGCTGGTCGAGCACACTCGCAAGCTGGTGCAGATCCAGCGCGCGGCGCGCGGCGCGGCCGTGATCGGCGACAAGCAGGCGCAGGCCGAGCAGACCGAGCGCGTGCGCAAGATGCTGCTGGCCTTCTCGCGCGACCTGCGCGTGGTGCTGCTGCGCCTGGCCTCGCGCCTGCAGACGCTGCGTTGGCACGCGGCTGCGCGCGTGCCGTGCCCGCAGGAGGTGGCGCTCGAATCGCAGACCGTGTTCGCGCCGCTGGCCAATCGCCTGGGCATCTGGCAGATCAAGTGGGAGCTGGAAGACCTGGCGTTCCGCTTCCTGCAGCCCGGCGACTACCAGCAGGTCGCGCGCGGCCTGGACGAGACCCGCATCGGCCGCGAAGCCGCGGTGCAGGTCTTTCGCAGCGCGCTGATCGAACATCTGAAGTCGCACGGCCTGGCGGCGGAAGTACAGGGTCGGCCCAAGCACCTGTACAGCATCTGGAAGAAGATGCAGGCCAAGCATGTCGCCATCGACCGCGTCATGGACCTGGCGGCGCTGCGCGTCATCGTCGCCGATATCGATGCCTGCTACGCGGTGCTGGCTCGTGTACACGAGCGCTGGCCGGCGCTGTCGGGCGAGTTCGACGACTACATCGCCAAGCCCAAACCCAACGGCTACCAGTCGCTGCACACCGTGATCCGCAACGACGAAGGCCGCGCCATCGAGATCCAGATCCGCACGCGCGCGATGCACGAGCATGCCGAGTTCGGCGTCGCCGCGCATTGGGCCTACAAAGAAGGCAGCGCGCGCAGCAACAGCGACGAGCAGATTGCAGCGGCGCGCAAAGCCGTGCTGCGCCAGCTGCTGGCCTGGGAGCGCGACTTCGCCGCGGCCGACGCCGATGCGCAAGCCAGCGACGAACGCATCTACGTCTTCACACCGCAGGCCACGGTGGTCGAGCTGGCCGCGGGCGCGACGCCGATCGACTTCGCCTACGCGCTGCACACCGATCTCGGCCACCGCTGCCGCGGCGCGCGCGTCGACGGCGCGCTGGTGCCGCTGAACACGGCACTGAGCAACGGCCAGACCGTCGAGATCACGGCGACGAAGGAGGGCGGTCCCTCGCTCGATTGGTTGAATCCCGAGCTCGGTTTTCTCGCCGGCCAGCGCGCGCGCGCCAAGGTGCGCGCCTGGTTCAACGCGCAGGCGCAGGCACAGACCATCGCGCGCGGCCGCGAACTCGTCGAGAAGCTGCTGCAACGCGAAGGCAAGACGGCCGTCGAGCGCGACGAGCTCGCCGCGCAACTCGGCTTCAAGAGCGCCGAGGGTCTGTACGAGGTGGTGGGCAAGGACGAGTTTTCGCTGCGCCACATCGAGCAGGTGCTGCGTCCCGCGCCGGCGGCGCCGCTTGAAGACGCGCCGCTGCTCAAGCCGTCGCGCGCCGGCAATGCGGCGCGCAGCGGCGGCGTGCTCGTCGTCGGCATCGATTCGCTGCTGACCAACCTGGCGCGCTGCTGTCGCCCGGCGCCGCCGGATGCGATCGATGGCTTCGTCACGCGCGGCAAGGGCGTGGCGATCCACCGCCGCAACTGCAGCAACCTGCGAAACATGCGCGAGCGCGATCCGGAGCGCGTCATCGCAGTGGAATGGGGCGCTGCGCCGCGCGACGGCGCGCTCTATCCGATCGACGTGCTTGTCGAGGCGCAGGACCGGCCGGGACTGCTGCGCGACATCACTGAAGTCTTCGCCAAGGAGAAGGTCAACGTCACCGGCGCGCATACGCAAAGCCTGCGTTCGGGCGGCACGCCCACGGCATGGATGACCTTCACTGTCGAGGTGGCAGGCACCGAAAGGCTGGCGCAGGTGTTGAAGCAGGTGGCGCAGGTCTTGGGTGTGCGTTCGGCGCGGCGGCGCTGAGGCCGCCGACGCTCAGTGGCGCGAACCCAGAACGGCGCAGAGGTTGAAGGTCAGGTATTTCCTCAGGAAGGGCGCGACTCGACTGACGAGGCGCACCGTCTTTCCCAGGCGGCTGTAGGCGACGTTGGTTTCGAAGTGTCGAATCTCCAGGCCGCTTTGCGCGAACAGCCGTTCGTAGTCGTGGATCGTCAGCTTGTTCAGGTCCATGTAGGCCCAATCATGCGTCTGGCGGTAGAGCGGCAGGCCCTTCAAGCGGTGCAGGCGCTCGAAGAGGATGCGCTCAGGCACCAGCAGATGGCCCCAGGGCCACGACAGGTGTTCGGAAAAGGGCAGGGCCGCGCGCAACCAACCGTGGTCGCCGTAGGGGCTGTGGTACAGCGGCCCGAAAGCGATGTAGGCCTTGCCCGCGGGCCGCAACTTGCTGTGCATCTGCTCGAGCACGACATCGACATTCATGATGTGCTCGAAGGCGCTCTCCGAAATGATGACGTCGAAGCCGCCGTCGGGCAGATCCTCGATAGGGCCGTGACGAAACTCGACGACACCGGCCAGTTGCGGATACTCGCTGTCGCGCCGCGCTGTCGCGGAGTCGACGTGGTAGCCGATCGTGTCGATGCCGACGACCTGTTCGGCGCCATGGCCGGCGGCCTCGAAACAGCGGCTGCCGAAGCCGCAGCCAACCTCCAGGACGCGCAGTCCTTCCAAGCGTGGACATCCATCCAGGCCGAACTGAGGCCAGAAGTAGTCGAAGCCCGGCGCTCCGGCTGCGTACATCGGTTTGGTCACTTGTATTTGCCCTTGCGGCGCGCCAGCCGCCTTCGATTCACCCGCAGGGCCGCAGTTTCGGCGCAGTCGACGCCGCGTGGCGCGCCCACGCCGACTGCGCTTAGAATCCTGGCTCCTCAGGCGCGTAGCTCAGCTGGTTAGAGCACCACCTTGACATGGTGGGGGTCGTTGGTTCGAGTCCAATCGCGCCTACCAAATTCGGTAGATGAATCAAGGGCTGGCGGCGACGCCCGGCCCTTTGTTGCACGTCCGCGCTACGGTGGCGCCGACGCTTGCCAGGCCGGGAGTCGCCAGTCCCATACGACTGCGGCCACGCGCAGTGCGCTTGCGGTGGCGGCCGCCATCAGCACCGCGAGCCAGTCGGGGACGTTCGCGGCATGAGCTGCCACCATCACCCAAGCGCCGGCGAACGAGCAGATCGCGTAGGGGCGATGGTCGCTGAATGCGCTCGGGATCTCGTTGCAGACGATGTCCCGCAACACGCCACCGAAGACTGCGGTGACCAGGCCGAGCACCACGGCGACGACGCTGGGCATGCCGGCGTCGAGCGCGATCTGGGTGCCGCTGGCGGTGAACAGGCCGAGGCCGAGCGCATCGGGCCACTGCATTGCACGCTCGGTCGGCTCCAAGTGGCGCGCCCGCATGAACACCATCGCGCCGATGCACAGCGCGAGCAAGACCCAGATCCAGCCCGCATGCTCGATCCAGAACAGCGGCCGACGATCGAGCAGGACGTCGCGGATCGTGCCGCCGCCGAAGGCCGCCAGGCCGCCGACGACGCAGATGCCCACCGCGTCGAGGCGTTTGCGCGCGCCCTCGATCACACCCGACAGCGCGAAGGCGATCGTCGCCGCCGCCTCGGCAACCACTTGCACTTGCGACAGAACCCAGGGCGCTGATGCGGCCATCGGACCTCCTCTTTGCCCCTGCGTCAGCGGCGCAGCCCGAGCATCATGGTCAGCGCCTGCGTCGGCGACTCTACGAAGCCGTGTCTTGCGTAGAACGCCTTGGCGTCGGCGTCGATCGCGTGGCACAACAAAGCGCAGGCGCCAATGAGATCGGCGGCCTGAAGCGAGCGCAGAACGGCATCCTTGAGCAGCCCGCTGCCGACGCCGCGCCCGGACCAGGTGTCATCCACCGCCAGGCGCCCGAGTACGACAACCGGCAGCGGATCGGGCATGTCGCGCCGCAAACGTGGCGGCGCCGACTCGACATCCAGTGAACCGGCGGCCAGTGCGCAGTAGCCCACCACGCGATGGCTCTCGGCGCAGACGACGTAAGTGCGCGTGGCGCCGCTCGATGCGTTGTTCAGCGCGCGCCGTCGCAGCCACTGGTTCAGCGAGTCGTGCCGGCAATTGAACGACGCGGTGTCGTGCTCGACGGTGATCGGCACCGGCGGCCCAAGCGCGGCCAGTTCACTTCTCCCAAGGCGAACGCTTGGCCAGCAGCCGCTGCAGTGCGACGTTCTTGCCGAGCGGGGCGTCCATCAGGGCGACGAACGCCTTGTACTGTTTTGGCGTCACTCTGAAGAGCGTCTGGTCGAGCAACACCTGCTGCGCTTTCTCGCGCGAGGCCTCGAGCATGAACTCGGTGCGGCTCTTGCCCTGCAGCTGCGCTGCGCGGTCGATCAGCTCACGCTGCGAGGCCGGCGTGCGCAGGTTGATGACGGTGGAGGAAGGCGAGTTCATGCGGCTACTTTAGCAGACGTGTGGACATTGTGCATACGTTCTTTGCGCTGACACAAACGCGATCTGGAGTCTTGTTGAGTTTCCGGCTTACTGCCGACATCGCGTCGCAGTGGCTTGGCCCTTGTTCCCGCGCACTCAGACGAAAGCAGCCTCCTTGGACTGCGAGAAGCGCAGCACAAAGTAGACGCACACGCCCGAGCTGGCCAGCAGCAGGGTCGAGAGCGCCGCCGCGATGCCGAACTCGCCGTCGAGCACGGCGCTGTAGACCTTGACCGGCATCGTCGTCGTGCGCGCGGTGTACAACAGCAGCGTCGACGACAGCTCGTTGATGGCGGTGATGAAGCTCATCATCGCGCCGGCGACGATGCCCGGCATCATCAGCGGCACCGTCACCTTGTAGAAGGCCTTGGCCGGCGACGCGCCCAGGCCGATGGCCGCCTCCTCGATCGACGGCTTGATCTGCCGCAGCACCGCGCTGGTGGCGCGCACGCCGTAGGGCAGGCGGCGGATGAACAGGATCAGCACGATGATCGCGCCCGTGCCCACCAGGTCGAGTGGCGGCTTGTTGAAGGTCAGCAGGAAGCCGATGGCCATGACCACGCCCGGCACCACGTAGGGCACCATCAGCACCGCGTCGAGGAAGCCCGCCCACTTCGACTCGCGGCGCACGATGACGTAGGACATGAGGCCGCCCGCCAGCGTGATCAGCAAGGTGGCAATCGAGCGAGAAGCTGAAGGTGTTGAAGACCACGTCGGGCACCTCCTTGATGACCCGCGCGTAGCTGTTCAGGCCGAAGCCGCCGCTGAACACCGGGCCCTGGGTCTGCAGGAACGAGGTGTAGATCACCACTGCGATCGGCAGCGTGGCCAGCGCGACGACGCCGTAGCACAGCGCGTGCACCGCCAGTGCCTGCAGGCCGCGCACCGGCCGCGGCGCCGTACGGTTGGTCAGCGATCCGGCGTAGCGGCGCTTGCCGATCAGGTGGCGTTGCAGCAAGACGGCCGCCATCGAGATGACGACCATCAGCATCGAGATGCTGACCGCCATCGTCGGCGTGCCGCCCATCTCGGAGGTGTACTGGTTGTAGGCCAGCGTGGACAGGGTGCGGAAGTCGCGGCCGATGATCGACGGCGTGCCGAAGTCGGCGATCGACAGCACGAAGCACAAGATGGCGCCGGAGCTGGTGGCCGGAAAGACCAGCGGCAGCGTGACCTTGAACAAGCGCTGCCATCGCGTGCAGCCCAGGTTCTCGGCGGCCTCTTCGAACGAGCGGTTGACGTTGCGCAGCGCGCCTTCGGTCATCAGATAGACGAAGGGGAAGAACTTCAGGCTGAACACCAGGATGATGCCGGCCATGCCGTAGATCGTCGGCACGGCGATGCCCCAGCCCTTGAGCAGATTCGTCAGCCAGCCGTTGTTGCCGAGCACGACGATCCAGGAGTACGCGCCGATGAAGGGCGGTGAGACGAGGGCCAGCACCGCCAGCGTCGTGATCACGCCGCGCCCGGCCACGATGTAGCGCGCCGTGCAGTAGGCCAGCGGCACACCCAGCAGGCAGGCGCCGACCATGCCGCCCACGCCCACCGCCACCGTGTTCCACAGCGCGCCAAGGTAGTACGGGTGCGTGAGCAACTTGACGTAGCCGGCGAAGGAGACGCCCGCAGTGTCGGGGTCGAAAAGGCCCAGCCGCAGCACCTGCAGGATCGGCCACACCAGCAGCAGCGCGATCACGCACACGGCCAGCGCCATCACCACCGACCAGAAATCCGGCAGGCCGCGCGCGAGCAGCCGGTGCCCGCGTGGCAGTGCGGAGGGCTGGCTCATGGGGCAACCTTCGCGCCGTTGGCGAGCGCTTTGGAGCAGCCATGCGCGCTCACGGCAGGCGCGCGCCGCTGTCGCCCGGCGTGAAGAAAAGCAGGTCGCGCGTGCGCAGGCCGAGCGTGACGGCGGCGCCGGGCTTCAGCGCCATCATCGACGTGCTCGGCGCCACGAGCGCGTCGATCGGGCCGTGGCCGGGAACATCGAGCGTCAACTGCAGTTCACGGCCAGCGAACATGGCCTGGCGCACCGTCGCCGCGACCTGCACGCCGGGCGCGTCGAGCACCGCATCGACGAGCACCTTCTCGGGCCGCACCGACGCGACCCGGCCGGCTGCCGCCGGCAGACCGGCCGCGGCCGGATCGAACGCCTGGCCCAGCAGCCGCGCTTGGCCGTCCGGCGTCGGCGTGATCGGCAGGAAGTTGTTGCTGCCGACGAAGGTGGCGACGAAGCGATTCGCCGGCCGGTTGTACAGGGCCCAGGGCGTGTCGACCTGCTGCACCACGCCGTCGTGCATCACGCAGACCTGGTCGGAGATCGACAGCGCCTCCTCCTGGTCGTGCGTGACGTAGATCGTGGTGATGTCCAGCGACTGCTGCAGCGCGCGGATGTCGCGCCGCAGGTCGACGCGCAGCTTGGCGTCGAGGTTGGACAGCGGCTCGTCCATCAACAGCACCTTGGGTCGCACCACCAGCGCTCGGGCCAGACCCACGCGCTGCTGCTGGCCTCCGCTCAACTGATGCGGCATGCGCGCCGCATGCTCGCCGAGCTGCACGGTGGCGAGGATCGCGCCGACGCGCTCGCGGATCTCGGCCGAAGGCCGCTTGCGCTGCACCAGCCCGAAGGCCACGTTGTCGAACACGCTCAGGTGCGGGAACACCGCGTAGTCCTGGAACACCATGCCGATCGGGCGCTGGTGGGCGCCCAGATGGCCGATCGATTCGCCCTCGAGCAGGATCTCGCCGGCGTCCAGCGGGTGGAAGCCGGCGATCGCGCGCAGCAGCGTGGTCTTGCCGCAGCCGCTGGGGCCCAGCAGCGTGAAGAACGCGCCGCGCGCGATGTCGACGCTGACGTCCTTCAGCGCGACATGCGCGCCATAGGCCTTGCGGATGTTCCTGAGCTGGACATGGCTCATGGCCTTGCGAACGCAGCCGGCCGCATCACTTCTTGTTGAGCAGCAGGTCGTTCCACTTGGCCAGGATGCGCGCGCGGTTGGCGCCCGCCCAGTCGTCGTCGTACTTGACCAGCTTGAGCTGGCCGAGCGGCGTCAGCGTGCTCTTGGGCACCACATCGGCGCGCACCGAGCGCCGGCCCGCGGCGTCGAGGATCTCCTGCGCTTCCTTGGACAGCATGAAGTCGATGAAGGCCTTGCCGCCCGCGGCGTTGGCCGGTGTGGCGGTGAGCGCCATCACGTCGGCGATCGCCGCGGTGCCGTCGCTCGGGTAGAGCAGTTCGACCGGGCCACCGCCGACCTTGAAGCGCAGCAGGGTGTCCTCGTTGGACAGGCCCACCATGGCTTCGCCGTCGTTGACGAACTTCGAGACGGCCCCCGAGCTGTTGGACAGCACGGTGTTGTCGAGGATCTTGCTGTAGATGCCCCAGCCCTTGTCCTCGCCGTGGATCTGCAGGATCAGCGCGAGCTGGATGAAGGCCGAGCCCGACTTGTCCGGCCGGCCGGCCGAGATCTTGCCCTTGTAGATCGGGCTGCCGAGGTCGCTCCAGGTCTTCGGGTACTGCGCGGGAGTCAACTGCTTGGTGTTGACGCCGAACGCGGTGGCCACGCCCGTGAACGGGATGGCCGCGTCATTGACCTTGAACGCGTCGGAGAGGGACTTGGCGTTGTCGGGTGTGTACTTGGTAAAGAGCTTGCCGTTGGCCTCGACCACGTCGGTGGAGACGCTGAACAGCACATCGGCGGTGGCGCGTCCGGCCTCGGCCTTCAGGCGGTTGACGAGGTCGCCCGAGCCGCCTTTGATGATCTCGACCTTGAACTTGGACGACTTCTCGAACGCCGGGATCACCTTGTCGAGCAGATCCTGCGGCGCCGCCGAGTAGATGGTGACCCGCTCCTGGGCCAGGGCCGGCAGCGCCAGCGGTGCCGTCACGGCCAGGGCGGCCAGCATTGCGCGCATCGAGTTCATCTCGTCACCTCCGGAGTTGGAGCGCAACGATAGCAACGATCAGGGCCAAAGCAGGCTGGGGTAAGTGCCGTCATCAACCAGTTCCCGCAGGCGGCGCACGCAGCCGGGCTTGTCGTGGGGGTAGGTCATGCCGAACCAGCGATCCGGCGTGCGCAGGATCCGGCACTCGGCGCGCTGCGCGCGGATCAGCGCATCGACCACGCTCGGGATGTAGCACTCGGCGGCCGGGTCACCGCCGTGATGGCGCAGGAATTCGGCGAAGTGCTGCTGCATCGGCTCGAACACCGTCGGCGTGAAGCCCCAGAAGTTCATCGAGGCCACGGCGTCGCGGGCCACGGCCACGCGCTGGCCGTGCAGGTCGGTGCCGGTGAGGCGGCCTTGGTCATCGGCGACGATGTCGCGCAGCTCCTGCACGCCGGCCAGCAGGCCGTCGTCGTCGAGGCACAGGCCGCGGTTGACGCCGCCGCCGTCCGACAGCGTCTGCGCGATGGCATAGCCGACCATGCAGCAGTGGTCGCGTCCGCGCGCGCCGGCGTCGGCCGTGGCGAAGAACTGCGCCACTTGACGGAAGGCCTCCCGGCCGTAGAAGTCGTCGGCGTTGATCACAGCGAAGGGCTTGTCGATGGCGTCGCGCGCGGCCAGCACGGCGTGCGCGGTGCCCCAGGGCTTGCTGCGGCCCTGGGGGGCAGCGACAAGCCCTCGGGCAGATCATCCGGGCGCTGGCAGACACAGTCCACCCGCAGCCGATCGCGGTAGCGCTTTGCCACGCCCGCCTCGAAGGCGTCGGCAAAGTCTTCGCGAACGACGAACACCACCCGCTCGAAGCCGGCTCGCAGCGCGTCGAAGACCGAGTAGTCGAGCAGCGTCTGGCCCATCGGGCCCACGGGCTCGCACTGCTTCAGGCCACCGAATCGCGACCCCATGCCGGCGGCCAGCACCAGCAGCGTAGGCCCGCGACGGCCGGCCTCAGGCGACGACACCGAGCCCCCTCAGTTCGTCGCGCAGTTGATCGACCGACACGAAGTGCACGCCCTGCATGCCGATCGAGCGGGCGCCCTCGACGTTGGGCAGGCTGTCGTCGATGAACAGCGCGCGCGCCGGCTCGACGCGAAAGCGTTCGCACAACCGCAGGTAGATGGCCGGGTCGGGTTTGAGCAGGCGCTCGCGGCCGGAGACCAGGATGCCCTCGAACTCGTCAAGAAAAGGATGAAGCCGCAGGGCGCGCGGAAAGGTCTCGGCCGAGAAGTTGGTCAGCGCGAGCGTTCGATGGCCGGCGGCGCGCAACTCGCGCGCCAAGGCCACCGTGCCGGCGATGGGCGCGCCGATGGTCTCCTCCCAACGCTCGAAGAAGGCTTCGAACAGGTGCCGGTAGTGCGGGAAAGCCTGCCCGTGCCTGACGATGCCCTCGGCAAAGGGCTGCCCCGCGTCGTGCGCGACGTTCCATGCCAGGAAGTCCGTCTCCGACATGAAGCGCTCGATCGCCGCGTCGTCGGGCAGCAACTTGCGGAACAGCCATCGCGGGTCCCAGGGGATGAGCACATTGCCGATGTCGAAGACGACGGTGTCGATGCTGCTTGCACGGTCATTCATGGCGCGTTCACAGCGGCTTGGTCCACCACGCTTGCCCGATCTGCCCTTGCAGCCACTCGACGAAACCACTGACCTTGGCGGTGAGCTGCCGCGGCGACGGGTAGACGGCGTGAATCTCCTGCGACGGCAGCTTCCACTCGGCAAGCAGCGGCTGCACCAGGCCGGTCTTGACCGGCTCGTGCGCCACGTACCACGGCAGCGCCGCGATGCCCATGCCGCCGCGCGCGGCGGCAAGCAGGGCCGACAGGTTGTTGGACTTGAGCGGCCCGCGCACGGCCATCGCCTGTTGCTTGCCGTCGGCACCGGTGAAGAGCCAGCGCGCATCGCCCTGCACCGTGCTGTAGATCAGCGCGTCGTGCTTGGTGAGATCGGCCGGCTTGCGCGGCGTGCCGCGCTGCTTCAGGTACTCGGGCGCGGCCACCAGCACCCAGGGATTGACGCCGAGAAAGCGCGCACCGAGCGTCGAGTCGGCCAGGCGACCCATGCGCACGGCCACATCGACGCCCTGCTCGACGAGATCGGCGTAGCGGTCCTCGAAGTTGAGTTCGACCTGCAGCTTCGGGTTCTGCTTCATGAAGCGCATCAAGAGCGGCACCATGACGCGACGGCCGAACGCCACCGAGGTGCTGATGCGCAAAGCTCCCTGCACCTGCGATTGCATCAGCGCGGCCACCGACTCGGCCTCTTCGACATGGTGCGCGATCAGCCGGCACTTGTCGTAGTAGAGCTGGCCGATCTCGGTCGGCGTGACGCCGTGTGTCGAGCGGTGCAGCAGGCGCGAGCCGAGCTGAGCCTCCAGCCGAGCCACCTGCTTGGTGGCTGCGGGCTGGCCGATGCCGATCTCGGCGGCGGCCTTGCTGAACGAGCCGAGATCGACGACGCGCACGAAGAGTCGGATGGCTTGGATGCGGTCCATGCGGAGCATGGTATTCCATCGCGGAATGACGCAAATGCACCGGCGAGGACTTCCCGGGAGCGGCCCTTCGCGCGACCATCCGGCTCATTGAGTTGACCTCAGGAGACGACGCGATGGCAAAGATGAAGGCCGCGATGGCCGCCGTGCTGGTGATGGAAAAGGAAGGCACGACCCAGGCCTTCGGTGTGCCCGGGGCTGCCATCAACCCGCTGTATGCCTGCCTGCGCGAGCGCCAGGGCATCGCGCACATTCTTGCGCGGCACGTCGAAGCAGCGAGCCACATGGCCGAGGGCTACACCCGCGCCAGGGCCGGCAACATCGGCGTGTGCATCGGCACCTCCGGTCCCGCGGGCACGGACATGGTGACGGGGCTGTACTCGGCGCAGGCCGACAGCATTCCGATCCTGTGCATCACCGGCCAAGCGCCGCGGGCGCGCATGCACAAGGAAGATTTCCAGGCGGTGGACATCGCGTCGATCGTCAAGCCGGTGACCAAGTGGGCGACGACGGTGATGGAGCCGGCGCAGGTGCCGCGCGCCTTCCAGCAGGCCTTTCACCTGATGCGCTCGGGCCGGCCCGGCCCGGTGCTGATCGACCTGCCGTTCGACGTGCAGATGGCCGAGATCGAATTCGACATCGAGACCTACGAGCCGTTGCCGGTATACAAGCCTGCGGCCACGCGCAAGCAGATCGAGAAGGCACTGGACATGCTCGCCGCGGCCGACAAGCCAGTGATCGTTGCCGGCGGCGGCATCATCAATGCCGACGCCGACAAGCTGCTGGTCGAGTTCGCCGAGCTGACCGGCGTGCCGGTGATTCCGACGCTGATGGGTTGGGGCACGATCCCCGACGACCACCCGCTGATGGCCGGCATGTGCGGCCTGCAAACCTCGCACCGCTACGGCAACGCGACGATGCTGGCATCGGATTTCGTGCTCGGCATCGGCAACCGCTGGGCCAATCGCCATACCGGCTCGGTCGAGACGTACACGAAGGGCCGCAAGTTCGTGCACGTCGACATCGAGCCGACGCAGATCGGCCGCGTGTTTTCGCCCGACTTCGGCATCGTCAGCGATGCCAAGGCGGCGTTGCAGCTGTTCGTCGAAATCGCGCGCGAGCGCAAGGACGCGCAGCGGCTCAAGGACTATGGCGACTGGGTCGCACGCTGTGCCGAGCGCAAGCGCCTGATGCACCGCAAGTCGGATTTCGACAACATCCCGATCAAGCCGCAGCGCGTCTATCAGGAGATGGCGCGCGCCTTCGGCCGCGACACGGTGTACGTGACGACGATCGGCCTGTCGCAGATCGCGGGTGCGCAATTCCTGCATGTGTACGGCCCGCGCCAGTGGATCAACTGCGGCCAGGCCGGGCCGCTCGGCTGGACGATTCCGGCGGCGCTCGGCGTCGTCGCCGCCGACCCGACGAAGACGGTGGTGGGGCTGTCGGGCGACTACGACTTCCAGTTCCTGATCGAAGAGCTTGCGGTCGGCGCGCAGTTCAATCTGCCGTACGTCCAGGTGCTGGTCAACAACAGCTACCTCGGCCTGATCCGCCAGAGCCAGCGCGGCTTCGAGATGGACTATTGCGTGCAGCTCGCGTTCGAAAACCAGAACGTCAGCGACCCGGCGTTGAAGGGCTACGGCGTCGATCACGCCAAGGTGGTCGAGGGCCTGGGCTGCAAGGCGCTGCGCGTCACCGATCCGAAGGACCTGATGCAGACCCTCGTGCGCGCCAAGGCGTTGGCGCAAGAGCACCGCGTGCCGGTGGTGGTGGAGGTGATCCTGGAGAAGGTGACCAACATCTCGATGGGCACCGAGATCGACAAGGTGATGGAGTTCGAGGAAGTCGATTGCCGGCATCCGGAGGGGACGAAGGGGCTCGAGCTGGCCGGGCTGCTTGAGTAACGCCATGCCGCAATTCGCTGCCAACCTGTCGATGCTCTTCACCGAGCATCACTTCCTCGACCGCTTCGAACGCGCCGCCAGGGCGGCCTTCAGCGCCGTCGAGTTCCTCTTTCCTTACGCCTTCGAGACGCGAGAGATCAAGGCGCGGCTCGATGGCAACGGCCTGAAACTGGTGCTGCACAACCTGCCTGCGGGCGACTGGGAGGCGGGCGATCGCGGCATCGCCTGCCTGCCCGATCGCGTGGCGGAGTTTCGCGAAGGCGTAGGGCGCGCGATCGATGTCGGCAGCGCGCTCGGCGTGCCGCAACTCAACTGCCTGGCGGGCAAGGCGCCGGCCGGCGTGGCAGAAGCCACGCTGCGCCAGACCTTCGTCGACAACCTGCGCTACGCTGCGGCCGAACTGAAGAAGGCGAACCTGAAATTGCTGATCGAGCCGATCAACACCTACGACATCCCGGGCTTCTTCCTGAATCGCAGCGCGCAGGCGCTGGCGATTCTCGACGAGGTCGGCGCCGACAACGCCTACCTGCAGTACGACGCATATCACATGCAGCGCATGGAAGGCGAACTCGCGGCGACGATCGAGAAGCACCTGGCGCGCATCGCGCACATCCAGATCGCAGACAACCCGGGGCGCAACGAGCCGGGCACGGGCGAGATCGACCACGGCTTCCTGTTCGCGCACCTCGATCGCATCGGCTACGGCGGCCATGTCGGCTGCGAGTACAAGCCGGCCACCACCACCGAAGCCGGCCTGCACTGGCGGCAGCGGCTGGCGCGCTGAGCACAGGGATGCCGCAACGACGATCGGCCGGACCGTCGTCGTGCCCGTGCGGCGGCGCCGCTGCCTACCAAGCCTGCTGCGCCCGCTGGCATGCCGGCGCGCAGCAGCTGATGGCGCCCAGCGCCGAGGCGCTGATGCGCTCGCGCTATGCGGCGCATGTGGTCGGGCTTAACGATTACCTGCTCACCACCTGGCATCCGCGCACGCGACCGCTGGAGGTTGCGCCGCAGCCGCCGGGTCTTGCCTGGATCGGACTGGAGGTCCGGCGCTGCGTGGCGCTCGACGCCGACCATGCCACGGTCGAGTTCGTCGCGCGCAGCAAGCTCGGCGGCCGCGCCGACCGCATGCACGTGACCAGCCGCTTCGAGCGTGTGCAGGGGCGCTGGTTCTACGTCGACGACGAGTGAGCTGACGAGGACTCGGCGGCGATGAATGCCGCGAGTGCCGCCGTGGCGTCGGCCTTCACGGTCTCCGGCAGGAAGCTGTGGCGTGCCGCTTCGAGCTGCATGCGAGCCAGGTCGCGCAGCGTCAGCGCTGTATGTTCGACCAGCGCTGCGCACTCGCCGTCGAGCGTGATGCGCGACATCAGCCGGTTGTCGGTGTTCACGCCCAGCGACACGCCGGCGCGCCACAGCGCTGCGATCGGATGCGCCGCGATCGAGTCGGCTGCGCCGGTGTGCACGTTGCTCGTCGGGCAGATCTCGAGGTGGACGCCGCGCCCGATCACTTCATCGACGAGCTCGCGCCGTTGCGGGTCTTGCAGCGCATCGACCAGCCGGATGCCGTGGCCGATGCGCGCGGCGCCCAGGCGCAAGGCCTCGACCACGCGCTCGGCGGCATCGGCTTCGCCGGCGTGCAGCGTCAGCGGCATCCCGCCGTCGCGCGCCACTCGCAGCGCGGCAGCATGGTCGTTCGGTGGATGGCCGAACTCGGCGCCGGCCAGATCGAAGCCGATGACGCCGCTGTCGCGATAGGCCAGCGCCAGCCGCGCCGCGCGCAGTGTCTGCTCGACCGGCAGGTGGCGCATCGCGCAGACGATCAGCCCGCTCGGCAGGTCGCTTCGGCGCAGCCCCGCCAGCAAGGACTCGACGGCAGCCTCGCTCGTCAGGCCGTGCGCCTCGAAAAGCAGCGGCGCGATGCGGAACTCGGCGACGATGCAGCCCTGCGAACGCGCGTCCTCGGCGGCTTCGAAGGCGACGCGCTCCAGCGCCTGCGGCGTGGCCATCGCCGCCACCGTGAGGTCGAAACCACGCAGGTACTCGACGAGGCTGCCGGCATGCGCGCGCTGGTCGAACCAGCGGCCGAGCGCGGCAGGATCCTTGGCCGGGCAGGGCAGCCGGCGGGCGCGCAGCAGCTCGAACAAGGTGTCGACACGCAGGCTGCCGTCGAGGTGCTCGTGCAGCAGCACCTTGGGCAGCGCGGCGATGGAGGGCGGCGACATCAGCGGCGATCCTAGTGCAGCCCCTGGGTGGCCGACTGCGCGCGCCTTGTTATCCTGCGTCGCCTCAACATCCCAGCAGGGTCTTCGCCATGAATCTGCACCACTTCGCTCTGGCCGCCGTCGCGGCAACCGCCGCCGCCGGCGCGGCAGCCCAGTCGCAGCCCGCCGTCATCTTCGACATGGGCGGCAAATTCGACAAGTCCTTCAACGAGGCGGCTTTCAACGGCGCCGAAGCCTGGAAGAAGGAGTCGGGCAAGTCCTATCTCGAGTTCGAGATCAGCAACCCGACGCAGCGTGAGCAGGCGATGCAGCGCATGGCCGAGCGCGGCGCCAGCCCGATCGTCGGTGTCGGCTTCTCGCAGGTCTCGCCGATGGAGAAGGTGGCCAAGCAGTTCCCGAAGCTCAACTTCACGATCATCGACGGCGTGGTCGAGATGCCGAATGTCGAGTCGATCGTCTTTCGCGAGCATGAAGGCAGCTTCCTCGTCGGCATGATGGCGGCGATCGCCAGCAAGAGCGGCAAGGTCGGCTTCGTCGGTGGGATGGACGTGCCGTTGATCCGCAAGTTCCAGTGCGGCTTCGAGCAGGGCGCGAAGTACGCCAACCCGAAGGTCGAGGTCCACGCCAACATGACCGGCACCACACCGAGCGCGTGGAACGACCCGGCGCGCGGCGGCGAGCTCGCCAAGGCGCAGTTCAGCAAGGGCGCCGATGTCGTGTTTGCCGCAGCGGGCGGCACCGGCGTGGGTGTGTACCAGGCGGCCAAGGACGCCGGCAAGCTCGCCATTGGCGTTGACAGCAACCAGAACCATCTGCACCCGGGCACGATGCTGACGTTGATGGTCAAGCGCGTCGATGTCGCCGTGGCCAACAGCTTCAAGAACCACAAGGCCGGCGTCACGTCGCTCGGCCTGAAGGAAGGCGGCGTCGACTACGCGATCGACAAGAACAACGAGAAGCTGGTGACGCCGGAGATGAAGGCCAAGGTCGATGCGGCCAAGGCCGACATCATCAGCGGCAAGATCAAGGTGACGGATTACATGGCTGCGAACAAGTGTTGATCCCCCCCGGAGCGGCGTCGCCAGCGGCCCGGCAAAGCCGGATCCGCGGCGTCTGCTCGGATCTGCGCGGCGCTTCGCGCGCGCCATGAGTTCAGGTTCGCCCGCCGTGGCCATGCGGGCGATCGACAAGCGCTTCGGCGCGGTGCACGCCAACCGTGCGGTCGATCTGACGGTGCGCGCCGGCACCGTGCACGGCATCGTCGGCGAGAACGGCGCCGGCAAGAGCACGCTGATGTCGATCCTGTACGGCTTCTACACCGCCGACAGCGGCACGATCGAGATCGAGGGCAAGGCGGCGCCGATCCGCAACTCGCATGACGCGATCGCGCTCGGCATCGGCATGGTGCACCAGCACTTCATGCTGGTGGACACGTTCTCGGCGCTCGACAACATCATGCTCGGGGCGGAACCCTCGTGGCATCTGCCGGCGGCGCGGCGCGACGTGCGCGCCAGGCTCGAAGCGCTGATGCGCGAGACCGGGCTCGCGGTGAATCTCGATGCCGAGGTTGCCGATTTGCCGGTGGGCGAACGTCAGCGCCTGGAAATCCTGAAGACGCTGTACCGCGGCGCACGCATCCTGATCCTCGACGAGCCGACCGCCGTGCTCACGCCCAAGGAGACGGAGCAGCTCTTCGTCGTGCTGCGCGGCCTGCGCGCGCGCGGCACCACCATCCTGCTGATCACGCACAAGCTGAAGGAGATCATGGCCTTGTGCGATCAGGTCACCGTGATGCGTCAGGGCGCGGTCGTGCTCGACACGCCGATCGCCGACACCTCGATCGATGCGCTGGCCGAAGCCATGGTGGGCCGCAGCGTGCACCTCGGGCGTGTTGCCGGTGCGGCGCGCACTGCGCCCGGCGAGGTGCTGCTGCGTGCCAACGCGCTCAGCTGGCGCGACGGCCTCGGCGTGCCGCGCCTGGCGGGCGTCTCGCTCGATCTGCGTGCAGGCGAGATCGTCGGCATCGCCGGCGTCTCGGGCAATGGTCAGAGTGAACTGCTCGATGCCCTGTCGGGGTTGTTGACGCCGCAGCAAGGCAGCCTGCAAATCGGCGGCGAGACTTTCACGCCGACGAGCTGGTTGAACCCGTCGCGCGCACGCGAACTCGCCATCGCGCACGTGCCCGAAGACCGCCACAAGCGCGGTCTGGTGATGGACTTCGACGCCTGGGAGTCCGCCGTGCTCGGCTACCAGCAGCGCGCGCGCTACAGCGCAGGCGGCTGGTTGAAGCCGACGACGATGCGCGACGACTGCGCGCAGATGATGGAGCAGTACGACGTGCGTCCGCGCGCCTGTGACCTGCGCTCGTCGAAGTTTTCCGGCGGCAACCAGCAAAAGCTGGTGCTGGCGCGCGAGGCGGCGCCGTCGCCGCGCGTGCTGCTGGTGGGCCAGCCGACGCGCGGCGTCGATATCGGCGCGATCGAATTCATCCACGGCCGCCTGCGTGCGATGCGTGACGGCGGCGGCAGCATCCTGCTCGTGTCGTCCGAACTCGACGAGGTGCTGGCACTGGCCGATCGTGTGCTGGTGATGGACCGCGGCCGCATCGTCGGCGAGTTGCCGATCGAGCAGTGCAGCGAAGCGGAGCTGGGGCGGCTGATGGGCGGCGCGGGGCAGGCCGAGGCGAAGGCCGCATGAGCAGGAGGCCCCATTGAGCTCGCAGACGCCCGTCGAGATCCCACGCTGGATCGACCTCGTCGTCCTGCCGCTGTTCAACCTCGCGCTGGCCTTCGCCGTCTCCGCCATCGTCTTGCTCGCCATCGGTCAGAGCCCGTGGCAGGTGCTGTCGCTCCTGGTCAAAGGCGCATTCGGCAGCCCCGCCGGCATCGGCTACACGCTGTACTACGCCACCACTTTCGTCTTCACCGGCCTGGCGGTCGCTGTGGCATTGCACTGCGGGCTGTTCAACATCGGCGGCGAAGGCCAGGCGATGATGGGCGGCCTCGGTGCGGGCCTGGCCGCACTCGCACTCGGCCCGAACGCGAGCGCTTGGCTGGCGCTGCCGCTGATGGTGCTGGCGTGCATCGCGTTCGGCATGCTCTGGGCGGCGATCCCCGGCGCTCTGCAGGCCTGGCGCGGCAGCCACATCGTCATCACGACGATCATGTTCAACTTCATCGCCTCGTCACTGCTGATCTACCTGCTGGTGGGCGTGATGAAGGAGCCGGGCAACATGTCGCCCGAGACACGCGCCTTCGGCCCCGGCGCGCAGATGCCGGGCATGCACACGCTGCTGGCGGCGCTCGGCATCGAGTGGCCGCGCACGCCCTTGAATGCGAGTGTGCTGCTGGCGCTCGCGGCGCTCGTCGGGGTCTGGCTGCTGCTCTGGCGCACGCAGCTCGGCTATGCGCTGCGCGCCGTCGGCAGCTCGCCCAGCGCGGCGCTGTACGCCGGCATCGAGCCGAAGAAGCTGATCGTGATCGCGATGGCGATCTCCGGGGGCCTGGCCGCGCTGGTGGGCATCAACGAGATCGCCGGCGTGCACGGCCGGCTGATCGCCGAGTTCGTCGCCGGTGCGGGCTTCGCCGGCATCGCGGTGTCGCTGATCGGACGCAACCATCCCGTCGGCATCGCGCTCGCGGCGCTGCTGTTCGGCGCGCTGTACCAAGGTGGCGCCGAACTGGCGTTCGAGATCCAGGGCTTCTCGCGCGAAATGGTGTTCACGCTGCAGGGGCTGATCGTTTTGTTCGCCGGCGCGATGGCGCAGGTGGCGGCACCCTGGCTGGCGCGAGCCTGGTTCGCGCTGCGGCCCGCGACAAGCATGAAGACGGAGCCGGCGCATGGATGACTTCATGCTGACCATCGGCACGGTGCTCGCTTCGACGCTGCGCATGGCCACGCCGCTGATCCTGTGCGCGTTGGCCGGCACGCTCTCCGAGCGCGCCGGCGTGATCGACCTCGGCCTCGAAGGCAAGATGCTCGCCACCGCGTTCACCGCGGCGAGCGTGGGCGTCGTCACCGGCTCTCTGCACTGCGGCGGTGCTCGCCGCCGTTGCCGTTGGTGTCGCGCTGTCGATGCTGCACGGCTTCGGTTGCGTCAGCCACCGCGGCGACCAGGTGGTGATGGGCATGGCGATCAACATGACGGCTGCGGGCCTGACCGTCGTGCTCGGCATCGCCTGGTTCAAGCAGGGCGGACAGACGCTGCCGATCCCCGACGCGGTGCGGCTCGAGCCGTGGTTCGCGGGCATCGGCGCCGCGCTGTCGAAGGTGCCGCTGCTCGGCCCGGTGCTCGCCGGTCTGTTCGGCCATGCCTCGCTGGTGTATCTGTCGTTCGTGCTCGTCGCCGCAGTGTGGTGGTTGCTCTATCGCACGCGCCTGGGCCTGCGCCTGCGCGCCACCGGAGAGAACCCGGCGATGGTCGATGCGGCCGGCGTCTCGGTGCTCGGCCTGCGCTATCTCGCCCTGGCCGGCAACGGCGTGCTCGCCGCATTCGCCGGCTGCTACCTGGTGCTCGCGCTCAACCCGCAGTTCATTCCCAACATGACCGCGGGCCGTGGCTACATGGCGCTGGCGGCGATGATCTTCGGCAAATGGCATCCTGTCGGCGCCTTGCTCGCCTGCCTGTTGTTCGGTTTCCTCGACGCGCTGGCGATCCGCCTGCAGGGCGTGAGCATCGGCGGCTTCGCGGTGCCGGTGCAGGCGATCCAGGCGCTGCCGTATGTGCTGACGGTGGTGCTGCTGGCGGGGTTCATCGGAAGGGCCTATGCGCCGAAGGCGCTGGGTGTGGCTTACGTGAAGGAACGTTGATGCAACAGCTCGACGATCTGCTGGCCGCCGCGCGCAATGTGCGCTCTCGTGCCCACGCACCGTACTCGCACTTCCACGTCGGCGCCGCGCTGCTCGACGAGCAGGGCCGCATCCACGCCGGCTGCAACGTCGAGAACGCGGCCTATCCGCAAGGGTTGTGCGCCGAGGCCGGCGCCTTGGCGCAACTGGTGGCCGCCGGCGGCAAGCAGGTGAAGGCGGTGGTCGTCGTCGGCGAAGGCCCGCAGCTGACGACGCCCTGCGGCGGCTGCCGCCAGAAGCTGCGCGAGTTCGCGGCCGACGACGCGCCGGTGATCGTCGCCGACATGCTGCAGGTGCGCGCGCGTTTTACGCTCGGCGAATTGCTGCCGCACAGTTTCGGGCCGGAGCATCTGGCATGAGCGCCGCCGGGCCGTTCCCAAGGCGCTCGCTCCCCCGCGGGGGGACCGGCGCGAAGCGCCGTAGGGGGCACACATGACCCTCGCACAACACATCGAGCGCAGCGTCGCAGCGATCCGCACGCGCGCGCCGCAGCGCATGCCGCGCGTGGGCATCGTGCTCGGCTCGGGCTGGCAGGGCGTGGTCGCCTTGGTCGATGAAGCAACGACGATCGCCTATGCCGATCTGCCGGCCTTTCCGCTGCTCGGCGTCGCCGGCCATGCCGGCGAGCTCGTGCTCGGCCGGCTCGGCGGTGCCGAAGTTGCGGTGCTTGCCGGCCGCAAGCATGCGTACGAAGAAGGCAATGCCGACGCAATGGCCGGCGCGGTGCGCACGCTGGCCGCATTGAACGTGAGAACGCTGCTGCTGACCAACGCCGCCGGCAGCCTCGACCCCGCCATGCCCACCGGCTCGTTGATGTTGCTCGCCGATCACTTGAACCTGCCGCAACGCACGCCGCTGCATGGCGAGCGCGACTCATCGCGCTTCGTCGATCTGCGCGATGCCTATGACCCCGCGCTGCGCCGCGCTGCGCACGACGTGGCGCGCGGCATGGGGCAGGCGCTGCACGAAGGCGTGTACGCGTGGCAGCTCGGCCCGCAGTTCGAGACGCCGGCGGAGATTCGCATGCTGCGCGTGCTCGGCGCAGACGCGGTCGGCATGAGCACGGTGCCGGAGACGATCCTGGCACGTCACGTCGGCATGAAGGTGCTGGCGCTGTCGCTGATCACGAACCTGGCCGCCGGGCTCGATGCCGAGCCGCTGAGTCACGCGCAGACGCTGGCGGCCGCGCAAGCCGCCGGCGACCGCGCGGCGCGTCTGCTCGAAGCGCTCGCGCCGGTCTTGGCATGATCGCTATTCCTACGGAGAACGTTGCATGAACTTTCGTCCCCTTGCTTTGCTCGCAGGCGCAGCGATGCTCGCCGGCTGCGCGGTGTTGCCGCGCGGTCCGCTCAAGCTCACCGTGCTGCACACCAACGACCATCACGGCCGCTTCTGGCCCAACAGCGACGGCGAGTACGGCCTGGCGGCGCGCAAGACGCTGATCGACAAGCTGCGCGCGGAGGTCAAGGCCGCGGGTGGCGAGGTGCTGCTGCTCGACGGCGGCGACATCAACACCGGCGTGCCCGAAAGCGATCTGCAGGACGCCGAGCCCGACTTCAAGGGCATGAACCTGCTCGGCTACGACGCCGCTGCGATCGGCAACCATGAGTTCGACAAGCCGCTGAGCGTGCTGGCCAAGCAGATCGCCTGGAGCAGGTTCCCGCTGCTCTCGGCCAATATCTACAACAAGACGACCGGCCAGCGCATGTACGAGCCGTATCGCATCTTCGAGCGCGGCGGCTACAAGATCGCGGTGATGGGCCTGACCACGGACGACACCCACAAGATGGTGCTGCCGGGCAACATCGCCAATGTCGAGTTCCGCAAGCCCGCCGAAGAAGCCGCGAAGCTCGTGCCCGAGTTGCGCAAGCAGGCGGACATGGTGATCGCGGCCACCCACATGGGCCACTACACCGACGGCAAGAGCGGCGTCAACGCGCCGGGTGACGTCGAGATGGCGCGCGCGGTCAAGGGCATCGATCTGGTGGTTGGCGGCCACAGCCAGAACCCCGTGTGCATGAGGGCCGAGAACCAGCGCAACGATGGCTATGTGCCCGGCCAGCCCTGCGCGCCCGACCGCCAGAACGGCGCCTGGATCGTGCAGGCGCACGAATGGGGCAAGTACGTCGGCCGCGCCGATTTCGTGATCGACGGCAAGGGCAAGATCGAACTCGTCAGGTACCAGCTGCTGCCGGTGAACCTGAAGCAGCGCGTCGCGAATCAGCCGCCGAAGCTGTACGGAGAAGCGATCGCCGAGGATGCGGCGCTGCGCGACTTCCTCAAGCCGTTTCAAGACAACGGTCAGGCGCGCTTGCTCGTGCCCGTGGGTGAGACGCAAGGCGTGTTCGACGGCGACCGCGCGCGCGTGCGCTCGCAGCCCACCAACCTCGGCATCCTGATCGCGCGCTCGATGCTGGAGCGCACGGGAGCGGACCTGTCGATCATGAACAGCGGCGGTATCCGCGACTCGCTGCCCGAAGGCCGCATCACCTACCGCGATGTGCTGAAGGTGCAGCCCTTTGCCAACACGATTTCGCTGGTGCGATTGAATGGTGCCGAGCTGTTGAAGTACCTCGAAGCCACGGCGAAGATGTCGGCCGGCGCCGGCGCGTTTCCGCACACCGTGGGGGTGCAGATGGTGATCGAGGGCGGCGTGTTGAAGGAGGCCAAGGTGAACAACCAGCCGATCGATGCGCGGCGCGAGTACCGCCTCGCGATCAACAACTTCATCGCCGGCGGTGGCGACGGCTATCCCAAGGTCTCGGAGCATCCGGGTCACGTCAACACCGGCTTGAACGATGCCGATGTGATGCGCGCCTTCATCGCGGCGAGGAGCCCGGTCAAGGCGGCCGACTTCGCGCCGCCGGCTGCGGACGTGGTGAGGCGTTGATGGACGCACGCGAGGCGGCGCAGATCGCGCTGAACTGCCTCGACCTGACGAGCCTGAACGACAACGACGACACCGCGACGATCGAAGCGTTGTGCCGGCGTGCGACAACGCCCTGGGGGCCGGTGGCGGCCGTGTGCGTGTGGCCGCGCTTCGTCGCGCAGGCGAGGGCGGCGCTGCCGCGCACGATCGCTGTTGCGGCTGTCGCGAACTTTCCCGACGGCGCGCTCGACGTGCAGCTTGCGCTCGCCGACACGCGCGCCATCGTCGATGCTGGTGGCGACGAGGTCGATCTCGTGCTGCCTTGGCGCGCGATGCTCGGTGGCGATGCGGCAGCGGCCGCGCGCCTCGTCGCCGCCGTGCGTGCGGCATGCCCGCAGCAGCGCCTGAAGCTCATCATCGAGTCGGGCGAACTGCCGCTGCCCGAGACGATCCGGCAAGCCAGCCGCATCGGCCTCGATGCGGATGTCGATTTCCTCAAGACCAGCACCGGCAAGACGGCGCACGGTGCCTCGCTCGAAGCGGCGCGCTTGATGCTCGAGTGCGTCGCGGAGCAGGCGCGGCCGGTGGGGTTCAAGGCCTCGGGCGGCATTCGCACGGTGCCGGACGCGGCGGCGTACATCGAGTTGGTGCGCGATCGGCTCGGCGCCGATGCCGTCGGCCCGCGGCGCCTGCGCTTCGGTGCCAGTGGTTTGCTGAGCGACATCGAGCTTGTGTTGTCGGGCGATGCGAGCAGCGCGACCGCACCGCGCACGGCCTACTGAGCGATGACGCCAGCGGAGATCATCCGCACCAAACGCGACGGCCGCGCGCTCGACGCAGCGCAGATCGACGCCTTCGTGCGCGGCTTGGTGACGCGCGAGTGGAGCGAAGGCCAGGTCGGCGCCCTCGCGATGGCGATCGTGCTCAAGGGCATGACGCGTGCCGAGACCGTTGCGCTGACGCGCGCGATGACGCACTCCGGCAGCGTGCTGGATTGGTCGCGAGCGAAGTTCGACGGCCCGATCGTCGACAAGCACTCCACCGGGGGTGTGGGCGACAAGGTCAGCCTGATGCTGGCGCCGATCGTCGCGGCCTGCGGCGCGGTCGTGCCGATGATCAGCGGGCGCGGCCTCGGCCATACGGGCGGCACGCTCGACAAACTGCAAAGCCTGGCGGGCTACGACGTGGCACCGTCGCGCGCGCGGCTGACGCGCACGCTGCGCGAGGCGGGCTGCGCGATCGTCGGCGCCAGCGCGCGCATCGCGCCGGCGGACAGGCGGCTGTACGCTATCCGCGACGTCACCGCGACGGTGGAGTCGGTACCGCTGATCACCGCCAGCATCCTGTCGAAGAAGCTCGCCGCCGGTTTGCAGTTCCTGGTGATGGACGTGAAGGCCGGCAACGGCGCGTTCTGCGCGACGGTGCCGGCCGCACGCACGCTGGCGCGCAGCCTGATCGAGCGTGGCTCGTGGCGCCGGCCTGCCGACCGCGGCGCTGATCACCGACATGAACCAGGTGCTGGGTCGCAGCGCCGGCAATGCGCTCGAGATGACCGAAGCGATCGCTTTCCTCGCCGGCCGCGGCGCGCGCGAGCCGCGTCTCGAAGCGGTGACGCTGGCGCTGGCCGGGCGGATGCTGGCGTTGTGCGGCTTGGCGGCGGATGCGCGCAGCGGCGAAGTGCTGGCCCGCCGCGCGCTCGACAGCGGCGCCGCGGCACAGCGTTTCGAACGCATGGTGGTGTCGCTCGGCGGCCCGCGCGAAGTGCTCTGGCCGCGTTTTTCGGGGCTGCCGAAGGCCCGCGTGCAGATCGACCTGCCGGCGCCGCGCAGCGGCGTGCTCGCGGCGATGGACACGCGCGAGATCGGCCTGGCGGTGATCGACCTCGGAGGAGGGCGGCGCATCGCCAGCGATGCCGTCGATCCGGCGGTGGGGCTGTCGCACGTCGTGCCCTGCGGCACGCGCGTGAGTGCCGGGGATGCGCTGATGCGCGTGCATGCACGCAGCCGCGCGCAGGCGGCGGCCGCGGTCGAGCGCGTGAGCCGGGCGTTGCGCATCGACGACGATGCGCCGGCAGCGTCGCCGGTGGTGATCGGCCTGTGATCAGGCCTTGGGCCGCGCGCTCTAGAATGGGTTGAGCATGTCCACCAAACCTCGCACCAACGCCAAGCGCGCCACTGACGACGCCTCAGCGCTGCCGCCGGGCGTGCGCGTGCTGAAGAAGTACCCGAACCGGCGCCTGTACGACACGCAGTCGAGTTCGTACATCACGCTGGCCAACGTCAAGCAGATGGTGCTCGAGGGCCAGACCTTCGAGGTGCGCGACGCCAAGGACGGCGGCGACCTGACGCGCAGCATCCTGCTGCAGATCATTCTCGAGGAGGAAAGCGGCGGCGTGCCGATGTTCTCCACCGAGACCCTGTCGCAGATCATTCGCTTCTACGGCCACACCATGCAGGGCGCGATGGGCAACTGGTTCGAGCAGAACATGAAGGCCTTTGCCGATATGCAGGGCCGCGTGCTCGGCGGCGCGGCACCGACGCCGATGCCCAACCTGATGGGCAACTACTTCGAGCAATCGCAGGCGCTGTTCAAGCGGATGCAGGAGCAGGCCGGTTCGCTCTTTCCCGGCTTCACGCCGCCGAAGAAGTAGCGACGACAATCGCGTCCATGCAGGACGCTCCCAACAACACCGCACCCAGGGTCGGCTTCGTCTCGCTCGGCTGCCCGAAGGCGCTGACCGATTCCGAACTGATCCTCACCCAGCTCTCGGCCGAGGGCTATGCCACGAGCAAGAGTTACGCGGGGGCCGATCTCGTCATCGTCAACACCTGCGGCTTCATCGACGATGCAGTCAAGGAAAGCCTGGACGCGATCGGCGAAGCACTCGCTGAAAACGGCAAGGTCATCGTCACCGGCTGCCTCGGCGCCAAGGCAGGCGACGACGGCAGCAACCTGGTGCGGCAGGTGCACCCGAAAGTGCTGGCCGTGACCGGGCCGCATGCGACGCAGGAGGTGATGGACGCCGTGCATGTGCACCTGCCCAAGCCGCACGATCCGTTCACCGATCTGGTTCCAGCGCAGGGCATCAAGCTGACGCCCAAGCACTACGCCTACCTGAAGATCAGCGAAGGCTGCAATCATCGATGCACGTTCTGCATCATCCCGTCGATGCGCGGCGACCTGGTGTCGCGTCCCATCGGCGATGTGCTGAACGAGGCGCAGCGCCTGTTCGAGGCGGGCGTGAAGGAACTGCTGGTCGTCAGCCAGGACACGAGCGCGTATGGCGTGGACGTCAAGTACCGCACCGGCTTCTGGAACGGCGCACCGGTCAAGACGCGCATGCTCGATCTGTGCGAGAAGCTCGGCGAGATTGCCGATGCGCACGGCGCGTGGGTGCGGCTGCACTACGTGTATCCGTACCCGCACGTCGACGACGTGCTGCCGCTGATGGCCTCGGGCCGCGTGCTGCCGTACCTCGACGTGCCGTTCCAGCACTCGCATCCCGATGTGTTGAAGCGCATGAAGCGGCCGGCCTCGGGCGAGAAAAACCTCGAACGGCTGGCGAAGTGGCGCGAGGTCTGTCCCGAACTCGTCGTGCGCAGCACCTTCATCGCCGGCTTCCCGGGCGAGACCGAGGCCGAGTTCGAGCACTTGCTGCAGTTCGTCGGCGAAGCGGGCATCGACCGTGCCGGCTGTTTTGCCTACTCGCCGGTCAAGGGGGCTGCGGCCAATGAGCTGCCCGGCATGCTGCCCAAGGAGCTCCGCGAAGAACGCCGCGCACGTTTCATGGCGCGCGCGGAAAGCGCCTCGACCGAGAAACTGCGCCGGCGCGTCGGCGCGACGATGCAACTTCTCGTCGATGCGGCGCCCGCGCTCGGGCGCAAGGGCGGCGTCGCCCGCAGCTACGCCGATGCGCCCGAGATCGACGGGCGGGTGCACCTGCTGCCGCCGGTCAAGGCGTCGCAGCGCTTGCAGGTGGGCTCGTTCGTGCGCGGGCGCATCGTCGGCACGCAGGGGCACGATCTGGTGGCCGAGGTGACATCATGAGCGCCGCCCAGCCGTTGCCAAGGCGCTTGCGCCCGAAGCGTGCAGCGCTGAGGGTCGTCCAGTGACCGACGACACGAAGAAGAAGGCCACGCCGGCGCTGTCAACGTCGCTGATCCACCACCCATACCAAGCGCCGGCGGGCTTCGCCGCGCCGCAGGTTGGCGTGCACAAGGCGTCGACGGTCATTTTCCCGAGCGTCGCTGCGCTGCGCGCGCGTACCTGGAAGAGCAAGGCCGGCTACACCTACGGTCTGCACGGCACGCCGACCACCTTCACGCTCGAGGAGAGGATCGCGACGCTCGAAGGCGGCATGCAGACGCTGCTCGTGCCGAGCGGACTGGCCGCGATCGCGATCGTGGACTTGGCGCTGCTCGGGGCGGGCGACGAGGTGTCGATCCCTGACAACGCCTACGGCCCGAGCAAGGAACTCGCGCGCCAGGAGCTGGCGCGCAGCGGCATCTCGCACCGCTTTCACGACCCGATGTCGCTCGATGCGTTCGAGGCGGCGATCGGCCCGGCGACCAAGCTGGTGTGGATCGAGGCGCCAGGCTCGGTGACGATGGAGTTTCCCGACCTGCGAACGATGGTCGACGTGGCGCACCGGCGCGGCGCGCTCGTCGCGCTCGACAACACCTGGGGCGCCGGCGTCGCGCTGCGCGGCTTCGACCACGGCTGCGACATCGTCGTGCAGGCGCTGACCAAGTACCCCTCGGGCGGCGGCGACGTGCTGATGGGATCGATCACGACGCGCGACGAGGCGCTGCACCTGAAGCTGAAGATGACGCATATGCGCCTGGGCATCGGCGTCGGCGCCAACGACGCCGAAGCCGTGCTGCGCTCGCTGCCGAGCCTGCCGCTGCGCTACGCCGCACACGACGCCGCAGCGCGCACGCTGGCGCGCTGGTGGCAGGGCCGCGGCGAGGTGGCCCAGGTGCTGCACCCTGCGCTGCCCGGATCGCCGGGGCATGAGCACTGGGCTGCGCACTGCACGCAGGCCGCGGGGCTGTTCTCGGTGGTCTTCGACGAGCGCATCGCCAGCGCCGGGGTCGATGCTTTCGTCGACGCGCTGAAGCTGTTCAAGGTCGGCCACTCGTGGGGCGGCCCCGTGAGCCTGGCCGTGCCGTACGACCTGGCGACGATGCGCACGCGCCCGGCGTGGCGCGGCACGCTGGTGCGGTTCTCGGTCGGGCTCGAGGACGTGGACGACCTGATCGCCGACGCCGAGCAGGCGCTACGCGTTCTTCCCGCCTGACACCTTGTGCCGCATCAGCCGGCCCTTCTCTCGCTCCCAATCCTTCTGCTTTTCGGTATCGCGCTTGTCGTGTTGCGCCTTGCCCTTGGCCAGCGCAATCGTGGCCTTGACGCGGCCACCCTTGAAATGCAGATCGAGCGGCACGAGCGTGAAGCCGCGCTGCTCGACCTTGCCGACCAGGCGCCGGATCTCGTCCTTGTGCATCAGCAGCTTCTTGGTGCGATCGGGTTCGGGCAGCACGTGCGTCGATGCCGAACGCAGCGCGTTGATGCGGCAGCCGATCAGGTGCAACTCGCCGTCGCGGATCAGCACGTAGCCGTCGGTCAGCTGCACCTGCCCGGCGCGGATCGACTTGATCTCCCAGCCCGAGAGCACGACGCCGGCCTCGAAGGTCTCTTCGATGGTGTACTCGTGGCGGGCACGGCGGTTCTCGGCGATCGACATAATTCCGGGCATTCTCCATGAAGCATGTCAAACGCTCGGTTCTGCTCTGGTACTCGCCGCGCGAGATGTACGAGCTTGTCGTCGGCGTCGATCAGTACCCCACGTTCCTGCCGTGGTGCGCGACGGCCGAAGTGATGGAGCGTCATGACGACGGCATGACCGCGCGGCTGACGCTCGCCAAGGGCGGCTTGCGTCATGCGTTCACCACGCGCAACCGGCATCGTGCAGGGCAGGAGGTTCGCGTGGCGCTGGTCGATGGCCCATTCTCCGAACTCGAGGGCACGTGGTTGTTCCTTCCTGTGGCGCGCCCTGGCAGTGCCGTCGATGCCGACGCCGCGGCCTGTCGCATCGAGTTCGATCTGCGCTATGCGTTTGCGAATGCGCCGCTCGAAGCGCTGGTCAGCCCGGTATTCGACCGCATCGCCAACACGCTGGTCGACTCGTTCGTGCAGCGCGCCGAGCAGGTGCATGGTCCGCGTTGAAGTGGTCTTCAGCGCAGCGCCGCGGCAGGTGCAATCGGTGCCGCTCGCGCTGGCGCCCGGCAGTACCGTGGCCGATGCGATCGAGGCCAGCGGGCTGATCGAGCGTCATGGCCTTGCTGTCGAGGCAGTGCATTGCGGCGTGTGGGGTCGTCGCTGCGAAGCGGGCCGCAAGCTGCGCGAAGGCGATCGCGTCGAAATCTACCGCGCGTTGACGGTCGATCCCAAGCAGGCGCGCCGTCTGCGCTACAGGGGCCAGCGCAACACAAAGCGTGTGGCCGGCATGGTTCGCAGGGCCTAGAATTTGCGGTTGCTTCCCACTGCGCTGCCCTCGGGCAACCCACCATGACCCAGCACATCCAGGTGCCGCCCGGCGGCAAGAAGATCACCGTCAACAAGGACTTCTCGCTCAACGTTCCGGACAACCCGATCATTCCGTACATCGAGGGCGACGGCACCGGCCTGGACATCACGCCGGTGATGCTCAAGGTGGTGGATGCGGCGGTGGCCAAGGCCTACGGCGGCAAGAAGAAGATCCACTGGATGGAGGTCTACGCCGGAGAGAAGTCCACCAAGATCTACGGCCCGAACGTCTGGCTGCCGGAAGAAACGCTGGCTGTCGTCAAGGAGTACGTGGTCTCGATCAAGGGGCCGCTGACGACGCCGGTGGGCGGTGGTATCCGCTCGCTCAACGTCGCGCTGCGCCAGGAACTCGACCTCTACGTCTGCCTGCGGCCGGTGCAGTATTTCAAGGGCGTGCCCTCGCCGGTGAAGGAGCCGCACAAGGTCAACATGGTGATCTTCCGCGAGAACTCGGAAGACATCTACGCCGGCATCGAGTACCAGGCCGAGACCGACAAGGCCAGGAAGGTCATCAACTTCCTGATCAAGGAGATGGGTGCCACCAAGATCCGCTTCCCCGACACCTCGGGCATCGGCATCAAGCCGGTCAGCCGCGAAGGCACCGAGCGCCTGGTGCGCAAGGCGATCCAGTACACGATCGACAACGACAAGCCCAACATGACGCTGGTGCACAAGGGCAACATCATGAAATTCACGGAAGGGGGCTTCCGCGATTGGGGCTACGCGCTGGCGCAAAAGGAGTTCGGTGCCGAGCCGATCGACGGCGGGCCGTGGTGCAAGTTCAAGAACCCGAAGACCGGCAAGGACATCGTCGTCAAGGACGTGATCGCCGACGCCTTCCTGCAGCAGATCCTGCTGCGCCCGGCCGAGTACTCGGTGATCGCCACGCTCAACCTGAACGGCGACTACATCTCCGACGCGCTGGCCGCGCAGGTCGGCGGCATCGGCATCGCCCCGGGCGCGAACCTGTCGGACTCGGTGGCGATGTTCGAGGCCACCCACGGCACGGCGCCCAAGTACGCCGGCAAGGACTACGTCAACCCGGGCTCGGAGATTCTCTCGGCCGAGATGATGTTGCGCCATATGGGCTGGACCGAAGCGGCAGACCTGATCATCGCGTCGATGGAAAAGTCGATCGCCAGCAAGAAGGTCACCTACGACTTCGCGCGCCTGATGGAGGGCGCGACGCAGGTGTCGTGCTCGGGGTTCGGGCAGGTCATGATCGACATGATGAACTAGGATTTCAGGGCGTCCCAAGGAACGTCCAAAGTGATTTCATAAGTGCCCCAGATCGTTGATTCGACTGGGGTTCTTTGTTTCTTGACGTCAGCGGCGCACATGAGACGTCCGCCTTTGCGCAGATGGCCAGGGTGAGGCCCGGCTGTAAGCATTACAATGACGATGCAAGTAAGGAGCGCACCATGGCTGAATCAACCATCACTGCCAAGGGTCAGACAACCGTTCCCGCCGACATCCGGGCTCTGGTGCACGCCAAGCCAGGCACCCGTCTGGTCTGGTCAGCAATGCCGGACGGCACCATCATCGTCCGGGCCAAGACCAAGTCCATTCTCGACATGGCCGGCATGCTCAAGGCGCCCAAGGGAAAGCGCGTCAGTGTCGACGACATGAACCCCTGGCGCTAATCGTCATCTGAACGCATGCCGGCACTCGACACCAACGTCCTGGTCCGTTACGTCGTAGAGGATGACGCCGCGCAACTCGCTGCGGCAAAGCGCCTGATCAGCCGCTGCGTAGGCGAAGGGCTGGCCCTGTTCGTGACTGTGACAGTCGTCCTCGAGCTCGAATGGGTGTTGCGGTCCAACTTCGCCTTCCCGAAAGACGACGTGCTCCTGACGCTGTCGAGTCTGTTCTCTGCGGCCGAGCTCAGCTTCGAATCGGAGCAGGCGCTCGAGGTTGCACTTCAGCTGTTTCGCGAGGGCTCGGCTGAATTCGCGGACTGCCTGCACATCGCGCTGGCCACCCAAGCCGGAGAGCAGCCGCTGTGGACCTTCGACAAGAGTGCTGCCAAGGTCAGCGGCGCCAAGTTGCTGGTGCGATAGACATCTGATCCCTGATCCTCCAGGGTGAGGTGGCGGCGCTTGTCACCGGATGATCTTCGGTGAGGCTGGCGTGGCGGCCGCGGGGCTGCTGTTTTCGCGGAGGCCGCTGAAGCTGTTGCAGGCCACGATCACCAGGGCCAGCACGGCGACCGGAATCTGCGAGGACATCGAACGTTTCACTGCGGGCTCCTTGCGGCTTTGCAGCTTTCTTTGTACGGGGCGTACCGCGCGGCGTCTGTGCGCAGGCGCACGCACGGCAACGGCCGTGCGCTGAACGTGCGTGCGCCTGCGCACAGACGCGGCGACAGGGCGGGCGCACGCTGCGCGTCATGGCTCTGACCACCATCCTCGGCAACGCTCTGCCCGGCTTGACCTTGCCCGGTCAGGTGCACAAGCTCGCGATGGCGCTCGCTGCATGCGCGCTGGTCCTGCTCGTCGTCTTCGTGCAGGTGCTGCTGGGCGGGGTAGCGCGGGCCGACTTGCACTGGCGCAACGATGCGGCAGTGATCGACGCGACCTGGCGCTGCAATGCGCTGCGCGACGTTGCCGCACGCGCGACGTGCCTGGCGTCACTGCAGTCGCTGCGCAGCGCGCCCTGAATCCGGCGTGCGCCAGCGCACCGACCTGGGGCGCCGATGCGCCATGTCTAAGGACCACCGAGCACACAGCGCAGGCGACATCGCCCTGCGTTCTGTACGCTGGCGAACATTGACCCTGCGCGAACGGCGTACAGTCCAGTGGTGCCGCGTGGCATGCATGAGCACGCGGGGCGCGCCTCAAGGCTCGAACCCGGAACAGGCCGATGGGCAACGAATCCCTCGCGACCGACAACCGCTTGCTGGCGGCGCTGCCCGCGGCCGAGTGGTTGCGCTGGCAGCCGCAGCTCGAGGCGGTGGAACTGCCGCTGGGCAAGGTGCTGTACGAGTCGGGCAGCACGATGAGCCACGTCTATTTCCCCACCAGCGCTATCGTCTCGCTGCTGTACGTGCTGGAAGACGGCGCGTCGGCCGAGATTGCCGTCGTCGGCCGCGAAGGGCTTGTCGGCATCGCGCTGTTCATGGGCGGAGAGTCGACGCCGAGCCGCGCGGTGGTCCAGAGCGCAGGCAAGGGCTACCGCATGCGTTCGGCTGTGGTCAAGGAGGAGTTCGACCGCTCCGCGGCGGTGCTGCACCTGCTTTTGCGCTACACGCAGGCCCTGATCACGCAGATGACGCAGACGGCGGTGTGCAACCGCCATCACTCGCTCGACCAGCAGCTGTGCCGCTGGCTGCTGCTGAGCCTGGACCGGCTGGACGGCAGCGAGCTGGTGATGACGCAGGAGTTGATCGCCAACATGCTCGGGGTGCGCCGCGAAGGCGTGACCGAAGCGGCGCTCAAGCTGCAGAGCGCCGGTCTGATCCGCTACGCGCGCGGGCACATCAAGGTGCTCGACCGCGACGGGTTGGAGCAGCGCAGCTGCGAGTGTTATGGCGTCGTCAAGAAGGAGTACGACCGGCTGCTGCCGGTCGTGGCGGCCGCCCAGCCCTGAGCACGCTCCGTGCCGTGCGTTCGCTGGCGCACAGACGCGCGCCGTGACGGCCGGCACCATCGGCGCGTTCTGACACCGTGCCGCAACTTTGCATGTCCCAAGTCATCACCGATCCCGCGCTGCCGCAGGCCTATTTCGACGACGCTGCCGGTGCTGTGTACCTGTGGGTGCGCACCGCGGCGGGAATCCCGATGGGCGCGATGCTGCGCAAACAGGTCCTGCACTTCCGGTTCGGCGCCGCGTTGAGCGGTGACGATGCCTTGAAGACCTATCAGCACCACCGCACCGAGATCGACGCCGCCGTGCTGCGACGCGTCGCCGCCGGCTCGATCGAGCCGGTGCTGCTGCGCGAGGCCGACTTCGGCGTGCGCTGAGGGCGCTGCACCGCGCCGCGCGCCAGCGCTCGGTCGCTGCAGCGCAGCACAGCCAAGGTCAACGTCGCGTCGACCGGCGGTCTGTGGGCTCGCGGACGCAGTTTGTGCTCATGCGCTCCGTTCGGCATCGCACAGACTTGCGTACGCGTACGGCGGAAGATGTTGAGTACGCTGCCGCACAGGCACGATGGATCGGCAGTTGAAACGCGAGCGTCAGGTACCGAGATGATCATCAACGCGCTGACTGGCGAACCCAAGCTCCAATCCACCACCCAGGTGCGCAGACCGAGCAAGACCTCGAGTTCGAACGCATGCTGCCGCCAGCCACGCCGATCTTCATGGACGAGTGGGACCTGCTGATGCTTGCGGTCCAGGAACGGTTGCGCCTCATCGCAACCGCCGCACCTCAGCACGGTGACTCGGGCGTGTCGGAGCCGGTGCAGGCGCGCGTACTGGAGTGTGTGCAGGCGCTGCAACAGCTGCACGGGCTGCTGTCGCATGCCAGCCCGCGGCCGACGAGCACCGAACCGTCGTAGCAATCCGCAAGCCGTTGGCTGGATCGCCGCTGGGTCGCCGTTCAGGCCCGATGAGGCGCTCTGCGCCGCGCCTGTGCAGCCCAGGGTTGCCGGTCGAGGCTCGTGCTCGAGCCGGTCAGACGTTGGTTGCGGCCGCGGCGACCGCGGTCTCGACCGCCGCCTGGATGTTCTGTGCCTGATCGCCCTTGGGTCCCTGCACCAGCTCGTAGCTGACGCGCGAACCCTGTTTCAAGGTGCGGAAGCCTTCCATCTGGATCGCCGAGAAATGGGCGAAGACATCGCTGCCACCGCCTTCAGGTTCGATGAACCCGAACCCCTTGGCGTCGTTGAACCACTTGACGCGCCCGAATGCCATGATGACTGCCTCGTGACAAATTCTATGATGCCGCAAATTCGCCGCATGTCGATTGTCCATACGTTAGCCGAAATATGTCAATGTGCTGTCCAGGGCTTGCCCGGGTCCTGTGACCCCTCGCACAGGCGCTATGGGCCTATCCGGCCGTGACACGCGCGCCGGCATAAAATTCCTCGCATGCCCACTTCGATGCCGCCACAACCGCCGCCGCCATCGCCGAGTACGCCGGGACTGCCCGGACGCGATGACGCCGACGGCGCGGTCGTCGCCGAAAAGCAAGAGCAGCGCGTCGAGCCGCCCAAGCTGTACCAGGTCGTGATGCTCAACGACGACTACACGCCGATGGAGTTCGTCGTGCTGGTGCTGCAGGAACACTTCCTGCACGATCTGGAAACCGCCACGCAGATCATGTTGAAGATTCATCATGAAGGGCGTGGCATCTGTGGCGTCTACAGCAAGGACGTCGCATCAACCAAAGTCGAACTGGTGCAGGCTGCGGCCAAGCGTGCGGGACATCCGCTGCAATGCACTCTGGAGGCCGCATGATCGCGCAAGAATTGGAAGTCAGTCTGCACATGGCGTTCGTCGAGGCGCGCCAGCAGCGGCACGAGTTCATCACCGTGGAGCATCTGCTGCTCGCGCTGCTGGACAACCCCTCGGCCGCGGAGGTGCTGCGCGCCTGCGCCGCCAACATCGAAGACCTGCGCAAGAGCCTGGTCAACTTCATCAAGGAGAACACGCCCACCGTGGGCGGCGATGAAGAAGTCGACACGCAACCGACGCTGGGTTTCCAGCGCGTGATCCAGCGCGCGATCATGCATGTGCAGTCCACCGGCAGCGGCAAGAAGGAAGTCACCGGCGCCAACGTGCTGGTGGCGATCTTCGGCGAGAAGGATTCGCACGCGGTGTACTACCTGCACCAGCAGGGCGTGACGCGGCTCGATGTGGTGAACTTCATCGCGCACGGCATCAAGAAGAGCGACCCGCCCGAACCTGCCAAGAGCAACGAGTCGAGCGGCAACGAAGGCGAGAAGGAAGAAGCCGGCGACGCCAAGGGCTCGCCGCTCGATCAGTTCACGCAGAACCTGAACCAGCTCGCGCGCGAAGGCAAGATCGATCCGCTGATCGGCCGCGAGAACGAGGTCGAGCGTGTCATCCAGGTGCTGTGCCGTCGGCGCAAGAACAACCCGCTGCTGGTCGGCGAAGCCGGCGTCGGCAAGACCGCGATCGCCGAGGGCCTGGCCTGGCGCGTGACGCAAGGCGAGGTGCCCGAGGTGCTGGGCGACGCCACGGTCTATGCGCTGGACATGGGCGCGCTGCTGGCCGGCACCAAGTACCGCGGCGATTTCGAGCAGCGCCTGAAGGGCGTGCTCAAGGCGCTGAAGGACCAGCCGGGCTCGATCTTGTTCATCGACGAGATCCACACGCTGATCGGCGCCGGCGCTGCCTCGGGCGGCACGCTCGATGCAAGCAACCTGCTCAAGCCGGCACTGTCCAACGGGCAGATCAAGTGCATCGGCGCCACCACCTTCACCGAGTACCGCGGCATCTTCGAGAAGGACGCGGCGCTGTCCCGGCGCTTCCAGAAGGTCGACGTGGTCGAGCCGAGCGTCGAGCAGACGATCGAGATCCTGAAGGGCTTGAAGTCGCGCTTCGAGGACCATCACCAGGTCAAGTACGCGCTGACGGCGCTGCAGGCCGCCGCGGAGTTGAGCGCGAAGTTCATCAACGACCGCCACCTGCCCGACAAGGCGATCGACGTCATCGACGAGGCCGGCGCCGCGCAACGCATCCTGCCCAAGGCCAAGCAGAAGAAGACGATCACGCGCCTGGAAGTCGAGGAGATCGTCTCCAAGATCGCACGCATCCCGCCGGCTTCGGTGTCGAGCGATGACCGCAGCAAGTTGAAAACGCTCGATCGCGATCTGAAGAGCGTGGTCTTCGGCCAAGACGCGGCGATCGATGCGCTCGCGGCTGCCATCAAGATGGCGCGCTCGGGCCTGGGCAAGCCGGAGAAGCCCATCGGCTCCTTCCTGTTCAGCGGGCCGACCGGCGTCGGCAAGACCGAGGTGGCCAAGCAGCTTGCCTTCATCATGGGCATCGAGCTGATCCGCTTCGACATGAGCGAGTACATGGAGCGCCATGCCGTCAGCCGCCTGATCGGCGCGCCGCCGGGTTATGTCGGCTTCGACCAGGGCGGCCTGCTCACCGAAGCCATCAGCAAGAAGCCGCATGCGGTGCTGCTGATGGACGAGATCGAGAAGGCGCACCCCGATGTCTTCAACGTGCTGCTGCAGGTCATGGACCACGGCACGCTGACCGACAACAACGGCCGCAAGGCCGACTTCCGCAACGTGGTCATCGTCATGACCACCAACGCCGGCGCCGAGACGCTGAACAAGTCGGTGATCGGCTTCACCACCAAGCGCGAGCAGGGCGACGAGATGGCCGACATCAAGCGCCTGTTCACGCCCGAGTTCCGAAACCGGCTCGACGCCATCATCAGCTTCCGCTCGCTCGATGAAGAGATCATCCTGCGCGTGGTGGACAAGTTCCTGCTCGAACTCGAAGGACAACTGGCCGAGAAGAAGGTCGAGGTCACCTTCACCGACAAGCTGCGCGCGTTCCTGGCCAAGAAGGGGTTCGATCCGCTGATGGGCGCGCGGCCGATGCAACGCGCGATTCAGGACACGATCCGCCGCGCCCTGGCCGACGAGTTGCTGTTCGGCCGCCTGACCGACGGCGGGCGCCTGACGGTCGATATCGACGACAAGGGCGAAGCACTGCTCGACATCCAGCCGCCGAAGAAGAGCGACAAGCCGAAGGCGGAGTCGGCGACGACTCAGTAACTCGACGGATCCTGTCGGTAGTACGAACAGAGCAGCCGGTACAACGCCGGCTGTTCTTCTTTCAGCGCCCGCGGCGTGACGAAGAACGCTTCGGACGCGACCGCAAAGAACTCGTCCGGCGCCTCGGCCGCATACGGATCCAGGACGGTCTCGTGGCCGCAGACCACGCGCTCGCTGAAAGCGTCGTACTCGGGCATCAGCACGTCGAGCCAAGCCTGACGCTCGGCGGCGCTTCGCAGCAGCGGCACGCCATCGGCAGTGCCGTCGCGCATGTCGAGCACATGCGCGAACTCGTGGATGACGACGTTGTAGGCGGTCTCGCCTGCTTCGCCCTCAGCCATGACGTCGGCCCACGACAGCATCAGCGGGCCGCCTTCCATCGCCTCGCCGGCGAGCTCCTCGTCCCAGGCGTGGACGACGCCGTGCTCGTCCATCTGCTCGCGCGGCGCGCGCACCACATCGCGGTGCATGACGATGCCGACGAAGCCGTCGTAGTGGTCCACGCCGAGTTCGAGCACCGGCAGGCAGGCTTGCACCGCCACCGCCAGCGCGGTCGCGTCGGTGACGACGAAGCCCTGCGCGCCGCTGAACTCCTTCTGATCGAGAAACAGGCTGACCAGGCGGCGCAGGCGCTCGCGTTGCTCGGCGGGGCGCGCGGCGATGAAGGGCAGCGCAGCCACGCTGGCGTCCCACAGCGCGTCGGGCACCGCGCGCCGCTCCAGCACGCGCGCTTCGCGACGACGGCGCAGGCCTTGCCACCAGCCGCTCATCAGACGCGCGCGAGATCGATGCGTGCCAGGCCGTCGCGCGTCAGCCGCAGCGCCTGCGCACGCAACGGCGGCGTGTCGCAATCCCAATCGCTCAGCACCCAACGCGTGAAGCCGGGCGCCAGCACGTCGCTGCCGGGGCGGTGCGTGTGGCCGTGGATCAGCAGGCGGCTGCCGGCGGCGTGCATCCATGCCACGGCCGCGGCGGCATCGACGTCAGCCCAATTCGCCGCCGGCTTGCTGCGCTGAATGCGCTCGCTCGCATCACGCATCGCGCGCGCCATCTGTTCGCGCTCGGCCAGCGGCCTGGCAAGAAAATCCCGGCGCCATGCCGCGCCGCGCACCTGCTCGCGGAACGTTTGGTACTCGGTGTCGGCCAGGCAAAGCGCGTCGCCGTGGCTGAGCAAGACGCGCTCGCCCCAGGCATCGAGCAGCGTCGGGTCGGGCAGGGCGACGACGCCGCAGTCGCGCAGCATCGCCGCGCCGACGAGGAAGTCGCGGTTGCCCACCATGAAGTGCATCGGCCGCTGCGCTGCCGCGTCGAGCAGGACATCGGCGGCGCGTTGCGCAAAGCTGCCCGGCAGACGTGCGTCGTCACCGATCCACACTTCGAACAGATCGCCCAGGATGAACACGGCGTCGGCAGGCGTCTCGCGCAGGTAGCGCACCCAGGCATCGAAGCTGCGCGGCGTCTCTGACGACAGGTGCAGGTCGGAGATGAAGTCGATCGCGCGCCAGTCCGGATCGACGGGGCACTCGAAGACGTTGCCGAGCGCCGGCAGGCGTGACACGTCGGGGCCCGACCTGAAAGGGAGTTCAGTCGACGAGCGTGACGCTCTTGATCACCACGTCTTCAAGCGGCACGTCGTCGTGCCCGCCGCGGTTGCCGGTGCGCACGCCTTCGATCGCATCGACCACCTCGGTGCCCGCCACCACCTTGCCGAAGACCGCGTAGCCCCAGCCCTGCGCCGACTCGCTGGTGAAGTCGAGAAAGCCGTTGTCCTTGGCGTTGATGAAGAACTGCGCGGTGGCCGAGTGCGGCACGCTGGTGCGCGCCATGGCCAGCGTGTACTTCTTGTTCTTCAAGCCGTTGTTGGCCTCGTTGGTGATCGGCGCGTCGGCGGCTTTCTGCTTCATGCCGGGTGCGAAGCCGCCGCCCTGGACCATGAAACCCTTGATGACGCGGTGGAACACCGTGTCGGCGTAGTGGCCCTTGGCCGCATAGGCCAGGAAGTTGGCCACCGACTTCGGCGCCTTGTCGTCGTCGAGCTCGATGCGCAGCGTGCCCGCGCTGGTGACCATTTCAACCGTCTTCGTCATCTCATTTCTCCAGGGAAGCTTTCTTGATCGTCACCGGCGTGGCCGGCACGTTCTGGTGCCCGCCCTTGTCGCCTACCGCAACGGCGCGGATCTTGTCGACCACATCCATGCCCGACACCACCTTGCGCGAACACCGCGTAGCCGTTGCCGTCGCGCGAGTTGGGCTGGTCGAGGAAGGGATTGTCCTTGACGTTGATGAAGAACTGCGCTGTCGCGGAGTTCGGGTCCATCGTGCGCGCCATCGCCACCGTGCCGCGCATATTGCTCAGGCCGCTGCGCGATTCGAGCGGGATCGGCGCGCGCGTCGGCTTTTCCTTCATGTCGGGCTTCATGCCACCGCCCTGGATCATGAACTCGGCGATGACGCGGTGAAAGATCGTGCCGTCGTAGTGGCCGGCCTTGACGTATTGCACGAAGTTCTCGGCACTCTTCGGCGCCTTGGCGGCGTCGAGCTCGATGACGATGTCGCCCATGCTGGTGGCGAGTTTCACTTTCTGTTGCGCCCAGACGGTGGAAGACAGCAGCGAGCTGAACACCGCGGCAAGCAGGGCTGCGGCAAGGCGGGTTTTCATGGGATCACGACTCCTCGGCGCCACAGGTGCGCCCGCTATACTGATACGGCGCATTCTATCGAGCGGCCTCGCGGCATTCAGCGGCACCGAGGCCGCTTTCTTTGTATCGAACGATGACGCTGCGACTGCACAACACGCTCACCCGGTCCCTGGAGGAATTCGTCCCGCTGCGTGTCGGCTGGGTCGGCATGTACGTCTGCGGCATCACGGTCTATGACCTGTGCCACATGGGTCACCTGCGCATGATGATGGCCTTCGACGTGATCGTGCGTTGGCTGCGCGCAAGCGGCTGCGACGTGACCTACGTGCGGAACATCACCGACATCGACGACAAGATCATCAAGCGTGCGTTGGAGCGCGGTATCACCATTCGCGCCCTCACTGACGAGATGATCGCAGCGATGCACCGAGACCTCGACGCCGTGGGCATCGGCAGGCCCACGCACGAACCGCGCGCCACCGAGTACGTGCCGCAGATGGTGGGGCTGATCGACAAGCTGCGCGACAAGGGCCTGGCCTACCAGGCGGGCAACGGCGACATGAACTTCGCTGTGAGGAAGCACCTGGGCTACGGCAGGCTCTCCGGCAAGAGCATCGACGAGCTGCGCGCCGGCGAGCGCGTGGCGGTGCTCGATGGCAAGGAAGACCCGCTCGACTTCGTGATGTGGAAGTCGGCCAAGCCGAGCGAGCCCGAGGACGCGAGGTACCCGAGCCCCTACGGCGCGGGCCGTCCGGGCTGGCACATCGAGTGCTCGGCGATGGCCGCGGCACTGCTGGGCGAGCCCTTCGACATCCACGGCGGCGGCATGGACCTGATCTTCCCGCACCACGAGAACGAGATCGCGCAGAGCGAAGGCGCCAGTGGCGGCAACGTTCGCGCGCTACTGGCTGCACAACGGCTTTCTGAATGTCGACAACGAGAAGATGTCCAAGTCGCTGGGCAACTTCTTCACCATCCGCGACGTGCTGAAGAAGTTCGACGGCGAGACGCTGCGCTTTTTCATGCTGCGCACGCACTACCGCAGCCCGTTCAACTTCAGCGATGCGCACCTCGAAGAGGCGCGCAGCGCGTTGCGGCGGCTGTACACCGCGCTCGATGGCGTTGCGCCATCGGATCGCCCGCTCGATTGGTCGCAACCGCAGGCCGCGGCCTTTCGCGCCGCGATGGACGAAGACTTCAACACGCCGCTTGCGCTGGCGGTGCTGTTCGAACTCGCCAACGAACTGAATCGCACCCGCTCGGCCGACACCGCAGCGCTGCTGCGGCATCTTGGCGGCGTGCTCGGCGTGCTGCAGCAGCAGCCGCGTGTTTATATGCAGGGCGGCCTTGATGCCACTGCAATCGAAGCGGCCATCGCCGCGCGCGATGCCGCCAAGGCGACGAAGAACTACGCCGAGGCCGATCGCATCCGCAAAGACTTGTCGGTGCAGGGCGTCGAGCTGAAAGACGGTCCGCAAGGCACCACCTGGGTCAAAGCCTGAGATGACGACCCCAAGCTCACGTTGCTCGCTGCCCCCGAGGGGCGCTCAGGCCGCTTCGGGCGGCCAGGCGCTGGCCTGATGCCCGCGAAGTCCGTCGCCGTCACGCCCACCTATTGGGACGAGGCCTGCAAGCACCTGTCGCGGCGCGACCGCGTGATGAAGAAGTTGATCCCGCAGTTCGGCGAAGCGCGCCTGCAAAGCCGTGGCGACGCCTTCACCACCTTGGCGCGCTCGATCGTCGGCCAGCAGATCTCGACCCAGCCGCACAAGCGGTCTGGGAACGCTTCGCTGCGCTGCTGGATGCCGCCTCGACGACCAAGCTGCCGCCGGCCGATGTGCTCAAGCTCAAGACCGATGCGATGCGCGGCTCCGGCCTTTCGGCGCGCAAGGTCGAGTACCTGCGCGATCTCGCCACGCACTTCACCGAAGGCCAGGTGCATGTGCGGCAGTGGCAGCAAATGGATGATGAGGCCATCATCGAAGAGCTGGTGGCCATCCGCGGCATCGGCCGTTGGACGGCGGAGATGTTCCTGATCTTCCACCTGATGCGGCCCAACGTGTTGCCGGTGGAGGATCTCGGGCTGATCAAGGGCATCAGCGTCAACTACTTCAGCGGCGAACCGGTGACGCGCGCCGAAGCGCGCGAAGTCGGCGACGCGTGGGCGCCTTACCGCTCGGTGGCGACGTGGTATATCTGGCGCAGTCTCGATCCACTCCCAGTGGAATACTGATCCCATCATGAGCAAGAGACACTTCCTGGAGTTCGAGCAACCCATCGCCGAACTCGACGCCAAGATCGAAGAGCTGCGCTACGTGCAGAACGAGTCGGCGGTCGATATCTCCGAAGAGATCGGTCGGCTGGACGAGAAGAGCCAGCAGCTCACCAAGGAAATCTACAGCCGCCTCACGCCGTGGCAGGTGACGCAGATTGCGCGCCACCCGCAGCGGCCGTACACGCTGGACTACGTCAACGAGCTCTTCACCGACTTCGAAGAGCTGCACGGCGACCGCGCGTTCGCCGACGACCTGTCGATCGTCGGCGGGCTGGCGCGCTTCAACGGCCAGGCCTGCATGGTGATCGGCCATCAGAAGGGGCGCGATACCAAGGAGCGCGCCGCGCGCAACTTCGGCATGAGCCGGCCCGAGGGCTATCGCAAGGCGCTGCGCCTGATGCGCGTTGCTCAGAAGTTCAAGCTGCCGGTGTTCACCTTCGTCGACACGCCCGGCGCGTACCCGGGCATCGGCGCCGAGGAGCGCGGCCAGAGCGAGGCCATCGGCCGCAACATCTTCGAGATGGCGCAGCTCGAGGTGCCGATCATCGTCACCATCATCGGCGAGGGCGGCTCGGGCGGCGCGCTGGCGCTGTCGGTCGGCGACCAGGTGCTGATGCTGCAGTACTCGGTGTACTCGGTGATCTCGCCCGAAGGCTGCGCGTCGATCCTGTGGAAGACCGCCGAGCGCGCGGCCGAAGCGGCCGAGGCGCTGGGCATCACCGCGCACCGCCTGAAGGCGTTGGGCCTGATCGACAAGATCGTCAGCGAGCCGGTGGGCGGCGCGCACCGCGACCCGAAGGCGATGAGCGCGTCCTTAAGCGCGCGCTGGGCGATGCGCTGCGCCAGGTGGACGACCTGAAGCTGAAGGAACTGCTCGACCGCCGCTACGAGCGCTTGCAGTCCTACGGGCGCTTCACCGACACGAAGGAGCGATGAACGGCGCGGCGTTGCGGTGGCCGTCAGCGGCGGCCGCGACTCGATGGCGCTGCTGCATTCCTTGTTGCACGCGGCACAGCCAGACCGCGCGCAGGTGTGGGCGCTGCACGTGCACCATGGCTTGCATGCCTCAGGCCGACGAGTGGTCAGCGTTCGTCGAGCGCACTTGCAAGCGCTGGTCGGTGCCCTTCGCGATGCGGCGGCTCGACGATCGTCCGTCGCGCGGCCAGAGCGTCGAAGCGTGGGCCAGGGCAGGGCGCTATGCCGCACTGGCCGCGATGGCGCGCGAGGCAAGGTGCAGCGTGATTGCGCTGGCGCACCACCGCGGCGACCAGGCCGAGACCTTCCTGCTGCAAGCCTTGCGCGGCGCCGGTGCCGCCGGCCTGGCGTCGATGCCGACGCGCGCCGAACGCGATGGGCTGACCTGGCTGCGGCCCTGGCTCGACCAGCCGCGCGATGCCATCGAGGCCTACGTGCGCTCGCATCGCATCCGCTTCGTCGATGACGCCAGCAACGACGACCCACGCTTCGCCCGCAACCGCCTGCGCCTCCAGGTGATGCCGGCGTTGCGCGCGGCGTTTCCGGATGCGGAAGTCGCGTTGATCGAGGCGGCAAAGCAGGCAGCCCACGCGCGTGCCTTGGTCGATGAAGTGGCGCAGGCCGACCTGGCCGTTGTGCAGACGTCGATGCGCTCGTGATCGAGCGCTGGCAGGCTCTGTGTCGCCGCGCGTCGACGGGCCTGTCTGCGAGCGTGGCTGATGACGTGCAGCCAGCACGGCGTGGCCGAGACGCTGCTCGACCGCCTGCTCGACGAGTTGCCTGCCGCAGGCCCGGCGCGATGGCCCTTGCCGGGCGCCGCTGGTGCCGAGTTGCGGCGCTACCGCGGCCGACTCGAGGCATCGATCTCAGCGCCGCCTGGCGACACCAGCGCATGGCCCTGCAAAGCGGCGGTTGATCGCATCGGCAGGCATGCCGTGCCCGGCACCGACGCTGCACTGCAGGTGCGCGCGGCAGCCGACGGCCTGCCGCTGGCCTTGCTGCACGGCGCACAGTGGCGCGCCCGCGAAGGGGCCGAGCGCTTCCAGCGCGCGCCCGAACACGCCGCCGCGCAGTCTGAAAAAGCAGTTCCAGGCCGCAGGCGTGCCGGCCTGGTCGCGCGATGCACCGCTGCTCGTCGCGGCCGACGGCACGCTGCTGTTCGTGCCCGGCCTGGGCACCGACGCACGCGCCAGCGCCGCAGCGGGCCGGCGGCGTGTCGGCCTCGAGTGGATCCCGGCCCGATAAAATCACGGGTTCGCACCCGAGTAAAACAACACCCGATGTCTCTCATCGTCCACAAGTACGGCGGCACCTCGATGGGGTCCACCGAGCGCATCCGCAATGTCGCCAAGCGCGTCGCAAAATGGGCGCAGGGCAGGGCACCGCATGGTCGTCGTGCCCTCGGCGATGAGCGGCGAGACCAATCGCCTGCTCGGTCTGGCGAAAGAGTTGCAGCCTGCTCAGATCACGTCGGCAGTCATGCGCGAACTCGATGCCATCGCCGCCACCGGCGAGCAGGTGTCGGTCGGGCTGTTGTCGATCGCGTTGCAGGCCGAAGGCCTGCAGGCCGTGAGCTACGCCGGCTGGCAATTGCCGATCGACACCGACTCCGCCTTCACCAAGGCGCGCATCCAGCGCATCGACGACGCGCGCGTGCGCGCCGATCTCGATGCCGGCAAGGTCGTGGTCATCGCCGGTTTCCAGGGTGTGGACGGCTCGGGCAACGTCACCACGCTCGGCCGCGGCGGCAGCGATACCTCGGCCGTGGCCGTAGCGGCGGCCATGAAGGCCGACGAGTGCCTGATCTACACCGACGTCGACGGCGTCTACACGACCGATCCGCGCGTCGTGCCCGAGGCGCGCAAGCTGCACAAGATCACCTTCGAGGAAATGCTCGAGATGGCGAGCCTGGGCAGCAAGGTGCTGCAGATCCGCTCGGTCGAGTTCGCCGGCAAGTACCGCGTGCCGCTGCGCGTGCTGTCATCGTTCACCGACTGGAACATCCCGATCGAGGAAGAGTCGCGCTCGGGCACCCTCATCACCTTCGAGGAAGATCAGAAGATGGAACAAGCCGTTGTCTCGGGCATCGCCTTCAACCGCGACGAAGCCAAGGTCACGATCCTGGGCGTGCCCGACAAGCCGGGCGTGGCCTTTCGCATCCTCGGGCCGGTGGCCGAGGCCAACATCGATGTGGACGTCATCATCCAGAACGTCTCGCACGACGGCAAGACCGACTTCTCGTTCACCGTGCACCGCAACGACTACCAGCGCACGCTCGATCTGTTGAAGACGCAGGTCGCGCCCGCCACCGGGGCCGCGCAGGTCGCGGGCGATCCGCGCATCTGCAAGGTCTCGATCGTCGGCATCGGCATGAGGAGCCATGTCGGCGTGGCCGCGACGATGTTTCGCACGCTGAGCGAGGAGGGCATCAACATCCAGATGATCTCCACCAGCGAGATCAAGACCAGCGTCGTCATCGACGAGAAGTACATGGAGCTGGCGGTGCGGGCGCTGCACAGGGCCTTCGAGCTGGACGGTGAGCCCGCGGCTGCCTAGAGCTGCGGCCGCGGCGCGCGCTAGAATCGCGCCCACTTCGACTGGAGACGTGACCGAGTGGCCGAAGGTGCTCCCCTGCTAAGGGAGTATGTGGGCAAAACCTGCATCGAGGGTTCGAATCCCTCCGTCTCCGCCAAGACACTCTCGCCTTGACGTGCAGCAACGTGCAAGGTCAGACGAGCGCCGCGCGCCCTGACGCGATCGAGGCCTGCCTGGCACACAACGAGGCCGACAAGATGCGCGCAGCCTACACCGCTCGAAGTTCCACGAGGAGCGGCGGGCACTGCTCGCCGCCTGGGCCGACTAATGCCACCGGCAGCAAGGCGGGCATTCTGGCGGTGCACGCATCGAGGTTGCGCCGCCAGCTTGCGCAGCTCAACCAGGCATTGACTGCGCGGGACATGAACTTGCCAGGGTGGAAGCTGCATCCGTTGAAGGGCGACCTTGCGGGGCATTGGTCCGTGTGGGTCAGCGGCAACTGGCGTCTGACTTTCAGGTTCGATGGCCAGGATGCCTCGGTCGTCGATTACCAGGACTACCACTGAGGAAGCGAACCATGAGCACGATGCACAACCCTCCACACCCCGGCGAGACGCTGCGCGACGACGTGCTGCCGGCGCTTGGCCTGAGCGTGACCGATGCCGCGGTGCAACTCGGCGTGACCCGCGCCGCGCTGTCGCGCGTGCTCAACGGCCGCGCCGGCATCTCGCCCGAGATGGCCCTGCGCCTGGAGCGCTGGCTGGGCGTCGAGCACGGCGGGCGCGCCGGCGTGTGGCTTGGCACGCAGGCCGCCTACGACCTGTGGCATGCGCAGAAGAGCGCGAGGGCGACGCTGAACAAGATAAAGCCCGTCAAGCTCGAGGCGCTGGCGGCATGAGCAGATGCCTGCGGGGCTTGCGGCTGAATTCGCCTCAAACCGTCGCTCCCGCCTCGCGCAATATCGCCTTGGCCAATTCCACCACCGACAGCGGCGCCGAACCTTCGGCCTTGTTGTTGATCGTGACGAAGGCGCGATAGCCCTCCGTCAGCGTCGCCACCACCGCTCGCGCCAATGCCGCGCGCGTGTCCGGATCGGGCGCTTGCAGCTTGTCGAACGGTGCCCATTGCGCCTTGGCCTGGTTGTAGCGAAGGCCATGATGCAGGTTCCAGCGGCAGATCAGATCGCCGCGGCCTGCCGCGTGCGCCGCAACGGTCTGCCGCGCAGCCAGAGGCATGCGGTCGTGCAGGCCGATGCAGTAGCTCACGCCATGCGCGGCGAGTTGCGAGGTGAGGCGCGGCGTCAACATGCGCGCGTCGCGCAGCTCGATCGCCGTCAGCGCCGATGCGGGCATCGCCGGCAGTACGGTGCGCCACAACGCGGACAGACGTTCATGAAAAGCCGTCGCGTTGCGCAGCCATGCGGCCGGCAGCGGCGAGATCTGGAACACAAACGCGCCCAGCTTGGGGCCGAGTCCCTCGACTGCGGGGGCGACCGCCAGCGCCAGCGCGCGCTGCGGATCGAGGAAGAACGGGTTCTCGATCAGCGGCGCGCCGTTGTCCGGCGCGCGAACGACCGCATCGGTGATCTCGCTGGGCACCTTGACGACGAAGCGGAAGTGATCGGGCGTCTGGGCCGCCAGGCGGGCAAAGGTGGCGGCGTCGATTGCGCGGTAGAAGTTGCGGTCGAGGCTGACGGTGCGCAGCAGCGGGTGGCGCGCGTAGGCCGCGAGGCCGTGCCGCGAGAGATCGGTTTCGCCGTAGTCCTCGTCATCCCACACCAGGCCACGCCAGCCGCTGAAGCTCCACGAGGATGTGCCGAGGTACAGGCGGCCGCCGAACGCGGCTTGGAGATGCGTGGCCAGCGCAGTCCACTGGGGATCGTACGTGGCGCTGCCGATGCGGCCCGGCTTGCTGTCGGTCGTTGCGCGTTCGGCGCTCGGTGCCGCTGTTGTGCTGGCGAACAGGTCCCCTTGAAGGTCGGCGGAAGCAAGAGGGCGACGCGGCATGCGACAGGGATGCTGCCATGCGCGTCATGAGGGCCTCAACCACGCGGTTCGATGGATCGCCTCGATCAATCGTCCATGAGTTAACATAATATACATCGTAGTCACTCAATGCCGCGATGCCGAGGCCGCCGCTGCATGCCCCCGACCGTCTTCGTGCCCGGCATGCGCATCGCACACCACGCGCCGTTGCTTGCCGCTGCGCCCGCGCGCAGCAGGCGTCGCATCGCAATGGCATTGCACGCGCGTCGTCTCCAGGCCTTGCTCGCGCAGGAAGCCGCGCAGCGCGCGGCGCGCGCCCTCGGCATGAGCGTCGGCATCGGCGTCGAACATGTCGAGCACCAGTGCATGCGGTCCGCGCTGGCGCAACTGGAAGTCGAAGACGCCGCCAACGTCCTCGAGCACGGTGGTCAGCGCCAGCGGCGCCAGGTGCACGTCGTGGCCGCTGCTGTCCTGCAGGGTCAGAACGTCATCGGCGCGGCCGTGCACTTCGATCACCGGCAGGTGGCTGCCGCAGGCGCAGGCCTCGTTGGCGAAGCGCACGCGATCGCCGAGGTCGTAGCGGATGATCGGCTGCACGAAGTTGGCCAGATTGGTCAGGAGCGTGGTGGCGCCGAACTGGCCGGGCGCCACCGGTCGGCCGCGCCCATCCACCGGTTCGAGGATCACCCAGTCGGCGTTGAGGTGCAGGCGGCCGCAGCGGCACTCATTGGCGATGAGGAAACATTCGCTCGCGCCATAACTGTCGCGCACCGGCGCATGAAAGCGACTCGACAGCGTGCGCCGCAGCGCCGGCGTCAGCGTCTCGCCGCCGGTCCACAGCGCATGCGGCTCGATGCGCAAGAGCCCGGCGCGTTGCTGCTCCGACAACACCCAGGCCATGCTCGGATAGCTGGCCAGCACCGTCGGCGCGAAGTCGTTGAGTTGCGCGACGAGTTGTGCGATCGGCTGCAGGAACGAAAAGCTGTGTGAGGTGGCGCCGAGCCACGGGTTGAGCTCGCGCGCGCGCTCGAAGGCGACGACGCTGGCGAAGTGGCCGTCGAGCGCGGCGACAAAGGCGATGCGTTGCGGCGTCCAGGCCGCGCTGTTCCACATCTCGGGCCACAGGCCGCTGTTGCCTGCCAGCGAGATCGGGCCGCGAGCGGCTTCGAGCGCATCGGCCACGGCCAGCGCGCGCTCGTCCTGCACGAACAACGCCGGCTCGCCGCTGCTGCCCGAGCTTTCCCAGACGAGGTAGCGGTCGAGGAAGGTGTCGCCGCGCCGGCTGCGCTCACGCACGAAGGCCTGCAGCTCGCGCAAGCTCAGCGCCGGGTCGGTGACCCAATCGTCGAAGCGCGGCATCAGTTCGCTCTTGCGCGACGGCTTCAGGCGCTGCAGCGTTGCCCACGCATCGGCGCCCTCGCCCGCGGCCTGCAGTCGCTCGCGATAGAAGCGCGAGCCCTGCGCTGCGTGCAGCAGCAGCTCGGCCAGGCGCAGATCGCGGTGCTCGCGCCAGACGGTGGCGGCACGGGGGGCGCTCAGGCTGTCGGTGTAGGCCCAGGCGGTCTGCCAAGCGTCGTAGACGGCGGTGTGAGTTGACATGGCGTCAGCACCCTTCACACGAGCGCAGCCCGTGGGCGCGGCGCGCTGCAACCCGAACCGGGTGCGACCGACACTGCATGCCCTTCGGCCGACCCAGGGGGCCGTGAGCCTACTGCGTTCGCGACGCGCCTGCGCGGCTCTTTACGCCGTCGTTACCTTCTCCAGCAGGCGCGGCGGGCGCGCTGCCTTCGGCGGATCAACTCACTCCCAACGCTGCGCAGCGCGCTCGATCGCCGCGTCGTGCGCCGCGGCCTCGTGCTGATCGCCCTCGCCTTCACCGCGCGGCGCGCGGTCGAGCGGGCGGCAGACGCGGCGGTTCAGCCCTTCCAGGCGCTGCGACGCTTCGACGGCGCGAAAGATCGACTCCGGATCGGTCAGCAGGGCAAACGGGTTGGCAGCGAGCGAGGCGGTTTGCATGAGCGTGTGTTCCTGGTAGGAGAAGTCCATCGATGAAATGGACTCTAGGCACAGCACGCCGCGGCGACCAGAAGCAGCAGCGCGCATCGCGTCGCCGCAGGCCAAGAATTGCACGCTAAGGCTTCACGCTTTTCTCGAGACGTTCGACGAGGTAGTCGCGGCCGCCGTTGCGCGCCATGTCCACAGCGTCGAGGTTGCGCTCGTTCTTCGCCGCCGCCGACGCGCCGCGTGCCAGCAGCAGTTCGACGCTGCCCTCGGCGCCATAGCGCGCGGCCATCATCAGCGGCGTGTCCTTGCCGGGGCTCAATGCCTCGACCGGCGCGCCGCGCTCGAGCAGCAGCCCCACGGCCCTGGCTTGCGGGCCGGTGGCGGCGTAGTGAATCGGCGACCAGCCGTCCTTGTGAACGCGCGCACCGCGCTCCAGCAAGCGCCGCATCCAGTCAAGATGGCCGCGCAGCGCGGCCATCATCAAGGCGTTCTCGCCGTTGGCGTTGTCGACGTTGACGTCGAGCTGCGGGCTCTTCCACAACGCCTCGGCGACGCGCACCGAGTCGTCGCGCAGCGCCAGGATCAGGCCGGTCTGGCCCTTTGGGTCGCGCGAATTGGGGTCGAAACCGCGCTGCAGCAGTTGGGCGACGGTGCGGTCGTCGTCGCGGTTGATGGCGATGAAGAAGTCTTCGTAGGAACCCGCTCTTGCTGCGGAAAAGCACAATAAAACAATGAGATAGAAGATATATCTCTTGTGTTTGTTCATGCGACTTTAACGGGCTTTAAGTTGAAAAGACACTCGAAGTTTGCGCTGGTGGCTTGCGCCAAGTCTGCCGCTGCCATGCCGCGCAGCGCTGCGACAGCCGCGCCGACGTGCGCGACGTAGGCCGGCTGGTTGGTCTTGCCGCGAAACGGCACCGGAGCCAAGTAGGGGCTGTCGGTCTCGATCAGCATGCGATCCAGTGGCACGAAGCGCGCCACATCGCGCAGGTCTTCGGCGTTGCGGAAGGTGACGATGCCGGAAAACGAGATAAAAAAGCCCAGGTCGAGCGCGGCGCGCGCCACCTCGGCTGTCTCGGTGAAGCAATGGAAGACGCCGGTGGCCGCCGCGCCCGGTCCTTGCGTGCCCTCGGCGCGCAGGATCGACAGCGTGTCGGCGCTGGCGCTGCGCGTGTGGATCACGAGCGGCTTGGTGCAGGCGCGGGCCGCACGGATGTGGGCGGTGAAACGGTCACGCTGCCACTGCATGTCGGCGACGCTGCGGCCGTTCAGGCGGTAGTAGTCCAGACCGGTCTCGCCGATGGCCACGACCTTCGGCCGCGCGGCGAGCGAGAGCAGGTCTTCGACGCTCGGCTCGCGCACGCCTTCGTTGTCCGGGTGCACACCGGCGCTGCACCAGAAGTTGTCGTGCGCCAGCGCCAACGCATGCACGCGCTCGAATTCTTCGAGCGTGGTGCAGATGACGAGTGCGCGATCGACCTCAGCCGCACGCATCGCCGCACGCACGTCGTCGATGCGATCGGCAAGACCTTCGAAGGTCAGGTGGCAGTGGGAATCGACGTACATCGGAGCGCTCTTTCAGCGCGCCGAGTCTAGGCCCGATGAGGAAACGCCGGGCGCCCCAAGTTTCCTCGCTCCCCTCGGGGGGGCGGCCGAAGCCGCGAGGCTTCGGCCTCGGGGCACTTGGAATTCAGATCGTCTGCGTCGGCTTGGCCGATTGCAGGGACGTGCCCAGCAGCTCTTCGATGCGCATCTTCAGCAGGCGTGTCTTCTCATCGTTCGGGAAGCGCACGCCGACGCCCTGGGTGCGGCCGCCAGAGGCGTTGGACGGCGTTATCCAGCCGACGCGACCAGCGACCGGGTAGCGCTGGTTGTCGTCGGGCAGCGACAGCAGCAGGTAGATGTCGTCGCCCAGGCGGTACTCGCGCGTCGTCGGCACGAACAGGCCGCCCTCGGCGAACAGCGGGATGTAGGCGGCGTACAGCGCGCCCTTCTCGCGGAACACGAGCTGGATCACGCTCGGCCGCGATGCGGCCGGGGCGAGAGAGCCGGGGGTGGTCTTCGGGCTGGTGCTCATCGGTTGGGCAGTGTAGCCACTGCACCCCCCTGCCCGCGCGACGCCGCTCGTGGCGTATGCCACAGCGCGGCGGCCTGCGCCAACAAAGCGTCGATGCGCAGCGGCGCATGCCACGGATGGTCTTCGTGCCGCGCCGCGCCGAGCAGTTCGCGTTGCCAGGCCAGCAGCGCCGGCAGCGGCGGTGCCGGCCGCAGCGCCGGGGCGAGCGCCTGGGCGTCGAAGTAGCGAGCCGTCCCGCCCGCCTGCTGCGCCAGCAGGTCGTGGCAGAGCTTGTGCAGCGCCTCGACCAGGCGCGGCACCGAAAGCGCCACGGCATGGCCTTGACGCACGACACCTGGCAGCGCGCTCCATGTCGCCGAGCTGATGCCCTCCTCATGCAGCGCCAGCGCTGCCTGCGGCTGGCCGCCCGCTGCCGCCAGCAGCACTTGCGCATCGGGCACGCCGCGGTCGGCGAGCCAGGCCGTGGCCTGTGACGGCGCAGGCGGTGCAATCGCCAGGCGCTGGCAGCGGCTGCGCACGGTCGGCAGCAGCGCCTCGGGATCGGTGGCGGTCAGAACGAGGCGCAGCCGGCCCGGCGGTTCCTCCAGCGTCTTCAGCAGCGCGTTGGCGGAGACTGCGTTCATCGCCTCTGCAGGGTGGATCAGCAGCACCTTGGCACCGCCGCGCGCCGACGTGGTCTGGCTCCAATCGATCGCAGCGCGCAGCGCATCGATACGGATCTCGCGGCTGGGCTTGGCTTTGGATTTGCCTTCGCCCTCGTCGCCGCCCTCGCCTTCGACAGCACCCCAGCCGAGCCCGGCGCGCAAGGCGTCGGGCAGCAGCAGGTGGAAGTCGGGATGCGAATGCGCGTCCATCAGGCGGCACGACGCGCAGGCGCCGCAGGCCCGCGCCTCACGCGGGCTCTCGCACAGCCAGCCGCGGGCCAAGGCGAGCGCCAGGTCGAACTGGCCGAGCACGCCGGGGGCGTGAACCAGCAGCGCATGAGCGCGCAAGGCGAGGCCGCGCATCAGCGGCTCGTCGAGCCAGGCCGGCCATGCGTCGGGCCGGCTCATCAGTCAACCTCCGCGCCGTTGGCGCTCCGGTACGAGCGCTTTGGAGCGGCCATGCGCGCTCTCATGCAGACACCGCCGCACTGACCTGCGCCCACACCTGCGCCACCGTCTGCGCCGCGTCGATGCGCACGAAGCGCTGCGGCTGCGCCCGCGCCCGCGCCGCGTAGCCCGCGCGCACGCGAGCGAAGAAGGCGCTGTCCTCGGCCTCGAAACGATCGGGCGCTCGCACTGCAGCGCGGCGCTCGGCGGCGAGCTCGGGCGCGATATCGAACCAGAGCGTCAGGTCAGGCTGGCGGCCCTGCTGCACCCACGCTTCCAGCCGCGTCAGCGCATCGAGATCGAAGCCGCGCCCGCCCCCTTGATACGCGAACGTGGCGTCGGTGAAACGATCGCACAGCACCGTCGTGCCGACGGCCAGCGCCGGCTCGATCGCTCGCTGCAAGTGATCTCGCCGCGCCGCGAAAACGAGCAGCACTTCGGTCAGCGCATCCATCGGCTCGTGCAGCACCTGCGCACGCAGCACTTCGGCCAGCGTCGTTCCGCCGGGCTCGCGCGTGACCAGCACGGCGCTGCCGCGCTCACGCAGCAGCGCAGCCAAGGGTTCGATGTGCGAAGACTTGCCGGCGCCGTCGATGCCTTCCAAGGTGATGAAGCGGCCTTTCGTCATGCGGCTGGTCGCCTGGCGCGCGCGTTTTGCGAGGCATCTGCTCGCGGCCCGTTGGGGCTGTTGGCAACGGTCGGCTTCCCACCCCCGCTCAGGGCGAACGGTTCTTTACGGTCCTTGAATTTCGCCTCCGGGCCGGTTGCAAACATTCGCTTCCCAGTCACCGCTGGTACTTGTTGACCGCGCGGTTGTGATCCGCAAGGCTGTCGGAGAACACGCTCGAGCCGTCACCGCGGGCGACGAAGTACAGCGCCTTGGTCTGCGCCGGTTGCAGCGCGGCCTTGATCGAGTTGCCGCCGGGCAGCGCAATCGGCGTCGGCGGCAGGCCCTTGCGGGTGTAGGTGTTGTAGGGCGTGTCGGTCTGCAAGTCCTTCTTGCGCAGGTTGCCGTCGAACTTGTCGCCCAGGCCGTAGATCACCGTCGGGTCGGTCTGCAGCGGCATGCCGATGCGCAGACGGTTGCTGAACACGCTGGCGACCTTGGTGCGATCGGCCTCCAGGCCGGTTTCCTTTTCGACGATCGAAGCCAGGATCAGCGCTTCATCGATCGATTTCAGCGGCGAATCGGGCGCACGCTCGGCCCAGGCCGCTTCGAGTTTCTTCTGCAGCATCTGCTGCGCAGCGCGCAGCACCGTCACGTCGGCCGCGCCGCGGCTGTAGTGGTAGGTGTCCGGGAAGAAGCGTCCTTCGGCCGGCGTGTTGGGCAGGCCGATCGCCGCCATCACCTGCGCTTCGCTCATGCCCTGGGTGGTGGGCTTCAGGTGCGGCGCCTGCGCCAGCGCCTCGCGCATCTGCTTGAAGGTCCAGCCTTCGATGACGCGCACCACTTCCATCAGCGACTCGCCCTTCAACATGCGATCGAGCAACTGCTGCGGCGTGACGTTGCGGTCGATGCTGTAGTTGCCGGCGCGCATCTGCGGCGACTTGCCCGAGTAGCGAAAGAACAGCCACAGCAACTCGGGCGGCGTCTGCACGCCGGCCTGCACCCATTTGTCGGCCACCGTGCGAGCCGAGGTGCCGGGCGCGATCGAAACCTCGACCGTGTCGGCTGCCAGCGGCAGCGGACGCTGCAACCACCACCACGCGCCCGCAGCAGCGCCTGCCGCTGCGAGCAACAACAACAACACGAGCCACTTCAGCGCACGGATCACACCAAGACTCCGGGGTTCATCACGATCATGATAATCAGCGCATGAACTCACCCGTTACCAACGCCTTCGAAGGCGCCGTGCGGCTCGCCGACTGGGGCGTGATCCGCGCCGCCGGCGCCGATGCCGCCACCTTCCTGCAAGGCCAGCTGACGCAGGACGTGACGGCGCTCGATGCGCAGCGCGCCACGCTGGCCGGCTGGTGCTCGGCCAAGGGGCGGTTGCTCGCCAGCTTCGTCGTCTGGCGGCCGCAGCGCGAGGAGTTTCTTCTGGCCTGCAGCGCCGACGTCTTGCCCAACGCGCTCAAGCGCCTGTCGATGTTCGTGCTGCGCGCCAAGTGCAAGCTGAGCGATGCGAGCGGCGAGTTGCCGCTGTTCGGCGTGGCGGGCTCGTCACCGCCGGCGTGGCGCTGCGACGGCGCGCGCATCGGCCTGCCGACAGCGCAAGGCGTGGCGCGCGCCTTGCACGTCGGTGAGATGCCGGCAACGCTCGACGCGGCTGCGTGGTCGTGGCTCGAGGTCAGCAGCGGCGTGCCGCGCATCACCGCTGCCACGGTCGAGCAGTTCGTGCCGCAGATGGTGAACCTCGAACTCGTCGGCGGCGTCGATTTTCAGAAGGGCTGCTATCCGGGGCAGGAAGTCGTTGCGCGCAGCCAGTACCGCGGCACCTTGAAGCGCCGCGCTTTCGTCTTCGATGCAGCGGCTGCGGCGGCGCCGGGTCAGGAGCTGTTCCACAGTGGCGATCGCGAACAGCCGGCCGGCATGGTGGTCAACGCGGCGACCTGGCAAGGCCGGCATCGGCTGCTGGCCGAAGTCAAGCTGGCCGCGCTCGGCAGCGGCAGGCTGCACCTTGGCAACGCCGACGGTGCGCTGCTGACGCGCGCCGACATGCCTTACGCGGTGCCGCTCGAAGCTGTGGCGTGACAAGAGCCTTGTTCGTCTGGTTTCGCGTCGCGCCGGAGCACGAGGTGGCTGCGGTCGCGGCGCTGGGAGAACTGCACGCGCAGTGGGTCTTGCAGGGGCTGCGTTGCGAGTTGCTGCGTCGGGCTGAAGACAAGGCGGCCGTGGTCACGCTGATGGAGACCTATCGCGCCGCCGATGGCGTCGATGCGAGTTGGCAAGAGCGCATCCAGCGCGAAGCGAACGCAGGACTCGCGCCGTGGCTCATCGGCCCGCGCCACATCGAGGTCTTCGAGGCATGTGCCTGATCGGCCTGGCGCTCGACGCGCACCCGCGCTTTGCGCTGGTCATCGCCGCCAATCGCGATGAGTCCTTCGAGCGACCTGCTGCGCCGCTCGACTGGTGGCGAACCCACGACGCTGCGCCGTGGTTGCTCGGCGGACGTGACCTTTCGGCGGGCGGGACGTGGATGGCACTGTCGGAGCACGGCCGCATCGGCATGCTGACCAACGTGCGCGACCCTGCACGGCAGCGCGCCGATGCGGCGTCGCGCGGAACATTGGTCACGTCGTGGCTCGACAGCGGCGAGCCGCCGCGCGGGCCTTTCGCCACCAACCCGTTCAATCTCATCGGCGGCGATCTGCGCAGCCGCCGCTGGTGGTGGACCAGCGATCGCCACGCCACACCCACTTCGATTGCCCCCGGCGTACATGCCCTCTCCAACGCCGCATTCAACGAGCCCTGGCCGAAAGTGACCCGGCTGAGCGCGGCGATGAACGATGCGTTGGCGGCGAGCACCGACGAAGACACGCTGGCCGCGCACCTGTTGGAGCTGCTCGACGACCGCCGCGCCGCCGCTGACACCGACTTGCCCGACACCGGCATCGGCATCGAGCGCGAACGTGTTTTGTCGCCCGCCTTCATCCACCAGCCGCAAACCGGCTATGGCACGCGCTGTTGCACGGTGCTGCTGGGCAGCGTCGATGCGCACGGCGACTGGTGCGTACGGGTGCACGAGCGCAGCCACGACCGCAACGGCCGCGCCACCGCGCTGCGCAGCGTCACGCTCGTTGCCTGGCCACGCCGCAGCGAGCGCGTAGCGGTGCGGGACCAGCGGCTCAACTGAGCGCCAGCACCATCTCCTGGTGATCGATGCCGGCTTCGACGAAGCTCGGCCCCTGCAACTGCCAACCGAGACGCCGGTAGAAGCCGACCGCGCTGGCCTGCGCATGCAGCATCACCTGCCGGTCGCCGCGCTGGCGCGCCGCGGTGACGAGCGCGTCGAGCATCTGCCGGCCCACCGTCGAGCCGCGCAGCGAGGCCACCACCGCCATGCGCCCGATCTTGCCGACATGCTCGCCGTGGCGCACGAGGCGGCCGGTGCCCAGCGGCGTGCCGATGCGGTTGAAGGCGACGACATGGAAAGCCTCAGCGTCGGCACCGTCGTCGTCGAGCGCGGCGTCGATGCCCTGCTCGGTGGTGAACACGTTGCGCCGGATCGGCGTGGCGAACTCGCGCAGCGCCGCCCAGTCGCCGCGCCGCACATCGACCATCGGCTCGCCGCGCTCGAAGGCCTGCAGCCACTCGCGCAGCGCCACCGGCACCGGCTGGCTGGTCTGCGTCGACGGGTCGGCAAAGACATAGACCAGCTCGCCATGCACCAGGCGCTGCTCGCCGCGAAAGACCGCAGCCTGCAGCAGCATCGACGTGTTGCCGATGCGGGTGCAGCGGATGCCGGTGTCGAGTGCTTCGTCGTAGCGTGCCGAGCCTTCGTATTCGAGCGTGGCCTTGCGCACGTACAGATCGCCGCCGAGTTCGCGCATGGTCTCGTGGTACGGCAGCGCCAGCGCGCGGAAGTAGCCGGCGACGGCGGTGTCGAAGTAGGTCAGGTAGTGGCCGTTGAAAACTATGGCCTGCATGTCGACTTCGGCCCAGCGCACGCGGTGGCGCTCGGCAAAACGGAAGTCCTTGCGCTGCGGCGCGGCGGTGTCGGTCATGGTTTGCTCCAGGCGTCGATCAGGGCTCGAGCAGCGAACTGCTGCGCGTGCTTGGCTTCTTTCAATACGCGGCCCATCTTGATGAAATCGTGCGTGACGCCGCGCACCAGGTCGAACTGCAGCGGCACGCCGGCCGCGCGCAGGCGGTCGGCATAGGCCACGTTCTCGTCGGCCAGAGGGTCGCATTCGGCGACGATCAGGCACGTCGGCGCGACAGCGCTCAGGTCCTCGGCATGCAGCGGCGAGAAGCGCCAGTCGTTGCGCTGCTCGCGTGCGATGGCGTGATCGAAGAACCAGTCGATGCCGCGCGCTTCGAGCAGGAAGCCGTTGGCGAAGCGCTGGCGCGAATCGAACTTCGACTGCGCTGCGGTGCCGGGGGTGATCAGCAGTTGCAGCGAAAGCGGCAGCTTGGCATCGCGCGCAACGATCGCCGCAGCCGCCGCGAGCGTGCCGCCGGCGCTGTCGCCGCCGATGGCGATGCGTCGCACGTCGCAGCCGAGGGCGGCAGCGCCTTGCGCGAACAACCAGCGCAGCACGGCAGTCGTGTCGTCGTGCGCCGCCGGGAAACGGTGCTCGGGCGCGAGGCGGTAGTCGAGCGAGAGCAACGCACCCCCGCTCCTCAACGCGAGCTGACGGCACAGGCTGTCATGCGTCTCGATGCCGCCGATCACGAAGCCGCCGCCGTGCAGGTACAGCAGCAGCGGCAGGCCGGGCTCAGGCGACGGCGCGTAAAGGCGTGCATCGAGCGGGCCGTGCGCGCCGGGCACGCGCACATCTTCGACGCGCGCCAGCGGCGCACGCGGCAGGTCGAGCATCTCGGCGCCTTGCAGGTAGGCGGCGCGCGCCTGCGTTGGCGTCAAGGTGTGAAACGGCGGCATCTCCGCGCGGCGGATGCGTTCGAGCACGCCGCGCATCGTCGGCGTCAACAGGGCTCGTGCAGCGTCGGACATCGGCGCAAAGCATACTGGCGCGCCATGGCACATATCCAATACCTCACCCAGATCCACCTCGATCCCGGGGTCGTGAAACTGCTGCGCGGCGAATGCGAGCGCATCGGCCTGCGCCGGCCGCTGGTGGTCAGCGATGCCGGCGTGCGCGCCGCGGGCGTGCTCGACATGGCGCTGGCCGCCCTCGACGGCCTGCCCCACGCGGTCTTCGACGCGACGCCGAGCAACCCGACCGAAGCGGCTGTGCGCGCCGCCTGCGAGCTGCTCGCGGCGCAGCGCTGCGACGGCCTGATCGCGGTCGGCGGCGGCTCCAGCATCGATCTGGCCAAAGCCGCGGCCATCGCCGCCACGCACGACGGCCCGCTCAAGACCTACGCCACGATCGAAGGCGGCAGCGCGAAAATCACCGAGCGCGTGCTGCCGCTGATCGCCGTGCCGACGACGGCCGGCACCGGCAGCGAAGTCGCGCGCGGCGCGATCGTCATCGTCGACGACGGCCGCAAGCTCGGCTTCCACAGCTGGCACCTCGTGCCCAAAACCGCCCTGCTCGACCCCGAGCTGACGCGCGCCCTGCCGCCGCGCCTGACCGCAGCCACCGGCATGGATGCGATCGCGCACTGCATCGAGACCTTCATCGCGCCGGCCGTGAACCCGCCTGCCGACGGCATCGCGCTCGACGGCCTGCAGCGCGGCTGGTCGCACATCGAACGGGCGGTGCGCGACGGCAACGACCTCGACGCGCGCTGGCAGATGATGAGCGCGAGCATGCAAGGCGCGATGGCGTTCCAGAAGGGCCTGGGCTGCGTGCATTCGCTGTCGCACAGCCTCGGCGGCTTGAACCCGGCGCTGCATCACGGCACCTTGAACGCGATCTTCCTGCCGGCGGTGATTCGCTTCAATGCGCAGGCCGCGTCAGTGCAGCGCGAGCGCCGGATCGAGCGCATCGCGCAGGCCGTCGGCGTCGATGACATCGCGCAGGCCATCGTCGAACTCAACGCGCGCATCGGCCTGCCGAGTGGGCTGGTCGCGATGGGCGTGACGCGCGACCAGTTCGAGCGCATCGTCGATGGCGCGATGGCCGACCATTGCCACAAGACCAACCCGCGCATCGCGACCCGCGACGACTATCACCAACTGCTCGAGGCCTCGCTGTGAGAGCCCTTGTGCCGTCATGGGCGCGGCATGCGGCCTGCGCCGGCGAGGTGCGCGGCTTGCGCTTGCGGCGATGACGCCGTCGCCGATCGCGCAGCAGCTGCTTGCGGCTGCCGGCCAACTCTCGCGCTCGCTCGCGCCCTTGCGCTTTGCGCCGCCGATCGCGCATGTCTACAACCCGCTCGACTACGCGTGGGCGCCCTACGAGGCCTACGTTCGCCGCTACGGTGCGAATCGAAAGCGCGTCGTGTTGCTGGGCATGAACCCGGGTCCCTTCGGCATGATGCAGACGGGCGTGCCCTTCGGCGAGATCGCCGCGGTGCGCGACTGGATGGGGCTGGCCGGCGCAGTCGATCGACCGGCGTCGGAGCATCCGAAGCGTCCGATAGACGGCTTCGCGTGCGCGCAACTCGGAGGTCAGCGGCCGGCGGCTGTGGGGCTGGGCCGCGCTTCGCTTCGGCACGGCCGCAGCGTTCTTCGAGAACTGGTTCGTGCTCAACTACTGCCCGCTCGCGTTTCTCGAGGCTTCGGGTCGCAACTTCACGCCGGACAAACTGCCGGCCGCCGAGCGGCATGCGCTCAATGACGCCTGCGATCGCCACCTCGCCACTGCGCTGACCGCGCTGCAGCCCGAATGGGCCATCGGCATCGGCGGCTTCGCCGAGCGACGGCTGCGCACCGTGCTCGAAAGCGATCGTCTCGATTCGACGTTCGCGCGCGGGGTGAAGGTCGAGCAGATCCTGCACCCGAGCCCGGCCAGCCCGGCAGCGAATCGGGGGTGGGTCGAAGCGGTGGATGCCAAGCTCGAGCAGCTCGGCGTGGCGCGCAAGGAAAAAGGCCCGGCGTGAGCCGGGCCTTACGCGGACAGGGCTTCAGCCCTGTCAGTGTTGCGCCTTCGCACCCACCTTCGCGCGCTCATCGAAGAACTGTTCGTCCTCCGTCGAACCCTTCAGCGCCGCGGTCGAAGCCTCGCGCTCGATCGTCGTCGTCACCGCATCGAAGTACCCGGTGCCCACTTCGCGCTGGTGCTTCACCGCGGTGAAGCCGCGCTCGGCGGCGGCGAATTCCTTCTCCTGCATCTCCACGAAGGCCGTCATGTTGTTGCGCGCGTAACCGTAGGCCAGATCGAACATCGAGTAGTTCAGGCTGTGGAAGCCGGCCAGCGTGATGAACTGGAACTTGTAGCCCATCGCACCCAGCTCGCGCTGGAACTTGGCGATCGTCGCGTCGTCGAGGTTCTTCTTCCAGTTGAAGCTCGGCGAGCAGTTGTAGGCCAGCAGCTTGCCCGGGTACTTCTTGTGGATCGCGTCGGCAAACGCCTTGGCAAATGCGAGGTCGGGCTTGCCGGTTTCGCACCAGATCATGTCGGCCACGGCGGCGTAGGCGAGGCCGCGGCTGATCGATTGTTCGAGGCCGTTCTTCGTGCGGTAGAAGCCCTCCACCGTGCGCTCGCCGGTCAGGAACGGCTTGTCGTTGTCGTCGACGTCGCTCGTCACCAGATCCGCCGCTTCGGCGTCGGTGCGCGCCAGCAGCACGGTGGGCACGCCCATCGTGTCGGCGGCCAGGCGCGCTGCGGTGAGCTTGGCCACGGCTTCGCGCGTGGGCACCAGCACCTTGCCGCCCATGTGGCCGCACTTCTTGACCGACGCGAGCTGGTCTTCGAAGTGCACGCCGGCCGCGCCCGCTTCGATCATCGCCTTCATCAGCTCGAAGGCGTTGAGCACGCCGCCGAAACCCGCTTCGGCATCGGCCACGATCGGCGCGAAGTAGTCGACCTCGTTCTTGCCCTCGCTCCACTGGATCTGGTCGGCGCGCGCGAACGTGTTGTTGATGCGCTTGACCACCTTGGGCACCGAGTCCACCGAGTACAGGCTCTGGTCGGGGTACATCTCGCCGCCGTCGTTGGCGTCGGCCGCGACTTGCCAGCCCGAGAGATAGATCGCCTTCAGCCCGGCCTTGACCTGCTGCATCGCCTGGTTGCCCGTCAGCGCCCCGAGTGTGTTGACGAAGGGCTCGGTATTGACCAGGTTCCACAGCTTCTCGGCGCCGCGCTTGGCGAGGGTGTGCTCGATCGGCAGCGAGCCGCGCAAGCGCACCACGTCGGCGGCGCTGTAGCTGCGCAGGATGCCTTTCCAGCGCGGGTTGTCGGCCCACTCCTTGGCAAGGGCGGCGGCCTGTTGGTCACGGGTCGGTTGGCTCATGGGAAAACTCCTGAAGGTGAGAGCGGTTGCGCTATCTTAGCCAGGAGAGTTGACTTATGTCTTATAGAAGACAGGAAATTTGTGCATTTAAAAACATACACTTGCGTCTGGCATTGCGCAAAGCGGAATGTCGATCAAGATTGCAAAACGCCCGGCCGGGCCCGCACTGCGCCGCTCCCGCATCGTGAAAGCCCATGCCACCAATCCGACGCGCGCACCTCGCTGCGTATCAATTGCGTCGAGGTCGCGCCACCGTACGACCATGCGGAACTGACGAGTTATGCGGCGGCGCAATTCGTCTGGACTTATCTGTGCGGCCGGCCCGCGGCTGCCGGCTGAGAGCGTTCAGGTGAAGCATGGTGCCATGCGCGCCCACCGCCTTCGGGTTGAGCAGCGCCACGTACTGCGCGATCACGCCCGAGTCTTCGAGATGCTTGACGCGGCGCAGGCACGCCGTAGGCGACAGGTGCACCTGCTGGGCCAACTCGAGTTTCGACGCATGATATTGCGTCCCGGCGGGTAAGCCCGAGCAGATTGCGCAATCCGATTGCTCGCGCGCTTGCCTAGACTCGTCGCTGTTCGCAGCGGCACACTGCTGCCACCTTCTGAAGATGGAGTTCGCGATGGCCCTCGTTGCAAAAGACGCTCAGCCCGGCATGGACGCCTACTGGATGCCCTTCACTGCCAACCGGCAGTTCAAGAAATCGCCACGCTTGCTGGCGCGCAGCGAGGGCATGTATTTCTGGACACCCGAAGGTCGCCAGATCCTCGACGGCGTGGCCGGCCTGTGGTGCGTCAACGCCGGGCACGCGCGCCCCAAGATCGTCAAGGCGATTGCCGAGCAGGCTGCGGAGCTCGACTTCGCGCCGCCGTTCCAGATGGCGCACCCGAAGGCGTTCGAGCTGGCCGAGAAGGTCGCGCAACTCGCGCCGGCGGGCATGAACAAGGTGTTCTTCACCAACTCGGGTTCCGAGTCGGTGGAGACGGCGTTGAAGATGGCCATCGCCTACCACCGCGTGCGCGGCGAAGGTTCCCGCACGCGATTGATCGGCCGCGAGCGCGGCTACCACGGCGTGAACTTCGGTGGCATCTCGGTCGGCGGCATCGTCTCGAACCGCAAGATGTTCGGCACCTTGCTCGCGGGCGTGGATCACATCCGCCACACGCACGACCCGGCGAAGAATGCCTTTGCCGTCGGCCAACCCGAGCATGGCGCCGAACTCGCCGACGATCTGGAACGCCTGGTGACGCTGCACGACGCCAGCACGATCGCCGCGGTGATCGTCGAGCCGATCGCAGGCTCGACCGGCGTGTTGATCCCGCCCAAGGGATACCTCGACCGCCTGCGCGCCATCTGCGACAAGCACGGCATCCTGCTGATCTTCGACGAGGTCATCACCGGGTTCGGCCGCACCGGCAACGCGTTCGCGGCGCAGACCTTCGGCGTGACGCCGGACCTGATCAGCTGCGCCAAGGGCATCACCAACGGCTGCGTGCCGATGGGTGCGGTGATCGCCAAGCAGGGCATCTACGACGCTTTCATGCAAGGCCCCGAACACCTGATCGAGTTCTTCCACGGCTATACCTACTCTGCGCACCCGCTGGCCTGCGCCGCTGGCCTGGCGACGCTGGAGACCTACGAAGACGAGGGCCTGCTGACACGCGCGCAGTCGATGGCCGGCGCCTTCGCCGATGCGGTGCATTCGCTGAAGGGCTTGCCCAACGTCATCGACATCCGCAACTTCGGTCTGGTCGGCGGCATCGAACTGGCGCCGCTGCCGGGCGAGCCGGCCAAGCGCGCCTTCAACGTCTTTCTCGAATGCTGGGAGCAAGGCGTGCTGGTGCGCACCACCGGCGACATCGTTGCTTTGAGCCCGCCGCTGATCGTCGAGAAGCAGCATCTCGAACGCATCGTCGATGTGCTCGGAAAGGCGATCAGGAAACATGCCTGAGGCGAATCGCCAGGACGTGCTGCGTGGGTCTGCTTTCGGCCCGTTGTGTGCGTTCGCGAACGTCCGCAAATGCGCTGGGCCTGTGGCCGGTGCGCAAGCAAGGCGGCGGGCGGGGCGCAGTCGGGGCTCAAGCGTCGCTCGCCCTCGCTGCGCGAGGGTTCCCTGCGATGCTCGGTCTGAGGTCGCACCGCGAAACTCGCTGCACTCACTGCGTTCGTTGCGCTCGAACACTCGCGGTGAGTCAGATCACGAAGCGCGCGGGTACGCGCGCCGACCTCAGCCCTGTGCTTCTCGGCGGCGCCATTCGCCCCGCCTGCGCCCCGCCCGCCGCCTTGCGGGAACAGCCGTTCTTGGGGAGGAGTGAGGGGCAAGCCGCGGGCATCGAGCCCGTGGCTTGCCGCGCGCCGCAGGCGCGCGTGCAGGCGCCAGCCGGGCTCGATGCCCGGCTGGGGTCTTTCTCCAACCAAGAACCCAGGCTGCCTCGCAAAGCCGTGGGCGGGTGCGCGCTGGCGCGCCTGTGCGGCGGCGAGGAGCGGAGGGTTTCGGTCGGCGCGCGTACTCGCGCGCTTCGTCAACTGACTCGCCGCATCTGTTCGAGCGCAGCGAACGCAGTGAGCGCAGCGAGTTATGCGGCGCGACCGAAACCCGAGCACCGCAGCGAAGTCGGCGCCGCAGGCGCCGACCGCCGCACCGAAGCGCCAGCGCGTACCCGCCCACGGCTTTGCGATCCCCACGGTGTGTGCGCAAAGCGCGCATTCAAAGTCGGCAACGGGCCGAAAGCAGTCGCTGCCCCGAGTTCGGCCGGCGCCGCACCGAAGGACGCTGCCTAGCGCATACCCATGTCCTTCCTCGACACCGATCGCGAGCTGACGCGGCATTCGTACTACGCCGCCACCGCGCCCCAAGCACCGGCCCATGCGCCGCTGCTGGCCGGGGAGCATGGATGCGACGTGGCGGTGGTCGGGGGCGGGTTGGCGGGGTTGTCGGCGGCGATCGAGTTGCGCCAGCGCGGCTTCAACGTCGCACTGCTCGAAGCGCAGACCCTCGGCCACGGCGCTTCCGGCCGCAACGGCGGCCAGGCGATCTACGGCCTGGCCTGCGACATCACGACGATCGAAGACCAGCTCGGCCGCGACGCCGCCCGGCAGGTCTTCGCCATGTCGCTCGAAGCGCTGGCGCTGATGCGCGAGCGCATCGCCCGCTTCGGCATCGACTGCGACTGGCGCGACGGCTGTCTCGGCGTGGCGGTGAATGCACGCAAGGCCCGCGCGCTGCGCGACGAAGTCGATCTGCTGGCCGCGCGCTACGACCATGCCCTGACCTGGGTCGATCCACGCGACCTGCCGCGCTGGATCGCGAGCCCGCGCTACGTCGCCGCGGCGCACGATCCGCGCTCGGGCCATCTGCACCCGCTGAAGTACACGCTCGGCCTGGCGCGCGCCGCGGCCACGCTGGGCGTGGCGCTGCATGAGCTGAGCGCCGTGCAGACGCTCACGCGCACGGCAGACGGCGTGCAGCTGAGCACCGCAAGCGGCGCCCAACTGCGCGCGCGCCATGTGCTGCTCGCCGGCAACGTCTATCTGCAAGCGTTGTCGCCGGCCGTCGCGCCGTCGTTGAGCGCGCGCATCATGCCGGTGGGTACCTATATCGTCTGCTCGCAGCCGCTGGCGCCCGATCTCGCCGCTTCGCTCATTCCCTGCGGCGCCGCGGTGTGCGACAACAACTTCGTGCTCGACTACTTCCGCACTACGCCCGATCACCGCATGCTCTACGGTGGCCGCGTCAGCTACAGCACGCGCACGCCGGCGGATCTGCACAGCTCGATGGCGCGACGCATGCAGCGCACCTTTCCGCAGTTGCAGGGCGTGCAGGCCGAGTACGCCTGGGGCGGCTTCGTCGATATCTCAATGAGCCGCGCACCCGATTTCGGCCGCCTGCCCGGCTACGACAACCGGGTCTATTACTTGCAAGGCTTCTCCGGCCACGGCCTGGCGCTGACTGGCCTGGCCGGCAAGCTCGTGGCCGAGGCGATCGCCGGGGACGCTTCGCGCTTCAACGTCTTCGCGCGCCTGAAGCATCTGCCCTTCCCCGGCGGTGCCGCGATGCGCACGCCGACGCTGGTGCTCGGCATGGCCTACGCTCGGCTCAGGGATCTGCTGTGATGACGATGAACAAGTCCAAGCCCGTCGTGCTCGTACCCGCCTGCAACCGCAGGGTCGGCAAGCATCCGTTCCACATCGCCGGCAAGAAGTACATCGACGCGGTGCGCCTCGCGGGCTGCCAGCCGCTGATCGTGCCCACGGCCGCGCCCGACGAGTTCGACGCGCTGCTGGCGCTGGCCGACGGCGTGCTGCTCACCGGCTCGCCGAGCAACGTGCACCCGAGCCACTTCGACGAAAGCGTGCTCGACCCGGCCCTGCCGCTGGACCCCTTGCGCGACGAGTGGACGCTGCCGCTCATTCCGAAGGCACTGGCGCAGGGCGTGCCCTTCTTCGCCATCTGCCGCGGCACGCAGGAGACCAACGTCGCGCTCGGCGGCAGCCTGCACCAGCAGGTTCACGGCATCGAAGGCCATCTCGATCACCGCGAGCCCGACGACGAGCCGGTCGAGGTGCAGTACGCGCCGGCGCATTCGATCGACGTGCTGCCCGGCGGCGTGCTGGCCAGACTGCTGAATCAGTCGCGCATCCAGGTCAACTCGCTGCACGGCCAGGCGGTGAACCGCCTCGCGCCCGGCCTGTGCGTCGAGGCGCTCGCGCCCGACGGCGTGATAGAAGCGTTCTCCAAGCCGGATGCGCCCGGCTTCAACCTCGCCGTGCAGTGGCACCCGGAGTGGCAGGCAGCGAGCAACCCGGTATCGATGACGCTGCTGGCCGCTTTCGGCGCAGCGTGCGCGGCGCATCGAGATCACAAGAACAGGTGACCCCATCATGGTCGTTCGAGAGCAATTCACCTTCAGCGAGCTGGAAACCTGGCTCAACGAGCGCCGCGTCACCGAGATCGAGTGCCTCGTGCCCGACCTCACCGGCGTGGCGCGCGGCAAGATCCTGCCGCGCGAAAAGTTCACCGAAGACCGCGGCATGCGCCTGCCCGAAGTGGTGGTGGCGATGGGCGTGACCGGCGAGTTTCCGGAAGAAGGCCCGTACTACAACGTCATCAAGCCGACCGATCGCGACATGCACCTGCGGCCGGATCCGAGCACCGTGCGCATCGTGCCGTGGGCCACGGACCCCACGGCGCAGGTGATCCACGACTGCTACGACGCCGAGGGCAACCTCGTCACCTACGCGCCGCGCTCGGTGCTGCGGCGCGTCTGCGCGCTCTACGAAAAGCAGGGCTGGGATCCGATCGTCGCACCCGAACTGGAGTTCTATCTGGTCGCGCGCAACACCGACCCCGACGTGCCGCTCAAGCCGCCGGTGGGCCGCAGCGGCCGCAGCGAAACCTCACGCCAGGCCTATTCGATCGACGCCGTCAACGAGTTCGATCCGCTGTTCGAGGACGTGTACGACTACTGCGAGAAGATGGAGTTGAACGTCGACACGCTGATCCACGAAGTCGGCGCCGGGCAGATGGAGATCAACTTCTTCCATGCCGCGCCGCTCGGCCTGGCCGACGAGGTGTTCCTGTTCAAGCGCACGGTGCGCGAGGCCGCGCTTCGCCACGACATGTTCGCCACCTTCATGGCCAAGCCGATCGCCGGCGAGCCCGGCAGCGCGATGCACATCCATCAGAGCATCATCGACAAGGCCAGCGGCCGCAACATCTTCAGCAACGAAGACGGCACGCCGAGCAAGGAGTTCTTCTGGTACATCGGCGGCCTGCAGCGCTACATCCCGGCGGCGATGGCGCTGTTCGCGCCGTATGTCAACAGCTACCGGCGCCTGTCGCGCTTCACCGCCGCGCCGATCAACATCCAGTGGGGCACCGACAACCGCACCGTCGGCATCCGCAGCCCGATCGCGACGCCCGCCGCGCGCCGCATCGAAAACCGCGTCATCGGCGCCGACGCCAATCCGTATGTCGCGCTGGCCGCGACCTTGGCCTGCGGCTGGCTCGGCATTCGCAACCGCATCGAGCCCAGCCCCGAGTGCAAGGGCGACGCCTACCTCGGCGAATACCAGTTGCCGCGCAGCCTGGGCGAAGCACTGACGGCGCTGCGCGAAGAAACCGACCTGGCCGAAGTACTCGGCAAGGACTTCGTCACCGTCTACACCGAGATCAAGGAAATCGAGTATGCCGAGTTCATGAAGGTGATCTCGCCCTGGGAGCGGGAACATCTCTTGCTTCACGTCTGAGGAGCGCACCAAATGAGAAGTCAACGACACACAAGAGTGGCAGGCGGCCGACGCCAAACATTTCCTTCATCCCTTCACCGATTTCCAGGCGCTGGCGAAGAAGGGCTCGCGCGTCATCACGCGCGCCGACAACATCTACCTCTGGGACAGCGACGGCCACAAGATCCTCGACGCGATGAGCGGGCTGTGGTGCGTGAATGTCGGCTACGGCCAGCGCGCGCTGATCGATGCGGCGACGAAGCAGCTCGAGACCCTGCCCTTCTACAACGCCTTCTTCCAGACGGCGACGCCGCCGGCGATCGAACTGGCCGAGCTGCTGGCCGAGCTCTCGCCGCCTTCGTTCCAGCATGTCTTCTTCTCCGGCTCGGGATCGGAGGGCAACGACACCGTCGTGCGCATGGTGCGGCGCTACTGGGACCTGCTCGGCCAGCCGCAGCGCAGCGTCATCGTCAGCCGCTGGAACGCGTATCACGGCAGCACCATGGCGGGAGCGTCGCTCGGCGGCATGAAGGGCATGCACGAACAGGGCGGGCTGCCGATCCCGGGCATCGTCCACATCGACCAACCCTACTGGTTCGAGAACGGGGCAGGGCGTCCGACGCCGGGCCGCCCCAAGTCGGACAGCTCCCCTCGGGGGACGGGCGCCGAAGGCGACCTCGGGGCACCGATGACGCGTGAGGAGTTCGGCCTGGCCTGCGCGCGTCAGCTCGAAACCAAGATCGTCGAACTCGGCGCCGACAAGGTCGCGGCCTTCATCGGCGAGCCGATCCAGGGCGCGGGCGGCGTGATCATTCCGCCCTCGACCTACTGGCCCGAGATCCAGCGCATCTGCGACCAGTACGGCATCCTGCTCGTCAGCGATGAGGTCATCACCGGCTTCGGTCGCACCGGCCGCTGGTTCGGCTGCGAGACGATGGGCACCAAGCCCGACCTGATGACCTTCGCCAAGGGCGTGACCAGCGGCTACATCCCGCTTGGCGGCGTCATGGTCGGAGAGCGCGTCGCCAAGGTGCTGATCGAAAAAGGCGGCGAGTTCAACCACGGCTACACCTACTCGGGCCACCCGGTGGCCTGCGCGGTGGCGCTGGCGAATCTGCGCTTCGTGCGCGACAACAAACTCGTCGAGCGCGTGCGCGAAGACGTGGGGCCGTACCTCGCGCAGGCCTACGCCCAGCTCGCCGAGCACCCCCTCGTCGGCGAAGCGCAGACCTGCGGCCTGATGGGTGCGCTGCTGCTCGTCAAGAGCAAGGGCGCGAACGGCGCCCGAGGCACGCCCTTCCCCGGCGAGTTCGAGGTCGGCATGGTCTGCCGCGGCCACTGCTTCAGCCAGGGCGTGATCATGCGCGCCGTCGGCGACCGAATGATCATCGCGCCGCCACTGGTGATCACGCGAGCGCAGATCGACGAGATGGTGGGGCTGATCCGCCGATGTCTCGATCTGACGCTGGCCGACGTGCGCAAGAACGGTTGGGATCGATGACCAGTCTCGCGCAGGCAAGGCGGCGAGCGCGGCGCCGGCGGGGCTCATGGCCTGAGTACAGGAAATCGCCCCGCCGGCGCCGCGCTCGCCGCCTTGCCGGCACCGCCGTGGGGTTTCGAGGCAACGAATCCCCTGTGCGGTGGCTGGCCCGAGGGCGGTATGGCGCCGGGGCGATTTCCTGTACCCAGGCCATGAGCCCCGGCGCCATGCCGCCTTCGGGCCCCGCGCAAAACATCGAACACGCGCGCCGCGCACCAAGCATTCCCCCCAATACACCGCGCTCCGCCCAAACCTAGACTCGCTCGTTGACGCCACCCCCAACACTCCCGCCTTCAAAGGACTTCGCACCATGGTGATCAAAGCGCTCTCCACACTGATCGTCGCGGCTTTGGCTCTGGCCTGCAGCACGACATGGGCTCAGGAAGAAAAAGTCCTCAACATCTACAACTGGTCCGACTACATCGGCGAGGACCTGATCAAGAAGTTCGAGGCCGAGACCGGCATCAAGGTCCGCTACGACAACTTCGACAACAACGAAATCGTTCACGCCAAGCTCGTCGCCGGCAAGACCGGCTACGACATCATCGTGCCGTCGTCGAACTGGGCCAAGCTGCAGATCGACGGCGGCCTCTTGCAAAAGCTGGACAAGTCGAAGATCCCCAACCTCAAGAACATCGATCCGGCCATCAACGCCCAGTTGTCGAAGATGGACCCGGGCAACGACTACCTCGTCGATTGGCTGTGGGGCTTCACCACCGTCGGCATCAATGTCGACAAGGTGAAGGCAGCACTTGGGAGCACGCCGATGCCCGCCAACGTGTGGGAGCTGGTCTTCAACCCCGAATACATCAGCAAGATGAAGGGCTGCGGCGTGTCCTTCCTCGACTCGGCCACCGAAGTGATTCCGGCTGCGCTGCATTACCTCGGCAAGCCGCCGTTCTCGAAGAACCCGAGCGACTACACCGCGGCCGCCAACGTGTTGAAGGCCGTGCGCCCGCATGTCACGCTGTTCAGCTCGTCGGGCTATATCAACGACATGGCCAACGGCTCGATCTGCCTGTCGCTCGGCTGGTCGGGTGACCACAACATCGCGCGCCAGCGCGCCATCGACGGAAAGACCGGGCAGAACATCCAGGCCTTGATCCCCGCCAACGGCGGTCTGCTGTTCTTCGACACGATGGTCATCCCGGCCGACGCCGCACGCCCCGGCAACGCCTACAAGTTCATCGACTTCATGCTGCGCCCGGAGAACGCCGCGGCCAACACCAACAAGGTCTTCTACCCCAACGCGGTGACCGAGTCGAAGAAGCACATCCGCCCGGAAGTCGCCAACAACCCGACGGTCTTCCTGACAGCGGCCGACATGGCGAAGATGGTGCCGCCGGATGCGCTGAACAACGACCTGCGGCGCCTGATGACGCGCACCTACACCTCGTTCAAGACGGGTTTGTAATGCCTGTCTCGACGACGCAGCCTGACTACCTGCGGATCGAGGGGCTGACGAAAGACTTCGACGGCTACAAGGCCGTCAACAACGTCAGCCTCGACATCGCCAAGGGCGAAATCTTCGCGCTGCTCGGCTCGTCAGGCTGCGGCAAGAGCACGCTGCTGCGCATGCTGGCCGGTTTCGAGACACCGACCTCCGGCCGCATCCTGCTCGACGGCAAGGACATGGCCGCGCTGCCGCCCTATGAGCGGCCTGTGAACATGATGTTCCAGAGCTACGCGCTGTTCCCTCACCTCTCGGTCGAGGAGAACATCGCTTTTGGTCTGAAGCGCGACGGCCTGGCCGGCGACAAGGTGCGCGAGCGCGTCGAAGCGATGCTCAAGCTGGTGCAGCTGTCCAAGTTCGCCAAGCGCAAACCGCATCAACTCTCCGGCGGCCAGCAGCAGCGTGTGGCCCTCGCACGCAGCCTTGCCAAGCAGCCGCAGATGCTGCTGCTCGACGAGCCGCTGGGCGCGCTCGACAAGAAGCTGCGCGAGGAAACGCAGATCGAACTCGTCAACATCATCGAGCAGGTCGGCGTCACCTGCGTGATGGTCACGCACGATCAGGAAGAAGCGATGACGATGGCTTCGCGCATCGCGGTGATGAGCGAAGGCCGCTTCCTGCAGGTGGGCGCGCCGGCCGACATCTACGAGACACCGGCCACGCGCTTCGTCGCCGACTTCATCGGCAACGTCAACCTGATGGACGGCACGCTCGACGTCGACGCCGAGAGCTACTGCGAGATCGGCTGCAAGGACGTGCGACACCACATCGGCCACGGCATCACCGGCAACGAGGGCATGGCGGTGAGCGTGGCGATCCGTCCCGAGAAGATCAAGCTGCAACGCGCTGCGCCCGCCGAGACGAAGTTCAACGCCGTGAAGGGCAAGATCCGCGAGATGTCGTACTTCGGCAGCTTCACGGTGTTCCACCTGACGCTGGGCAGCGGCGCTTCGCTCAAGGTGAGCCAGGCCAACGTCGATCGCCACCCGGAAGATCGCCTGACCTGGGGCGACGAGGCCTGGGCCTATTGGGACGGATGGGCGCAAGTGGTGCTGACAGCGTGAAGATCTTGCGCCGCTTCTGGAACTGGCTCGCGCGCGGCCGCACCGCCGTGATCGGCCTGCCCTATCTGTGGCTGCTGCTGTTCTTCCTCGTGCCCTTCCTCGTGCTGGCCCAGATCAGCCTGGCCGAGATGGGTACGGTGCGGCCGAACAGCCTCGCGTCCATCAAGGAAGGCGTGCTGACGCTGTCGCTGAAGTTCTCCAACTACGTCTTCCTCGCCTCCGACGCGCTGTACTACAAGACCTACCTCGCGAGCCTGAAGTACGCGTTCTGGACAACGCTGTTGTGCCTGCTCATCGGCTACCCCTTCGCCTACTTCATGGCGCGAGCCAAGCCTTCGCTGCAGCCTGCGCTGCTGATGCTCGTGATGCTGCCGTTCTGGACCTCGTTCCTGCTGCGCGTGTATGCGTGGAAGGGTCTGCTGACCACCGACGGCTGGGTCGCCAACGTCATCATTCGCTTCGGGCTCGACCACGTGCTGTATTGGCTCGGCCTGATCGGCACGCCCGGCAAGCTGATGAACACGCCCTTCTCGCTCGTGCTCGGCATGGTCTACACCTATCTGCCGTTCATGATCCTGCCGCTGTACGGCAACCTGTCGAAGATGGACCTGCGCCTGCTCGAAGCCGCGCAGGACCTCGGCGCGTCGCCGTGGGTGGCGTTCTGGAAGATCACGGTGCCGCTCTCCAAGGCCGGCATCATCGCCGGCTCGATGCTGGTGTTCATTCCCACCGTCGGCGAGTACGTGATTCCTGAATTGCTCGGCGGCCCCGAAACGCTGATGACCGGCAGCGTGGTCTGGAGCGAGTTCTTCTCCAACAACGATTGGCCGCTGGCGTCGTCGCTCGCGGTGACGATGATCCTGCTGATCCTGGTGCCGCTGGCGATCTTCAACAAGTACCAGGCCGAGGCGCAGGAGCGGAGATGAAGACCGGACTCTTCGGCAAAGCCTGGCTGCTCGGCGGCTATGCCTTCCTGTACCTGCCGATCGTCGCGCTCGTCGTCTTCTCCTTCAACGACTCGCAGCTGCCCAACATCTGGCGCGGCTTCACGCTCAAGTGGTATGCGGCGCTGCTCGATGACCGCGAAATCCTGAGCGCCTTCTGGGTCAGCCTGAAGATCGCTTTCTTCACGGCCTGCGGCTCGGTCGTGCTCGGCACGCTGGCAGCGTTCGCGCTGGTGAAGTACCGCCGCTTCAAGGGCCGCACGCTGTTCTCCGGCATGGTCAACGCGCCGCTGGTGATGCCCGAGGTGGTCGTCGGCCTGTCGCTGCTGCTGATGCTGGTCAGCGTGCAGAACGCGCTCGGCTTCCCGGAAAAAGGCGCGCTCACCATCTGGATCGGCCACCTGCTGCTCGGCATGGCCTATGCCACCGTCGTCATCCAGGCACGCCTGCAGGACCTGAATCCGCAGCTCGAAGAAGCGGCGATGGATCTCGGCGCGCGTCCGCACCAGGTGTTCTGGCTGGTCACGCTGCCGATGATCGCGCAGGCATTGGCCTCGGCATGGCTGCTCACCTTCACGATCTCGCTCGACGACGTGGTGCTCTCGGCCTTTCTCACCGGCCCGGGCGCGACGACGATGCCGCTCGTCATCTTCTCGCGCGCCAAGCTCGGCCTGAACCCGAGCGTCAACGCTGTGGCGACGATCATCGTCGCCGTCGTCGCCATCGGCGTGATTGCCGCGAGCTACCTCATCGCCCGCACCGAGCGCCGCCGCCAGCAGGAGATGGCGGCGGCGTTCCGTCAATGAATCAACCCACGACAAGAGGAAAGACGAGATGAAAACGACACTGCGCCTCACCGTCCTTGCCGCCGCGCTCGCCGGTGCCTTCCCAGCGCTGGCCCAATCCAACGCCGATGTGCTGAACGAGCTGAAGGCGCTGCGCGACCGCGTGGCCGAACTGGAGAAGAAGCTGCAGGCTGCCGAGACGGCCAAGCCGAAAGAAGGCCAGTGGGGCATGACGCCCGAGCAGGCGCGCGAGCTGGCGCGCGTCACCGTCAAGACCGAGGCGATCGAGGACTCGCGCGACGCGCTCGGCTTCAAGGGCCTGAAGATCAGCGGCTACATGGACCCGACCTTCATCTACAACAAGAACCAGAACACGTCGGGCTTCAGCTTTCTCAACAGCGTCAGCAACGACGGCTACAACTACGACAACTCCTACTTCGGCGCCGCGGTGATCGACTTCCAGAAGGAAACCGATTCCGGCGTGCGCTGGCGCCTGACGCTGGCGCCCAATCGCGGTGTCGGCTCGGTGTTCGACGCCGACAGCCGCTCGCCGGTGCACGAGGCCAGCGTCTCGATCCCGCTGGGTTCGCTGCAACGCCGCCTGCTCGTCGGCCAGGTGCCCGACTGGTCCGGCTACGAGTATCTGCAGCCGACGCTGAACAAGCTGATCACGCACAACCTGTTGTTCGACTTCACCCTGCCCACCGCCTACACCGGCGTCGGCATGGAGATCACCGAAGGCAAGTGGATCGTCAAAGGCATGCTCAACAACATGAACGCGAGCCGCAAGACGCCGGGCAACACCACGCCGGCGCTGGCCTACCGCGTCGACTACTCGCGCGGCGAGTACCAGGGCTTCGGCTTCGCCGGCGTGCACGGCAAGGCCGCCAACTTCGCCGACCCCGACGGCCGCGACTCGCGCCTGGACCTGTTCGAATTCGATGCCTACTTCATCCGCGGTGACGTCACGCTGCAGGGACAGCTCAGCTTCGGCCAGCAGAAGAGCGCCGCGATCATCCCCGACGCCGCCAGCGGCGCGCTGCGTGATGCGCGCTGGAGCGGCCTGTCGGTGCTCGGCGCCTACAAGTTCACGCCGCGCTTCGAAGGCATCGCGCGCGTGGACTTGGTGCGCAACCGCAAGAACGGCGGCGGCTTGCTCGGCTTCACCGCGAGCGATGGCCGCAACGGCATCGGCCCGGACGCCAACCTGGGCTGTGATCCGGCCGATCTGCTGACCCTCGTGGCCGAATGCAGCCGCGGCGCCGATCGCCGCGCCTACAGCTTCGGTCTGTCGTACCTGTTCGACTCCAGCACCACCTTCAAGGCCGAGTACCGCATCGACCAGGCCAATCTGCCGGTGTTCGAAGTGGTCAAGGACGGCACGTTCAAGAAGAACAACCACATGTTCGGCGCGTCGGTGCTGGTGAGCTTCTGACGATGGTCGACTGGCAAGCACGCGCACGCGAGGCGGCCTTCGACGGCCGCGCGTTCATCGACGGCAAGCGCCGCGATGCCGTCGGCGGCGAGACCTTCGTCAAGACCTCGCCGATCGACGGCCGCACGCTCGGCCCCGTGGCGCGTTGCCGCGAAGCCGATGTCGATGCCGCCGTCAAGAGCGCGCGTGCCGCCTTCGACGACGGCCGCTGGGCCGGCAAGCCACCGGCGCTGCGCAAGAAGCTGCTGTCCGCCTTCGCCGCGAAGATCCTCGCCGCCAAGGAAGAACTCGCGCTGCTCGAAACCCTCGACATGGGCAAGCCGATCCAGTATTCGCTCGCGGTCGACGTGCCTTCCACCGCGCGCACCATCGCCTGGTACGGCGAGGCCATCGACAAGGTCTACGACGAGATCGCGCCGACGCCGTCGAACGCGCTGGCGCTGATCACGCGCGAGCCGATGGGCGTGATCGGCTGTCGTCGTGCCCTGGAACTACCCGATGATCATGGCGGCGTGGAAGTTGGGGCCGGCGCTGGCCACCGGCAACTCGGTCGTGCTCAAGCCGAGCGAGAAGTCGCCCTACACCGCGCTGCGCCTGGCGGAACTCGCCGTCGAAGCCGGCATCCCGCCGGGCGTGTTCAACGTCGTGCCGGGCATGGGCGTCGAAGCCGGCGAAGCGCTCGCACTGCACAGAGACGTCGATGCGATCGGCTTCACCGGCAGCACGCGCGTCGGCCGCAAGATGCTCGAGTACGCCGGGCGCAGCAACCTGAAGCGCGTCTACAACGAGCTCGGCGGCAAGAGCGCCTTCGTCGTCTTCGACGACTTCGCGAACATCGAACGCGCCGCCAAGACCGCCGCGGGCAGCATGTTCTTCAACCAGGGCGAAAGCTGCAATGCACCCTCGCGCGTGCTCGTGCACGAGTCTGTCGCCGAGCGCTTCGTCGAGATCGTCGCCGCCGAGGCGCCGAAGTACCGCGCCGCCGATCCGCTCGATGCCGCCACCGAGATGGGCGCCCTGGTCGACGAGGGCCAGCTGCGCACCGTGCTCGGCTACATCGATGCCGGCAAGAAGGAAGGCGCGCGCACCGTCACCGGCGGCACGCGCGCTCGCGAATCCAGCGGCGGCTTCTACGTCGAGCCGACGCTGTTCGACCGCGTCGAGCAACGAGATGACGATCGCGCGCGAAGAAATCTTCGGCCCGGTGATGAGCGTGATCCGCTTCAAGACCGAAGCCGAAGCGATTGCGTTGGCCAACGCGTCGGCGTATGGTTTGCAGGCCAGCGTGTGGAGCGACAACCTCAGCCGCGCGCATCGCGTCGCGCGGGCACTGCGTGCCGGCACCGTGCACGTGAACCAGTACGACGAAGACGACATCACCGTGCCCTTCGGCGGCTACAAGCAAAGCGGCAACGGGCGCGACAAGAGCCTGCACGCGCTCGAGAAGTACACCGAACTGAAGACGACCTGGGTGAGGATCGACCCGGCCTGATTGACTTACTCCCTCTCCCGCGAAGTGGGAGAGGGTTGGGGTGAGGGTCTGCCGCGCACTACGATCCCACCCTCACCCCAGCCCTCTCCCGCCCTGCGGGAGAGGGGGCAAGACAGGAGGTCTGGCATGAACCACTCGAAGAACGAACAACTCCTGGCCCGCAAGGCGGCGGCCACGCCGCGCGGCGTCGGCGTCATGGGCACCTTCTTCGCCGAGCGCGCCAGGGCGCCGAGCTGTGGGACGCCGAAGGCCAGCGCTACATCGATTTCGCCGGCGGCATCGCCGTGATGAACGTCGGCCACGGCCACCCGAAGGTGATCGCGGCGATCGAGGCGCAATTGAAGCGCTTCACCCACACCTGCTGGCAGGTCGTGCCTTACGAAAGCTACGTGGCACTGGCGGAAAAGCTCAACCAGCTCACGCCGGGCACGCACGCGAAGAAGACCGCGCTCTTCTCCACCGGCGCCGAAGCGATCGAGAACGCGGTGAAGATCGCAAGGGCTCTACACCAAGCGCAGCGGCGTCATCGCCTTCGGCGGCGCCTTCCACGGCCGCTCGATGTTCGCCGTCTCGCTCACCGGCAAGGTGCAGCCCTACAAGGCCGGCTTCGGCCCCTTCCCGCCCGAGATCTACCACGTGCCCTTCCCTTGCCACTGCGCTTCGCTCGCCGAAGTGAAGAAGGCGATGCAGCACCTGTTCAAGGCCGACATCGAACCGTCGCGCGTCGCCGCCATCGTCTTCGAGCCGGTGCAGGGCGAAGGCGGCTTCAACGTCATCCAGCCCGAAGCCGTGACGTGGTTGCGGCAACTCTGCGACGAGCACGGCATCGTGCTGATCGCCGACGAAGTGCAGACCGGCTTTGGCCGTACGGGCAAGATGTTCGCGATGGAGCACTTCGACGTCGTTGCCCGACCTGATGACCATCGCCAAGAGCCTCGCCGCCGGCGTGCCGCTTGTCGGCCGTGACCGGCCGCGCCGAGATCATGGATGCGCCCGCGCCCGGCGGCCTTGGCGGCACCTATGCCGGCAACCCGCTGGCGATTGCCGCGGCGCATGCGGTGATCGACGTCATGGCCGAGGAAAAGCTGCCCGAGCGCGGCGCGCAGCTCGGCGAGCAGTTGAAGCGCGTGCTGAACGCGCTCAAGCCGCGCGTGCCGCAGATCGCCGACGTGCGCGGCCTCGGCGCGATGGTCGCCGTCGAGTTCAACGACGCGCACGGCGAGCCCGACGCCGACTTCACGAAACGCGTGCAGGCCGAAGCGCTTGAAGCGCAAGCTGATCCTGCTGACCTGCGGCGTCAACGCCAACGTCGTGCGCTTCCTGTTCCCGCTGACGACACCGCAAGCCGTGTTCGACGAAGCGATGGGCATCGTCAGCGAATCGCTGCTCGCCGCATGAAAGCCCTTCGCGAAAAACTGATCTCGCAGGGCATCCACACCCTGCTGGTGCAGTTCGCCGACATCCACGGCAGCGCGCGCGGCAAGCTCGTGCCGCTGGCGCACCTGGACGACGTGCTCACCATCGGCGCCGGTTTTTCCGGGCCGTCGATCGCGGGCACCGGCCTGGCGCGCACTGGTGCGCGCAGCGAGTACTACGCGCGCGGCGTGGCCAGCACGGCGCAGGCATTGCCGTGGCTGCCGGGCGTGGCGCGCATCGTCGGCGAAGGGTTCGTCGCCGGCGAGCCTTTCGACGCCTGCCCGCGCCAGGTGCTCGCGCGCCAAGTGGCGCGGCTCGCGGAAAAACACTGGACGCTTCAGGTCGGCATCGAGCCCGAGTTCTTCTTGTTGAAGCGCGACGGTGCACGCTGGATACCCGCCGACGAGCGCGATCGCCTCGACAAGCCGAGCTACGACCTGAAGAGCCTCGTGCGCCAGGCGCCCTTCCTGCTGCGCCTGCAGGACGCCCTCGAACGCTGCGGCCTCGACGTGCTGCAGCTCGACCACGAAGACGCGCACGGCCAGTACGAAGTCAACTTCGCCTTTGCCGACGTGCTCACCAGCGCCGATCGCGTGATGCTGTTCAAGCTCGCCGCGCATGCGCTGGCCGAAGCGCACGGCCATGTCTTCTCGATGATGCCAAAACCCTTCGCCGATCAACCCGGCAGCGGCATGCATTGCCACGTCAGCCTGTGGCGCGGCCCGCCCGCCGATATGCGCAATGTCTTCGTCGCGCATCGCCCCGACGGCTCGATCGACCCGGACACGCTGCTGTCGCCCACCGGCCGGCGCTTCGTCGCCGGCGTGCTCGCGCATGCCGCAGCGCTGACGGCGTTGGCCGCGCCCACGGTCAACTCGTACCGGCGCCTCAAGGTCGGTGCGTCGATCACTGGCACCACGTGGGCGCCGGCGCATGTGGCGCAGGGCTTCAACAACCGCACCGCGCTCGTGCGCACGCTGTCGGGCCGCTTCGAGTGGCGCGCGCCGGACGCGTCGGCCAATCCGTACCTGATGATGGCCGGCATGATCGCCGCGGGCCTGGACGGCATCGAGCGCGAGCTCGACCTCGGCGCCGACTGCAACGACGACCTGTTCGACCTGACGCTGGCGCAACTCGCCGAGCGCGGCATCGGCCTGCTGCCGCAGAGCCTGGAGCAGGCGATCGATGCGCTGCAAGGCGATGCCGTGATCGCCGGTGCGCTCGGCGAGACGCTGCTGCGCGAGTTCTGAGCCTCAAGCGAGCGAAGCAGCCGAGTACGCGCGCCACGCCGCAGCCCCATGTCACCGACTGGGAGTTCGAGCGCTACGTGACCGCGTTCTGATGCCGCCGCAACGGCACGCGCCGCTCGCCGCCTACTTCCTGCTCGCCGCCAGCATGGCGCTGGTCGGCAGCTACGTCGGCCTGTCCAAGCTGCTGGTCGCGGCCTTCCCGGTGTTCCTGCTGGCGTGGCTGCGCTTCGGCATCGCCGCGGTGGCGATGGCGCACTGGACGCCGCGCGAGAACGAACGAAGCCCGCCTGTCGCGCCACGACCGCGGCCTGGTCTTCCTCGAGAGCTTTCTCGGCAACTTCCTGTTCTCGATCTGCATGCTGTTCGGCGTCGCCGCCACGTCGGCGCTGGCCGCGGGCGTGGTGATGTCGGCGATTCCCGCCGCGGTGGCGCTGCTGTCGCGCGTCTTCCTGCGCGAGCCCATCCAGCCGCGCATCGTCGCGGCAATAGCCTGCGCCGCGCTCGGCATCGCGCTGCTGGCGCTGGCGCGCAACGACGACAGCTCGGCCGCGCAGCGCCGCGCCGTGGTGGGGCTACGCGCTGCTGCTCGGCGCCGTGTTCTGCGAGGCCAGCTACGTCGTCATCGGCAAGCGCCTGACCGGCCAGCTCTCGCCCAAGCGCATCAGCGCGCTGATCAACCTCTGGGGGCTGGCCCTGGTGACGCCGTTCGGCCTGTGGCAGGCGCTGCGCTTCGACTTCTCGGCAATCGCGCCCGCCACCTGGGCCCTGCTCGTCTTCTACGCGCTGGCCGCGAGCGTGTGGAGCGTGTGGCTGTGGATGCACGGCCTGGTGCATGTGCCCGCGTCGCGCGCGGGCGTGTTCACCGTGATGCTGCCGCTGGCGGCCGCCGCCGTGGGCGTGCTGGTGCTGGGCGAGCGCGTCGGCGCGATGCACCTCGTGGCGCTGGTGCTGGCGGTGGTGGGGTTGCTGTTGGCGACGTGGCCGGGACGGGGCATGCGTTGAGCTGCAGAGCGCAGGCTGCCGTCGACTGAGCGGCGACTGTCCGGTACATTCGCAGGGCGACGGCATCGCCGGCACGCGTGACCGAATGCCCGAAGGATTGCCACAACCTGGAGACTCCGCATGAGCGACGAGCCGACCATCATCTACACGCTGACCGACGAGGCGCCGGCGTTGGCGACCGCCGCGTTCCTGCCCGTCGTCCGCGCCTTCGCCAAGCCAGCGGGCATGCGGGTCGAGCTCGCCGACATCTCGGTCGCCGGCCGGATCCTCGGCAGCTTTCCGGACTACCTGGCGCCAGAGCAGCGCGTGCCCGATACGTTGACCGAACTGGGGAAGAAGACGCTCGAGCCCGACGCCAACATCATCAAGCTGCCCAACATCAGCGCGTCCATGCCGCAACTGCTGGCCGCGATCAAGGAGCTGCAGGGCAAGGGCTACAAGCTGCCCGACTACCCCGAGGCCCCGAAATCCGAGGAGGAAGCAGCGATCAAGGCGCGCTACGCGAAGTGCGTCGGATCGGCCGTCAACCCCGTGCTGCGCGAGGGCAACTCCGACCGGCGCGCGCCGCGGGCGGTGAAGGAGTACGCGCGCAAGAACCCGCATTCGATGGCCGAGTGGGCGCAGGCGTCGCGCACGCATGTATCGCATATGCACGCCGGCGACTTCTACCACGGCGAGAAGTCGATGACGCTCGATCGCGCCCGCGACGTGAAGATGGAGCTCATCACGAAGAGCGGCAAGACGCTCGTGCTCAAGCCCAAGGTCTCGCTGCTGGCGGGCGAAGTCATCGACTCGATGTTCATGAGCAAGAAGGCGCTGCTCGCCTTCTATGAGCGCGAGATCGAGGACGCGCGCAAGCACGGGGTGATGTTCTCGCTGCACGTCAAGGCGACGATGATGAAGGTCTCGCACCCGATCGTCTTCGGCCATTGCGTGCGCATCTTCTACAAGGACGCGTTCGAGAAACACGCCAAGCTGTTCGAAGGCCTCGGCGTGAACGTCAACAACGGCATGGTCGACCTGTACAACAAGATCGAGAGGCTGCCGGAGACCGAGCGCGAGGAGGTCATGCGCGACCTGCACGCCTGCCACGAGCACCGGCCCGAGCTCGCGATGGTCGATTCGGCCAAGGGCATCACGAACTTCCATTCGCCGAGCGACGTCATCGTCGACGCGTCGATGCCGGCGATGATCCGCGCCGGCGGCAAGATGTACGGCGCCGATGGTCGGCTGAAGGACGTCAAGGCGGTGATGCCCGAGAGCACGTTCGCACGCATCTACCAGGAGCTGATCAACTTCTGCAAGTGGCACGGGGCGTTCGACCCGAAGACGATGGGCACCGTGCCCAACGTCGGACTGATGGCGCAGCAGGCCGAGGAATACGGCTCGCACGACAAGACCTACGAGATCAGCGAGGACGGCGTCGCCAACATCACCGACCTCGCCACCGGCGAGGTGCTGCTGACGCAGGACGTCGAGGCCGGTGACATCTGGCGCATGTGCCAGGTCAAGGACGCGGCGATCCGCGACTGGGTCAAGCTCGCCGTCACGCGCTGCCGCAACTCGGGCATGCCGGCGGTGTTCTGGCTCGACCCGTACCGCCCGCACGAGAACGAACTCATCAAGAAGGTTCGGGCCACCCTCGAGGACCACGACACCGAAGGGCTGGACATCCAGATCATGTCGCAGGTGCGGGCGATGCGCTACACGCTCGAGCGCGTCGTGCGCGGGCTCGACACGATCTCGGTCACCGGCAACATCCTGCGCGACTACCTGACCGACCTGTTCCCGATCATGGAACTCGGCACCAGCGCGAAGATGCTGTCGATCGTGCCGCTGATGGCCGGCGGCGGCATGTACGAGACCGGTGCCGGCGGCTCGGCGCCCAAGCACGTGCAGCAGCTGGTGGAGGAGAACCACCTGCGCTGGGACTCGCTCGGCGAGTTCCTGGCCCTCGCCGCGAGCCTCGAGGAGCTGGGCATCAAGACCGGCAACGACAAGGCCAAGGTCCTGGCGAAGACGCTCGACGTCGCCACCGGCAAGCTGCTCGACAACCGCAAGTCGCCTTCGCCGAAGTCCGGCGAGCTCGACAATCGTGGCAGTCAGTTCTACCTGACGATGTACTGGGCACAGGAGCTGGCGGCGCAGAAGGACGACCCGGCGCTGGCCGCGCACTTCGCATCACTGGCCGAGACGCTCGTGGCGAACGAGCAGAAGATCGTTGCCGAACTCGCTGCGGTGCAGGGCAAACCGGCCGACATCGGCGGCTACTACAAGGCCGACAGTGAGAAGGTGAAGGCTGTGATGCGCCCGAGCCCCACATTCAACGGGGCGATCGCCGCGATGTCCTGAGGTGCGGCGCACCGGAGCACTCGCGCAGGTAGTCGGAGCGTCAAGTCGGATGCCCGGCAAAGACTGATTGCAGCCGTTCGTTATGGACCCAAGGACAGTCTGCTTCGGCTACGTTGCCGATGCTCGAATCGCACCGATAGACGTCGGCATCAGACTGATTGCGGTCTGATGCGTACTGCCATCTCTGCGACCGCTATCGGCGACACCGGTCCTTCACAGCTCTGCTTGTGGGCCGACCGCTCCGACTCCCATACCGATCAACCGAACTCTGCGGGCCGGCTTCGGTGCTGAACGTCAGCCTGGCACACCAGGGAAGGGCTGTGCTCGACCCAAGCGGTCTTGGACTACGTCCTACGCGCCAAGTAGGCTTCGAACAAGTTCTCGGGTCAGGAGCAACGTGGCGCGCACGTCGTCCGCTGTGAACTCGTCCCACTGCGCGTGCGTGGCCTTGGTGCGAGTTGCTGCCGCCGCACGCGCTCTTGCCGCTTGCACGTCCGTCAGCACGTCAACCTTACGCAGGTCGGAAACCAGCTGATCTAGCTTCACGTCGCGCTGCGGGATCTTGTTTCGCTCGCAAGCCTGGCGAATGGTGTCTTCGAAAACGACGCCAGCGATAACGCCCGCAGGTGCGTGACTGCCGCCTCGAAGGTAGTGTTCGGCGTGGTCAAGGAAGTCGCCAAACACAACGCTGCGAGCCTGTGCTTCGATCGGATCCAGCAGGCCGTCATCAACATCCACTATGAGTTGCTGCAGGATCGCGGCGATGTTGTCGACCCTGTTGTCTGCCATGCCGATCGCATTGATCAGCGCCGCTTGCACTTGCCGGCGATAGGGGCTGAGCACATTCGGAGCAAGCAACTCCACCAGTTGGCAAGCCGACGCGACCCACGCCTCGCGACGAGAGTACATGCCGTCAAACTCCGCGGCTCTCATGAAGAGTAGTGGCGCCTCGGCAAGCAAGGTGCTTGCCTTGTTCCGAACTCGTTCAGAGATTCTCATGCACGAGAGTTTGTCGCATTTCGACGGCGCTCCGAAGCGGCTCGGGGGCCGCGTCGCTTGCGATGGCTGCCGACGGTCCGCTCTTGGCCGAGGCTGTGTGAAAACTCGGTGCAGGTCGTGTTGTGCGAAACGACGACGCACCAGATCGCGCCAGGATCGATTTTCTCGACCTCGTCAGGGGTTGAACGAAATTGCTCGGCGATCGAGTTTTCACACAGCCTCGGCCGATAGTAGACAGTCGATGGGCCGCCGCTGCGCACAGGCGCGTCATCTTGGTGGCGGTTCTTGGTTATGCACTTAACCTCAGCCACAACGCTGCGACCTCATAGCACATCCTCGAAGAGGCGCTACCTTTAGTGTGGGCCGCGCGCAGTTGCTTATCAGCAAACCCGATGATCAACCTAGGACGGGCACATGTAGCGCGGCGGTTCGCCGAGCCCGGCGGCCCGAAGTTCAGACCTGGCTTGCTCGTCTGTAAACATGGCGTCGACCGCTTCAACGCATAGCCGGGAGTTCTCTGCGTCAACGATGCAGGCGTCGGTCGATTCCAGATCGGTATCGCACGGGTTCGTCGTCACTTCACCGCTCTTCGAAATGCCTACATAGAGCGCTGCTTGCTTGGAGGAGTCTCGTGATGCGGTGGGACGACCAGCATCGAGCATGGAGCGCCACTCGTCAGGGCTTGGAAAGATGTCGAGCTTCACCGGTATGAGGTTGTGCTGTAGCGCCTGCAGCGCACGTATCCGCTCCTGACACCACGCTGCATAGCGCCGCGCGGCGTTCGCGATTCCTTGCTTCGGCGCATGCCTTTCAAGTGCATCGTGCACAGCAGAATCCCAGCGTGCTCCGCTGGCACACGAGTTCAAGGTGAAGGCCTTGGCGAACTCTTCTTCGGCGAGGATTGCAAGCGCTTTGGCGCGAGCTAACCGGTTGCTGGCGCGGAGGAGCTTCGCGTCATCCAGAATGGCGACAGCATTTTCGTACGCGGAAACTGCGGAGATGCGGAGCTTGGCCCGCAGTGTTTCGGACGCTGGTACTGTCCAGACTGAACGGCTGGCTCCCTTCATCTGGCCAGAAAACTGTCGCGCCGCTTCTGTCGAGTCGACGCCGGCCAGACCGTGGTGATTCCAGGCAACGGGGCTCAAGGCGGTCAGCACCTCAGGAGCGAGGTGAGGTCGAAGTGTCGCCAGACGCGCTTCGAAAGACTTCATCCACTGCACAGGGTCGTAGGGCGCCATGGGTGGGAGTGTGGAACTTGGCTCGGCCATCGGATCACATGTTACCCAGCGCCCGAGTTCGATGCGCTCGGGCGCGCCTCCGAGCGAATCGCAAGGATGGCCGCGCCAGGCTCAGATGACTGCTTATCGCCGGTAAGCGTGACTAGCGCCGCGGAACGTGAACGGCAGCAACCATTGCACTGCGGACCTTGGCGGCGTCAACTCGAAGAGCCGCCTTGCGGTAGGACTGGACACTTGACAGAGCAATAGCCAGCGTCGATTGCCGCTGCGTGGCGGACCTTGACGGCGTGCGCCGGCCGTCACCAATGCGGTGGGAAGATCAGTTCGCGGGCGGCGCCATTCCTACCCCCTCCGCGCCGCCCTCCCATACCCCCTGAACTTGCCGATCACCTCGTCCATCTGCTCGCGCGTCAGCAGCGCCGGCTCGCCCACCGCCAGCGCCTTCAGATAGACCTCGCACAGCGACTCGATTTCCTGCAGCACCTTCATCGCGCGCGCCAGCGTGGCGCCGGCAGCGACGAGGCCGTGGTTGGCCATCAGGCAGGCGTCGCGCTCGGCGAAGGCGGCGGCGACCGCGGCCGACAGCGCTTCGGTGCCGAACAGGTGATACGGCACGCAAGGCACATCATGGCCGCCGGCCACGGCCACCATGTAGTGGAACGAGGGCAGCGGCCGGCGCAGACAGGCCAGCGCCGCGGCGTGCACGGAATGCGTGTGGACGATGGCGTGGAGATCGGGCCGCGCGAGGTAGATGGCCTGGTGGAAGTGCCACTCCGACGACGGCTCCCACGCGCCGCGCAACGTGCCGTCCCAGCCGCGCCAGACCATGTCCTGCGCCGCACAGGTCGTCGGCGCCCATGCCGGTGGGCGTGATCAGCATGCCTTGCTCGTGACGCAGGCTGAGGTTGCCGGTGCTGCCGCGGTTCATGCCGAGCGCGTCCATGCGCTGCACGGCAGCGACGGCGCTGTCGCGCAGCGCGGCTTCGTCGGCGCGATCGGGTTCGGTGTGCTTCATGCACGTGTCTCCATCAAGCGGCTCAGCGACAGCGCATCGGCGGCGACGATGCCGTGTTCGGTGATGAGGCCGCTGACCAGGCGCGCCGGCGTCACGTCGAACGCCGGGTTGGCGGCGGCGCTGCCGTCGGGCGCGAGCTGCACTTCGACGATGCGGCCGTCGCCGTCGCGGCCGTGGATGTGCGTGAGTTCGCGCGCGGCGCGTTCCTCGATCGGGATCGCATCGCCGCCGTGCAGCGCGAGGTCGAGCGTCGAGGTCGGCATCGCCACGTAGAACGGCACGCCGTTGTCGTGCGCCGCCAGCGCCTTGAGGTAGGTGCCGATCTTGTTGCAGACGTCGCCGTTGCGCGGCGACGCGGTCGCAGCCGACGATGACGATGTCGACCTCGCCGCGCTGCATCAGGTGGCCGCCGGCGTTGTCGGCGACCAGCGCATGCGCAACGCCGGCCTGGCCGAGCTCCCACGCCGTCAGGCTCGCGCCCTGGTTGCGCGGGCGCGTCTCATCGACCCAGACGTGCAGCGCCAGGCCCGCCGCGTGCGCCTGGTAGATCGGCGCGGTGGCGGTGCCCCAGTCCACCGTGGCGAGCCAGCCGGCATTGCAGTGCGTCAGCACGCGCACCGGGCCGGGCTTGCGCGCGGCGATGGCGTGCAGCAGCGGCAGGCCGTGGCGACCGATCGCGGCGTTGACGGCCACGTCGTCCTCGCAGATCGCGTCGGCCTCGTGCCATGCGGCGGCGGCACGCTCGGCATGTGGCGCGCGCATCACGTGCCTGTGCATGCGTTCGAGCGCCCATGCCAAGTTGACCGCTGTCGGCCGCGCGGCGCGCAGGCGCTCGACGGTGCGTGCGAGCGCGGCGTCGCTCGCGTCCTCGCGCGCCGCGAGCGCGTAGCCGAAGGCCGCCGCCGCGCCGATCAGCGGCGCGCCGCGCAGCCACATCTCGCGGATCGCGATGAAGACTTCGTCGCACGAGGCGAGCTTGCGCATCACGAGCTGATGCGGCAGCGCGCGCTGGTCGATGATCTCCACTGCATCGCGTGTGGGCAGCGCGCGCAGCGGCCGCAGGTCGCGGCCGCCGACTTTCATCGCCGCACTTTCATGAAGATCCCAGCACGCGGCCGGCCACGCCGCGCAGCCGCTCCACCATCGCCGCATCGCGCGCCTCGGGCGCAGTGATCAGCGCGTGGTCGAGCGCGCGCCGGCAGGCGCAGCCCGCGCCCTTGTCATCGGCGGTGATCGCGCCGGCGAGCGAGCGCACCAGCGCGCGCGCGTGCTCGGCGTTGGACAGCAGCACGCGGATAACAGCATCCACCGTCACTGCGTCGTGTCCGGGATGCCAGCAGTCGTAGTCGGTGACCATCGCCAGGCTGGCGTAGCACAGCTCGGCTTCGCGCGCGAGCTGCGCCTCGGGCAGGTTGGTCATGCCGATCACGCTCGCGCCCCATTGCCGGTACAGCTGCGACTCGGCACGCGTCGAGAACTGCGGGCCCTCGATCACGACATAGGTGCCGCCGCGCGCATGCGGCAGCGCCTGCGCCTGCAACGCCGCTGCGAGATGGTCGCCCAGGCGCGAGCACACCGGGTGCGCCATCGACACATGCGCCACCAGGCCGCGGCCGAAAAAACTCTTGTCGCGCTGCGCGGTGCGGTCGATGAACTGATCGACGACGACGAAGGTGCCCGGCGCCAGCTCTTCGCGCAGCCCGCCGACCGCGCTGATCGACAGCACGTCGGTGGCGCCGATCTGCTTCAACGCCGCGATGTTGGCGCGGTAGTTGACCTCGCTCGGCGCGATGCGGTGGCCGCGGCCGTGGCGCGGCAGGAAGGCCAATTGCGCATCGCCCAGCCGCCCGAGAAAGATCTCGTCGCTCGGCGCGCCCCAGGGCGTGTCCACCGCCACCCAGCGCGTGTCGGTCAGGCCCGGCAGGTCGTACAGGCCGCTGCCGCCGATGATGGCCAGGAGGTTCATGGCTCGATGGCGAGATGCATGAAGCGCCCCGCATTTCCAAGCTTCCAGCCGCGGATCCGGCTCTGCCGGTCCGTCGGCGGACGGCCCCCTCGGGGGGTAGCGAGCGCGAGCGAGCTTGGGGGCTTCATGTCACGCCTTCGTCCGCCAGCGCCGCATGCGCTCCAGCGTGACGCGGTACTTCGGCCGCGCATTCGGATCGTCGTCGTGGTGTTCGAGCAGCCCCCAATGACCCCAGCGGCTCGGCGGGCCCACGCCCGAGAAGTGGCACAGCAGGTCGCCCTCGGCGTCTTCCCAGCGGTCGAACAGGCGCCGGTAGATCACACCCATGCGCTCGTCGCGATTGGCTTGCGCGAACAAGCGTTCCAGCGCCGCGTCGCGCACGGCGACCTCGCCCACGCCCACCGCATGCTGCCCGGCCTCGTAGCCGACGAGCAGCAGGCCGTTGCGCGCGCACCAGCGACGGTGTTCGGCCAGACGCTGTTCGAGCGCGTCGAGCTCTGTGCCGAAGTGGTCGAAGACGCGCTCCAGCGGCCAGCGCGCCACCTCGGCGGCCGACGGGTTGCTGTCGCCGCGCGGCGTCAGCCACAGGTAGGCGGAGACGGCGAGCGCATCGGTGCTCTCGATCACCGCATCGTCGAGCAACTGGCGCGTGCCCCAGGCGTTGACGCTTTGCGTGCCGAGCACGCGGATCAATCGCTGCGTGCTGCCGAAAGGCTGGCTCCAGATGGCGAAGATCTCGCGCGAGCGCTTCGCATGCCAGCGCCAGCGTGCGACGTTCGCATCCTTGCCCAGCGCCTGAGCCAGGCCTTGCTGCGAAGCGTAGGCAGACTGTTCGTAGTCCGGGTTCCAGACCTCGTTGGAATGTTCGACCCAGACGCGCAGACGCGGGTCGAGGCGCTCGCTCACCAGCGTGGCGGCACGGCGCAGATAGTCGTCGTCGGCGCGGTGCGGCATGCACAGCCAGGGACCCGCCTGGCAGCGGTTGGCCAGGTCCACCACCAGCTCGAGCGGCAGGCCCTTCGGCGCGAACGTGCGGTCTTCGGGCAGCGGCCGCTCGGACCAGCGCGCGAGGCTGCTGTTGTTGGTGGCCGTCAGATCCATGCAGCGCAGCGCGGCCCAAGCGCTCCAACGCGCGATGAAGCCGGCGTCCCACGGGTTGCTCGAAGCCTGGCCTTCAGTGCCGGGCTTGAAGATTCGGATGTTGCGCAGCGGATCGCCCGCATCGATGCGCGTGATGCGCAGCCACAGCGACGGATCGGGCAGCGGCGTCTGCGCCACGAACTCGCATTCGAGCCGCTGCGGTGCACGCTGCACGACGCGCAGCGCGCCGACGAAGTCGATCTCGCCGCGGCCCTCGAAGCGCACCACCCAGGGCGCGCGCCGGCTGTCGGGCACGTGCGACTGCGCAGCCAGCGGCAGCATGGCGACCAGCCCTTCGGGCAGCGCGCGCAGCCAGCCGCGTGCGTCGACCTCGGGCTTCGCGTCCTTCACGGGCTGGTTGGCGTCCGCGCGCCAGAGTTGCCAGTCGCCGGACATGCGCATCAGGTCGACGAAAGGCAGCTCGGTGTTCCAGTAGTTCAGGCCCGCCACGTTCACGCCCATGCGCGGCTTGGGTCGCGCTGCGGAGCGCGGATGGCGTTGCGACCATGCGGGCGTGCTGCCCAGGCCCGCGCCCAGCGCCGCGAGCATGTGGCGGCGAGATGTGTGCACTGTCATGCGGCTTCGCTCTCCTGCTGTTGCCATGCCAGCCGCGCCGCTGCAGCCTGCGCCTGCACCGCCTGCGGCGACAGTGCCTTCAACCGGTGATCGCTCCACACCTGGCGCCAGCGGCGCGCGCCGGGCACGCCGTTGTACAGGCCCATCATGTGGCGCGCGATGTTCGACCACGGCGTGCCGCGCGCCGCGGCTTCGCGAGCCATGTACGCCACCATCGCCTGCTCGACCCCCTCGCGCGAGCTTGCCGCCGGCCGCGACGCGCCCAGCCAGCGCGTGTCCCAATCCGCCATCGACCAGGGATGGTGATAGGCCTCGCGCCCCAGCATCACGCCGTCGACCCGCGCGAGTTGCGATTCGATCTGCTCTTCGTCCTTGATGCCGCCGTTGATCACGATCGTGAGCTGGGGAAAATCCTGCTTCAGTTGCTCCACGAAACCATAGCGCAACGGCGGCAGCTCGCGGTTTTCCTTCGGCGACAGGCCCTTCAGCCAGGCGTTGCGCGCATGCACGATGAAGACGCTGCAGCCGGCTTGTGCCACCGTGCCGACGAAGTCGCGCACGAAGCCGTAGCTCTCGCTGCGGTCGATGCCGATGCGGTGCTTCACGGTCACCGCCAGCGCAGGCGCGGCGTCGCGCATCGCGGCGACGCAGTCGCGCACCAAAGCGGGCTCAGCCATCAGGCACGCACCAAAGGCGCCGCGCTGCACGCGCTCGCTCGGACAGCCGCAGTTCAGATTGATCTCGTCGTAGCCCCATTTCCGTGCCAGCCGTGCACAGGCCGCCAGCTCCGCGGGCTCGCTGCCGCCGAGTTGCAGCGCCAGCGGATGTTCTTCGTCATTGAAGTCGAGATGGCGCGGCACGTCGCCGTGCAGCAGCGCACCGCTGGTCACCATCTCGGTGTACAGGCGCGCGTGGCGCGTGATGCTGCGGTGGAAGAAGCGGCAGTGGCGATCGGTCCAGTCCATCATCGGAGCGACCGACAGGCGCCACGCGTTCAACCTGGGATTTATGGGCTCTGCTGACATCACGTTGTCATTGTCGCCCGTGAGCCTGTCGTGGCCGTCCAAGGCAGCGATGTGCGATTGCGCTTAGCATCGCCGATCACAAGAATGGGCCTTCGTCGCAGAAGGTCCGCGTGCCAGGAGTTCTCTCAATGATCCGTGTTTGCTTGCATCGGGCGGTGCCGGCCGGCATTGTCGTTCTCGCAGTGCTTTCTTTCAGCGCTTGCAGTCCCAGCCAGGCGCAGGGTGGCCCCGGCGGACCGCCGCCGGTGTCCGTCGCGCCGGTGACGCAGCGCTCGATCCAGGCGAGCGAAGACTTCAGCGCGCGCATCGAAGCGCAGCAGACGGTCGAGCTGCGTTCGCGCGTCGCCGGCACGGTCGATCGCGTGCACTTCAGGGAAGGCCAGCGCGTGGCCAAGGGTGCGCTGCTGTTCACGATCGACCCCAAGCCGTTTGCGGCTGACGTCGCGCGCGCGCAAGCGCAGCTGGCAAGTTCGCGCAGCGCCGCCGAATTGGCCAAGGCCGAGCGCGAGCGCGCCGAAAAGTTGCTGCCCTTGCAGGCGGTTTCCTTGCAGGAGATGGACCAGTTGCGCGCCGCCGAGCGCAACGCCGTCGCTGCCGAGCAGGCGCTGCGCGCGGGCTTGAACAGCGCGCAACTCTCGCTCGGCTACACGCGCATCACGGCACCCGTGGCGGGCCGCATCTCGCGCGCCGAGATCACGCCGGGCAACCTCGTGGGTGTGGGCTCACCGGTGCTGTCCACGCTGGTGGCCAGCGACAAGGTGCAGGTCTGGTTCGATGCCAGCGAGTCGACCTTCCTCAAGCTGTCGCAGGCGCTGCGCGCCGGCGGACCGGCGCCCACCGTCGCCGTCGGCCTGTCCAACGAAGAGGGCTATCCGCACACCGGCACGGTGGACTTCGTCGACAACCGCTTGAACCCCGCGACCGGCAGCATCCGCGTGCGCGCCGTCATGGACAACGCCGACGGCCGCTTCACGCCGGGGCTGTCGGCGCGCGTGCGCCTTTCCAGCGGCGTCGCCGCGCCTTCGACGGTCGTGCCCGAGCGCGCCATCGGCACCGACCAGACGCGCAAGGTGGTGATGGTGGTGGGCGACAAGAACGTGGTCATGCCGCGCGAAGTCAAGCTCGGCGCGCTGACCGACGGCATGCGCGTCGTCAGCGGCGTCAAGGCGGGCGAGCTGATCATCGTCGATGGCCTGCTGCGCGCGTTTCCGGGCGCACCGGTGACGCCGACGGTGTTGAAGGTCGATGACAAGGGCATGCCGATCGTGCCGCCCCCTGCCCCACCCGCGCCGCCGGGTGCCGCGGGTGGAGACAAGAAGTAATGGACATCTCGCGCTTCTTCATCGATCGGCCGCGCTTCGCGACGGTGCTGTCGATCTTCATCTTCCTGGTCGGCGTGCTGGCGGTTTTTCGTCTGCCGATCTCCGAATACCCCGAAGTCGCGCCACCGCAGATCGTGGTGCGCGCGCAGTTTCCCGGCGCGAATCCTCGCGTCATCAGCGAGACCGTGGCGACGCCGCTGGAAGAGCAGATCAACGGCGTGGACAACCTGCTGTACTTCGAGAGCCAGGCCACCGCCGACGGCCAGATGACGCTGACCGTCACCTTCAAGGTCGGCACCAACCCCGAGGCCGCCGAGACCGCGGTGCAGAACCGCGTCAACCGCGCGCTGCCGCGCCTGCCCGACATCGTGCGCCAGATCGGCGTCATCACCGAGAAGCAGGCCACCAACTTCATCATGGTGGTGCACCTGCTGTCGCCCGACAACAGCCACGACGCGCTCTACCTGCGCAACTACGGGCAACTCAACATCCGCGACGAGCTGCTGCGCATCCCGGGCATGGGCGCCGTGTTCATGTTCGGCGCCGGCGACTACGCGATGCGCGTCTGGCTCGACCCGGCCAAGCTGGCCACGCGCGGCCTGACCGCGAACGACGTGGTCAATGCGTTGCGCGAACAGAACGCGCAGGTCGCGGCCGGCGTCGTCGGCGCGCCGCCATCGGCCAAGGGCGTCGATTTCCAGCTCGCCATCAACACCCAGGGGCGACTGTCGAGCGAAGAGGAGTTCGCCGACGTGATCGTGCGCAGCGACCCGGCCTCGGGCGCACTGGTGCGCATCAAGGACATCGGCCGCGTCGAGTTGAGCTCGAACACCTACGCGCTGCGCAGCCTGCTCAACAACAAGGAGGCCGCAGCGATCGCGGTGTTCCAGGCCCCAGGCAGCAACGCGCTGGCGCTGTCGCAGGGCGTGCGCGAGGTGATGGATCGCCTGGCGCCGAGTTTCCCCGACGGCGTGGAGTACTCGATCGTGTACGACCCGACGCGCTTCGTGCGCACCTCGATCGAGAAGGTGGTCGAGACGCTGATCGAAGCGGTGCTGCTGGTGGCGCTGGTGGTGATCATCTTCCTGCAGACCTGGCGCGCGTCGATCATCCCGCTGCTGGCGGTGCCGGTGTCGATCATCGGCACCTTCGCCGCGCTGCTGGCGCTCGGCTTCTCGATCAACACGCTCACACTCTTCGGCCTGGTTCTCGCGATCGGCATCGTCGTCGACGATGCGATCGTGGTGGTCGAGAACGTCGAGCGCAACATCGAGCGCGGCCTGACGCCGCACGATGCCACGCTGCAGGCGATGCGGGAGGTCAGCGGCCCGATCGTCGCGATCGCGCTGGTGCTGTGCGCGGTGTTCGTGCCGCTGGCTTTCGTGCCCGGCCTGTCGGGCCAGTTCTACAAGCAGTTCGCGGTGACGATCGCGATCTCGACCGTGATCTCGGCCTTCAACTCGCTGACGCTGTCGCCGGCCCTGTCGGCCCTGCTGCTGCGGCCGCACGATGCGCCCAAGGATGCGCTGACGCGCGGCATGGACGCCGTCCTCGGCGGCTTCTTCCGCTGGTTCAACCGCGTCTTCAAGCGCAGCAGCGCGGGTTATGGCCGCGGCGTCGGCGCCATCTTGCGGCGCAAGAGCGTCGCGCTCGTCGTCTACGGCCTGCTGATCGCGGCCACACTGCCCTGTTCGCGCGCATCCCCTCGGGCTTCGTGCCGGCGCCCGACAAGCAGTACCTGATCGGCATCGCGCAACTGCCCGCCGGCGCCTCGCTCGACCGCACCGAGGCCGTGATCCGCGAGATGAGCGCGATCGCGCTGAAGGTGCCCGGCATCGTCGATTCGGTGGCCTTCCCCGGCCTGTCGATCGCCGGCTTCTCGGCCGCGCCCAACGAAGGCATTGTCTTCTTCGGCCTCGAATCGTTCGACCAGCGCAGCGGCCCCGAGAAGAGCAAGTTCGCGATCCTGGGGCAGGTCAACGGCGCCATCCAGCAGATCCAAGGTGCGCGCATGTTCGTCGTGCCGCCGCCCGCCGTCGATGGGCTCGGCGCCGCCGGCGGTTTCAAGGTGCAGGTGCAGGACCGCGGCGGCCTGGGCGAGCAGGCGCTGTACGGCGCGGTCTGGGGCACGCTCGGGCAGGTGTACGGCAACCCGAAGACCAGCATCGGCACGCCGTTCTCCACCTACGACATCAACGTGCCGCAGTTGTACGCGCAGGTCGATCGCACCAAGGCCAAGCAGATGGGCGTGGCGCTCGCCGACATCTACAACACGCTGCAGATCAACCTCGGCTCGCTCTACGTCAATGACTTTGCCAAGTTCGGCAAGACCTACCAGGTGATCGTGCAGGCGGACGCGCCGTTTCGCAGCGACGCGTCGTCGATTACGCAGTTGAAGACGCGCAACGGCCGCGGCGAGATGGTGCCGTTGGCCGCGCTGATGACGGTCGATCCGACCTTCGGCCCGACGCGCGTGACGCGCTACAACGGCTACCCCTCGGCCGACATCAACGGCGCGCCCAACCCGGGATTTTCGAGCGGACAGGCCGAGGCCGAGATCGAGTCGCTGCTCAAGGGACTGCCGCGCGGCGTGAGCTACGAGTGGACCGAGTTGAGCTACCAGGACCGTCTGACGCGCGACATCGCGATCCCCGGCACGCCGCTGAAGGTGCCGACGCTGGCGGCGGTGCTCGCGCTGTCGGTGCTGCTGGTGATCCTGGTGCTGGCCGCGCAGTACGAGAGCTGGTCGCTGCCGCTGGCGATCATCCTGATCGTGCCGATGGGCGTGCTCTCGGCGCTGTTCGGCGTCTGGCTGTCGAGCTTTCCGCCGTTCATGCAGCCGGGTGACCTGAACATCTTCACGCAGGTGGCGCTGGTGGTGCTGGTCGGCCTGGCGTGCAAGAACGCGATCCTGATCGTCGAGTTCGCGAAGGAACTCGAAGAGCACGGCAAGCCGATGCTCGATGCGGTGATCGAAGCTTGTCGCTTGCGACTGCGGCCGATCCTGATGACGTCGATCGCGTTCTGCGCCGGCGTGATTCCGCTGATTCTCGGCAGCGGCGCCGGCAGCGAGATGCGGCGCGCGATGGGCATCGCGGTGTTCTCCGGCATGGTCGGCGTCACGGCTTTCGGCATCTTCCTCACGCCCGTGTTCTACGCGCTGTTGCGCAAGGGCACGGAGAAGCGCCGGGCCAAGGCGGCCGAACTGCGTCACGCCATCGACGCCGCGGCGCACCCGGTCAATGGCGGGCCGACGCCAACGCAGGGAGACCCGCGATGAGCCGCCTCGTCGGCGGCCTGTTCGGCGCTGCGCTGCTCGCCGCCTGTGCCACACCGGCGCCGTCGCCCTCCGCGCCGATGGGTGCGCCCGCTGCTTTCGCACAGGGCACAGCCACCGAAGCACAGCCGGTGGCCGAGTTCTGGCGCGCCTTCGGCGACGCCGATCTCGACACGCTGATCAAGGCGGCGCTGACCGCCAATCGCGACTTGCGCGCGGCCGCCGCGCGCGTGGTGGAAGCGCAAGCGATCGAGCGCGGAACGGCCGGTCTGGGTCGGCCGACGCTGGACGTGACCGCCGGCGCCGATCGCACGCGCTATGCCGAGAACAGCGGCCAGCCTGGCACGCGCACGAGCATTCGCGGCGGCGTCGGCGCGGCCTGGGAGATCGACCTGCTCGGCCGCGTCGCCAACGAGCAGCGCTTTGCGCGCGCCAACGTCGAAGCGGCGGACGCAACGCGGCGCGGCGTGCAGGTGAGCGTGGCCGCCGAAGTGGCGCGCGGCTACTTCGAGTTGCGCGGCTTGCAGGAACAATTGCGCGTCACGCGGCTGGACCTGAAGACGCAGCGCGAGTCTTTGAAGCTGGTCGATGCGCGCCTGTCGGTCGGGCGCGGCACCGCGCTCGACGTCGAACGCGCGCGCGTGCTGGTCGAAGGCACCGCGGCGACCGTGCCGCAACTCGAAACCACGCTGGCGCGCACGCGCATGCGCCTGGCGGTGCTGACCGGCGTCGCACCGGCGGCACTCGATGCGCGCCTGGCCGAGCACAAGCCCCTGCCCGGCCTGCCGCCGACGCCGCTGGCCTCGATCGGCTCGCCGCAGACGCTGCTGCAGCGCCGCCCCGATGTCGCGGCCGCAGAGCAGCAGCTGCGCGGTGCGCAGGAGCAGACCGGCATCGCACGCAGCCGCCTGTGGCCGAGCCTCACACTCAGCGGCAGCCTCGGGCTGAACGCCGGGCGCGTCGGCGATCTCGGCGATGCGGGCAGCTTCGTCGCCAGCCTCGGTGCGAATCTGCTGTGGGCGGTGCTGGACAACGGCCAGCGCCGCTCGCAGATCGACGCCGCCGATGCGCGCCGCGAAGCCGCCGTCGCGTTATACGAACAGGCGGTGCTCGCCGCGCTCGAAGACACTGAAGCTGCGCTCGTCACCTACACGCGAGCGCAGGAGCGCAGCGCACACCTCTTCGCCGCGGCCAAGGCCGCCGAGAACGCGCAGAAGATCGCGCGCGCGCGCTTCGACGCCGGCGCGATCGATTTCCTCGCCGTGCTCGACGCCGAGCGCGAACTGCTGCTGGCGCGCGATCGCCTCGCGCAGGGGCAGACCGGTGCGGCAGTGTCGTTGGTCGGCGTTTACCGCGCGCTCGCCGGCGGCTGGTGATGGAGGTGCCTGCACCGAAATCGTTCAGCGCGCGATCGCGTCGGCCAGCCGCGGCCACAGCGCTTCGGGCAGGTCGTGCCCCATGCCGTCGATGATTTCGAGCGTCGAGCCCTTGATCCGCGAGTGCAGGTCGTGCGCCGCGGCCACCGGCACGAGCGGATCGGCGGCGCCGTGCACGATGTGCGTCGGCGCGGCGATGCGCACCAGCAGCGCCGAGCGGTCGCCGTCGGCGGCCACGGCGAGCAACTGGCGCGCCACGCCGGCGGGGCGGTAGGCGCGCTGCACCGAGGCGCGCAGGCGCGCGCGAAACTCGTCGCGTGACGGCGGCCGATAGGCAGGACTGCCGATCAGCGTGAAGACGCGATCGAGGCGATCGACGATGGCGTCGATGTCCTTCGAGTTGAGCCCGCGCCGATCGAGCAGTGCCGCGCGCGCCTTGGCGCTGGCCTGCGGCAGGTGGCGCGCGCCGGAGGTCGTCATCAGCAGCGTCAGCGCCGCCACGCGTGCAGGATGGGTTGCGCCCAGGTGCTGCGCCACCATGCCGCCCATCGAAGCGCCGACCACATGCGCGCGTTCGATGCCGAGCGCGTCGAGCACGCCGAGCGCATCGCGCGCCATGTCGGCGATGCTGTAGGCGCTTGCCACGCGCAAGCGCAGCGCGTGGCGCAGCGCGGCCCAGGCGACATTGGGCATGCCCAGATGATCGAAGCCCTGGCTCAGACCGGCGTCGCGGTTGTCGATGCGGATCACGCGCCGATCGCGCGCGGCAAGCATCTGCACCAAGGGCTCGGGCCAAGCCGTGAGCTGCATGCCCAGGCCCATGAGCAGCAGCAGCGGCGGGCCGCCCGGCGATGCGGGCGGCCCTTGATCATCGACCTCGATCGCCAGGCCGTTGGCCTGCACCCGCATCGACCGTGACCGTGCCGCGCGTTCAGCGCCCGCGCGCAATCGCCATGCCTTGCGGCGAGTTGCCGACGGCGACGCTGGCGGTACTAAGGGCGTCAGTGCGCCGTCGCTGCCCACGGCGAATTGCGAAACGCTGTTTCGCCGTTGTTGGCCATGTAAAGGAATCGTCCGGCCGCATCGAGCGCGAGCGAGAACGGCCCGTTGCCGGTGGCGACGGAGGCGGTGGACAGCGCTGCCAACGCGCCGTCGCTGCCGATGCTGTACTGCGACAAGCCGGCACGTGCCTAAGTTGACAGCATAGGCACTCAGGCCGTTAGGCGCGAGCCGCCATGGCGGACCGGTTGGTCGCCGGCGGCGACGCTGGCCTCGGCGCGGCAGGAAGTACAAGTCGCCATTGGCGGCGGCGCTGAACTGCGTGATGCCGTCGGTCGCCGAAGGCAGCGCAGTACAAGTTGCCGCCGCTCGGGCTGATCGCCAGGCCGCTCGGGTTGCCGCCGGGGAATGCCGTGGCCTGGATCGAGCGGCGCGAGTGCGCCACCGGTGCCGATGGCGAAATTGGCGATGGTGTCGTTGTTGCGGTTGGCGACGTACAGGTGCTGGCCGCTGGCGTCGATGGCGAAGGCCGAAGGCGCTGCGCCGGTGGCGAGCGTCACCGTGGCCGGCGTCATCGGCGAGAGCGCGCCATTGGTGCCGATCGTGAACTGTGCGATGCTGCTGTCGCCGACGTTGGCGACATAGGCATAGGTCCCGGTCGGGTCGATCGCCACGGCCACCGGGTTGGCTGCCGCGGCCAGCGCGACCGTCGCCGCGCTCAGCGGCGAGAGCGCGCCGTCGGTGCCGATCGAATACTGCGAGACGGTGCTGTCGACCGTGTTGGCGACGTAGGCGTAGCGGCCGCGCGCATCGACACCCATGCCCGACGGGCCATCGCCGGTGGCGACGGTGGCAGTGGCCAATGCCGCCAGCGCACCCGTGCTGCCGATGAGGTACTGCGATACCGTGTTGCTGCCGGTGTTGACGACGTAGGCATAGCCGACGACGGTGACGCGCAGCGACGCGCTGCCGCTGATGCCGGCCGAAGCCGCGCTGATCGTCGCTCGTCGCCGCCAGCGTTGCGCCTGCCGGCACAGCTGGCCACCCCGGCGGTGCTGACCGTGGCCGCGGCGGCGCTCGACGAGGCCCATGTCACCGTGGACGTGATGTCGCGCGTGGTCGCGTCGGTGAAGGTGCCGGTCGCGGTGTAAGCCTGCGTGCCGCCCTGGCCGACGGCCGCGCTGGCGGGCGTCACCGCAATCGACACCAGCGCCGCAGACGACACCGTCAACGCGGTGCTGCCGCTGACACCGCCGAAGGCGGCGCTGATGGTGGCCGTGCCGACGGCCACGGTCGTGGCCACGCCGGTCGCGGCGACCGTGGCGGTGGCGCTGCTGGAGCTGCTCCACGTCGCCTGCGAGGTGATGTTGCGGCTCGATCCGTCGTTGTAGAGCGCCGTGGCGGTGAGCTGCGTGGTGGTGCCCAGCGGCGCGCTCGGCGACGCCGGCGTGACCTGGATCGACTGCACGGCCGGATCGTTGCCACCGCCGCCGCAAGCCGCCAAGACCAGCGCCAGCAGCGCGACGCTGCGCCGTGACCATCCCTTGACCCTGTAGCCGATGCCTTGCTGCATGCTCGATTCTCCGTTGAGCTGAAATCGAGGCGCAGTGTAATGGCGGATCAGATGTTCGCGGCGATCGGCCCCATCCCGGTGGCTTTGTAGAACCAGCGTCGCGCGCCCTGAGCGTCGAAGCGCTGCCAGTGCTGCGGGTCCTGGCGCAGGCGATCGGCGATGGCGAACATCGCCAGCGGGTTCATGCCCATGCCGATGTGGCTGGCATGGACTTCGATGTTCTCGGCGAGCGGCGCATCGTCGTTCAAGCTGCACTGCCAGGCGACGATGCCATCGGTCTTGGAGTAGATGGAGGTCGTCGGCACCGGCGGTGTGCGGCGCAGTTGCGCGATCAACTGCGGGTCGTGCACGTTCTGGCCGCTGACCATCTCGTAGAAGCGCCAGGCGTTGGTGGCGCGTGGGTGGCCGGCAAATGGCGAGCCGAGCGTGACGACGCAGCGCACGCGCTCGGGGAATTCCTTGGCCAGCTCGCGCGCATAGACGCCGCCCAGGCTCCAGCCGACGAGGCTGACCTTGCCGCCGTGGCGCTCATGGATGCGCTGCACATGCTCGCGCACGGCATCGAGCACGCCGCGGCGCGGGCCGAAGTTGAAGCCCTGCCTCCACGGATAGGCGCTGTAGCCGAGGTCTTGCAGAAAGCTGCGCAGCGGCGCGGTGGTGATGTCGGCCGCGCCCAGACCCGGATAGACGATGACCGCATGGCCGTCGCCGCGCGCAAGGCGCTTCAGCCACGGCAGCGCCGCCAGCATCGCGGCGAACTCCCACGGTGCGCGGCCTTCGAGCATGAGCAGCAGCGCGTTCGGCGCGCGCAGGTCGGCCTCGTGGAACAGCGGGGGTGCGGCGGTCTTGCGCATCGGCAATGACTGTATCGGCTGCGCCGCGGGTTGAGCCGGCGCAAGACGTCGCCAAGCGCGTGGTGCTCGCGACATTTGCCGCAGCAAGCTCACGCGGCGCGGGCCCTGGCGCCGGCCTTCGCACCGACCTTCAGGATGGGGCGCGGGGCTGCCGGCCGCTTTCGCACCGGCGCTGAGTCGTCCTCGTGCAGCGGCAGCGCGCGCAGCGCGGCGAAGGCATCGCTCAACGCGGCGGCGAGCTTGCGCACGTCGGGCATCGCTTCCCCGTCGGCCATCATGCCGAAGTCGAGCGACTGGTCGTAGCTCTGCACCGTGATGTTGAGCGCCATGCCGTGGGTGACGATCGAGCAAGGGTAGTTGGTCAGCATCTTCGCGCCGGCCAGGTACAGCGGCAGCGGCGGACCGGGCACGTTGGAGATGGCGACGTTGGCCACCGGCGGCAGGCGCTGGCTGGCGCGGCGGTACAGCGCCGACGCCGCGCCGGCGAGCCACGACATGCCCAGCGACGGGAAGTCGGTGGGCAGCACGCTCTTCACTTTCGACAAGGTGGTCTTCATCGCGCGCGTCGCGGCCTTGATGTGCGCCAGGCGCTTGCGCGCGTCGGCGATGTTCGTGCCCAGCGACAGCAGCGTCATCGAGGCCTGGTTGTCTGCGGACGCATCCCCTTGGCGCGCAGGGACACCGGCACCGCCGCCACCATCGACTTCTTCGGCAACTCGCTGCTTGCCGCATAGTGCGTGCGCAGCGCGGTGCTGCACAGCCACAGCACCACGTCGTTGAGCGTGGCCTCGTGCGCCTTGCCCAGCGCCTTGAGTTCCTGCAGCGGCAAGGTCACCGCAGCAAAGGCGCGTGTGTCCGTCACCGTCGCGTTCAGCGCCATGCGCGGCGCCAGCGCCAGGCTGCCGGCCGAGCGCCGGCCGGTGACCAGCGCGCTGCGCGCGGCAATGCCGCCGGCGGCGCTGCCGAGCGAACCCGCGGTTTGCGGCAGTGCGCGGATGAGCTGCGTGACCTGCTGCACCTCGCTCGCCACCGCGCCCGAGATCATCTCGACCATCGAGAGCCTGAAGCGCTTCTGCGCGTCGACGGTTTGAGCTCGCGCGCGCGCGGCTGCGGCTCGATGTCGAGGATCGCATTGGCCAGCGCCACCGCGGCCTGGCCATCGACCGCGGCGTGGTGCAGCTGCGTGTACATCGCCACGCGCTTGCGGCCGTTGGCGCTCGGCGCCAGGCCTTCGATGAGGTGGAATTTCCACAGCGGCCGGCGGCGGTCGAGCAGCTGCACGTGCAGCTTGCCGACGATCTTTCCAGCGCCGCCAGGTCGTCGCTGCGCGCGCGCGGCGGCAGCTTGTGCTCGACGACGTGCTTGTCCATGTCGGGCTCGGCATCGACCCACACCGGGTTGGTGATGTTCATCGGCATCATCCACAGCCGCCGCCGCAGCGGCGGCGCGAGCGGCAGGCGCGACTGCATGTGCTTGCGCAAGCGCGGTGACGAACTTGCCCTTGAAGCCCGCCGGCAACTCGAAGATGTGCAGCGCGCCGACATGCATCGGCATCTGCGGCGACTCGAGATGCAGGAAGGTGGCGTCGAGGCCGGACAGGCGCTTCTCATGCGCCGATGCGTAGGCGGCGCCGACGCGCGCGCACTTGCGTGTTGACCCTAACGAGAGCGCAGTGCCAGCAGCTCGTTGCCCGCCAGCGCCGCCAGCACCAGCGCGCCGCCACCGAGCACGGCGGCCGTCGGCGCTTCGCCGGCGCCGAGCCAGGCCCAGGCCACGCCGAAGATCACTTCGAGCAGCCCGAGCAGCGAGATCTCCGGCGCGGGCAGCGTGCGCGCCACCACCACCGAGATGAGGCACGGGATCGCGAGCTGCACCACGCCGAGCATCGAGAGCAGACCGATGTCATGCAGCGAGGCGCGCAAGCGGCCACGCCAAGGGCAGCGTGATCGCTGCCGACAGCAGCGCGCCGATCAGCACCGCGGGGAGCATGTCCGGCGCTCGATCGCGGCCGCGCAGGCTCTGGATCAGCGTCCAGTTGACGGCGGCGGCGACCGGCACTGCGAGCGCGACGAGCGTGCCGACCAGGTGCTTGCCGCCCTGCAGGTCCTGCGCGTACATCCAGGCGATGCCGGCGCCGGCCAGCACGATCGCGCCCCAGGTTCGCGCTGCCAGCCGATGGCCGAGCGCGACGCGCGCCATCAGCGCGGTCAACAGCGGTGCCAGCGCCATCGTCACCAGCACGTTGGCCACGCTGGTGAGCGTGATCGCCATCATGAAGGCGGTGAACATCGTGGCCCAGCACAGCCCCGACAGCCACAGCACACGGCCGCCGCTGCGCAGCGCTTGCAGCAGCGTCGCCGGGCCGCGCAGCACGCCGAGCATGATCACCAGCGCCAATGCGTTGGCCGCACTGCGCCAGAAGGTGACCTCGAAACTCTGCGCGCTGTCGAGCCAGCGCGTGACGACGCCGGCGATGCTCCACAGCAGCGTGGCCAGCACCATGAGTGCGACAGCGCGAGCGTGGCTCATGGTTGTTTCGAGGCTCGCGCAGCGAGCCGGTCGTCCTTCATGCTGGTACCCCCGCTTGGCGGGGGCCAAGGGGTGCTCAACGTTCTGCCGCAAGGCATGAGCGCGAAGCGCTCATGCTGCCTCGCGAGAAGCCCTCTTGCGATCGTGCTCCTTCAAGAACCGTTTGCGCAGGCGAATGCTCTTCGGCGTGATCTCGACCAGCTCGTCGTCCTCGATGAACTCCACCGCATACTCCAGCGAGAGTTCGATCGGCGGCGTGATCTTGATCGCGTCTTCCTTGCCGCTGACGCGGAAGTTGGTGAGCTGCTTGCCGCGCACCGCATTGACCACCAGGTCGTTGTCGCGCGAATGGATGCCGATGATCATGCCTTCGTACAAGGGGTCGCCCGCCTTCACGAACATGCGGCCGCGGTCGTCGAGCTTGCCGAGCGAATAGGTCACGGCCTCGCCGTCGTCCTGGCTGATCAGCACGCCGTTCTTGCGCCCGGCGATCTCGCCCTTGTAGGCCTCGTAGCCGTCGAAGATGTTGCTGATCAGGCCGGTGCCGCGCGTCAGGTTCATGAACTCGTTGGAGAAGCCGATCAGGCCGCGTGCCGGGATGCGGTACTCCAGGCGCACGCGGCCCATGCCGTCGGTCTCCATGTTGACGAGATCGGCCTTGCGCTCGCCCAGCGCCTGCATCACGCCGCCCTGATGCTGGTCTTCGACGTCGGCGGTGACGAGCTCGATCGGCTCGAGCCTTTCGCCGTTCTCCTCGTGGAAGACCACGCGCGGCTTGCTCACCGCCAGTTCATAGCCCTCGCGGCGCATGTTCTCCAGCAGGATCGTCAGGTGCAGTTCGCCGCGACCCGAAACCTCGAAGATGCCGTCCTCGTCGGTCTCCTTGACCTTGCAGCGCGACGTTGCTCTGCAGCTCGCGCTGCAGGCGGTCCCAGATCTGGCGGCTGGTGACGAACTTGCCTTCACGGCCGGCGAGCGGCGAGGTGTTGACGCAGAAGTTCATCGTCAGCGTCGGCTCGTCGACCTTCAGCATCGGCAGCGGGCGCGGGTTGTCCGATGTCGGTCAGCGTCATGCCGATGCCGATGTCCTCGATACCGTTGACGAGCACGATGTCGCCGGGGCCGGCGCTCTCGGCCGGCACGCGCGCCAGGCCCTCGAACTTCAGCACCTGGTTGATGCGCGCCCTGCGCGGCGTGCTGTCCGCGCCTTCATAGCACCGCGACGTCCATCGCCGGCTTCAAGACGCCGCTGTGCACGCGGCCGATGCCGATGCGGCCGACGTAGCTCGAATAGTCCAGCGAGCAGATCTGCAACTGCAGCGGCTCGCTCTCGCTGCCTTCGTGCGGCGGCACGTGCTCGAGCACGGCGTCGAACAGCGGCGCCAGGTCCGTGCCGATCTCGCCCTGCGTGCGCGAAGCCCAGCCGTTCAGGCCCGAGGCGTAGATCACCGGGAAGTCGAGCTGCTTCTTCGGTGGCATGCAGCTTGTCGAACAGCTCGAAGGTGGCGTTGATGACGTAGTCGGGCCGCGCGCCGGGGCGATCGACCTTGTTGACGACGACGATGGGCTTCAGGCCCAGCGCCAGCGCCTTCTTGGTGACGAAGCGCGTCTGCGGCATCGGGCCTTCGACCGCATCGACCAGCAGCAGCACGCCATCGACCATCGACAGCACGCGCTCGACCTCGCCGCCGAAGTCGGCGTGCCCGGGCGTGTCGACGATGTTGATGTGCGTGCCCTTCCATGTCGACCGCGCAGTTCTTGGCCAGGATGGTGATGCCGCGCTCGCGCTCGAGATCGTTGGAGTCCATCACGCGCTCGGCCACCTGCTCGTTCTCGCGGAAGGTGCCGGACTGGCGCAGCAGCTTGTCGACCAGCGTGGTCTTGCCGTGGTCGACGTGGGCGATGATGGCGATGTTGCGGATTTGGGTGTTCATGAGACTCTGGACTTCCAACGGACACAGCAGGCGATCGGGGATCAGTTCACCAGCGGTGATGTGCGCCGAGCCGAGCAGCGCGTGCTGCTCGGGACCGTAGACGCGAATGCGCGGCGCGTCGGGTGCGTCGACGCGGCGGCGCAAGCCGGTGAGAAAGCGTGCGGCTTCGTGCGCTGGCAGGCGGTGCTCGGGCCAATCGGCGAGCAGCGCATCGGGGGCAGCAGATGCGCGTCGCGCTCGACCTCGGGCAACGCTGCGAGGGCGTCGAGCGTGATCGCGGCATCGAGTGCCAGCGGGCCGCTCGCAGTGCGGCGCAAGGCAGACAGGTGCGCGCCGCAGCCGAGCGCCGCGCCGATGTCTTCGGCCAGTGTGCGCACGTAGGTGCCTTTGCTGCACAGCACGTCGAGCAGGAGCGTGTGTTCGCGCGACTCGAGGACGGTGATCCGATGGATCGTGATCTGCCGCGCCGCGCGCTCGACCTCGATGCCTTCGCGCGCATATTCGTACAACGCCCGGCCCTGGTGCTTCAGCGCCGAGTGCATCGGCGGCATCTGATCGACAGCGCCGGTGAAGCGGGCGATGGCTGCATCGATCGCAGCGCGATCCACGTTCACGTCACGCCGCTCGACGATCTCGCCTTCGAGATCGCCGGTGCTCGTCGTCACACCCAGGTGCAGTGTCGCCGTGTAGCGCTTGTCGGCATCGAGGCTGACTTGGGAGAACTTGGTGGCAGCGCCGAAGCACAGCGGCAACAGGCCGGATGCGAGCGGATCGAGCGTGCCGGTGTGGCCGGCCTTCTCGGCATTGAACAGGCGTTTGGCCTTCTGCAGGGCATCGTTGCTCGACAAGCCGATCGGCTTGTCGAGCAGCAATACACCATGCACGGCGCGGCGGGCGATCGCGCTGGCGCCGGGCCGCCCCACGCCGGCGGAGCCACCCCTCGGGGGCTGCGAGCCAAGCGACCTGGGGGCCGTCATTTCATTCTTTCGCGCGAGTGGCGTTGGCGTCGCGGATGAGCGCGCTCAACTCCGCCGCGCGCTCCGTCGTGCGGTCGAACTGAAAATGCAGGGTCGGCACGGTGTGGATC
>CAVTXG010000006.1:0-225629 GCA_963738605.1 uncultured beta proteobacterium
CGTGCCCTTGGCGATCTTCTGCGGGCCGCCGTTGGCCGGCTTGCCACGAGCAGCTTGGTGATGCGGTCGAAGGCGTCGGCCTCGACGATGCGCAGCTGGTCGTTCAGGTCGAGGCGGAAGCGCTTCAGCTCGTCGTCGATGATCTGCTGCGCGCGCTTGTCGCGCACGATGCCTTCCCGCGTGAAGACCTGCACGTCGATCACCGTGCCCATCGTGCCCTGCTCGACGCGCAGCGAGGTGTCCTTCACGTCGGACGCCTTCTCGCCGAAGATCGCGCGCAGCAGTTTTTCTTCGGGAGTCAGCGTGGTCTCGCCCTTGGGCGTGACCTTGCCGACCAGCACGTCGCCCGGGTTCACCTCGGCGCCGATGTAGACGATGCCGGATTCATCCAGGCGCGCGAGCTGTTGTTCGCTCAGGTTCGGAATGTCGCGCGTGATTTCCTCGGAGCCGAGCTTGGTGTCGCGCGCCATCACCACCAGCTCCTCGATGTGGATCGAGGTGTAGCGGTCTTCGGCGACGACGCGTTCGCTGATCAGGATCGAGTCTTCGAAGTTGTAGCCGTTCCATGGCATGAACGCGACCAGCATGTTCTGGCCGAGCGCGAGCTCGCCCAGGTCGGTCGAAGCGCCGTCGGCGATCACGTCCTTGCCCGCCACCTTGTCGCCGCGCTTGACGATCGGGCGCTGGTGGATGTTGGTGTTCTGGTTCGAACGCTGGTACTTGATCAGGTTGTAGATGTCGACGCCGACTTCGCCGGCGACTGTCTCGTTGTCGTTGACGCGGATCACGATGCGGTTGGTGTCGACGTAGTCCACCACGCCACCGCGGCGCGCGGTGACGACCGTGCCGCTGTCCACCGCCGCGACACGCTCGACGCCGGTGCCGACAAAGGCCTTCTCCGGCCGCAGCGTCGGCACCGCCTGGCGCTGCATGTTCGCGCCCATCAGCGCGCGGTTCGCATCGTCGTGCTCGAGGAAGGGCACGAGCGAGGCCGCCACCGAGACGATCTGCGTCGGCGCCACGTCCATGTACTGCACGCGCTCGGGCGAGGTCAGCACCGATTCGCCCATCTCGCGCGCGCGAGACGAGTTCATCGGTCAGCTTGCCGTGCGCTGTCGAGCTTGGCGTTGGCCTGCGCGATGACGTACTTGCCTTCCTGGATGGCCGACAGGTAGTCGATGTCGTTCGACTGACCTTGCCGTCGGCCACGCGCCGGTACGGCGTCTCGAGGAAGCCGTACTCGTTCAACTGCGCGTACAGCGCCAGCGAGTTGATCAGGCCGATGTTCGGGCCTTCCGGCGTTTCGATCGGGCAGACGCGGCCGTAATGCGTCGGGTGCACGTCGCGCACTTCGAAGCCTGCGCGCTCGCGCGTCAGGCCGCCCGGGCCCAGGGCCGAGACGCGGCGCTTGTGCGTGATCTCGGACAGCGGGTTCGTCTGGTCCATGAACTGCGACAACTGCGACGCGCCGAAGAACTCCTTCAACGCCGCCGAGATCGGCTTGCTGTTGATCAGGTCGTGCGGCATCAGCGGCTCTTGCTCGGCCTGGCCGAGACGCTCCTTGACCGCCTTCTCGATGCGCGCCAGACCGCTGCGGTACTGGTTCTCGGCGAGTTCGCCGACGCAACGCACGCGGCGGTTGCCGAGGTGGTCGATGTCATCGACTTCGCCGCGGCCGTTGCGCAGCTCGACGAGGATCTTGACCACGTCGAGGATGTCCTCGTTGGACAGCGTCATCGCGCCTTCGGCCACGTCGCGGCCGACGCGCGCGTTGAACTTCATGCGGCCGACGCGCGACAGGTCGTAGGTGTCCGGGTTGTAGAACAGGCGGCCGAACAGAGCCTGCACCGCGTCTTCGGTCGGCGGCTCGCCGGGGCGCATCATGCGGTAGATGGCCACGCGCGCGGCCAGCTCGTCAGCGGTCTCGTCCGACGCCAGCGTCTGGCTGATGTAGCCGCCTTCGTCCAGCTCGTTGGTGTAGATGCAGTGCGACGTCCTTGATGCCCGCCGACGCGCAGCTTCTTCAGCAGCGCGTCGGTCAGCTCTTCGTTGGCCTTGGCGACGATCTCGCCGCTGTCGCCATCGACCATGTTCTTGGCCAGCACGCGGCCGACCAGGAAGTCTTCCGGCACGGTGATGAAGGTCGTGCTCGGTCTGCTCCAGTTGGCGCACATGCTTGGCGGTGATGCGCTTGTCCTTCTCGACGACGACATTGCCGCTCTTGTCGGTGATGTCGAAGCGCGCGATCTCGCCCTTCAGGCGCTCGGGCACGAACTCCATCTGCGCGCCGGCGTCCATCAAGCGGAACTGGTCGTTGACGAAGAAGTGCGCGAGGATGTTTTCCGGCGTCAGGCCGATCGCCTTGAGCAGGATCGTCACCGGCATCTTGCGGCGGCGATCGACGCGGAAGAACAGGATGTCCTTCGGGTCGAACTCGAAGTCGAGCCACGAGCCGCGGTACGGAATGATGCGCGCCGAGAACAGCAGCTTGCCGCTCGAATGCGTCTTGCCCTTGTCGTGCTCGAAGAACACGCCCGGGCTGCGGTGCAGCTGCGAGACGATCACGCGCTCGGTGCCGTTGATGATGAAGGAGCCGTAGTCGGTCATGAGCGGCACTTCGCCCATGTAGACCTCCTGCTCCTTGATCTCCTTGACGGTCTTGGCCTGCACGGCTTCACGGTCGTAGATGATCATCTGCAGCTTGGCGCGCACGGCCGACGAGTACGTCAGGCCGCGCTGCTGGCACTCGCGCGTGTCGAACGCGGGCTTGGCCATGCTGTACTCGATGAACTTCATCTCGACATAGCTGTTGTGCGAGACGATCGGGAACGCGTTGATGAACGCGGCCTGCAAGCCCTCGGGTTTGCGTTTGGACGGCGCCACTTCCTTCTGCAGGAAGGCGATGTAGCTGTCCTGCTGCATCGTCAGCAGGTAGGGAACGTCGAGCACGCTGTCGCGCGTGCCGAAGCTTTTGCGAATGCGTTTGCGCTCGGTGTAGCTGTAGTTCGAGGAGGATGCTTGCGCCATGTAGAGACTCTCCTATGTCGAAACGCGTGCCTGGGCTGTGGGTACGCGTTTCGCGGCAACTGCGTTGGGTGCGTGAAGCTCACCCGTCGGTCTGGTGGTTGGCCGCTACCAACCGCTGGCGGACAACCGAGGCATTGCACCTCAGTCCGACCAAACCGGTTTCCTGCAGTCGAATCAGGAAACACTGCAATGCCCGAAGGCATTGCGATGCTTCGCACCGTGCTCCCGGGCGCGCGCGGAAGGGCCTGCGCTCTTGCGGGCTTACTTCATTTCGGCTTTGGCGCCGGCGTCGATCAGCTTCTTCACGGCAGCTTCGGCGTCGGCCTTGGGGATGGCTTCCTTGACGGGCTTCGGCGCGCCGTCCACCAAGTCCTTGGCTTCCTTCAGGCCCAGGCCGGTGATCTCGCGCACGGCCTTGATGACGCCGCACCTTGTTGGCGCCGATTTCGGTCAGCATGACGTTGAACTCGGTCTTCTCTTCGACCACCGCCGCGGCAGCGCCGCCGCCGCCGGCGGCCGGGGCCGCCATCGAAGCGGCGGACACGCCGAACTTCTCTTCGATGGCCTTGACCAGGTCGTTGAGCTCCATCACCGACATGCCGTCCAGGGCGGTCAGGAATGCGTCTTTATCGAATGCCATTTGGGGTTCCTCGAAACATTTGATTGAATTGAATGGAAGATCGGTTCGTCAGGCGGCGGCAGCGGTGCCGCTTCGGCGGCAGCAGGCTCAGCGCTTGCGGTCGGCGCGCCTTCGCCCTTCTTGGCGGCCAGCGCGGCCACCACGGCGGCGATGCGCTGCACGGGGCTCTTGAGCAAGCCGGCGATCTGCGACAGCAAGACTTCCTTGCTGGGGATCGCGGCCAGCGCCTTGACGCCGTTGGCATCGAGCGCCTTGCCCGCATGAGCACCCGCCTTGATGACGAGCTTGTCGTTGCCTTTGGCAAAGTCGGCGATGACTTTGGCCGCGGCGACGGCGTCTTCCGAAAAACCGTAGATCAGCGGGCCGGACATGGACTCCGCGGCCACCTCGAACGGCGTGCCGGTGACGGCGCGACGGGCCAGCGTGTTCTTCAGTACATGAAGGTACACGCCCTTGGCCCGCGCATCGACGCGCAGCTTGTTCAGGTGCTCCACGGTGAGGCCACGGTACTCGGCCAGCGCCAGCGTCTGCGAGCGCGCGACTTGCGCGCTCACATCCGCCACCACGGCTGCTTTCTCGTTGCGATTGAGACTCAAGGTCTGCTCCTCACACTCTCACGTGCCTTGCGGCACAAACCAGCGACCTTGCGGACGCCATCTGCGCTGGCTTCGGGTCTTGCGACCCTTGCTTAAGAGGCTTCGTCGCCTCGCCAGCGGTCTTTGACGGCCCGTCGTCGGTTGCCCGACGACGGCCCACCAATTCCTACTTACTGTTGCGGCGCGGCCGCGGCGTTGAGCGTCGAAACGTCCACGCGCGCACCCACACCCATCGTCGAAGACAGCGCCACCTTGCGCAGGAAGATGCCCTTGCTCGACGCCGGCTTGGCCTTGTTCAATGCATCCACCAGCGCCATCAGGTTGCCCTGCAGCTTGTCGCTGGCAAACGAGCGGCGGCCGATCGTGGCGTGCACGATGCCGGCCTTGTCGACGCGGAACTGCACCTGGCCGGCCTTGGCGTTCTTCACCGCGGTGGCCACATCGGGCGTCACCGTGCCGACCTTCGGGTTGGGCATCAGGCCGCGCGGGCCCAGCACCTGACCGAGCGTGCCGACGATGCGCATCGTGTCCGGCGACGCGATCACGACATCGAAGTCCATCTTGCCGGCCTTGATCTCGGCGGCCAGGTCTTCCATGCCGACGATGTCGGCGCCGGCGGCCTTGGCCTCTTCGGCCTTCGCGCCTTGCGCGAACACCGCGACGCGCTTGGTCTTGCCGGTGCCGTTGGGCAGCACGACCGCGCCACGCACGACCTGATCCGACTTCTTGGCGTCGATGCCGAGCTGCACCGCCACGTCGATCGACTCGTCGAACTTCGCGGTGGCGTACTGCTTGACCAGCTCGAGCGCGTCGGCGACCGGGTAGAGCTTGTTGCTGTCGACCTTGCCTTCCAGGGCCTTCTGCTTCTTCGTGAGCTTGGTCATGGTCAGACTCCTTCCACCGTCACGCCCATCGAGCGCGCCGAGCCGGCGATGATGCGCACCGCGCGCGTCGAGGTCGGCGGCGTTCAGGTCTTTCATCTTCATCTTTGGCGATCTCTTCGAGCTGCGCGCGCGTCAGCTTGCCCACCTTGTCGATGTGCGGCTTGCCCGAGCCCTTTTCCAGCTTGATCGCCTTCTTGATCAGCACGGTGGCCGGCGGCGTCTTCAGGATGAAGGTGAACGACTTGTCCGCAAACGCGGTGATCACCACCGGCAGCATCAGCCCCGGCTCCATCCCTGGGTCTGCGCGTTGAACGCCTTGCAGAACTCCATGATGTTCAGGCCGCGCTGGCCGAGCGCCGGGCCGACCGGGCGGCGACGGGTTCGCCTTGCCTGCCGGGATTTGCAGCTTGATAAAGCCGACGATTTTCTTTGCCATCAATGGCTCCTAAGCGAGTTCAAACGCCGGCCACGGAGGACAAGCTCCTCGCGGTTGAAAAATCAAACCTTCTCGACCTGCGCGAAGTCCAGCTCGACCGGCGTCGAACGACCGAAGATCGTCACGCTCACCCGCACCTTGGACTTCTCGTAGTTCACGTCTTCGACCGCGCCGTTGAAGTCGGTGAACGGACCGTCCTTCACGCGCACCAGCTCGCCCACCACCCACTCCACCTTGGGCTTGGGCTTCTCGATGCCTTCCTGCATCTGGTTGACGATCTTCATCACCTCGGCTTCGGAGATCGGCGCCGGGCGATTCTTCGCGCCGCCGACGAAGCCGGTGACCTTGCTGGTGTGCTTGACCAGGTGCCAGGTCTCGTCGTCCATCAGCATCTCGACCAGCACATAGCCGGGGAAGAAGCGGCGCTCGGAGACGGACTTCTTGCCGTTCTTCAGCTCGACGACTTCTTCGGTCGGCACCAGGATGCGGCCGAACTTGCTAGTGCATGCCGGCGCGCTCGATGCGCTCGCGGATGTTGCGCTCGACGGCCTTTTCCATGCCCGAGTAGGCGTGCACCACGTACCAGCGCAGGTTTGCGTTGGCCGGGGCCGCGTTCATCATCGCTTGTTGCTGTTGCTCATAGTTCGCTCTCAGCGCTTCCAGCCCAGGATCAGGTCGTACAACACCCACTCCACCGTCTTGTCGGTGAGCCACAGGAACAGCGCCATGACGACGACGAAGGCAAACACATAGCCCGTCATCTGCAGCGATTCCTTGCGCTCGGCCAGACCACCTTGCTGCACTTCGCGCCACGAATCGCGGCCGAAGGCGATCAACTGCTTGCCGGGCTCGGCGGTGAAGAAGGTCGCCACCGCGGCGACCAACAGCACCGCCAGCGCAACCCAGCGCAGCCACGCCTCGCCCTTGACGAGGTAGAAGGCCGCGACCGCGCCGACCACGAGCAGCGCGGCCAGGCCAAGCTTGGCCTTGTCCGCGCCGGTGGAGACGGTTTCGACTTGTGGGTTGCTGCCGGTACTCATGTCGCTTTCAAAGTGGCAAGGCCCGCATGACGCGGGCCGCCGTGTTGGAGTGTCTGAACTGACTGACTACTGACTTCTATCGGGTGGCAGGGGCAGAGGGTCTCGAACCCCCAACCTTCGGTTTTGGAGACCGACGCTCTGCCAATTGAGCTATGCCCCTATACCCGTTCACTCCATGATCTTGGCAACGACGCCGGCGCCGACGGTTCGGCCGCCCTCGCGGATGGCAAAGCGCAGGCCCTCTTCCATCGCGATCGGCGCGATCAGCTTGACCGTGATGCTGACGTTGTCGCCCGGCATGACCATTTCCTTGTCCTTCGGCAGCTCCACCGCACCGGTCACGTCGGTCGTGCGGAAGTAGAACTGCGGCCGGTAGTTGTTGAAGAACGGCGTGTGGCGTCCGCCTTCTTCCTTGCTCAGCACGTAGATCTCGGCCGTGAAGTGGGTGTGCGGCTTGACGCTGCCCGGCTTGCACAGCACTTGGCCGCGCTGCACGTCTTCGCGCTTGGTGCCTCGCAGCAGGATGCCGACGTTGTCGCCCGCCTGGCCCTGGTCGAGCAGCTTGCTGAACATCTCGACGCCGGTGCAGGTGGTCTTTTGCGTGGCGCTGATGCCGACGATTTCGATTTCTTCGCCGACTTTGATGATGCCGCGCTCGACCCGTCCGGTGACGACGGTGCCGCGCCCGCTGATGCTGAACACGTCTTCGACCGGCATCAGGAAGGCGCCGTCGATGGCGCGCTCGGGCTGCGGGATGTAGCTGTCCAGGGCTTCGGCGAGCTTGAGGATGGCGCCTTCGCCGAGCTCACCCTTGTCGCCTTCCATGGCGAGCTTGGCGCTGCCGTGGATGATGGGGGTCTTGTCGCCGGGGAATTCGTACTTGTCGAGCAGTTCGCGCACTTCCATCTCGACGAGCTCGAGCAGCTCGGCGTCGTCGACCATGTCGCACTTGTTCATGAAGACGATGATGTAGGGCACGCCGACCTGGCGGGCCAGCAGGATGTGCTCGCGGGTCTGCGGCATGGGGCCGTCGGCAGCACTGACCACCAGGATGGCGCCGTCCATCTGCGCCGCGCCGGTGATCATGTTCTTGACGTAGTCGGCGTGGCCCGGGCAGTCAACGTGCGCGTAGTGGCGGTTGGTGGTTTCGTATTCGACGTGCGCGGTGTTGATGGTGATGCCGCGCGCCTTTTCCTCCGGCGCCGCGTCGATCTGGTCGTAGGCCTTGGCTTCGCCGCCGTACTTGGCCGCCAGCACCGAGGTGATCGCCGCCGTCAGCGTGGTCTTGCCATGGTCCACGTGCCCGATCGTGCCCACGTTGACGTGCGGCTTGGTGCGTTCGAATTTGCCTTTTGCCATTTGTGCGCTCCTGCTGAAGTCAGAAGAGGACTGTTCTCGTTGATTGTGATTCGTTCTAGATTGGTGCCCATGGCGCGGATCGAACGCGCGACCTCTCCCTTACCAAGGGAGTGCTCTACCACTGAGCCACATGGGCATCGACACGGGGCTGGGCACTCTGCACATCAAGTACCCAAGCCCGTAGCGACAGACTCGTTTTCTTGCTTTGGAGCGGGAGACGGGAATCGAACCCGCGTCATTAGCTTGGAAGGCTAAGGTTCTGCCATTGAACTACTCCCGCATGGGAGTCGATCGTCTTTACTCGATTTGTTTTTCGCCTGGTGGAGGAGGCTGGATTCGAACCAGCGTAGGCGTAAGCCAACAGATTTACAGTCTGCCCCCTTTAGCCACTCGGGCACCCCTCCGCGGCGAACCGCGAAGTATAGCCGGTGATTTTGCATCCCGGAGTCGCGCTCCCAGCGGAGTGATGAAGGGCATCGGCCCGCGGCGCGGCGCGGGCGCTGCGAGAGGCGACGGTTGGTTCGCCACCGGCGGAAGGCGGCCTGCGGCGGCAGTGCCTTCGCCTGCGCAACCAGCGCTCCAAAAGCAGGTGGACGAGCGAGCCCCATTCCCTGACAGAGACTAAACTATAACGTCAGTGAGCGCTTCTAAACACGCAGACCAACAGCGCGACAAGCACGTTCACCCGAAGAGATCGGCCAGCGCCGTGCCCGGGTCGCTGGCGCGCATGAAGGCTTCGCCGACGAGAAAGCCATTGACGCCGGCATCACGCATGCGGCGCACGTCGGATCGCGCGAGGATGCCGGACTCGGTGACGAGCAGGCGATCGACCGGCACGCGTCCCAGCAGTTCGAGCGTGGTGTCGAGCGATACCTCGAAGCTGCGCAGGTTGCGGTTGTTGATGCCCACCAGCGGCGTCTTCAGCCGCAGAGCGCGATCGAGCTCGGTGCCGTCGTGCACCTCGACCAGCACGTCCATACCGAGCGCATGCGCTTGCGATTCGAGGTCGGCCATGCGCGCATCGTCGAGGCAGGCGGCGATCAGCAGGATGCAGTCGGCGCCCATCGCCCGCGCCTCGAACACCTGATAGGCATCGACCATGAAGTCCTTGCGCAGCACCGGCAGCGCGCAGGCTGCACGCGCTTGTTCGAGATAGGCAGCCGACCCCTGGAAGAAGCGCTCGTCGGTCAGCACCGAGAGACAGGCCGCGCCGCCGCGTTCGTAGCTTGCGGCGATCTCGGCCGGCACGAAGTGCTCGCGCAGCACTCCCTTGCTCGGGCTGGCCTTCTTCACCTCGGCGATCACGCCGGCGCGGCCGGCCGCGATCTTCGAGCGCAGCGCAGCGACGAAGCCGCGCACGTCACGCCGCCCTTCTGCATCGGCCCGCAACGACGCCTCGCCGCGCCGCTTTCTCGCCGCCGCGATCTCTTCGCGCTTGACGGCGACGATGCGTTCGAGGATGTCGGCCACGTCAGGCCAGCCGCTTCGCCGCCTCGACGAACTGCGCCATCTTCTGCGCGGCCTTGCCGCTTTCGATCGCCGCGCGCGCCAGCTTCACGCCTTCGGCCATCGTCGGCGCGACGTTGGCGGCATACAGCGCCACGCCGGCATTGAGCGCGACGATGTCGCGCGCCGGGCCGCTCTCGTTGGCGAGCACCGAGCGCACCAGCGCCAGCGACTGCGCCGGCGTCTCGACCTTGAGCGTGCGGTTCGACGCCATCGTCAGCCCGAAGTCCTCGGGGTGGATCTCGTACTCGAGGATCTCGCCGTCCTTGAACTCACCGACCATCGTCGCCGCGCCCAGAGACACCTCGTCCATGCCGTCGCGGCCGTAGACCACCACCGCATGCTCCGCGCCCAGGCGTTGCAGCGCGCGCACCTGGATGCCCACCAGGTCCGGATGGAACACGCCCATCAGGATGTTGGGCGCGTCGGCCGGGTTGGTCAGCGGGCCGAGGATGTTGAAGATCGTGCGCACGCCGAGTTCCTTGCGCACCGGCCCCACGTTCTTCATCGCCGGGTGGTGGTTCGGCGCGAACATGAAGCCGATGCCGGTCTCGTCGATCGAGCGCGCGATCGCGTCGGGCGTGAGGTTCAAGGGCACGCCCATCGCTTCGAGAACGTCGGCGCTGCCCGATTTGCTCGACACGCCGCGGTTGCCGTGCTTGGAGACGCGCGCACCGCAAGCCGCGGCGACGAACATCGAGCAGGTGCTGATGTTGAAAGTGTGCGAGCCGTCACCGCCGGTGCCGACGATATCGACCAGGTGCTTGCGATCGGCCACCGCCACCTTGGTCGAGAACTCGCGCATCACCTGGGCCGCGGCAGTGATCTCGCCGATGGTTTCCTTCTTGACGCGCAGGCCCATCAGCAGCGCGGCCATCATCGGCGCGCTCATCTCGCCGCTCATGATGCGACGCATCAGCGCCAGCATCTCGTCATGAAAAATCTCGCGGTGCTCGATGGTGCGCACCAGCGCTTCGGTATCGGTGATCGGCATGACCTGTCTCCTATTGCAGCACCTGGCGCAGGATGGGAAGAGCGCGCACGATATCGTCTGCGCTGACGTCGAGGTGGGTCACCAGACGCAGCTTGTGCAAACCCGTGGCGAGCACGCCTTGCGCGCGCAATTGCGCCACGATGTCGCCCGGCTTGTCCGGCGCCAGAACGACGAAGACGATGTTCGACTGCGGCATCGCGACGCTCACGCCGCTCAGGCCCTGCAGGCCTTCGGCGAGGCGGCGCGCATTGGCATGATCGTCAGCCAGGCGCTCGACGTGATGATCGAGCGCATGCAGCGCGGCGGCTGCCAGCACACCCGCCTGTCGCATGCCGCCGCCGGCCATCTTGCGCCAGCGGTGCGCACAAGCGATGAACTCGCGCGAGCCGCACAGCGCCGAGCCGGCCGGTGTGCCCAGGCCCTTGCTGAAGCACACCGAGACGCTGTCGAAGCAGCGCGCGATCTCCCGTGCCTTCACGCCCGACGCCACCGCGGCGTTGAACAGGCGCGCGCCGTCGAGGTGCCGCGCCAGGCCCTTGCGCTGAGCGAGCGAGGTCGCGGCTTCGATGTACGGCAGCGGCAACACTTGCCCGCCCCAGGTGTTCTCCAGCGCGAGCAATCGCGTGCGCGCGAAGTGCGCGTCGTCGGGCTTGATCGCAGCCTCGATGTCGGCGAGCGCGAGCGTGCCGTCGCCCTGATTGGCGATAGGCTGCGGTTGGATGCTGCCGAGAACGGCCGCGCCGCCGGCTTCCCAGCGATAGGTGTGCGCCATCTGGCCGACGATGTATTCGTCGCCGCGCTGGCAGTGGCTCATCAGCGCGCACAGGTTGCTCTGCGTGCCGGTGGGCATGAAGAGAGCCGCCTCGAAGCCGAGGTCGGCTGCGATGCGTTCCTGCAGCGCGTTGACCGTCGGGTCGTCGCCGAAGACGTCGTCGCCCAACGGCGCGGCACGCATCGCCGCCCACATCGCCGACGTGGGCTGCGTCACCGTGTCGCTGCGAAGGTCGATGGGTTTCATGCCGCGGGCGGGTAGGCGTTCAGGAAGTTGCGCAGCATCGCATGTCCATGCTCGGACAGGATCGACTCGGGATGGAACTGCACGCCTTCGATCGGCAGTTCGCGATGGCGCAGGCCCATGATTTCGCCGTCGACCTCGGCGCTCACCAGCAGCGCCTCAGCCAGCGACGCGCGCTCGACCACCAGCGAGTGGTAGCGAACCACGGTGAAATCCTGCGGCAGCGCCTTGAACACGCCCTGCGCGTCGTGGGTGATGCGGCTGGTCTTGCCGTGCATCGGCTCGCGCGCTCGCACGATGCGGCCGCCGAGCGCTGCTCCGATGGCCTGATGGCCCAGGCACACGCCCAGGATTGGCACGCGCCCGGCGAAGTGGCGGATCGCCTCGACGCAGACCCCGGCCTCGTTCGGCGTGCATGGCCCCGGCGAGAAGACGATGCGCGATGGCTTCAAAGCCGCCATGCCGGCGACATCGATCTGGTCGTTGCGCACGGTGTGCACCTCTTCGCCCAGCTCGCCGAAGTACTGCACCAGGTTGAAGGTGAAGCTGTCGTAGTTGTCGATCATCAGCAGCATCACCGGCTCCTTGCAGCCGCGGCGACGAAGGCCGTCGCCAGCGGCGGGACGTGATGGGCGAGCGCGGCGCGTTCCGGCTGGAACAGCGTGGCCACGAAGAACGGATGGTCGCGCAGTTCGACAGCGCGCAGGTCGCCATCAGGCCCGGTCGCCGCCACGGCGAACGGGCCCTCGATCAACGCGCGCTGGAACAGCGGATTGAGTCCGAAGCGGCAGCGGTAGGTCTCGACGAACGAATCGCTGCCGTAGGCGGCGGCCAGGCGCGAGCCCGGCACGGCGCGCAGCGTCTCGCTGACCTCGACGAGAGCGCACTCGAGTTGCGAGACGACGAGGCGGCCGGTTTGCGCCGTCTCCGCATGGTCGGCGTCGTGCCAGCCGAGCACCTTGCGCGCCACTTCGACCACGGCGTGCTGAAAACCGCCGCAGGTGCCGAGGAAGGGCCGCCGCGTCTCACGTGCCCAGCCGATCGCAGCGAACGCGCCATCGGCGTTGCGGTACGGGCTGCCCGGCACGCACCAGACGGCATCGAAGCCTTCGAGCGCCGAGGCATCGTCGATGCGCTCGGTAGCGAGCCACTCGAAGCGCAACTCGCGGCTCAGTTGGCGCGCGGCAAGTTCGAGCGCGAGCGGCGCGGCGCGATGCGCGGTGATCGACTCGTCGCGATCGCCGACGATGGCCATGCGGACCGGGCGGCTCATCAGAAGCCCTCCTCGACCAACTCGGCCGCACGCAGCAGCGCGCGCGCCTTCTGCTCCGTCTCGGCCCACTCCTTCTCCGGCACCGAGTCGGCGACGATGCCGGCCGCCGCCTGCACGTACAGCGTCTGGTCCTTGACGATGCCGGTGCGGATGGCGATGGCCACGTCCATGTCGCCGGCGAAGCTCACGTAGCCGCAGGCGCCGCCGTAGACGCCGCGCTGCACCGGCTCCAGCTCGTCGATGATTTCCATCGCCCTCACCTTGGGCGCACCGGAAAGCGTGCCGGCCGGGAAGGTGGCGCGCAGCACGTCGAGTTGCCCGACTTCGGGCCGCAACACGCCTTCGACGTTGCTGACGATGTGCATCACGTGCGAGTAGCGCTCGATTACGAACGACTCCGTCACCCTGACGCTGCCGGTCTTCGCAATGCGGCCGATGTCGTTGCGCGCCAGGTCGATCAGCATCAGGTGTTCGGCGCGCTCCTTCTCGTCGCTGCGCAACTCGGCTTCGAGCCGCGCATCTTCTTCCGGCGTCGCGCCGCGCGGTCGCGTGCCCGCGAGCGGGCGGATCGTGACCTTGCGCGACTGGTCGGGCAAGCGCTCTTCACGCACCAGAATTTCGGGCGACGCGCCGACGATCTGGAAATCGCCCATGTCGTAGAAGTACATGTACGGCGACGGGTTGAGCGAGCGCAGCGCGCGGTACAGCGACAGCGGACTTTCGGTGTAGCGCTTCTTCAGGCGCTGGCCGAGCACCACCTGCATGCAGTCGCCGGCGGCGATGTAGTCCTTGGCACGCTCGACCGCGCGCATCAGATCGGCCTTGGCGAACTCGCGCTCCACCGGATGCGCGGTCGCGCGCTTGACGCTAGGCGCGGCGACGCTGTAGCGCAGCTTGTCGGCCAGATCGGCCAGGCGCTTCCTGGCGTTGAAGTAGGCCTCGCTGCGCGCCGGATCGGCCCAGACGATCAGGTACAGCCGACCCGACAGGTTGTCGATCACGGCGACCTCTTCGGTCAGCAGCAGCTGGATGTCGGGCGTGCCCAGCCCACCTTGCTTGCTGACGCGCGCCAGCTTGGTCTCGATGCAGCGCACCGTGTCGTAGCCGAAGTAGCCCGCGAGCCCGCCGCAAAAACGCGGCAGACCCGCAGCGATCGCCGGCTTCAAACGCTCTTGCCAGCGCTCTATGAAGGCGAGCGGATTGCCTTCATCGCGCTCGACCACTTCGCCTTCGGTCACCACCTCGCTGATGCTGCCGGTCGCGCGCAGCAGCGTGCGCGCCGGCAGGCCGATGAACGAGTAGCGGCCGAAGCGCTCGCCGCCGACCACGGACTCCAGCAGGAAGCCGTGCTTCTGGTGGCCGACCAGCTTGAGGTACAGCGACAGCGGCGTTTCGAGGTCGGCGAAGGCCTCGCTGATGAGGGGGATGCGGTTGAAGCCTTGCGCTGCCAGGCTCTTGAATTCGAGTTCGGTGATCATGTCCATGTCCTCGTGTCGCCGGTGCGGCAATGCAGCGCGGCGAGGGTGTTCACAAGCGGTTGCAAAGCAACCGGCGCGGGCGTCAGGGCTGCGTCGCGCGGCGCCAGGGCCAGGCTCCCCGGTCCGGCGTGGACCCGAGGCGAGGACGGCGAATGAGGCGGTCGAACATGTGCGAAACAGTGTAGCAGCGGCCTGGAGGCAGCTCTCCACTTGTGACGCAATCGATCGACAGGTGCTGCATGGCCGCGCACCATGCGCCACTCAAAAAATGCGAGAACGCTCTCCCATGCATCTCATCATTCGCCGCTGGTTCGCAGCCAGCCTCTTGGCTGCCGCACTGCCCGTCTGGGCGCAGACCTCTGCCGGTATCGAAGTCGCCGGCGTCAAGTACGCACCGACGGCCAGCGTCGGCAACGCAAACCTCGCGCTCAACGGCGCCGGCATCCGCTACAAGGCGGTGTTCAAGGTCTACACCGCCGGCCTGTACCTCGGGGCGCGGGCGACGACGCCCGAAGGTGTCTTCAACGCACCCGGCGTCAAACGCCTGCATGTGGTGATGCTGCGCGACATCGACGCCAACGAGCTTGGCAAGCTGTTCACCGACGGCATGCAGAAGAACGCGACGCGCGAAGAGTTCGGCAAGGCGATTCCCGGAACGCTCAAGCTCGCCGAAATCTTCGCCACGAAGAAGCGCCTGGTGGCAGGCGACGCCTTCGCCATCGATTTCGTTCCCGGCACCGGCACTGTGGTTTCGATCAACGGCAAGGTCGCGACCGACCCGATCGCCGAGCCGGTGTTCTTCACCGCGCTGATGAAGATCTGGCTCGGTGCCAACCCGGCCGACTGGCCGTTGAAGGACGCGCTGCTCGGCCAGTCGAAGGGCTGAGGCCGCGCCTTCGACTCAGCGCGCCAACTCGGCGCGCATCGCGTCGATCACCGCTTTGTAGTCCGGCTTGCCGAAGATCGCGCTGCCGGCGACGAAGGTGTCGGCCCCCGCGTCGGCAACACGGCGGATGTTGTCGACCTTGATGCCGCCGTCGACTTCGAGCCGGATGTCGCGGCCGCTCTGATCGATCAGCTTGCGCACGCGCTCGACCTTCTTCAGCACGCCGTCGATGAAGCTCTGCCCGCCGAAACCCGGGTTGACGCTCATGATCAGCACCAGGTCGAGCTTGTCGAGCGTCCACTCCAGCACGTCGATCGGCGCGGCCGGGTTGAACACCAGGCCGCATTGCTTGCCCTCGGCCTTGATGAGTTGCAGCGTGCGATCGACATGCGCGCTGGCGTCAGGGTGAAAGCTCACCAGGTCGGCGCCGGCCTTGCAGAAGGCCTGCGCCAATGCATCCACCGGCTGCACCATCAGGTGCACGTCGATCGGCGCGCGGGTGTGCTTCCTCAAGGCCTCGCACACCATCGGGCCAAAGGTGAGGTTGGGCACGTAGTGGTTGTCCATCACGTCGAAATGGATCCAGTCGGCGCCGGCGGCGACGACGTCGCGCACTTCCTCGCCCAGACGCGAGAAGTCGGCCGAAAGGATCGATGGGGCGATACGCAAGGTGGTCATGACTGCGCGACTCCTAGAATCGCAGTGTATGGCCCACCCCGAGTTCACCTGCAGCGTCAAGGTCGCGTACCTCGACGAGCAATCGCAACCTGCGCAGGGCGTGTTCGCCTTCGCCTACACCATCACGATCGTCAACAGCGGCGACATCACCGCGCAGTTGGTCGCGCGTCACTGGGTCATCGCCGATGCCGCCGGCCACACCGAAGAGGTCCGCGGGCTGGCCGTCGTCGGCCACCAGCCGCTGCTCAAGCCCGGCGAGCGCTTCGAGTACCAGAGCTGGACGCGCATCGCCACACCGCAGGGCACGATGCGCGGCACCTTCTTCTGCATGACCGAACAGGCCGAGCCGTTCGACACCCCGGTGCCGGAGTTCATGCTGGCGCGGCCCGAGCAGCTGCATTGAGCCCACGGCGCGAAGGTCAATCGGACGTTTCGTCGTTCTTGCCGTCGGCATTCTCCCAATCGTCGCGACCTTCTTCGCGCCGGCCTGAGAACATGGTCCACCAGACGATGAACACGAAGATCAGCAGCGCGCCGAGCGCTTCGAGCACGAGCAACCACATGCGGCGAGCGTACCGCGCGGCGGTGGCCCTGTTCGCATGGCCGTGGCTGACCTCGTGCGGCTGGTTGTCGCCGCCGGTCAGTCTCGATCCACCGGCGGGCACGACAGCCAGCGCGCCGGCTGCTGCAACGATCGAGCAGCGCGGCTCGCGCTGGGTCGCCGCCGCGTGGTCCGACCTGCCCGGCTGGAACGCAGATCGCCCGCTCGAAGCTTGGAGCGCTCTGCGCCGCTCGTGCGAGCGGCTCGCACCCGAGCGGCAGCGCGTGTGGGCCGGCGTCTGCGCCGACGCGCAACGCACGCAGCCGGCCGATGACGCGGCTGCGCGTTCGTGGTTCGAGCTGCGTCTTGCGCCGTACCGCGTGCTGCCGCGCGACGTGAATGCCAGCGGCGAGGGCCTGGCCACCGGCTACTTCGAGCCGCTGGTCGAGGCCAGCCGCGCGCCGCGCAGCACGCACCGCGCGCCGTACCACGCGCCGCCGGCCGATCTGGCCGCGCGCAAACCCTGGTTCACGCGCGCGCAGATGACGAGCGAGCCCCTGGCGCAAGCGGCGCTGCGCGGGCGCGAGATCGCTTACGCCGCGGACCCGCTCGATGTGCTGATGCTGCAAATACAAGGCTCGGGCCGCGTGCGCATCACCGAGGTCGACGGCCGCGTGCAGACGGTGCGCCTGGCGTTCGCCGGCCACAACGACCAACCGTATGCGTCGGTCGGCCGCTGGTTGATCGATCAGGGCGAGTTGAAGCCGAGCGAGGCGTCGTGGCCGGGCATCCGCGAATGGGCGCGCAAGAACCCGCAGCGCGTGGCGCAGATGCTCGCGGTGAATCCGCGCGTCGTCTTCTTCCGCGAAGAACCGTTGGTCGATCCCAATCAGGGGCCGCGCGGCACGCAGGGCGTGGCGCTGACGCCGCAGCGCTCGATCGCGGTTGACACATCGAGCATCCCACTCGGCACCCCCGTGTGGATCGACACCACCGAGCCGTTGTCGGCCACGCCGCTGCGCCGCCTCGTGATGGCGCAGGACACCGGCAGCGCCATCACCGGCGCGGTGCGCGCCGACTACTTCTGGGGCTGGGGCGAGCGCGCCGAAGCGCAGGCCGGGCGCATGAAGCAACCGCTGCGCATGTGGGCGCTGTGGCCAAGGATGTGAGCCCCAAGCTCGCTGCGCTCGCGTCCCCCGAGGGGAGCGCAGGCCGCTTGGGAGCGGCCCGGCGCTGGCCTGCCGACGGCCCCAAGCTCGCTGCGCTCACGTCCCCCGAGGGGAGCGCAGGCCGCTTGGGAGCGGCCCGGCGCTGGCCTGCCACCCTGACCCGCTACGCCACCACCGTCCGGTTGCGCCCCTGCGCCTTGGCGTCGTAGAGCGCGCGGTCGGCGCGCTCCAGCGTCTGCTGCACCGATTCGCCGGCGATGTGCTCCACCAGTCCGGCCGATACGGTGACGCGGATCGGCACGCTCGAGAGATGCGCCATCGGTGTGGCCGCGACGCGGCCGCGCAGCCGCTCCAGGCCGATGCGCGCCATGCCCAGCGCCGACTCGGGCATCAGCACCACGAACTCCTCGCCACCCCAGCGCGCCACCACGTCGGTGCCGCGCAGCGCCTGCGGCATCTGCCGCGCCAGGCTGCGCAGGACCTCGTCGCCGACGCCATGACCGTAGTGGTCGTTGACGGCCTTGAAGTGATCGATGTCGATCATCGCCACCGCAAACAGCCGCCCCGAGCGCGCGCCGCGCTGACGCTCCTGCTCGAGCAGCAGGTTCATCTGGCGGCGATTCACCAGGCCGGTGAGCTCGTCGCGCGTGGCCAGGTCCTGGATGCGCGACAGCGCCTGCGTCAGCTCATGGCGCTGGCGCCGGTCGCGCACGCGCAGCCGCGCCAGCCGCGCCGCCAGCAGCGACAGCGCCGGCAGCATCGCCGCCAGCATCGCGAAGTGCCCCCACTCCACCGCCGGCGTGAACACCTGCGGCTGGGTGCTTGCCTTCCACGCCATCACTGCGCCGAAGAGCAGCAGCGCATACAAGCTGACGACGACGACCATGCGGATGCGCAACTGGAACATGCCGAACATCAGGATCACCATGAGCACCGGGAAGGTGGCGCCGCGCACCGGCCCGGCCAGCGTGTAGGCCACGGCGCCGCTGCTGATGGCGAAGAGCATTTGCGGCACGGTCAGCGACGGGTCGGCCCAACGGCGCGAGACGCCGCTGCGAATCAGACCCCACATCACGGCCATGCCGCTCAAGGACACCACGGTCCACAGCGCCACCCATCGCAAAGGCGTGCCTGCAACCTGCGCGGCATAGACGAACACGGCCACCGACAGCGCCATCAGCCCCATCGCCAGCAGCGCCTGTTGCAGGTGCATGCGCTGGCGTGCATCGGTGGTGAACAGCGCATCGCCCAGGCGCTGCCAGGCGCTGCGCGGTGTCGGCGAGGGCGCTGCGTCCGACATGAGCTCGTCGAGGCCCTCAGCCGCGGCGCCCGCGCGGCCGCGCGCCGCGCTGCAGGTGCGTCAGCGGCAGCGCCGCACCGGCCTTGACTTCGCCCAGCGAGAAGCTGGTGTGGATGTCCTTGACGTTGGGCAGGTTCAGCAGCGTGTCGGTGGCAAAGCGCGAGAAGGCGTCGAGGTCGGTGGCCATGACCTGCAATTCAAACGTACCGGCGCCGCTGATGTAGTGACAGGCGGTGACTTCGGGCAGGCGCCGGATCGCGTCTTCGAGCTCCTTGGTCGCGCGGCCCGTGTTGCGCTCGGCATCGACGCGCACGAACGCGAACACGCCCAGTCCTATGCGTCGCCGGTCGAGCTCGGCGCGGTAGCCGATGATGTAGCCCTGCTGCTCGAGCCACTTGACGCGGCGCCACGTCGGCGCGGCCGACAGGCCGATGCGCGCGGCGAGCTCGGCGTTGGACAGACGTGCATCGGATTGCAATGCGGCGAGGATCGACACGTCGTAGCGGTCTAGACCATCGGGATGCGACTCGGCCTCGCTCGGCTCGGCGCTCGTCTTCCCCGGTTTGGCGCTTCTGAGCGGCATTGCTTCCTGAAATCGGCGGTTGGCGAAACGATCTTGCCTGAAAGCCATCGGAGCTGGCAAACAAAGAAAGCACTTCATCGCCCTGCATCCCTACACTTCCCCGCTTGCCAGGAGCCTCGCCGCATGAATGCACCGCTGCCCGAATCCATCCGCAAGTCGCTCGAGCGCGTGAGCCTCGACGACAAGTACACGCTCGACCGCGGCCGCGCATTCATGAGCGGCGTGCAGGCACTTGTGCGCCTGCCGATGCTGCAGCGCGCGCGCGATGTCGCCGCCGGGCTGAACACCGGCGGTTTCGTCAGCGGCTACCGCGGCTCGCCGCTCGGCGGCTACGACCAGGCGTTATGGGCGGCGAAGAAACACCTCGAAGCCAACCACATCGTCTTCACGCCCGGCGTCAACGAAGAACTCGGCGCGACCGCCGTCTGGGGCACGCAGCAGTTGGACCTGTACCCCGAGCAGAAGAAGTACGACGGCGTGTTCGGCATCTGGTACGGCAAGGGGCCGGGCGTGGATCGGTCGATCAACGTCTTCAAGCACGCCAACATGGCCGGCACCGCCAGGCACGGCGGCGTGATCGCGATCGCGGCCGACGACCACGTGGCCAAGAGCAGCACCGCGCCGCACCAGAGCGACCACGTCTTCAAGGCCGCTGGCTTTCCGACCTTCTTCCCGAGCGACGTGCAGGGCATCCTCGACATGGGCCTGCATGCCTTCGCGATGAGCCGCTACTCGGGCTTGTGGACCGGCATGAAGACGATCCAGGAAGTGGTGGAGTCGTCGTCGTCGGTGTTCGTCGACCCGGACCGCGTGAACATCGCGCTGCCCACCGATTTCGAGATGCCGCCGGGCGGCCTGCACATCCGCTGGCCCGACGCGCCGCTGGAGCAGGAAGCGCGGCTGATGGACCACAAGTGGTACGCGGCGCTGGCCTACGTGCGCGCCAACAAGCTGAACCACAACGTCATCGAAGGACCGCGGGACAGGTTCGGCATCATCGCCAGCGGCAAGGCCTACAACGACACGCGCCAGGCACTCGCCGATCTCGGCCTCGATGACGCTGCGTGCCGCGCCGTCGGCATCCGCCTGCACAAGGTCAACGTGGTGTGGCCGCTCGAAGCAACGATCACGCGCGACTTCGCGCTCGGCCTGCAGGAGATCCTGGTCGTCGAGGAAAAGCGCCAGGTCATCGAGTACCAGGTGAAGGAAGAGCTCTACAACTGGCGTGCCGACGTGCGGCCCAACGTGCTCGGCAAGTTCGATGAGCCCGAAGGTGATCAGAGCGGCGGCGAATGGAGCCGCGCCAATCCGAGCGACATGTGGCTGCTGCGCGCCAAGGCCGACCTGACGCCGGCGATCATCGCCAAGGCGATCGTCAAGCGCCTGAAGAAGTTGGGCCTGGCACCCGCGGGCAGCGAGGTGGCAGCGAAGATGGACGCGCGCATCGCCGTGATCGAAGCGCGCGAGAGGTCGCTGGCCGACAGCAAGGGCGGCGGCGCCGAGCGCGCGCCGTGGTTCTGCTCGGGCTGCCCGCACAACACCTAGCACGCGCGTGCCCGAAGGCTCGCGCGCGGTGGCCGGCATCGGCTGCCACTACATGGCAGTGTGGATGGACCGCAGCACCACTTCCTTCTCGCAGATGGGCGGCGAAGGCGTGTCCTGGGTCGGCCAGCAGCCGTTCACCAAGGACAAGCACATCTTCGCCAACCTCGGCGACGGCACCTACTTCCACAGCGGCAGCCTCGCCATCCGCCAATCCATCGCGGCCGGCGTGAACATCACCTACAAGCTGCTCTACAACGACGCAGTGGCGATGACCGGCGGCCAGCGCGTCGGCGAGCGGCCCGAAGGGCACTCGGTGTTGCAGATCATGAACAGCCTCGTCAGCGAGGGCGTGAAGAAGCTCGTGATCGTCACCGACCAGCCCGAGAAGTACGACGGTGTCGCGTTGGCAAGCGGCGTCACGGTGCACCACCGCGACGAACTCGACGCGCTGCAACGCCAGTTGCGCGAGCTCGAAGGCACGACGGTCATCATCTACGACCAGACCTGCGCAACAGAGAAGCGCCGGCGTCGCAAGCGCGGCACGATGGTCACGCCCGACAAGCGCGTCGTCATCAACGAACTGGTGTGCGAAGGCTGCGGCGATTGCGGCGAGCAGAGCAACTGCCTGTCGGTCGAGCCGGTCGAGACCGAGTTCGGCCGCAAGCGCCGCATCAACCAGAACACCTGCAACCTCGACTACTCGTGCGTCAAGGGTTTCTGTCCGAGCTTCGTCACCGTCGAGGGAGGCACGCTGAAGAAGCCGAAGAAAGAGAAGAAGGGCGACCTGAGCGTCGATGCCCGCGCTGCCCGACCCGGTGATCCCGGTGGCCGAACAAGCCTGGGGCATCGTCGTCGGCGGCGTCGGCGGCACGGGGGTCATCACCATCGGCCAGTTGCTCGGCATGGCGGCGCACCTCGAAGGCAAGGGCATCGTCACGCAGGATGCCGGCGGCCTGGCGCAAAAAGGCGGCGCGACCTGGAGCCACATCCAGATCGCCAACCGGCCCGAGGCCATCTTCACCACCAAGGTCGACATGGCCAAGGCCGACCTCGTCATCGCCTGCGACGCCATCGTCGGTGCCAGCAAGATCACGCTGTCGGCCATGCAGGCCGGCCGCACCTACGTCGCGCTCAATACGCACGCGACGCCGACGGCGGCCTTCGTGCACCAGGCCGACTGGCAGTTCCCGGCATCGCAGTGCGAGAGCGCGATCAAGGCCAGCGTCGGCGAGGCGCTGGTCGGCGCCTTCGATGCCGAGCAGGCCGCAGTGGCGCTGATCGGCGACTCGATCTACACCAACCCGCTGCTGCTCGGCTACGCCTGGCAGCAGGGCCGTGTGCCGCTCTCGCACGCGTCGCTGATGCGCGCGATGGAATTGAACGGCGTGCAGGTGGACAACAACAAGGCCGCCTTCGAGTGGGGCCGTCGTTGCGCGCACGATCCGACGGCGGTGCAAGCGCTGACGAAGACGGCGCAGGTGATCGAGTTCGTCAAGAAGCCCTCGCTCGATGAGATGATCGCCAAACGCGTCGACTTCCTCACCGGCTACCAGCACGCCGCGTACGCTGCCGACTACAAGGCCTTCGTCGAGAAGGTGCGTGCGGCCGAGGCCAAACTCGGCACGACAAGACTCACCGAAGCCGTCGCGCGCTACCTCTTCAAGCTGATGGCCTACAAGGACGAGTACGAAGTGGCGCGGCTGCACACCGACCCGGCGTTCACGAAGAAGATCGCCGAGATGTTCGACGGCGACGTGAAGCTGGTGCACCACCTGGCGCCGCCGCTGATCGCCGCGCGCAACGACAAGGGCGAGCTGATCAAGCGCCCCTTCGGCCCGTGGATGCGCACCGCCTTCGGCTGGTTGGCGAAGTTGAAGGGCCTGCGCGGCAGCACGCTCGACCCCTTCGGCAGGAGCGAAGAGCGCCGCACCGAGCGCGCTCTGATCGGCGAATACCGCACGGCGATCGACGAGTTGCTGCAGGGCCTGAGCGCCGACAAGCTCGCGCTGGCGGTGGAGATCGCGCGCATCCCGGAAGAGATTCGCGGCTACGGCCACGTCAAGGCGCGCCACCTCGCCGCGGCGCGCGCCAAGTGGCAGGTCCTCGCCGCGCGCTGGCGCGAGGGCGCCGTGTTGTCGCGCGCGGCGTAGTTCGCCGTGTAAGGACGCATCCGGCGCCGGCCCCACGGTCGCGGGTGCGGCGGCTCTCGAACGTCGCTTCGGCGCGCACAGCCCCACGCTCCGGGGCTGCCGGCAACGCCCGCGCGCCAGCACACTGGCTTCCAGCAACAGAGCACAAGACTGTCGAAGGGAAGCCCTCATGCACCGTGCCGTCAAGACACTTCTGGCCGCCACTCTGGTGGCCGCCGCCGGCCTCGCCGCTGCCAAGGACGACAGCCCTGCCGACAACGCCTGGCTTGCCGACCCAAGCGCCGGGCAAGGCAGCTTCGCTGCCGGTGCGCAAGCCGAGGATCTTTCATCGACGTGGTCAGAGCAGCACGTCGCCGCCGACAGCGGCGCGCCGTCGCCGGCCTACGCGCTGACGCTCACCGGCCTGGCGATGATCGGCGCGCTGGTGCGCCGTCGGCGTCGCGACACCTTCTGAGTCACACGTGATGCGCGCCGTCTCGCGGCGCGCACCGCTTCACCCCACCCGGCACACCTTCAGCATGTTGGTGCCGCCCGGATAGCCCATCGGCTCGCCGCAGGTGATGGCGTAGGTATCGCCGGGCTTCAGCACGCCGCGCTCGACCAGGATCTTCTCGGCGGCCGCGAGTGCGGTGTCGCGATCGTTGAAGTTGGGCATCAGCAGCGGCCGCACGTTGCGGTACAGCGACATGCGGCGCTGCGAGACCACTTGCGAGGTCAGGCCGAAGATCGGCACGTGCACGCGGTAGCGGCTCATCCAAAGCGCGGTCGAACCGCTCTCGGTGAGCGCGAGGATGGCCTTGCAGCCCAGGTGGTGCGCTGTGAAGAGCGCGCCCATCGCGATCGACTGGTCGATGCGGCCGAAGTGCTTGTTGGTGAAGTCGGCGTCGAGTTGCACATCCTCGGACTGCTCGGAAGCCATGCAAATCGACGCCATCGCCTCGACCGTTTCCACCGGGTACTGGCCGGCCGCGGTTTCGGCCGAGAGCATCACCGCGTCGGTGCCGTCGAGCACGGCGTTGGCGACGTCGCTGACCTCGGCGCGCGTGGGCACCGGGTTGACGATCATCGACTCCATCATCTGCGTCGCGGTGATGGTGGTCTTGTCGAGCGCACGCGCCATCTTGATCATGCGTTTCTGCAACGCCGGCACGGCGGCGTTGCCGACCTCGATGGCGAGATCGCCGCGCGCCACCATGATGCTGTCGCTGGCCTTGAGGATCTGCTCGAGCACCGGGATCGCTTCGCTGCGCTCGATCTTGGCGATCAGCCCCGGCTTGTGGCGCCAGCGCTCGCCGGCGACGTTGCAAAGCTGGCGCGCCATCTCCATGTCGGTCGCGCTCTTCGGGAAGCTCACCGCCACATACTCGGCCTGGAAGCTCATCGCGGTCTTGATGTCCTCCATGTCCTTGGCCGTCAGCGCCGGCGCCGTCAGGCCGCCGCCCTGCTTGTTGATGCCCTTGTTGTTGGACAGCACACCGCCGATCTTGACGCTGGTGCGTACGGTCTCGCCCACCACGTCATCGACGGTCAGCACGATCAAGCCGTCGTTGAGCAGCAGCGTGTCGCCGGGTTTGACGTCGCGCGGCAGCTCCTTGTAGTCGAGGCCGACCGCGGCGTTGTCGCCGAGCGCGGTGCGCCCGGCGTCGAGCGTGAAGGCCTGGCCTGGCTTGAGTTGCGTCTTGTCGCCTTCGAACTTGCCGACGCGGATCTTCGGGCCTTGCAGATCGGCCATGATCGCCACCGCCTTGCCGGCACGGTCCGCGGCGGCGCGCACCATCGTGGCGCGGTCGATGTGATCCTGCGCCGTGCCATGCGAGAAGTTCAGGCGCACGACATCGACGCCGGCCGCGATCAGCCGCTCCATCACCTCGGGCGATGACGACGAGGGGCCGAGGGTGGCGACGATCTTGGTGTGGCGCGGCATTGTGTTCTCTCTGGAAACGCGGCAGATTATCGGTGCGGGCGCGGCGGTTGTCAGTTTCGGTTCAGCCGCGCCCCTGCGGACAGTGCGAGCCCGCGGCCGTCAGCTTGCGTTGGTTTGGCGTCAGAGCGTGGTCAGTGCAACTGGTCACAGTCGCGCCGTCGATAACGAGGAGCACTCCATGCAAGACGATCTCGTGCGCAGCATCTCTGCGCACCCCGACTACATCGCGCTGCGATCCAAGCGCGGCACCTTCGGCTGGACACTGGCGGTGCTGATGCTGATCGTCTACTACGGCTTCATCCTGCTGGTGGCGTTCAACAAGGACTTTCTCGCGCAGCGCTTGGGCGACGGCGTGATGACGGTGGGCATGCCCATCGGCCTGGGCGTGATCCTCTTCACCGTGCTGATCACGGTCATCTACGTGCGCCGCGCCAACCGCGAGTACGACGCCCTGACCGAAAACATCCGCAAGGCGGTGATGAAATGAGCGGCGCCCGCATCTACTCCCGTGGCGCGCTGGTCGCCGCTGCGCTCGTGGCCGCCGCCGCCGGGGCCTATGCCGCCGGCGCCGATCTCGGCCAGGCCGACAAGCAGGCCACCAACTGGACGGCCATCGGCATGTTCGGCGTGTTCGTCGCCTTCACGCTGTGGATCACCAAGTGGGCCGCGGCCAAGACCAAGAGCGCGGCTGATTTCTACACCGCGGGCGGTGGCATCACCGGCTTCCAGAATGGCCTGGCCATCGCCGGCGACTACATGTCGGCGGCCTCGTTCCTCGGCATCTCGGCCGCGGTCATGGCCTCGGGCTTCGACGGCCTGATCTACTCGATCGGCTTTCTGGTCGGCTGGCCGGTGGTGACCTTCCTGCTGGCCGAGCGGCTGCGCAACCTGGGCAAGTTCACCTTTGCCGACGTCGCCAGCTTCCGCTTCTCGCAGACCCCGGTGCGCGTCTTCGCCGCCTCGGGCACGCTGGTCGTCGTCGCCTTCTACCTGATCGCGCAGATGGTCGGCGCCGGCCAGCTCATCAAGCTGCTGTTCGGCCTCGAGTACTGGATCGCCGTCGTCATCGTCGGCGGCCTGATGATGGTCTACGTGCTGTTCGGCGGCATGACGGCCACCACCTGGGTGCAGATCATCAAGGCCATCATGCTGCTGGCCGGGGCCTCGTTCATGGCCTTCATGGTGCTGCTCAAGTTCGGCTTCTCGCCCGAGGCGATGTTTGCCGAAGCGGTGCGCATCAAGACCGACATCAGCAGCAAGGGCGGCAAGGACGCGGCCACCGCGGCCAAGGAAGGCTTCTCGATCATGGGCCCAGGCGGTTTCGTCAAGGACCCGATCTCGGCCATCTCCTTCGGCATGGCGCTGATGTTCGGCACCGCCGGCCTGCCGCACATCCTGATGCGCTTCTTCACGGTGCCCAACGCCAAGGAAGCGCGCAAGTCGGTCGGCTGGGCCACCACCTGGATCGCCTACTTCTACATCCTGACCTTCATCATCGGCTTCGGCGCCATCAGCTTCGTGCTGACGAATCCGCAGTTCCTCGACAGCAAGGGCGCGCTGCTGGGCGGCGGCAACATGGCGGCGATCCACCTGGCCAACGCGGTCGGCGGCAACGTCTTCCTCGGCTTCATCTCGGCAGTCGCCTTCGCCACCATCCTGGCGGTGGTGGCCGGCCTGACGCTCTCTGGCGCCTCGGCCGTGTCGCACGATCTTTATGCGACCGTGATCAAGAAGGGCAACGCCGACAGCAAGGCCGAGCTCGGCGTCTCGCGCATCACCACCGTGGTCCTCGGCATCGTCGCCGTGGTGCTGGGCATCGTCTTCGAGAAGCAGAACATCGCCTTCATGGTCAGCCTGGCCTTCGCCATCGCCGCTTCGGCCAACTTCCCGGTGCTGCTGATGAGCGTGCTGTGGAAGGGATGCACGACGCGCGGCGCGGTCATCGGCGGCTTCCTCGGCCTGATCTCGTCGGTGTTGCTGACCGTCGTCTCGCCGGCGGTGTGGGAAGCCACGCTCGGCAACCCGAAGGGCTCGGCGCTGTTTCCGTACGCGTCGCCGGCGCTGTTCTCGATGACGATCGGCTTCGTCGGCATCTGGTTGTTCTCGCTGCTCGACAGCAGCGCGCGCGGCCAGCAGGACCGCGCCGGCTTCATCGCGCAACAGGTGCGTTCGGAGACGGGCATCGGCGCTGTCGGCGCCAGCGGGCATTAACACGCCCACTCCCGGAGCCTCCCGGAGCGGCTTCGCCGCCCCCTCTCGAGGGGGCATCGCCAGCGGACCGGCCGAGCCGGATCCGCGGCGATCGCTGGGGTGAGGGGTGACTGGCGGCACACTGCGGCGATGAACGACAACGCGCACGGCGCCACGCCGAGTTCTTCGGTGGGCGCCGCGTCTGTCGCGAACGCCGCCCTCGACGCCGGCTCCGAAGCCCGGCGCGAGATGCTCTCGCTGCTGACGGCGCGCGTGGGCGACACCGCGGTGGCGACGCCGCTGGTGGTCGACGGGGCCACGGACGTGCTCGGCGTGTGCCGGCAGATGGCGGCGTCGGGCCTCACCGGCGTGCTGGTGCACGACGCCACGCGCGCAGCCGGCGCACAGACCGGCATCTTCACCACCACCGACTTGCGCGACGCGCTGCTGCTCGGCCGCGCGCTCGACGCGCTGCCGGTGCGCGAGGTGGCGCGCTTCGCGCTGATCGAGATCGCGCCCGGCGCCAGCCTGTTCGAAGCACTGCGCCTGATGGTGCGCCACCGCGTGCACCGCCTGCTGGTGCGCGAGGGCGATCAGGCGCACGGCGTGCTGTCGCAGACCGAGCTGGTGCGCTTCGTCGCGCAGCACTCGCACGTGGTGACGCTGCAGATCGAAGCGGCCGCGTCGCAGGCCGAGCTGGTCGAGGCGGCGCAGCGCGTCGATGCGCTCGTCGCGCTGCTGCACGACGGCGGCCTGCGCATCGAGCGCGTGGCGCGCCTGGTCAGTGATCTGAACCGGCGCTTGTACGCACGCCTGTGGACGCTGCTGGCGCCGCCCGAGCTGGTGGCCAATAGCTGCCTGTTGGTGATGGGCAGCGAGGGCCGCGGCGAGCAGATCCAGAAGACCGACCAGGACAACGCGCTCTTGCTGCGCGACGGCTTTTCGCACCCGCAACTGAAAGAGGCCACGCACGCCTTCAACCAGGGCCTGGCCGCGCTCGGCTGGCCGCAGTGCCCCGGCAACATCATGCTGACCAACCCGCGCTGGTGCACGCCGGTGGCGACGTTCAAGCAGACCGTGCGCGAGTGGATCTACGGCCACGACGCCGACGCGCCGATGCACCTGGCGATCTTCTTCGACGCGGTGGCCGTGGCCGGCGACGCTGCACTGTTGGCGCAGGTGCAGCAGCACCTCGACACCCTGATCGCCGCGAGCGACGCCTTCATCGCACGCTTCGGCGCCGCGGCCGACCAGTTTCACGCGCCGACCCCCTGGTGGGCGCACCTGACCGGCAGCGCCGACGAGCAGCCGCTCGACCTGAAGAAGCTCGGCACCTTCCCGATCGTGCATGGCGTGCGCGCGCTGTGCCTCAAGCACAACGTGCGCGAGACCGGCACCGCCGCGCGCATCGAACGCCTGCGCGAGCACGGCGTGCTCGACGACGACGTCGCGGTCGATCTGACCGAAGCGCTGCATTTCCTGATGGGGCTGAAGCTGCGCCACCAACTGCGCCAGCGTTCGGCCGGCGAAGACGCGAGCAACCTGGTGCGGCCTTCGGCGCTGAGCACGATGGAGCGCGCGCAGTTCAAGAACGCGCTGGCCATCATCCGCAACTTCCGCAGCCTGCTGCGTCAGCGCCTGCGGCTCGACAGCCTGTAGCTCTGCCATGCGCTCACCCACGCCGCGCCAACCTCGCCTGCTCGGCCTGGCCGCACTCGGCTGGCTCGGGCTGAACGCTCCGCTGATCACGCTGTGGGACCAGCGCGTGACGCTGCTCGGCCTGCCGCTGATGGGCTGGGCGCTGTTCGCCGGCTGGGCGGTGCTGCTCGCGGCAGCGGCGTGGGTGGTCGAGCGCGGTGACGATGACGACGAGCCGCCGGAAGACGGCGAGTCATGAAGCGCGACAGCGCTGCGGCGAGCGGTTCGGCAGTGTCGGACTTCGGCCCGTTGTGTGCGTTCGCGAACGCCTGCAAATGCGCTGTGCCGAGGCCGGTGTGCAAGCAAGGCGGCGGGCGGGGCGCAGTCGGGGCTCAAGCGGCGCTCGCCCTCGCTGCGCGAGGGTTCCCTGCGATGCTCGGTCTGAGGTCGCACCGCGAAACTCGCTGCACTCACTGCGTTCGTTGCGCTCGAACACTCGCGGTGAGTCAGATCACGAAGCGCGCGGGTACGCGCGCCGACCTCAGCCCTGCGCTTCTCGGCGGCGCCATTCGCCCCGCCTGCGCCCCGCCCGCCGCCTTGCGCGGAGGGCCGTTCTTGGGGTGGAGTGAGGGGCAAGCCGCGGGCATCGAGCCCGTGGCTTGCCGCGCGCCGCAGGCGCGCGTGCAGGCGCCAGCCGGGCTCGATGCCCGGCTGGGGTCTTTCTCCAACCAAGAACTGAATGCTGCCTCGCAAAGCCGTGGGCGGGTGCGCGCTGGCGCGCCTGTGCGGCGGCGAGGAGCGGAGGGTTTCGGTCGGCGCGCGTACTCGCGCGCTTCGTCAACTGACTCGCCGCATCTGTTCGAGCGCAGCGAACGCAGTGAGCGCAGCGAGTTATGCGGCGCGACCGAAACCCGAGTACCGCAGCGAAGTCGGCGCCGCAGGCGCCGACCGCCGCACCGAAGCGCCAGCCGCGCACCCGCCCACGGCTTTGCGATCGTCACGGTGTGTGCGCAGAGCGCGAATTCGAGTTCGACAACGGGCCGAGAGCAGAAGCCATGCAGCACCCCTGACATGGCCACCCTGCCGCTGCCCCTCGTCCTCGGCGCTTCCTTCGCCTACCTCGCCCTGCTCTTCGCCGTGGCCTGGTGGGCCGACCGGCGCGGCGCCGCGGGACGCTCGGTGATCAGCAACGCCTGGGTCTATGCGCTTTCGATCGGCGTGTACTGCACCGCGTGGACGTACTTCGGCAGCGTTGGCCGCGCCGCGTCGTCGGGCTGGTGGTTCCTGCCGATCTACCTCGGGCCGACGCTGGCGATGCTGCTGGCCTGGACGCTGCTGCGCAAGATGGCGCGCATCGCGCACACGCATCGCATCACCTCGATCGCCGATTTCGTCGCCAGCCGCTACGGCAAGAGCCGCGCGCTGGCCTCGCTGGTGACGCTGATCGCGCTGGTGGGCATCGTGCCGTACATCGCGCTGCAACTGAAAGCGGTGGCCGGCGGCTTCGCGTTGCTCACCGGCGCCGCGCTCGACGGCGCGCACAGCACCGGCGGCATCGACGGCACGCTCGTCATCGCGCTGCTGCTTGCCGGTTTCACCATCGCCTTCGGCACGCGCCACCTCGACGCCTCGGAACGCCACGAAGGCATGGTCGCGGCCATCGCCTTCGAGTCGGTGGTCAAGCTCGTCGCCTTCCTCGCGGTCGGCGTGTTCGTCGCCTGGGGCCTGTTCGACGGGCCGGGCGACATCTTCGCGCGCGCCGCGGCCGATCCCAAACTGTCACCGCTGCTCGGCCTCACCGGATCGGGCGGCGCCGAATCGCGCTTCGCCGGCGGCCAGTGGTTCGCGCTGACGCTGCTGGCCGCGCTCTCGGTGCTGTTCCTGCCGCGCCAGTTCCAGGTGATGGTGGTCGAGCTGGTCGACGAGCGCCACCTGAAGCGCGCCACCTGGGCCTTTCCGGCGTACCTGCTGCTGATCAACCTGTTCGTGCTGCCGATCGCCCTCGGCGGCCTGCTGCACTTCGGCAGCGCAGGCCAGAGCGGCGCCAACGCCGAAGCCTTCGTACTCTCGCTGCCGCTGGCCAACGGCCAGCGTGCGCTGGCGCTGCTGGCTTTCATCGGCGGCCTGTCGGCGGCCACCGGCATGGTGATCGTCGAAGCCATTGCGGTCTCGACCATGGTCTGCAACGACCTGGTCATGCCGCTCCTGCTGCGCGCGCACCCCGAGCGCGACTACAGCCGCCTGCCGCTGCTGCTGCGGCGCGCGGTGATCGTGCTGCTGCTGCTGCTGGGCTATGTCTACTTCCGCATCGCCGGCGAGGCCTATGCGCTGGTCAGCATCGGCCTCATCAGCTTTGCCGCAGTGGCGCAGTTCGCGCCCGCGCTGATCGGTGGCATGTACTGGAAGGGCGCCACGCGCATCGGCGCGCTCGCCGGCCTCGTCGCCGGCTTCGCGCTGTGGACCTGGACGCTGCTGCTGCCTTCCGTGGCGAAATCGGGCTGGCTGCCGCGCGCGTTCCTCGACGCGGGGCCGTGGGGCATCGCGTTGCTGCGCCCCGAGCAGCTGTTCGGCCTCACGGGGCTGGACAACCTGACGCACGCGCTGCTGTGGAGCCTGCTGGCCAACGTGGGCCTGTTCGTCGCCCTGTCGCTGGCGCGCGCACCCACGGCGCGCGAGGTGCAGCAGGCGGTGCGCTTCGTCAACGTCTTCCGCTTCGACGGCCGCGGCAGCGGCGGCACCGCCGTGCGCTGGCGTGCCACCGCGCCGCTGGCGCAACTGCGCCAGCTCACCGCGCGCTTTCTCGGCGCCGAGTCGGCCACGCGGCTGTTCGCGCAGTACGCGCAGGCGTCGGGTGCAGGCGATGTGGAACGCATCACGCCCGATGCGGCGCTGGTGCGCCATGTGGAGACGCAACTCGCCGGCGCCATCGGCACCGCGTCGGCGCACGCGGTGGTGGCCACCGTGGTCGAAGAAGAGCCGCTGGCGCGCAGCGACATCCTGCGCCTGCTCGACGAAGCCTCGCAGGTGCGCGAAGTCAACCGCCAGCTGGAGGCGCTCGACAAGCTCAAGGACGACTTCATGTCGTCGGTGACGCACGAGCTGCGCACGCCGCTGACCTCGATCCGCGCCTTCGCCGAGCTGATGCGCGACGACCCGGCGATGGACGCCGAGCAGCGCATGCAATTCCTCGCGCTGGTGGTGGCCGAAACCGAGCGCCTGTCGCGGCTGGTGAATCAGGTCCTCGACATGGCCAAGATCGAGTCCGGCCACGGCGAATGGCGCAACGAGGCGCTCGACCTGGGCGAGCTGATCGAGCATGCGGTGGCCACCACCTCGCAGGCCTTCAAGGAAAAGGGCGCGACCGTGCACGTGGACAAGCCGGCGACGGTGCCGCCGCTGCATGCCGACCGTGACCGCCTGCTTCAGGTGCTGATCAACCTGCTGTCCAACGCCGTCAAGTTCGTGCCCGCGGGCAGCGGGCGCGTCGAGCTCACGTTGCGCTGCGATGCGCGCGCGGCCACCGTGGCGGTGCGCGACAACGGCGCCGGCGTGCCGCCCGACCAGCAGCAACTCGTCTTCGAGAAGTTCCGCCAGGGCGGCTCGGCGAAGAAGCGGCCGCAGGGCACCGGCCTGGGCCTGCCGATCAGCCGCCGCATCGTCGAGCACTACGGCGGGCGCATCTGGCTGGAGAGCCAGCCGGGCCAGGGTGCATGCTTCGCTTTCGAGCTGCCCTGGAAGCACCACGAGGAGCCATCGACATGACGCAACAACACCATGTGCTGATCGCCGACGACGAGCCCAACATCGTGATCTCGCTCGAGTTCCTGATGAAGCGCGAGGGCCACCGCGTGAGCATCGCGCGCGACGGCGAGGCGGCACTGGCCGCGATCCGCGCCGACAGGCCCGATCTCGTGCTGCTCGACGTGATGATGCCGGGCAAGAGCGGCTTCGAGGTCTGCCAGGAGGTGCGCGCCGATCCGGCGCTGGCTGGCCTGAAGATCATCATGCTCAGCGCCAAGGGCCGCGAAACCGATCTGGCCAAGGGCCAGGCGCTCGGCGCCAACGCCTACATGACCAAGCCGTTTTCCACGCGCGAGCTGGCCGACAAGGTCAAAGAAATGCTGCAGGGCTGAGCCGAGCGCATGAAGCTCGACAAACACGAAGCCCTCGCCGCGCTGCTGCCAGCGCTGCTCCTCATGCTGGCAGCGCTGCTTGCCTGGGGCGTCACGACGCTCGCGCCCGATGCCGAAGGCCGAGCCGCGATCGGCCTGTTTGCAGGGCTGATGCTCGCTGGCGCCGCCGGCAGCTGGCTGCGCCGCGCCTACCTGCGCCACGTGCGCGCCGCCGAGCAGTTGGCCGAGGACGCGCAGACGCTGCTGGCTGCCGACGCCGCCGCCAAGCCGCTCGACGCACCCGCCAGCGCCGGCACGCGCGCGCTGGCCGGCGTGATCAACCAGTTCGCCGCGCAACGCGCCGCGCTGCGCGACGACATGGCCGAGCAGGTGCGCGCCGCGAGCCGCAACGTCGAGCAGGAGCGCAACCGCCTGGCCGCGCTGATGGCCGAGCTGACGCAAAGCGTGGTGGTGTGCAACCTCGACGGCCGCATCCTGCTCTACAACAACCGCGCGCGGCTGCAGTTCCGAGCGCTCTCGGCGGCGCCCACATTGGCCGACGGTGCCGAGCTGATCGGCCTGGGCCGCTCGATCTATGCGGTGTTCGACCGCGCACTGATCGCACATGCCATCGACAGCGTGCAGCAACGCCTGGCGCGCGGCGCGGCGCACCCCTCGGCGCAGTTCGTCACCGCCACGCAAGGCGGCCAGCTGCTGCGTGTGCAGATGGCGCCGGTGCGGCCGGTGCAGGCCGAACGCGCCGACGCGCTCGACGGCTTCGTGCTGATGCTCGACAACATCACGCGCGACTTCGCCGCCGACAGCGAGCGCGACCGCGCGCTGCACGCGCTGGGCGAAGGCAGCCGCGCCAGCCTCGGCAACATCCAGGCCGCGCTCGAGATGCTCGACTTCCCCGATCTCGATGCGCCCACGCGCGAGCGCTTTCTCGGCGTGGTGCGCGAGGAAGTGGGCGCGATGAGCGCGCGCGTGCAGACGCTCGCGCGCGACAGCGTGCAGACGATGAAGACGCGCTGGCCGCTCGAAGACATGCGCGGCGACGATCTGCTCGCCGCCGCCTGCCGCCGCATCGAGGCTGCGTGTTCATGCCGCGCGTCGGCCGAGCCCGCGCCCGCCGACCTCTGGCTCTCGGTGGACAGCTACTCGCTGCTGCAGGCACTGGCATCTCTGGCCGCGCGCCTGGCCGACGAGTACGAAGTCAAGCTCGTGCGCCTGCGCCTGGCGCGGCACGAAGGCGAAGGCACCGACACGCCAAGCGCCGCCGCTGCGTCACAGCACGCGCGGCTCGATCTCGTCTGGCAAGGCCCGGCGATGAGCACCGAAACCGTGATCGGCTGGGAAACCGAGCCGATGCGCGTGGGCGGCGAAAGCGTGGCGCTGACGGTGCGCGACGTGATCGAGCGCCACGACGGCGAGTTCTGGTTCGAGCGCGAGCGCGTGCGCCACGCCTCGTTCTTCCGCATGCTGCTGCCGCTCGCCGCCGCCGGTGCGCCGATCGACGCCGCGGCGTTGCTGCGCAGCGAAAGCCGCCCCGAGGTCTTCGACTTCGATCTCTTCAGTGCGCGCGAGCCCTCGCAGGCGCTGGCCGAACGGCCGCTGACCGAGCTGGCCTACACCGTGTTCGACACCGAGACCACCGGGCTCGATCCGGCCGGCGGCGACGCCATCATCCAGATCGGCGCCACGCGCATCGTCGCCGGCAAGCTGCGCCGCGAAGACTGCTTCGAGCAACTGGTCGACCCGCAGCGCAGCATCCCGGCTGCAGGCATCGCCATCCACGGCATCGAGCCGGCGATGGTGCAAGGCCAGCCGACGATCGAGCACGTGCTGCCCGCCTTCCATGCCTATGCGCACGACACCGTGCTCGTCGCCCACAACGCCGCCTTCGACATGCGCTTTCTCGAACTGCAGCGCGAACGCTGCGGCGTCGCCTTCGACCAGCCCGTGCTCGACACGCTGCTGCTCGCCGCCGTGGCCCAGCCGGCGCAGGATTCGCACAGCCTCGAAGCGATCGCCGAGCGCCTGGGCGTGCCGGTGCTCGGTCGTCACACCGCGCTGGGCGACGCGATGGTCACTGCCGAGGTGTTCATGAAGCTGCTGCCGCTGTTGGCCGAGCGCGACGTGAGGACGCTGGGGCAGGCCTTGGAGGCGGCGCAGAAGACTTACTTTGCCAGGGTGAAGTACTGAGTCCGGGCAGTGTGTTGATTGCACGCGCGCTCAATCACCCACCCCTCGCCGCAAACCTCGCCCGATACGTCGCCGGCGCCACCCCCACCCCGCGCCGAAACGCCGCGCGAAACGTCTCGGTCGAGGCATAGCCGCATTGCAGCGCCACGTCGTCGGCCGCGAGCGCCGGTCGGCTCTCCAACAACTGCCGTGCGCGCGCCATGCGCTCCTGCTGCAGCCACGCATGCGGCGCGATGCCGGCGGCTTGCGTGAATCGCCGCAGGAAGGTGCGCTCGCTCATCGCCGAGCGCGCTGCCAGATCGGCCACGGCGATCGGCTGGTGCAGGTGCGCGCGCGCCCAGTCCATCGTGCGGCCGAGGCTGCGTTCTTCGCGCGCGGCGCTGCGCGGCGGCGGCGCCACCGGCGCCTCGACGTACTGCGCCTGTCCGCCTTCGCGGTGCGGCGCCACCACCATGCGCCGCGCCACGGTGTTGGCCACGGCCGCGCCGAAGTCGCGCCGCACCAGATGCAGGCAGGCGTCGAGCCCCGCGGCGCTGCCGGCCGAGGTGATGACGTTGCCTTCGTCGACGTAGAGCACGTCGGCCTCGTAGTGCGCCAGCGGAAAGCGGCGCTTGAATTCGTCGGCGAAGAGCCAGTGCGTGGTGGCGCGCTTGCCGTCGAGCAGGCCGGCCGCGCCGAGCACGAATGCGCCCGAGCACAGCGAGAGCACGCGCGCGCGGCGCCTTGACGCGGCGCGCAGCGCGTCGAGCAGCTTCGGCGGCGGGGCTTGGGTGACGTCGCGCCAGCCCGGGATGACGATGGTGCTCGCGCGCGCGATCGCCTCGAACGGCGCGTCGGCGCGCACCTCGACGCCGCCGACGCCGCGCAGCCGCCCTCGATCGGGGCTGACGACGATGGTGTCGTACCAGGCGACGCCGAGGTAGGTGCGCTCGGCCGCGAACAGATCGGCGGCGATCGAGTACTCGAAGGTGCGCAGGCCGTCGTAGGCCACGAGCGCGAGCAGCGCTCGCTTCTGGTTCTGGGCGAGCAGCGTTCGTTTCTGGTTCTGGGCGAGCAGCGGCCGTTTCTTCATGTTGGCGGAATCTAACCAAACATTGGCTTGTGCGCCACTGCCCGCCGCGCCCACCCGCGCATAACCTGCGGCGCATGGACCTGACGCGCCGTCGCCTGTTGATGTTCCCGCCAGCGCTGCTGCTGGCGTCTGCAGCCGGCGCAGCCACCGAACGCACGGCCATGGGCCGGCGCCTGATGGACTTCCTCGCCGAGGCGGACCAACAGGATCTCGCGCTCAACCCACAGGCCGCCGTGCTGCGCGGCGACCTGACGCGCGCAGCCGAGTTCGGCGACCTGATCAGCGACGACTACTACCGCCGTGCCGAGCTGCTGCTGCGTGCGCAGTGGGCGGCATCGGCGGCGATCGAGCGCGCGCGACTGAGTTCGGCCGAGCGCGTGGCCTACGACATGTGGCGCTACCAGGCGGGCTACGCCTTGCGCCAGTACGACGAAGGCCATGTCGTGGTGGCGCGGCAGTTGCCGATCGACCACCTGCTGGGCCAGCACCTCGCTTTCGCGCAGTTTTCCTCGGGCAGCGCCGGCGCGCCGTTCAAGACAGCGCGCGACTATGCTGACGGGCTGGCGCGTTTCGATGGCTTCGTGCTGTATCTCGATCGCGCCATCGAGCGCATGCGCGAGGGCCTGCGCGCGCGGCGCGTACAGCCGCGCTTCATCACCGAGAAGGTGATCGCGCAGCTCGACGAGGCCCTGGCGCTGGCGCCCGAGGCGAGCCCGTTCTACGCGCCGATCCAGGCGATGCCTGCCTCGTTCGCCGAGGCCGATCGGCAGCGCTTCACGACGGCCTATCGCGACGCGATCACGAAGCGCATCAACCCGGCCTTCGCACGATTGCGCGACTTCATGCGCGCCGACTACCTGCGCGCCGGCCGCATCGACGCGCCGGGCATGGCGGCGATGCCCGGCGGCAAGGCCTACTACGAGTTCCAGCTCGAAGCGCACACGACGCTGCGACTGAGTGCCGAGGCGATTCACCGCACCGGCCTGGCCGAAGTGCGGCGCATCCGCAGCTCGATGCAGGGTGTGCGCCGACAGGTCGGTTTCAAGGGCACGCTGGCGCAGTTCTTCGAGCACCTGAAAACCGACCCGAAGTACAAGTTCGAGTCGAAGCAGGCGCTGATCGACGCCTACCGCCGCGTGGCGCAGCGCGTCGAGCATGAATTGCCGCGGCTGTTTGCGACGCTGCCGGCAGGACGGCTCGAGTTTGCCGCCGTCCCGCCCGAGCAGGAGAGCTCGGCCAGCGGCGCGTACTACATCGTCGGCACGCCCGAAGGCGATCGGCCCGGCGTCTTCTACATCAACACCAGCGAACTGCCGACGCGCACCTCGACGCGGGTGACCGCGCTGTACCTGCACGAAGGCATGCCGGGGCACCACCTGCAGGCCAACCTCGCACAGGAAGATGCTTCGCTGCCGCCGACGCTGCGCTTCGGGTGGAACGCGGGTTTTGGCGAAGGCTGGGCCCTGTACGCCGAATGGCTGGGCTACGCGATGAGCCTGTACGACGACCCCTACCAGCGCCTCGGCCAACTCGACATGGAGATCCTCCGCGCCGCGCGCCTGGTGGTGGACACCGGGCTGCACGCGAAGGCTTGGAGCCGCGACCGCGCCATCGACTACCTGGTGGCCAACACCTCGCTCGAACGCTCGTACTGCGCGCTGGAAGTCGATCGCTACATCGTCTGGCCGGGGCAGGCCTGCGCCTACAAGCTCGGCGAGATGAAGATTCGCGCGCTGCGGCGCGAGGCCGAGCGCGTGTTGGGCGCGCGCTTCGATGTGCGCGAGTTCCACGCGCAGGTGTTGGGCACCGGCGCGCTGCCGCTGCAGGTGCTGGAACGCAAGATCAAGGAATGGATGATTCGATGAGCACAGGACGCGCGGGTGACTTCGATTTTCTGGCCGGCTCGTGGCGCATCGACAACCGGCGCCTGAAGACACGCTGGCTCGGCCGTGACGACTGGGAAACCTTCGACGGCGATGCCGCCTGCCGGACGCTGCTCGGCGGCGTCGGCAGCATCGAGGAGCTGCGCATTCCGCCGGGTCAGCCGCGCGGCCTGGGCCTGCGCCTGCTCGACCGCGACAAGGGGCTGTGGAGCGATCACTGGCTGAGCTGCGGCAGCGGCGTGATCGTGCCCGCGCCGATGTGGGGCGCGTTCGACGCCGACGGCGTCGGCACCTTCATCGCCACCGACGACCGCGACGGCGATATCCCGATCCACTCGCGCGGCGTCTGGGACCGCATCACGCCGACGAGTTGCCGCTGGCACCAGGCCTTCTCGCGCGACGGTGGCGTGACCTGGGAAGACAACTGGTTCATGGATTGGACGCGGGTGGCCTGATGCTGGCGCTGCGTCCCAACTGCGAGTGCTGCGATGTCGACCTGCCGCCGGATTCGCCGCAGGCGCGCATCTGCTCCTACGAGTGCACCTTCTGCGCCGACTGCGTCGAACGCCGCTTGAAGAATGTCTGCCCGAACTGCGGCGGCGAGTTCGTGCGCCGGCCGCAGCGGCCGCAGTTGAAGCTGGTGCGGCATCCGGCATCGACTCAGCGAGTGCACCAGCCCGAGCGCTGCAACGTAATCACGGCAGAGGATTGACTCACATCGCGCCGCGCTCGCCCAACTGAACATCCGCCATCAGCGAGCGCGCCAACTCGCCAAGTTCGGCGCGCAGGGACTCGACGTCCACCGCCACCGGCACCAGCAGGTGCGCCGCCACCTTGAAGCGCGACTTCGCCGGGCTTTGGCGCTTCAGCGTCTCGGTGTTCAGGCGCTCGATGCTGACGCCGCGCGCGGCGAGCACGCGCGTCAGGTCGGCGACGATGCCGACGCGGTCGTCGCCGACGAACTCGAAATCGAAGCCGCGCCAGCCCGGCGGCGCGCCCGTCGCCACCTGGCTGGTGGCCACCGCCACCTTCAGCCCCGACGATTCGAGCGCGCACAACGCATCGGCCAGCGCCTTCGCCTTGTCGCGCGGCACGTCGAAATGCGCCATGCCGGCAAACTCGCCGGCGATGCGCGCCATGTGGCTGACGGTCCAGTTGGCGCCGTGGCGTTGCGCGCGGTCCGACAACGCGCGCACGATGCCGGGCCGGTCGCGGCCCATCACGGTGACGACGAGCGAAGTCGTCGCCGGTTCGGCGTCTTCGGTCAGCAGCACCGCCTTGCGCAGCATCGGCGCTCGCGTCGCGTAGCGCGGGTTCTGTTCGTGCGACGGCAGCGCGCCGTGATCGCGCGCGTGGCCCACCACCTGCGCGAGCAGGCGCAGACCCATCGGGGCGAGCTCGCGCTCCCACAGATCGCGCGCGGTCTCGCCGCGCGCGACGAAGCACCAGTCCTGCGCCGCGACCGCGCCGGCATCCCAGCCGTCGGCCAGGTGGTAGACGGAGCCGCCGGCAATCGCGTCGCCTTCGAGGATCGTCCACTCCACGGCGGCGATGCCGCGATGCCGCGGCAGCAGCGACGGGTGGTAGCCGACGCCGCCGAGCCTCGATCGCGCCAAGGCTTCGTTGCTGACGCGCGCATGCGTGTGCGCGGCGACGATCAGGTCGCAGTGCGACACCGCCTCGGCCGGCACGAGCTTCGGGTTGGCAAGCACATGTTGCGGCAGGCCCGCGGCAACCGCGGCGAGCGCGAGCCGATCGTCCGCCGCAGGCACCACCACGCCGGCCATCTGCACGCCGGCCAACTGGCGCAGCGCCTCGAACACGCTGGCGCCGAAGTAGCGCGAACCGACGACCACCAGCTTCATCCCATGCTCCCGGCACGCGGCAACCCGCGCCGCGGCGTCGATTGTCGGGGCACGCGCAATTCGATCCGTCGCGAATCTTCAAGACGCGCCACGTGGCGACGCGCAAAGTAGCTCGCTCGTGCTGCCATTCGAGCCGCCAGGAGCCCCCCCATGCAGAACCTGTCACGCCGCGCACTGGCCGCCCTGGCCGCGTGCAGCGCCACCCCGGCCGCACTCGCGCGTGCTACCGATCGCGCCACCTTCCGCGAGTTCCTGCCGCTGTTCCAGCAAGGAACCGCGCAGTTCCTCAACGGCGACGCCGCACTGTGGAAGCGCAACGTGCTGCACAGCGAGCAGGCCACGATCATGGGCGCGTGGGGCGCTTACGAGAAAGGCTGGGCCGAGGTCGAAAGCCGCTACGACTGGGCAGCCACGCGCTTTCGCAAGGACAGCGGTGCGACCATGAGCGTCGAGATCCTGGCGATGCAAGCCAGCACCGAGCTGGCCTACACGGTGGCCATCGAGCGCAGCATGGTGCACCTGGCCGATCAGGCTCAGGCCGCGCCGATGGCGCTGCGCGTGACGCATGTCTTTGCGCGCAGCAGAAACGGCGTGTGGAAGCTGGCGCATCGGCACGCCGATCCGCTGATGGCCAAGACGGCGCCGGCCACCGTGCTGCACCACCCAAGATGACAGCGTCCGCGGACCTTGCGCGCGCGCTCGGCAGCAACGGCAGCGCGTCCCCGCGCCGGACACGAGCGGGCGACGCCCGGGCGGTGACGCTGCGGCGTGCGCTGCCGCTGGATCAGGCGGCGATCGTCGAGCTCGTGCTCGGCGAGCGTCTGAACCCGAACCAGATCGACTGGCGCCGCTTCGTCGTCGCTTCGATCGGCGGCGAGCTCGTCGGCGCGGCGCAGATGCGCCTGCACGCCGACGGCTCGCGCGAGCTAGGCTCGCTGGTGGTGGCGCCGCGGCATCGCGGCCAAGGCATCGCGCAGCACCTGATCGCGCAACTGCTCGGCGAGCAAAGCGGCGACGTCCACGTGGTGACGCCACGCAGCAACGCCGTGCACTACGAGCGCTGGGGCTTTCGCGCCGTGGCTGCGCATCGTGCGCCGCGCGGCGTGCTGCGCAACTATCTGCTCGGCCAGGTCTGTGGCAGCCTGGTCGCGCTGCTGACCGGCCGCTGGCCGCGACGGCTGGTGATCCTGGAGCGCGGGTAGCGCCCCGCTCGAACTGGAAGCGTGCGGCACCGGCCGCTGCTGCCGCTCGGCCTGCACATGCATACTGCGGGCACGCGCATTGCCCTTCTGCGTCACTGCCGAAGTGTTACTGATTGCGCTCAATACTCAGGAGCAGGAATGCCGGGACTGAAAGACCTCATCAAACGCCAACTCAAAGTCTTCAACCTCGCTGTCACGCGGCACGATTCACTGACGCAGCTGCGTGAGAAGGCCGCCCTCGAAGAACGCCTGCAGCACGGCATCCATCTCATCACGAGCTTGCCCCAGGATCGCACTCAGGAACTGATGCGCGCTCTCCCGCACACGAGATCCCAGCTCGGGCAGGATCTGTTCGTCCTGGCTCAGTTGAACTTCAAGATGGGCGGCTATTTCGTCGAGTTCGGCGCCACCAATGGCGTTGACTTGTCCAACACCTGCTTGTTGGAGCGCAACTTCGGCTGGAAGGGAATCCTGGCCGAACCCGGCCGCTGCTGGCAACAGGCATTGGCCAAGAATCGCACCGCCCGCATCGACACTCGCTGTGTCTGGAAAGAGTCCGAGGCAGCCTTGGTCTTCAACGAAGCCGATGACGCCGAGCTGTCGACCCTGAGCCATTGCAGCAATGGCGATCTGCAGGGCAAGACCTACGAGGTCAAGACCATCTCACTGAACCATCTGCTCGCGGAGCATGGAGCCCCCGAAGAAATCGACTACCTCTCGATCGATACGGAAGGCAGCGAGTTCGACATCCTCAGCAACTTCGACTTCAGCAAGCACAGCTTTCGCGTGATCACCTGCGAGCACAACTTCACCCCGATGCGCCAGAAGATCTTCGAGTTGCTGTCCGACAATGGGCTCGTGCGGGTGCATCAGGAGCTCTCCGAGTTCGACGACTGGTACGTGCGAAGAACGCACTAAGCCGCGCCGAATGACGTCCGCGCCAGGATCGGCTGGTGGCGCTGCGCCCACCGATCCAACTCGGCCCGGCCGTCGCCCGCTTCGACCAGCGCGCGCAGGAACGCCAGTGAAAGCTCGCCGGTGGCGATCTTCACGCGCGGATTGAGCTCCGCACCCCCCGTGCCCGGCCGGTCGGTGAACATGCTGTGCGAGCCCCCCTCGAAGACCGCCAGCGCCTTGCGCTTGCTGCCGACCGCGTCGAACACCGCAATGCGGTCGTCGGCGCCGGAGTAGTAGCCGGGAATACGGATGACGTCGCCGGTGGCGGTGATGTGCAGCGTGGGCAACTGCACCGCGCCGAGGATGCGTGCCGGATCGTCCTCGCCGTAGAAGGGCGGCGCCGAGAGCACGATCGCAGCATGCACGCGTGCGTCGTGCAGTTCGACGGCACGGCCCTCGCGCTGCACGCGCGCGCCTGCGGCCAGCAGCGTCGTGTTCGCGCCGTAGCTGTGGCCGGCGGCGACGATGCGCCTGGTATCGATGCGCTCGCCGAGCGCGCTCGGCAGCAGCGTGTCGAGCGCGAACGACAGATCACGCGGCCGCTCGATCGCTTCCTTCTCCTGCGCTGCGTCCTGCAGGCGGCCGAGCAGTCCGAGCGGGCTGCCGAACCAGATCTGGCGATCGCTGCCCACGTGTTGCAGGTGCAGGCTGGCGATGCCGTGTGCGGACCAGTGCTCGCCGAGATAGCGGTAGCCGCGGCGCGAGCCGCCGATGCCGTGCGAGAACACCACCAGCGGCACGTCCGCCGATGGCGACACCTGGTTCGGCCAGTACAGACGCACCGGCACCGCGCGCTGACGCTTCGTATCGGCCCAGTCGAACTCCATCACCTCGAACGACGACGGCCCCTCGGCCCAGGCGCGCAGCGCCGGCAGTGCAGCAGCGAGCGCGAAGGCGGTGTGGATGAGTTGGCGGCGCTTCATGCCGGAGCTCCTTCGGCCTGATGCGCGAAGCGCGCGCGCCAGCGCCGCGCGAACCACTGCACCATGTCGTCGACGTAGGTGAACACGACCGGCACCACCAGCAGGCTGAGGAAGGTCGAGGTGATCAGCCCGCCGATGACGACGATGGCCATCGGCGCACGGAAGCTCGGGTCGGTGCCGAAGCCGAGCGCGATCGGCAGCATGCCCGCGCCCATCGCGATGGTCGTCATGATGATCGGCCGCGCGCGTTTGTGGCAGGCGTCGAGCAAGGCCTCGAAGCGCGTCATGCCGCGGTCGCGTCGCGCGACGATCGCGTACTCGACGAGCAGGATCGAGTTCTTCGTCGCAATGCCCATCAGCATGATCATGCCGATCATCGCCGGCATCGACAGGTCGGTGCGCGAGAGAAACAGCGCGAGAAAGGCGCCGGGCAGCGACAGCACCAGCGCGACGAGGATCGTCGCCGGCTGCACCCAGGCGTGGAACAGCAGCACCAGCACGATGTAGATGCAGGCCACGCCCGTGAGCATGGCGAGGATGAAGCTCTGACCCAGCTCGGCCATCGCTTCGGCATCGCCCACCGTCGTCTTGATCACGCCCGGCGGCAGCTTCTGCAGACTCGGCAACGCATCGGAGAGCTCCTGCACGCGGCCCAGCGCCATGCCGTTCAACTCGATCTCGAAGTTGACGTTGCGCAAGCGGTCGTAGCGGTCGATCTGCGCCGGGCCGCTGGCGAGCTCGATCGTGGCCACGTTGGACAGCGCCACCGGGCCCCTCGCGCCCGGCACCGTCATGCGCTCGATCAGCGCGAGGTCCTGACGGGCCGCGTCGGGCAGCCTCACCACCACCGGGATCTGTCGCTGCGACAGGTTGAGTTTCGCCAGCGCCTGGTCGTAGTCGCCGGCGGTGGCGATGCGCAGCGTGTCGGCGATCGCGGCCGAGGTCACGCCAAGATCGGCGGCGCGCGCCGCGTCGGGCCGCACCACCAGCTCGGGCCGTTGCAGTGACGACGTGCTCGTGACTTGGCCGATGCCGGGGATCGTGCGCAGCTCCTGCTCGACGATGCGCGCGTGCGCGGCCAGCGCTTCGCCGTCTTCGCCGGCGAGCACGAGGATGAACTTCTCGGCCGAGCCACCGAAGCCGACGTTGACGCGCGCGCCCGGCAGCGCTTCGAGGGCTGCGCGCAGGTCGCGCTCGATCGCCTGCTTGCTGATGCCGCTGCGCTCGCCGCGCGGCGTGAGATTGATCGTCAGCGTGGCCTTGCGCGCTTCGGCCGCACCGCCCACCGCGAAGGGATCGCCGCCCGCCTTGCCGCCGCCGACTGCCGTGTAGACCAGCTTGACGTGCTTGTTCTGCTGCACGAGCTCGCGCGCCTGTTCGGCCACGGCGAGCGTCTGCTTGAAGGTGCTGCCCGGCGGCAGCGACAGGTACACCTGCGTCTGCGACAGGTCGTCGGGCGGAATGAACGCGCCCGCGATGCCGCCGGTGAACAGGGGCGTGCACGAGCCGACGCAGAACAGCACGGTGGCCAGCAGCGTCTTGATGCGGTGCTTCAGGCACCACTGCACCAGGCGCATGTACGACGGCATCCACGTCGGTTCCTTGTGTTCCTTCTTCGGCGCCGGCAGCAGGTACGCCGCCATCATGGGCGTCAGCATGCGTGCGACGACGAGCGAGAAGAAGACGGCGATCGCCGCCGTCCAGCCGAACTGCACGAAGAACTTGCCGGGCACGCCGCTCATGAACGCCGTGGGCAGGAACACCGCGATCAGCGTGAACGAGGTGGCGATCACCGCCAGCCCGATCTCATCGGCCGCTTCGAGCGCGGCGGCCAGCGGCTTCTTGCCCATGCCGAGATGGCGCTGGATGTTCTCGATCTCGACGATCGCGTCGTCGACCAGGATGCCGACGACGAGCGACAGCGACAGCAGCGTCACGACGTTGATCGAAAAGCCCATCCAGTGCATCACCGCGAACGCCGGAATCGCCGACAGCGGCAGCGCCACGGCAGAGACCAGCGTCGCGCGCCACTCGCGCAGGAAGAACCAGACGACGAGCACGGCCAGGATCGCGCCTTCGATCAAGAGCGCCATCGAGCCCTCGTAGTTCTCGATCACCGGATCGACGAAGTTGAAGGCTTCGGTGACGGTGATGTCGGGGTGCGCCTTGCGCAAGTCGTCGAGCGCGGCGCGCACGCCGACGGCGACGTTGGTCTCGCCGGCGCCGAGCGCGCGCGCGATCTCGAAGCCGACGACGGGCTTGCCGTCGAGCAGCGCCGCCGAGCGCTGCTCAGCCACGCTGTCCGCGACCGTCGCCACCTGGTCGAGGCGGATGCGGCGGCCCACTTGCTCACCATTGGCGAGGGGGATTTCGAGCGCGCCGAGTTCGGCGGCGGTGGCCACCGTGCCGATCGTGCGCACCGCTTGTTCGACGCCGCCGAGATCGGTGCGCCCGCCCGGCGCTTCCTGCTGCACCGCGCGCAACTGGCGCGAGACTTCGGCCGCGGTGACCTTGAGTGCGAGCAGACGCGAGGGGTCGAGCTCGACGCGCACCTGGCGCGTGACGCCGCCGACGCGATCGACGCTGCGCACGCCGCGCGCCGCGAGCAGCTTGCGCGTGACTTCGTTGTCGACGAACCAGGAGAGCTGCTCGTCGTCCATGCGCGACGAGGCCACGGTGTAGGTCAGGATCGGCAGCGCGGCGAAGTCGATCTTGCTGATCACCGGGTCGCGCAGATCGGCCGGCAGATCGGAGCGGATGCGCGCGACGGCATCGCGCACGTCGTCGAGCGCTTCCTGCGTCGTCTTCTCGAGCCGGAACTCGGCCGTGATGGTGGCCGTGCCGTCCTGCACCTTGGTGTAGAGGTGCTTCAGGCCCTGCACCGTGGCGATCGAGTTCTCGATCTTGCGCGCGACTTCGGTTTCCATCTGCGCCGGCGCAGTGCCGGGCAACGACGCGCTGACGGTGATCGTCGGCAGGTCGATGTCGGGGAAGTTCTGGATCTTCATCGCCCGAAAGCCCATCACGCCGACGATCGTCAGCATGATGAACAGCAGGATCGACGGAACCGGCTTCTTGATCGACCAGGCGGAGACGTTGATGTCCATGTCGTTTACTTGGCTGCTGCGATGCGCACCGTGTCGCCATCGGCGAGGAAGCCGGCGCCTTCGGCGACGACGAGCGCATCCTTGACCAGGCCGCCCGTGATCTCTATGCGCTCGCCCGAACTCGTCGTCACACGCGCACCGACATTGACCTTGCGCTGCTGCACCTTGTTGTCGCTGCCGATCTGGAACACCCAATGAAAACCGTCGCGCAGGACCACCGCCGATTGCGGCAGCGTCACGCCGTCGCGCTCGCCGACGGCGAACTCGCCGCGCGCGAACATGCCGGCCTTGGGGATGTCGGACTTGGCGAGATCGACGAACACCATGCCGTTGCGCGTGGCCGCGTCGACGGTCGGCCCGACCATGCGCACCGTGCCTTGCACCACCGCGCCGCCGGCCGGCGTGACGCTGACCTTCTGCCCCGCAGCGATGCGCGCGAGCTCGGTGGCAGCGACATCGGCGCGCCACTCGAGCCGCTCCTTGCGGATCAGGCGGAACAGCTCCTGCCCCGGCTGCGCGACAGCGCCGATGGTGGCGCTGCGCTGCGAGATCACGCCGTCGTCGGGCGCTGCGATGCGCGTCTGCGAAAGCCGCACCTGCGCGGCGTTCAACTGCGCCTTCATCGATGCGACACGCGCCTTGGCCGTGGCCTCGGCGGTGACGTACTGCGAAATCTGTTGCGCGCTGATGGCGCCGCTGGTCTGCAACTGGCGCGCGCGCTCGGCGTTGGCCGCGGCCTCGGCGGCGTTGGCTTCGGCTTCGGCGAGGCCGGCGCGCACCGCGGCGGCGTCGGCGTTGAGCGTGTCGGCCGCGAGCAGCGCCAGCACCTGGCCGCGCTTGACGCGATCACCGACCTGCACGCGCACTTCGGTCAGTCGCAGGCCCTGCGTCTCGGCGCTGATGACCGCCTCCTGCCACGCCGCGATGTTGCCGTTGGCGCTGAGGGTCACGGGCCAGCGGCCCGATTGCGGCGTGGCAGCGGTGACGGTCAGCGCGGCCTTGGGCGCCGGGGCGGCGGTGGGCGGCGCTTTGTCGTCGGCGGCTCGCGCCAGCATGGCGGCCAACGCTGCGGCGAGCACTGCGGCGCCGATGAATGCAAGCTTGTTGTTCATGATCTTCACTTCGGAGCTGCGTCGCTGACTTGCCAGCCGCCGCCCAGGCTGCGGTAGAGCGTGATCCATGCGGCGACGCGTTCGCGCTGCACGGTGATGAGCGCGTTCTGCGCGGCCAGTGCGGTGCGGCGCGCGTCTTCGCGATCGATCAGGCTGCCGGCGCCGATGCGCCAGCGCTGCTCGGCGGCGGCGAAATAGTCGATGAAGCCTTGCGCCGCACGCAGGGCCTCGCTCTGGCGGCGCGTTGCGGCATCCAGTCGCAGCAGCGCTTCTTCGACTTCGCCCACGGCGCCGCGCAACTGCGCGTCGAGCGTGGCGCGCGCTTCGTCGTAGCGCGCACGCGCCGCGTCTTCGCGTGCAGCACGCGCACCGCCGTCGAAGATCGGCAGCACGAGCTGCGGACCGAAGCCCCAGGCCGTGCCGTCGCTGCTGTTGCCGCCGACGCGCAGCGCCGCGAGGCCGAGGTTGCCGCTGAACGTGAGGCGCGGCCAGCGCGCGGCTTCGGCCACGCCGACATCGGCCGCCGCAGCGACGAGCGCGCGTTCGGCCGCGGCGATGTCGGGCCGCTGCTGCAGCAATTGCGCCGGCAGCGCATCGACGCTGAACGCGGCCGGCTGCGGCAGCTTGGCAGCGTTGCCGCTCAGGCGCGTGCGCAGTGCCGTCTCGCTCTGGCCGGTGAGCACGACCAGCGTCTTGACGAGCGCATCGCAGTCGGCGCGCTGCGCGATGGCTCGGTTGGCCGCGTCGGCCGCGGCCCCGTCGGCCAGGGCGCCGTTGGCCGGCGCCTCGAACCCGACGCGCACCTTCTCGCGCGTCAGTTCGGCGGATTGGCGCTGCGACGCCGCATCCTGGTCGAACACCTGCCGCGTCGCTTCGCAAGCGCGCAGCGCAATGTAGGCGCTCGCCGTGTCGGCCGCGAGGCTGATGCGCGCCGCATGCCAGCCGAGCGCGGCCTGCTCGCTGCGCGCCTGGGCTGCGGCAATTTCGGCGGCGGTGGCGCCGAACAGATCGACCTCCCACTGCGCGTCGACGCCGATCGTGCTTTGCGTCGCGGCGACGAAGTTGCTGTTGGCACTGCCGCCGCGCTGCACCTGCGCGCTCGCGCCGAGCGCCGGCCAGCGCTGCGCTGAACTCGCGCGCAGGCCGGCGCGCGCCTGGCGCAGCCGCGCCAAGGCTTGTGCGAGCGTCGGGTTGTTGCCCTGCGCGTCGCCCACGAGCTCGGCCAGCAGCGGGTCGTCGAAGCGGCGCCACCAGTCGGCGAGCGCGGCACTGTTGCCGCCGTGCGGGAGAGTTGCTTGCCATTTTTCAGCGGCAGCCTGCGACGGCGTGGCCGGCAGGCGCGGCGTGGCGCAGCCGGCCAGCAGGGCCGCAGCGGCGGCAGCGACGACGAGCCATCGCCGCAACGTCATTCGTCGTTCTCCACCCTGCGTCGCTGGCGCTCATGGGCGATCAGCGCTGCACCCCAATCGACGAGGCGCTCGCGCGCTCGCGCCAGCGCATCGGGCCCTTCGAGCAGGCGCGGCGCCACCGCACGCATGAACTCGCGCGACATGCAGTAGTCGTGCGCCATCGCGATCAGGCCGAAGACCAGGCGGTGCACGTCTTCGTCGGGATGCGCCAGGCCGATGTGGCGCGCCACCAGGCGCGCGATGCGCTCGTGCACCGGACCGATGTGCTGCGCGGCGGCGGCAGCGAACACGGGGGTCGGCTCGATCATCTCGCGCAGGTACAAGCGAACGCCCTCGTCGGCGCCCGGCGCGGCCACGCCGTCGTGCCCGACGAAGGGGTCGAGCAGGCGCCGCAAAGCCTCGGCCAGCGCCAGACCCGGGTCGTCGAACCCGGCCAGTTGTTGAGCCAGGCCCTGGATCGGTCCGAGCAGCACCGCGCGGTACAGCCCTTCCTTGTCGCCGAAGTGGTAGTGGATCGCGGCCGGGTTCAGGCCGGCCGCCTCGCAGATTTCGCGGGTCGAGGCTTTGGCGAAACCCTTCTCGGCGAATATCCGGCTGGACTCGAATAGAAGACGAGTGCGCGCACGCTCACCACGATCGGCTGCGAGCTCCGTTGCGGCTTTGGAGGGCTGTGGCGCTTCCATGATGCCGGCATGCTACTTCCAAATCAAGCGCTTGCTTGATAAGAAAGGTAAAGCCCTGGAGTGATGGGGCCGCGCACGAGACGCGGCGGCGAATGGCGCGCGCAAGACAGGCGCAAAAAAGACAACGGGCCGCTCGCGCGGCCCGTGGGTCAGGTCAGCGCAGCGCTGCTCAGGCCGTTGCCGTCTGCCCGGCGTAGCGCGCCACCAGGCCCAGCAGGTCGTCTTCCGAATACGGCTTGCCGAGGTAGTGGTTGACGCCGAGCTGCTGGGCGTGCTCGCGGTGCTTCTGCGCAATGCGCGAGGTGATCATGATGATCGGCAGCCCTGCCCAGCGGGCATCGGAGCGCAGGTTGCGGGCCAGGTCGAAGCCGTCCATGCGCGGCATCTCGATGTCCGACAGCACCACCAGCGGCGTTTCGTCGGCGAGCTTCTCGAGCGCATCCAGGCCGTCCTTGGCGGTGGTGACGCGATAGCCCTCGCGCGTCAGCAGGCGCTGCGTCACGCGACGCACGGTCAACGAGTCGTCGACCACCAGCACCAGCGGTGCCTGCTGCGTTGTGGCGACCGCGGCTGCAGTCGGGGCAGCGGGCGCGCCGGGCGAACCGGACACTGCGGCCGCGGCCGCGGCCTCCTGCGCCACCGTCGCCGCGCGCTGCATCACGGCGCGCGCGCCCTGGCCGTAGAGCGTGGCCAGCGCCACCGGGTTGTAGATCAGCGCCGGCGAGCCCGTGGCCAGCAGCGTCACGCCGGCCAGGCCGGGCAGGCGCGCCAGTTGCACGCCCAGGTTCTTGACCACCACTTCCTGGTTGCCGGCGATTTCATCGACGTGCAGCGCGATGCGCTGCGACGCGCTCTTGATCACCACCACCGCGAGCGTGCGGCCCACCGGCTCGTCGCTCCTGCCGCTGCCCTGCAGCAGCGCACCGAACCAGAAGAACGGCAGCACCTGGTTGCCGTGGTCGAAGCTGCCGCGGCGATAGGCCTCGGCGACTTCTGCGGCCGGCACGCGGCGCACGATGTCGATCAGCGTCGCCGGCACCGCCACCGTGACCGCACCGGCGCGCAGCATCACCACCTGCGTCACCGCCGTGGTCAGGGGCAGGACGAGGCGGAAGCTCGCGCCCTGGCCGGCGGCACTGGCGGTTTCGATGCGGCCACCGAGGGCGTTGACGTCGTTGCGCACCACGTCCATGCCGACGCCGCGCCCGGACAGCTCGGTCACGGTCTCGGCCGTCGAGAAGCCGGGCATGAAGATCAGGTTGGCGAGCTCGGCCTCGCTCGGTTGCGCGTCGGCTTCGAGCAGGCCCATGGCCACGCCCCGCTCGCGGATGCGCGCCAGGTTCAGGCCCGCGCCGTCGTCGCGGAACTCGACCGAGACTTCGTTGCCTTCCTGATGAACCGTGATCGTGATCTGGCCTGCGGCTTCCTTGCCGGCGCGCTGGCGCTCCTCGGGCAGCTCGATGCCATGCGTGACGCAGTTGCGCAGCAAGTGCTCGAAAGCACCGGCCATGCGCTCCAGCACACCGCGATCGACTTCGATCGAGCCGCCGACGATGTCCAGCCGCACCTGCTTGTGCAGTTCCTTCGCCGCCTGGCGCGCCACGCGATACAGACGGTCCGAGAGGCTCTCGAACTCGACCATGCGCGTGCGCAGCAGGTCGTCCTGCAGATCGCGCGTCAGGCGCGCCTGCGCGGCCAGATCGTCTTCGGCCGACTGCAGGTTGCGCGTCAGGCCGCGCTGCACGGTGGCGACGTTGTTGACCGACTCGGCCATCATGCGCGTCAGTTCCTGGAAGCGCGTGAAGCGGTCCATCTCCAACGGGTCGAAGTTCGCGCCCTGGGCCTTGGCGGCTTCCATGCGCGAGCTGATCTGCGACTCGGCCTGCAGCTCGATGTCGCGCAGTTGCGCGCGCAGGCGCTCCAGGTTCTCGGTCAGGTCGCCGAGCGAGCCGCGCATCTGGCCGACGCCGGATTCGATGCGCGAACGCGCGATCGAGACTTCGCCGGCATGGTTGACGAGGCGGTCGAGCAGCGGCGCCCGCACCCGCACCGATGCGCTCTGCACGATGCCCACCGGAGCGGTGGCCGCCGCGGCGGCGCTGGCGGTGGGCGTCAGCGCAAAGCGCTGCCAGTCGATGCCAGGCGCCGCGATGCTCGCCGAGATCGGCGCAGCTTGCGCTGTGGGTTGCGACGCGGGTTCGATGCTTGGCGTCGGCACCGGCTCATCGTGCAGCACCGGCGCGGGCGGCTGAACGCGGCGCGCCGCGATCTCGGGCATCGGCCGCATCGGCAAGGGCTCGCGCGGCGCTGTCTTGAGCAGCGGCTGGCTCACATCGAGATCGACCGAGGGCCCAGCCACCAGACGCTCGAAGGCCGTGCCCAAGGTATCGACGCGGCCGAACAGACCCTCGACGTCATTGGCGGTCAAGCTCTCGCGCGCGGTCAAGTGCTCGATCGCCGTCTCGAGGCGATGCGCCATCTCGCCCAGGCGCATCGCGCCGGCCAGGCGGGCGCCGCCCTTCAAGGTGTGCAGGGTGCGCATGCAGGCGCTGGCACCGGCTGGGTTGGCCGGGTTCTCGGCCCAGTCGCGCATGCGCGAAGCCAGTTGCGGCAGCAACTCAGCCGCCTCTTCCTGGAAGATCGGGAACAGCTCGGCATCGACCGCATCGACCGCATCGATGTCGTCGTCGTCGTCGTCGATCGACGTCGGTCGCACGGTGGCGCGGCGTTCGAACGGCTCGTCCCGAACCGGCGCGAGCGCATGGAACTCGGCCTGGCCGAATGCGGCCAGCGCCGGATCGACAGCCAGCGGCGCCGCGTCGAACGGCAGGTCGAGCAAGGACCGAGCCGACTCGACGGCCGGTGCAAATTCGGGCTGGGATTCGACGAAGGCGACGGGTTCGATCGACGCGACGGGCTCGACCACCGGCTCGAGCGCTCCGATCGTCTCGACCACTTCGACCGGCGGCGGCAGCTCCGCGGGCTCTTCGACCAGCTCGGCACGCTCGGCGTGCGCACGCACTCGCTCCGCCGAGGTGCGCTCGTGATCGACCAGGCGATCGAGCAGCGCCGGCGACGGCGACTTGAGGAAGCCGGCGGCGAACTGGTGCAGCAATCGGCTGATCTCGTCGGCGCTGTCGGTGAACAGGCGCGCCTCGTCGGCGTCGCCCTGGCCGATGGCGTTCGAGCGCATCAGCGCATGCTCGAGCAGGCGCGACAGCTGCGACAGATCACTGAAACCCACGGTGGCCGAGTTGCCGGCCAGCGAATGCGCCAGTGCGATCGCGTTGTCGCCCACCGGACGCTGGCTGAATTCATGCGACCACTCGGCCAGCTCGACGCCCAGGCGGCGCGACTGCTCGTCGGCCTCGTTGAGGAAGATGTTGAACAGCGGAATACCGACGCGCAGCGTGCCGATCATGCGGAACGCCGGCTCGGCCGCGGCTTCGGGCGCGCTCGGCGAGGCCAGGCTCATCGGGCCGGCGGCCGACGACGCATCCGGCGGCGGGCTGAGGTCGAGCGTGGGCACGGCCTCCTGGTGGGTCGAGGGCTGGAACTCGAGCGACATCAGCCCGGACGAAACATCCGGTGACGGCGCATCGGCGGCGCGCGGCGGCAGCGCCAGCGACTGCAGCGCATTGACGCCGCCGACTTCCAGATTCGCCGCCTCGCCCAGGTCGAGGTCGAACGACACCGGCGTCTCGGGTGCGAGCAAGCGGTCCAGCGGCTGCACGGAAACATTGCCTGCCGGCACCAGCTCGATGCGGGCGGCTTCTTCGTCGGAGAGCAGGCCGTCGAGCGCCATCGGGCGCGAGACGCTGCCCAGCGTCGGCAGCGACGTTGAGCGCGCGGTCGGCGCGGCACCGGCCGCACGCGGCAGCGCCAACTTTCCATGCGTGCCTTGAGCGCGCCAGCGCTCGATCGCTGCTGCAACTTCGGCAGGGCGATGGCCGGCATCGCGGCGCTGTGCGATCGAATCGACCCAGTCGCCGAGGTAGGCAAGGATGTCGCCGGTCAGCGCCAGCAGGCTCGCATCGGCCGCGGCCTGGTCGGCCAGGCGCGCGTTGTAGAGCTGCTCGCAGACCCAGCCGGCTTCGCCGAACTCGGTCAGGCCAACCATGCGGGCGCTGCCCTTCAAGGTATGGAAGGCGCGGCGCACGCTCGTCATCTCGGCCACGTCGTCGCCGGCGTCGGCCAGCGCGGCCAGCGCCTGATGCGCATTGCCGATGACCTCGCGCGCTTCCTCGAGGAAGATCTCGCGCATCTCGACGTCGTCTTCGAGGCCGGTCTGGCCCGCCGGCGTCGGCGCGGTGGACAACAGCGGCACCGGACGCGACAAGGGCAGTGCGTCGTCGAGCGAGGCCGACGTGCTCTGCACGAACTCGGTCATCGCCTGGGCGAGTTCTTCGCGCACGGCACGGCGCTCGTCGTCGCTGATCGCGACCTCGAACGCGCTCTTGACCTGCTGCATGGTCTCGGCCAGCACCGGCTGGTCGGCCACCATCGCTTCGTTGGACAGGCGGTCGAGTTCGTGGCGCACCTCGACCAGCGGCACCTCGGGGTGCGACGCGGCGATGGCGAGCGACTGTGCCTGCTCGATCAAACGCGGCTCGGCCGGCGTCAGCGGCATCGCCTGACTATCCAGACCCACCGGCCGCGAGACGCGACCACGGCCCTGCGAAGCCACCACGGCGCGCAACTGCCCCGACTTGGCGTCGAACGCGAACAGCGACTTGGCCATCGACGGCTGCACGTTGAGCATGTCGATCAGGAAGCCGAGCGCGCCCAGGTTGGTGGCCAGTCGATCGGTGATCGCCGCATCGGGCGTCTTCGCCTGCTGCCCCTGCGCCACGAGCTGATCGACGTCGTCGCGCATGCGCACCACGGCATGCGAGGCGTGATCGAGGCCGAGCACGGAGAACACGCCGCGCATCGAGTTGAGCTGCATCGGCACCGGATGGAGCAGGCCGGCCTGCGTCGGGTCGCGGAAGAACTGGTCGATCGCCTTTTCGGCCTCGGCCAGCGCGCTCTTCAGTTCCTGCACCACGCTGCCCATCGTCTGGCGGTCGGAGACGCGGCGGTACAGCTCCTCCATCCAGGCTTCGAGCGGCTCGGGCTGACTGCCGTGAGCGACTTTGTGAATGCGCGTGGCCAGGCGCTGCACGCGCTCGGCCTGCGCCGGATGGTCGAAGTCGCCGTCCTCGAGCGAGGCTTCGAGGAACAGCACCGCGGTGGCGACTTCCATCGCCAGCATCGGCGCCGGCACAGCGCCGGCCTGCACCGTTTGCGTTGCGGCGGCCGACAGGGCCGCGCCGAGCTGGTCGCCGGCGGGGTAGAGTTTCTTCAGCGATTCGCCGACGAGCGCGAACTGCTCGCCGAGGGCCGACAGGCGGTGCAGCTCGTTGCCCGCAACCGCGGCCCAGCTGTCCTTGGCGGCGCCCACGCGCTTCCTCGCCTGCACGATCGACGCCGGGTCGTGACGGCCGAGCGAGGTGACGAGGTAGTCGACCGACGCGCGCCGGCCCAGGCTCCAGGTCTGGCGCACGGCGAGCAGGCGTGGCGCCTTGCGGCCGTCGCCGGGCGATGCGGCTTGCGCGCAGAAGAAGAGCAGGTCCTGCGCCAGGCGCTGCGAGACATCGGCGCCGGCACCGGGCATGGCCGAGGCGTCGGCCACATGCTCGGACATGCGCAACTGCGACAACAGGCGCGATGCGATGCGCTTGCTGTGGACGTTGGGCACCAGCAGGCGCTGGCCCTGCGCTTCGAAGAAAGCGGCGGCGAGTTGCCACAGCGTGCCGACATGGCGGCGCTTCTTGTCGCTGCCGGCGGCCAGGCCGGCGAAGAGATTCGACAGCGCCAGCGCGTGTTCGCTGCCGCCGTTGCGCATCAGCTGCAGCGTCAGGCCCTCGACCTCGCTGCGCAGCGCGGCGTCGAGCGCGCGCGGCCGGGAGCCGTCGCCAGCGATGTCACGCCACTGCCAATCGTGCGGCCACAGGTCGGCCGGGTGAATGCGGTCGGCACCGGCCAGCTCCTGCACCTCGCGATACTGCGGAAACAGCGCCAGCGGCGACACCGGCTTGGCCGCGAGCAAGCGCGCCAGGTAGTCGAGCAGCGCGAACGAGGCCTGCTCGATGGTCTCGACCTGCTTGGCGCCGAGCTTGACCGGGCGGCTGCTGCTGAGTTTTTGCAGCGCCGCCTCGGTGGCGCGCAGCATCTGCGCGGCGGTCGGCAGGCCGACCAGTTCGAGAGCACCCACGCTCTGGTGCAATTGCGCGCGCGCAGCACGCAGCACCGCGGGATCGACCGCATCGACGTCGGAGCCGACGACCGATTCAGCCTCCTTCAGGTAGCGGTGCAGCGACTTGTGCGCCGCTTCGAGCGACCGCCGCAACTCGTCGTGCACCCAGGCCAGCGCTGAGAGGTCTTCGATCGTCTCGGTATCGTGCAGGAGGTCCATGAAGGGCCTTAACAAAAATCAGGCGATCTTGAATCGGGAGACCGATGCCTTGAGTTCTTCGGCAGTGCGCGACAACTCGCGCACCATCTGCGCCGTCGAGCGCGTGCCCTCGCCGGTCTGCTCGGTCACCGCAAAGATGTGCTGGATGTTGTCGGCGACGACGTTGGCCGAACGCGCTTCCTCGGACGCCTGCGTCGAGATGCGTTCGATCAGCTGCGCCAGTTCGCGCGTCACGCGGTCGATGTCGGTCAGCGCGCTGCCGGCCGCGTCGGACAGTCGGGTGCTCTCGACCACGCCCTGCGTCGAGCGCTCCATCGCGGCCACCGCGTCCTGGGTGTCGGTCTGAATCGCTTTCACCAGCGCTGCGATCTGCTTGGTCGCGTCGCCGGAGCGTTCGGCCAGTCGCTGCACTTCTTCGGCAACCACCGAGAAGCCTCGGCCGGCATCGCCAGCGGACGCCGCTTGAATCGCAGCGTTCAGTGCCAGCACGTTGGTCTGCTCGGTAATGTCGGAAATCAGCTCGGTGATTTCGCCGATCTCCTGCGACGACTCGCCCAGGCGCTTGATGCGCTTGGAGGTTTCCTGGATCTGCTCGCGCATGGTGTTCATGCCGCCGATCGTGTTCTCCACCGCCTGGCGTCCGGTCTGCGCGGCGGCCAGCGACTGGCGCGCCACCGAGGCCGTCTGCTGCGCCTGCGACGACACGTTGTTGATGCGGCCGGCCATCTGCAGCACCGACTCGCCGGTCTCGCGAATCTCGCGCAGCTGCTCGGTCGAAGCGGCCAGCAGTTCGGTCGAGGTGTTCTCCACCTGCTGCGTCGTATCGGTCACGCGGCCCACAGCGCCCTGCACCTGCTCGACCAGCATGCGCAGCTCTTCCACCGTGTAGTTCACCGAGTCCGCGATGGCGCCGGTGATGTCCTCGGTCACGGTCGCGGTCTGCGTCAGGTCGCCTTCGGCCACCGTCTGCAATTCGTTCATCAGCCGCAGAATCGCCGCCTGGTTGGCGTCGTTGACGCGCTTGGCTTCGTTCTCCTGGCGCTGCGCCTGCACGCGCTGCGACTCGGCCAGCGCGGCGCGCTGGCCCTGGTCGGCAACGAACAGGCGCAGCAGGCCGAGCGCGGCCAGCGCGGCGGCCGTCAGGCCGAGCAGGATGAGGGCGATCGACGCGCCGCTCAGGCCACCGCCTTCGAGCTTGCCCTGCAGATCTTCCAGGCCCTTGCGCAGCGGTTCGCTGTCGGCCACGACGGAGGCCTGCGCTTCGCGCGCCGCCACCAGGCCCTGCAGGTTGTTCAGAATGGCGCTGGCGTCGGTGCGCGTCCTTTCGTACTGCGTGATCAGCTGCTGAAGGCGCTCGCGGGCCTGCGGCTCCTTGGTGCCGGCCAGGCGCAGCTCGGGGCTGCCGTTGAGCAGGCCGTTGGCCAGCTCGCGGAAGGAGTTCAGGTCCTTGCCGAGCAGGAACACGGCCTCGGGACTGACGCCCTCGGTGGTCAGGAACTCGTTGGCGCTCTTGCCGATACGCTGTGTCAGCATCACGACCTGGCCCACCGCCGACAGCTCGGCGGGGCTCGCGTCCTGCTGCAGCTTGAGCGAGGACACGGTCTCGGCCGTCTCCAGCAGCTCGGACGATTGACGGTTGATGGCGCGCAGCGCCTGGCCCACCTGGGTCAGCGTCTTCTGCTGCGCCAGCACCACGCCGGCGTTCTTTTCAGCGCGCTCGACCAGCGGCATCAGCGGCTCGATCGCGCCCTGCGCCGCGGCGCCCGCGGACTTGACGTCGGCGCTGCCGTCCTTCAATGCGCGCAGGTTCTTGCCCAGCACCTCGGCGCTGTCGCGCACCTCGCCGAACGCGCTGTCGCTGCCCAGCAGCGCCTGCGAGACCGACTTGGCAAGACGCTGCGACTGCATCAGGGCCTGGCCCGAGGCACCGACCTGCGAGGCCCCTTCGTTGGCTTTCTGCACCGCCAGCCACGAGCCGCCGATCAGGCCGCCGATCCCCAGCACCAGCGTGCCGATCAGCGCGCGCTGCTGCTGCGCGATCGGCATGCGGCCGATCAGCGGCAGGCCCGTGCCCGCGGCCCCTGCGCCTTCAGCGCCCGGCAGACGGGTCTCGCTGTACTCGCCGTTGCCTTCGGTCGGGTTGGCTTCGGTCAGGATCGACGAATCGGCGGCACTCAGCGTTTGCCCCGGCGTGACCGTGGGCGCGCTCAGATCGACCGCGAGCGATGCACCACCGCCGCCGGCACCCACCCCTGCCAGCACCATGTCATCCGGACGCACCGGGATGACTTCGTCGAACATCGATGCGAGATCGTCGTCGCGACGGTCGGCGTCGCGGCCCTTGCCTTTGAATCGATCGAGGAAACTCATGCGGCCCCCAGTGGAATGCTTTGTTGAATCGGAACGTCGGCTCAGGCGACGATGGAGAGGAAATGTTCGTCCTGCGCCAGACGCGCCAGGTCGAGGGCTTGCCACGGGCGCTGGCTGTCGTCGAGCCAGAGTCCACCGGCGAAAACCGGGCGCTGCGCGGCATCGCCCGGTGCAACCTTGAGTTGATCGGTCGAGCGCAAACCGGCGAGTCGATCGACCAGCAGCGCGCAGTTCAAGTTGAGCGCCGCGCCGAAGGCCACCAGCCGCGACTGCTCGCGCCCCGGTTCGGCCGGCGGCGCTGCCGGCAAGCCGAGGAACTTGGCCAGGTCGACCACGCCGTGAAGGCCGCCGCGCAGGTTGGCGACGCCGACGAACCACGGCTTGGTGTGCGGCACCGGCATCACTGCCGATGGCGGAAAGATCTCGCCGGCCTGTTCCAGCGGCAGCAGCACGCCCTGGCCGCGGCACTCGACCGCGAGCCACGACTGTCCGCGCTGCTCGCGGCGGGCGGCCTGCATGCGCTCGGCCAGCCGCGTCTGCAGCTCGCGCAGGGCTTCACGATTGGCCATGTCAGTTCCGCCCGGCCGCCCGAAGGGACTGACGCGCCCCCTCGGGGGGCCGCGAACGAAGAGAGCTTGAGGGCACCATGATCAGTCGAAGTTCTTGATCTTGCCGATCAGCTCGTCGGCATCGACGGGCTTGACGACGTAGTCGCGCGCACCCTGGCGCATGCCCCAGACCTTGTCGGTCTCCAGGCCCTTGCTGGTGCACATGATCACCGGCACGTCCACGAAGCGCGGATCGCGCGTGATGGCGCGCGTCAGCTGGAAGCCGTTCTGGCCCGGCATCACCACGTCCATCAGGATCAGGTCGGGCTTTTCCTCGCCCAGGCGGCGCATCGCGTCTTCGCCGTTTTCGGCGCTGCGCACGGCATAGCCGCGCTTGGTGAGCAGGTCCGTCAGGTGGTGCAGTTCGGTCTTGGAATCGTCGACCAGAAGAATCTTTTGAATCGTCATGTCAGTCTCGGGAGCGTGAGAGGCAAATGGCGTCAGGCCGCGGCTGGCGCTTCTATGCGCCTATTGAACTGCCGCACGGCCTTGAGCAGCTGTTCCTTGGTGAAGGGCTTCGTGAGGTAGTCCTCGGAACCCACCATTCGTCCGCGGGCCTTGTCGAACAGGCCGTCCTTGGAGGACAACATGATCACCGGCACATGGGCGAAGCGCGGGTTGCGTTTGATGATGGCGCAGGTCTGGTAGCCATCGAGGCGCGGCATCAGGATGTCGCAGAAGACCAGATCGGGCGTGTGGTCGTTGATCTTGGCCAGGGCATCGAAGCCGTCTTCGGCCAGGATCACCTGATGGCCGCCCTGGCCGAGAAAGATCTCGGCGCTGCGGCGGATGGTGTTGCTGTCGTCGATGACCAGCACCTTGATGCCGCCAGCAGGAGCAGCGGTTTGCGACGGGTTGTTCATCGGGCAGGTCCTCGGTTCATATCTCCACCATCTCGAAATCTTCCTTGCGCGCGCCGCACTCGGGGCAGGTCCAGTTCATGGGCACATCGGCCCAACGGGTGCCGGCCGCAAGGCCATGCTCCGGATCGCCGACGCTTTCGTCGTAGATCCAGCCACAGATCAGGCACATCCAGGTTTGCGAAGCTTCAGTCACGAGAGCGCGAGCCAATCACTACAATGCGGGGCGATTGTATTCAGCGTGAAAACGAGAAAACTAAGCGCTGTTAAGCACATACGGTACTTTCTTCACAGTCCGCTGTAGGTCCTTCTCGCACCCGCACGGCACTTGCCAATGACTGCCGAACCTGCCCCCACCGACGCCGCCGCGATCGCCGGCGAAGAACCGCCCGCGCCGGCCTGCGTGATGAGCTTCAACGCCAGCGATGCTTCGGGCGCCGGCGGCAGCGCTGGCGACGTGGCGACGATCGCCGCCATGGGTGCGCACACGCTGCCGGTGATCACCTCGATCGTGCTGCGCGACAGCGCCGAGGTCTTCGACCAGCATCCGATCGAGGCCGAGCATGTGGCCGAGCAGGCCCGCACCATCCTCGAAGACGTCACGCTGGCCGCTTGGAAGGTGGGCTTCCTCGGCAACGCCGACAACGTCGCCGCGGTCGCCGAAATCCTGTCGGACTACCCCGACGTGCCGCTGGTGGCCTACATGCCCAACCTCGGCTGGGTCGACGAGGACGATCTGCAGAGCTATCTCGAGGCCTATCGCGAACTGATCCTGCCGGCGGCAGAAGTGCTGGTAGGCGGCCACAAGACCTTGACCGATTTCCTGCTGCCCGATTGGGACAACGAGCGCTCGCCGTCGGCGCGCGAACTCGCGGTGGCCGCGGGCGAGCACGGCACGCGCTTCGTGCTCGTCACCGGCGTGATGCTGCCGGGATCGAAGGGCAGCAAGCAGCAGTGGATCGACAACGTGCTGGCCTCGCCGCAGGGTGCGATTACCGGCGAGAAGTTCGAGCTGTTCGAGGCCGGCTTCGTCGGCGCCGGCGACACGCTCTCGGCCGCGCTCGCCGCGCTGCTGGCTTCGGGCGCCGAGCTCTCGGCCGCGGTGGGCGAGGCGCTGCAGTTCCTCGATCAGAGCCTGGATGCGGGCTTTCGCCCGGGCATGGGCAATGTCGTGCCGGATCGCTTCTTCTGGGCGCTGCCGCCGGCCGAAGACGGCGAGGGCGCGACCGACGGCGCGGGCGAGAGCGGCAGCGACAGTGATGACAACATGCCGCCGGGAGCTTCGCGTCGTGTCCACTGACGCAGCACTTTTCGAGCGCGAGAACTCGACGAACGCAGCGCTCTTCGAGCGCGCTCAGCGCGTCATTCCCGGCGGCGTCAACTCGCCCGTGCGCGCCTTTCGCGCCGTCGGCGGCACGCCGCGCTTCATCGCGCGCGCGCAAGGCGCCTACATGTGGGACGCCGAAGGCAAGAAGCTCATCGACTACATCGGCTCCTGGGGGCCGATGATCCTCGGCCACGGCCACCCGGCGGTGCTCGACGCGGTGCTTGCCGCGGCGCGCGAGGGCCTGAGCTTCGGCGCGCCGACCGAGCGCGAGATCGAACTGGCCGAGGCGATCCTGGCGCAGGTGCCGAGCATGCAGCAGGTGCGCCTGGTGTCGTCGGGCACCGAAGCCGGCATGAGCGCGTTGCGCCTGGCGCGCGGCGCCACCGGCCGCTCGAAGATCGTCAAGTTCGAAGGCTGCTACCACGGCCATGCCGATGCGCTGCTGGTCAAGGCCGGCTCGGGCCTGGCGACCTTCGGCCACCCCACTTCCGCCGGCGTGCCGCCCGAGGTGGCGCAGCACACCATCGTGCTGCCGTACAACGACGTCGCCGCGCTCGACGCCGCGTTCGACGCGCATGCGCGCGAGCTGGCCTGCGTGATGATCGAGCCGATCGCCGGCAACATGAACTTCGTGCGCGCGAGCGTTCCCTTCATGCAGCGCCTGCGTGAACTCTGCACGCGCGACGGCACGCTGCTGGTGTTCGACGAGGTGATGACGGGCTTTCGCGTCGCGCTCGGCGGCGCGCAGAGCCTGTACGCGCGAGCGATCCCGGGCTTCGCGCCCGACATCAGCGTCTTCGGCAAGGTCATCGGCGGCGGCATGCCGCTGGCGGCTTTCGGCGGCAGCCGCGACGTGATGAGTCAGCTGGCGCCGCTCGGCCCGGTCTATCAGGCCGGCACGCTCTCCGGCAACCCGGTGGCCACCGCCTGCGGCCTGGCGACGCTGCGCGAAATCGCCAAGCCCGGCTTCTTCGATGCGCTGGCCGAGCGCACCGATGCGCTGGTCGATGGCCTGGCCGCGGAAGCGCAAGCGCATGGCGTGCCGTTTTGCGGCGACCGCGAAGGCGGCATGTTCGGCTTCTTCTTCGCCGCCGACCTGCCGCAGCACTACGGCGCGGTCATGGCCACCGACAAGGAGCGCTTCAACCGCTTCTTCCACGCCATGCTGGAGCGCGGCGTGTACTTCGCGCCGGCGTTGTACGAAGCGGGCTTCGTCAGCGCCGCGCACACGCACGCCGACATCGATGCGACGCTGAACGCGGCGCGCGCGGCGTTCGCGCGCCTGTAGCCCGTCGTCAGCCGCGGTTGCGCGCCTGGGCCTTGTTCTTCGCGCAGGCCTTGACCGCCGCGTTGACGTGCTGGTGGTCCCGGTTGAAGAACGTCGCACCGCTGCGCAGATCCTGTTCACAGCGGCCGCGGTCGCGCGCCTTGATGACCGTGCACAGCCGGTCGTAGTGCGCCTTCTCCAGTTCGCCCGCGCATTGATGCCGGTCGCGTATCTCGCGCAGGAAGTGCCAGCCTCCCAGCCCGGGCGCGCGGGCGTCGGCGCCGAAGGGCGCGAGCGCGAACACCGCCAGCGCGACGACGGCCACCCCCTCGACGACAGCCATCGTCTTGCCGCGGTGCGCGCGGTAGCCCGTGCGCCCGATGAACGAGAACAGGAAGACGAGCACCCCCAGGCCGATGCTCTCGCTGAAGCCGAAGGCCACGCCGCCCCACAGCGCCGAGACCGCCAGGCCGGCCAGCGGCCCGACGATCGGGATCATGAAGATCACCACCGCCCAGACAAAGAACACCGCGACCGACGCGAGGATTGCCAGGACCGGATCCCAGTGCAGCCCGCCGAGCACCGAGCCGTCCGGCATCGGCACGGTCAGCCCCTTGTGCGAGCCGGTGTACCCCCACGTTCCCAACGCCAGCGCCAAGGCTTCGAAGAAGACCAGCATCATGACCAGGCCCAGGCGAACCATCCCCGGCCGGTGCGGGATGGGGCCGGCCGCCTCGCGGCGCGACCGCTGCAGGTCGTCGCGCAGGCGCCCGACCTGCGAGCGAACGCCGTCGATCTCCGACTGCAGCCACCAGTGGTTCATGCCGTGCCGAACGCCTTGTTCACTTGCCGCCTTTCGCGGCGTCTTTCTGGATCGCCTCGAACTTGGCTTTGGTGTCGTCTTCGAGCTGCTTCTGGGTGCGCGTGCGCTCGGCCGCGCTCGCCTTCTGCTGGGCCTGCGAGCGCTGCCAAGCGCGCTCACCGATCGCGTCGCTCTGGCACTCTCTTATCGCTTGCGTGTTCCGAACGATTTCGTTTCCTGTCATGTCCGGCGTCACGCAACCCGTCCCCCAACGGTCACGGTAGCCAGTATCGGCCTTGCCGCCGGTCGAGCCCGTCGCGGATGAGGGCAATTTCTGGGTTCTCGCGCGCTCGGCCTCACTCGCTTTCTGCCGCGCCTGCGCGCGCTGCGCTGCGCGTTCGGTGATGGCCTCGGCCTGGCAGTCCATGATCTCGCGACGACGCCGGACGATTTCGTCCTTGGTCCACGACGGGTCCGTGCAGCCGAGGCCATCGCTATAGCCCGTATCGCCCTTGGCGGCGGCCGCAGGCGCCGCCGGCAACACCAGCACGCCGGCGTGCGCGAGCTGGTCCGCGTTGTTCGGCACGGCGCGGCCGTCGGGCAAGACCAGCAGCACCGGCACGCCCTGCGCCTGGCCGGGGCTGGTCATGGCAGGCGAACCGAGATAGCACGCGGTGATGCCGGTGAAGCAGGTCGCGGTCTTGCCGCCCTGCAGCGCCACGCGGCCGCGCACCGAGCCGTTCACCGCCGCATGCACCTTGTTGACGCCGTCCACCGCGCCCTGCGCGCCCTGGGTGCCGGCCTTCAGGGCATCGTCCGCGCTCTTGCCGAGCTGCTTCAGCCAATCGCCCAGGCCGCCGCCTGAAGGAGCGGCGGGCGCTGGTGCGTCCTGGGCCTGAACGCCGTGAAGGACGAAGGCTGCCGCAAGCGCAGCAAGCGAACGCAGAGCGAAGGTGGACATGGCGCGCAACTCCCGTTAGTCAAGTCACGGCACTTCACACCCTCCTCACGCGCAAGTCCTCTCCGCCGCTTCACCGATGCGTCACCGCTGCCACTGCACCCATTCGATGCGCACGTCCAGGCCGGTGCTGTCGCCGTGCCAGCCGCTGATTGGCACCCCAGCCGACCGCGAAGTCGAGCGCCAGCCCTGCACGCACCGACGCCAGACTCTCGAAGGGTGCGCGCGAGCGGTGCAAGTCGAGGGCGCCTTCGAAGACCGGTGCGCCGTCGCGCAAGACGTGCACGTCCGTCGTCGTCGGATAGGCGTGATCGCGGCGCGTGAAAGCGGCCACCACACGAACGACGCCGGCGCGCTGCGCCGTCCATCGCACCACGGCCCATTCGCCGCCTTCGCCCGGATGCAGTCCGAGTTGACGAGGGGGCCACGTGCCCGTGCCCAGACTCTGAAGGCGCGACGTGCGGTTGTAGAGCACCATGCTGCCGCCGGCGCCGCGCCAGACATCGACATGCGCATTGCTCGGATAGTTCTGTGCGCGTGTGAACACGCCGCCGCCGCGCGGCATCCAGCCCCAGCTCCACGGGCCGGCGGGATTGGCCAACGGACTGAAATCGGCTGCCGCATCGTCGCTGCGTGGCGCCTCGTCGGCGCCGCCACGCGCGGTCGCGCACGCCACGATCGTCATCAGCGCGAAGCGCCGCCGAACCCACCGCACCTTGTTCCTCACGAACGGACTGTACGGGCGAGCGCGCGCTCTGTTGCTTGCCCGCGCTCACCGGCACCTCACCGTCTGCTCACCGAGCACTGGCACACTGGCGAAGCGGCAACCGACATGGACCACGACGAAATCCACCAGACCGCGGTACCGGCCGATCCCTCCGCCGCGCTGTACCGCTGGCGCTTCGCCGACGTCGAGTTCGACGAGGCGCGCTTCGAGCTGCGCGTCGGCGGCGTGGTCGTCGACGTGCAGCCCAAGCCGCTGGCCCTGCTCGGCGAGCTGCTGCGCAACGCCGGCCGCACGCTCGCTCGCGACGCGCTGTACGACGCGGTCTGGGGCGACCGCGTCACCGTCGACAACGTGCTCGCCAACGCGATCTCGAAGTTGCGCAGCGTGCTCGGCGAGCAGGGATCGAAGCGCCTGGTCACCGTGCCGCGGCTGGGCTACCGGCTCGACGGCCCGCTCGAGCGGCTGGCGCTCAGCGTGCCGGTGCCGGCGCCCGCGCTCGTCGCCGGCGCCAGCGTGCCCGGGCGTCCCGGCGACATCCTCGCGCGGCCACTCGGGCATTCGTTCGGGCACACCACCTGGCTCGTGAACCCGGCGCACGGCGGCTCGCCGCTGGTCTTCAAGTTCGCCTCGTCGCCGCCGGCGCTCGCGGCGCTCAAGCGCGAAGTCACCGTAGCGCGGCTGCTCGACGAAGCGCTCGGCCGGCGCGACGACTTCGTACAGGTGCTGAGCTGGAACTTCGAGCACGCGCCGTTCTGGCTGTGCACAGCGTTCGCGGGCCAGAGCCTGCTCGAGTGGGCCGGCAGCGGCGAGCCGTCGCCGCTGGCCGCGCTCGACGCCGACGCCCGGTTGGCGCTTGCCGCACGCATGGCCGACGCGGTCGCGGCAGCGCACGGCGTGGGGGTGCTGCATCGCGACCTGAAACCGGCCAACGTGCTGATCGGCGATGGCGACGGCGCGAACACGGTGCGCCTGGCCGACTTCGGCAGCGCGCAACTGCTCGAACCCGAACGGCTGGAGCAGTTGCGCATCACGCGCCTGGGCATGACGCTGCAGGGCACGCCCGACGCCACCAGTGGCACCCCGCTGTACATGGCGCCGGAGCTGGCGCAGGGCGCGGCGCCGAGCACAGCGGGCGACGTGTACGCGCTCGGCGTGATGCTCTATCAGCTCATGGTCGGTGACTTCCGACGCCTGCTCGCACCCGGCTGGGAGCGCGAGGTCGCCGACCCGCTGGTGCGCGACGACATTGCCCGCGCCACCGATGGCGACCCGCAGCACCGCCTCGCATCGGCGGCCGAACTGGCGCGGCGCCTGCGCACGCTGGCCGATCGCCGCCGGGCCGCGCAGGCCGCGGACGAGGAGAGTCGGCAGGCCGCGGCCGACCGCGCCGCCTTGTTGCGCAACCGGGCACGCCGGCCGTGGGCAGCGGCTGCCTTCACGCTCGCCGTGATCGGCCTTGGCGGCACGTTGGCGTGGGCGCTCGCCGAGCGTCGCGAACGCACTGCCATGCAGGCGAGCCTGGAGCACGGCCAGTCGCTGCTGAGGCTGTACCAGGAAGGGGTGATCGACCCTTCGGCCGCAGGCGCCGCACCGACCGCGGGACTGACCGTGGCGCAGGCCGTGGCGCAAGCCGCCGAGTCGATCGAGGAGCGCTTCGGCAGCGATACGCCGCTGCAACGCGCACTCAAGCACGAGAGCGTGCAGCGCGTGCTCTCGGCCGCCGGCGAACCGGTTCGCGCGATCGCGGCGGGGCGCCGAGGCTTGGCGCTCGACGCAGGCCCGGAGGTCGCGCTGCGCATCCGCGTGCAGCTCGTCGAGGACCAGCTCGCCAGCGGGCGGCTGGACGACGCGACGGCCACCTTGGCCGCGTTGCGCGAGAGCGGTGAGCGGCCGTCGGGGTCTCTCGTCTCATCGCGTGCCGCAACGATCGAGGCACGGCTCGCGTCGATCCGCGGCGAGCGCGGAGCGGCCGCCCGGCTCGGCGAAGCGCTCGCGAAGCTGCGCACCGCGGAGCCGAACGGCAGCGAAACCTACGAGGCCGGCACCATCGAGTTGGCGCGGCGGATGGCGAACCATGGCGACGCGGCGTCCGCCGAAGCACGGCTGCGCGAGCTGCTCGACAACCAGACCCGAGTGCTCGGGCCGGGCCACGCGAGGACCGCGCGCACGCAGCTCGCGCTCGGTCAGGTATTGCTTCAACAGCGCCGCGCCGGCGAAGCGGCGCAGCAGATCTTCGAGGGCACCAGCAACCTCTTCGCTGTGCTCGGTCGGCGTCACCCTCTGACGCACCGCGCGCTGGATGACCTGGCGGGCGCGATGTTCCAGGCGCAGGACTTCAAGCGCGCAGCGTTTCACTGGGACACGCTGCGCGGGTGGCTCGTCGAGGACGCCGGCGCCAGCAGCAGCCTGACCCTGCTGGCGCAGGCGCAGGTGGGGCTGGCGCGCCTGCGCGCCGGCAGCGCGATCGAGGCCGAGCCGCTGCTGCGCGAAGCGCTCGATCGCGTCGGCGTTGTGCTCGACGCCGGGGCGCCGCAGCACCAGTACCAACGCCTGCTGCTGGCCGAGTGCGAACTCGCGCTCGGTCGGATCGACGCCGCCCGCACGCTGCTCGAACGGATCGAGCCTGCCGCGCTGGCCGCCCATTCGGGCGACCCGGATCCGGGCGCGCGCTTGACGGTATTGCGGCAGCGAGCCGGCTTGTAGCCGCCGGCAAGGTCAGGGCCGGTTCAGGGTTCAGGCCGGCGACGAGCGCAGGCCGTAGGCCTTGCCGCCGGTCCACAGGTACTCGACGCGCAGGATCGCATCGCCCTTCTCCGCGCCGAAGGTGAAGCCCAGCATCGACACGGCATCGCCGCCCCTGATCTCGGCGATCTTCCACGCTTCCATGCGCGACAGCGGGGCGAGCTCGATATGCCAGCGCTTGTCCTTGCGCGTCGGCAGTTGTGCCGCCTTGAGCAGACCTGCGCCATCGACGTTCGCGGCCTGCGCCGGCACAGCGCGCTGCGCCAGGTCGGCGGGTAACTTGAGATTCGCCGCGACGTCCAGGTCCATCTCGACATGCGGGTTGCGCCAGGCCACGTTGACCGCGCGGCCTTCGAGGTAGATAGGCCTCGACAGGTCGAAGCTGCTCCATCCGTGGTGGGCGTGGGCGGCCAGCGGCAGCGTCGCGGCAGTGGTCAGGAAAAGTCGGCGGTCCATCGCATCCTCACTGATAAGCAATCCAACGACCGCAGAAGATAACGGCCAGCCATATCCCGACAGAGATCAGGGTCTGGAAACGCGCCGTGCGATCGAGCCGCGCGACGCCGCCGCGTGCATGGAACGACGCCGCGTTCAGGCCCGCCAGCATCACCAGCGCCATCTTGAAGACGAAGACGCGATTGGCGATCAAGTCGCCGGGCTGGCTGGCGAACATCAACGAGCCGCTGGTGGCGGCGAGTGCGAAGCCGGCGAGCGTGACCGGCAGCGCCAGGCGTGCCAGCGGCTGCGTCGGCAGCTCGGCGCCCAAGCCCCAGACGCGCAACTCGAACAGCACCAGGCTGCCCAGCAGCAAGGCGATGCCGACGATGTGCAGCACCTCGAGCAGCGGGTAGGCGTAGGTGTGCGTCGCGATCCAGGCGAACGGGTTGTGAGTGGGTGCAAAGGCCACCGGGCCTACGATAGCAGCGACCTAGAATCTTTGGACCATGCACATCCACATCCTGGGCATCTGCGGCACCTTCATGGGCGGCATCGCGGCGATCGCGCGCGAGGCCGGCCACAAGGTCACGGGCTGCGATACCGGCGTCTATCCGCCGATGAGCGACCAGTTGCGCGCGCTCGGCATCGAGCTGATCGAAGGCTTCGGGGCCGATCAGATCAAGCTTGCGCCCGACGTGTTCGTCATCGGCAACGTGGTGACACGCGCGCGGCCGCAGGACTTCGCGCTGTTCGAAGCGATCCTCGACACCGGCGCCGACTACACCAGTGGCCCGCAGTGGCTGTTCGATCATGTGCTGAAGCACCAGCATGTGCTCGCGGTCGCCGGCACGCACGGAAAGACGACGACGAGCGCGATGCTGGCCTGGGTGCTCGAGGCCGCGGGCCGGCAACCGGGCTTCCTGATCGGCGGCGTGCCGATGAATTTCCGCATCTCGGCGCGGCGCGGCGCGGGCAAGTACTTCGTGATCGAGGCCGACGAGTACGACACCGCTCTCTTCGACAAGCGCAGCAAGTTCGTGCACTACCGGCCGCGCACCGCGATCCTGAACAACCTGGAGATGGACCACGCCGACATCTTCCCCGACCTGGCCGCGATCGAGACCCAGTTCCACCATCTCGTGCGCACCGTGCCGGGCAAGGGCCGCATCGTCGTCAATGCGCGCGACGAAGCGCTGCAGCGCGTGCTCAAGCGCGGCTGCTGGAGCGAAGTGGTGCGCTTCGGCGCGCTGCGCGAGGAGCCCGGCGCGTTGCGCGCGCGCGGCGAGCCGCATGCCTTCGACGTGCTGCGCGGCAGCATGAAGATCGGTCGCGTGGACTGGCCGCTGCTGGGCGAGCACAACCAGTTGAACGCGCTGGCCGCGATCGGCGCGGCCGAGCATGTGGGCGTGTCGCCCGAGGTGGCCGCCGCGGCATTGAGCCGCTTCGAGAACGCGCGGCGGCGCATGGAGCTGGTCGGCGAGGTCGGGCGGGTCAAGGTCTACGACGATTTCGCGCACCACCCCACCGCGATCCGCGCCACCGTCGGCGGCCTGCGCCAGCGTGTCGGGCTCGAACGTGTGCTGGCGGTGTTCGAGCCGCGCAGCAACACGATGAAGCTGGGCACGATGAAAGCGCAACTGCCGTGGTCGCTGGAAGAGGCCGACCTGTCGTTCTGCCTGCAGGGCGATTACGGCTGGGATGCGCGCGAGGCACTGGCGCCGATGGGTGCTGCGGTCGTCGTCGCCGACAAGGTCGATGCGCTCGCGGCGGCCGTGGTCGCGGCGGCCAAACCCGGCGACCATGTGCTGGTGATGAGCAACGGCAGCTTCGGCGGCATCCACGCCAAGCTGCTCGACGGCCTGAAAAAGAAATGCGAGAAATGACGACCCCAAGCTCGCTTCGCTCGCTCCCCCCGAGGGGAGTGCAGGCCGCTTGGGAGCGGCCCTGCGCTGGCGAACCGACAGCCCCAAGCTCGCTGCGCTCGCTCCCCCCGAGGGGAGTGCAGGCCGCTTGGGAGCGGCCCTGCGCTGGCCTGCAGCCGTGACCGAGATCACCCACCTGCTCTACCTGCACGGCTTTCGCTCGTCGCCGCAGTCGTTCAAGGCGCGCTTCATGGCCGATTGGCTGCAACGCCATCGGCCCGAGGTGCATTGGTGGTGCCCGCAACTGCCGCCGTCGCCACGCGAATCGATGGAGCTGGTGTACGCCGAACTGGCGCGCTGGCCGACCGAGCGCATGGGCGTGATCGGCAGCTCGCTCGGCGGCTTCTATGCCACGGTGGTGGCCGAGCGCACCGGCTGCCGCGCGGTGCTGCTCAACCCCGCCATCAACCCGGCGCGCGACCTCGCCGGCTACATCGGCGAGCTGACCTCGTACCACGACCCCGACGACGCCTTCTACTTCAAGCCCGAGTACGTGACGCAGTTGCGCCTGCTGACGCCGCGCGCGGTGACGCAACCCGAGCGCTACCTGGCGGTCATCGCCAAGGGCGACGAGGTGCTCGACTGGCGCGAGATGAGCGGCCGCTACGACAGCTCGCCGATGCGGCTGGTCGATGGCAGCGATCACGCTTTGTCCGATTTCGACGAGCACCTGCCGGCGATCCTGGCGTTTCTCGGGCTGTAGAGCAGCGACAATCGCGGCCTTTCCCGCAGCCCCTGCCATGTACGCCTTGTTCGATGACGCCGGCAAGTTCCACGCCGGCCGCGTGATGAGCGAATCCGACGCCTCGTTGCAGGTGGAGATGGATTCGGGCAAGCGCGTCAAGGTCAAGGCCGCGAACGTGCTGCTGCGCTTCGAGCAGCCGCAGCCCGCCGAACTTCTGAGCCGCGCGCGCGCGCTCGCCGACGAGATCGACCCCGGCCTGGCCTGGGAGTTCGCGCCCGAGGGCGAGTTCGGCTTTGCCGAATTCGCGCGCGACTACTACGACGCCAAGGCCGGCGCCGAGAAGCAGGCCGCAGCGCTGCTCGGCCTGTTCGACGCGCCGCACTACTTCCGCCGTATCGGCAAGGGCCAGTTCAAGAAAGCGCCCGAAGACATCGTCAAGGCCGCCCTGCTGGCGATCGAGCGCAAGCGGCAGGTCGCCGCGCAGATCGATGCCTGGGCCGGCGAGCTGGTGGCCGGGCAATGTCCGCAGGCCGTGCGCGAGCAGCTCTACAAGATCTTGTTCAAGCCGGACAAGAACGCGCCTGAATACAAGGCGGTCGTCGAGGCGGCCAAGCGCTCGCAGCGTGCACCGCTCGATTTGCTCAAGAGCGCCGGTGCGATCACCAGCGCCTACCAGTTCCACTGGAAACGCTTCCTGTTCGAGCAGTTTCCGAAGGGCATTGCTTTCCCCGCAAGTGTGGCGGCCACGCCGATCAAGGAAGCACTGCCGGTCGCTGCCGTGCAGGCGTTCTCGATCGACGACTCGGCCACCACCGAGATCGACGATGCGCTGTCGGTGCAAGGCCTGGGCAGCGGCAGCGTCGTGCTTGGCATCCACATCGCCGCGCCGGCTCTTGCGCTTGCATCGGGCGGCGAGGTCGACAAGGTGGCGTCGCAGCGCCTGTCCACCGTCTACATGCCCGGCTTCAAGCTGACGATGCTGCCCGACGCCGTGGTCGAGGCCTACACGCTGACCGAAGGCCGCGACTGCCCGGCCGTCAGCCTGTACGTCAGCTTCGATGAGGCCACGCTCGAGATCACGGCGCACGAGACAAGACTCGAACGCGTGCCGATCGTCGCCAACCTGCGTCACGACAAGCTCGATGCGGTGATCACGGCCGAGTCGCTGGCCGGCGCCGCGCCGGCCGACTACCCCTTCGCGCGCGAACTCGCCTTTTGCTGGAAGCTCGCGCAAGCGCTGAAGGCCCGGCGCGAAGTCGTGCGCGGCAAGCCCGAGACTTTCAACCGCCCCGACTACAGCTTCAAGCTCGACGGCAATCTCGGCCGCGAGCCTCAAGGCGACGAGCGCGTGACGATCACGACGCGCAAGCGCGGCGCGCCGCTCGACCTGATCGTGGCCGAAGCGATGATCCTGGCCAACAGCACCTGGGGCGGCTGGCTCGCTGAACACGGCGTGCCCGGCATCTACCGCAGCCAGGCGAGTCTGGCGCCCGGCATCAAGGTGCGCATGGGCGTCAAGCCGTTGCCGCATGCCGGCATGGGGGTGGCGCAGTACGCCTGGGCGACGTCGCCGCTGCGGCGCTACGTCGACCTGGTCAACCAGTGGCAGATCATCGCCTGTGCGCGCCACGGCCGCACCGCCGCGCTCGCCGCTCCGTTCAAGCCCAAGGACGCGATGCTGTTTTCGATCGTCTCGTCGTTCGACGCCGCCTACAGCGCCTACAGCGACTTCCAGCATGCGATCGAGCGCTACTGGACGATCCGCCACCTCGCGCAACAAGGCATCACCGAGCTCGACGCCGTGACGATGAAAGACGGCCTGGTGCGCGCCGATGCGCTGCCGCTGGTGTTCAAGGCGCTGGGCTGCGAAGCGCTGCCGCGCGGCGCGCATGTGCGCGTGCGCATTACCGGCAGCGATGCGCTGACGCTCGACGTGCACGCCAACCTGATCGCGCGTCTCGACGAGCAGGCGGCGGCCGAGGTGGCGGCGACCGAAGAGGAAGACGAAGCCGGGCAAGCCGCGCCGCTGGCGCTGGCGATCGACCTCAACGACGCCGAAGGCGCAGCCCTGTCATGACCCGCCGCGACTACATCAACACCAGCATCCTGACGCGCCAGGCCGAGCTGGCGCAGGTGGTCGAGACCAAGCGCTGGCGCATCAGCACGCTGCATGCCGCGCTGATCGTCTCGCTCGGGCTGCATGCGTTCCTGCTGACGATCCGCTTCGTCGATCCGGAGCGCTTCAACCGCATGTTCCAGGACACGCCGCTGGAAGTGATCCTGGTCAACGCCAAGACCGCCGAGCGCGCGATCCAGGCGCAAGCGATTGCGCAGGCCAACCTCGCCGGCGGCGGCGAGGCCGCGGCCGGCCGCGCCACCTCGCCGCTGCCGCCGGCAGCGACGCTCGAAACCGGCGATTCGCTGGAGACCGCGCGCAAGCAGATCGAGCGCATGCAGGAAGAGCAGCAGCAACTGCTGGCGCAGATCCGCCGCGAGATCGCGCTGCTGCCGCCGCCCGATCCGTCGAAGGAAGCCGGCACGCCGGAAGAAAAGGCGCGCGAGGAGCGGCGCCGCCAGTTGCTGCAACTGCTGGCCGAGATCGAGAAGCGTGTCAATGACGAGAACGCGCGGCCGAAGAAGCGCTACATCAGCCCGGCCACGCGCGAGGCCGACTACGCCATCTACTACGACGGCCTGCGCCGCAAGATCGAAGAGCGCGGCACGCGCGACTTCCCCGAGCAGAACGGCAAGAAGATCTACGGCGAGCTGACGATGAACATCACCGTCGATGCCACCGGCCGCGTCGTCGAAGCCGACATCGTCAAGCCTTCCATATCGCGCGTGCTCGACCGTCGCGCCATCGCCATCGTGCGCGCGGCCTCGCCCTTCGGCAACTTCAGCGCCGACATGAGGAAGCAGGCCGACCAGATCGTCGTCACCTCGCGCTTTCGCTTCACGCGCGACGAAGGCCTGGAGACGACGCAGCTCGGCCAGGGCGGCAAATGAGCCAGCGCCCGGCCGCTCCGAAGGTGGCTCGCGGCGCAGTGCGCAGCACGGAGCCTTCCTTGTGAAGCAGGCCGGTCGGCTGCTGGCGCTGCTCGCCATCTGCGTCATCGCGCTGCAGCTCTTCTTCATTGCCCGCATCGCGTTGATGGCCGTGGTCGATCCGCGCTCGACCACCTTCGAGCGCAGTGAAGTGGCGCGACTGCTGCGCCAGACCGGTCGCATCACCTGGAGCCAGCAGTGGGTCGACGACGCGCGCCTGGGCCAGCACCTGAAGCGCGCGGTGATCGCCAGCGAAGACAGCAGCTTCGCCGATCACTTCGGCGTCGATTGGGAAGCGATGGAGCGCGCCTGGGAGCGCAACCAGCGCGCGCAGGAGCAGGCCGAGCGGCGCGACGATCGCGCGATCAAGCGCAACCCCGACAAGCCGATCGCGATGACCAGCGCCAAAGTCGTCGGCGGCTCGACCATCACGCAGCAGCTGGCCAAGAACCTGTTCTTGTCGGGCGAACGCACGCCGGTACGCAAGGGCCAGGAACTGGTGCTCACCTTCGCCCTCGAAACCCTGCTGACCAAGCAGCGCATCCTCGAGCTCTATTTGAATCATGTCGAATGGGGCGAAGGCCTGTTCGGCGCGCAGGCCGCGGCGCGCTACTACTTCCGCACCGATGCGGCGCGGCTCGGTCCGACGCAGGCCGCGCGTCTGGCGGTGATGCTGCCCGCGCCCAAGCGCTTCGAGAAACGCATGGGCTCGGCCTGGCTGGCCGACCGGGCCGCCACCGTGGCGGCGCGCATGCGCGACGTGGAGCTGCCGTGAGCGCGCATGGCCGCTCCAAAGCGCTCACGCCCCGGAGCGCGCAGCGCGAAGGTTGCCTGAGCGCTCCCGCACGGCCGCTCCGAAGGGAGCGCTGCGTCCCTCTCGGAGGGACCGCGTGCAGCGCGAGGGTGCGCCAATGAACAGCGCGCTCAGCGACGAGCTGGCAGCGTCGGCGGCGCGGCTCGTCGTCGAAGAAGGGCTCGAGTACGCCGCGGCCAAACGCAAGGCGGCGCGTGACCTCGCGGGCGGTTTGCGCGGCGGCTCGCGCGCCGGGTTGCCGAGCAACGAAGCCGTGGAAGATGCGGTGCGCGAGCACATCGCCTTGTTCTGCGCCGACACGCAACCGGCCGAACTGGCGGCGTTGCGCGCCGTGGCGCTGGCATGGATGCAGCGCCTGGCCGAGTTCCGCCCGCACCTGTCGGGGGCGGTGTGGCGCGGCACGGCAACGCGCTGGTCGGCGGTCCACATCGATCTGTATGCCGACGACGCCAAGGCGCCGGAGATCGCGCTCATCAACCAAGGCATCGACTACGACACGGCCGAAGTCAATGGCGCCGGCCGCCGCGGCGAGCCGCTGTCGGTGCTCAGCCTGGCTGCGCGCTGCGCCGAGTTGAACGAACGCGTGACCGTGCACCTGACCGTGCGCGATCACGACGACCTGCGCGGCGCGCTGTTGCCCGATGCGGCCGGCCGCAGTTGGCGCGGCGATGCGCGCGCGCTGCAGCGAATGATCGATGAGCCCCGATGAGCGACTCTGCGCGCCGCGATGTTCTGATGCGCGCCCTCGGCGGCATCTTCGCCCTGGGCGCCGGCGCGGCTGCCTACTGGTGGACGCGCCGCGATGCGGAGGACAGCCGACAAGCCGCAGCAGTGGCCGATGCGTTCTGGCCGCTCGAATTCGACACCCCCGACGGCCAGCGCCTGGCCATGTCGTCGCTGCGCGGCAAGCCGCTGGTGCTGAACTTCTGGGCCACCTGGTGCCCGCCCTGCGTGCGCGAGATGCCGGCGCTCGACCGCTTCCATCGCGAGCACCGCGACAAGGGCTGGCAGGTGCTGGGCCTGGCGGCCGACAGCCGTGACCCGGTGCGCAAGTTCCTCGGCGCCACGCCGGTGGGTTTTCCGATCGCGCTGGCTGGCTTCGAGGGCGTCGAGCTGTCGCGCACGCTGGGCAATCCGACGGGCGGGCTGCCCTTCACCGTGGTCTTCGGCCGCAACGGCGGCTTGCTGCACCGTCATGTCGGCGAGACCCGCTACGAACAGCTCGCGGCCTGGGCCCAAGGTTTGTCCTGAAGCCGAGAGTGCGCGAACGGCCTGCAACGGCTGGCAAATCGCGTAGAGTCCGTGCCTTCGCGGATGAGCTTGCGGCTGCAAGAGATCATCGCAGGCCGATGTTTTGGCCGACGTTGGCGGCAACAAGAGTAAAGATAGCGGCGCACCAGCGCCCGGAGATGAAACGATGGACCTGCGCAAACTGAAGACCCTGGTTGATCTGGTGTCGGAGTCGAACATCGCCGAACTCGAGATCACCGAAGCCGACGGCAAGGTGCGCATCGTCAAGGCCGGCGCCGTGGCTGCAACCTCGGGTATGACCGCACCGCTGATGATGCACGCGCCGCTGGCGCCGGCGCCGACAGCGGCCACGCCCCGCGCCGCGACGGCCGAGGGCGCAAGCACCGAGGACCCCGCGGTCGATGAACACGGCCACATCGTCAAGTCGCCGATGGTGGGCACCTTCTACCGCGCGGCCAGCCCGGGCGGCAAACCGCTGGTCGAGGTCGGCAGCGTGGTCAAGGCCGGTGAGCCGGTGTGCATCATCGAAGCCATGAAGATCATGAACGAGATCGAGACCGACGTCGGCGGCTCGATCACGCGGGTGATGGTCGAGAACGGCCAGGCGGTGGAGTTCGGACAAGCCTTGTTCGTGATCGATCGCAGGGGTTGAGGTGTTCAAGAAAATACTCATCGCCAACCGCGGCGAGATCGCTCTGCGCGTCCAGCGCGCCTGTCGCGAGATGGGGGTCAAGTCGGTCGTCGTCTATTCCGAGGCCGACCGCGACGCCAAGTACGTCAAGCTCGCCGACGAGGCGGTGTGCATCGGGCCGGCCGCGTCGGCGCAGAGCTACCTCAACATGCCGGCGATCATCTCGACGGCCGAGGTGACGGACGCCGAAGCCATCCACCCCGGCTACGGCTTCTTGAGCGAGAACGCCGATTTCGCCGAGCGCGTCGAGCGCAGCGGCTTCGCCTTCATCGGGCCGACGCCGGAATCGATCCGCATCATGGGCGACAAGGTCTCGGCCAAGCAGGCGATGATCAAGTCGGGCGTTCCCTGCGTGCCGGGCTCCGCGGGCGCGTTGCCGGAAGACAGCAAGGAGATCGTCAAGCAGGCGCGCGCGATCGGCTACCCGGTGATCATCAAGGCCTCGGGCGGCGGCGGCGGGCGCGGCATGCGCGTGGTGCACACCGAAGCGGCGCTGCTGCATGCCGTGGCCGACCACGCGCGCCGAGGCCGGCGCGGCCTTCGGCAACCCGGCCGTCTACATGGAGAAGTTCCTCGAGAACCCGCGCCATGTCGAGATCCAGGTCATGGCCGACGAGCACAAGAACGCGGTGTGGCTGGGCGAGCGCGACTGCTCGATGCAGCGGCGCCACCAGAAGATCATCGAAGAGGCGCCGGCGCCGGGCATCCCGCGGCGCGTGATCGAGCGCATCGGCGACCGCTGCGCCGCGGCCTGCAAGAAGATCGGCTACCGCGGCGCCGGCACCTTCGAGTTCCTCTACGAGAACGGCGAGTTCTTCTTCATCGAGATGAACACGCGGGTGCAGGTCGAGCACCCGGTGACGGAGATGGTGACCGGCATCGACATCGTGCAGACGCAGATCCGCGTGGCCGCGGGCGAGAAGCTGCCCTTCACGCAGCGCCAGATCGAGATGCGCGGCCACGCCATCGAGTGCCGCATCAACGCCGAGGATCCGTACAAGTTCACGCCCTCGCCGGGCCGCATCACGATGTGGCACCCGCCGGGCGGCCCGGGCGTGCGCGTCGATTCGCATGCCTACACCAACTATTTCGTGCCGCCCAACTACGACTCGATGATCGGCAAGATCATCGTCCACGCCGACACGCGCGATCAAGCGCTGGCGCGCATGCGCACCGCGCTGTCGGAGACCGTGGTCGAGGGCATCTCGACCAACATCCCGCTGCATCGCGAGCTGATGGTGGACGCCAAGTTCATCGAAGGCGGCACCAACATCCACTACCTCGAAGGCTGGCTCGGCCACCACAAACGGTAATCTCGGGCCGATGCACGAGCTGGTTTTGCAGGTGAGGCAAGCGCTGGTCGAGCCGGTGTCGGACGCGCTGGCCGATGAGTTGGGCGCGCTCGCCGTTTCGGTGGAAGACGCCGAGGCCGACAGCGCCTCTGAGCGCGCGATCTACGGCGAGCCGGGCCTGCCCTTGCCGCGCGCGGCGTGGGTGCAGTCGAGCGTGCGTGCGCTGTTCGACAGCGACGCGCAGGCCACGCGGGCCGCCACGCTGCTGCTCGCGCAGGACTGGGCCGCGGGCGGCGTGCACGTGCGCTCGCTCGATACCGTGCCCGACGAAGACTGGGTGCGCCTGACGCAATCGCAATTCACGCCCGTGCCGATCACGCCGACGTTCTGGATCGTGCCGAGCTGGCATGAAGCGCCTGCCGCGGCAGAGCGCGTGATCCGGCTCGACCCGGGCCTGGCCTTCGGCACCGGCACGCATCCGACGACGCGCATGTGCCTGCGCTGGATCGCTGCGCAGGCGCAGGCGTTGACGGGCCGCTCCCGAATCGCCTCGCTCCCCTTGGGCGGCGGATCGCCGCACGGCGGCGATCCTTGGGGCACTGTGACTTGGCCGCGCGTGCTCGACTACGGCTGCGGGTCGGGCATCCTGGCGATCGGCGCCGCGCTGCACGGCGCGCGCAGCGTCGACGCGGTGGACATCGATCCAGCCGCCGTCGAAGCCACGACAGCAAACGCGCGCGCCAACCGCGTGACGCTGAACGCCGCGCTGCCGCAGGCCGCGCACGGCCGCTATGAGCTGGTGCTGGCCAACATCCTGGCAAAACCGCTGACCCTGCTCGCGCCGCTGCTCGCCGCGCATGTCGCGCCGGGCGGCAGCCTGGTGTTGGCCGGCATCCTCGAACGCCAGGCCGATGAGCTGCGCGCCGCCTACGCGCCGCACTGCGCACTCGTTGTCGCCGATCACGACGACGGCTGGATCCTGATGACGGCGACGATAGCGCCGGACGCACGATGAGCCTGGCCACGCGTTGCAGCGCCTGCAGCACCGTGTTCCGGGTGCAGAAGGACCAGCTCAAGGCGTCCGAGGGCTGGGTGCGCTGCGGCCGCTGCGGCACCGTCTTCAGCGCGCTGGAAGGTCTGTTCGATCTGGAGCGCGAGGCTCACTCCGGTGCCGATGCCGCTGCACAGTGCGACGCTCGCACCCGCGCCGACACCGGCCCCCGTGCCCCCTCCCGCGCCGCTCCCGGCTGCGCCGCCGCCAGCCGCTGTCGCAGCGCCGCCCTGGCGCTACGCCGATGACCGCGAGGACGCCGACGACGATCCGCCGACGCAGGCTCTGCTGCGCGACGACCCGCCGTTGCATGCGCAAGCCGATCACGCTGCCGAACGCGCCGCCTCGATGGCGACCTTCCGCGCGCTGCAGCAACCGTCGGCCGACGACGACGACGAAGACGAGGCCGCGCTGTCCCTGCTCGAACACAGCGGCAGCCACACGCTGGGCGAGTCGCGTCCGCTGGACAGCGGGCTGGGCGGGCCGTCCTCACTGTCGTCGCAAGCGGGGCCGCCGTCGATCCTGCCGAGCTTCGCACGCGAGGCCGACGGCGCCGTGCGCTGGAAGCAGCAGCGGCCGGTGGTGCGGCGCCTGACCATCGCAGCGGCCGCCGCGCTGCCGCTGCTGCTGGCGGCGCAGATGGCGCTGCACCATCGCAACATCGTCGCCGCGCGCTGGCCGGTCACGGCCGAAGTGCTGCGCGCGGTGTGCGCTTCGATGAACTGCAGCGTGCAGGCACCGCGCGCGCTCGATGCGATCACCGTCGAGAGCAGCGGGCTGACGCGCGTCGAGGGCTCGCCGCTGTACCGCCTGCAGGTGGCGCTGCGCAACCGCGCGGCCTGGGCGGTGGCGATGCCGGCGCTGGACGTGACCCTGACCGATGCGCGCGGCGAGATCGTCTCGCGGCGAGCGCTGCGGCCCGACGAGCTCGCCGCGGCGGCGCCTGCCGACCTCGGCGCCGGCGCCGAGTGGTCGGCCCTGGCCACGCTCGACGTCGGTGATCGCCGCGTCGTCGGCTACTCGATCGATCTGTTCTACCCCTAGAGACCTGAGACCTCCACCATGCCTGCCCTGATCTGCGGTTCCCTGGCCTTCGACACCATCTGCAACTTTCCTGGCCGCTTCGCACAGCAGATCCTGCCCGAGCAGGTCCACATCCTGAACGTTTCGTTCGTGGTGCCGACGCTGCGACGCGAATGGGGTGGCTGCGCCGGCAACATCGCCTACACGCTGAAGATGCTGGGCGGCGAGCCGGTGATTCTGGCCGCCCTCGGCGAGGACGGGCGCGAGTACCTGGCCCGGCTGCAGCAACTCGGCATCGACATCACGTCGATCCATGTCGACGCCCAGGAGCACACCGCGCAGTGCACCATCATCACCGACCAGGACAACAACCAGATCACCGCCTTCCATCCGGGGGCGATGAGCGTGGCGCACCTGGCGCAGGTGCCAACGCGCGGGCAGCGCTCGGACCTGACGATCGGCATCATCGCGCCCGACGGCCGCGAAGCGATGGCCCTGCACGCGCAGCAGCTGCACGCTGCCGGCATCCCTTTCATCTTCGATCCCGGCCAGCAGCTGCCGCAGTTCGATGGCGCCGAACATCGCGCGATGCTCGACATGGCGCGCTGGGTCGCCGTCAACGACTACGAGGGGCGCATGCTGTGCGAGCGCACCGGCCAGTCGCTGCAAGACATGTCGATGCGGCCGAACATCGAGGGCATCGTGGTGACGCTGGCCGATCAGGGCTGCGAGGTCTGGCAGCGCGGAGTGCGCACGCTCGTGCCCGGCGTGCGCGCGCAGGCGCTCGTCGACCCGACGGGATGCGGCGATGCGGTTCGCGCTGGCCTGCTCTATGCGCTCGAGCGCGGCTGGCCGCTGCTGCGCGCCGCGGCGCTGGGCAACCGCCTGGGCGCCCACAAGATCGCCCACCGCGGCGGGCAAAATCACCGCTTTGAGCCGACCCAGATGCTCGATTGAGTCAAGTTCACGCCAGCCGTGCCGAGCCGCCGCTAAAGTGACAGTACGTAAGAAAAACAGCGGAGTGACGCGTGCAAGTCTTGTCCTTGATCGAAATCTCGGTAGCGGCCTTGATCGGCGGTGCTGTCGGCGCATTGACCGCTCGCTGGCTGATGCGACAGAAGGTCGAGCTCCTGCAGCAGCGCCTGGTGCGCGCCGAAGAGGCGCGCAACGGCGCACTCGAACGCTCGGCCAACGCGCGCGACCAGATCGCCCAACTCAGCAAGGCCATTTCGGATTTGCGCCGCTCGCACCAGCCGGCACGGGCAACGGCCGCGCGCCCGGCCAGCACGCCGGAAGAACGCCGCGCTGCGGCCGAGCGTGCCCTCGCCCTGGCTTCGGACGGCGTTGACCGCGATGCGGATCCGGGCGGCAAGACACCTGCGTTTGCCAATACCCAGCCGATGGAGTACTGAACACGAGGCGCTGTTGCGGCGCATGAAGAAACAAACCCGGCCGAGGCCGGGTTTGTCATTGGTCTGCTGAGCTACCTCAGGGCTTGTTGCCCGTCGGGAACGGCCATGCGGCCGCGGGGCTCAACGTCGTCTTGGCCGCAGGCGCCGCCGGAGCGCGCAGCAGCGTGCAGCCTCTGGCCGCAGCGCTTCTTCGCTGGGGCCGCCTTCTTCTTTGCAGCGGCTTTTTCGCCGGGGCCTTCTTCTTCGCAGCCTTCTTGGCCGGCTTCTTGACGGCCTTCTTGCCGCCTTCTTCGCTGCCTTCTTCTTGCCGCGGGCCTTCTTCTTCGCCGCCGGCTTCTTCGCGGCCTTCTTGGCCGCCGGCTTCTTCGCCGGCCTTCTTGGCCGCCGGACGGCTTCCGCGGCCTTCTTCGCGGCCGGTTTCTTCGCAGCGGCCTTCTTGGCCGGAGCCTTCTTCTTCGCAGTTGCCATTTCGATCTCCTTGATCAAGTTGCAAAGAGCACCGCAACGCATCGAGCTCGACTTGTCGCGGCGATTCACCGCCCGGCTTGTCTTGCCGGTCCGGTGAACGGGGGTGCAGTGATTGGCTTCGGCTCTTGTCGGCCTCGTGTCACCCACTGCGGGTTCTTGATCTCTCACATCGAGCGGCGCGGCTCTGGCGACCCGCTCGCTCATCCAAATGCATTCAACAACAGACTCGAATCATTCCCACGAAAGCGCGCCACCGGACTGGTACTCGATCACGCGCGTCTCGAAAAAATTCCGTTCCTTCTTCAGATCGATCATCTCGCTCATCCACGGGAACGGGTTTTCCTCGTTCGGGAAGAGCTCTTCCAGGCCGATCTGCGTGGCGCGCCGGTTGGCGATGTAGCGCAGGTAGCCCTTGAACATCGAGGCGTTCAGGCCGAGCACGCCGCGCGGCATGGTGTCTTCGGCGTAGCGGTACTCGAGCTCGACGGCCTTCAGGAACAGCGACTTGATCTCGGCCTTGAACGCCGGCGTCCACAGCTGCGGGTTCTCGAGCTTGATCTGGTTGATCAGGTCGATGCCGAAGTTGCAGTGCATCGACTCGTCGCGCAGGATGTACTGGTACTGCTCGGCCGCGCCGGTCATCTTGTTCTGCCGGCCCAGCGCCAGGATCTGCGTGAAGCCGACGTAGAAGAACAGGCCTTCCATCAGGCAGGCGAAGACGATCAGGCTCTTCAGCAGCTTCTGGTCGGCCTCGGGGGTGCCGGTGACGAAGTGCGGGTCCATCACCGCGTCGATGAACGGGATCAGGAACTCGTCCTTCTCGCGGATCGACGCGACCTCGTGGTAGGCGTTGAAGATCTCGCTCTCGTCCAGGCCGAGCGACTCGACGATGTACTGGTAGGCGTGGGTGTGGATCGCCTCTTCGAAGGCCTGGCGCAGCAGGAACTGGCGGCACTCGGGCGCGGTGATGTGGCGGTAGGTGCCGAGCACGATGTTGTTGGCCGCCAGCGAATCGGCGGTGACGAAGAAGCCGAGGTTGCGCTTGATGATGCGGCGCTCGTCTTCGGTCAGGCCGTTCGGATCCTTCCAGGTCGCGATGTCGCGCGACATGTTGATCTCTTGCGGCATCCAGTGGTTGGCGCAGGTGGCGAGGTACTTTTCCCACGCCCACTTGTACTTGAACGGCACCAGCTGATTGACGTCGGTCTGGCCGTTGATGATGCGCTTGTCGGCGACCGACACACGGCGTGTGTCCTTCAGCGATTCGCGGTGCGCGCTCGTCGCGGCGGCATCGACAGCAGCAGCAACGGGCTGCTGTGTGCGAGTCGGACAGGGGTGACGCGGCCATCGACCGCATCGTCGGCGGTTCGCGATTGCGCTTGCGTCTTCGCTTGAACGTTGTCTTCCCAGACCAGCATGTGTTCAGGTACTTCCTATGGCGAAGAATTATCGAGAGTGTTGCGCGCGAACACCAAGCACTTCTTGACATTCGCGCGCTCGCGTTGTTGCGCTCACGCATCGTGAAAACGCATGTGCATGCGCGCGATCACAGACACGCCTCGAGTCGCATGAGGCTGCAAGTCATTGGCATGCCTCGCAGTCGGGTCGTCGACGCCGCAGAACTTGACGTCGGTCGCGCATGCGGCGCGCATCGAGTTGCGCGCGCGCTTGCGCAGCGACCGCATCGAGCGACGACGGCGCAGCCGCCGACTGCTCACCGCGTTGTGCCGGCTCTTCGTCACGGTGCTCATCTCGACATGCGTCGCGGCCTTGGTGCGCAGGTAGTAGGTGGTCTTCAGGCCGCGCAGCCACGCGAGCTTGTAGGTGTCGTCGAGCTTCTTGCCCGAGGCGCCGGCGATGTAGATGTTGAGCGACTGCGCCTGGTCGATCCACTTCTGGCGCCGCGACGCGGCCTCGACCAGCCACGGCGGCTTCGATCTCGAAGGCGGTGGCATACAGCGCCTTCAGCGACTCGGGCACGCGGTCGATCGGTCGCAGCGAGCCTTCGTAGTGCTTCAGGTCCATCACCATCACGTCGTCCCACAGGCCGAGCGCCTTGAGGTCGCGCACCAGGTACTCGTTGACGACGGTGAACTCGCCCGACAGGTTGGACTTGACCGACAGGTTGCCGAAGCAGGGCTCGATCGAGGCATCGACGCCGATGATGTTGGAGATGGTGGCCGTGGGCGCGATGGCCACGCAGTTGCTGTTGCGCATGCCGTGCGTGGCGATGCGCGCGCGCAGCGCGTCCCAGTCCATCGACTCGGAGCTGTCCACCTCGACGTAGCCGCCGCGCTGCTCGGCCAGCAGCGTCGAGCGAGTCCTGCGGCAGGATGCCGCGGTCCCACAGCGAGCCGCGGTAGCTCGAGTAGCGGCCGCGCTCGGCGGCCAGCTCGGTGCGAGGCCCAGTAGGCGTGGTAGCACACGGCCTCCATCGAACGGTCGGCGAACTCGACCGCCTCGGCGCTGGCGTAGGGCAGCTTCAATTGGTACAGGCAGTCCTGGAAGCCCATGATGCCCAGCCCCACCGGGCGGTGGCGCAGGTTGCTGTCGCGCGCCTTCTTCACCGCGTAGTAGTTGATGTCGATCACGTTGTCGAGCATGCGCATCGCGGTGGCGATCGGTCTTCTTCAGCTTGGCCTGGTCGACCGCGCCGTCCTTCAGATGCTGCGCCAGGTTCACGCTGCCGAGGTTGCACACCGCGATCTCGCTGTCGTTGGTGTTGAGCGTGATCTCGGTGCACAGGTTGCTGACGAGTGCACCACGCCCACATGCTGCTGCGGGCTGCGCACATTGCAGGCGTCCTTGAAGGTGATCCAGGGATGCCCGGTCTCGAACAGCATCGACAGCATCTTGCGCCACAGGTCCTTGGCCGGCATGCGCTTGAACAGCTTGATCTCGCCGCGGTCGGCCTTGGCTTCGTAGGCCACGTAGGCAGCCTCGAAGTCCTTGCCGAACTTGTCGTGCAGGTCGGGGCAGGTTGGACGGCGAGAACAGGGTCCAGTCGCCGCCTTCCATCACGCGCTTCATGAACAGGTCCGGAATCCAGTTCGCGGTGTTCATGTCGTGGCGTGCGGCGGCGGTCGTCGCCGGTGTTCTTGCGCAGCTCGAGGAACTCCTCGATGTCGAGGTGCCAGGTCTCCAGGTACGCGCAGACCGCGCCCTTGCGCTTGCCGCCCTGGTTGACCGCCACCGCGGTGTCGTTGACCACCTTCAGGAACGGCACCACGCCCTGGCTCTTGCCGTTGGTGCCCTTGATGTAGGAGCCCAGCGCGCGCACGTTGGTCCAGTCGTTGCCCAGGCCGCCGGCGAACTTGGACAGCAGCGCGTTCTCCTTCAGCGCCTCGTAGATGCCGTCGAGGTCGTCGGCCACCGTCGTCAGGTAGCAGCTGCTACAGCTGCGAGCGCTGCGTGCCGGCGTTGAACAGCGTGGGCGTGCTGACTCATGAAGTCGAAGCTCGACAGCACTTCGTAGAACTCGATGGCGCGCGCCTCGCGGTCGATCTCGTTCAGCGCCAGGCCCATCGCCACGCGCATGAAGAAGGCCTGCGGCAGCTCGATGCGCTGCTCGTCGATGTGCAGGAAGTAGCGGTCGTACAGGGTCTGCAGGCCGAGGTAGTCGAACTGCAGGTCGCGCTCGGCCTTGCAGCGCCGCACCCAGCCGGGCCAGGTCGTACTGCGCCAGCTTCTCGTCGAGCAGTTCGGCCTCGATGCCCTTCTTGATGAAGCCCGGGAAGTACTCGGCGTAGCGCGCGCCCATCTCAGCCTGCGTCACCTCCTCGCCGAGGATCTCGCTGCGGATGGTGTGCAGCAGCAGCCGTGCCGTGGCGCGCGTGTACGCCGGCTCCTTCTCGATCAGCGTGCGCGCCGCCAGGATCGAGGCCTTGTAGACCTCGTCGATCGGCACGCCGTCGTACAGGTTGCGGCGCGTCTCGGCCAGGATCGGCTCGGCCTTCACGTCGGCGCCCAGGCCGGCGCAGGCCGACTCGACCAGCGACTGCAGCCGGCCTTCGTCGAGCGGCACGCGCTGGCCGCGATCGATGACCGTCACGCCGCCGCTGCGGCGCGGCTTGGACTCCACCTGCTTCTGCTTCGCGCGCTCCTGCGAACGACGTTCGCGGTACAGCACATAGGCGCGCGCCACCTCGTGATGGCCGCCGCGCATCAGGCCGAGCTCGACATGGTCCTGCACGTCTTCGATATGGAAGGTGCCGCCGCCCGGACGCGAGCGCAGCAGCGCGCGCACCACGGACTCGGTCAGGCCTTCGACCGTCTCGCGCACGCTGGCCGACGCCGCACCCTGCGTGCCGTGCACCGCGAGAAAGGCCTTCATCAACGCCACCGCGATCTTGTTCGGCTCGAACACCACCACTGCGCCGTTGCGGCGGATGATCTGGTAGCCGACGTAGGCACTGGTCTGCGATTTCGGGACGGCCGGCACATCGGCGGGCAAGGACGGCAAGGTCGTGGGGCTGGAGACGACGGTCTGCATGGAAAGAAAGCTCCGGTTCGGTGGGTCGGCGCTGAGAAAGCCGCGCGCGACGGATCAAGGTTTCGATGGTTGTCGAGCATGCGCCGCCCACGCGGCCGACATGCCGTTGTTGCTTGCAATGCTGTGGAAAAGCTGTGCGGGGCCGGTGCAGTCAGCGGGACAACTTGCACATCCGTGACATACCCGCTAGCACTACATCTGGGGGCCCAACCGTGATTAAAGCACTACCGGTAGTGTACCGGCCTCGGGCTTGCCCTGATAGTGGCTTCAACTTGTTGCGCCCACCCCGAGCGGCACGCGCAGTTGCGACGGCAGCTTCCGCGCGACGCGCGGCCAATCGAAGCGCGCCCCCGGATCTGCCTTGCGGCCCGGCGCCACATGCTCATGACCGACGAGTTCGCGCAGTGACCAGCGCCTGACCAACGCCCTCAGCACACGGGCAAGCGCACGGTACTGCGCGCACTCGAAGCGCTCGCCTTCGAGGCCCTCGAGCTCGATGCCGATCGACCAGTCGTTGCAGTTGTCGCGGCCGCGCCATGACGACGCGCCCGCATGCCATGCGCGCTCGTCGCACGAGACGAACTGCAGCGCCTTGCCGTCGCGGCGGACGAAGAAGTGCGCCGAGACGCGCAGCGCCGCGATCTGCTCGTAGTACGGATGCGCCGATGCATCGAGGCGGTTGGTGAAGAAGCGCTCGACCGCATCACCGCCGTACTGTCCCGGCGGCAGGCTGATCGAGTGCACGATCACCAGGCTGGGCTCTGTGCCCGCGGGCCGCGGGCCGGAGTTGGGCGAGCGCACGCGGTGCGCATGCACCCACCAGCCATCGCGCCAGACGACGCGTTTCAACGGCGTGTCCGCGCCGCGGGACGCGAACGCAGCGAGCAAGGGCGCGCAACGCGTGCCAGCGCCGGGCCGCCCCAAGCGGCACGCACTCCCCTCGGGTGACGCGAGCGCAGCGAGCTAGGGGCGTCATTCATTCGTCGTTGCCCGTCACCACCACGCCCAGCCGCGCCATCCGATAGCGCATCTGGCGCAGCGTCAGCCCCAGGCTGGCGCCGGCGGCGGTGCGGTTGTTGCGATGGCGCTCCAAGGCGCGCGCCAGGATGTCGCGCTCGACACCGTCGAGGTAGGTTTCGAGGTTGTCGGGCAGCGCGCCTTCGACCAGCGTGCCGGCGCGGCGCGCAGCTGCTCGATCCGGGCATCGATCTGCGACCGGTCCGTCGCCTCGACCACGGGCACATCGCCGAGCCCGAGGTCTTCGCGCGACAGGGTCTGCCCGTTGCACATCGCCACCGCGCGGTGCAGCAGGTTCTCGAGCTCGCGCACATTGCCGGGGAAGGCCTGATGGCCCAGATCGTCGAAGGCCTCGCGCGTCAAGGTCAACGGCGGCCACTGGCCGGCTTCGCGCGCAATGCGTTCGAGCAACGCGGTGCAGATCGGCGCCAGGTCTTCGAGCCGCTCGCGCAGCGGCGGCACGCGGATCTGGATGACGTTCAGGCGGTAGAACAAGTCCTGGCGAAAGCGCCCGGCCTGCACTTCGGCACCCAGGTCCTTGTGCGTGGCGCTGACGATGCGCACGTTGATCGGCGTCTCCGCCACCGCGCCGACCGGCCGCACCGAGCGCTCCTGGATGACGCGCAGCAGCTTGCTCTGCATCGCCAGCGGCAGGTCGCCGATCTCGTCGAGGAACAGCGTGCCGCCCTGCGCCGCCTGGAAGAAACCCTCGCGGTCTTCGTTGGCGCCGGTGAACGCGCCCTTGCGGTAGCCGAAGAACTCGGCCTCGAGCAGGTGTTCGGGAATGGCGCCGCAGTTGACGGCGATGAAGGGCTGGCCCGCGCGCACGCTGACCTCGTGGATGGCGCGCGCCACCAGCTCCTTGCCGGTGCCGGACTCGCCCTGCACCATCGCCGGCGCCATGCTCTTGCGCCACCTTGACGATCAGCGCGCGCACCTGCTGCATGGCCTGCGACGCGCCCGACAGGCGATTCAAGGCCTGCGCCCGCGACGCATCGCGCACGGGCGCGGCGTGCGGCGCAGCCACGGGCTGGTCGCGGACCGCTTCGACCGCTTCATGGCGCTCGCTGCGCGCCGCACGCGGCAGGCTCGACGGCACCACCGTCGCTGCGCTTTGCGGCACGCGGCCCAGCGCCGAAGCGACGACGAGGCGGAACTGGCGCAGGTCGACCGGCTTGGTCAGGTAGTCGTAGGCGCCGGCCTTAAGGGCCTCGACCGCGTTCTCGGCCGAGCCGTAGGCGGTGATGACGATCGCCTTCTCGCGCCGCGCATCTGCTTCGAGCTGGGCCAGCATGTCCAGGCCCGTGCCGTCGGGCAAGCGCATGTCGGTGATGACCGCGCTGTAGGCGCGCTCCTTCAACATCTGCAGCGCCTCCTCGACCGAGCCCGCAGTCTCGACCTCGTAGCCCTCGCGCAGCAGCGTCAGCTCGTAGAGCGTGCGCAGATCCGGCTCGTCGTCGATGACGAGCAGGCTGAAGGTCGTCGCGTCGGCGCTCTGGGTCACGGCAGCAGGCTGGTCTGGTTCGGTGGCGTGGTGCCGGCATGTGCCACGCGCAGCGTGACGACGAACTCGTTGCAGTGGCGCGCCGGCGCCGCATGCTGCCAGTAATCGATGCTGCCGCCGTAGCGTTCGCACAGTTCGCGGCAAATATACAAGCCCAGCCCGGTGCCGCGGCTGCGCGTCGAGAAGAAGGGCTCGAACAGGTAGGGCTCGATGTCGGGCGGGATCGCTTGGCCGTCGCTTGCCACGGCCAGACGCGCCTGCTCGCTCGACGACGCACGCGCTGCCAGCCAGATCGCACCCGGCGTCTGGCTGGCGTGGCGGCGCGCGTTGTCGAGCAGGTTGACCAGAACGCGGCGCAGGTGATCGGGGTCGAAGACGACGGGCAGGCTTTCGCTGGGCAGGTCGATCTGAAGCCGGCTGCCGCTGCCCAGCGCCACGTCGTTGGTGCGGGCCCAGTCGGCGACGATGCGGCCGAGCTCGGCGCCCAGATCCATCGGCCGCGGCTGCGGCTCTGCAGCCGGTGCCACCTCCATCACGTCGTCGACGATTCGCTTCAGGCGCTCGACGTTGTCGGCCACCATCGCCGTCAGCATCTGCTGTTCGCCATCGGCCGCTTCTTCCTGCAGCAAGGCGTTGGCCTGCGCGATCGCGGCCAGCGGGTTGCGGATCTCGTGCGCGATGCCGGCCGAGACGCGGCCCATCGCCACCAGTTTTTCCTGGCGCACGCGCGCTTGCACCTGGCGCAGGTCTTCGAGGAACAACACGCACAAGGCTTCGGCAGGGCCGCCCGCCGCGTCGGCTTCATTGCCGAGCGAACGCGAGCGCGTGAAGCGCGCGCGCAGCCGCAGCGTGCGCGCGCTCGTCGAGGAAATCGGCACGACCACGTCCTGGCCGTGGCGCGGCCACTCGCCGGCATCGAACGCGGCCATCACCTGCGCCCGCAGCGCGGCCCAGGCCGGATCGTCCTGCAACTGGAACGGCGGCTCGGGGGCCAGGCCCTGCGCCGCCAGGAGGCGCCGCGCCGCGGGGTTGGCCACGCGCACACGACCGCGCCGATCCACCACCATCACGCCGTCGCCCATCTCCTCGATGACGAGGCGGTTCAACTGCACCTGCTGGCGCGCCAGCTCGAGACTTTCGCGCGCCGCGCGCTCCTCGGTGGCCAGATTGCGCGAAAGCTCGCCCGCCAGCAGCGTGATGACGAACAGGCCGATACCGGTCAGGCCGGCGGGCGCGAAGGCGGCGTTGAAGTCGCCGGCCGCCACGTCGCCGCGCAACGCCACCGCCAGCAGCATCAGCGACGCCGCCGCGGTGGTGGCCAGCGCGAACGGACGCGGCGTCAGCACGCCGCCGATCAGCGCCGGCAAGGCCAGCAGCGCCGCGTAGTTGAAGGTGCCGGCCCGCTCGAACGCATGCAGCGCCGTGAACGCCACCAGATCGACGCCCATCGTCATCAGCCACTGCCCGCGCGTCAGGTGGGTGTGCGGTTGTCCGACGCGACGCGCGCGCGGCAGCAGCCACACCAGCAGGGCCTGCATCGCATAGGCGCCGCTGACCAGCACGCCGGCCATCGAACGCTGGCCCAGGATCAACCCGGCGGCCTGTGCCATCAGCAGCGCGATGCCGAGCGCGGCGCGGCCGCCGATGAAGGTCTCGTACAGCCGCTCGAAGGTGCTGCTGCCCTGCCAGACGACACGCGTGGCTTCGCGCGAAAGCAGACGGCCCTGCCGCGGTGGGTCGAGCGCGCTCCAGTCGCTGGTCAGCGGCGCGGGGCCGCTGTCGTTGCCCAAGGCATCGAACAGCGAGTCGCGCGCCGCCCCGTCGCTGTCGCGCCGCGCTCCGAGGCGCCGATCGGTGTGGCGCCGGCTGTCGCCGCGACGCTCGCCGGCCGTCATGGCGCCGGCGGTCCGTCGCGGTGCTCGGCGCTGCAATAGTGCAGGCCGCGCGCCGCCAGTGCGTCGGTGCGCGGCAGGTGCACGCCGCACTGCGCGCAGGTCACCATCGACTCGACCTGGCCTTGTTCGCTGCGGCGCGACGCCTCGTCGCCGCTGCTGCGTCGGCCGCGGCCGAACAGCAGCCAAAGCAGCAGCGCCACGGCGAGCGCGACGATCAGCGCCTTGACCATCAGGCCGCGCCCCGCTGCAACACCACCTCGAGCACGAAGCGCGCGCCGACGTAGGCCAGCAACAGCAACAGCGCGCCGGCATAGACCCAGCGTGTGGCGCGCCGGCCGCGCCAGCCGCGCAGATGACGCCCGCCGATCAGCACGGCGAACGTCGCCCAACCCAGCAGCGACAACACCGTCTTGTGGTCCCAGCGCCAACGTTCGGCGAGCAGCGCGCCCAACAGCAAGGCCGTGCTGAGCACGATGAAGCCGACCTCGACGAAGCGAAACGTCAGCCGCTCGAGCTGCAGCAGCGGCACGCCGCCACCCCGACCTGCGCCGGGCAACGGCGCGCCGGCCGTGCGCAGGCGGCGCTCGGCGCCGTCGAGCAGCCACGCATGCAACACCGCCACCGCGAACAGGCCGTACGACACCACGCCAAGCAGCCAGTGCAGCGGCAACCATGCCGCGCCCGATGCAGCCGCCGCGGGGCGCGACTCGCCCGGATACAGCGCCGCCAGCAGCACCGCCAGCGTCGCCGCAACCGCCAGCAGCAGGCGCACTGCCGGCAAGGGCAGCAGGCGGCTCTCGATCGCATGCACCGCGATCACGATCCACACCGTGGCCGACAGCGCCGGCGCGAAACCGAAGCGCGCGCCGGGGGTCTGCGCGCCGAAGCCGGCAACGTCGAGCCACAACGCGATGCCATGCGCGACCCAGCCGACGGCCAACGCCAGATCGGGCCAACGCCGCTTCACGGCAACGGGCCAGGCCGCAGCGGTGTAGGAAAGCATCGCCACCAGACCCAGCGCCCACGGCAGCGTGAGGTTCATGTCGAGATCGGGGCGTTCAAGGCCGTGGCTACACTCATGCGAGCAGTTTACTTTCGCATCGAGCACATCGAGATGGCCTCCGCCCTCACCGACCGCCTGTCACGCCTGGTCAAGACGATGCGTGGCCAGGCGCGCATCACCGAAGCCAACGTCGCCGACATGATGCGCGAGGTGCGCGTTGCGCTGCTCGAAGCCGACGTGGCGCTGCCGGTGGTGCGCGAGTTCATCGCACGCGTCAAGGAAAAAGCGCTGGGCCAGGAGGTGGCGGGCTCGCTCAACCCGGGTCAGGCGCTGGTGGGGATCGTGCATCGCGAGCTGGCGGCGACGATGGGTGCGGGCATCGCCGACATCGACCTCGTGGCGCAGCCGCCGGCGGTGATCCTGATGGCCGGCCTGCAGGGCGCGGGCAAGACGACCACGACCGCCAAGCTCGCCAAGCATCTGATCGAGCGTCGCAAGAAGAAGGTGCTGACGGTCAGTGCCGACGTCTATCGGCCAGCGGCGATCGAGCAGTTGAAGACCGTGACGAAGCAGGCCGGCGCCGAGTGGTTCGCATCGACCCCGCAGCAAAAGCCGCGCGAGATCGCGCTGGCCGCGCTCGACCACGCCAAGCGGCACTTCTTCGACGTGCTGCTGGTCGACACGGCCGGGCGCCTGGCGATCGACGAGGCGTTGATGGCCGAGATTCGCGAGCTGCATGCGGTGTTGAATCCGGTCGAGACGCTGTTCGTGGTCGACGCGATGCAGGGCCAGGACGCGATCAACACCGCCAAGGCGTTCAAGGATGCGCTGCCGCTGACCGGTGTGATCCTGACGAAGCTCGACGGCGATTCGCGCGGCGGCGCGGCGCTGTCGGTGCGCCAGGTCACCGGCGCGCCGATCAAGTTCGCCGGCGTGTCGGAAAAGATCGACGGCCTGGAAGTCTTCGACGCCGAGCGCCACGCCGGCCGCGTGTTGGGCATGGGCGACATCGTCGCCCTGGTCGAAGAGGTGCAGAAGGGCGTCGACCTCGACGCGGCGAAGAAGGTCGCCGACAAGCTGAAGAGCGGCGACGGCTTCGACCTCAACGACTTCCTGGTTCAGATCTCGCAGATGAAGAAGATGGGCGGGCTGTCGGGGTTGATGGACAAGCTGCCGAGCCAGCTCACCGCCAAGGCCGGCCAGCCGAGCCCCGCCGACATGGACCGCGCCGAGCGCGACGTGCGCCGCATGGAAGGCATCATCTGCTCGATGACGCCCGGCGAACGACGCAAGCCCGAGCTGATCAAGGCCACCCGCAAGCGCCGCATCGCTGCCGGCGCCGGCGTGCAGGTGCAGGACGTGAACCGCCTGCTCAACCAGTTCGAGCAGATGCGCGGCATGATGAAGAAGATGCAGGGTGGCGGCTTGGCCAAGATGATGCGCCGCTTCGGTGGTGCGGGCGGCATGGGCGGGCCGCGCGGCCTGATGCGCTGAATCGCTGCGCGTCGCCCTCGGGTTATCCCGCGGGCTTGCTGTTACTCTTGGGGATGACGCCGCAGCCTGCGGCGCGTATCGTCATTGATCGGTGGAGCGGCCGATCGCTTGGGAGAAGAAGCAGGATGTCCCTTGAAATGATGTTGCTCGTCGGCGTGGTGCTGTTGGGCATCGCCGTCGTGCTGCTGATGCAACGTCGGCGCCAGGTCGTTACCGACGAACCGGTGACCAGCAAGCGCGGTCGCGCTGTCGAGGACATCGACACGGTGGCCGCGTGGCCGCCCGAGGTGACGCGCCTGCTGACCGGCGGCGAGCGCTCGGCGCACGAAGTGCTGGTCAAGGCCCTGCCCGAATGCATGATGTTCGCGCAGGTGCCGTTGGCGCGCTTCGTCAAGGTGCCGCGGCGCCATTCCTATGCCGAGTGGCTGACGCGGGTCGGCCATCTGTGCGCCGACCTCGTCATCTGCGACCGCTCGACCTTGGTGATCGGCGTCGTGCTGCTGACGTCCGTGCGCAGCAGCGAGCGCGCGGAACGTCGGCGCACGCGCATGACGCGCGTGCTCAAGGCCGCCGGCGTCAAGGTCTTCGTGTGGCGCGAGGAGTCGCTGCCTTCGTACGAACTGGCGCGCGACCAGATCACACAGCGCATCGGCGACATCGAGGAAGCCGGGGCGCGTCGGCCGGAGATCGTCGAGCCCAAGGTGGCGGGACGGCCGGCGCCGGGCAGCATCCCGGTGCCCGAGGTGCACACGATCCCGCTCGACGACGACGGCCCGCTGCGCGAGCCGCCGCCTTCGACCTGGTTCGACGATCTCGACAGCGGACGCATTCCGCTGGAGTCGGAACAGCGGTCACGGACGCAGCCCAAGGTCAACCCGCCCGATCCGTTCAGCAGCACCGGTCGCCGCTGAACGCAGGTCAAGCCAGCAGCGCCTGCGCGAATTCGCGCGCGTCGAAGGTTTCGAGGTCTTCCAGCGTCTCGCCAACGCCGATGAAATACACCGGCACCGGCCCCGACGCGCGTTCGCGCCCCCACAGCGCCAGCGCCGCCAGCACACCGCCCTTGGCAGTGCCGTCGAGCTTGGTCACGACCAGCCCGGTCAGCGCCAGCGCTTCGTCGAAGGCTTTGACCTGCGCCAGCGCGTTCTGACCGGTGTTGCCGTCGACCACCAGCAGCACCTCGTGCGGTGCGCTGTCCTGCGCCTTGCCGATGGTGCGCTTGATCTTCTTCAGCTCTTCCATCAGATGCAGCTGCGTCGGCAGGCGGCCCGCGGTGTCGGCGATGACCACGTCGCAGCCGCGCGCACGGCCGGCGCTGACGGCGTCGAAAGTCACCGCGGCCGGGTCGCCCCCTTCCTGGCTGACGATCTCGACGTTGCTGCGGCCGGCCCAGACTGCGAGCTGCTCGCGCGCCGCGGCGCGGAAGGTGTCGGCCGCTGCGAGCAGCACCTTGTTGCCGGTATCGGCGAGGTGGCGTGTGAGCTTGCCGATAGTCGTCGTCTTGCCGGCGCCGTTGACGCCCACCACCATGATCACGGTGCTGCCCGCGGCCTGCAGCTCGAGCGGGCGCTGCAAGGGCGCAAGCAGCTCGGCGATGGCATCGGCAAGCAGGCCCTTCACCGCTGCGGGTTCGGTGGCCTTGGTCTGCTTGACGCGCAGCTTCAGGTCGTCGAGCAGAAAGGCGCTCGCGCCGACGCCGGCATCGGCCATCAGCAGCGCCGTTTCCAGCTCTTCGTACAGCGTGTCCTCGATGCGCGCACCGGTGAAGACCCCGGCGATGCTGCTGCCCGTCTTCTTCAGCCCGGCGGACAGGCGCACCATCCACCCCTGGCGCGCCGCCGGTTCGGCAGGCGCTGCGGCCGGCGCCACGATGTCAGCGGCCGGCGCCGGCACGGACTTCTTGCGAAAAAAGCTGAACATCGGCCTGGCTCGCGCCTCGGGTTCGTGCAGGGTGGTGGGCCGAAGCCCGGCGTGAAGCACCGTCATCGGCGCCTCTATAATTTGCCGCTCAGGCGCTTTAGCTCAGTCGGTTAGAGCGACGGAATCATAATCCGCAGGTCCGGGGTTCGAATCCCTGAAGCGCCACCAAACACCATGATCCGTTGTGCCCTCGCGCTGCTCGCCGCGCTGTTCATCGCCCTGCCCGCACAGGCGCAGCGCGTTTTTGAAAGCAACGCGCTGCGCGGCGAGTTGATCGTCATGGCACCCCCCGAGGCCCTGCTCAACGGCAAGCCGGCGCGGTTGGCGCCTGGGGCGCGCATCCGCAATCAGCAGAACTTGATCACGCTGTCGGGCTCGCTGATCGAGCAGAAGGTGCTCGTCAACTACACGCTCGACGGCATGGGCCTGGTGCGTGACGTTTGGTTGCTGACCGACGAAGAAGCACGTCGCCTGCCGTGGCCGCGCACGGCCGAAGAAGCGCAACGCTGGCAGTTCGACCCGACGCTGCAGCGCTGGACGAAGCCGTGACCACACCTGCCCGCAAAGTCTTCATCAAGACTTTCGGCTGCCAGATGAACGAGTACGACTCGGACAAGATGGCCGATGTGCTGCGTGTCGCGCAGGGCTACGAGCCGACGACCGATGTCGAGCAGGCCGACCTGATCCTGTTCAACACCTGCTCGGTGCGCGAGAAGGCGCAGGAAAAGGTGTTCTCGGATCTGGGTCGCGTCAAGCACCTGAAGAGCAAAGGCGTGCTGATCGGCGTCGGCGGCTGTGTCGCCAGCCAGGAGGGCGCGGCGATCGTCGAGCGCGCACCCTATGTCGATATCGTCTTCGGGCCGCAGACCCTGCACCGCCTGCCGCAGATGATCGACGCGCGACGCGCCAGCGCGCGGCCGCAGGTCGACATCAGCTTTCCAGAGATCGAGAAGTTCGATCACCTGCCGCCGGCCAAGGTCGAGGGCGCGAGCGCCTTCGTCTCGATCATGGAAGGCTGCTCCAAGTACTGCTCGTACTGCGTCGTGCCCTACACCCGCGGCGAAGAGGTCAGCCGGCCGTTCGACGACGTGCTGACCGAAGTGGCGGGCCTGGCCGACCAGGGCGTCAAGGAAGTGACCTGCTCGGCCAGAACGTCAACGCCTGGCGCGGCGCGGCAGCGATCGCCGACTTCGCGCTGCTGCTCGACTACGTGCACGACATCCCCGGCATCGAGCGCATCCGCTACACCACCAGCCACCCGAACGAGTTCACGCCACGGTTGATCGAGGCCTACGGCCGCCTGCCCAAGCTGGTGAGCCACCTGCACCTGCCGGTGCAGCACGGCAGCGACCGCATCCTGGCGGCGATGAAGCGCGGCTACACCGCGATGGAATACAAGAGCACGGTGCGCAAACTGCGCGCGGTGCGGCCCGATCTCAGCCTGTCGTCGGACTTCATCGTCGGCTTCCCGGGCGAGACCGATGACGACTTCGCCAGACTGATGAAGCTGATCGACGACGTCGGCTTCGACAGTTCGTTCTCGTTCGTGTTCTCCGCGCGTCCGGGAACGCCGGCCGCGGCGCTGCCCGACGACACGCCGCAGGCGGTCAAGCTGGCGCGTCTGCAGACCCTTCAGGCGCGCATCGAGGCGCAGGCGCGTGAGATCGGCGCCACGCGCGTCGGCACCGTGCAGCGCGTGCTGGTCGAAGGGCCGTCGCGCAAGGACGCGTCGGAGCTGATGGGGCGCACCGAGTGCAACCGCATCGTCAATTTCAAGGGCATGCCGCGGCTGATGGGGCAGATGATCGACGTGACGATCACGCAAGCACTGCCGCACTCGCTGCGCGGCGAAGTCGTGACGGCCTGATTCAGCGCCGAGCGAAGCCGGCCCACCACAGCGCCAGCGCGATGGCCAGCGCCAGCGCCCCGTAGCTCGCCATCGCGCCGTCGCGGCCGAAGACCACCAGCCCGCCGACCAACGCCGCGGCCCCGCCCAGCGTGCCCCACAGCGTCAGCCGCAGCCAGGCCACGCCGGCCAGATCGCGCCGCCACAGCAGCTTGGCCACGGCCGCCGCGATCGCCGCCACGCCCAGGGCGGGAGCAAGGAAATTGAGTGCGTGCCAGAGCGCGTCGAACGGTCCCATGCGAGCCGGAAGAAGGAAAGTGCGCGCGATTCTAGAATCGCGCCATGGGCGTTCTGACCCTCGGCCTGAACCACACCACCGCGCCGCTGGACCTGCGTGGCCGTTTTGCGTTCGCGCCGAACCAGTTGCAGGACCCTTTGCGCGCGCTGACACAGCGCTTGTCACGCGCTGCGCCCGAGGCGGCGCTGCTGTCCACCTGCAACCGCACCGAGCTCTACCTTGCCGCCGACGCGCACGAGGCCGCGGCGCTGGTGCAGCCGGCGATGGAGTGGCTGGCCGCGCAAGGCGGCGTCAGCCCCGGCCAGCTCGGCGGCTAGACCTACGCGGTCGAAGACCGCGCGGCGGCGCGCCACGCCTTTCGCGTCGCCACCGGGCTCGACTCGATGGTGCTGGGCGAGCCGCAGATCCTGGGCCAGATGAAGCAGGCGGTGCGCGAGGCCGACGAGGCCGGCACGCTGGGCACCACGCTGCACCAGCTGTTCCAGCGCTCCTTCGCGGTGGCCAAGGAAGTGCGCACCTCCACCGAGATCGGCGCGCACTCGATCAGCATGGCCGCCGCCGCGGTGCGGCTGGCGTCGCAGCTGTTCGAGGACCTGCGCCAGCAGACGGTGCTGTTCGTCGGCGCCGGCGAGATGATCGAACTGGTCGCCACGCACTTCGCCGCGCGCGAACCGAAGTCGATGGCGGTGGCCAACCGCACGCTCGAACGCGGCGAGGAGCTGGCCGCACGCTTCGGCGCCCAGGCGCTGCGCCTGGCCGATCTGCCCGAGCGCCTGCCCGACTTCGACATCGTCGTCTCCTGCACCGCGAGCACGCTGCCGATCATCGGCCTGGGCGCGGTCGAGCGCGCGCTGAAGGCGCGACGCCGCCGGCCGATGTTCATGGTCGACCTGGCGGTGCCGCGCGACATCGAGCCCGAAGTCGCCAAGCTCGCCGACGTCTACCTCTACACCGTCGACGACCTGTCGGCGCTGGTGCAGACCGCCGGCGAGAAGCGCCAGGCCGCCGTCGAGCAGGCCGAGGCCATCATCGACGCCGGCGTGCAGAGCTTCGCGCACTGGCTCGACCAGCGCGCCAGCGTGCCGCTGATCCAGGCGCTCAACCGCAGGCCGACGACTGGCGCGCGGCCGAGATTGCGCGCGCGCGCAAGCTGCTGGCGCGCGGGCGACGAGCGGCGACGGTGCTCGAAGCGCTGGCGCGCGGCCTGACGCAGAAGATGCTGCACGGCGCTTGGCCGAGCTGCAACGCGGCCGACGCCGAGCAGCGCGAGCAGCTGGCGCGACGCCGTCTCGCGCCTGTTCCTGCGCCAGCACGCCGCGCGCGCCCGACGGCGGCGAGCGACGCTCAGCTCTAGCGACGCGCTCGCTCGGCCGCGCGACCGCACTCGCGGCCGCGCGCTCGCGCTGCCGCATCCACCACCGATGAAAGACTCCCTCCGCCAGCAATTCGAGCGCCTCGCGCTGCGCCTGGACGAACTCGACGCCACCTGGCCGACCCGGCGATCGGCGGCGACATGAAGCGCTACCGCGACGCTCGCCGGAGCAGGCCGAAGTCGCCGCACTGGTCGAGCGCTGTTCGCCGCTACGAGCAGCGCGAGCGCGATCTCGGCGCCGCGCGCGAGATGCTGGCCGACCCCGAGATGGCCGAGATGGCCGAGGAAGAGATCGCGCAGCGCCAGGCCGACCTGCGATCGACTGCACGCCGAGCTGCAGAGCCGCGCTGCTGCCGCGCGACCCGGACGACGAGCGCAACGCCTTCCTCGAAATCCGCGCCGGCACCGGCGGCGACGAGTCGGCGCTGTTCGCCGGCGACCTGGCGCGCATGTACCTGCGCTACGTGCGAGCGCCGCGGCTGGCGCACCGAGGTGATGTCGCGAGAGCGCGGCCGAGCTCGGCGGCTACAAGGAGGTCGTGCTGCGCATCGAGGGCGCCGGCGTCTACGGCGGCTGCAAGTTCGAATCCGGCGGCCACCGCGTGCAGCGCGTGCCCGCCACCGAGACGCCAGGGCCGCATCCACACCAGCGCCTGCACCGTGGCCGTGCATGCCCGAGCCCGACGAGGCCGACGAGGTGCAGCTCAACCCGGCCGAGCTGCGCATCGACACCTTCCGCGCCAGCGGCGCCGGCGGCCAGCACGTCAACAAGACCGACAGCGCGATCCGCATCACCCACCTGCCGACCGGGCATCGTGGCCGAATGCCAGGACGACCGCTCGCAGCACCGCAACAAGGCCAAGGCGATGGCGGTGCTGGTGGCGCGGCTGCGCGACAAGGACCGCAGCGAGCGCGCCGCCAAGGAAGCCGCCACGCGCAAGGGCCTGATCGGCAGCGGCGACCGCAGCGACCGCATCCGCACCTACAACTTCCCGCAGGGGCGGCTCACCGACCACCGCATCAACCTGACGCTGTACAAGCTCGGCACGGTGATGGACGGCGACCTCGACGAAGTGATCGCCGCGCTGCAGGCCGCGCGCGCTGCCGAGCAACTGGCGGCGCTGGAAAGCGGCCAGACGCTGCGGTGAAAACCGTCGCTCAGGCTCTGGCGCACGCGCGCGGCGCTGGCGTCGACCGGCTCGATGCACAACTGCTGTTGCGCACGCACTCGATCGGCCGCGCGCGTGGGTGATCGCGCACGACGACGCGGCGATCGACGATGCGCAGCGCACGGAGCTGCATGCGCCTGATCGCACGGCGCGCTGGCGGCGAGCCGCTGGCCTACCTGCGTCGGCGAGCGCGAGTTCCACGGCCTTCGCCTGCACGTCACGCCCGACGTGCTGGTGCCGCGGCCCGACACCGAGACGCTGGTCGACTGGGCGCTCGAACTGGCCGCAGCGCCTGCCCGCGCCGCGGTCGTCGACCTGGGCACCGGCAGCGGCGCGATCGCGCTGGCCGTCAAGCACGCCTGCCCGCACGCCGAGTCCACGCCGCCGACGTCGAGCGCGGGCGCGCTGGCGGTGGCACGCGGCAACGGCCAGCGCGCTCGGCTTGGAGGTCGACTGGCATGCACGGCGCCTGGTGGGCCGCCCGTGCCGCCGCTGCGCTTCGACCTGGTGCTGTCGAACCCGCCCTACATCGCCGCGGCCGACCCGCACCTGGCCGACCTGCGGCACGAGCCGGCGCTGGCGCTGACGCCGGCCAGCGATCGTGGCGACGGCCTGGCCGATATCGAACGCGTCGTCGCCGGCGCGCCGCACCACCTGGCCGACGCGGCCTGGCTGTTGCTCGAACATGGCGCCGAGCAGGGTAGCGCTGTCCGTGCCGCCCTTCGAACCGCCGGCCTGACAGCAGTCACCACCCGCGCCGACCTCGCCCGCAAGCCACGTGTCACCGGCGGGCGTCGGAAAGCGTGACTGGCCGCTGACGGGTTATGGCAACACCCGCCGCGAAATCCCCGCGACTGCGGCAGTGCTGCTCACAGATTGCGGGCCACGCGCAGCGGTCATCGGCGTAGCATGCATTCGCAAGAGGCACCCCACGGTGCCCAGGGGAGCAGAGCGATGAAGCATGTTTCCGTCATCCGTTGGACCGGCCGAGTCGGCTTGTCCGCTGTCTTGTTTGCCGCTGCAGCGCCCGCCTGGGCCGAGGGCCTGACACTCGACGACAACGCCCTGTTCGGGCCGCGCCTGCGAGCGCGCATCGGCCTGAATACCAGCGCTGCCCTGACCGAAGGCGGCAATGCCTCATGGCAGCAGCAGGCCGGCGTCGTGCTCGGCGACTACTACTTCAGCCGTACGCGACTCGGCCAAGGCCAGATCAGCAGCGGCTTTCGGGCCACGAGTGGCGTGCTGCTGGGGCAACGCTCGCTCGCACTCGGCACGCCGGCCTTTTCCAACGGACCCGGCCTGGGCCTGACGACGCTGCGCCAGTCGCGCCTGGCCCTGCCCGGCCTCGAAGTTGCCGCCGAGCCCTGGACGGCGGTGCCCTATGTCGGCATCGGCTGGTCGGGCGCGTCGCTGCGCGGCGGCTGGGGAGTGTCGGCTGACTTCGGTTTTGCCGCGCGCAGCTACGGCAGCGGCGGCCTTCGCATCACCGGCAGCCAGTCGCTCGATGATCTGTTGCGCGAGCTGCGCCTCACGCCGATGGTGCAGGTCGGCGTTTCCTACGCCTTTTAGGCCCGTCGCGCCGCGCGGCGTCATGGCTTGCCGAAAAGCCGTATAACCACGGCTTTTGCAAAGCCTCGGCCCTTCCCATGAGCGACGTTCAAAAGCGCATCGGCGATCTCGTCCACGACAACCGCGTCGTGCTCTTCATGAAGGGCACGGCCCAGTTCCCGATGTGCGGCTTCTCCGGCCGCGCGGTGCAGATCCTCAAGGCCTGCGGCGTCGATGACCTGAAGACGGTCAACGTGCTCGAAGACGAAGAGGTGCGCCAGGGCATCAAGGACTACGCCAAGTGGCCGACCATTCCGCAGCTCTACGTCAACGGCGAGTTCGTCGGCGGCTCGGACATCATGATGGAGATGTACCAGGCCGGCGAGCTGCAGCAGGTGCTCGGCAAAGCGGCTTGAAGAACCGAGCCCACGAGGAGGCGCTCGCGTCTCGCGATGCCGCGGCCTGCAAGGCCTCAGGCCGCTCGGGGCGGCACGGCGCTGGCCTGATGTCGTTGCGGCTGGTCGTCGGCATCACCGGCGCCAGCGGCGCGATCTACGGCGTGCGTCTGCTCGAGCGCTGCCAGGTGCTGGGCGTGCAGACGCACCTGGTGGTCACGCCCGCGGGCGTGCTCAACGTGCACCACGAACTGGGCCTCGATCGCGCCGCACTGGAGCAGCTGGCCACGCATGCTATGCCCCGGGCGACATCGGCGCGTGCATCGCCAGCGGCAGCTTCGACACCTCGGCGATGGTGGTCGCGCCGTGCTCGATGAAGACGCTGGCCGCCGTCGCGCACGGCTTCGGCGACAACCTGCTGACGCGCGCGGCCGACGTGACGCTCAAGGAGCGCCGCCGCCTGGTGCTGATGGTGCGCGAGACGCCGTTCAACCTGGCGCACCTGCGCAACATGACGGCCGCCACCGAGATGGGCGCGATCGTGTTCCCGCCGCTGCCGGCGTTCTATCACCGGCCGAGCACGATCGAGCAGTTGGTCGGCGATTCGGTCGAGCGCGTGCTGGCGCTGGCCGGCGTGAGCGGCGCCGCGCCGCAGGCCTGGGGCGGCCTGTGATCACTTGACGAGCCAGCGCGAGCGCGCGGCGAACACCGCGTTCGGATACTCGGCTCGGCCGCGGCTGCCGTTGTAGCGGCCCAGCGCCAGGAACAGGTCGCCGCGCTCGCGTTCGAGGTAGTGGCGCAGGATGACGCAGCCGAAGCGCAGGTTGGTCTGCATGTGGAACAGCTTGGCGGCATCGCCGTCGCCGATCAGTCGTGCCCAGAACGGCATGATCTGCATGTAGCCGCGCGCGCCGACGACGCTGATGGCGTACTTGCGAAACCCGCTCTCGACCTGGATCAGCCCCAGCACCAGTTCGGGTTCCAGCCCGGCGCGCTTGCTCTCGTACCAGAGCGTGTCGAGGAACTCGACGCGCGTCGAGCGCTCGGCCTTGTAGCGCTTCAGGCGCTCGCTCACGCGCCTTGCCAGCGCAGATAGGCCAGCCGCTCCTCGATCTGGTCGAATGCCGGCCTGGGCGGCGCCGCTGCGGCAATGGCGGCAGACAAGGCCGAGCGCACCGAGTCGGCCAGCGGCTCCTCGACCTGGCCGCCAGCCCAAGCCGTCGGTGCGCACGGCGCCGCCAGAGATGCCAGCAGCAGGCGTCGACGCAGCATCGCGCTCATCGACGCGCCATCCACGCTTCGAGCGGCCCGCGCCGGCGCAGCACGAGGCTGGCGATGGCCGCCAGCGCCCCGCAGCGCGTCGGGCAAGGGCGCTCGCGATCAGGCTGGCGAATCAAGCCGATGAGGGCGCCGACGCACGACCTGCGGCGAGCCGCGCCATCAGCACATCCGGCGTCATGGCCGTGGCCGCAGCGTCGCGCCGGCCCTGGTACTCGACCTTGCCGTCCTTGAGCCCGCGCTCGGAGATCACGACGCGGTGCGGCACGCCGATCAGCTCCCAGTCGGCGAACATCGCGCCGGGGCGTTCGCCGCGGTCGTCGAGCATCACGTCGATGCCGGCGGCGGCGAGCTGCTCGTGAAGCGCGTCGGCCTGCTGCTTGACCGCCTCGCTGCGGTCGTAGCCGATCGGGCAGATGACCACGGCGAACGGCGCGATCGCATCGGGCCAGACGATGCCGCGCGCATCGTGGTTCTGCTCGATCGCCGCGCCGAGGATGCGCGTGACGCCGATGCCGTAGCAGCCCATCTCCATCAGCTGCGGCTTGCCGGCCTCGTCGAGGTAGTTGGCGTTCATCGCCAGGCTGTACTTGGTGCCGAGGAAGAACACATGGCCGACCTCGATGCCGCGCTGGATCGCGAGCACGCCCTTGCCGTCGGGCGAAGGGTCGCCTTCGACGACGTTGCGGATGTCGGCGACGAGGTCGGGCTCGGGCAGGTCGCGGCCCCAGTTGACGCCGGTGAAGTGGAAGTCGGCCTCGTTGGCGCCGCAGACGAAGTCGCTCATGTTCGCCACCGTGCGATCGGCGACCACCTTCACCGGCTTGCTCGTGCCGATCGGGCCGAGGTAGCCCGGCGTTGCAGCCGAAGTGCGCGTCGATCTCGGCCACGGTCGCGAAGCGGAAGCCACTCTTGAAGGCCGCGACCTTGCCGGCCTTGACTTCGTTCAGGCTGTGGTCGCCGCGCACCAGCAGCAGCCACACCGTGCTCTTGACGATGTCGCCGGCCTCGTTCTTCTCGTCGGTGGCGAGCACGAGCGACTTGACCGTGCGCTGCAGCGGCAGGCCGAGCAGCGCGGCCACGTCCTCGCAGGTGCTCTTGCCCGGCGTCGGCGTCTTCTTCATCGGCTCGGCCGGCGCGGCGCGCTGCACGATCAGCGGCAGCGCTTCGGCCAGCTCGATGTTGGCCGCGTAGTCGCTCGTCGGGCAGTAGACGATCGCGTCTTCGCCGGTGTCGGCGATCACCTGGAACTCGTGCGAAGCGTCGCCGCCGATGGCGCCGGTGTCGGCCGCCACGGCGCGGATAGCTCAGGCCCATGCGGTCGAAGATCGCGCCGTAGGCGCGTACATCGCGTCGTAGCTTTTCTTCGCCGCGGCGACGTCGCGGTCGAACGAGTAGGCGTCCTTCATCGTGAACTCGCGCCCGCGCATCACGCCGAAGCGCGGCCGGCGCTCGTCGCGGAACTTGGTCTGGATGTGATAGAAATTCTTCGGCAGCTGCTTGTAGCTGCGCAGCTCCTGGCGCGCGATGTCGGTGATGACCTCTTCGCTGGTCGGCTGCACGATGAAGTCGCGCTCGTGCCGGTCCTTCACGCGCAGCAGCTCGGGCCCGTAGGCCTGGAAGCGCCCCGACTCCTTCCACAGCTCGGCCGGCTGCACCACCGGCATCAGCAACTCGACCGCGCCGGCGCGGTTCATCTCCTCGCGGATGATGGCCTCGACCTTGCGGATCACGCGCAGGCCCATCGGCATGTAGCTGTAGATGCCGGCGCCCAGGCGCTTGATCATGCCGGCGCGCATCATCAGTTGTGGCTCACCACCTCGGCGTCGGCGGGCGCTTCCTTGAGCGTGGAGATGAAGAACTGCGATGGCTTTCATGGGCCGTCGAATTTCAGCCCCGCGCGTCGCACACCGCCAAAGCCCCTGATGCGGGAAACCGAGTGATCGCGCGCCGCACCGGGCCGGTGCAAAATGAAATCAGTTCAGAAATTGGGGTTTGATTATGCTCGACCGTGACGGCTTCAGGCCGAACGTCGGCATCGTCCTGCTCAACGCGCGCAACCAGGTGTTCTGGGGCAAGCGGCTGCGCACGCACTCGTGGCAGTTTCCGCAAGGCGGCATCAAGCACGGCGAGACGCCCGAGCAGGCGATGTTCCGCGAGCTGCACGAAGAAGTGGGGCTGCAGCCCGAGCATGTGCAGATCGTCGCGCGCACGCGCGACTGGCTGCGCTACGAGGTGCCCGACCACTACATCCGGCGCGACGCGCGCGGCCACTACCGCGGCCAGAAGCAGATCTGGTTTCTGCTGCAGCTGGTGGGCCGCGACAGCGACATGAACCTGCGCGCCACCGACCACCCGGAGTTCGACGCCTGGCGCTGGAACGAGTACTGGGTGCCGCTGGACGTGGTGATCGAGTTCAAGCGCGGCGTCTACGAACGGGCGCTGACCGAACTGTCGCGCTTCCTGCCGCGCGCCCAACATCACAACCGTTATCTCCGCTCGGGCATGCGCGGGCCGTGGCGCGACGACGATCTGCCGCCGGACAGCGTGCAGGGCGATCTGCCCGAAGAGCCTAGATGAGCACCAGGTTGTCGCGGTGGATCAGCTCGGGCTCGGCCGAGTAGCCGAGCGTGGCTTCGATCTGCGACGACGGCTTGCGCGCGATCAGGCGCGTCTCTGCGGCCGAGTAGTTGGCCAGGCCGCGCGCGATCTCCGCGCCATCGGGTGAGCGCACCGCGATCACGTCGCCGCGCGCGAACTCGCCTTCGACCGCCATCACGCCGATCGGCAGCAGGCTCTTGCCTTCGTCGCGCAGCTTGCGACACGGCGCCGTCATCGACCGTGACCGCGCCGCGCAGCTGCAGGTGGTCGGCCATCCATTGCTTGCGCGCGGCGAGCTTGGGCGTCGTGGCGACGAGCGTCGTGCCGATCGCCTCGCCGGCGGCCAGCCGCAGCAGCACGTCGGGCTCGCGGCCCCAGGCGATGACGGTGCTGGCGCCGCTGCCGGCCGCGCGCTTGGCCGCGAGCACCTTGGTCAGCATGCCGCCGCGGCCGATGGCCGAGCCCGCGCCGCCGGCCATGCGCTCCAGCGCCGGGTCGCCGGCATGCGCCTCGTCGATGAAGCGCGCCGCCGGGTCCTTGCGCGGATCGGCCGAGTACAGGCCGCGCTGGTCGGTCAGGATCACCAGCACGTCGGCCTCGACCAGGTTGGCCACCAGCGCGCCCAGCGTGTCGTTGTCGCCGAACTTGATCTCGTCGTTGACGACGGTGTCGTTCTCGTTGATCACCGGCAGCGCCTTCAGCGCCAGCAGCGTCAGCAGCGTCGAGCGCGCGTTGAGGTAGCGCTCGCGGTCGGCGAGGTCGGCGTGCGTCAGCAGCACCTGCGCGCTGTGCATGCCGTGGCGCGCAGCTGGCTCTCGTACATCTGCGCCAGGCCCATCTGGCCCACCGCCGCGGCGGCCTGCAGTTCGTGCAGCTCCTGCGGCCGCGTGCGCCAGCCCAGGCGCTTCATGCCTTCGGCGATGGCGCCGCTGGACACCATCACCACCTCGCGCCCCTCGCCTGCGAGCACGGCGAGCTGGCGGCACCAGTCGCCGATGGCGTCGGCGTCGAGGCCGCGGCCCTCGTTGGTGACGAGGCTGGAGCCGACCTTGACGACGATGCGCCGCGCGTCGCGCAGCGCGGCCAACTCAACCATGCGCCGCCCCTTCGTCTTCGAAGCGCTCATCGGGCAGCTCCGGCTGCGCCGGGCGCGTTGCAGCCACATGCTCGTACACCGCGCGCACCAGGGGCTCGCAGACCTTCGCGCGCCAGCGCGGAGATCTCGAACACCGGCCCCTTCCAGCGCAGGCGCCGCACGAACTCCTTGACGCGCGCCGCGCGCTCCTCGGCCGGCACCATGTCGAGCTTGTTGAGCACCAGCCAGCGCGGCTTGGCGTGCAGCGCCGGGTCGTACTTCTTCAGCTCGGCGACGATGGCGCGCGCCTGCGCCACCGGATCGACGCTGTCGTCGAACGGCGCGAGGTCGACCATGTGCAGCAGCAGGCGCGTGCGCTGCAGGTGGCGCAGGAACTGGTGGCCGAGCCCCGCGCCTTCGGCCGCGCCTTCGATCAGGCCCGGCATGTCGGCGACGACGAAGCTCTTCTCCGGCGCGACGCGCACCACGCCCAGGTTCGGGTGCAGCGTGGTGAACGGATAGTCGGCGATCTTCGGCCGCGCATTCGAGATCGCGGCGATCAGCGTGCGACTTGCCGGCGTTGGGCATGCCCAGCAGGCCGACATCGGCCAGCACGCGCAGTTCGAGCTTCAGCTTCGGCTGCTCGCCCGGCCAGCCGGGCGTCTTCTGCCGCGGCGCGCGGTTGGTGCTGGTCTTGAAGTGCAGGTTGCCGAAGCCGCCGTCGCCGCCCTTGCACGATCAGGACCTCGCTCGCCGGGCTCCAGCAACTCGGCGATCACCTCGCCGGTGTCCATGTCGGTGATGATCGTGCCCACCGGCATGCGCAGCACGATGTCGTCGGCCGCGGCGCCGAACTGGTCGGAGCCGCGGCCGGGCTCGCCGTTGCTCGCCACGTGCCGGCGTGCGTAGCGGTAGTCGATCAGCGTGTTGAGGTTGCGGTCGCCCACGGCACAGACGCTGCCGCCGCGCCCGCCGTCGCCGCCGTTGGGTCCGCCGAACGGAATGAACTTCTCGCGCCGGAAACTGAGCGCAGCCGGCGCCGCCGTTGCCGGCGGCAACGTCGATGGTGGCTTCGTCGACGAATTTCATGACACGGGGATCCTAAAAGCAAAAAGCCCCGGACGGCCGGGGCTTCGCGGGCCGGAGTCGGTGCAGGCTCAGGCCGGCGACACGCTCACGGTCTGGTTGTTCTTCGCGCCCTTGACGGCGAACTTGACCTGGCCGTCGACCAGCGCAAACAGCGTGTGGTCGCGGCCCATGCCGACGTTGGTGCCGGCGTGGAACTTGGTGCCGCGCTGGCGCACGATGATCGAGCCGGCCGTGATCAGCTGGCCGCCGAAGGCCTTGACGCCCAGCATCTTGGGTTGCGAGTCGCGGCCGTTGCGGGTGGAGCCGCCGCCTTTTTTCTGTGCCATGGTTGGGTGCTCCTTACTTCTTGACGCCGCCGACGAGTTCGTCGGTCAGCTTCTTGAACTCGTCCATCTTGCCGTCGCGCAGCAACGCTGCCTGCTGCGGCCAGGTGTCGGTGCTGGCCAGGGCGAACCGGCCACCCGAAGCCTTGAGCATCTCCGCGATCGCCGCTGGCTGCGCATCGGCCAGCTTGGCGAAGGTGGTGATGCCCTTGTCAGCCAGCACCTTGGCGATCTTCGGGCCGATGCCTTCGATCAGTTCGATGTCGTCCTTGCTACCTTTTTGCGGCGCGAGCATCAATGGCGCAGCCGTCGATGCCTTGGCCGAACCACCGGCGCCGTCGGCGATTTCGCCGACGAAGAACTCGGTGAAGGTCTGGCGGTGACCCTGCGCTTCTGGTAGTGCTTGCGGCGGCGCATCTTGAAGATGCGCACCTTGTCGTGCTTGCCGTGCGCCACCACCGTGGCCTTCACGCTGGCGCCCGCCACCAAGGGGGTTCCGACCTTCAGGTCCGCGCCGTTGCCAACAGCCAGCACCTGGTCGATCACGATTTCCTGGCCAACATCCGCAGCAATCTGTTCTACCTTGATCTTTTCGCCGGCAGCAACCTTGTATTGCTTGCCGCCGGTTTTTATGACCGCGTACATATGAGCCTCTCTTCTACAGTCCGTCTGGTATCTCCGTGACGCCAGCCGGCGCGAGGAACCGCGGAGTATAGCAGCGGTCACAGCCGTGCCCGTGCCTTCCTATAATGCGCTCTCCCAGTGCCCCTTAGCCTTCCGTGACACCCGCAGCAGCCGCCGAGCGACCCGACCCCGGCATGGCCGACGCCACGACCCGGTGGCTGCGCACATGCTGCGAGTGGACGCGGTGATCGCCGAGCGGCTGCGCTCGGACGTCGTGCTGGTCAACCAGATCGCGCAGTACATCATCAGCGCCGGCGGCAAGCGCATCCGCCCGCGGCTGGTGCTGCTGTTCGCCAACGCGCTCGGATACAGCAGCGACCAGCAATACACACTGGCGGCCACGGTCGAGTTCATCCACACCGCGACCCTGCTGCACGACGACGTGGTCGACGAGTCGTCGCTGCGGCGCGGCCGGCAGACCGCCAACGCGATGTTCGGCAACGCCGCCAGCGTGCTGGTCGGCGACTTCCTCTACTCGCGCGCCTTCCAGATGATGGTGTCGGTGAACCGCATGCGCGTGCTGGAAGTGCTGGCCGACGCCACCAACGTGATCGCCGAGGGCGAGGTGCTGCAGCTGATGAACATGCACGACCCCGATCTCGCGGTGGACGACTACCTGCGCGTCATCCGCTTCAAGACCGCCAAGCTGTTCGAGGCCAGCGCGCGCCTGGGCGCGGTGCTGGCCGGGCCGAGCCCGGCGATGGAGGAGGCCTGCGCCGACTACGGGCGCGCGCTGGGCACGGCGTTCCAGCTGGTCGACGACCTGCTCGACTACGACGGCGAGACGCACGAACTGGGCAAGAACGTCGGCGACGATCTGCGCGAAGGCAAGCCGACGCTGCCGTTGCTGGTGGCGATGGCGCGCGGCAACGACGTCGAGCGCGGGCTGATCCGCCACGCCATCGAGCATGGCGAGGTCACGCGCTTGCCCGAAGTCGTGGCTGTCGTGCGACGCACCGGCGCGCTCGATGCCACGCGCGAACTGGCCGCCGCCGAAGCCGCCACCGCCCGAGCCTGCGCGGAGGGCCTGCCACCGTCGGCCTTCAGGGACGCTCTGCTAGAATTCTGCGCTCGGGCGGTCGACCGCTCTTCGTGATGCCAACGGACCGCTTCGGGGTGTAGCTTAGCCTGGTAGAGCGCTACGTTCGGGACGTAGAGGCCGGAGGTTCGAATCCTCTCACCCCGACCATGCTCCGTCGATGACCGCAGCGCAGGATGCGCCTCGACGTGAACTGTTGCCCACCCAATGGGCCCATGTCCGCCACGGCGATTTACAGCGCCAGGGTGATCAGCGATGATCGATTCGCTATTTGCATGGTGAACTGACACTAGTGGACACGCTTGCCGACGCCCCTTTCTCCTCGCTTTCCGGCGTTGCGCGGGTGCTCGTTCATGCCGGCAAGCTCAACGGCAAGGCGGCCGAAGATCTGGTCAAGGCAGCGGCAGAGCGCAAGACCAGCTTCGTCTCGGCGCTGATCGCCGCCGGCGCCGTGTCGGCGGCCGATCTGGCGCACACGCTGTCCGCCGCGCTGGCGCTGCCGCTGCTCGACCTGACGTCGATCGACGCGCAGCGCCTGCCGCGCAACGTCATCGACGCCAAGCTCGTTGCCCAGTACCAGGTGGTGGTGCTGGGCAAGCGCGGCAACCGCCTGTTCATCGGCGGCGCCGACCCGACCGACCAGGAAGCCGTCGAGCGCATCAAGTTCGCGACCCAGCTGTCGCCCGAATGGGTGATCGTCGAGTACGACAAGCTGGCCAAGCACCTGTCGAGCCAGGGCGGCACGGCCAGCGACACGATCGAGAACCTCGCCGGCGGCGACTTCGAGTTCGACGTCACCGACGAACACGACCGAGCAGGAGAGCTGCCGAGGTCAGCGACCGAGGTCGAAGACGCGCCGGTCGTGCGCTTCCTGCAGAAGATGCTGATCGACGCGATCAACATGCGCGCCTCCGACCTGCACTTCGAGCCCTACGAGTACAACTACCGCGTGCGCTTCCGCATCGACGGCGAACTGCGCGAAATCACCCAGCCGCCGATCGCCATCAAGGACAAGCTGGCCTCGCGCATCAAGGTCATCTCCCGGCTGGACATCGCCGAGAAGCGCGTGCCGCAGGACGGGCGCATGAAGCTCAAGTTCGGCAGCCGGGCGATCGACTTCCGCGTCAGCACCCTGCCCACGCTGTTCGGCGAGAAGATCGTGATCCGTATCCTGGACCCGTCGCAGCGCCAAGCTGGGCATCGAGGCGCTGGGCTACGAAAAGATCGAGAAAGAGCGCCTGATGCAGGCCATCGAGCGGCCCTACGGCATGGTGCTGGTGACCGGCCCGACCGGCTCGGGCAAGACGGTGTCGCTCTACACCTGCCTGAACATCCTGAACCAGCCGGGCGTGAACATCGCCACGGTCGAAGACCCGGCCGAAATCAACCTGCCCGGCGTCAACCAGGTCAACGTCAACGAAAAGGCGGGCATGACCTTCGCCGCCGCGCTGCAAGCCTTCCTGCGCCAGGATCCGGACATCATCATGGTCGGCGAAATCCGCGACCTGGAAACCGCCGACATCGCCATCAAGGCGGCGCAGACCGGCCACCTGGTGCATGTCCACGCTGCACACCAACGACGCGCCGACCACGCTGACGCGGCTGCTGAACATGGGCGTGGCGCCGTTCAACATCGCCTCCAGCGTGCTGCTGATCACGGCGCAGCGCCTGGCGCGGCGCCTGTGCGAGACCTGCAAGGCGCCGGCCGACTTTCCTCGCGACGCCTTGATGCGCGCGGGCTTTCGCCGAAACCGACCTCGACGGCACCTGGAAGCCCTACGGCGGTCGGCTGCTCGGCCTGCAACAACGGCTACAAGGGCCGCGTCGGCATCTACCAGGTGATGCCGATCAGCGAAGAGATCCAGCGCATCATCCTGCGCGACGGCTCGGCGATGGACATTGGCGACGCAGGCCAGGCAAGGAGGGCGTGCGCGACCTGCGCCAGTCGGGCCTGATGCAAGGTGCAAATCGGGCGCGACGACGCTGGAAGAAGTCATCACCGTCACCAACGAGTAGCACTCGTCGAACGGTCGCGCCGTCCCAATTCATTCAACCAATCGCCGCGCCCGGAGGCTTCATGGCAACAGCAGCAGCCGTCCGAAACGTCAAGGACTTCGTCTTCGAGTGGGAAGGCAAGGACAAGAACGGCAAGGTCGTGCGCGGCGAAGTCCGCGCCGGCGGCGAGGCCCAGGTCAGCGCCAACCTGCGCCGCCAGGGCATCCTCGTCACCAAGGTCAAGAAGCGCCGCACGCGCGGCGGCTCGTCGATCAAGCAGAAGGACATCGCCATCTTCACGCGCCAGCTGGCGACGATGATGAAGGCCGGCGTGCCGCTGCTGCAGGCCTTCGACATCGTCGGCGCGCGGCACGCCCAACCCGCGCATGACCAAGCTGCTGAACGACATCCGCTCCGACGTCGAGACCGGCACCAGCCTGTCGGTCGGCCTTCCGCAAGCACCCGATGCAGTTCGACGCGCTGTACTGCAACCTGGTCGAGGCCGGCGAGCAGGGCGGCATCCTGGAGCAGCTGCTCGACCGCCTGGCGATCTACAAGGAAAAGACGATGCAGCTCAAGAGAAGATCAAGTCGGCGCTGATGTACCCGGTCGCGGTGATGGTCGTGGCCTTCGTCGTGCTGACGGTCATCATGATCTTCGTGATCCCGGCCTTCAAGGAGGTGTTCACCTCCTTCGGCGCCGACCTGCCGGCGCCGACGCTGGTCGTGATTGCGATGTCGGAGAAGTTCGTCAGCTACTGGTGGCTCATCTTCGGCGTCCTCATCGGCGGCAGCTACTTCTTCATCCAGTCCTGGCAGCGCTCCGAGAAGATGCAGATGGCCATGGACCGCCTGCTGCTGCGGGTACCCGTCTTCGGTGATCTGATCCGCAAGGCCGTGCTGGCACGCTGGACGCGCACGCTGTCGACCATGTTCGCCGCCGGCGTGCCGCTGGTCGAGGCGCTCGACTCCGTCGGCGGTGCGTCCGGAAATGCGGTGTACGCGCAGGCCACCGAGCAGATCCAGCGCGAAGTCTCCACCGGCACTGCGCTGACGATGGCGATGCAGAACACCGGCGTGTTCCCGACCATGGTGCTGCAGATGACCTCGATCGGCGAGGAATCCGGCTCGCTCGACCACATGCTGGGCAAGGCGGCCGAGTTCTACGAGGACGAAGTCGACGAGATGGTCAAGGGCCTGTCGAGCCTGATGGAGCCGATCATCATCGTCTTCCTGGGCACGATGATCGGCGGCATCGTGGTTTCGATGTACCTGCCGATCTTCAAGCTCGGTGCCGTGGTCTGACGCCGCGCCGATGGGCGCACCGTCGCTGGAACTGCTGCTGACGCCGCCGGTGCTGGCCCTGCTCGGGCTGTGCATCGGCAGCTTCCTGAATGTCGTCGTGCACCGCCTGCCGCTCGTCATGGAACGGCAGTGGTGGGCCGAGGTGGCATCGCACTTGTCGGATATCGAGTCTTGGCGGCGCGTCTTTGCACCCAGCGAGGCGGCAGCGCGGCCCTCCCAGGAACACGAACAAGCGGCCAAGGCGATCGAGCAGTCGGTCGAGGCGCTGCCCGCGCTGTCGGTGGTGCTTCCAAGTTCACGCTGCCCGGCCTGCGGGCATGAGTTGCGCTGGCACGAGAACATTCCCCTGCTGAGTTGGCTGATGCTCAAGGCGCGCTGCTCGGCCTGCGGTGTGCGCATCAGTGCGCGCTATCCGCTGGTGGAGCTGGCCACCGCAGCGCTCTTCGGCGCCATCGCCTGGCGCTTCGGCGCGCAGCCCGCGACGCTGGCCTGGTGCGCGTTCGGCGCGACCTTGTTGACCTTGGCGTTGATCGACTGGGACACGACCTTGCTGCCCGATGCGCTCACGCTGCCGTTGTTATGGGGCGGCCTGATCGCCGCGGCGTTGGGTTGGACCGTGCCGCTCGCTTCGGCGTTTTGGGGTGCCGTCGCCGGCTACCTCTCGCTCTGGACGGTCTACCAGCTCTTCAAACTGACGACCGGCAAGGAAGGCATGGGTCATGGCGACTTCAAGCTGCTGGCCGCACTCGGCGCCTGGCTCGGCTGGCAAATGCTGGTGCCGATCATCCTGGCGGCGTCGGTGATCGGCGCCATCGTCGGCATCGGCATGAAGCTGCGAGGCCAGTTGCGTGAGGGGCGCTACGTACCGTTCGGCCCCTTCCTGGCAGGGGCCGGGCTGGCTGTCATGCTGCTGGGCGCGCCGCGCGTGCTCGACTGGCTTGGCTGGGCCTGACAAAGGCGGCCTGCGGCACACTGCGGCCGCATGAGTGTTGAAGCAAACAAGCAGCGCATCGGCCTGACAGGCGGCATCGGCAGCGGCAAGAGCACGGTCGCCGCGATGCTCGTGCAGCTCAAAGCCGTGCTGATCGACACCGACGCGATTGCGCGCCGACTCACGGCGCCCGACGGCGCGGCCCTGCCCGCACTTCGACGCGAGTTCGGCGACACGATCCTGGCCGCCGACGGCAGCCTGGATCGCGCCGCGATGCGCGCGCGCGTTTTCGCCGATCCGCGGTTGCGACAGCGGCTCGAGGCCGTGCTGCATCCGATGATCGGCTCGCAGGCGCAGCAGCAGGCGGACGCAGCGGGCGACGCCGTGAAAGTCTTCGACGTGCCGCTGCTGGCGGAGTCGGCTCACTGGCGCACATGGGTCGGTCGCATCCTGGTGATCGACTGCAGCGTGCCAACGCAGATCGAGCGCGTCGCCGCTCGCCCCGGCTGGACGCATGACAGCGCCGCCGCAGTGGTCGCATCACAGGCCAGCCGCAGCGCGCGGCGTGCCATTGCCGACGCCGTGGTCTTCAACGACGGCATTACCCTGGCCGAGTTGCAAGCGCACACCGAAACACTCTGGCACCTGTGGAACAATTCACGCCCAACGTCCTCAGCGCCCCCAAGGCCGCCGCGTTGCGACGACCACCCCCCCAGGGGGAGCAAGGAAACTTGGGGCGGCCCGGCGTTTCCTAGAGAGGTACCTTTTGGTCCGCTACGAATACCCGCTCAACGAAAGCATCCGCACGATGCTGCGGCTCGAGCACCTGTTCGACCGCCTCGGCCAGCTGCTGCCGCGCGACACCGCGCTCGATCACCACTTCGCGCTGGCCACGCTCTTCGAGATCATGGACGTCGCCTCGCGCGCCGACCTCAAGAGCGACTTGCTCAAGGACCTGGAGCGCCACAAGCTCGACTATCAGGCCTTCCGCGGCAAAGCCGGCGTTTCGGAAGCAGCACTCGGCGCCGTCACCGCCAAGATCGACCATGCCTTCAACGCGCTCAATGCGCTGCCCGGCAAGGCGGGCGCGCCACTCGCCAGCAACGAGTTCCTGATGACGATCAGGAGCCGCATCAGCATCCCGGGCGGCACCTGCGAGTTCGACTTGCCGGCCTACTACGCCTGGCAGCAGCAGGGCGCAGCCAAGCGCCGCGCCGACCTGATGCAATGGATCGGCACCGTCACGCCGCTGGCCGAGGCGCAGAGCGTGCTGCTCGGTCTGCTGCGCGATTCCGGCGAGCCGCAGCGTGTGGTGGCCAAAGGCGGCCAGTATCAGCAAACCCTGCCGCCCGGCAAACCATTCCACCTGCTTCGCGTGCGCCTGGATGAAGCGCTCGGCCTCGTGCCGGAAATCTCGGGCCATCGCTTGATCGTCTCGGTGCGACTGATGCGCCCGGACGGTGAAGGCCGCATGCGTCCGATCTCGGAAGACCAGTCGATCGAGCTGGCCATCTGCGCGTGAGTCAGAACGCAAGTGGGCGCCAGGTGGCGTGCCCGCGCTGCAAAGGGCCGGCCCTGTTCGCTGCATCCAACCGGTGGCGCCCCTTCTGCGGCGAGCGCTGCGCCAGCATCGATCTCGGCGCCTGGGCCAGCGAGGCCTATCGCGTACCGGCAGCGCACCCGCCTGATCCGACCGCCTCCGATCCGACCGCTCCCGATCCAAGCGCGACCGATTCGCGCTGAGCCGCGTCGCCTACGGCCGCTGATCCGGCGTGACTGGCGGCAACGACGGCGGCGCCGGCAGCTGCTGCAGACGTGCCGCCAACAGCGCCCACACCGCGCGCTTGTCGTCGTCGTCGAGCACGCTCCACAGCGCAATCTCGTCGAGCGTGCGGCCGCAGCCGACGCAGTGGCCACTGGGTTCGTGGATGCGGCAGATGTTCCTGCAGGGGCTGGGCACCACGGCGTTCAGGTCTGCGTCACGTCGGCCCACGGCGCGCCGCCAGTGAGCGCTTCGAGCTGCGCTGGCGCCATCGCGAACACCGCGTTGGGATGCCCCGCCGCCGCCCACACCAGCTCGAAGCGCAGCAGTTGGCGATCGATCAGCGTCAGCGGCGTTGCGCTGTGCGCCAGCGGCGCGACGCCGCCGATCGAAAAGCCGGTGCTGGTCTTGACGAACTCGGCGTCCGCGCGGCCGATGGCGCCGGCGATGGCCGCCACCTTCTTCTCGTCGACACGCTTGTCGCCCGAGGCGATGACGAGCACTGCGCGCGCGTCGCTCCTGCGCTTGAAGATCACGCTCTTGGCGATCTGGCCGACGGCCACGCCGAGATGGTCGGCTGCCTCCTGCGAGGTGCGCACCGGCACCTCGAGCCAAAGCGGCGCGTGCGGATGACCGCGTTCGGCCAGCGTAGCGGCAACGCGCCGAAAGCCTTCAGGGCGGGCGTCATCAACACCGCTCACGCGACCGCCTTCTCGCGCTTGGCCAGCAGCGCCTTGCCGGCGCGCGACATCGGCGCACGGCCGAGCACACCGGAGATGAAGGCGCCGGCATCGACCAGCGCGTTCAGATCGATGCCGCTGTCGATGCCCAGGCCGTCGAGCATGAAGACCACGTCTTCCGTGGCGACGTTGCCGGTGGCGCCCTTGGCGTACGGGCAGCCGCCGAGGCCGGCGACGCTGGCGTCGAAGGTGTGCACGCCGAGTTCGAGGCAGGCGTAGATGTTGGCCAGGGCCTGGCCGTAGGTGTCGTGGAAGTGCCCGCTGACCTCGTCAAGCGGGTAGTGCTTCAACGCGCGCTCCATCGCCTGCTGCGCGCGACGTGCGGTGCCCACGCCGATGGTGTCGCAGATGCCGACGTGCTGCACGCCGATGTCTTTCATCAAGCGCACCACACGCTCGACGTCGTCGAGGCTGACTTCGCCCTGGATCGGGCAACCCAGACAGCAACTGACCGCGCCGCGCACCTTGACGCCGGCCGCGCGCGCGGCCTGCGCGACCTCTCGAAAGCGCTCGATGCTCTCGTCGATGCCGCAGTTGATGTTGCGCTGGCTGAAGGCTTCGCTGGCCGCACCGAAGACGACGATCTCGTCGGGCCGCGTCGGCAGCGCGGCTTCGAGCCCCTTCATGTTGGGCACGAGCACCGAGTAGCGCACGCCGGGCGCGCGCTGCACCGCAGCCATCACCGCGGCGTTGTCGCCCATCTGCGGCACCCACTTCGGCGAGACGAAGCTCGTCACCTCGATCTCGCGCAGGCCCGCTGCCTGCAGCCGATGCACCAGCTCGACCTTGTGCGCCGTCTCGACGTTCTGCTTTTCGTTCTGCAAGCCGTCGCGCGGGCCGACTTCGACCAGCGTGACGCGTGGGGGCAATGAAACGCTCATCGTGAAGAAGTCTCGTGGCGGGCGCAAACGACTGTAGCCGAGCGCCGGAACACACAGGCGCGGGGTGCCTTTGCCGCATCGGCGGCTACAGACTGTTGCACATGGACCAACGCACCTTCATCGCCAGCCGCATCGACACCCAACTGCGGCGCCACCTCGGGCAAGCCGTCGACACCCACCGTGCCGTCACGGACGCACGCTACGCACGCGACCTGCTGCTGGTGTGCGATGCGATGGAAGACACCGACCTGCCGCACCTGGCAGCGCAGTTCCGCGTGGCCGAGCAGCTCTACCTCGCGACGCGGCGTGCGCTCGCGCCGCGTCCGTCACAGCGTGTCGCCGCCGCCGCGCCGCCGCCGCGCGAGCCGGCCGTGCCGACAGCGCGCCGCATGTCGTTCGCACGCTGAAGGCGCGCTATTCGGAATGCAGGCGCAGCAATTCCGCGCCTTCGGCCACCTGATCGCCAACGCCGTAAAGCAACTCCGCGACGGTGCCGTCGCGCGGCGCAGCGATGGTGTGCTCCATCTTCATCGCCTCCATCACGGCCAGCGCCTGGCCGGCCTTGACCGCTTCGCCCGCCTTCGCGAGCAACGCCACCACTTTGCCCGGCATCGGCGCCCTCAGGCTGCCGCCAGGTAAAGCGCCTTCGCCGGCGTGGGCGATGGCGTCGTACTCCTGCAGCGCGAGCGTGCCCTCGGGCGCGAACACGGTGATGCGCTCGCCCTGCGCATAGACCGCGAGCGTCCAGCGGCGCTCGCCGAGCGTGACGTCGTGACGCTCGGCGCCAAGTGAACGCGCTGCGAAGGGCCAGCGACGATCACCGATCGCGAGCGTCAGGGCACCGTCGTGCGCGCGCTGCAGCATCACCGCATGGTGCACGCCGCCGACATCGAGATCGAAGCGCCGCGTCGCACCACCGAACATGCGCCAGCCGTCGCGGCGACTCCAGGGATCAGCGTCTTGCAGCGCGCCTTCATTGGCAAGCTCGCGCGCGATGACACCTGCCGCCGCGCACTCGATCGGCAGCGGCGCGCGCTCGAACAGCGCAGCGCGCTCGCGCTCGATCAGCGCCGTGTCGAGATCGGCCGTGGCGAAGGCGCGCGTGTCGACGACGCGGCGCAGGAAGGCGACGTTGGTGGCCAGACCGACGATGTGCGTCTGCGCCAGCGCAGCATCCAGCCGCGCCAGCGCCTGCGCGCGGTTCTCGCCCCAGACGATGAGCTTGGCGATCATCGAGTCGTAGTGCGGGCTGATGGCGTCGCCCTCGTCGAAGCCGCGATCGATGCGCGGCATGTCATCGCTGCGCGTGAAGCTGACATGCGCCGGCCAGCGCGCCACGTGCATCGTGCCGGTGGCCGGCAGGAAGTTGGCATCCGGGTTCTCGGCGCAGATGCGCGCCTCGATGGCGTGGCCGCGAATCGACAGTTGTGCCTGCGTGGAAGGCAGCGGCTGGCCCGCGGCCACGCGCAGTTGCCACTCGACAAGATCGTGGCCGGTGATCGCCTCGGTCACCGGATGCTCGACCTGAAGGCGCGTGTTCATCTCCATGAAGTAGGCGCGCAGGTCGCCGTCATCGAGCTCTTCGGCGACGAACTCGACCGTACCGGCACCGACATAGCCCACCGCCATCGCCGCCGCCACCGCCGCCTGCCCCATCTGCTGGCGCCGCGCTTCAGTCATGCCGGGAGCCGGCGCTTCTTCGAGCACCTTCTGGTGGCGGCGCTGCACCGAACAGTCACGCTCGAACAGATAGACGCACTGGCCGTGCGCGTCGGCGAAAACTTGAATCTCGATGTGCCTTGGCCGCGTGACGTAGCGCTCGACCAGCACTTGGTCGTTTCCGAAACTCGCCTTGGCCTCGCGTTGACACGATGCCAGCGCCGCCGCGAAGTCTTCGGGCTTGTCGACACGGCGCATGCCCTTGCCGCCGCCGCCGGCGCTGGCCTTGATCAGCACCGGGTAGCCGATGCGCGCGGCTTCCTTCTCGAGAAACGCCGGCTCGTTGTTGTCGCCGTGATAGCCGGGCACGAGCGGCACGCCGGCCTTCTCCATCAGCGACTTGGCGGCAGATTTGCTGCCCATCGCGGCGATCGCGCTGGCCGGCGGGCCGATGAAAACAATGCCCGCTTCTGCACACGCGGCGGCGAAGTCTTCGTTCTCGGAGAGAAAGCCGTAGCCGGGGTGGATGGCTTGCGCGCCGGTGGCTGCGGCCGCTTCGAGGATGCGCTCCCAGCGCAGATAGCTTTCGCGCGGCGCGGCCGCGCCGATATGCACTGCCTCGTCGCAGGCGTGGACATGACCTGCGTCGGCATCAGCGTCGGAATAGACGGCGACGGTGCGCACCCCCATGCGACGGGCCGTGGCAGCGACGCGGCACGCGATCTCACCGCGGTTGGCAATGAGGATCTTGGAGAACAAGGCTCAGGTCCCCTCGTAAGCCGGCGCCGATGCAAAGTGCGCGCGCAGCCGCCGCACCAGCCCTCGCAAGAACCGAAACAGCAGCGCGATCACGACGATGCTGATGACGATCACGATCGCCAGCACGACGAAGAACACGCTCGGGTGCTCGTGCGACAGCCACAGCATGCCCGGCACCATCGCATCGCCGGCCAGCGACAGCGCGATGTTGGAGAACGGCTCGGGCGATGTGTTGACCGCCGCGCGCGCGCTCGTCTTGGCCGCATGCGACGTTGCCGCGAGCGTGCCGCCGAGCAGTGCCGCGATCACGCCCCAGCTGCCCGGGTCGGCGCCGAACACGCTGTAGGCCAACGCCGCGCCGGCCGGGATGCGGATGAAGGTGTGCACCGAGTCCCACAGCGAATCGACCCACGGCACCTTGTCGGCGACGAACTCGACCGCGAGCAGGCCGCCGCTGACGTAGAGCACGGCCGGTTGCTCCAGCACCGACAGACCCGAGGGCAACGGCACCCAGCCGAGAAAGCCGGCCAGCCCGGTGAGAAAGACGGCGGCGTACAGCCGCACGCCACTGGCCCAGCCGAGCGCGGCGGCGAGCGCGAAGAGTTGCGCGGTGTCGAATTCGGGCACGTTCATCGCCGTGCCCGCCCGGCCGCCCGCAGGGCACGGACATCCCCCTCGGGGGGTAGCGAACGCAGTGGGCTTTGAGGCATGTTTATCTCCTGTCGGCCAATGCCAGGCGCGCGGCCATCGCGATGAACACCACACCGGTCGCGCGTTCGAGCCACAACGCGATGCGCGGCTCGCGGACGACACGGGCGCCCACTGATCCTGCGCTCCAGGCCAGCGCACTGTAGGCCAGCGCGGTGATGACGGTGAAGGTCAGCCCCATCAGGCCAAGCTGCCAGATCACCGCCGCGCCGCGCTGCGGATCGACGAACTGCGGCAGGAAGGCGAGGAAGAACAGCATCACCTTCGGGTTCAGCGCATTGGTCAGCAGGCCCTGGCGGAAACGCTGCGCTGCATTGCGGCCGGTCTGCGGCGCAGCGTCGCTGTTCGCCATCAATGCGCCGCTGCTGCGCAGCGACTGGATGCCGAGCCACACCAGATACGCCACACCGATCCACTTGACGATGCCGAACAGCGTGGCCGACGCCGCCACCACTGCCGAGATGCCGAGCATCGCCCACAGCGTGTGCGTCAGGCAGCCGACGCCGACGCCGAGCGCATACGCCACGCCCTCGCGCCGACCGCGTGCGATGCCGATGGCCAGCGTGTTCAGGCTGTCGGGGCCGGGCGCGGCGATCACGATCAGCGCCGCGACGAGGTACGACAAATAGAGTTCGAGCGGCATCACGGTTTGCCCGCGATCCACGCCGGCGCGCGTTTGTCGAGAAAGGCCTGCACGCCTTCCTTGCCCTCGGCGCTGGCGCGGATGTCCGCGATGCGGCGGGCGGTGTCGGCGCGCAGGGCGTCGTCGATCGGCGCGCCCGCCAGGTCCTGCACCAGGCGCTTGCAGGCCGTCACCCCGGCCGGGCCGTTGGCGACGAGCGCGGCGACGATCTCGCCGACCTTGGCATCGAGCGCGTCGGCTGCGACCACCTCGTGCACGAAGCCCAGCGCGTGCGCGCGCTGCGCCGAGAAGCGTTCGGCAGTGATGAAGAAGCGGCGCGAGGCCTGCTCGCCCAACGCGCGCATCACGTACGGCCCGATCGTTCCCGGCATCAGGCCGAGCTTGGCCTCGGACAAGCAGAAGTGCACCGACTCCTGCGCCACCAGCACGTCGCAGACCGCGGCCAGGCCGACGCCGCCGGCATAGCAGTCGCCGTGGATGCGGCCCACCACCGGCAGCCGGCACGAGTAGATCGTCCACAGCATCTTGGCCAGGGCCTGCGCGTCGGCACGGTTGCGCTCCCAGTCGTAGCTGGCCGTCGCCCGCATGTAAGCCAGGTCCGCGCCGGCGCAGAAGGCCTTGCCGTGGCCGCCGAGCACGACCACGCGCAGTGCAGGGTCGGCGCCGAGTTTGGCGAAGGCCTGCGTCAATTCGACGATGACATGATCGTTGAAGGCGTTGCGCACGTCGGGGCGGTTCAGATAGACCTCGGCGACTTGCGGCGAGGGGCGACGGATGTCGAGTGTCGTGGTGGTCATCGGTACCTCTTTGCGGCTTCGTCGAGCATGACTTCGGTGGCGCCACCGCCGATCGACAGTATGCGAGCGTCACGCCAGAGCCGCTCGATGGCGCTGCCGCGCATGTAACCCATGCCGCCGTGGAATTGCTGGCAAGTGTGCGCGACTTCGTTGACGAGTTCGCCCGTCAGCGCCTTGAGCAGCGACACGTCCTGCACCACGTCCTGGCCTTGTTTGACGCGCCAGGCGCAGTGGTACAGGTACTGGCGCGCGGCGCGCAGCTTGGCATCCTGCATCGCCAGGCGCTGACGCACGACCTGCTTGTCGAACAGCGTGCCGCCGAAGGCACGACGATCGCGCACATGCGCAAGGGTCAGCGACAGCGCCTGCGTGGCGTTGCCCACCGCCATCGCACCGAGCGCGATACGCTCGGTCTGGAAGTTCTTCATCACCGAGGCAAAGCCCTCGTGCTCCACGCCGAGCAGGTTGGCTGCGGGAATGCGGCAGTTGTCGAACGCGAGTTCGGCGGTGTCGGAGGACAGCCAGCCGGTCTTGTCGAGCGCGCGGCCGACCGCGAAACCCGGCGTGCCCTTCTCGACGATGAAGATCGAGATAGCGTGCCGTGCCTCGCCCGTGCGCGCTGCGACGAAATAGAGATCGCCGTGCACGCCGTTGGTGATGAAGAGCTTGGCGCCGTCGAGCACCCACTCGTTGCCGTCGCGGCGTGCGCGGGTGCGGATGCCGGCGACGTCCGAACCCGCGCCCGGCTCGGTGATCGCCACCGCGGCGATGCAACGGCCCGAGGTGATGCCCGGCAGGTACTTCGCCTTCTGCTCGTGCGTACCGGCATGCTGCAGATGCGGGCCGGCCATGTCGGTGTGCACCAGCACGGTGATGACAAAGCCGCCGTAAGTCGACTGCGACAGCGCCTCGGCGAAGACCAGGTTGGTCAGCGCATCGGCATCGGCACCGCCGAACTCGGCGTCGAACATCAGGCCGAGCAGGCCAGCGTCGCCGAGCTTGTGCAGCACCTCGCGCGGCGTGAAGCCGTCGCGCTCCCACTGCTGCCCGTGCGGCTCGACTTCGCGCGCGAGAAAGCGCGCGACCTGATCGCGCAGCAGTTCGTGCTCGGGCGTGAGGTAGACGCTATCCATGCCGATAGCCCGGGCCGAGTCGCATCGACCGTGCGCCACGCCGGCGGCGCTTCGGCCGTGGCCCAGTGCTCGGTGGCCTCTGCGATGCGTGTACCGCGCAAGCTGCAGCGCGCATGGTTGAAGTAGGTGATGCCGTCTTGCGTCACTTCGATCAGTGCGTGCACGCGGCCGTCGGCCAATGCGTCGACGGCTTTGACCACAAGCGTCCAGCCCTCGGGATACTCGGCGTTGACGCGAACGATGGTGTCGGCGCCCTCAAAACGCTCGCCTGTCACCGGCCAGTGCATCACCGCGTCGTCGCAGTAGGCGGCGCGCATGCCAGCCCAGTCGCGCGCCTGCGCATGCGCCCACATCGCGCGCACCAGGGCGCAGCGGTGCTCCATGTCGTCGGTGCTCGGCGCGGCGCCGTCGAGCGGCTTGACCATGATGACGGTGCGATAGGTCTTGCCGCGCCACTGAATCTCATCGGCGTCGGTATAGCCCAGCCGCGCATAGCGCGCGCGCAGGTGCGAAGCGGGTGCAGCGGTGTCGAGCGCGATCGCGCCGAAACCTTGCTCGCGCGCCCACTGCTCGCAGGCTTCGATCAGCCGGTTGCCGATGCCCTGCCCGCGCTGCGCCGGCTCGACGCCGAGCTGGTGCAGGTGCGCGATGTCGCGGCGCAGGTACCAGGCGCAGTCGCGCGCGCCGGGCACGCGCTGCACGTCCCACGGGCCGCCCACGGTGACCGTGCCCACCACCTGCTGCTCGTGCTCGGCGACGAAGCACTGGCCGCTGGCGACGCGCTGGGCCGTCACCTGCGCCGTCTGATCGACCGCGGTGTAGTTCAGTCCCATCGCGCCCAGGCGCGCATACGCGCGATGCAGCAGCGCGGTCAGCGCGTCCAGCGAGTCGCCGGCGGCGAGGGGTCGCAGCGTGAACGACATCACTGGTTCCAGCCACGCAGGCCGCGTCGTTCCTCGAACGCCTGGAAGTCGCGGTCGCGATGCAGCAGCGCGTAGTCGTTCTCGATGCAGAACGCCGCCACGATCACGTCGATGCCGCTGCGCACGGTGACGCCCTGCGCGCGCAACGCGCGATAGTGCTGCGCCGCGGCCAGTGCCAACTCGGCGCCGCCGGTGCTTTCCACATGCAGGCTTTCCATCAGGCGGCGCGCCTGTCGATGGTCGTGCTCATGGCGAAAGCCGCGCAGCACCTCGAACAGCACGAGATCCGGCACGACGATGCGGATCTCGCCGTGGTCGAGCATCTGGTCGAGCATCTCGACAGCGAGATGGTCCGCGTCATTGAAATAATCGATCCAGACGCTGGAATCAACGACGAGCACGGCGCTTTCCCGGCGTTGATTGGGTCGCCTTATAGGTCTTGGGCGCCGGCTCCTGGACCGAAAGCGCAGACCCGGGCTGCGTCCAGTCGATGCTCTCGTCGCCCTCCCACTTGAGCTTGCCGCGCCACTTCAAGATTTCGCGGTAGGCCGCTTGGCGGGCGAGCAACTTCAAGCCCGCCTCGACCGCATCCTTCTTGGTCTTGAACGGGCCGGCCTTCATGGCCTGGGCCATCAGGTCTTCATCGATGACGATGTTGGTGCGCATGATGTGTATTGAGCCCGCGTTTCGTGCGCATCCTACACTACATCCGGAACACCCCGAAACGCGGCTCGGGGATCGGCGCGTTCAGGCTCGCGCTCAACGCCAAAGCCAGCACACGCCGCGTATCCGCCGGGTCGATCACGCCGTCGTCCCACAGGCGCGCGCTCGCATAGTACGGATGTGCCTGGTGCGCGAATTGATCGAGGATCGGCTGCTTGAACTTGGCTTCTTCGTCGGCACTCCAGGCGCCGCCCTTGGCCTCGATGCCGTCGCGCTTGACGGTGGCCAGCACGCTCGCGGCCTGCTCGCCACCCATCACGCTGATGCGCGCGTTCGGCCACATCCACAGGAATCGCGGCGAGTAGGCGCGGCCACACATGCCGTAGTTGCCGGCGCCGAAGCTGCCGCCGATGATGACGGTGAACTTGGGCACGTTGACGGTGGACACCGCCGTCACCATCTTCGCGCCGTGCTTGGCGATGCCTTCGTTCTCGTACTTGCGGCCGACCATGAAGCCGGTGATGTTCTGCAGGAACACGAGCGGCACCTTGCGCTGGCCGCAGAGTTCGATGAAGTGCGCGCCCTTCAATGCGCTCTCGGAGAACAGCACGCCGTTGTTGGCGACGATGCCCACCGGCATGCCCTCGATGTGCGCAAAGCCGGTGACCAGCGTCGAGCCGTAGCGCGCCTTGAACTCGTCGAACTCGCTGCCATCGACGATGCGGGCGATGATCTCGCGCACATCGTAGGGCTTGCGCGTGTCGACCGGGATGACACCGTGCAGCTCTTCCGTCGCGAACGCAGGCGCGCGCGGCGGCACCAGCTTCACCGCGTGTTGCTTGCTCCAGTTCAGCCGCGCCACCGCAGCGCGCGCTATCGCCAGCGCATGCATGTCGTCCTGCGCCAGGTGGTCGACCACGCCCGACAGGCGCGTGTGCACGTCGCCCCCGCCGAGATCCTCCGCGCTCACCACCTCGCCGATGGCGGCCTTCACCAGCGGCGGCCCCCCCAGAAAGATCGTGCCCTGCTCCTTGACGATGATCGACTCGTCGCTCATCGCCGGCATGTAGGCGCCGCCCGCGGTGCACGATCCCATCACCACTGCGAGCTGCGGGATGCCCAGCGAAGACATCTGCGCCTGATTGAAGAAGATGCGACCGAAGTGATCGCGGTCCGGAAACACGTCGTCCTGGTTCGGCAGGTTCGCGCCGCCGCTGTCCACCAGGTAGATGCACGGCAGGCGGTTCTGCTGCGCCACTTCCTGCGCGCGCAGGTGCTTCTTCACCGTCATCGGGTAGTAGGTGCCGCCCTTGACGGTGGCGTCGTTGCAGACGATCAAGCACTCGACGCCGGACACGCGGCCGACGCCGGCGATCAGGCCGGCGCCCGGCGCGTCGCCGTTGTACATCTCGTGCGCGGCCAGCGGCGCGATCTCGAGGAACGGCGTGTCGGGGTCGAGCAGCATCTCGACGCGATCGCGCGGCAGCAGCTTGCCGCGCGCCAGGTGCTTGGCACGGGGGCCCTCCCCGCCGCCTTGCGCGATCTTCTCCAGCTTCGCGTTGAGGTCATCGACGAGTGCGCGCATCGCCGCCGCGTTGGCCTTGAACTCCTCGGAGCGCGGGTTGAGCTTGGTGGCCAGGACCGGCATGCAGCAGTCTCCTCGTCGTCGGGCGGCGCTTGTGTCTGGCAACGATGATATCGGTACGATCGGCTCGAACCCACAAGGTCCGCCATGCCTGAACTTCCTGAACTGCGGTCTTACGCTCTGCAGGACAACCTCGCCGCCAACAGCGGCGTCGTCTTTCTCACCGGCACGCAAGCGCTGGTGCGCTTGCTGCTGATGCAGCGCCGCGCCGACGCCGCTGCGGGATTGAAGACAGCGGCCTTCGTCAGCGGCTACCGCGGCTCGCCGCTGGGCATGGTCGACCAGCAGTTGTGGAAAGCGCAGAAGTTGCTCGACGCTGCCGGCGTGCAGTTCCTCCCCGCCATCAACGAAGACCTCGCCGCGACCGCCTGCCTGGGCACGCAGCGCGTCGCGCTCGACCCCAAGCGCACCGTCGATGGCGTCGCGGCGATGTGGTACGGCAAAGGCCCCGGCGTCGATCGCTCCGGCGACGCGTTGAAGCACGGCAACGTCTATGGCTCGTCGGCGCAGGGCGGCGTGCTCGTCGTCGCCGGCGACGACCACGGTTGTGTCTCTTCGTCGATGCCGCACCAGAGCGACCTCGCGATGCAAGCCTGGAGCATGCCGGTGCTGCATCCGGCGAGCGTCGCCGAGTACCTGGAGTTCGGCCTGTACGGCTGGGCGCTGTCGCGCTTCTCCGGCGCTTGGGTGGGCTTCAAGGCGATCAGCGAAATCGTCGAGTCGGGCATGACGGTGGATCTCGACGCGGTGCCGCTGGACTTCACCTTGCCGGTGGACTTTGCGCCCGCACAGCCGCTGCACGTGCGCGCGGTCGATCTGCCCTCGCTCGCCTTGGAAGAGCGCCTGGCCTCGAAGCTCGACGCGGTGCGCGCCTTCGCCAAGCTGAACTCGCTCGACAAGCACATCGTCTCGAGCCCGCGCGCGACGCTGGGCATCGTCACCGTCGGCAAGGCGCATTTCGATTTCATGGAGGTGCTGCGCCGCCTGGAGCTCGACCCGAACGCGCTGGCCGCCGCGGGTGTGCGCGTCTACAAGGTCGGCCTGGTCTTCCCGATCGAGCCGACGCGCATGCTCGACTTCGTCGGCGGGCTCGAAGAGATTCTCGTCATCGAGGAGAAGGCGCCCGTCGTCGAGCGCCAGGTCAAGGAGTTGCTGTATGCGGTGCCGAACGAGCAGCGGCCGCGCATCGCGGGCAAGACCGATCACGAAGGCCGCGCGCTGATCTCCGCGCTCGGCGAATTGCGGCCCTCGCGCATCATGGCCGTCGTCGCCGAATGGCTCGCGCGCCTGAATCCCGCGCTCGACCGCCGCCACCTCGTCGTCGATTTCACGATGCCGGCGCTGCTGTCCAACATCGCCGATGCCGTGAAACGCCAGCCCTACTTCTGCTCCGGCTGCCCGCACAACACCAGCACGAAAGTGCCCGAAGGCTCGCGCGCCCTGGCCGGCATCGGCTGCCACTTCATGGCGAGCTGGATGGAGCGCGGCACCAGCGGCCTGATCCAGATGGGCGCCGAGGGCGTCGACTGGGCCGCGCACTCGCGCTTCACGAGCGAGCGCCACGTCTTCCAGAACCTCGGCGACGGCACCTACTTTCATTCAGGGCTGCTGGCGATACGGCAAGCGATCGCCGCGCGCACCAACATCACCTACAAGCTGCTCTACAACGATGCGGTGGCGATGACCGGCGGCCAGCCGGTCGATGGTTCGATCAGCGTGCCCGAGATCGCGCGCCAGGTGCAGGCCGAAGGCGCGAAACGCATCGCGGTGGTGAGCGACGACATCGCCAAGTACCGCGGCCGCGAAAGCGAGTTTCCGCAAGCCACGAGCTTTCACGATCGCGCCGAGATGGATGCCGTGCAGCGCACGCTGCGCGAGGTCGAGGGCGTGACGCTGCTGATCTACGACCAGATCTGCGCCGCGGAAAAGCGCCGCCGCCGCAAGAAGAAGGAACTCGAAGACCCGCCGCGCCGCGTCTTCATCAACGAGCGCGTCTGCGAAGGCTGCGGCGATTGCGGCGTGGCGAGCAACTGCCTGAGCGTGATCCCGGTGGAGACCGACTGGGGCCGCAAGCGCCGCATCGAGCAGTCGTCGTGCAACAAGGACTACTCCTGCATCAACGGCTTCTGCCCGAGCTTCGTCACGGTCGAAGGCGCGGTGCTGAAGAAGCAGCGCGTCGGCACGGGCGCGTTGAGCACCGAAGCGCTGGCGCGCGAACTCGCGGCGATCGCTGCACCGCCGCCGTGGCGCTGGACAGGCCCCTTCGACCTGCTCGTCACCGGCGTCGGCGGCACCGGCGTCGTCACCGTCGGCGCGCTGGTGACGATGGCCGCGCACCTCGAAGCCAAGCAGGCTTCGGTGCTCGACTTCATGGGCTTTGCGCAGAAGGGTGGTGCGGTGCTTTCGTTCGTGCGCCTGGCGCTGACACCCGATCAGTTGAACCAGGTGCGCATCGACACGCAGCAGGCCGACCTGCTGCTGGCTTGCGACATGGTGGTCGGCGCATCGCCCGAGGCACTGGGCACCGTCAAGCCGGGCCGCACCATGATCATCGCCAACACGCACGAGCTGCCGCTGGCGACGCAGCTGCGCCAGCCCGACGCCAGCCTGCACGCTGTCGCGCTGCTCGCCAAGCTGCGCCACGCCGCCGGTGGCGCCGAGCACGTCTTCAGCGCCGACGCGCAGGCGATCGCACAGCGCCTGCTCGGCGACACGCTGCCGGCCAACGTCGTGATGCTCGGCGTGGCCTTCCAGCGCGGCCTGGTGCCGCTCGGCGAAGCCGCGCTGATGCGCGCGATCGAGCTCAACGGCACGGCGGTGGCGATGAACAAAGTCGCCTTCGCGCTCGGCCGCCTGGCAGTGGCGGCGCCCGATGCCTTGCGTCGTCTCGAAGGCGCGGTGCAGCCATCAGACGTGCCCGACACGCTCGACGCGCTGATCGCGCGCCGCGCGGCCTTCCTCAGCGACTACCAGGACGCGGCGCTGGCGCAGCGCTACCACGCACTGGTCGAACGCGTGCGCCGCGCCGAAGCAGCACTCGGCAACGGCAGCCAAGCGTTGACCGACGCGGTCGCGCGCCAGTACGCGCGCCTGCTCGCCGTCAAGGACGAATACGAAGTGGCGCGCCTGTTCAGCGACGGCGCCTTCATGCAAGCGCTCGGCGAGCAGTTCGAGCGCTGGGACGCGATCACCTTTCACATGGCGCCGCCGCTGCTGGCACGGCGCGGCGCCGACGGCCGGCCGCGCAAGAGGCCATTCGGCGCGTGGCTGATGCCGGCGCTGCGCATGCTCGCGTCACTGCGCCGCATGCGCGGGCGCTGGTTCGATCCCTTCGGCCACACGCAGGAGCGCAAGCTCGAGCGGCAACTCGCACGCGACTACGAAGCGCTGATCGACGAACTGCTGCCGACCTTGTCCGCCGACAAGCTGGCGACCGCCGTGGCATTGGCGCGAGTGCCGCAGACGATCCGCGGCTACGGCCACGTCAAGCTCGCCAACGTCGCCACAGCATTGGGGCGACGCCGCGAGTTGCTTGATCAGTGGAAGCAGCCCACGACCGTCAGTGGCGAGGCGCGAGCGGCAGCCGCTCCAGCACTTTCTCGATCCAGGCATTGACGACGCCGGCTTCGAGCGTATCGATGCGCTCGTCGTCGAGCAGCACCTTCGAGAAGATCGAAAAGCCGCTGGCCATGCACACCAGGGCCGAGCATCGGCGCATCAGCTCCATCTCGACGCACATCTCGAAGCTGACCTGATCGACCGTCGGCCTCGCCGAGGCTGCTCCGCCGCTCGGCGCCATCGCGTGCAGCGGTCCGGCGTTGGGCGCGAGAAACGCCTTTGGCGGCACCAGCAGATCCGGCATCAGCTTGCTCGCGCTCTCAACGACGGCGGGTGAATCGCAAAACAGGATCGGCGCCGCGTTGCCGAGCTGCGCCTGCATGCCGCGCACGCTGCGCGCCACGCGCCCGAGAAACGCCAGTTCGCTGCCGCACAGGTGCTCGGTGCGGATCAGCGAATCGGGCATGTTGTCGGCGAAGCGGCCATGCTGGCCGGGGCGGTGCAGATCGTTGCGCGTATTCATCACCGTCTGCTTTGCAAAGCGCCACGGGTCGAGCCAATAGGCAGCACGCGAGCCGATGTTCTCGCCGTTGCCGTGCCGGATGTGAATGGCCACCGCCTTGCGCGTGCCGACCGATTCGTCGAACCAGCGCCCCGCTGCGGCGCGAATCGCCGGCGCGAACTGCAGCTCGCGCAGCAGGCGGCGCGCCTCCTCGCGCGGCGGCGGTGGGTCGATCCACTGGTTGAACGCGACCCAGGGCTCCGGCCGATCCTGCCCCGAAGCGACCAGCCGGTTCACGGCCTCGACCTCTTCGGCACTGTGGCCGACATGCGCGTTGGCGACGAGGTTGGCTCGGGTCCACTTCGGCGGGTAGGTCGAGTCGGTGAACGGCAGTTGCGAAACATCATCGCCGGCCAGCGTCGGCACGCCGACCAGCGTGTCGCCGACCTCGAAAAAGTCGCGGATGCAGTTGCGCCCCGACGCGGGATCGCGGTTGAAGCGCGAGCCGCGCCAGTCGATCACCAGCGTGCGGCCGGTCTGCCGGGCAAACCACCACGAGCCCATCAGGCAGGACAGGTGGTCGCCGATGCCGCCATTGGCAAAACGCGCGACGACGAAACGATCCTTCGAGACTCGAGAACTTTGTTCCACGTTGACTTGCGATGGTGAGACTGCGTGGATTTTCCCCGATCACGGATCGGCGACACTCGCAGACTCTGTGCAGGAACCCCGAATGGACGACAGAAAACTCAGGATTTTCGTCACCGGCCACCGCGGCATGGTCGGCAGCGCACTGGTGCGCCGACTGCAGGCCGCTGGCTACGACCAGCTCGTGCTCGCCACGCACGCCGAGCTCGACCTGCTCGACCAGGCGGCCGTGCACGCCTTCCTCGCGCGCGAGCGGCCCGACTACATCTTCATCGCCGCGGCCAAGGTCGGCGGCATCCAGGCCAACAACACGCAGCGCGCCGAGTTCATCTACCAGAACCTGATGATCGCGGCCAACCTGATCCATGGCGCGCATGCGGCCGGCGTGCAGCGCCTGATGTTCCTCGGCTCGAGCTGCATCTATCCGCGCGATTGCGCGCAGCCGATCCGCGAGGAATACCTGCTCACCGGCGCGCTCGAAGCCACCAACGAGCCGTACGCCATCGCCAAGATCGCCGGCATCAAGCTGGCCGAGGCCTGCAACCGCCAGTACGGCCGGCAGTACGTCAGCGTGATGCCGACCAACCTCTACGGCCCCGGCGACAACTACGACCTGAACACGAGCCACGTGCTGCCGGCGCTGATCCGCAAGGCGCACGACGCCAAGCTGCGCGGCGACGCGGCGCTCAGCGTCTGGGGCACCGGCACGCCGCGGCGCGAGTTCCTCTACGTCGACGACCTGGCCGACGCCTGCGTGCACCTGATGCAAAAGGGCTACGACGGCCCGCTCGTCAACATCGGCTGCGGCGAGGATGTCTCCATCGGCGAAGTCGCGCAGACGGTGATGGACGTCGTCGGCTTCAAGGGCCGCATCGAGTTCGACACCACCAAGCCCGACGGCACGCCGCGCAAGCTGCTCGATGTCTCGCGCCTCGCGGCCTTGGGCTGGAGGCGCGCACGCCGCTGCGCGAGGGCATCGCCCGCGCCTACGCCGCCGCACCGCTGAACCGCTGAAGCAACACGACATGAGCACCACACCGCAACGCATCGCACTCATCACCGGCATCACCGGCCAGGACGGCGCCTACCTCGCCGAGCTGCTGTTGAAGAAGGGCTACCAGGTGCACGGCATCAAGCGCCGCGCCAGCCTGTTCAACACCGACCGCATCGACCACCTCTATCAGGACCCGCATGTCGAGCGCCGCAACTTCATCCTGCATTACGGCGACATGACCGACAGCTCCAACCTGATCCGCATCGTGCAGCAGATTCAGCCCGACGAGATCTACAACCTGGCCGCGCAAAGCCATGTGGCGGTGAGCTTCGAGGCGCCGGAGTACACCGCCAACGCCGACGGCCTGGGCACGCTGCGATTGCTCGAAGCGATCCGCCTCCTCGGCCTCGAGAAGAAGACGCGCTTCTATCAGGCCACCACCAGCGAGCTCTACGGCCTGGTGCAGGAGACGCCGCAGAAGGAGACCACGCCCTTCTATCCGCGCAGCCCCTACGCCGTGGCCAAGCTCTACGCCTACTGGATCACCGTCAACTACCGCGAGGCCTACGGCATCTACGCCTGCAACGGCATCCTCTTCAATCACGAGAGCCCCGTGCGCGGCGAGACCTTCGTCACGCGCAAGATCACGCGCGCCGTTGCCCGCATCGCGCTCGGCCTGCAGGACTGCCTGTACCTGGGCAACATGAGCGCGCTGCGCGATTGGGGCCATGCGCGCGACTACGTGCAGATGATGTGGCTGATGCTGCAGCAGCCGCAGGCCGAAGACTTCGTCATCGCCACCGGCGTGCAGGTCAGCGTGCGCCGCTTCGTCGAGCTGGCCGCGCGCGAGCTCGGCATCGAGCTCGCGTTCTCCGGCAGCGGCGAGCAGGAAGTCGCCACCGTCACCGCGGTCACGGGCGACAAGGCGCAGTGCAAGGTCGGCGACGTGGTGGTGCGGGTCGATCCGCGCTACTACCGGCCGACCGAAGTCGAAACCCTGCTCGGCGAGCCCGAGAAGGCGCGCCGCAAGCTCGGCTGGACGCCGCAGACCACGCTCGACGAGCTGGTGCGCGAGATGGTGCAGAGCGACTACGCCTCGGCGCGGCGCGACGATCTGGTCAAGCAGGCGGGCTTTCAGGTGTACGACCACCACGAATGAAGCAGCGCCGCCGCCCGCAAACCTAGGGGTGATCAATGGGCTTTTGCCGGTGGAGTGACTAGCATTCCTTTCGGGCCGTCACGAGGAGCCGTTCACGCTCCAGGCGCCCCGGTTGAAGGGATGAGATGGTCAATCCTCCTGAACGGAACGGCGGCCTTTGGGCCGTGCCGCTGCACCCGGGCGCGGCGATCTGTGCATGCGACCGCTCGACGGGCAGCTCGCTCGTGCAGGCAGGCGGCACATCCAGGCCCCGAACAGCACGGTTGAAACAGGACGTGCCCGGTGAGGAGGCGGCGTCCGACATCTGGGGCGCATTCGCGCAGGGTCGCGTCGATCCGGGCCATGCGAGCACCTCCGGAGGAGGTGCCATCGTGGCGTGGTCCAGGACCGCGAAGATGCCCACGCCCTACGGGAAGTTCAGCGTGCGCGCGTTCCGTGACCGCGAACGTCGGGAACATGCGGTGATGTTTCAGGGCGACATGGCCGGCCAGGCGATGGTTCCCGTGCGCGTCCATTCCGAGTGCCTCACCAGCGAGGTCCTCGGTTCGCTGCGCTGCGATTGCAAGACGCAGCTCGACATGGCTTTGGAACACATCGCCGGACGTGGGATCGGCATGCTCATCTACCTGCGGCAGGAAGGCCGCGGAACGGGGCTGTTGTCCAAGATCGATGCTTATGCCTTGCAGGACACGGGCCTCGACACGGTGGAGGCAGGCGACGCGTTGGGCGTACCGGTCGATGCGAGAACCTACGAACTCGCCGGCGAAGTGATCCGTCTGTTCGGGATCAGGTCGATCTCCCTGCTGACGAACAACCCCGCGAAGTTCGAGAGCCTGCGGCAGCAGGGCGTCGTGGTGGCCCACCGCACGCCGATGCTGTCCGAGCCGAACGAGTTCAACGATGCCTATCTGCGCGCCAAGAAATCCAAGATGGGCCATGTTTTCTGAGCATCACCATCGCAGGCCGATCGAGCGCCGCATGGTGCCGGATCGAGAGTCGGGCCTGCCGAGGTTTGCGCGATCCGCTGATCGCTTTCACGCCATCGCCGCAGACGTGATGGCGGTCATCGATCGTGTGCGCGACCCGGCCGTGTCGCTGCGCAGGCCGTGCGTCACCTTGTCCTACGCCCAGAGTCTCGATGGATCGATCGCCGCTTGTGCCGGCCAGCCCTTGGGCATCAGCGGCGAGCCGGCGCTGGATTTCACGCATCGCTTGCGCGCGATGCACGACGCGATCCTGGTGGGCGTCAACACCGTCCTGATCGACGATCCGCGCCTGACCGTTCGTCGCGTCGAAGGACCGAACCCCCGCCCCATCGTCGTCGACTCGCAGTTGCGCACTCCGATCGACAGTCGCCTCGTGCAGCGACGCGAGGCGGCGACGATCATTGCCGCGGCCGAGGGTGCTTGCGTCCAGAAGGCCGCGCGTCTCACGGCCTGCGGGGCGGAGGTCTGGTTCCTGCCCAGGACCGCAAACGGACGCGTCGACCTTAGCGGCACTCTTTGCCCGACTCGGCGCCGAAGGCATCACGTCGGTGATGGTCGAAGGCGGCGCATCGATCATCACCAGCATCCTGGGTTGCGACCTGGCCGATCAACTCGTCGTCACGGTCTCGCCCTGCCTGCTCGGCGGCGTCCGCGCGGTCGGCTCGCTCGGCGACGCCGGCGCGGCGCGCCCCCGGCTCGTGCGCGTGCGGTACCTGCGAGCCGACGACGATCTGCTGGTGCACAGCGAGTTCGCGTAGATGGCAGCGTCATCGGCAGCGACTGCGACGCTCGTCTTCGGCGTTGTCGACGCACCCCCGCCACGCCGCCGCAGCTGGCCGAGAAGTTGAGCGACGTCACCGTGTCGTGGTGCCGCTACGGCTATCGCGGGCCGATTCTCGCGGGGCCGAGCGTCGATGCCGTGCTCGTTGACGCCGCGCAGCGCGGTCACCGCCATTGTTTCGTGCAATTCGCCGGGCATGTGATTCGAGAGCGCTGGGCGCCGAACGGTCCGGCGCCGGACCTGCCGGCGCTGCTCGCCGCGTTCGCCGAGCAGCAGGACTATCTCGTGGCCGGCTACGTCGCCAGTGACGTGCAGGAGGGCTCTCGGCTCGGGTCGCGCTGCCTGCTGGTTGACGTAACGCGCTGGCTTGCCCTGGGATCGCCCGCGTTCGGCGATCTGGTGGCTTCGAGCCGGCGCGCGGGCCTGCCGGTGCGCAGCCTGGCGGAAACGCTCGCGGCGCGCACGCTGGACATCGGTGCCGAGCATCCCGAACAGGCGGCGGCGCTGCTGCCCTATCTGGGCTGCGGCATCGAGTCGCTGCGCCACGCGAATGGGGACGCGAATGGGGCGCGAATGGCGACGCGCAGGGGGACTCGCCGGTCGAGCGTTCCCTGTCGCCCGACCAGCGCGAATTCCTCGGCGTGATCGCACGGCAGACCGGCAACGCGCGGCGTGGCGTCTTCCTGTGGAACATCGAACCCTATGCGGACATCGTCGCCGACGTGCCGCAACGCCCACGTGCTGGCACGCTGTACGCCGTCGCGGCGGGCTTCAAGCCGAACGCCATCCTCCACGCTCACGGATTCGACGCCGGCAGCGAGGTCGTCTTCTTCGACTACAGCGAGCAAGCGCTGGCCATTCGCCGCACCATGGTCGAGGAATGGAACGGCGCTGACTTCCCCGGCCTGGTACGGCATCTCGTTCGCACCTTCGCGCCGCCGCAGACGTACTACCACCTGCCGGGCGACAGCACGCCCGAGGGCATCGACTGGCGCATCGTCGAGCAGGCCTGGGAGCGCGAGCTCGCCTGGTGGGGCGGCGCCGATCGTTTCGCCGAACACTGGCAGGCCTATCGCCGGCTGCCGCATCGCTATCTGCTGTGCAACCTGCTGGCCGATCCCGGCCCCGCGCTGAGAGCGATGCAGGGCAAGCCGCGCGCCGGCGACATCGTCTGGTGGAGCAACGCCTTCTTCACGATGTACGGCAACTGGTTTCATGCGCCGGCCGAACGGCAGCACATGTACGAGCGCTGGATGTCGGGGCTCGCCGCGGCGAACCCGCACGCGCTCCTTTACGGATCCGACTACGCCAACGCGAACGTCAACGGCCTGAGCGCCGGCGAGTACTGGTCGCGCTACCGGCAACTCGCACCGAACGCGCTGGCACCCGCGGCCCTGCATCGGACCGAGATTCGGATGTGAGGAGAACGACACATGACTGAAACCAGAGCACAGGGCGACCCGTTCTCCCGGCACCGCGGCCCGATCACCTGCGTGGCGGCCATTCCCGGAACCCGGCGAGCCGTCACCTCGGGCTACGACGGCGCCGTCGGCATGGTCGACCTCGACGCCGGCCGCATCCATCTCGTCGGCTACCACGACCACCTGGTCAATCGCATCGCCGTCAGCCCCAGCGGTGCGTTGGCGGCATCGTGCGGCTCCGACTACAAGATCCTGCTGTGGGACCTGCGTCGCGGCGAACTCGCCCGCGTGCTGCACGGCCATGCCGACGACGTGGAGGACTTCGCCTTCGCCGGCGACCGGCTCGGGGTCTCGGTGTCGCGCGACTGGCGCGTGCTGGTGTGGGATCTCGACAGCGGCGCCATCGTGCGCGTGCTCGACGGGCACGAGCGCGATGTGCTGGCAGTCGCTTGTGAAGGCGGGCGCATCTACACCTCCGGCGACGACATGACGCTGCGCGTGTGGGATCTCGCCACGGGTCGGCAGGAGCGGGTGTGGGGGCCGTTTCGGCGCGAGACCGACAGCTGTGCGGTCGATCCGATCCGCGGCCGCGCCATCCTGGGCTGCGACGACGGCGCGCTGCGGGTCTTCGAGATCGGATCGGGCGCCCTGCTGAAGGAAATTCCCGCGCACGCATCGGGCATCAAACGCGTGGCCACCTCGCCGAGCACGGGCGCGCTGCTGTCGGCCGCCTACGACCAGCGTGTGCTCGTCTGGAATCCGCAGACCTTCGCGCTCGAGCGGGAGCTCGAAAGCCGGGCGACGACCTGGGAGCGATCCCTCAACTGGTCAGCCGACGGGCGCAGCATTCTCGCGGGCACGTTCACCGGCACGGTGCTCGAGTGGGACGCGGCGAACGGACGATGCCGCGCCGAAGCCGGCGCGGACGGCCGCGGCAACGCCTGCCTCAACAACGTCAGCGCGAATGCGCGCGGCGACATCGTCACCGTCAGCGACGACGGCGTGGTGCGGCTGGGCCGGCTCTCGCCCGGCGAGGCGCGCTGGACCTGCGAGCGCGTCCCCGACAGCGGCTGCGTCCTGATGAACGCGGTGACCCTCGACGATGAGTTCGAACGCGTGATCTCCGGCGCGCACGACCATCGCCTGCGCATCTGGCGCCGGGTGGACGGCGGGCTGCGCGACGAACGCGCGGTCGAACTGGGCCAGGGGCCGATCAACTCCGTGCGCGTCTCCCACCAGGCCGGCACCGAAGGCGAGGCCTTCGTCGCGTGCTACAGCGGCGCCATCGTGCGCGTCGACCGGCAGGGGCAGATCCGGCACAGGTTCGCCGCGCACAACGGTGCCGTGAAGTCGCTGCGGCTGCACCCGCGGCAAGCCTTCGGCGTCAGCGGCTGCGCCGACGGGACGCTCGCGTCGTGGCGCTTCGACGGCACGCCGCTGCAGCGCTTTCCCGGCCACATGGCGATCGTCGACGACCTCGACATCGATCCGGCCGGCCGCCGCGTGGCCAGCGCCGGCCGCGACTTCTCGCTGAAGCTGCACGATCTCGACAGCGGCCGGCTGCTCGAATCGTTCGCGCTGGGCCGCAAGTCGCCCAAGGGCGTGTGCTTCTTCGACGACGACACGGTCGTCGTCACCAACTACTGGGGCGAACTGTTCCGCCTCGACATCCCTTCCGGCGGGCTGATTCATGCCCAGATCGCCGAGAACGGGATCAGCGCCGCCGTTCGATGCGGCAACTTCCTCGCAGCAACGTCCTATGACGGGGCGATCTACCTGGTGGACCCGCGCGACCTCTCGGTGGTCAACGTGCTGCGGGTGATGCGCCAGCGCGTGCACGCGCCCACCTGGGCAGCGCCGCGGGCAACGGACCGGGCCCTCCAACAGGCATGAGCTCGGCATCGACAGCCGAAGTGCGCTTTGTCATCGTCGCCGCACCACGCACCGGCAGCAACCTCCTGTGCAGCCTGCTCGCTTCGCACGCCGACGTGCTGTGCCATCACGAACTGTTCAACCCCGGCGGCATCTACTACGCGCTGGCGCTGCGCGACAGCGACTTCTCGCTCGGAACCCTGGACGAGCGGACGGCCGATCCGCTCGCCTTCCTGGCTCGCGCCTGGGAGCGCAACCTGGGCAAGCGCTGCGTGGGTTTCAAGATGACGCGCGGCCAGGAAACGCAGCTGCTCGACGCGTTGCTGGCCGACGCGGCGGTCCGGGTGATCGTGCTGCGTCGCGCCAATCGCATCAAGACCTTCGTCTCCGAGTTGCGCGCACAGCTGACCAAGCGCTGGGAGGTCTACGACACAGCGCAGATCGATTCGACCTGCCCTCGCGTGCACGTCGACCCGGGCGCACTCCAGGCCCACGTCGCGGGCAACGAGGCGTTCTACGCGCAGCTCGATACGGCGCTGGCGCGCTCCGCGAGCCCCGCATTGCGCGTGACCTACGAGCGGCTGCTGCGTTCCGACGAGCAACAGCGCATCCTCGCCTTCCTCGGGCTGCGAACGGCGGGCGTGACGCTGAATGCGATGAGCGTGAAGCAGAATTCCTGCGATCTGCGCGAGCTGATCGACAACCACGACGAGCTCAGCCGGTCACTGGCCGGCACCGCGTTTGCGGACGAACTCGCGGATCGGGGGCTCTGAGTCGCGTTCCCGCCCGCTGCCCATGAGCCTGACCCACCTGCAGCGCCTCGAGTCCGAGAGCATGCACATCTTGAGGGAGGTGGTGGCCGAGTGCGAACGCCCGGTGATGCTGTACTCCGTGGGCAAGGACAGCGCGGTCATGCTGCACCTGGCGCGCAAAGCCTTCTTTCCATCGCTGCCGCCATTTCCGCTGCTGCACATCGACACGACCTGGAAGTTCCGCGCGATGTACGAGCTGCGCGACCGGGTGGCCGCCGAATCAGGGATGCAGCTTCTCGTGCATGTGAACCAGGAGGGCCTGGACAGGGGGATCAACCCCTTCACGCACGGCTCGCAGATCCACACCGACGTGATGAAGACGCAGGCCCTGAAGCAGGCGCTCGACAAGTACGGCTTCGATGCCGCGTTCGGCGGCGCCCGGCGCGACGAGGAGAAGTCGCGCGCCAAGGAGCGCATCTTCTCGTTTCGGACCGCCGCGCACCGCTGGGACCCGAAGAACCAGCGCCCCGAGCTCTGGCGGATCTACAACACGCGCACGCACCCCGGCGAGTCGCTGCGCGTGTTTCCGCTGTCGAACTGGACCGAACTCGACATCTGGCAGTACATCCATCAGCAGACCATCCCGATCGTGCCGCTGTACTTCGCCGCGGCACGCCCGGTGGTCGAGCGTGAAGGCACGCTGATCATGGTCGACGACGAGCGCTTGCCGCTGCGCCCGGGCGAAGTGCCGACGGTCCGGCACGTTCGTTTCCGAACCCTGGGCTGCTGGCCGCTGACGGGAGCCGTCGAGTCGCGCGCCGATACCTTGCCGGCCATCATCCAGGAGATGCTGCTGGCGCGCACATCGGAACGCCAGGGGCGGGTCATCGATCACGACGGCGCCGCCTCGATGGAGATGAAGAAGCAGGAAGGCTACTTCTGAGGACGCCGGCATGACCCACGCATCCGAGCTCATCGGCAACGACATCGAGCGCTACCTGCGGCAGCACGAACGCCAGCCGATGCTGCGCTTCATCAGCTGCGGCAGCGTCGACGACGGCAAGAGCACGCTGATCGGCCGCCTGCTGTACGAGTCCAAGGTGCTGTTCGAGGATCAACTGACGGCGCTGGCCGCCGACTCCAGGAAGTGGGGCACGCAAGGCGATGGGCTCGACCTCGCGTTGCTCGTCGACGGCCTGGCCGCCGAGCGCGAGCAGGGCATCACCATCAACGTCGCCTACCGCTTCTTCTCGACGGATCGACGCAGCTTCATCGTCGCCGACACGCCCGGGCATGAGCAGTACACGCGCAACATGGTGACGGGTGCGTCCACGGCCGACGTGGCCGTCATCCTCGTCGATGCGCGCAAGGGCGTGCTGACGCAGACGCGGCGTCACTGCACCCTCGTGTCGCTGCTGGGCATCCGCCACGTGGTGCTGGCCGTGAACAAGATGGACCTGGTCGGCCACGACGAGCGCATCTACCGGGCGATCGTCGACGACTGCAGCCGCTTCGCTGTGGCCCTGCGCTTCGAGACCTTCGTGCCCATCCCCGTGTCGGCCCTGACCGGGGCCAACATCGTTCAGGCCAGCCCGGCGATGCCCTGGTACCGGGGCGACACGCTGCTGTCCTTCCTGGAAACGGTACGGATCGACGATGCGGCGCGCGCAGGGCCGTTCCGCTTCCCGGTGCAGTGGGTCAATCGTCCGGACTCCGATTTCCGCGGACTCGCCGGCACGGTGGCCGGCGGTGCGGTCTCGCCCGGCGACCGGGTGCGCGTGCTTCCATCCGGCCAGCAGACCCGGGTGGCGCGCATCGCCACGATGCAGGGCGATCTCGACCTCGCGGTCGCGGGCCAATCGGTGACGCTCACGCTGACCGACGAGATCGATGCCTCGCGCGGCGACGTGATCGCCGCCGCCGACGCGCCGGCCGGTGTGGCAGACCAGTTCGAAGCGACGCTCGTGTGGATGCAGCAGGAGCCCCTGTTGCCGGGGCGCTCATGGCTGATGAAGATCGGCACTCAGACGGTCACGGCCAGCGTCACCGACATCAAGTACCAGTTGAACGTGAACACGATGGAGCGCCTGGCCGCGAAGCAGCTCGATCTCAACGGCATTGCGGTGTGCAACATCGCGCTCGACCGGGTGATTGCCTTCGACCCCTACGCCGAGAACCGGGAGACCGGGAGCTTCATCTTCATCGACCGCTTGTCCAACGCCACCGCGGCAGCCGGCCTGCTGCACTTCGCGCTGCGGCGAGCTCACAACATCCACGCGCAGCACGTCGACGTGAGCCAAGGCGCGCGCTCGGCCATGAAGCAGCACAAGGCCTGCGTGCTGTGGTTCACGGGTCTGTCCGGCGCAGGCAAGTCGACGATCTCGAACCTGGTGGAGCGGCAGCTCCATGCGATGGGCAAGCACACCTACCTGCTGGACGGCGACAACGTGCGACTCGGGCTCAACAAGGATCTCGGCTTCACTGCGGCCGATCGGGTCGAGAACATCCGGCGCGTGGCCGAGGTCGCCGCTCTGATGGTCGATGCGGGGCTGATCGTGCTGACGGCGTTCATCTCTCCGTTCAGGGCCGAGCGGCAGATGGCCCGGGCCTTGGTCGGCGAGGGCGAGTTCATCGAGATCCACGTCGACACGCCACTCTCGGTGGCGGAGCAGCGCGATCCCAAGGGCCTGTACAGGAAGGCCCGACGCGGCGAACTGGCGAATTTCACCGGGATCGATTCGCCCTACGAGGCCCCTGAGGCGCCCGAGTTGCGACTGGCGGGCGCGACGCAATCGGCGCAGGTGCTGGCCGACCGCGTGATCGCGCTGCTGCAGCAACGCGGGCTGCTGACGCTGTAGCCGTCAGAGCGTGCGCTGCAGGTGCAGCACGCGGTGGTGCAGATGATCCGTCACGAGCAGCTCGTGCGGATGGATCAGACAGGCCCAGCGCGGCTGGTTGAGCCAGCGGATCGGTGAATCCGGCAGTTGCGACAACTCCCAGGCAGACTCGCCCTCGCGATCGGCGCCCAGGATGCGGTTGTTGCCTGTGTCGACGACCAGCCAGGAACCATCGGCGCCGATCTCCGCGTGGCGAGGTCGGTTGAAGCGGTAGCGCGCCGGGCCGCAGCGCAGCATCTGTCGATCGACGACGATTCGCGCGCCGGCATCGAGCCGCAGGATGCGGCTGTGGCCCGTGTCGCAGATCAGCATCGAGCCATCACCCAGCCGCTGCGCGCTGTGCGGGTCGCGCAGGTCGGGGCCGCTGCCGCGCCCCGCCGACCACAGCACCTCGCCGCTCCAGCGCACGATGACTGCCAGGTCGAGGCCCGCGTCGGCCAGCAGCAGGGTGCCGTCCGCAAGCAAGCGCACGTCGTGCGGGTCGTGGAGCGCCAGGCCGCCCTCGAGCTCGATGCCGCGAAGCTCGTTCAGCACGATGCCGCTCGGCGACAGTTCGACCACGCGCGAGTTCCTGCCGTCGGCCACGAGCAGCGAGCCTGCGGCCGTCAGTCGGGCACAGCGCGGCCAGAAGAGCTGCGCGGTGCCGGGCATCGGCCAGACTTGCATCCGGCCGTCGTGCACCTGGACCACGCGATCGTTGGCGGTATCGGCCACGAGGTAGGCATCGCGGCCCGTCGATTCGACCGAGCGCGGAAACGAGAAGGCGTGGCGCTCGATCCCGGCGTCGCCGAACTGCCACACCACCCGGCCGCCCGCGTCGAGTTCGAGCACGCGGCCGTTGCCCGCGTCGCACAGGAGCCAGCCGCCGTCGCGCAGCGGCATCGCCGACGTGGGACAGCACAACTCGGTGCCGCGCGGCTCGATGGTCTCGACGGCCCCCGCTTCGCCGACGACGAGGACGCGATGGTTGCGCGTGTCGGCGATCAGCCGTCGCCCATCGGGCAGTTGCCGCACAGCATGAGGATTGGACAAGCGGTCCGGCCGCTTCGCCGGATCCTTGCCCTTGCCGAACTGCCGGACAACGGTGCCCTGGCGGTCGATCTCGGTGGCGGTGCTGCAGAACTCGTCGGCGACCAGCAGGTTGCCGCTGGGCAGCCGCTGCAGGCTGCTTGGACAACCGAAGCGATGGCCCGAGGCCGGCAGATGCCACAGCAACTGGCCGTCGAATCCGATCTCGACGATCTCCACCTCGAACAAGCGATCGACGAAGGCGATCAGCAGCGAATCGCGGTCGGTGGCCGCCACGAGCATCGGTGGCTGCTTGGCCAGCGCCGCCAGGCCGAGAGTGCGCAAGGGCCGGCCTTCGGGCGAGAACAACAACAGCTCCCAGCGGGACACGCGAAGCAGCGCGATCCCGCCATCGCACGTCAGGCATCCGTAGCCGTCATGGATGCCGAGTGCGTGCGAGTCGAAGACGACGCGGCCATCCGATGCGACGCGCAAGGTCCGGAACTCGAACGAGAACGGCAGGGCCTTTTCGAGGCTCAGCTTGTCGACGATCAGCGTGGAGCCGTCGGTTCCGCGCTCGGCGACGATGGGGTACTTCAGCGCCGGGCCGGCACACTCGCGCCCCGGGCGGTAGCGGACGCCCAGTTCGCGAATCACCTGCCAAGTCATGTTGTGCGACCCCGCGCCTGGCCGCCGGCATCCGGCGTGCGCGCGCCGGTGCGCCCGTGATCAAGCCCACGCATGAGCCGGTCGACTCCGCGCCGTCCGTCCAGAACCAGCAGCGATTTGTCGCGCCCTTGTCGGGCGATCGCTTGAAGGACCTCGGGCTGTGTCGCGGCCGGAAAGCGCAAGACGTAGCGGATGAAGAACGGTGTCAGTGCATGACCACGGGTCGACTCGTCGACCGGTGGCCGTCGCCCCGGCAGGCGCCGCACGAGCACCCGCCGCAGGCAGGCCCATCGACTGCTGCGGATGTAGACGATCGCCTCGGCCGCCGGGAGTCGAAGGTCGAGGCTCGCCTCGTAGGTGCCATCCATGACCCAGGCCGGCCGGCTCGCCAGACCCGCCACGATCTTGCGCCACTCGCCGGTCGGCACGCGCACCAGGCCCGGCTCCCAGAAGAAGTCGTCGAGACGCAGCAGTTCCAGGCCCAGGTGACGGCTCAGGAACGTGGACAGCACGGTCTTGCCGGAGCCGGGCGACCCCAGCACCAGGATCCTCCGCGCCTGCCGAAGTGCCGCCAGGGCGGTTTCAGCAGCCATCGCCCGGCACTCTCGACGAATCGCAACTCAGGGCGTCTGGCATCCGGGCATCGTTGAGGGTGGGCGCATCTCGTAAACGAAGTTTCGCGCCCCGTTGTACTCGAGGTCCAGGAGGGTCATAACGCCGTAACCGAGTTCGGCAGCGGCGCGCTGCGGGTCGTGCTCGGCCGTCTGACGATCCGAGAACGCCATCATTACGACCCCAGCGGGAGAAAGGTGTGCAGGCGCCGCGGCGAGAAAGCGCCTGCAGATCTCGGCCCCGCCATCCGGCCCGCACCCGCATCGCCGCTGCGCGCGGCCGGGCCCGAAGGGCTGATTGAAGACGATCAGGTCGAAACGGAGCGAATCTGGAAACTGATCGAAGAGATCGCTGCGCAGCAAGGTGATCGGCCCGACGTGCCGGTTCAGCTGCGCGTTGCGCGCCGCGCAGTCGACCGCGGGCTGGTGGATGTCCGAGCCCCACACGTCGCCGATACCCGCCCGCTTCAGGCTCAGTGCCAGGAAGCCGGACCCGCAACCCATGTCGAGTGCCGTCGCGGCCGGGTATCGGCACGCCAGGTGCGCCATGCTCTGGGCGCATCGCCCGAGGTCGGGGGGGAAGACGTTGCGATGGACTTCCAGCATCAGGCCGTCGAGCGTCACCGTGTACGGCTGCTTGTCGAGCAACTCCTGATAGGCAGGATCGCGTGCGAGAGTGAATGCACCAGGTTCCACGTCTTCGTGTGTGGACGATTCGTAGGGCGATGCAAAGCTGGGCTTCATCGGGTTCAGTGGATCAGGGGCGGTTGTCCGGGCCATGGCCGATGGCCCTCAATCCATGCTTGATTCCCAGCAGCGGCAGGCGCAGCACGGCGTACAGGAGCTGGCGGCTGGCCCGTTGCCACGCGGCATCGTCCACCTTGGGTTTGAACACGTCGTAGGCCATGGCCTGATAGTACGGAGTCCTCTCGCGGGACCGCTCGCGCATGCGCAGCATGAAATGCCAAGCGTCGAAGCCCCGGCGGCGATCCGTGGCCGTGACGGCGAAGGCCAGGTAGTCGTCGCGTTCGTAGCCCGCCGCGGCCATCGCCTTGCGGTGCGCGTGCAACCGAATCTCGACGACGCTCGCAAGCCGCACCATGAACAGCTCCCTGGCCAGGTGCAGCCCGAGCAGAACGATCCTCTCGCAACCGTGCCGACGACACATGTCGAGGAAGCTTTGCCAATCGATGGCGGCACTCCCGCGCACGAGTGCAGCCACGTCCGCAACGCGGTCCAGGCGCTGCCAATCCTCGGTGAGCCCGTTGAAGCAGATCGCGAGCAGCGTGTCTTCGGCGCCGAGCACCGGCACCGACGCGCCGGCCAGGCTCACGGTCGAGTGCCGGGCCCAGAGTTCGTCGGCCGTCAACGGAAACTGATGGTTGCGATGGGCGATGGACCAGTGCAAGTCCACGCTCGTGCCGGCGTCGCGCTCGAACGAGATCTCCCAGTCCAGCGGCATGTTGCCGGCGCGATAGCCGGCATCGAGCATCACGCGGGTCACCCTGGCGAGGTCGCACTTCCGGACCAGCACGTCGAGATCCGAGTACGTCCGCATGGCAACGTCGCCATAGAGTTGCGCGCCGAAGGCGGGGCCCTTGAACGCAATCGCCGGAATCTGCTGCGATGCCAGCCGGTCCAGCAGCTGCCGCAACTCGGCCGTCACGACGAGGCTGCGAGCCCGGCTCTGCGCATAGATCATTTGCAGCGCGTCCACGGCGGCCGGGCTGACGATCTCGATGAGGTGCGCCTGTTGGACGGCCCGATGCAACAGCATGCCCAGCCGGAACTCCGCGGCTACTGCGACGAGCGCCATCCAGTCGATGGCGTCTTTGCGCTCCTCGCAGAGGCGGCGGGCCGCATCGCCGTCCGCGCCACAGATCGCGCAGCACAAGCGCAGCAGATCGCAACGACGCTTCAGCTGCGGCTCGCTCATCAGATCAGGAACGCTCGACACCTGAGATCTCCGCCGTGTCAATGCAACCAGGGGTCTGCGATCGATCTTCCCACAGCCGCCGCGCAGATGCCCCCCCAAGGTTCGCGCGGCACCGCGCTGGGTCGATGCCGGATGTCGTGGCATCCTTGCCCATAGCCGCGAATCGCCGGCGGAGGCCGGCAGACGAACGGGGAGTCCCAGCAGACGAAGGCCGATGTCCGTTCGCAAAGCGCTGACCTTCGCGTTCCTGGACCGCTACGCCAGCCTGGTGATCGGCATGGGCGCGACGATGATTCTGGCGCGGCTGTTGACGCCGGCTGACGTGGCGGTGTTTTCGATTGCCGCGGTCTTGCTCGGATTCCTCGCCACGGTACGCGAGCTGGGGGCCGGGCAGTACCTGGTGCGGGCGACCGAACTCGACGGCGAGTGCATCCGCGCCGTCTGGACGGTGCAGCTCGGGCTGGGCTTGCTGCTCGCCTGCGTGGTGGCGGCCGGGGCCACGCCGGTGGCCGCCGTCTACCGCGAGCCGCGCATGCGCGACATCATGCTGGTGCTCGCGCTCGGCTACCTCGTCAATCCATTCGGCTCGCTGACGCATGCCTGGCTGACCCGCGAATTGCGCTTCGAATCGATCGCACTGGCCCGGTTCGCCAGCACCGTCACGGGCGCCGGGCTGTCGGTCGCGCTGGCCTGGCGCGGTGCTGGGCCGATGAGCCTGGCGCTGGGCAGCCTGGCGTCGACCGTTGTCTACGCCGTCATGCTGCTGCCCCTGCGCCCGCGCTTCTTCCCTTGGCTGCCGGGTGTGCGAGGCGTCAAGGGCGTGATCTCGTTCGGTGGGACCCTGACGGCCGCCAACCTGGTGTGGGCCGTCGCGAAGGGAGCTCCGGAGATTCTGCTCGGCCGCTTGCAGAGCCTGACTGTCGCGGGGCTGTACTCGCGCGCGAGCGGCCTCGTCGAGATCTTTCACCGCTTCGTCACCGACATCGTCCACGGCGTCGCGCTGTCGTGGTTCGCCAGGGAGGCCCGGCAAGCCGGCGATTTCTCGCGATCCTTTGTCAAGGCCACGGGCCATGTGACCGCGATCGGCTGGACCTTCTGCCTGACGATCGTCTTCCTCGCGCACCCGATCGTCTTCGTGCTGTTCGGCCCTCAGTGGGGCGATGCGGTCGATGTCGCGCGCGTGTTGGCGCTGGCCATGATGTTCGGCGTTCCCGTCACGCTGTGTTTTGCGGCGCTGGTGGCGGCCGGCGCAGTGACCCGCGCCTTCCACGCGACCGTGGCGAGCGCGCTCGTGCACGTCGCGCTGGCCGCTGCCGCAGCCCGCTTCGGGCTCCTGCACATGGGCGGGGCCTGCGTGGTGGCCTCGGCGTTCGGCGCCGTGCTCTTCATGCGGTTGACGCAACGCTGCGTCGGCTTTGCTTGGTCGGACCTGCGTGCTGCCCTGCTCAAGAGCGCAATGGTTGCTTGTTGCGCGGCACTCGCCCCGGCCATGGCCTGGATCGCCTTCGGCAATGGGCCCGACGACATCCTCCCGTGCCTGGCGGTCGGCGTGACGGGCGCAGCCGCCGGCTTCGTCGGCGCCGTATTCCTGCTGGGCCACCCGATTCGAGAAGAGTTGGTGCTGCTCTGGGTCAAGGTCCGGGCGCTGCGCGGCGTGTGAGGCCGGGCTCCTGCGTCAATGCGCCGCGGCCGCCAGCGTCTTCAAGTCGTTCACCAGCATGGCCGCATCCAGCGTCGCCACGCTGTAGATCTCGCGCACCCAGAGTTTCTCGTCGATCAGGAACACCTTCAGCAGGTGGTTGAGCGTGCGCGTCGGCCGGCCGCTCGCATCGGTCTCGATGCTCACGTCCTGGCCCAGGCCATCGAGCAGCGGCAGCAGTTGGGGCACCGACGGCGTCGTCAGGAAGCGCCAGCGCAGGCGTGACTGATCGACCTGGCCGTGACCGTAGCGCGCCATCTGCTCGGGCGTGTCGTTGGTCGGATCGAAACTCAGGCTGATCAGTTGCGATTGCCGTGCGAGCGCCGCGTCGCGCAGCAGCGCATCGCGCGTCGCGGCCATGATGCGATACGCCAGCGGGCAGCCCACCGGGTCGCGGCAGTAGCTGTACATGAAGCCGAGCACGCTAAGCTTGCCGCGCAGCAGCGCGTGCAGGCGCGCCGCGCGGCCGTCGTGCTGCAGCACATCGCCGTCGGGGCAGCGCTGGATGCGCGCCAGCGTGTAGTTGCCGGGCGCGGGCAGGCGCTGCGCTTCCACGCGCGGGCCGCCGGGCACCGGCGCGGCGTCGCCTGCGGCGTGGCTGAGTGATGGCAACGCCAGCGCCAGAACGGATCGCCTGCCGACGCGCCATCCAAGCAGACGCCGCGGATCGGGCTCCGCCCGGCCGCTGGCGTCGCCCCTCGAGGGGGAGCGGCAAAGCCGCTCCGGGCGTGGGTCACTTCACCACCTGCGCCATGCTCTTGCCCGTCGGCTTCGCAGAAAACTTCATGTGATGCGCGCGGCCGAGCTTCTCCTTCGCGAAATCGACCTCGAAGGCGAGCTTCAGCTCCTTGCCGTCCCAGTCGAAGGCGCGCATGAACTGCTCGTTGTCGGCGCCGCCCTTGTCCCACTTGTCGAGCAGGCTCGAGGTGACGTAGACACGCTTGCCGTCCCAGCTCTGCGAGATCATGTTGACCTGCTTGCCGGTGTTCTTCTCGTAGGTCTGCTTCGGCGCCTCGGGGTTGGAGAGGTCGAAGTAGCGCGTCATGCCGTCCATGAAGGTGTTGACCCACAGGCCCTTGCCGTCGGCAGCGATCGAGATGTCCACCGGCAGCGGAATCTTCGCCGGGTCGCCGATCGTGCCCACCTCCTTCGCCGCGTACTTGCCGTCGCTGGCCTTCTTCACCAGCCACAGCTTGGAAGTGAGCGCGGTGGCGGTGATGGCCCAATCGTCGCCCTCCTTCAACGACCAGCGGATCTCCAGCGGCGCACCCGGCACCGCGAACACCTGCTGCGGCTTCATCGCCTTCAGGTCCCACAGCACCATCGTGTTGCCGAACTTCTTCATCGCCTCGCCGTCCTTGATGAGCTCGCCGAGCGGGCGCATGTAGTTGGCGTAGCCGGTGAAGCTCGACGTCAGCATCGCGTTCTTGCCGGGGTTGATCGCGATGTCGTAGCCGTAGCCGTCACCCTTCACGCCGCCGATCTCGGCGGCGGGCATGTCGTGCTTGGCGATCAGCATGCCGGCGTTGTTGTACGTCGCGATGCCGGTGACACCGCCCTTGTCCTTCGCATTCGACAGGCCGGCGATCAGCATGCGGCCGGGCAGCGCGTAGAAGGTGTGCGGGCCGACGTAGCCGCCCTTGCTAGCGAAGTCGTTGATCGTCCTGACCAGGCGTGGCTTGGCTGGATTGGTGCCGACATCGAAGACGTGGATGCGGCTGTCCTCCAGGCCGCCGGCCCACAGGTAGCGCCGGTCGTCGGTGAAGCCCATGTGATGCGCCTCGCCGCGCGGTTTGCCGGCGACCGACACCTTGCTCACGACCTTGCCGTAACTCCTGCTCTTCGGGTTGGCATCGATCGTCACCAGCTTGTCGCGGCCATCGCCCATGCCTTGCACGCCGAGCGTCCAGACATGAACGAAGTCTTCCTGGCCCTTGATCAGCTTGGCCAGGTACGGCGAGTTGCAGGTTTCGTCGGCGCGCGCCGCGCTCATCGCAACGAGCGCGGCGCAGGCCAGCAGGTGCAGTCGGTTCTTCATGGCAGCAGATCCTCGCGCGGTTTCGAAGAAGGCCACTGCACCACTTTCGACACGCCGGCGCAAGCCCCGCGCCGAACTTTCTCGCCGGCCTCAGGCCGGCTTCGGCGCGCGCCCGGTGAGGCGCTCGACAGCGCGCTCGAGGCGACGCCAGAAGCTGACTTCTTCGAGCAGCGGGTTGAGGAAGTTGGTCACCACGCAATAGTGCGAGTCCTTGCTGCCGCCGTGGTGTTTGCCGTGATGGCGCGGGCTCTGCAACAGGTGCGCGCGCTGCAGCCAGGTGACCAGCCGCGGGTTCTCGCGCGGGTTGCGGTGCGCCCACTTGTGCATCTGGTTGGCGTTGACCGAGAGCACGACGAACAGCAGCAGCGCTGCGCTCAGATGGCCGAACGCAGCGGCGGCGGCGAGGATCATCGCGCCGAGCAGCGCCAGGTCCCACGAGCTCTGCCACCAGTTGCGCTTGAGGAAGTCGCGCGGGCGGCGGTGGTGCATGTCGTTGTCGCGCGCGATGACGTTGATCAATCGCACTTTGCGTTGCGGCTTGAAGCGCGCATAGGTGTCTTCGGCCCAATGCACCAGGCCCGAGACCAGGTCGGCCAGCAAGACCGAACCGGCAATCGCGCCCAGGCTGGAACCGACGATGACGACGCTCATGAAAATCGAGACTCACTGGTGGCGCCTTCACCTGAAGGCGGCGCCATCGTGGCCGGCGTCGCGCGTGGGCGTCCAGTGGCGACGGCGAGGTATCGGCCGGCGGTACCGGCCGGATTGCTTCATATCGTGCCTGAATGCGCTCGAGCCGAGTCAGTCGAACATGTCCGGCTGCGTCTGCACCAGCCGCTCCGGTGGCGGCGCGAAGCCGTGAACAGGTTCAACGAGACAAGCGGGCAGCTGTCTTCCTGGTGCTTGACTCGACGAAGTGCACAAGCTTGGATACCAGAGCCCTCGCCGAATGGGACAGCGCTGGATTTGTCTCGTCGAGCGCTCGATGCAACGCAGCCGGCACCTTCTCGGCGAGCTCGGCCGCCTGTCTCAGGAAGAACTGTGCTCGCATGCCGAGCGCGCCGGCCAATGCTTCCAGGTGCTGCCGGGTCATCGCGCCGGGCTTGAACTCGCCGCCGATCGAGAAAGCGAACTGCTGCGACAGGCCGGGGTACAGGCGGGTGCACATCAGGTCGTAGAACGGCGTCAGCAGGACGCCCTGGCCAGGGACGGCGTAGAGCGACAGGTTCTTGGCGTGGCTGTCGTTGTTGCCGACGTAGAGGTTGAAGAGGATCCAGTCGACAAAGCGGCGCAGGTCCAGCGCCGGCTGCGTGCTGTAGCGGCGGATCAGCTCAGCGCATGTCGGCAGGCCGGGTCCGCCCTCCTTCTCGTACTTTCTGTCCGACACCGTGCCGGCCAGTTGGCACAGGTCGTATTGCACCAGGCGCGCGAGCGTGCCGTCGGCTCTCGTCATGCGATCGAATCTCTTGACGACACACGACTCGGTGTGCGGCTCATAGAAGACCTCGGCCGTCGGCAGCCCGCAATGGCCGGCCATGCGCATCACGATGGTCTCGTTGGCCGCTGAATGCCACACCTTGGCCAAGCGCTTGATGTTGGGTTTGAGAATGTGCGTCGGGGGCGATGCATCTTTCGGCAGCCTGGGCACGCCGTCATCGAAGATGGCGATGCTGGTCTTGTCTTGTGCGCCGGCGAGCGAGATGCGCGCACCCTCGCTTTGGAGGTCGATCGCCGCGGCAGACGTCTTGCGCAGGACCGCAGCCATGGCTTGCCAGGTCGTCGGCTCGTAGGCGGGTGGTTGGGGCACCTCGCCGCCAGGCACGATGACGAAGCCTCCAGCGGTGTCGCCAGCCACTTCGAGCAGGAGCGAGAACAGTGTCGAGGCTTTGCGCTGCGCGGCCAGGTAGTCGCGCAACTCGCCTTCGGGCAGCAGGTTCTCGAAGAAGGCCTGCACGGCCGCCGAGTCCTGGCGGCCCGGCTGCAACGCAATGGCGGCAACCGCCATCGGCGCAGTGCGTTCGAGCCAGGTCGCGGCATATTCAAAGGCCAGGGGCGAAGCATCGTGGATGGTGCCGACGTGTTCGTCGCCGAAGTACACGTCCAGCCGATCGGGGCGCATCACAGCGACCGGCCTCGCTTGGACCGGACCACGAGCTCCAGTCCAAGCAGATGCATGATGTCGAGCACCTTCTGCAATTGAATGGTCGGCTTGCCGTTCTCCAAGTCGACGATGAAGCGATTGCCGGTGTTGCCGAGACCGGCGATGTCGAGCTGCTTGAGGGCAAGGCGCCTGCGCTGGGCGCGCACGACAGCACCCAGTTCCGTGGAAGAGCGCACCGCGATGTCCCCCTCCAGATTACCGGCCGGTAATTCATTTGTCCTCGAGGGCATCGACACCTCCAGAAGTTACCTATCGGTAATTCTGGCGCCTTGACGCCGTCAGGTCAACAAGAAATTACCTTTCGGTAATCTCGGTGGACAGGGAACCCAACATGGGCATGAACCCACCCAACTTGGAAGCCAATTCTCCCCAAGCGCTGAACCTTGTGGCGTCGAGGCGCAGCTTTCAACGGCCCTCCGAGAAGCCGCCTCGGGCGGCCAATCGCCGCACCAGGCCTGGTAGATGCCCCTCAGTTCCTCGAAGATGGGCGCGTCGGCATTGGCCTGATAGTGCTTCTGGTTGCCGACCGATCGCACGGTGACGATCGCGCTACCAGCGAGCGTCGTCAACTCGCGCTGCACCGCGCCCGAGCCCATGCCGGCCAAGCCGATCAGCTCGTTTGCGTACAAGCTCCGCGTCGGCTGGCCGAACAGCAACACGAGCACGCGTGCTGAGTTCTCGTGCAATGCAGTCTGTTTCGGAGTTCAAGTAGGTGGTTGGTCAGGACGGCCATTACTACTACTAATTTCGGAGTTCAATGAATGTCTTGCTGTTTTGGAGGAACTGAGACACAATTTCGGAATTCAATGAATCTATTGGCAATGCAGTTGGAGAATAACGAGATGACTGAAAATCCGAAATGAATCCAGACCCGCAAGCTGCTTCCCATCCGGTGCGCCTCGAACGCCCTGCTGATCTCGGCGCTTTGGTCAAGACGCGCCGCCGCGAGCAATCACTTCGCATCGACGACGCAGCAGCTCTCAGTGGTGTCTCTGTCGATCTGCTCTCGCGGCTGGAGAACGGCAAGGGCTCGGTGCGGTTCGACAAGCTACTTGCTGTGTTGGACGGCCTGGGCTTGGCTGTCGTCGTTGGCCCCAAAGATCACCCCTTTCTGCAACCGCCACCACCGGCTCACACGAAGCGCCCGTGACCATGGCAGCCATCCCGGCCCACTCGCTCACCCTATGGGCGGACAACCACAAGGTTGCGGCACTCGGCTACGAGCCGAAGAACGATGCCTGGTCGCTCGAGTACGACCCTGCGTGGATCGACGCACCGCAAGCCTTCCCTCTGTGCCCCGCACTCCCGCTCGAGCAGCCTGCCGCCGGCTATGCCGCCGGCGTCGTCAAGCGCTTCGTGGAGAACCTGTTGCCTGAAGGCCGGGCGCTCGATGTCATCGCCACGACCTATCGCGTGTCCAAGTCGAACATCTATGCCTTGATCAACGCGCTGGGGGCCGAAACGACGGGCGCGTTCAGGTTCTGGCCGACGGGGGAAGTGCCGCCTTCGATCCCTGTCACGCCGCCGCGGGAGATCACGCGCGACGAATTGAACCAGCGCTTGAGCGAGCGCGACGCCATTCCTCTGGCCGTCTGGGACGGCAAGGTCCGCATGTCTCTGGCGGGCGTGCAGGACAAGCTGATGGTCTACCTCGACCGCCCGCTCGAGCAGGGTGGCCGCATGTCCTTGGTCGATCCGCCTCTGGCGTCGACTCACATCCTCAAGCCCGAGCCGGGGAGAACATCGACACCCCACCTCGTGGTCAACGAGCACTTTTGCATGTCGCTCGCGCGCCGGATGGGGTTGCCGACCGCCGAGGTCAGCATCTATCGAACGCCCCGGCCCGTGCTCGTGGTGCGTCGCTTCGACCGCGCGGTGGTTCAAACGGCCGAGGGGCCGGTGATCGAACACCTGCACATCATCGACGCCTGCCAGGCCGCGGACCTGCCCGCGACCTTCAAGTACGAACGCAACTTCGGCAGTGGCGAACACGTTCGCGATATCCGAGAAGGCGTGAGCTTTGAAGTGCTGTTCGGCCGCGTCGAGCAGACGATAAACAAGGCTGCCGCACGCCTGACCTTGCTCCGATGGGCGTTGTTCCAGTACCTGATCGGCAACAGCGACGCGCACGGCAAGAACTTCTCGTTCTTCGTCCGCCGGCAGGGACTGGAGCCCGCACCCTGGTACGACCTGGTCAGCGTGGTCCAGTACCCGGCCATCGACCACCAGCTGGCGATGGCCTACGGCGATGCGTTCTCGCTCGACGAGGTCGGGGCTTTCCAGCTGGCCGACTTTGCGAAGCGCTGCAAGGTCGAGAGGCGGCTGCTTGCCCGTGAAGCCGCACGCCTTGCGAAGCTCGCTACCGAATACGCGCCGGCTCAGGTGGCCGCGAGCGACTACCTGGATGAAGAACGCGCGTTCGCCAAAGGGCTGAGCGACTTTGTCGTGAGCCAAGCCTTGCGACTCGCTTCACTTGCTGGCGAAGCCGTCAAGATCAAGGATGAGTATCTGTAGGTCGCGCGGCCAACACCGCCTCACGATTTGCGGCGACCGATCGACACCACCGGCGCTCCGCGTTCGAGGCGGTTGCGCGCGAGTGGTTTGCGATCAAGCGCGACCAGTGGGCTGCGAGCTACGGCGACAAGATCATGGCGCGCTTCGAGGCGGACGTGTTCCCGTGGATCGGCAAGCAGCCGATTGCGAACATCACGCCGCCGCAAGTGCTCGAAGTGATGCGGCGCATCGTGCAGCATGGTGCGTGCCTCGGGCCGTGGCCCGTCACCGTGTGCAGTTCGCGCAGCACCGCGACCGCCTGTTTCGGCAACGGCACCAGATGTGGCGCACCGTGCAGCTTCGCGCGCAGCTCGCGCTTCATGCGCACGGCCGGCACGGTCCACATCGCGGCGTCGAGGTCAAGCTCGGACCACTGCGCGAAGCGCAGCTCGCCCGGGCGCAGCAGCAGCATCGGCGCCAGCTTGAGTGCGGCGCGCACCACGGGCGTGGCGGCGTAATCGTCGCAAGCACGCAGCAGTTCGCCGAAGCGCTTCGGGTCGATGATCGCGGGGAAATGCTTGGAGTTGGGGCGCCTCAGTGCGTCCTTCAGCTCGCGCGCGGGATTGGTGGCCGCCTTGCCTGTCGCAACCGCATAGCGGAAGACCCGGCTGGAGTCCTGCAAGGCGCGGTGAGCCGTCTCCACCACGCCGCGCGCCTCGAGCGGCGGCAGCCCTTGTGGCCTCGCGCGCGTCCGCTTCCCGCACTTTCGCAAGCGTCTCACGCTCGGCCTTGCGCTTCTGGCTCGGATCGAAACCCTCGGCCAGGAGGTGCCGCACCGCATCGGCCTTGCGCCGCGCGATGGCCAATGTCGTATCGGGGTACGTGCCGAGCGACAGCATGTTGCGCTTGGCACCGAAGCGGTAGTCGAAGCGCCAGCCATGCTCGCCGCTGCCGTTGACGAACAGCAGCAGCACGAGCCCGTCACCGTCGCTCAAGCGCTTGCGCGGTTCGCCCAGTTTGATGGTACGTATCGTCGGAAGGGATCAGGTGACGTGCCATTGGAGTAACTGCTGCCTTTTTTTGAGCAGAGTGGAGTTGGCTTACTGCCAAACTTACTCCACGAGGCAGGAGTACTCCAGAGCTTTCATGCAACCGCATGAGACAACAAAAAAGCCCTAGAGCGTTGATTCTCTAGGGCTTTCGGGACGTTCCGGGACTTCTCTTTGGATTCCCTGAAACTACTGATTGGTGGCCAAGGGCGGAATCGAACCACCGACACGCGGATTTTCAATCCGCTGCTCTACCAACTGAGCTACTTGGCCGTGAGGGGCGGAAGTATAGCGGCGGGCTGGACGCGCTTTTTTACAGCCCGCCGCCGCCGCGCTTGTTGCGCGTCAGGTCCACACCGAGCTGCTTCAGCTTGCGGTACAGGTGGGTGCGTTCGAGACCGGTCTTTTCGGCCACGCGCGTCATCGAGCCGTTTTCCTTGGCCAGGTGGAACTCGAAGTAGCTTTTCTCGAAGGCGTCGCGTGCCTCTCGCAGCGGTCGGTCGAGCTCGAAACTCTGGTGGCTCTGCGGGCCTGTGGGGATCGCGGCCATCATCTGCGGCATGGCGTGGTGATGGTCGGCCAGGGCATAGCCGCCGCCGTCGGCATGGCCGGCCGACATCGGGCCGCGCATCGCGCCCAGCAGGCCGCCGTGCATCGGCGGTGCTGACGCCAGCGACGGCGCCAGGCTGGCGCGCGACGGCGCGGCGGCAGACGGCGCCGATGGCCGCGCCAGCGCCTGATCGACGGCGCGCAGCAGCTTCTGCAGCGTGATCGGCTTTTCGAGGAAGGCCATCGCGCCGAACTTGGTGGCCTCCACCGCGGTGTCGATCGTGCCGTGGCCGCTCATCATGATCACCGGCATCGTCAGCTGGCCGGTCGCACCCCACTCCTTGAGCAGGCTGATGCCGTCAACGTCGGGCATCCAGATGTCGAGCAGCACCAGGTCGGGCCGCAGCTTTTCGCGTGCGGCGCGCGCCTGCGCGGCGTTCTCGGCCATCTCGATCGCATGGCCTTCATCGGTCAGGATCTCCGACAGAAGCGCGCGGATGCCGACTTCGTCGTCGACGACGAGGATCGTTGCCATGTCAGTGGCGCTCGGTCGCTCCGAAGCCACTGACCGCCCCAAGGGCCACGCAGTGGACCCTGCCCGTCCATGGGGGCAGCGAACAAAGAGAGCGTGGGGGCTTCATCCTGGGGTCGGGGGTGGCTCGGCGTCGGAAGGGAGGGCGAATGATAACGACACCCGCGCCCCATGCCCGGGCGCCGTCGCCTCGGTGGCGAGATTGCCCGCGCGCAGGCGCGCGCCGTGTTCGTCGGCGATCTTCTTCACCACCGCCAGACCCAGGCCGGTGCCCTTGCTCTTGGTGGTGACATAGGGCTCGAAGGCGCGCTTCAACACCTTCTCCGAAAAGCCCGGGCCGTTGTCCTGTACTGCCAGGCGCACCGCGCGCGCGGGGCCGGGTTTGACGCCGTCGCCTGCGCCGCCGCCGACGAGTTCGGTGATGACTTCGACGCGGCCGTCGGCCTGCTCGGCCACCGCGTCCAGTCCGTTCTGCACGAGGTTGTGCACCACCTGGCGCAGTTGCGTCGCGTCGCCAGGGATCAGCGGCAGCGCCGGAGCGCAGCGCGCCAGCAGACGCCCGCGCTCGGCCGCGTCGCCGTACAGTGCGAGCACCTGCGCCACCAGCGCGTTCAGATCCAGCGGCACGAGCTGCGCAGCGGGCAGGCGAGCGTAATCGCGGAATTCGTTGACGAGCGTCTTCATCGCATCGACCTGCGAGACGATGGTGGCGACCGAGCGCTTCAACAGCAGGGCGTCGTCGCCGCCGAGCTTGGCTTCGAGCTTCATCTGCAGACGCTCGGCCGACAGCTGGATCGGCGTCAGCGGGTTCTTGATCTCGTGCGCCAGGCGGCGCGCGACTTCGCTCCACGCCGCCTGGCGCTGCGCCGATACGACTTCGGTGATGTCGTCGAAGACGAGCAGGCGCGCATCGTCGGGCAGTACCGCGCCGCGGATCAGCAGGCTCAGCACTTCGGCATCGGTGGCGCGGCTGGTCGCCGACGAGCCCGGCGCGGGCAGGTCGAACGCATCCTGCCAGTGGTCGCGCTCGCCGGCCTCCGGGCTCGCGGTGTGCAGCTCGAAGCGCTGCCACACCGCTAGCGCGAATTCTTCGAGTCCCGGCACCTCTTTCAGCTCGCGCCCGCGAAACGCCGACAACGGCTCCTTGAGGATGCGCGTCGCACCGGGGTTGACCGAGTCGATGCGGCGCTCGGCATCGAAGACGATGACGCCCGCGGTCAGGCTGTCGAGGATGGTCTGCAAGTGCGTGCGTGCCGATTCGAGCTGCGCTACGCCGCGCTGCACGTCTTCGCGCGCGTGGCCGAGTTGCTCGGTCATCTGCGCGAAGCTGCGCGTCAGGCCGCCGATCTCGTCGCGCGAGGTGGAGACCGGTTTGGCCGTGAGGTCACCCGCGGCCACCTGCTTCACGCCCTCGGCCAGCAGCAAGAGCGGTCGCGCCAGTTGCGTGCCGAGCACCGCAGCCAAGAGCACAGCGCCGAACACCGCCAGGATCAGCGCGAGAGTGAGCGTGCCCAGGTACATGCGGCGCAGTCCGTCGCGCGCCAGTGCGCGTTGCTGGTACTCGCGGTAGGCGCTCTGCACTGCGAGCGCATTGCTCGCCACCGCGGGCGGTATCGGCTGCACCACCTGCAGGAAGCGGTCTTCGCTGCCGAAAGCCAGGTCAGTCGCAGGCAGTCGCGCGATGGCGCGCACGCGCGCGCGCTGCACGGCGTTGGCGGTCGATTCGTCATCGAGCCCCTCGATGCGGCTGACCACGCGCTGGCTGCGTGCCTGGCGCAGCAGCGCAGTGCTCGGCCGCTCGGGCGCGATGCTCGGCGCCACCGCGGTGCTGCCGCCGCCGGCGGTGAGCAGCACTTGCCCGCTGCCGCCCACCAGCACCACCTCCTGCGCCGAGAGCTGCTCGCGCACGCGCTCCAGCGCCAGCGGCGTCGGCGGCGTGCGCGACTCGGCCAGACGGTCGGCGGCGGCGCGCGTCTTGCTGCCGAGGTCGTTGACCAGCGTGTCGAGCGTGCCGCGGCCCAGGTCGATGCCGGCATCGAGCGCGCCTTGCACGCGCGCGTCGAACCAGACCTCGATCGAGCGCGACACGAACTGCACGCTCACGGTGTAGATCAGCACGCCCGGCACCACGCCGACGAGCGCGAAGATGCCGGCGAGCTTGATCAGCAGCAGGCTGCCGAACTTGCCCTGGCGCGTGCGGATCGCCAGGCGCAGCGCCGCCAGCAGGATCACCAGCACCAGCAGCCCGGCGATGGCGATGTTCAGCCACAGCAGCGCTTCGAGGTTGCGCTCGACGAAGGTGCCGGGATCGCCGGTGAGTGCCAGCACGAACAGCACGACGAGGCCGATGCCGATGATGGCGACGCCGGCAACCGTCCAGCCCCAGCGCGTGGCTGCTTTCTTGCTCACTTGGTTTCCGTTCGCGCGCTGCCGTTGGCGGCGGGCGCGCTCGCTGCGGCTTCCAGCTTCATGGTGCGCTCGACGCCGAGTGCCCAGTCGCTTCCGCTGCCGACGCCGGTGACGCCGATCTGCAAAGGTCGCGGCAACTGCGTGGTATCGAGCACCCACTCGAACTCGATGTAGTGCCGGCCGTCGGCTTCGGCCTGCGCCGCGTCGGCGATGCGCCAGCCGCCGGCGCGCGTCATCATCGCCATGGCATCGGCCAGGTTGTCGTGGCTCTGGCCGAGGCCGCCCTGGCTGACACGCCATGTCGAGGTCAGCGGCTGAAAGCTCAGCCGCCATTCGCGGCGCACGCGCGCGATGCGGTCGTCGCGCCAGTACCAGCGCGGCTTCCACAGCGTGGCGCTGGCGGCGAAGTACAGCGGCACGCCGCGCCGAGCCGCGTCTTCCACCGCCGGCGGCAGCGTGACGCGCAGCTGATAGTCCACGGCGATCGCATCGATGCTGCGCGTGGCGGCGAGGCCGACCACTTCGACGGCGGGTGCAGGCTGCTGCTGCGCTGTCACGGCCATGGCCACGCAGCCCAAAGCCCAGGCAGCAACGAGCGCACGCAGCAGACTCCACGGCCGGCCGCTCGCGCGGGGCCCGGAGACGTGGCGGTCCGCAACGGCGCTGGGCATGGTTCGGATCAGCGTTGGGAAGGCTCTTTGTGCAACAGGGCGTAGAAAAAACCGTCGGCCGACGACGCCCCTGCCGGTTCATTGTCCGGCAGGGGCAGCAGGTGGCCGGGCGAGGCGGGCTCGAGTAGGGCCTGACCCGGCCCGAGCCGTTGCAAAAAAGCGTCGATCACGGCCTGACCTTCGGCCTCGAAGACCGAGCAGGTGGCGTAGAGCAGGCGCCCCCCGGGCACCAGCAGTGGCCACAGCGCAGCCAGCATCTGACCCTGGGTGAGCGCCAGAGCCTCGATATCGCCCGGCCGGCGCAGCCAGCGGATGTCGGGATGGCGCCGCACGATGCCCGAGGCGCTGCAGGGCGCGTCGAGCAGGATGGCGTCGAAGGGACGGCCGTCCCACCAGGCCGCGGTCGCGCGCGCATCGCCGGCGCGCAGCGTCGCCTGCAGGCGCAGGCGATCGAGCGTCTCGCGCACGCGCACGAGGCGCCGCTCGTCGACGTCGAGCGCGAGCACGTCGAGCTCGGCCAGCTCCAGCAGGTGCGCGGTCTTGCCGCCCGGTGCCGCGCAGGCGTCGAGCACGCGGGCTCGCGGCGCAAGACCGGCGCCGAGCAACAGCGGCGCTGCGCGTTGCGCCGCAACGTCCTGCACCGATACATCGCCGTCGGCAAAGCCGGGCAGCGCGTGCACCGGCAGCGGCACCTCCAGCACCAGCCCATGCTCGCCGAGGATCACGACGCGATGCCCGGCGGCTTCGAGACGCTGCGCGTACGCGGCTGCCGTGCCGCGGCGGGCGTTGACGCGCAGGCTCATCGGCGGATGCCGATTGGCCTCCTCGAGCAACGCTGGCCAATGCCCGGGCCAATCGCGTTGCAAGCGCTCGATCCACCAGCGCGGATGGTTGAACGCGCCTTCGGGCGTGGCCTGCGCCCGCCGCACCAGCGCTTCGCGCTCGCGCACGAAGCGGCGCAGCACGGCATTGACGAAGCCGGCCGCAGCCGGCGCATGCACACGCGCCGCGTGCACCGCCTGATCGACCAGCGTGTGATCGGTATACATCGCCGGTTGGCCGGCGCCACGCGGCCACAGCAGCGCGATCGCCGCGAGCAACAAGGCCGACACCTCCTTGGCGGGCGCGCGTTGCGCGAGCAGCGACAGCACCGCCTGCGCGCCACCCAGACAGCGCATCGATTCGAACGACAAGGCCTGCGTGCCCGGCCGCAGCGCCGCCGGCACGGTGGCGAGCAACTCGGTCAGCGAGCGGCCGGCGAGCACGCCCTGCACCATCTGCGCGGTGTGGACAAGCAAGTGGGACAGGGCCGGCGCGGTCATGAGGGCAGTCTAAGATCGATGCTCACCCCCACCGCGGAGCCGCAGTACATGTCGCAATCGAGCGTTCCCGACACCCTTTTGCGCGACGAGGCCGACCTCGCCCGCCTGCCCGCGTCCGAGCGCATCCGCTACCGCCTGGTCGGCGCCGACTGCCGCTTCCACGCCAACGACAACATCGCCGAGCACGTCAAGCCCGGTGAGCTCGACGAGCTCAAGGCCGAGGTCCAGGAAAAGATGCGGGAGGTACTGGCCGCGCTCGTCATCGACACCGACAGCGACCACAACACCAACGACACCGCCAAGCGCGTGGCGAAAATGTTCATCGACGAGGTCTTCGCCGGGCGCTATCGCGTTGCGCCGCGGGTGACCGAATTTCCCAACGCCGCACGCCTGAACGAGCTGATGATCGTCGGCCCGGTCAAGGTGCGCAGCGCCTGCTCGCACCACCTCTGCCCGATCCTGGGCAAGGTCTGGATCGGCGTCATGCCCAACGAGCACTCCAACCTGATCGGCCTGTCCAAGTACGCACGCATCTGCGACTGGATCATGAGCCGGCCGCAGATCCAGGAAGAAGCCGTGATCATGCTGGCCGACGAGCTGCAGACGCGCGTGCGCCCCGACGGCCTGGCCATCGTCATGGAGGCCGACCACTTCTGCATGCACTGGCGCGGCGTCAAGGACGACGAGAGCGCGATGACGAATTCGGTGATGCGCGGCGCGTTCCTGAAGGATGCGAATCTGCGGCGCGAATTCCTGTCGCTGCTGTCGAAGAAAAACGGAGGCTGAGCATGTTGGTCAGACTGATGTATGCCAGCCGCGCCGTGCCCGCGGTCGACCAGGAAGAGCTGCTCGCCATCCTGAAGAAGAGCAAGACCAACAACCACAAGAGCGGCGTGACCGGCGCGCTGTGCTTTTCCGAAGGCATCTTCCTGCAGGTGCTCGAAGGCGGACGCAACGCCGTCAACCAGCTCTACAACCGCATCGCCTGCGATGCGCGACACACCGACGTCGTGCTGCTGAACTACGACGAGATCGAGGAGCGGCGCTTCTCCGGCTGGTCGATGGGCCAGGTCAACATGCATCGCATGAACCCGGCCCTGCTGCTGAAGTATTCGGAGTGCTCCAGGCTCGATCCGTACTGCGTCAGCGGCAAGGTCTCGATGGCCCTGTTCGAGGAGCTGGTGGCCACCGCGGCGATCATGGGTCAGTAAGGGGCGGCGGCGCTCACGCAGCGCGCGCTGTCGAGATGCAGTTCCAGCGTGTAGTGCGCCCTTGGCGCGCCGCCCACGTGCGGCAGCGGCACCCACCACCACCACCAGTCGCTGTAGTCGCGACGCACCACTGCCACCGGATCGACGGTGCAGTTGCCCACCGTCACGCGCGCGTCGTGCGCGTGACGCGCCCAGCGCGCCACCCAGCGCGAATGCGCCTCGAAACAACGCTGCCACTCGTCGCGCGCCAGTTGCGGCCGGCAATCGACCGCAGCGCCCGCCGGCCCGATCCAGCGCGGCTGGCCGTCTGCCGGCTCGATCACGGCTTCGGCAATGACGCGACCGCCGGCGTCGCGCAGGGCGAGCCGGCCGTCGGTGACATCGGCCCACAGGCGCTGCGGCGTCCGGCCGGCGTGGTCCTTGACGAGCAGCCAGACATCGGCGCGCGAATTCGCTTGCCAAAAGCCGTAGCCGAGCACCGCGCAGGCAAGTGCCAGGAAGCCAACGGCGGCCCATCGCGCTTTCACGATGATGAGCACCCCATCATCCTGCACGCTGCAGCCCCCTCTCGCAGGGGGCTCGGGGGAGCGGTATGTTCGCGCCGAAGGAGGATGCGCTGGCTCAAGCCAGCGCGTCCGCCCAGATCGTGCGCGCCCAGCTCCAGGCGTAAGTGCCTTCGAGCTCGCTCGGCGCAGCACTCAAGCCGCCCGAGCCCGCCACCGTCTTGAAGGTCTTCTCCGCCGCCACGTACTCGTGCACGCTGGCGACGTGGATGACGTTCTTCGCGTCGGTGAAGCTGTAGCAGGTGTTGGTCAGCATCGGCGCCGCGTTGACTTCCCAGCCCGAGAGCTCGGCGACGATGGCCGCGGCCGCGACCTTGGCGTGGCTGTTGGCCATGTGGCCGCTCTTGGGCATCGCGGGCGCGATCTGGATCGAGTCGCCGATGACGTGGATGTCTTTCGCGGCCGTGCTCTCGAAGTTCAGGTAGTTGACGTTGCACCAGCGCGCGTTGGCATTGGCCAAACCCGCCTGCACCGCAATCGCGCCGGCGCGCATCGGCGGCAGCACGTTGAGCACGTCGGCCTTGACGTCTTCCTGCACCTCGAACTTCACCGTGTTCGTGCGTGCATCGACCGAGGTGGCGTTGTGCTGGCCGCGGAACTCGACCATGCCCGGGTACTGCTCGGCCCAGACCTTCTTGAAGAGCGCGCCCTTGCTCGTCACGTCCGGGTTGGCATCGAGGATCAGCACCTTGCTCTTGGGCTTGGCCGACTTGAAGTAGCTCGCCACCTGGCAGGCGCGCTCGTACGGGCCAGGCGGGCAGCGATAGGGCGCGAGCGGGACGGTGATCGCATAGGTGCCGCCGTCGGCCATGGCTTCGAGCTGGCGGCGCAGCGCCGCGGTTTCGGGTCCCGCCTTCCACGCCTGCAGGATGCGGCCCTCGCCCTGCGCTGCGCGCAGCCCGGCCACGCTGTCGAAGACGAGGTCGACGCCGGGCGACAGGATCAGCTTGTCGTAGGCGATGGTCGGGCCCGAAGCCAGCACCGCTACCTTCCTGACCGGATCGATCGACGCCACCATGTCCTTGACGACGCGCACGCCGTGTTTGCCGGCCAGCGCGTCGTAGCGCACGGTGATGTCGGCCAGCGTCCTGCTGCCGCCGATGACGAGGTTGCTGATCGGGCACGAAATGAAGGCATCGCCCGGCTCGACCAGCACCACGTCCATCTTGTTCTCGGAGAACAGGCGCACGTACTTCGCTGCGGTGGCGCCGCCGTAGCCGCCGCCCACCACCAGCACCCGTGCCTTCGCTGGCACGCGCCCACCGGCAGTGGAAGTCAGCACCGCGCCGCTTTCGCTGGCGCAGCCGGCCAGCAACGTCAGACCCACGGCCCCTGCGCCCAACAGCCACTCGCGTCGTGATTGCATCGTCATGTTCGCGCCCCTACTTCTTCTGCGCCGCGAAGTACGCGGCAATGGCTTCGATCTGCGCATCGCTGTAGCCCTTGGCGAGCTGATGCATCACCGTGGCCGGGCGCGTGCCGGCCTTGAAGGCCTTCATCTGCTCGACGATGTACGGCCCCGGCAGGCCGCCGAGGCCCGGCACCGCGGCGTTGGGCACGGCCACGCCCTGCGTGCCGTGGCAGTTGGCGCAAGTCGCGGCGAGCGCGCGCGCGTTCAAGGCAGCGGCGTTCTGCGCCGAGGCGGGCCCCGCCGACAGCACAAACGTGATCGCGGCCAGCATCGGCCGCAGCAACAGGCGGGACATCGAGAGCGTCTCCTTGGGTTTGCGGTGCACGCTTCAGTGTGGAAGCGGCTCGACTTCAATGTACTGTTGCCCCAGCTCGGGCGGCACGGGGGAATCCAGCAGCACACACGACAGGCGCAGCGCATCGGCCGCGCCCGGGTGCAGCATCGGGCCGTCGGTCAAGGTGCGCGCGGCGTCGAACCAGCTGCGCACCAGCATCGGCCGCAGCAGCCAGGGCATGGCCTGCAGCTCGCGCAGGGCGCGCAGCGCAGCGTCGATGTCGTAGCCCTCGCGCGCGGGCACCTCGGCGCGGTCGATCCAGGGTGCGGTGACGGTGTCGTACCACTCCTGGCTGATCGAGCTGTAGCCGGTGGGGTCGAAGTGGATCTCGGGCGTGGGCACGAGCGTCGAGAGAAAGCCCGCGTAGACGCAGATCGAGTGCACCTGGTCGTGATCGAGTGTTTCGAACTCGCTTTGCGCCGGCGCCGGCGGTGCCACCGCGCTGCCGGCCAGCAGGTGTCGCAGCGCGATCCATCGCAGCTGGTCCGTCGCGCTGACGACGCCGTCCATCGTCAACAGGCGCCGCGCCGCGCCGAGCAGTTCCTGACGTTGTGCCACCGGCCCCGGCGCGAGCGCGCGCGCAAAGTGCTCGAACCACGGCAGGCGCCGCGATGGCGGCAGTTGCAGCATGTCTTCGAACAGCGTCTCGAACTCGGCCGCGCGCGGTGTCAGCAGGTGCCAGGCCTGCAGATCGGTCGCACTGTCGGGCGTGACCATGAAGGCCAGCACCGCGGCGCACCAGGCCTGAGGATCGTCCTGCGCGCGCAGGCGCTGCACGCGCGCGTCGGGCTCGGCGCGCGAGAACGCATCGGGCGCGCGCACATGCACCAGGTTGACGGCTTGCGGCAGGGTGGGCGGCGTCAGCGACGAGGGCATGAGTCCATTGCAGCACGACGCAGCGGTGCGGCGCAACCCGCCGATGAATGCTCAGTCGATCGCACGCCAACGCGCATGCCCGCGCGCGCGCAGCGCGCACGCCGGGCACTTGCCGCAGCCGTAGCCCCAGGCCCGGCGCAAACCGCGCTCGCCGAGATAGCAGGTGTGGGTGTGCTCCTCGATCAGCGCCACCAGCGCGTCGCCGCCGAGCTGGTGCGCCAGCGCCCAGGTCTCGGCCTTGTCCAGCTGCATCAGCGGCGTCTCGATCGAAAGCGCCGCGTCCAGCCCGAGCGACAGGGCCTGCTCCATCGCCTGCATGGTCTGCGCACGGCAATCGGGGTAGCCGGAGTAGTCGGTCTCGCACATGCCACCGACCAGCACCGTTGTGCCGCTGCGATAGGCCAGCGCGGCCGCGGCGGTGAGGAAGAACAGGTTGCGGCCTGGAACGAAAGTGCTCGGCAGGCCGTTGGCCTGCAGTTCGATTGCGCGCTCGCTGGTCAGCGCGGAATCGCCGAGCGACTTCAGCACCGTCAGATCCACCAGATGATCGTCGCCCAGCCGCGCTGCCCACGCCGGGAACGCCGCACGCAGTTCGCGCAGCACAGCCAGGCGGCAATCGAGTTCGATGCGATGGCGCTGGCCGTAGTCGAAGGCCACGGTATCGACGCGCTCGTAGCGTGCTGACTGAGCAAGAGCCCAGGCCAGGCAGGTGGTCGAGTCCTGCCCGCCGGAAAACAGTACCAGCGCGCGCGATCCCGGCGTGGTCACTTCACTTCTTCGACGGCGGCCGACTGCGCACGTAGGCCGGCGCCTTGGTGTGTGACGCTTCGCCGCCGTAGAGCTTGGCCTCGGGGTAGTACTCGGCGGCCATCTGCACCTTGGATGCCGTGGCGGTGCCGCTGACGTGCTCGACGTAGGCCAGCGCCATGTCGGTGCCGGCGGAAACCCCGGCGGCCGTCCACACCGGGCCATCGACCACCCAGCGCTGCTCGACGACATTGACATCGCCGGCATCGCGCAGCCGGTTCAGCGACGCCCAGTGCGTGGTGGCGCGGCGCCCGAGCAGCAGGCCGGCGCGGTGCAGGATGAAGGCGCCCGTGCACACCGACATCAGGCACTGCGTGTGCTGCTCGGCCTGGCGCTTGACGAAGGCGATCAGCGCTGCGTTGTCGACCTGCTCGCGCGTGCCCTGGCCGCCGGGCACCAGCAGCACGTCGAGCGGCGGGCAATCGTCGAAGCCGAATTCGGGCACCACCGTCAGGCCCTTGGCGCAGCGCAAGGGCTGCGCGCTCTGGCCGACCAGGTGCGTGCGCACGCTGCTGCCGATCAAGCCCCACATGCCGAACATCTCCCAGGGGCCGATGAAGTCGAGCTCCTCGACGGCGGGAAAGACGAGGATGCCGATTTTCATGTTCTGACTTCGCCCTGGCCGAGCACGATCCACTTCAGCGACGTGAGTCCTTCCAGCCCGACCGGCCCGCGCGCATGGAACTTGTCGGTCGAGATGCCGATCTCGGCGCCCAGGCCGAACTCGAAGCCGTCGGCAAAGCGCGTGCTGGCGTTGACCATCACGCTCGCGGAATCCACTTCACGCAGGAAGCGCATCGCATGCGCGTGGTTCGAGGTCAGGATGGCGTCGGTGTGGTGCGAACCGTAGCGCTCGATGTGATCGATCGCCTCGTCGAGCGAGGCCACGACCTTGATGCTGATGATCGGCGCGAGGTATTCCTCGGACCAGTCGGCCTCGCTGGCGTCGGCGAGCTTGGCGCCGGGCACGGCTGCGAGCAGCGCCTTGGCGGGCGCGTCGCAGCGCATCTCCACGCCCTTGGCCGCGAAGATCGCACCGATGCGCGGCAGGAAGGCCGCAGCCTGGTCGCGATGCACCAGCAGCGACTCGGCGGCGTTGCAGGGGCTGACCTTCTGCGTCTTCGCGTTGTCGGTGACACGCACGGCGAGTTCGAGATCAACCTCGGCGTCGACATAGACATGGCAATTGCCGTCGAGGTGCTTGATCACCGGCACCTTGGCTTCGCGGCTGACGCGCTCGATCAGCGACTTGCCGCCGCGCGGGATGATCACGTCGACGTACTCCGGCATCGCGATCAGCTTGCCAACGGCCTCGCGATCGGTGGTCTCGATGAGTTGCACGCCTTCGCCCGGCAGCCCGGCCTCGACCAGCGCGGCCTGCACCTCGCGCGCCAGCGCCAGGTTCGATTGGAGCGCCTCCGAGCCGCCGCGCAGGATGACGGCGTTGCCGCTCTTCATCGCCAGCGACGCGGCTTCGATCGTCACGTTGGGACGGCTCTCGTAGATCATGCCGAACACGCCCAGCGGCACGCGCATGCGGCCGACGCTGATGCCGCTCGGCCGGCGCTTCAACTCGACGATCTCGCCGACCGGATCGGGCATCGCGGCGAGTTGCTCGCAGCCCAACGCCACCGTCTCCAACGACTTGGCATCGAGCCGGAGGCGATCGACCAGTGGCGCAGCCAGGCCGGCAGCTTGTGCCGCGGCCACATCCTTTGCGTTCGCGGCCTGCAATGCAACAGCGTTCGTGCGCAGGCGCTGCGCCAACAGCGTCAGCGCGGCGTTCTTCGCTGCCGTCGGCGCCGCGGCCATCGCGCGTGATGCAGCACGCGCCGCGACACCGACGTGGGCCATGTACGAGGCGATGTCGGTCGGGTTCATTTCGGCATGGCGGGCTGCGGGCTGTGCATGCCGCCATTGTCCTACGGCCGCACGGCAACGCCCTCGTGCGAAATGCCCGCGGCGCGGCGCATCAGATAGGCCTCGAGCGCCAGCCACTCGTCGGCGCCGGGCGCAAACGCTTCGGCGCGCACGCCCACCAGGCATCCGCGCAGGCGTCGCTCCAGGCTGCCCAGCGTCTGCCATTCGAGCCGGTAGATCGGGTAGCCCGTGGCGTGGCCCTGCGGCATCGGCGCGCCGCCCAGGCGCTGCCCGGCGCGCTCGTCATGGCACTGCGCGCACGCCAGGTTGAGCTGGCCGAAGCGCTGCCGCCACAGCACTTCGCCGCGCGCCTGCCACGCGGCCAGGCGCGCATCGGGCGCGATCGGCGTGCCGCGCGAACGATGCGCCAGGGCTGCCGACAGCGCCAGCACTTCATCGCCGTCGCTGCCCTGCGGCGGCAGCTGTTGATGGCGGCTGCGACATTGGTCGATGCGTCCGGCCAGCGTGATCGCGCCGGTGGCGCCATCGGCAGCGGGGTAGCGGGCGGCGATGCCTTCGAACTTGTCGATCGCATGGCAATCGGCGCAGCGTTTGCCGTTGCCCGGCGCGGCGCGTTGCCACAAGGCCTGGCCTTCGCGCACCCAGAGCTGGCCGGGATTGCTCGCATCGTCGCGCTGCATGGCTTGCAACGCCGGTGTCATGTCGTCGAAGCCGCTGCGCCGCGTCGGCGCGCCGGCACCGAGCAGGCAGGCGACCGCGAGCCCGAGTACGAGCCCGCACCACCCAGGTCTCATGCGCTGACGACCAGCGCCACCGTCTCGCGGTGCGCGAAGCCGCGGTCGCCTCGCCAACTGAAACTGAGCGTGCCGCTGTGCATTGCGCGCAGCCAGAACGCCAGGTAGGGATTCGCCGCGATCGCGGGATACAGCGTCGCCTTGAACACGGCAACGCCGTCGAGCTGGCACTCGAAGCTGTTGACGATGTCGCGCGCCACCGTGCCGCCCTGGCCGTCGGCGCGATGCCCGGTTTCCATGGGATGGCCGAGCGTGACGCGCAGCTCGAACGGCTCGCCGCGCCGCACCGAGGGCGGCACATGAATGAGCGTGCGAACCGTCGCCACGTGATCAACCGCCTTCGATGCAGGCCGCGAGCGTCACCACCACCTCGACGCGCTGCTGCCAGACGCTGCCATCGCTCATGCGCGCCAGCGCGACGAGCTGCTGGCTTGTCGAGAGGCGGATGCGCGTGGCGATCTCGGCGCGCCCGCTGGCCGGGCCGAGCGTGGCGCGCAGCACGTCGCGCTGCGGGTTGCGTTCGTTGAAGAGCGCGATCTCGCGCACATGGTCGGCTTCGGTCATCGGGCTTTGCACGCGCACGGTCACCGGCACGGCGTTGCCGTTTTCCACCAGCGGCGCGATCTCGATCGCAACGCGGCCGTCGCGCGGGACGGTGCCGCCGGCCCAGGCCCGCACGGCATCGGCCAGTTCGGGTTCAGCGGCGCGCGTCGGTGGGTGCAGCAGCAGCGTCGTCGCCGCGAGCATGGTGCGGCGGGTCAGCGCGGCCGGCCTCATTTCAAGGTCGCCAACCATGCCACCACATCCTCGATCTGCTGCGCATCGAGCAGCGGCTGACCGCGACGCGTGGCAGCCACACGCTCCAAACCTTCACGACGCCCATACGAAGGCATCACCGTCTGCGGGTTGAAGCGCTCGGGGTGCAGCAGCCGCTCGCGCAGCGCGTCCGACGACAGCCGCGCGCCGACGCCCGCCAGGCCCGGCCCTAGCGTGCCGGCATGCACCGCCTCGACGCCGGGCAGCGCATGGCACAGCACGCACAGCCCCTGCGTGCGGCTGGCGGCGATGGCCGCGCCGCGCGCCGGGTCGCCCGCCAGGGCAGCAGCCAGCATCAACTCAAGCACGCTTCAAGCTGTGCTTCGACAATGGCAACTCGCGGATGCGCTTGCCGGTGGCGGCGAAGATGGCATTGAGCACCGCCGGCGCCGCGACCGCGATCGTCGGCTCGCCGACGCCGCCCCAGAAGCCGCCCGAGGGCATCACGATCGACTCGACCTGGGGCATCTGCGCCAGGCGCATCACCGGGTAGGTGTCGAAGTTGGTCTGCGCGATGCGGCCGTCCTTGACCGTGCACTCGCCGAACAGCGCCGCCGACAGGCCGTAGACGAACGAGCCCTCGACCTGGGCCGCGATCTGCTGCGGGTTGACGGCGTGGCCGCAGTCGGTGGCGGCGATGATGCGGTGGATCTTCAGCTCGCCGTCGGCGCTCACCGAGACCTCGGCGCAGGCGGCCACATAGCTGCCGAAGCCATGCGTCACGGCCAGGCCGCGGTGCACCTTCTGGCCGTTGATGTCGGCCGCGGGCTTGCCCCAACCGGCCTTGGCGGCCACCGCGTCGAGCACGGCGCGGTTCTTCGGATGCTTGTCCATCAGCGAGCGCCGCAACTCCAGCGGATCCTTGCCGAGCGCATGCGCCACTTCGTCGAGGAAGCACTCGACGTAGATCGTGTTCTGGTTCAGGTTGACGCCACGCCAGAAGCCCGGCGGCACATGCGGGTTGCGCATCGCGTGGTCGATCAGCAGGTTCGGCACGCTGTAGCTGAACGAAGCTTCGGGGCCGGGCGGGTTCAGACCCTGGAATGCCACCGGATCCTTGCCGTCGCGCACGTTCTGCGGGAACACGGCCGCCAGGATCGACTGGCCCGACAGGCGCATGTGCAGCGCGCTGAGGTTGCCCTGGGCGTCGATGCCCGCGCTCAACTTGCACTGCGTCACCGGGTGGTAGCGGCCGTGCGTCATGTCCTCTTCGCGCGTCCACAGCAGCTTGACCGGCGTGCCCGGCAACTCCTTGGCGATGGCCACGGCCTGGCGAATCCAGTCGGTCATGCCGCGCCGGCCGAAGCCGCCGCCCAGATGGATCTTGAAGACCTCGCACTGCGCCGGCGGCAGGCCCGCGGCCTCGGCCGTGGCCGCGAGTGCGGACTCGCCGTTCTGCGTCGGCGTCCAGACTTCGCAGCGCTGCGCAGTCCAGCGCGCCGTCGCGTTCATCGGCTCCATCGTCGCGTGGTTCTGGTGCGGGTAGGCGTACACCGCCTCGATCTTTCGCGCCGCACTGGCCAGCGCCGCCTTGGCGTCGCCGTTGCTGTTGCCCACCGCGGCCTGCTCGGCAGTCAACCCCGCCTTGAGCATGGCGTCGGTGTCGGCCTGCTGCAGCTTGGCGTTGGCGCCGAAGTCCCACTCGATCGGCAGTGCGTCGAGCGCGGTCTTGGCGTGCCACCAGGTGTCGGCCACCACCGCCACCGCACTGTCGCCGACCTTGACCACCTTCTTCACACCCGGGCGCTTCTCGATCGCGGCAGCGTCGAACTTCGCCACCTTGCCGCCGAACACCGGGCAGTCCTTGATGGCGGCGTTGAGCATGCCCGGCAGCGTCAGGTCGGCGCCGTAGATCTGGCGGCCGGTGGTCTTGTCCACCGTGTCCAGGCGCGCCAACGGCTTGCCGGCGAGCGTCCAGTCCTTCGGGTCCTTCAGCTTCACGTCGGTTGGCGGCGTGAGCTTGGCCGCGGCCGCAGCAACCTTGCCGAAGCTGGTGCGCTTGCCCTCGTGCGTGATCACGCCTTTGCTGACCTTGCATTGCGCCGCCGGCACCTTCCACTCGTCGGCCGCGGCCTGCACGAGCATCAAACGCGCCGCCGCGCCGCCCTTGCGCACGTAGTCGTGCGACTCGCGGATGCCGCGGCTGCCGCCGGTGGAGAAGTTGCCCCAGGCGCGGTTGCGCTTCAGGTTCTCGCCCGGCGTCGGGTACTCGGTGATGACGTTGGCCCAGTCGCACTCCAGCTCCTCGGCGACGAGCTGCGCCAGGCCCGTCAGCGTGCCCTGCCCCATCTCGGAGCGGGCGATGCGGATGATGACCTTGTCGTCGGGCTGCACCACGACCCAGGCGTTGATCTCCTGCGTCGCGCCTTGCGCCGAGGCGGCCGTGGGAAAGCCGAGCATGAAACCACCACCGATCGCAGCGGCGCTGCCGACGAACTCGCGGCGATTGAGGGTGGCGACGGCGGACTTCATGCGGGCCTCCGATCGGCGATGTGGATGATCTCGACCGACGCGGTCGTGCCGCCGCGCGACACGCCGGCCGCCTGCTTGATGGCTTCGCGCACCCGGTTGTAGGTGCCGCAGCGGCAGATGTTGGTGATGGCCGCGTCGATGTCGGCGTCGGTCGGCTTTGGTTTGTCTTTCAGCAGCGCGGCCGCAGCCATCAGCATCCCGCTCTGGCAGTAGCCGCACTGCGGCACGTCGTTGGCGACCCAGGCCTTCTGCAGCGGGTGGTCGCCGCGCGCCGACAGGCCTTCGATGGTGACGATCTTCTGCGACGGCTGCACGGCCGACACCGGCATCGCGCAGCTGCGGATCGGCGCGCCGTCGATGTGCACCGTGCACGAGCCGCATTGCGCCACGCCGCAGCCGTACTTCGTGCCGGTCAGCCCGAGCTGCTCGCGCAGCACCCACAGCAGCGGCGTGTCGGCCTCCGCATCGTGGTTGCGCACGACACCGTTGACGTTGAGCTGGGCCATGTCGGCACTCCGGCGGCTGTAAAGGGCGCGATCATGTCCCGCGCCGACGAGCGACCGCAAGATAGGGTTTTTCGCGCTTACTGACCAGCTAAGGCACGAACCAGCCCAGCACCGCCAGCCACAACCCCGCGGTGGCGACGAAGGCCACGGTCGACGCCACGATCGCCGCCGTTGCCTCGGCTTCGAGCGTGGCGTAGCGCTGCGCGAACAGCAGCGCGTTGCTGCCCACCGGCAGGGCGGCGGCCATCACCAGCACCGACAAGGGCACGCCCGACAAGCCGAAGCCCCAATGCGCCACCACCAGCACGGCGGCCGGCAACACCACCAGCTTGCCGACCGTGGCCGCGAGCGCGCCGCGCACATGCCCCTTGACGCCGTACTGCGACAGCGACACGCCGATCAGCACCAGGCACAGCGGCACCACCGCGCTGCCGAGCGTGGCCAGCAGTTCGTCGATCGGCGCCGGCAGCGGCGCACCGACGAGATGCCAGGCCATGCCGGCCAGCACCGGCAGCACGACCGGATGGATCAGCGTGTTGCGCGCGGTGGTGGCGAGCGTGCCGCGCAGCGATGCCGGTGCGCCGTCGCGTCCGGCGGCGCGCGCCAGGTCGATCTCGACCAGCACGGTCAGGATCGTCAGGATGATCAGCGCGTGAATGCTGATCAGCGGAATGTGGATCGCCAGCCCGGCCTCGCCGAAGAGCGCCGCCGAAAACGGGATGCCGAGCTGCACCGTGTTGCCGAAGGCCACCGCGATCGCGCGCGTCGTCGGCACGGCCGGCGAGGCGGGTCCACGCGCGCGCTGCCAGGCATAGACCGCGAGCATCACCGTCAGCACCGGCACGAAAAACGCAGCGATCGTGCGCCAAGGCATCGTCGCGAAGTCCAGCCGCGCCGTGGTGCGGAACAGCAGCGCCGGGATGAAGACGTAGAACGCGACATTGGACAGCACGCGTGCCGCGTCGCTGCCCGCCGCGCCGATGGTCAACCACCTCATGCGCCCGGCGACGTAGCCGATCGCCGCGGTGACGAGCACCGCGAGCAGCTTGATCGCAATGGCCGCGGTCACGTCGTCATTTCGCCAGCGGCGGCAACCGACCCCCCATCCCAACCTTCCCCCTCGCAGGGAGAAGGAGCAGGATGCAGCGCTCGGTTCACCTCAGGCCTTGGTCTTTGCCGCAGCCTTCTTCGCCGGCACCTTGGCCGCCCGCGGCTCGAACTCGAAGCTGACCTTGCCTTCCTTCTTGTCGTAGGCCAGATAAGCCTTGAATTTGCGCCGCGTCTTGTTGGAGACGAAGTTCTCCAGCAGCGAGGTCTTGCCCGAAGCCAGCAGCTTGCTCATCTCCTCGCGCGCCACCGCTTGCTGCAGGATGATCTTGCCGCTCTTGAAGTCGCAGGTGACGTGCGCGCCGACGGCGTGCTCGCAGACGTAGCTGGTGCCGTGCTCATAGACATGGCCCTTGCACTTGGGGCAGGCGCCGAGCGATTCCTGGCCGGAGAAATCGACCGGCGTGCCGTCCGCCTTGTCCTTGTCGGATTCGCCGAAGTCGAACTCCAATTTCCAGTTCTTGATCTCGTCATCGAAGGCAAGCTTCAGTTCGGCGGTGAACGGCCAGCCGGCCTTGGAGCGGAAGCCCTCGAGCGGGCCGACCTTCTTGTCGCGCAGGAAGGCTTCGACCTCGGCCAGCTCGAAGGCGCGGCCGGCGGGGATCTTGGTGATCGAGAAGTCGCACGCGGCGCCGCCAGGCGCCGCACTACCACTTCCATCGCACGAGTAGCGGCGGTAGTTCTCCTTGACCGTGCCGCCGCAGTTCGGGCACGGCGTCGCCAGCGTCGCGTAGTCACCGGGGATGGTGTCGCGGTCGTACTCCTTGGCCTTCTTGACGATGCGTTCGGCCATCTTCGCGATCTCGGCCATGAAGGCGTCGCGCTTCAGGCGCCCATGCTCCATTTCGGCCAACTGGTACTCCCAGTTGCCGGTGAGCTCGGGCTTGGTCAAGTCTTCGATGTCCAGGCCGCGCAAGAGCGTCATCAGCTGGAACGCTTTCGCGGTCGGGATCAGCTCGCGGCCCTCGCGCAGCATGTACTTCTCGTTGATCAGGCCCTCGATCGTCTGCGCGCGCGTGGCTGGCGTGCCCAGGCCCTTCTCGTTCATGGCCTCGCGCAGCTCGTCGTCATCGATCAGCTTGCCCGCGCCTTCCATCGCCGACAGCAGCGTGGCTTCGGTGTAGCGCGCGGGCGGCCGCGTCTTCAGCGCGAGCACGTCAACGTCGCTCGCCTTGACCTTCTCGGCCTGCGCCACCGCGACGAGATTGGCGTCGTCTTCCTGCGCTTCCTTGCCATAGACCGCGAGCCAGCCCGGGTTGACCAGCACCTTGCCGTTGGTCTGGAACAGGTGCGTGCCGACGGTCGAGACGCGCGTCGTCACCATGAACTCGGCGCTCGGATAGAACACCGCGATGAAGCGCTTGACCACCATGTCGTAGAGCTTGGCCTCGATCTCGGAGAGCGCCTTGGGCGCCTGCAGCGTCGGGATGATGGCGAAGTGATCCGAGACCTTGGTGTTGTCGAAGACGCGCTTGGCGGGCTTGACGTAGCCTTCCTTCACCGCCTTGGCCGCGTGCTTCTTCAGTTCGCGCAGCGGACCCGGCAGGTCTTCCTTGGCGAGCATCGCCATCGTGTCCTTGGCGACCTTCAAGTAATCCTCGGGCAGCGCGCGCGAGTCGGTGCGCGGGTAGGTCAGCACCTTGTGCTTCTCGTACAGCGCCTGCGCCAGTTGCAGCGTGGTCTTGGCCGAGAAGCCGAAGCGCGAGTTGGCTTCGCGCTGCAGGGTGGTCAGGTCGTAGAGCAGCGGCGAGGCTTGCGTGCTGGGTTTGGCTTCGTCGACGACCGACGCGCTCTGCCCGATGCACGCCGCCTTGATCGCTTCGGCGCTCTTGGCGTCCCACAGCCGATCGGCGCGCGCGTCCGCATCCTCGCCTTTCTTGAACTTCGGATCGAACCACTTGCCCTCATAGCTGCCGGCGGCAGCAACGAAGGTGGCTTTCACCTCCCAGTACGCCCGCGGCACGTGCTTGCGGATCTTCTCCTCGCGCTCGACCACGATCGACAGCGTCGGCGTCTGCACGCGGCCGACTGTGGTGAGGAAGAAGCCGCCGTCGCGCGAGTTGAAGGCCGTCATCGCGCGCGTGCCGTTGATGCCCACCAGCCAGTCGGCCTCGCTGCGGCTCCGCGCCGCATCGGCCAGACCGAGCATCTGCTTGTCGGCGCGCAGTTGCGAGAAGCCGTCGCGGATGGCCTGCGGCGTCATGCTCTGCAACCACAGCCGCTGCACCGGCTTGTTCAGCGGTTTGCCCTTGCCGTCGGCGTACTGCACGATCAGGCGAAAGATCAGCTCGCCCTCGCGGCCGGCGTCGCAGGCGTTGATCAGATCGCCCACGTCCTTGCGCTTGACCTGCTTGACCACAGCCGCCAGGCGCGACTTGGCCTTGTCGATCGGCGCCAGATCGAAGTGCGGCGGCACCACCGGCAGATTCGCGAAGCTCCACTTCCCGCGCTTCACGTCGTACTCCTCCGGCGCCTGGATCTCGACCAGATGGCCCACCGCAGAAGTGACGACGTAGCGCTCGTTCTCGAAATGGTCGGCGTGCTTGTCGAACTTGCCCACGCTCGTCGTCAGTGCACGCACGATGTCCTGAGCGACGCTGGGCTTCTCGGCAATGATCAAAGTCTTGGTGGCGTTCATCTGTCCCTACAATCCGTTTCCTCGCGCGCACGCACACGCACGCGCGCGCCCACATGAATTCAATGTACCGAATGAACAACGGCAAGCAAGCGGCAACCAAACGAAACGGCCACGACCTGAACCCGGCCCCTAACGACGGCCGCCGCATCCAGGTGCGACGCTCCGGGGTGCACGGCAAAGGCGTGTATGCGCTGCAGCGCCTGGCCAAGGGCGACAAGATCATCGAGTACGTCGGCGAGCGCATCACCTGGGCCAAGGCGCAGAAGCGCCACCCGAGCAACCCGGACGACCCCAACCACACCTTCTTCTTTCACATCGACGACAAGAATGTCATCGACGCCGGCGTCGGCGGCAACGCGGCGCGCTGGATCAACCACGCCTGCAACCCGAACTGCGAAGCCGACGAGGAAGACGGCCGCATCTTCATCAAGGCCCTGCGCAAGATCGAGCCGGGTGAAGAGTTGTTCTACGACTACGGCCTGACCATCGACGAGCGCTACACGCCCAAGCTGAAGCGCGAATACGCCTGCCGCTGCGGCGCGCGCAAGTGCCGCGGCACCATGCTGTCACCGAAACGGTGAGCCCGACGAGCTTCGACCAACCGACCACGGCCGCGCCGCTGCACTGGCAAGCCGACGCGCTGTGGCAGCAGCTCGTGCCCTACCTGCCGGGGCTGTCGGTCGAAGTGCTGGCGCGCGTGGAATCCACCAACAGCCTGCTGATCGAGCGCGCGCGCGGCGGCGGCGGGCGGCGCGACGCGCCGGTGACGACGCCCGGCGAACTCGAAGCCGCACGCCAGCGCGGCAACCCCGGGCCCGGCGGCGCGGCCGCAGGCACGTTCGGCCGGCGCCAGGACGATGCCCAGCCTTGCCTCGTCGTGGCCGAACACCAGACGCTGGGCCGCGGCCGCCAGGGCCGCGCCTGGCATGCGGCGCCGGGCGCGTCGCTGACGTTCTCGATCGGCCTGCCGCTGGCGCCGCGTGACTGGTGCGGCCTGTCGCTGGCCGTGGGCGTCGCGCTGGCCGACGCGCTCGATGTGCCCGAGCCCGGTCGCAGCGCGCCGCGCCTGGCGCTGAAATGGCCCAACGACCTGTGGCTGGCCGAAGGCCCGGGGCGCGGCCGCAAGCTCGGCGGCGTGCTGATCGAGACCGTGGCCGTCGGCGCGCGGCGCATGGTGGTCGTCGGCGTCGGATTGAACCTCGAGCCGCTGCCGCATTCACCCCTCTCGCCCGATGCCGTCGATCTGACCAGCGGTTATGCCAGCGTGCGCGAGCTCAGTGCGCGCGTTGATCCACACGCCGCTGCGCGCACCGGTGCGCCCGAAGTGCTGCACCGGGTGGCGCTGCCGCTGGTGCGCGCCATCCTGCAGTTCGAGCGCGAGGGCTTCAGCGGTTTTGCCGCGGCCTATGCGCGGCGCGATCTGCTGCGCGGCCAGCAGGTGTGCGTGCAGACGCCGCGCGGCGAAGCGCTGCTCGAGGGCACCGCCGAGGCGCTCGGCGTCAACGGCATGCTGCGCGTGCGCGACGACGCCGGCGTGGTGCACGAGATCTCCAGCGGCGAAGTCAGCGTGCGCCTGGCCGCCGCCGCCGCGGCGCGCACACCGGAGCGCTGATGCGCTTCACGCTGCTGCGCGCTTTCGTCGTCGCGGCGTTGCTGGCCAACGTCTTGTATTTCGCGTGGAGCCGCGGCGCCTTCGGCTTCGTCGGTCTGGCGCCGGCAATGCAGCGCGATCCCGCACGGCTCGATCAACAGGTGCGGCCTGGCGCGTTGCGCGTGCTGACGCCGGCTCAAGCCGCTGCGGTCACCGCACCGCCGGCGGCCAACGCCGCAGCGGTCGGGCCGCCGCCGCCGATCGTGCTGCCGGTGGCCGAGGCGGCCTCGGCGCCGGCACCTGCGGCAGGCCGCGTCCAGCCCGACCACGGCCGCGCCGCAGGCCGCCGCGTCCTGGCAGCGCGGCGGCCTGCCTCGATATCGGCCCGCTCGACGGCAATGCGGCGATCGACGGCGTCGAGCAGGTTCTGCTCGCCGTGCTGCCAGCGCGCGCCTGGACGCGCGAACAGCGCGCCGCGGGCAGCGCGCAGTACGCGGTGTTCGTGCCGGTGCTGAGTCGCGAAGCCGCGCGCCAGCGGCGCGATGAGCTGATCAAGCTCAAGCTCGCCTTCGAGACGATCGACGTGCCGGAAACGCCCAGTGGCAAATCCACCGCCCGGCTCGGCGGCTACGCGCTCGCCTGCCACGACAGCGAAGCCGCCGCCTTGGCCGCGCTGGAAACCTTCCGCGAGCGCGGCGTGCGCACCGCGCGCGTGGTGCCGACGCGCGAAGCCGATACGCCGCGCACCTGGCTGCGCCTGGAGCGGCTGTCTGCCGCGCAGGCCGATGCGGTGCGCGCGTTGCCGCCGGCGCAACTCGGCGGGGCCGTGCGAGCGAGTGCGTGATCGGCAGCGTGATGTCAGTGCGCGCGCCGCGGTAGTTTGACCCACCCCCGGAGCGGCTTTCGCTCCCGGGGGCCGAGACCCGCGGCTCCGAGCCGACCTGCGTCGGCTTGGACGGGTTGAGGGGTGGTCGCGTCTCGCGGCCACGCGGCCTGCAAGGCCGCCTGCGGCTGGGCAAAGCCAGATCCGCGGCGTTCGCTTGGCAATGAGTGTGCGCTGCCTCAGCGCAGTACACGACGCCGCAAGGCGCAATGCAACCGTGCCGCAAAGTGCAAGCAGCCACAGCGGCACTCATCGCACCGCCACCACTACCGCTGCTGCCGCCAGCACCGGCGGGCGGCTCGTTGGGGTTGGCGGGACGATCCGGGCCGCCGGCCGCGGCTTCGCGCAGCGCGGCGGTGTCGACGAATCACCGTGGGCCAGTTCGGCGCGGCGTAGGGGTTGCCCAGCGCCAGCGCCTGGGCGTAGGCCAGCGCCTGCGGCGCGTCGAGGATGCCGGCGCCGCAGGTCGCGGTGGTGCACAGGCAGCGCCCGGGGTTGGCGTTGCTGCACGCGGCCACGCCGGGCAGCGTCGAGCTGACATGCGGTCGCGCCGACAGGCGCAGGCCCTGCTCGATCTGGGCGGCCGTGAGGTTCGGATTGACCGAGAGCATCAGGCTGACCGCGCCGGCGACGATCGGCGTCGAGAAGCTCGTGCCGTAGTAGTTGAACCAGTCCGACGCACCAGGCCCGCGGCCGCCGGTGTTGCCCACGCTCAGCAGGCCGCTGTCGGCGACGATGTCGCCCCAGGCGCCGTCGCCATCGTCGCCGCCGACGGTGGCGATGGTCAGCGACGAACCGAAGTTCGAGTAGGTGCTTTTGAAGCCGTCGCGATTGAGCGCGGCCACACCGATCACGCCGGGGCATTTCGCCGGCCGCGTCGGCAGCGTGTGTTCGTTGCCGGCAGCAGCGACGACGACCACGCCGCGGGCCCGCAGTTCGTCGATGGCGTCCTGGTAGACATTGCACGCGCCGTCGCCGCCGAAGCTGATGTTGACGACGCGGGCGCGCGGCGCGGCCAGCACGCTCGATGTTTCGAAGCAGTTGCCGCTCGCGTCCGAGCGCAGGCACACCCCAAGGCCGGCGACCCAGCGCATGCCATCGACGATGTCGGCGACGTCGGCACCGCACTTGGCGGCCACGCGCACCGCGAGCACGCGGCCGGGCCAGTTGATCGAGGCGCCGCCCACGGCATCGACGTTGGCGGCGATCATGCCGGCGATGGCCGTGCCGTGCCACGTGCTGCTCTCGAGTTGGCAGCCGGCGTACTCCGCACGCGCGAGATCGGTGCTGTCCACCCAGTCACCGGTATCGGTCGGGTCTCCGTCGCGGCCGTCGCCGTCGTTGGAGAAGGCAGTGTCGGCCACCATGTCGTAGCCGTTGATCACCTTGCCGGCGAGGTCCGGGTGCGAGACGATGCCGTTGTCCAGCACCGCGACGATCGCGTTCGCGCTGCCGGTGGTGTATTGCGTCCAAGCGCTCAGGAAGTTGGGCGCGCCGCCGCTGTCGAGCCCCGGCTGCTGCAGCCACCACTGCTGCGCATAACGCGGATCACCCGGCGGGTTGCCGGCGACCTGCAGCCGCCGCTCGCGCACGTTCGGCAGCGCCCACGCCACCTCCGGGCTTTGCGACAACTGCGCTGCCAGCTCTTGCGCCTGTGCCGCGCTCATCGCGTGCTCGAAACGCAAAACTTGCGCCGACTCGCCCACTGCGCGGCGCGCAGCGATGCGCAGCGCCGGCGTCGTGTCCATCACGCGCTTCCAACGCGCCTGCTCTTTTTCGACCGCGGCCCCCGCGCCGGCTTGACCCGGCGCGCGTGCCTGCGCACGCTGATGCGCCAGTTCCGCATGCGACGGCGCGTCACGCAACTGCACGATCAGGCCGTGCACCGCGCGCTCCTGCGCGGCATGCGACGACGATGGCGCGGTGACCGTCGCTGCAGTCGCGGCGACGATCGCCAGCGTCGAAGCAGCACCGCCGCGACGCAGCAGCAGCGCCGCTGCGACGCCGAGCGCGAGCAGCCAGACGACGGACATGGTGCCGCCGCCACCGCCGCTGCCCACGGGTGGCGGCGGCAGCGATCCACCACCCCCGCCAACTCCGCCCGTCACGGCCAACGCCGCGGCGACGGCGGCGCCCGCATCGAGCAACCCTGCGCCGCAGGTGCTGCTGGTGCAAGTGCACTCGAGCTGATCGACGTTGCCCGGGGCATTGCAAAGCAGCAGCGGCTGCCCACTGGTGCTGTCGGTCAGGCCTGTCGGAAACGCGCGCGCGCTCGATTGCAGCGCCGTCTTCACCTGCGCCGGCGTCAGCCCGGGTTTGGCCGACAGCATCAGCGCCACTGTGCCGGCCACCAGCGGCGACGAGAAACTCGTGCCGACGCTGGCATTGAAGGCATCGCTGTAGGTCGGGCCCACCGGCCCCTGCGTGCCGGTGTCGAGCGTCGTCAGGATCGGGTAGAGGCACGGCTCGTTGGCACCGACATTGACGCAGTTGCCCCCGGGCGCGGCGATCGACAGCTGAGGCCCGACATCCGAGAAGCCGACCTTGCTGCCGACATGGCGCACCGCGGCCACGCCGATCACGCCCGGACAATTGGCCGGCGAGCTTGCGGCGCGGCCGGCCGAGTTGCCGGCGGCGGCGACGACCACCACGCCGCGCGCGTTCAGCTCGGCGACTGCACTGCTTTGCGCCGGGCTGCAGGCCGAGTTGCTGCTGCCCAGGCTGAGGTTGATGACCTGCGCCGGGTTCGGGTTGGCGGGCACGCCCGGCACCACGATGCCGCCGGCCCAGCGCATCGCGGCGAGGATGTCGCTGGTGTAGCCGAAGCACTTGCCGAGCACGCGCACCGGCATCACGCGCACGCCCCAGCCGGCACCGGCCATGCCGCTGCCGTTGCCGGTGGACGCACCGACGATGCCGGCGACCTGCGTGCCGTGCCAGGAACTCGTCGACGCCTCGCAGCCTTCCCAGAAGGTCGGATCGGCATCGATCTCGGCCTGCGTCAACCAGTCGCCCGGATCGCTCGGGTCGCTGTCGCGCCCGTTGCCGTCGTTGCTGATCGGCGGCTCGCCGGCTTCGTTGCTGACGAAGTCGTAGCCGGCCACGAGCTTGCCGGCCAGGTCGGGGTGGTCGCTGCGCACGCCCGTGTCGAGCACGGCGACGATGACGCTGGCGCTCCCGGTCGTGCTGTCCCAGGCGCGCACCGCGTCGATCGCCGCTGTCGCGCTCGAATCCGGCGTGCGCAGGTACCACTGCCCCACCGCCACCGCTGCCGCGCCTTGCGCACCGGGAGCGAACAGCGAATCGTTGGGCACGAGACGACGCCGCATGCGCCGATCGGGCTCGGCATGGGCGACATCCGGATCAGCCAACAGCCGCTCGGCCAGCGCTTGCGACGACATGCCCGCCGGCCCATGCAGCACCTGTTCGCGCTCGCTCAACGCGGCGCCGCTGCGCAAGGCCATGCCGTGGCGCACGCCGAGCGCTTGCGCGCGGCCCATCAGCGCACCTTCGCGCACCGGCGCGGAATCGGCGGCCGACAGCGCATGGGCGCGCAACACCGCGGCACCTTCCTTGAACTGAACGATGACACGCGCCGGGCCGGCGCTGGCCATCAGTGCTTGCGGACGCGGGGTGCTCTGGGCATCCACGCTCAGGGACAAGGCGGCCAGGATCGAGCCGGCAATCAGAAATGGGAGACGCATCGCGGCAGTCTAGAGGCGGGCCGGAGCGGCATGTTGCGGTGTGTGAGCGCCACCATGAAAAAGGCCGCTTGCGCGGCCTTCTTTGGATGCAACCGGATGTTCAACGCCCGGCCACGCGCACCATCTCCAGCACCTTGTTCGAGTAGCCCCACTCGTTGTCGTACCAGGCCACGACCTTGACGAAGGTGCTGTCGAGCATGATGCCGGCTTCGGCGTCGAACACCGAGGTCATGGCCTCGCCGCGGAAGTCGGTCGAGACGACCTTTTCTTCGGTGTAGCCCAGCACCCCCTTCATCGCCCCTTGCGACGCCGCCTTCATCGCCGCGCAGATGGCTTCGTAGGTGGTGTCCTTGGCGAGTTCGACGGTCAGGTCGATCACCGACACATCCGAGGTCGGCACGCGAAACGACATGCCGGTGAGTTTCTTGTTGAGCTCGGGGATGACCTTGCCCACCGCCTTGGCCGCGCCGGTGCTGCTCGGGATGATGTTCTCCAGGATGCCGCGGCCGCCGCGCCAATCCTTGTTGCTCGGGCCATCCACCGTCTTCTGCGTCGCGGTGGTGGCGTGCACCGTGGTCATCAGGCCGCGCTTGATGCCGAAGCTGTCGTTCAGCACCTTGGCCACCGGCGCCAGGCAGTTGGTCGTGCAGCTCGCGTTGCTGATGATCTGTCTCGCCGGCGTACTTGGTGTGGTTGACGCCGTAGACGAACATCGGCGTGTCGTCCTTGCTGGGGGCGCTCTGGATCACCTTCTTCGCGCCGGCGTCGAGGTGCTTCTGGCAGGTGTCGAGCGTGAGGAACAGGCCGGTGGACTCCACCACCACGTCGGCACCGACGGCGCCCCACTTCAGCGCCGCAGGATCCTTCTCGGCGGTGAGACGAATCTTCCTGCCGTTGACGATCAGCGTGCTGCCATCGACCGCGATCTCGCCTTTGAATCGGCCGTGCACGCTGTCGTACTTCAGCATGTAGGCGAGGTAGTCGGGCTCCAACAGGTCGTTGATGCCGACGACCTCGATGTCGTCCTTGAAGTTCTGCACCGCGGCGCGGAACACCATGCGCCCGATGCGGCCGAAACCGTTGATGCCTACCTTGATCGCCATGTCAGTTCGCTCCGTGATGAGTGGTGAAAGTCAGGCCGCGCCGGGCCGTTCCCAAGCGGCCTGAGCTCCCCTCGGGGGGCGCGAGCGCAGCGAGCTTGGGGTCGTCATGTCATTGTTTGCAGCCCAGCTGGGCCTTGGTCTTGTTCTCGAAATAGGACAGCGACCCCGGGCAGTCCATGCGCGCCATCGGCAGCTTGGTGCCGGCCTTGGCGCTGCAGGTGAAGGCGCCGGTCTTCTTGCTGACGCTCTTGGCGACGAGCTTCCAGCCCTCGGGGCAGCTCGGGCCGCTGGCGGCGGCAGCCGCCACCGCAGCGGCAGGCGCCGCCGCGGCCAACGGCGGTGGAGGCGGCGGCGCCTCGACCAAGACCCGCGCCGACACCGTCTTGCCGTTGCACTTGAGCGTCGGCAGTGCCGTCTTGCCCTCGACCCGCACGCTGTAGCTGCCGGCCTTGGCATAGGTGCGCTTGGTCACCAGCGGCACGTCCTTGGCCTGGTTGATCTTGAAGTCCTGCGCGGCGCCATCGCCGAAATTAACGCGCACGTTGCAGTTCGGGCTGGCCGCATCGTCGAAGCTCGCCGTGATGGTCACCGGCTCGCCGACCTTGGCGGTGGCAGGCTCGACCTTGACGTTCGTGATGGTCTGGGCGGTGGCCGGCAGGACAAGGGCCGTCAGGCACAGGCCGGCAATCGAGGAGAGTTTCATGTCGTTTGTGGGTTGGTGGCGCGAGGCCGTGATTGTGACGCGCCAGCGCCGCTGCTCGGGTGGCGCGCATGTCGTCGGCCGTGGTCAGCGCTTCACCACCTTGCGCACCACCGCCGCCACGTTCTCCGCGGTGAAGTGGAAGTGCTTGAAGAGCGCACCCGCCGGCGCGCTTTCGCCGTAGCGGTCGATGCCGACCACGGCGGCGCAGCCGTACTTCCACCAGCCGTCGGTGACGCCGGCTTCGACCGCGATGCGCGGCAGCTTGGCCGGCAGCACGCTCGTCTTGTACTCGGCGCTCTGCCGGTCGAACACCGTCGTGCTCGGCACCGAGACGACGCGCACGGCGATGCCTTCCTTGGCCAGCGCGGCTTGCGCATGCAGTGCCAGCTGCACTTCGCTGCCCGAGGCCAGGATCACCGCCTGCGCCTTCTTCTTCAGGCCGACTTCGGCCGGCTCGGCCAGCACGTAGGCGCCGCGGCTGATCATGTCCAGGCTCGCCTTGGGCGCATACGGCAGGTTCTGCCGCGACAGCAGCAGCGCCGTCGGCCGGCTGCGGTGTTCGATGGCGCAGGCCCAGGCCGCCGCGGTCTCGGCCGTGTCGCCCGGGCGCCAGACATCGAGGCCGGGAATCAAGCGCAGCGACGCCGCGTGTTCGATGCTCTGGTGCGTCGGGCCGTCTTCGCCCAGGCCGATCGAGTCGTGGGTGAAGACATGGATCACGCGAATGCCCATCAACGCGGCCATGCGGATGGCGTTGCGGCTGTAGTCGCTGAAGGTCAGGAAGGTGCCGCCGTAGGGGATGAAGCCGCCGTGCAGCGCCACGCCGTTCATCACCGCGGCCATGCCGAACTCGCGCACGCCGTAGTTGATGTGGCGTCCGCCGTTGGGGGTGCCGTCTTCGCCGATGCGCAGGGGCGCGGTGCTCGAGGTGTTGGTCAGGTTCGAGCCGGTCAGGTCGGCCGAGCCGCCGAGCAGTTCGGGCAAGGTCTTGGTGAAGGCTTCGAGCGCGATCTGGCTGGCCTTGCGCGAAGCCACGTTCTCGGCCTTGGTGTGTGCGGCGACGATGGCATCGACGGCGGTCTGCGCAAAGGCTTTCGGCAGCTCGCCCTTCAAGCGCCGCGCCAGCTCGCGCGCCAGGTCCGGATGCGCCGCCTTGTACGACGCGAAGCGCGCTTCCCATGCGGCCTCGGCCTCGACGCCCTTCCTCTTGCCGTCCCACGCGCTGTAGGCCGACTCCGGAATGACGAAGGGCTCATGCGTCCAGCCGAGCGCGGCGCGCGTGGCCTTGACTTCGTCGGCGCCGAGCGCCTCGCCGTGCGCCTTGGCGGTGCCGCTGCGATGGGGCGAGCCGCGGCCGATGCTGGTGCGCGCGACGATCAGCGTCGGCCGCGTCGCGCTCTTCTTGCCCTGCGCGATGGCCGCATCGACGGCATTCACGTCGTGACCATCGACGCCGGCGATCACGTTCCAGCCGTAGGCCTCGAAGCGCTTGGCGCTGTCGTCGACAAACCAGGGCTCGACGCGGCCGTCGATCGAGATGCCGTTGTGGTCGTAGATCGCGATCAGCTTGTTCAGCTTCCAGGCGCCCGCGAGCGCGCTGGCTTCGTGGCTGACGCCCTCCATCAGGCAGCCGTCGCCGAGAAAGACGTAGGTGTGGTGATCGACCACGCTGTGGCCCGGCCGGTTGAACTCGTGCGCGAGCAGCTTCTCCGCCAGCGCCATGCCCACCGCGTTGGCCAAACCCTGGCCGAGCGGGCCGGTGGTGGTTTCGATGCCGGGTGTGACGCCGACTTCCGGATGCCCCGGCGTCTTGCTGTGCAACTGGCGAAAGTTGCGCAGCTCGCTCATCGGCAGCTCGTAGCCGGTCAGATGCAGCAGCGCGTACTGCAGCATCGAGGCGTGGCCGTTGGAGAGCACGAAGCGATCGCGGTCGGGCCAGTGCGGATGCGCCGGGTTGTGCTTCAGGTGCCGCCCCCACAGCGCCACCGCAATCTCGGCCATGCCCATCGGCGCGCCGGGATGGCCGCTGTTGGCCTGCTGCACCGCATCCATCGCCAGCGCGCGGATGGCATGGGCCATCAGGGCCTCGCGGCTTTGGTGGGCGAGCGGCGCGGGGGCGCTCGAATCGGGAACGCGCGCGGTGTCTTGGCTGGACATGAGTTCTACCTTGCTTGCGTCGTTGAACTTCTACGCCGCGTTGCACGGCGCGCGGGAATGGATTTTATGAGACGCCGCAACCTACACTGCGCGCCCATGCCGTCACCGCGCGCCCTGATCCTTGCTGCCGGCCGGGGCGAGCGCCTGCGCCCGCTGACCGATGCCTGCCCCAAGCCGCTGCTCGACGTCGGCGGCAAGCCGCTGATCGCCTGGCACCTCGAAGCGCTGGCTGCGGCCGGCGTGCGCGAAGTCGTGATCAACACCGCCTGGCTCGAAGAGCAGTTCCCGGCCGCGCTCGGCGACGGTGCGCGCTGGGGCCTTTCGATCCGCTACTCGATGGAGCAGCGCGACCACGGTGGCGCGTTGGAGACGGCCGGCGGCATTTCGAAAGCCTTGCCCCACTTGGTGCAGCCGGGCCTGGACAGCTTCTGGGTGGTGTCGGCCGATGTCTTCCTGCCCGGCTTTGCCTTCAGCGCCGACGATGCGCAGCGCTTTGCAGCGGCGACGACACGAGCGCACCTGTGGCTCGTGCCGAACGCGCCGCACCATCCGCTGGGCGACTTCGGCATCGACGAGGCACACCGCCTGGCGATCGACGCCGCACCGCGATTCACCTGGGCCAGCGTCGGCCTGTTTCGCGCCTCGATGTTCGACGGCGTGGCGCCGGATCGGCCGATGAAGCTGACGCCGCTGCTCTACGCCGCGGCGAACGCGGGGCGCCTGGGCGCCGCGCGCTGGCCCGGCCGCTGGATCGACGTCGGCAGCCCGGAACGCCTGCGCGAAGCGCGCGCCGCGGCGGCCGCATGAAGCGCAGCACCCGACTCGTCGCCGCCGCCAGCCTGGCCTGGGCCGGCGCGTCGATCTGGGCGGTCGCCACCGATTCGCGCCTCGGCGAGATCGTGCTGCTCGTCGCCGGCATCGCCCTGCTGGGCAGCGTCTGGTGGCTGCTGCGCGCTACCGAGCGCCAACGCCGCCAGTGGCAGACCGTGCTCGACGCGATGCAGGCCGGCATCGTGCTCTACGACCCCGACGACCGCCTGGTCGTGGCCAATGCCGACTTCCGCCGCAGTTACCAAGGGCGCGGCGTCACGATGCGCGAGGGCGAATCCTTCGAGGCCATGCTGCGCAACCGCGTTCGCGCCGGTCTGGTGCCCGAGGCGGCGGGCCGTGAGGACGCGTGGATCACGCAGCGCCTGGGCCAGCGCCGTGCCAACGAGAGCCAGAGCTACGTGCGCGAGATGGCCGACGGCCGCTGGCGCCGCATCGTCGAGCAGCGCCTCCCCGACGGCAGCTGGCTCGGCCACGGCATCAACGTCACCGAGCTGGTCGAGAACCAGCGCGCACTCGACGCCGCGCGCCACGAGGCCGAACGCGCGCACCGGCTGCTGCACGACGCCATCGAGGCGATGCCGGCCGCCGTCGAGATCTACGACCGCCAGGACCGCCTGGTGATGTTCAACGCACGCATGGTGCAGATCTACCCGCACATGCAGGGCCAGGTGCTGCTCGGCGAGACCTTCGAGACCCTGGTGCGGCGCGCGGTCGTGCAGGGGCATGTGCCGGAAGCGTCGGGGCAGGAAGAGCGCTGGCTGGCCGAGCGCCTGGCCCAACGCGGACGCAGCGACCAACCGCGCCTGCAGCGCGCGCCCGACGGCAGCTGGCACCACATCTACGAAACGCCGATGCCCGAGGGCGGTCTGATCACGGTGCGCCTGGACTCCAGCGCCATCGTCGAGCAGCGCGACGAACTGAGCGCCGCGCGCGAACGCGTCGCGGCCGAGCACGTCCTGCTCGACGACGCCATCGAGGCCCTGCCCGACGCCTTCGCGCTGTACGACAGCGACGATCGCCTGCTGGTGTGCAACCAGCGTTACCGCGAGGTCTATCGCGAGAGTGCCGCGGCGATGGTGATCGGCGCGACCTTCGAGTCGATCCTCCGCCACGGCCTGGCGCACAGCCAGTACCCGCAGGCCGGCAGCGACGACGCCACGCGCGCAGCCTGGCTGGCCGAGCGCCTGCGCCGCCACCGCGCACCCGACGGCGTGCCGATCCTGCAGGAGCTGCCCGGCAACCAGTGGCTGCGCATCGACGAGCGGCGCACCCGCAGCGGCGGCGTCGCCGGCGTGCGCACCGACGTGACCGAGATGGTGCGCACGCGCCAGCAGCTCGAAGCGTTGAACAGCACGGTCGAGTCGAGCGCCGCGGCGCTGCGCGCGGTCAATGCCCAACTCGAAGAACTTTCGGCCACCGACGCCCTGACCGGCCTGGCGAATCGGCGCCGCTTCGACGCGCGCCTGGCCGAGGAAGTGCAGCGCTCGCACCGTCATGGCAGCGCGCTGGCCCTGCTGCTCGTGGACATCGACCACTTCAAGCTCTACAACGACCGCCTCGGTCACCCGCAAGGCGACCGCGCGCTGCAGGCCGTGGCCGCGGTGCTGAAGCAACAGGCGCGACGCCCGGGCGAGCTGGTGGCGCGCTACGGCGGCGAGGAGTTCGCGCTGCTGATGCCGCACGCCGACGCCGCCACCGCCGCTACCGTGGTCGAGCGCTGCCAGCACGCGATGGCCACGCTGGCGCTGCCGCACGGGGCTTCGCCGATCGCGCCGCACGTCACGCTGTCGATCGGCGCCGCGCGCTTGGATCCGGCCACGCGCGAAAGCGCCGCCGCGCTGCTGCAACGCGCCGACATGGCGCTGTACGCCGCCAAGGCCGCGGGCCGCGCGCGCGGCGTGATTGCCACCGACCCCAGCCCGCCGGGCGCCTGACGACATGAAACGCATCGACTTCTGGTTCGACCCGATCTCGCCTTTTGCGTACCTGGCCTTCGAGCGCCTGCCCGAAGTGCTCGAAGGTTGCAGTTATGCGGTCGAGTACCGGCCGCTGCTGCTCGCCGGCCTGCTCAACCAGTGGGGGCAGAAAGGGCCGGCGGAGATCGAGCCCAAGCGGGCATGGACCTTTCGCCATGTCGCATGGCTGGCGCACAGCCACGGGATCGAGCTGCAGGCCCCCGCACAGCATCCGTTCAATCCGCTGCCGCTGTTGCGACTGGCGCTGGCGGCAGGCGCGAACCGGCGCGTGGTCCAGGCGCTGCTGCGCCATGTCTGGTGCGGTGGCGGCGACGCGAGCGATGCAACGCGCCTGGCCGAGTTGACGCGCGCGCTGGCGCCGGCGCGCGATCCGGCGGGCGATGAGATCAAGGCCGAGCTGCGCGCCGACACCGATGCGGCGATCGCACGCGGCGTCTTCGGCGTGCCCAGCTTCGAGCTCGACGGCCGCATCTTCTGGGGCGTCGATGCGCTGCCGATGCTGCGCGCCGCGCTGCTCGGGCAGCCCTGGTTCGACGGCCCGGCGTGGGACGAGGCCGCGCGCACGCGGCCGGGGATCAGGCGGGTCTGATCGTCAGGCGGTCAGGGCGGCCACCGCGGCCACGGGCCGCACCGGTACCGGGCCTTGCACCAGCAACCGCGCGAACTCGCTCGCGCTCACCGGCACGCTCACCAGGAAGCCCTGGAACTCGTCGCAGCCCTTGTCCTGCAGGAAGCGGCGCTGCGCTTCGGTCTCGACGCCTTCGGCGACGACGCGCAGGTTCAGGCTGTGCGCCATGGCGATGATGGCGGTGATGATCGCAGCGTCGTCGGGGTCGGTGGCAATGTCGCGCACGAACGACTGGTCGATCTTCAGCGCACCGATCGGCAGGCGCTTCAAGTAGCTCAGCGACGAGTAGCCGGTGCCGAAGTCGTCGATCGACAGGCTGACGCCGAGATCGGCCAGGCGCCGTGCATTGGCCACGCTCTGCTCCGGGTCGTCCATCAGGATCGTCTCGGTGACCTCGATCTCGAGCACCGACGGCGGCAGCGCATGCTCGCGCAGCACGCGGGCCACCAGATCGGGCAAGGCGCTCTCGCGCAGATGCGGCGCAGCCAGGTTCACCGCCACCGGCATCGCCTGCAGGCCCGTGGCCTGCCAGGCCGCGACCTGTCGGCAGACCTCGCCGATCACCCACTCGGCGATCGGGATCACCAGGCGCGCCTCTTCGGCCAGCGGGATGAATTCCTTGGGCGGCAGCAGGCCGCGCTCCGGGTGTTGCCAGCGGATCAGCGCCTCGGCGCCGACGATCCGGCCGCTCGCGAAGTCCATGCGCGGCTGGTAGTGCAGCACGAACTCCTTGCGCTCGAGGGCGCGGCGCAGCAGCGTCTCCATGTCCAGGCGCTCGAGCGCGCGCGCGTTCATCGAACGTCGTAGAACTGGAAGCCGCCGCGGCCCGCCTCCTTGGCGCGGTACATCGCCGTGTCGGCGTTCATCAGCAGGGTGTCGATGTCGCTGCCGTCGCTCGGGTACATCGCCACGCCGACGCTGCAGCCGGCGTACAACTCGGTGCCCTGCACCACCACCGGCTCGGCCAGCGCGGTCGACCAGGCGCCGCGCCACCGCGCCGGCATCGACGGCGTCGTTGACGTCGTTGAGCAGCACGATGAACTCGTCGCCGCCCAGGCGCGCGATGGTGTTGGCGTCGTCGCCGCCCCCGCCGACGCCCACGCCGTGGCGCGTCACCGCGTCGAGGCTGCGGATCGAGCCCGACAGACGCATGCCGATTTCCTCAACAGCTCGTCGCCGGCGCCATGGCCGAGGGTGTCGTTGACGCGCTTGAAGTCGTCGAGGTCGATGAACAGCACCGCCAGCTGCTGGCCGCTGCGCTCGGCCTGCGCCATCGCCGTCATCAGGCGTTCGGTGAAGAGCAGGCGATTGGGCAGCCCGGTCAGGGTGTCGAAGTAGGCCAGGCGACGCACCTGCTCCTCGGCATCCTTGCGCCGGGTGATGTCGTGCACCGCGCCGGCCAGGCGCACGGCGCGGCCTTGGTCGTCCTGTTCGAGCACCTCGACCTGCTGGTGCACATGGCGCAGCGTGCCGCCGCGCGAGATGATGCGGTGCTCGATGGCGAAATCGTCGCCGTTGCGATGGCGCGCTCGCAGGCGATGCGCACGCGCTCGACGTCGTCTCATGCACCGTGCCCAGGAACTGGTCGTCCTCGAGCTGGCCGAGCTGGCTGTCGCGGCCGAAGATGCGCCAGGCCTGCTCGGAGGCCGAGACGCGCTTTTGCCGCACGTCCCACTCCCAGTCGCCCATCTCGCCGATGCGCTGCGCATTGGACAGGCGGCGCTGGTTCTGCTTCAACTGTTGATGGCGGCCGACTGCGCGCAGCATGTAGCGCACGCGATGCGACAGGATCGGCCAGTTGATCGGCTTGGTGATGAAGTCGGTGGCGCCAACTTCGAAGGCGCGCTCGATCGACTGCACGTCGTCCAGGCCGGTCATCATCACCACCGGCACGCGCGGCCCGCCGGGGAGCTTGCGCAACTCGGCGCAGCAGGTGAAGCCGTCCATCACCGGCATGCTGACGTCCATCAGCACCAGGTCGGGCAGCATCAGGCGCATCGATTCCAGCGCCTGCGCGCCATCGACGGCTTCGGTGACGTCGAAGCCGGCACGCAGCAGCGTGGCGCGCGTCAGGCGGCGCCCGCTGGCGTCGTCGTCGACGATCAGGATGCGGTGGCGGTCGGTGTTCATGCGGTCTGCCCGATCTGGTCGCGCAGCAGCGGGCGCACGACGTCGACTTGTTGTTCGATCTGCTGGACGAGCGTCACGGCATCGGACACCTTGCCGCTGCGGCCGGTGTGTTCGATTTCGCGGCAGAGCTTGGTCACGCGCGCCGCGCCGACGTTGCCGCTGGCGGACTTGAAGGCATGCGCCGCGCGCGCCAGCTCAGCGCCGTCAAGCTTCCGCAGCGCCGTGCGCAGCGCATCGAGGTGTTGCGGCGCTTCATCGAGAAAGATGCCGATGACTTCGGCCAGGATCGAACCGTCGGCATCGTCGATCTCGCGGATGGCGGCCAGGGCCTTGGCATCGACCGCGCCTTCGGTGTCGGCCGGCGCGGGCTGCGGCGGTGCCGCTTCGGCCGCCAGCGGCGCCGGATGCGTGCGCAGGCCATCGACCGAGCCTTCCACCAGATGCGACGGCAGCCAGCGCGCCATCAATGCGCCGAGCTGGTTGCGCGGGTAGGGCTTGGCGAGGTGATCGTCCATGCCGGCTTCGCGGCAGATGTCGGCATCGCCGACCAGCGCGTTGGCGGTCAGCGCCACGATCGGCAGGCGCATCGCGTTGCCCTGCGTCTGCTCCCAGGCGCGGATGCGCGCGCGTCGCTTCGTAGCCGTCCATCACCGGCATCTGGCAATCCATCAGGACCATGTCGTAGCCGCCGCGCTGCACCGCGGCCAGCGCCTCCGGCCGTTGGGCACGATCTCGAACTCGCAGCCGAGCGACTTCAGCATGTTGCGCGCGACGAACTGGTTGACGCCGTTGTCTTCGGCCATCAGCACATGGGCGCGCAGGCGCAGCGCGGCGCCGACCTGCGACCACGGGCGCGGGCTCATCGGCGCTGACGCCACCGATGGCCTGCGCCAGCGCGCGGTACAGCTCCTGGCGGCGCACCGGCTTGGACAGGTAGGCGCAGACGCCGGCTTCGCGTGCGCGCGCCAGTTCGTCCTGCGAATGCAGCGAGGTCACGAGCACGATGCGCGTGCCGGCCAGCGCCGGATCGTCGCGCACGGCGGCGGCCAGCTCGAGGCCGTCCATGCGCGGCATCTTCATGTCGATGATGGCCAGCTCGAACGGCCGGCCCGCGCGCGCGGCCTCGCGCAGGCATTGCAGCCCGGCCAGGCCGTCGGCCGCGCTTTCGCTGAACATGCCCACGGCCTGGACGTGGTAGCGTGAGGATTTCGGCGTTGGTGGCGTTGTCGTCGACCACCAGCACGCGCTGGCCTGCCAGCTCGCCCGGGTACGGCACGGCCGGCAGGCTCTGCGCCTGCACCAGCGGCAGCGTGAACCAGAACAGTCGAGCCTTCGCCCTCGACGCTTTCGACGCCGATGTCGCCGCCCATCAGCGCCGACCAGGTGGCGGCTGATGGCCAGGCCCAGGCCGGTGCCGCCGAAGCGGCGCGTGGTCGAGCCGTCGGCCTGCGCGAAGGCCTTGAACAGGCGCTGTGCGTGCCTCCTCGGCGATGCCGATGCCGGTGTCGCGCACGCTGACGTGCATGGCGCGTCCGCGTCCATCGACACGTCGACCACCACCTCGCCGCGTTCGGTGAACTTGACGGCGTTGCCCACCAGGTTGATCAGCACCTGGCGCAAGCGGTAGGGGTCGCCGCTGCACGGCCGGCGGCAGGTCGGTCGTCGATGCGGCAGGCCAGCTCGATCTTCTTGGCGTGCGCGCGCGGCGCCAGCAGCTCGACCACGTCCTCGACCGCCTGGTAGAGATCGAAGTCGAGCGTCTCGAGCTCGAGCTTGCCGGCCTCGATCTTCGAGAAGTCGAGGATGTCGTTGATGATCGACAGCAGCGATTCGCCCGAGCTGCGCACGGTCTCGAGGAAGGGCCGCTGCTGCGCATTCAGCGGCGTGTCGAGCAGCAGCTCCGTCATGCCGAGCACGCCGTTCATCGGCGTGCGGATCTCGTGGCTCATGTTGGCCAGGAACTCGCTCTTGGCCTTGCTCGCATGCTCGGCCGCGGCCTTGGCGGTGCGCAGCGCCTGCTCGCTCTCGCGCAGCGCCTGCTCGGCCAGCGCGCGCTGCGTGGTGTCGAAGAACACGGTGTAGACGCCGACGATCTCGCCTTCGTCGTTGACGTCGGGCACGTGGCGGCCCGAGTGCCACACCGCCTTGCCGTTGCGGTCGGTGCGCTGGCGCTCCAGCGGCACCGACTGGCCGGCGAGCGCGGCGTTGAGGTGCGGCTCGATGCTGGCCCAGATCTCGGCGCCGACGACCTCGCCCACATGCTTGTCCAGCACCTCGACCTCGGTCTTGCCGAGCCAGACTTCCTGCGCGTGGTTGATGTAGCGGTAGCGGCCCTGCGCGTCGATGTAGGAAACCGTCACCGGGATCTGATTCATGATGGCGCGCATGCGCCGCTCCGAGCGCTGCGCCCACTCCAGGGCGCGCTGCTCGGCGCTGATGTCGAGTGCGCTGCAGTGCAGGCCATCCGCTGCGGCGCTGAACTCCACCAGCAGCGTGCGCTCGGCGCGGTCGCTGAAGTGCAAGGTACAGCGCGCGCGCGACTGCGCGCCGCTGAGCACGGCCGCCGCCGCGGCGCGCACGCTGCCAGCATGAACGGCGCCGAAGGCTTCCGCCAGCGGCGTGCCGACAACGTCGTCGGCAGCCACGCCCAGTGCCGCGGCGAGATCGGCACTCAGCGCGGTGCACACGCCCTCGGCGTCGGCTTGCGCCGACAAGCCTGCGAGGGCCCGGCTTGGCGTCGAATCGGCCTGCGGCGCTGCGGCGGCGAGAGCGTCGTCGTGCTTGATGGCAAGCCGGCGCCAGCACAGCACGAGCATCAGCACCGCGCACAGCGATGCCGGCCAGCCGGCGGGCAGAGCGGGAACGAAGCGGCTGCCGAAGTCCAGCAGCAGGGCCGCGCCGGCCAGCAGCAGCAGGGCAGCCTTCATGCCGCGCACTCCAATGCGCGTTGCGACGATGCCAGTCCGGCAAGGTTGAACTCGACGAGTTCGGCGTTGCCGACAGGCGCGCGCGCGGCGTTGCCCGCGAGCTCGCCGAGCACCCGTGCCACGCCCTTGCTGCCCACCAGCAACACGTGGCGCGGCAACAGCGGCAGCAGCGTCGAGTGCACGGCGGCGCGCACGCGGCGCGTGAACTCGGCGTTGCTTTCGCCGCCGGGCGGCGTCACGCCAGCAGCCAGTTCGATCTGGGTCGCGGCAATCGGCCGGCGGTTCCACTCGCCCAGGTGGCGCTCGTCGAAGCCCGGCTCGACCACGATCTGCGTGCCACCGAGCTGGCGAGCGATGATCTCGGCAGTCTGGCGCGTGCGCTGCAAAGCGCTGACCACGATCACCGCCACGCGCGCCTGACGCGCGATCAGTTCGCGCGCGACACTGGCGGCCTGGGCAATCTTTGGGAAACCGCGTCGACTGCAAATGTTTCCATAATCACGCTCACCTTAACACCGAATAAGTGCAAGGTTCTAAGGACGATCCAACCGCAATTCTCTGGCGCCGTTTCTGAGGACGTAGCAGGAATAGACCGAACGCAGCGCGGAACAATAGCGCGCGTTCATGTACGCTGAAGACCTGATAATCCGCAATCGATCCGATTGAGCGAAATTTCGCACCAACAGATCCGAGTATTGCCTAACGGTTGACGCGGTGAACATTCTCTATCGCCCTCGGATTAGGAATGATCCCGGCAAAGGGCGAGAGCCTGTCAACATATCGCCAGCCGATCGCCGTTAGCTGCGGCGCTGACCGCGAGTTCGGCAATCCGAAGAATACGTCGGTGGAGGGTAAGGCATCCGCCAGCACCGCCAAGCATGCCTTGAAGTGTCCCTTGCGACGCTCGGACGGCGCCGTCGCGATATCGCAGATCTGCCAGCCTGTCACCGGGCCGAGGCGTGCGCTGAGCGGCACGGGAAACGCCGCGCACATCGCGATGAGCTGGCCGTTGCGCCGCAACTCAGCAATTCTCGCCGGCTGCAATAGCATGTATTTCCATAAGTAATAGTCGGGCGTCTGAACAGCGGCCCGCTCCGCTTCACTCGGCGTGTCCCTCAAACAACAATGCTGAAAGAGCGCTATCTCTATCAAGATCCGCGTCGGCCGCGACTATGAGCCTTGGTTCCACTGTCAATCCAGACAAATTGATATGATGCGCGAAGCTTGCCCCTTCGCGAAAATGACGTTTGACGTCAACAAGGAACGTGCCATTAACGGCAACATTTTCCTACGATGAATTGTCAGGTGATAGGCCATTCAAATCCTCCCGTGGTACTTTTGAAGGAATCAAGTCTGTTCCGAACAATAACGCTGTCGCATCCTGTCGGCCCGCCACATCAGGCATCGACCTTTCGTGGGAGGATTACGGACCGACAATCGCGAGCTAACCAGTGTCGGCTCGCGTTTTGCGCGACGACCCAATCCCTTGCCCAAGATTTGCGTGGTTCGCCATCAGCGCAAAGCGCCATTCACCGCCCATCAAGATCGGGTAATGGCCACGATGCCGAGGAAGACCAGCGCGATGCTCGAGGATACGTCCCAACGTCAGCAATTCGCCGAGCAACACAGACGCTATCACAGTGGAAAACACCAAGGTAAAACCGATCGCTATCGGATAAGCGACCGATAGCTCGTTTCGCCCGAGAATCACTAACCAAATCGCAAAGCCCCCCATGCAGTAAACAGCCCCTGCGACTGTCAAAGCCACCGGAATGGCCAACCAATCCAGGCTGACGACAAGACCTTTCGCCGCGACCATGTTCGATTTCAGCAGGATCAGCCCCTGACACTCGCAAGTGATAAGCTGCAAACAGCAGGAAATCCAGATAGCGATCATTCAAGATAGACCCGCCGGAGCGGCTTTTTGCCACGATGAACATGACTGTCGTAGAGGTTTACCGTGACTTCGGCTCCGGTCATCGGCAAACTTAGCCAACGCCGAATAAAGCCGAGGACGCTTCATCTTTAGCACCAACAAAAAGTACAGCACCGAACGGATACGACGCGAATTGCCGGGATGGCTGACGTGGATCTCTCACATCGAAGCCGTTCCGGTCAAGCAGCGCTGAGAGCGTACGGCATGGAGAAATAATGCATGTGGGTCGGCGGATGAATTATTCGCCATGCCGCACCACGGAGCCGGGCGCGTTTAAGCTGCCGATATCTCCGGTCGTGATCGCTAGAAGACCGCCCGGCTTAATATCTGAGGCCAATTTTTTGATAAACAGGTCCGGCCTCTTCAGGTGTTCGATGGTGTCCCACATCGCAACGACATCAACCTGCCGTCGGAGATCGGTGTTGAGATAGTCACCGCAACGCGCATCCACAGTTGAACCGCTCCACCGCATAGCGAATGGCATCAGCAGATACGTCGATGCCACTGGCCACCTTGACCTGGTTCTTCACTTCGTCGAGAAAGAACCCGTAAGCGCATCCGACTTCAAACAGGTCTGCGTTGCGACATCGGCGCCAAGATTTCAGCGTTGCCAACCGATTGACGAAATTAAGTCGAAGGCTTTCTTCCTCAGCGACGTAGTCGAGGTATTCCTGGCCGTGAAAATAATCCTCGCTGTATAGCGCGCGCAGCTCCTCGTCCGCAACGTTGAGGTCAGCGGAGATAAAGCTGCAGGAAGCGCACTGGAACAGACCGGGTAGCGAGCTACGCTGGTATTTGCCACCGCAGACCAAGCAGGACAGGCCGGCGTCGTCCGCTCCCCTGCGAAGCTCGTTTACGTTCGATGCCGCCAAATCATGTACGCTCATAGTCGTTGATCAAAATTCTTTTCCGAATTGACATGGCGGAAGTTGGCTAGTCTGTTCTTGATAATGGAAACGATATGGGCCTTGTCGATCGGAGACTCCGGATTATCAACGGCGTCGCAATCCTCTCGAACAGCCCATCAGTTGCCGTAAGGCTTGTCACATGCCGGATCGCCGCAACCGTTTCCAGGTCGATATCGATATCGACCTCGCCCGCTCCGACGAATTCCTCATAAGGTTTTTCGCCGCCGGCGTCGAGCGGAGTAAGCAGCACTGGCCAGCGGCCTGAGCGACGAGTCGGACCGAGCGTCTTGCATCGTCTTCGCGATCAAAGAATTCTGGCCGATACCCACGTGCCAGCAATAACCGGGCCGCGATATCCTGCAGCGACTGCAATTCGATCGCCGGCTCCATTCTCGGGAAAATGATGTGATGGTCCGGAGCACAAAACGCCGCGAGCATGCACAGCTCGCCGGCCTCGCGATGAGAGATGAAATAGCGCTTGGTCTCCCGCGGACAGCTAGCGGCTGGAACCGCTCGAGCCGATAACGGAATCCCTGCAACAGACTACCGTTAGAGAAAGCCACATTCGCGAAGCGGGCCGACGTGGGGCGCCCCTCACCGCCTCGGCCGCGACCTCGAACACGATATTTTCCGATCAGATGCTTGGGCGGGCCCCCATCAGGCTAGTAGGATTTGCGGCCTTGTCGGTCGAGACCGCAAAGTAGCGTTCCCCGTGTCCCGCGCGCGCCAGCCATCGCTTGAACCTGCGAGCCCTGCTCGACCACATTGGTGTCTAGCATCTGCAGGACCGAATAAATGTCCTTTTCAGACCGCACGCGCTTGAGCGCCGCGAAATTCAGCACAATGTCGTAAGGTTCGGATTCTGGACAGCCGCTCCATTACGGGGCCGCCGTAGTCGATCGGAAGGGCGCGAAAATCGATCGCTTCGGCCAAGCCCTCCGGCCGCCCGCGCAGATCCCAGAAAGCTCAGCCAGATAGTTTTCGCTCTGGTCAATGACATGGACGCTGCTCGGTCCGTAGTCCAACAACAGCTGAACGGTGGCCGAACCGATCGATCCGCCGCCCCCGACCACCAGCACTCGGCGTCCTCGGACTAGCTGGTCGATGTTCGCGACCTTCTTGCTGATGTCACGGTGGAACAATGAAATTTCCCGGCGGGTCACTAGTGCGTCGAGTTGGGACGCACTTAGTTCAGCCCGCGGAACCTTGGCAATTTCAGTCGACATCGATCAATCCGTTTCTTCAGCGTCACTTGGGTCGGGTGTCACTGGAAAGTGTCAGATCCGCGCGTGCAGGCTACTACCGATCAAAGTCGGATCATAATCGGTATCGTCGCGCCGCGCTGCAGCACTACGACGATGCTGTCGGTCGAGCAGATACAGCGGACGGTCTTTGACCTCGTCGAAAATAAGGCTGACGTATCTCGCCTAAAACGCCTAGAAAAAATAGCTGAATTCCGCTGGCGAAGGAGAGCATGGCTATGAGCGACGTCCATCCTGGCACGTCGACGCTGCCGGTCGCGTACATCAGAATCTGTACAGACCGCCGAGCAGACTGAGCGTCGCCAGAATGAAACCGGCCCCGATGCAGAAGCGCAAAGGCACCTTCGAAAACGAGCAGATCCGTTCAACGCAAAATTCAGCAGCGTTGCAGGTCGATACTTGCGATTTTCCCTGCTCGCGCTTGACCGGGTGAATGGCACGAAACTGACGCGGTAACCCACCCAACTCACCAGTCCGCGAAGAAACTGGTTGTGTTCCCGTATTTCCTTGCGAAACACCTGTGCGACCCGACGTGATATCAGCCGGTAGTCCGCGGCTCCGGATTGCAGGTTGACCGCGCCGACCTTCATGAAGGTTGTGTAAAACCAGCGCGACGTCGAGCGCTTCAGCCAGTTGGTTTCCGCGCCATCAGTCGAATCGTTTGGACAACCTCTACCCTTCCTCCCAGTGGCGCAGCAGTTCGGGAATAAGCTCCGGCGGATGCTGAAGATCGCTGTCGAGCATGACGATGATATCGCCATCGGAATTATCAATACCGGCGACCAGCGCCATTTGATGACCGAAGCGTCGGGACATCGTGAGAATTTCGACGCGCCGGTCGGCCTGACTAATCGAACAAGGATCTCCTCGGTTCTGTCAGGGGATGGATCGACAACGTAGGTGATATGGACAGTGTAATTGTCCGGAAGGGTATCGAGGGTTTTCGCGAAGTCGGGCATGGAAGGAAGCTATGATCTCTTCCTCGCGATACACCGGGCAAATTACGTCCAGAATAGTCATGCCCCGGTCCTGCTTTTGACCATTTCGCGCAACCCGGCAGCCAGCGTCGTTCGCGGCTTCCAGCCGACTGCATCGTAGAGCGCCGATACATCGGCCTTAGTCAGATCGATCTCGTTTTGCCTGCGTTGAGCCTTTCCGAAGTATGGCTTGTTAACCCCCGCAGCTTCACAGACCAGCTTGATGACGTCTTCAACCGAATAGGCGCCACCACTCCCGACGTTGAACACGGAACCGCTGGTTGCCCTTGTCGACCGCAAGATGGCCTCAACTGCGTCATCGATGTAGATATAATCGCGGCTCGGATGCAGTCCATCACTTCGATCTTGTCATACGCTGGGTTGACCACCTGCTCGACGATAAAAGGAATCAGGAAGTTCAGGCCTTGACGAAGGCCGTAGGCATTGAAAAGCCGAAGCGATACCACTTTCACGCCGTAGTTTTCCGCAAAAAAGCCGCACGCCTGCTCGGCCAGATACTTCGAAAGTGCGTACGGATTGTTGGCGTCGATTAAATCGGTTTCTTTGATCGGGATGCGCTGCGGGTTTCCATATATATAGGCGCTGAGAAATGTTACGCCGCAACCATGCCGACGGCATTGGTCCAGGACCCGGACAGTTCCCAATGTATTGGTTTCGATGAACCCTGTCGGATCTTCCCAGGCAGCAGACACGCCAGTGCGCGCCCCGGCGTGAAACACGTGACCGACTCCTTGAAGCGGAAGTTGGTCTTTTGTCAGATCCACGCCAGCGCCCCGCGAGGTCCGGACCACCCTCTTCCCTAACGCCTCCAAACGATCCGAAAGGTGGCGTCCGACAAAACCGGAGGCCCCTGTGAACGAGCACGGTGTCGACGCCCGCAAGAATTTCGTCCACGGAGGATTTTGCGCGATCAAGCATCAGAGACCCAGCTTAGCTTTGAGAGTGGGCCACTCCTCGATCGCTCTTTGATAATCGTCGGGCCGACCGATATCAAGCCAATACCCCGGGTGAAATTCGGCGCGGAGCGGATTGCCGGCCGCGAGCAACTTCAGAAGCAACTGATCGAAGCCGAATGGCTGCAACCGGGAATTTCCGGAAGAACGCGGCGGCTAAGGCGAACAATTCCCATACTAACATCATAGGGGATCGATGGCTTTTCACGGAAGCCCTTGATATAGCCGTCACCGTTTACCTCCAGCACGCCAAAATCGATGTGTTGTTGGCGCGCGGACGCGGCCACGGTCATCAGCCGATCCTCGGAGCTATGCTTGGCCAACAGGGTACCAAAGCCGATGTCCGAGAGGATATCGCCATTCATGACGAGAAGTATTCCGGGAGATCGGAAATTAGACGCAACGGGCCCATCGTGCCAAGAGGCTCAAGCTCGAGCGAATAATCGATTTTCACCTTCCATCGGCTACCGTCGCCGAAGAACGCTTTCAGCAACTCCGCCTGATGGTTGACCGCAAGGGTGATGTGGTCAAAACCTTGGATGGCGAGTTGACGAATAATGATCTCTAGGATCGGCTGGTCAACGATTGGCATTAACGGCTTTGGCAGTGGATGATTGCGAAAGGATGCAAGCGCGGACCACGCCCTCTCCCGCCAAAATGACCGCCCTCGACACGTTAAGCCCCCAAATCTGACAATCGCGTCACGGAACCAGCCCGTGTTGCGCTGTCCAGATATTCCTGCCTGCTTATAAAGTCAAAGCACTCGCTCGGTGGCACGCCGGTGAAACCTGCCAACCCGCTGTCGGCCCGGTGGTGGAAGTGGCGAAAAATTGCGGCTGTACAAGGCTGGCAAAATGGACATTGTGCTGGTCAGACGACCCTTAGAACTCCTATCCGCAAGGCAGTGTGTCTGCCTCTTCGGCGGCTTGTGGTGGCGGAGCTACCGGCGGCGAAAGGCGCATGCGGCCTGAGTTTGCACCCATCCTCAAGGACAACCCATCCATAAGACCGCTGATTTCCATGCACTTACGGGTGTCGGCTGTACGGAGAGGCAACCACCCACTCCAATGATCGGGCGCAACGCTGGAACCTCTAAACTTGTTTCCTGGAGCGGAACTCTGATAGATAGACGACTGCTCGGCACCCCCCTGCTGGCCGCTTTAAAGTTGGTTGTCCGATATAATTTTCACAATCTTGGGTATTCTGGCCCCCCTTCTTTATACCTTTCGTAAATGGGAGAGATCAATTGCCCAAGTGTTCTTACTGAGTTCATTGTTGAAATGATGTGATCCGCGCAGGCGTCCAGGATTGGTCTGGTTCAGGACAGCCGGAAAAACACTGCGAGAACCCCAACGTCGTTTCGTAGACGCACGTACGGCGTTTGGCGTGAAGACTGCTTCCGCGACCTAGCATTTCACGTAAAATGCAAGCCAGCGCTACAAAGCAGAGACGAGCCCATGCAATCAAATGACCAATTCGAAGCGGCTCTCTCATCATTGAAGGGTCCTGTCCCTGATGGCGACGAATACGCTCGGCTTTCAACAATCTTCATCAGCGACCCTATCGTCGAAGCGATGAGGTCAATTGACCCATTCTCAGACGAATACCGCGCGACTGCGATGCAACTCTACCGCAAGCTTAGAAGACGGCCCTCACACCAATACGATCCAGAGACCGACGAACTTTCGCAGTCAGTCGGCTTGCGATCGGAGATATGGCGCGACATCTCCCCGTGGAACTTCAACAATGCATCGGTGGTTGCGGAGTTTTTAATGTGTTGGGGACACATGATGAAACTGCTCGACCTGCCGACTAACAGCAACGCCAGCATCGTTGAGTATGGACCCGGCAGCGGGCAACTCATTCTCTTTCTCGCCAGAATTGGACTGATGTTCATGCCGTTGATATTGATCAATCGGCTCTAGATCTGATCTCTGCGCAAGCGACTGCGATGGGGCTGGATGTTAAGTGCGACCGGGCTCAATTCGGCGAAGGTTTTGAGGGCAAGAAGTTCGACCGCATCATCTTCTTCGAGGCCTTTCACCACGCGTGGCACTTTGATAAGCTTCTAGACCGACTGACCGAGAGGATCAGCCCGGGAGGCCTCTTGATCTTGTGCGGAGAGCCGATAGTGAAAACCTCATTCCCGGGCATTCCCTTACCATGGGGACCGCGGCTTGATGGACTTTCCGTTTTTTGCATCCGCCACTTCGGCTGGATGGAACTGGGCTTCTCGGAGGATTTTCTCACAGAGGCATTTAGACGCAAGGGTTGGCTTATTTCCGATCATCACATCGAAGGCGTTGGCCGCGCATCAACCTATGTGGCGCGCAGGGCCGCGGGGACCGTCATCAAAATAGGTGCTCCTGACGCCATCAGCGCGCGTTATCTGGCCGGATGGGAAGCTTCGGAAGGTTCTCACCGCTGGACCGTCGGTGGAATTGCCAGTTTTCCAGAATCCGGTCGGTGTAAACGCGATCATTCGCTTCTCGAACCTACTCAGCGTCAAGAAGAATATTTCCTTTCGCAGCGGTGACGTTGTCGAACGGATAACTTTACCTCCCGGCTCGAACGAGAAATTATCTACGGAGACCGAATGGCCCCACAATCGATATTGAGTGCGTTGGCCATCGGCCCGCTGATGTCGATCGCGGCTCAAGCGATACTCGCAAACTTGGCATCGCGATTCGGGAAATCGAGTTTAGGACGTAGAGGACGCGAGCTTTCCTGACGCGGCACCGCGGTCTTCACGGCGCTCATCGTCGTTTATAGCTGTTCGAATTGGGAACCTAATATAAAGCGCCGGACGCTAATTTCTTGAGCCCGAGAATGCCGTTCTACACAACTCAGCGCTAAGTGGACGTTGGATCCAATCTGGGCGTGCCAACCAGGCCGCGAGAGATTTTCGTGGTGATGTCTGATAAATTTCATGATCTCCAGGAGAGTTCGCGGACTTGCCCCCATTTTCTACTATCGGAAGTTAAGTGGCGCTGTACGGGTCATGATGCAGCTGATAAAAAATCTTGCGCTTCGCGTCCCAACGATCCGGCGTTTGAAGCAAGGCCGCGATGCCTTGTCGGCGGAGCGCGGCATTCTTCAGGCCGAATTGTCGGCGGCTCAGAGCAGATCTGCGAACGTTACGCTCGGAAATCGCTCCATTCTTCCATTATCAGAGCGTTTTCGACGCGGAGAAGTGCATCCTACGGCACGCGGCGCCCGAACTCCGGCCGCGTCCAGGCTATCTCACCAACTATCTCGGCGTGGTCATCGATCCAAAATTCTTCCCCAGCTTTTGGACGGCCGCGGCGGAGAGGTGGAAGGGCCTCCTATCCGGCAAACTGGCATGCCGATATGGCCGAGTTCGCCGCGGCGCTCCGGGCAGTCGACCTGTCGCAGGGGCGCTTCACGATGATCGAGCTTGGGTGCGGCTGGGGCTGCTGGATGAATAATACCGGTGTTGCGGCCCGCCGCACCGGGCGCGAGGTGCACCTGATCGGTGTAGAAGGCGACGAAAGCCACATCGGTTTTGCGAAAGAAGCTTGTGCGGCTAACGGCTTCGATGCGTCCAGTATCAGCTTACATCGTGGCATCGCCGCCGCGACTTCCGGGGTGGCGCTGTTCCCACGCCAAGACCGGGCAGGTGTTTCTTGGGGACTCGAACCGGTCCTCGGCGCATCGGACGTTCAGCGGCAGCAGGCTGTGCAGTCAGGCGATTATGACGAATTGCCGATGGTAGCACTTTCGGATTTGGTGACGCCGCATGAGCGCATCGACTTCCTGCACATCGACATCCAGGGCGGCGAGGCCGACGTGGTCGAGAGTTGTCTGCCTGTCCTGCAGAAGAAAATCGCTTACATGTTCATAGGAACGCATTCCCGACAGATTGAGGGACGGTTGTTCCACACTTTACTGCAGAGCGGGTGGCGGCTGGAGATTGAACGGCCAGGGTTGCTAAAACTGGATGGGTCCACTCCGTACATGTGGGTTGATGGCGTGCAGGGCTGGCGAAATTTAGCGCTATTGCCCGCCGATTTGCCGTGAAGAATGCGGCGTCCCACCACCGGCCGCGGAAGATATGGTGGTAATACGGCTCCAAATCGACGCGGGTACGCACTTCTTCCGACTGTCGACAGATTTTGTTCGCGGAAACATCGCATAGTCTGTTCGATGCCAATTGGCATCGTCTCCGGCAGCTGTCACACGGTGGAAAGCGACGAGATCGCACTGGGATCGGAATCGACTCAACCTCGCCTTCCCTACTGCCTCGAGTGCCAGAGGCTTGCCGTGTCGCAACCTTCACTCCAAGAAAGTGAGGAAGGTTGGATCGAAGTCCTAGTCAGGGCGATAGCGCAAATGCGTTGAAGTGAAAGAAAGGACCACGGAACGTAAATCATCACCTTGATCTACTGTCTCGCTACAGCGCGACGCGCAGCGCCCCGCCGAAATGGGACGAGTCTTGCACGAGCTCAATATCGGCAAAGGCTGCCCCTTGCTTTCTCAAGTCCGCGGGCACTGTGACGGCCATGTAGATGGTGTCGCCGGGAGTGAGTACAAAGGGGATGCGGGCTGGCGGGCTATCCAAGTGGAGATCGTGGCCATCACCATCGAGTAGATGAAAGCCGAGCGCGACACCTAGGCTATCGTTCACCGGCCCGCGGCTCGACCAGACCGTCTCCGAAAGATTTGTGACGCCGACAATAATCTTGAGGTTTGTTCCCTTGTCTGTGAGGTAGGGGCCCTCGACGAGCTCTAGCCGGTGGGCGCGATCGGCCTCTCGTAACGGACCGGCCATGCGCGTCTTCCCGAGGTCTGATAGCGGCGTGAATGGTTTTCTCACCTGTGGCTCATAGATTTGGTACCAGTGCTGGCCAGCCACGACATTCTCGAGCTGCGCGGCGCTCTCGGCCCAGCTCGGCCAGTATGTGCCCGCGGCAGTCTTTGTGGCTTCACCGCGTGACTTCAGGAATTTCTTGAGCGCCGCTGCAAGCGCAGAGGCATCGCCAGCCTGGAAAAAGACAACATCTGCCGCGCCCTTACCAACCTCCCGAAAAACCGGAATGTCACTCGCGACCACCGGTTTGCCGTAATGCCCGCCTCGACAATAGGCAGGCCAAACCCCTCGGCAAAGGACGCAGCAATAAGGGCGTCACACCGTGCATAGAATGCACTGAGTTCGGCGTCATCCACCGATTGGTGCCAAAAGAGTCTCCTTTCAAACTCCGAGTGATCCTGGGATTCGCTCCACCAGATGGTCGACGCCCCAGCCGGCCTTGCCAACGATGGTCAGGGCGGCATCCACGCCATCTGCCCAGAGCTTATCGAAGGCTTCGAGTGCGACTCGATGGCCCTTCCGCGGTTCTAAGGTGCCGACCATAAGGAAATGCGGGCGTTGCGGCGCCGACTTCGGACTCTCGGTGCGGAAGCCAAGAAAATCTGCCCCAAGCTGCCAATAGCCGACTTTCAAGCGGTGGGGAAACTGGATAGCCTGAAGCAGGGTACGCAAAATTCATTCGGCCACCGTGCGGAAATACACACAAACCCCGTAGACCAGGTAAGGGCCATCTTGAACCACTCGGCAAAGGCGATTGGCATTCCTGGATTGCAAAAGGCCGGCATCCGCAGCGGTACCATGTCGTAGAGGCAAGAGATTACTTCACCCCCGCGCAAACGACATGCGCGCCAGTCCTTCCAATGCAATCGATGAAACTCCCACGAACTGTCCAACATCAGAAACGTGTCGCCGACCAGGACCAAGGCCGTTTGTTGCGTCCTTTTTCGGCTGGTGAGAGTCCTTCCCCGTCAATCGCAAACCAGCCGCGCCTGTCGTCACAGGCAACAAAAATCCGATCAGCCCTAACCGGCGCGCGCTCCGCTAGCGCAGCGCAAATCTTCTTTACGACGCGCTGTATACCCGATTTGTAATCGATGAGAACCGTCGACGTTGTGTCAATCAGCAAACGCAATTCTGTGGAGGCCGATTCGGACAATGCAAGACTACGGGCAGGAATCCCATCTGTCAAAAGGGCGATGATCCAGCTTCTCCGCGATCCTTCTCGCGAGGTCGCAATACCAATCCGCACGCCGCGCTTCGCGACATCTGTTAACCGCCGGATCGCAACCTCCGCGCTGTGCTTCCATGTAAATTGCGCAGCGTGCTCTTGCAGATTTCTTACTATCATCTCTGTATCAGCTGCGTCTCGCAGCAACCGAACCAGAAGCTCCGCCAGTTCTTGCGGCTCGGCCGGATCGAACAGCAATTCGTCAGCACCGACAGAACCTCAGGCAATGCACCAGCTCGTGCGGCCACCACCGGCGTGCCACAGTAGATCGCCTCCAGTGCGGTCAGACCAAAGCCTTCCATAAAGGACGGTTGAACAAGCACTCTGGCTTGCTTGTAGAGCGAAACAAGTTGCACATCCGAGACATGACCCAAATAAATAAGGCGGTCGGCATCAAGCCCCAGCCTTTCCAAAACTCGACAATTCCATCCCGAAATTTAACCGGCGCGTCACCGGCAATGACCAGCTTGAGACCATTTCTGGGCCAGACTTTGTCAATGTATCCGAATGCTCTGACAATCGCGTCAATATTTTTACGCCAATCAAGAGCGCCGACGTAGAGAACGAAATCACCAAAGTCGAGATGATCGCCAGATATAAATTTCGTGTTCTGACTGACGTTCTGTGAAACGCCAGCGGCAATACTTACCGCCTTCGCACGGGGATGAAAGGATCGCAGCTCGCTAAGAGAGAAAGCGGAGATACAAAGATTGTCGTCGAATCCGGAGTAAGCATTTAAGCGACGTTGATAATAGTTACTTAGCAGGTCGTCTGTAAGATACGTCTCCTTATAGCGGAGGGGGATGGCGTCATAAAAAATTGAAGCGATGGGAAGACTGCAACCTCGCTCTGGCAGAAGCGGTACTGCCAAATCGTGCATACCCTCGAATGGGCTTGCCGACAGCGCGACATCCGGCGCGAGCACAGTTGACATGGTGCGCGATGGAGTCGCTCAATCGTCGCTCCGGCGTGTAACCCTCCACCGCCTCACCGCCCCTCGCTGCACCATGCCAGACGTGTACATTGGCCGGACCAATGATATTGCTGACGACCTCGCGGGCGAGCAATGCTTCATTCGGCATTGACGCATTAAAGGACATCGACAACTCCGCCTCTGGATGACGCTCGATAATGGCGCCAACCAGCTCTGTAACATAGCGGCCAATGCCGCGCAGCCGACTGGCCGTCTGCAGACACTGCCCGTCGATCCAAAGGCGCATCCCTCCCCCCGTCATGTGCCCGGGCGTCGAAGTAGTTTGCGCCATTCGTTTAGGATTTCAGGATCCGGCTCGAGTGCCCAAGCGTCATCAGTCAATGCACTTCGATTCCGCCCCCGTGTGAGCGCCAAGAAGCGTCGCTCGAGCGGCGGAACAAAAGGAAGAACAACATTCGCCAAGGTCCAAGCACGCGGCCTCCGAACTAGCCAAGCGAACGTGTGCTCTAGTCCGTACCTCGCGATGATCCTCGGCCAAACCGACACCAAAACCGTAGCACGTTGAAGTCGCAAGAATCTCGTGACCCGCCACGCGGCGGAACCTTCGTTCAAAGAGACGCCTCGCAGCCTACCGAGCAGGGTATCCCTGCCCTGATTGTGGCTTTCGATCATGACTCGCGCCCTCTCAGTTTCAGTTCCTGCCTTTACGATAAAGATTTTTTCACCCAGCCACTCTCTACGCGAGTTACCGGTGAACTGCTCATTGACGCGATGCGTGGAGGACAACACTGAGCAAACCGCGCCGTCGCACGCAGAAAGCCAAGATCTACATCCTTCCGGATGATCCTGGACTATATTCAGAGTTGATATGCTGCACCGAGTGCAGGCGAGTACCGGGTATAAGACATAACGTCTTAAGGTTGTACAACAAAGGTTGAGTTCGAAAAAGTGTCCCAGGGTCACCGGTTTTCTCAAGCTTCTTCGAGTAAACGGCAAAACACCCGCCGCGCTGGTTCGAGAAAACTGACCCGGGAGCAGCGCATCTTGATTGTCTTCCCAGCCATGACCAAATATCACGTAGTCATACTCGTCCACGATGTCTGTCGTAAACCGAACGATTTGGAATTTTCTCAATCGAATGCTTAAGATTGCGGCACAACGAATAAATCCTGGCGCGGCTGCATTTTTCGCTTGACGCCAAAATGATATCAAATTGTTCTTCAAAGCCGCCGCAAGCCTCAAGAGATTTTCGCACTCGTCCGACATTGCCATCATGGTTGATGCGCAAAGCAGGATGCGTCTCCGAGGCAAGCGCTGATCTAGACCTTCAGATTGGGGTTCAACAACTTCCCGCTCAAGCCGCTCTTCCAGATAGGTGCGCCACCGATCGAAAAATCCGGCGTAATTCAGGATCGTAACTTCGAGTTTAACTGGGCTGACGACCAGATTTCCGACGATGTGCCGTGCTCGTCGTGATACACCTCTGTATCGGCACAGAAATAGGTATGCAGCCCAATCGATTTGAGCCTCAATGCCAAGTCTACATCTTCAAAATAAGCAGGATCAAACAACGGGTCGAATCCGTCAACGCCGAGGAACAGTCCCTACGGATTAGAAGACAGGCCGCGGAGCAATAATCGACGAGGTGATTGCCGTGTTTGAATTTGTCCTCGAATTCGGTACCGAATTTTCCTGCTGAAAAGTCCAACCATCCGACCATACGAATGCACCGGCTTCCTGCGTTCGGCCGTCCGAAAAAGGGAATTTCGGTCCGACGGCCCCCACACACAACTCGTCATCAAATACTCTTAGCAATGATGTCATCGTGTCCTGAGTAACGCAAACATCGTTATTCAAGAGCAGTAAGTATTCTGCGTCGGACGCTTCTGCCCCTAGTTGTTGGCCTCGCCAAAGAAAAGATTTTCAAAGAGTGCGATAATTTTAGTCGAATGCGGCGCGCGGTTCTTGAGAAGCTCCAACTCTGGCTGCTCACTGCCATTGTCGACAACAATAATTTCGTACGCAATATTGTTCGAAAACTTATACGCTTTCAATGCAGCGTAGTGTTAATTCGCTCCTGTTCCAGTTCACAATGATCACAGAAATCTTAAGGCGTGACTTTTCGCTCCCCGATTTCACGACGGCACCGGCCACTACGGTAGATATCGTCATTCGCGAGTTCTTTTTGCCCATGAACCGACGTTTCTCAAAGGCGATGTAATTTTCCAGCTCTCGTCGAACTGCATAATGCTTGAAGTTGTTGACGAAGCTCGGAGAGTTGGCTGTCCTTCAGCTGAGTTGTTCGCGACACTTGGAGAGTTGAGTGTCCCTCTCCTGAATCATTTCGCGAAATTGAGAGATCTTTTGCAGATCACGCTTTCGATCTGATGCGGCATAGCTATTCATCGCCAAGAGCAGATTGACCTTTGCGCGAAGCCGTACAAGTTCCTGGACCGGGTGCCTCGGATCCTGCGCGTCCACGTTAGTTTCCCTCAATAGATGAAAAAGACCTGTCTCGACAAGGTTTTAATACGGTTTCGAGTGATCCGGCAACCATTGGGTTTGACCATGAGAACCGATCGACGGGGTATAATCCGAGCTTCAAAACATCGGGGAAGGCCTTGCCGTAAAAAGGGAGGATGCCGCATGCGCGGTCCAGGAAGCTCGGACAGGTCATCGGCGAGCAATTGGAACATCTTGATGAAATAACTTAGATCGGTTGCTGTCCAACCTTTAGGATTATGCAGAATGCTGGCTATGCATTGACGCGCTTTGTCCCCGCAGATCGCGCTCCGCGTCGATAGTCAGCATTCCGCAGCTCGCGGGCGATGTGAATTTGTCCGAGCAACGTCACTTTCTTAAATCGAAGGACCGCCCATGCAATCGCGTGGCAATCTAAAGGTCGGGATAGAATTGCGAGTAATGGCGGGCGCCCTCACCGGCGTTGGAAACTATTCGCTTAATTTGCTCGAGGCGCTCGTCGACGACTATGCATATCTGAATTATGCAGGGTTTGGTCTGTTTTCATGGAAAACCGTCGATGCCGCTGCCCTCAAGCGGATCGAGGCCGCAAATAGCAGTCGAGCGGAAACCAAAGGATTTGCTTCAGGTCGCATCGATAGCTTGCGCACGATGGTACGTAAGAGATTGAGTCAGTCCGATCTAGCCCTCACGCTATATCGGACACAGTTTTCTCGAACTGTGAAACGTCAGTCTTTCGATCTGTTTCACGCTTTCAATTTTGTTCCATTTGCCGACCCAGGCGTCGTTACTTTGCCCGTAATCTACGATCTGTCCTTCGTTCGTTATCCGGACGCTCACCCGCCAGAGAGGCTAAAGAGATTAAGAGGATTGCCTGCGTTACTTGATCGGGCTCCGTTAGTGCAGACCATTTCGCAGTTTAGCCGGAGCGAAATTGTAGCCGTTTATGGTTATCCAAAGGAACGTATTTTCGTGGCACCACCCGCGGCGAACAAGGTCTTCCGACCGCTTGGCGCGGGGGTTGTCCGCGGCGAGCTCAGAGAGTTTGGGATCTCGATGGGCAACTACCTTCTTGCTGTCGGAACGCTTGAACCTCGGAAAAATTTGCGAACGCTGATAACGGCCTATGCGGGACTTCCCAAGGGGGCGAGGCGCGCCGCTCCGCTAGTCATCGTCGGCGGCGCGGGTTGGGGAGAATTGGACCTCCCACCTGGGACATCGGCGCTGCTTAGCGAGGGCAGCTTGATCTTTCTCGGCTCAGTATCCAATTCGCAGCTGCGGAGTTTATACGAAGGCGCAATTGCACTTCTGTTTCCCTCGATTTATGAAGGGTTCGGAATGCCAGTGGTCGAAGCCATGGCGTGCGGAACACCGGTTGTGCACAGCAAAGACACATCGATGGACGAAATAACCCAGGGTCTTGCAGGCCGTATTCCAGCCCTCGACGTGGATGCCTGGACTTCGGAGATGAGGACGCTGATCACCGAGCCCTCTAGCAATAGCGATGCGTCCCGGGCTAAACGGGTTTCTGCAGGCCGCAACCTTCGATTGGCACAAAAGCGCAGCCCTGGTTGAGGAGGCTTATACAAAGTTGAGGCCCTCCTGATAGATCTAATCGATCGGTCGCGGGCTTCGGCCTGCCTCAAGAATCTTCGGCCGCTTTACCAGGCTGAGATAGGATGGTTGGTTGGTCCTGGAGCGACGCGTACAAAGCGCGAATTTGGGCCACCATCTCATCACGACGCGGTTCAGCCCACCTTGCGCCCGGAGTTTTGGAATATTGGGACTGGGGATCCACCACCGGAATCAGATCGTAGCAAACCGCATTCAACAGGGGCAGTGCCGCTATCTCCGGCGCCAGCCGCCACCCAGTCGTAACGACGGGAATGCCGGCTTGGGCGGCTTCCACGAGATTGAGGCCGTATCCTTCCGCCCGGGACGTCGACAGATAGATATCAATGGCGGCGTAGAAATCATTGATAGGCAGTCGATTGTCACGGGTGAAGAGCCTAATGCGTGGGTTTGCTCCGATGCGCGCTAAAAGGCTGCCTCGTTGCGCGGGAAAGTACTCCAAGTCGTGGCAGCGGAGAATGAGGAGTGAGGACGCGTCACCACCCGGAAATGCAGTTTCGAAAACCTCGATCGCAGCCTCCGGATTCTTGCGCTGGTAATTGGAAGCCGCCGCGAACGAATACCCGATGACTCTCGTAGCGGGCGATATTCCAAGGCGGCTGCGCACCGACTGGCGCTCGCTCGGAGTCGGCTTCGGCGGGCGGTCGCTCAATGCGGCATAGGGTAGTAGCCGCGTGGCACCGTTGAACCCTGTCAGGGAATTTCTGATGGACTCGAGCACAAATTCGGTGGGCGCCCAGATCTCGTCGTACGCCGCTGCCATGGATTGCCACTTCTGTGGCAGCCGCTCGAGTTCCCATATCCAGTGCCCAACAATGCATCTTCCGAGCAGCCATTTTCGGTCAAACAGCGACAGGGCAAAAGCGTGGTCGCCATTGAGCACGACGACGCAGTCGGTTGCATCAATGGTTCTGCACGCTTTTGGTCCGGGAAACGGGCCGGCGTCGCTCGCTGCGACCATCTTGAGTGCCGCCGTCAGATCAACGCGCGACACGATTGATCCGCGTTCCTCCAGGGCCCGTGCCACCAGTTCCGCGGCTTTGCCCAACCCCGTGGCCGAACGATAGAGTCCGGCCACCACGACATGCCGTCCGGAAAATTGCTTCCGTTTCCTGAAACGAGCAAGGTCAAAGGGTCGCCTTGTCCGCATTGCGTGCCCTATCGTTCGAACGGGGGCACGAACGACGCATCGGCAGCAACCTGAAGATCGACCTTAAAATCATGATCCAACTCGAGATCGAGGATCGGCGAACGGTGCAATGCCGGACTCTCGCAGTTTGATCGTGAGCCCCAGCCCTTTCACCAGCCCAAAGCGCAAGAGATTGCTCGAACATAAACGCCTTCAGCGTATGGACGATATCGGTCCTGTCCGATCCGCCGGGCGCTTCTCGCCCCGACCGCCCCCGTTCGCAACACCCAACATATTCGGCGACCCTAAACGCGCAGCGATAGCAGTTGCAACTATCCTGCGAGAACCTCTACAACCCCAACTTGGGCTGATGGTCGCTGAACCGTCTTATCCACGGGCAGAAACAATATGGACTTGATGGGCGATTTGACTATAACGGCACCACGATAGCGCGATCATCGTCCTCAGGAAGAACGTCTTGACCATGGCGTGTCGTTGGCGGCCGACGCGCAGACGCTTTTTTGCGAGGTGTCGGGCCGTAGTTGAGTCGACTCGTTGGCTTTAGAATACAGGATTAGTTTAGGTGTAATAGTCGCTATGCGAAACATCGAACTCCACGGTTGGGATGTGAATTTTGGCACAGACAATGCGGCGGATCGATCGCTGCTAGGCCGATTGAAGCCGTGAAGATTGTTCATGCCTATAAGATCTATCGGCCTGACGTAAATGGGGGTATCCCGGCGGTAATGGCCATGCTCTGCCTCGACCGCGCTGCCAGGTCCATTAATGAGATCGTCGTGGCGCGACGGTTCGGGTGGTTTCGCAAATATCTCTTCGATAATGCCCCTGTAACGGCGACGACTTCATTTGGTACGTTGTTCTCAACGCCACTGGCGCCAACTTTTCCGAGCTATCTCATAGGCCGGGCAAAGACAGCGGACATCCTTGTCCATCACGCCCCGTTTCCACTGACTGATCTTGCTATCGCCATTGGGCTACCAAAATCTGTTTCGCTGATAGTTTATTGGCACGCCGAGATCGTCGGTCGTTCTTTCCTAAAATGGTTGGTTTCGCCATTGCTTCGACATACATTGCGCGCGCGCCAACAAGATCGTCGTCTCCGATGAATGTGTGGCGCAGAACTCTCCCTTGGTCTCCAGCTATCGGGAGAAAACATCTGTGATTCCATACGGCGTTGATACTCAATACTGGGCTACAATCACTCGCGCTGAGCAAGACGCCGTTGACGATTTGCGCGCCAAGTATCCGCGCCTCATTGTTGCGGTTGGACGGCTGGTTCCGTACAAAGGCTACGACGTGCTCCTTAGGGCCATATGCAAGGTTGATGCGCAGGTAGTTATTGTCGGAGACGGACCACTGCGAGCGAAACTGGAGAGGCTGGCGATCAGGCTGGGGGTTTCGAATCGCGTTACCATCCGACGAGATCTAGATCGAGATACAGGTCAAGACACATCTACACGCCGCGCGCTTGCTTGTATGCCGTCGATTAATGAGGCTGAAGCTTTTGGCATCGTCCAGATTGAGGCGATGGCAGCAGGGCGTCCCGTCGTGAACACGAGCCTTTCAACCGCCGTTCCGCACATTGCGCGCCATGGCATTGAAGGCCTGACCGTCCCTCCGAATAACTCCGATGCGCTTGCCGACGCGCTCCGCCATCTGCTTGATCATCCGGCTCTGGCAGAACAAATGGGAGCAGCTGCCCGTTCTCGCGCCAAAGCGGAATACGACGAACGAAAATTTCTCGAACGCATAAACGCGGTATATCAAGAGGTTCTGGGCTCGAGGCTGCAAGCGTAGTCTAGACTAACATTAGTCGAATTTGCGCCACCCTCGAAGTGGGCGATCGAACGTTCAACTTATTTTTCCGGACGCGTAGGCCTAGGCAACCAAGGGTAGATCCACTCCGAAAGGACGATCAACGGCCGCACAGTCCAGATCTGGCCAGTCTCACTGCGGCCGCCGCGGAGGCCGACCTTCCAGAGTGCTACCACTGCCGTGATCGCTTGCGTCGCCAGCCACAAGCTTCGTTCACATGCAGCTCGCAGTATTGCCTTCTAACTGGGCAAAACAGGCGGCTGGGGCTTCTCGCCCAAGATCGGCGCCGGGCCTTTGGCCAGACAGCCGTCGGCCGCATACAGTTCCCTTGCAGCAGGCCATTAAAGCCCGCCAGAGGGCGCGCGAGACATCCCCGCTCCCGGTTTGTCTTCAAGAGGAGCGATAGGCCACCAGTGGACCATCCGTCGCCGCGGAAAGGGCACGTGAATATCAGGTGCCGCTGGCCCCCGCACAATCGGGGCTTAGTTTAGCGGATTAAGGCTGCATCCCAAAATAGATTGCAAAGCTCAGCAACCACGGCAAATGACTGTTCTCTTTTTGAGTAACAGGTTCTCGTCGTCGTCTTTTGCCAGTTTTTCGAGGAACCGCGAGTCTTGAACGGGCCGAGGCCCTACAGAGGAGTGCGCAACAGGAACCAGTGCATCGGACACCGGCGGATCAATATCGATATAGGACCTTTTACTCTGGACCAAACTGGCTGAACGCGTTTCCTGAGGCGAGCTTCCGCTAAGATGTCTGCCGATATCGACCGTTCGAAGATCTCGCGAAGGCGCAATCCCGACCAACCCGTCGTAATCAGTATCGGCACTAGAAAATTGGCGAGAACCTTTAGCCGAGCTGTCGCCGCCACCCTGTACAACTGGATAGGTCGCAGGGGGAGCTAGATAGCTGCAATTGGCAAGAAGAAGCAGAGCCAGAAAAACGAAGGCTACGTGAACGCTTGACACCGCATCCTCCTACGCAACGACCTGAATAAAGCTGTAGTCCAATTGGCCTACCCCAGCAACAATTTGCCCCAAAAATTCCTTGGATTCCGTAAATCTGTGCTGATTTTGCTACATTTGTCCCGAACACGCCAAATTCTACGAAGGAGCGCGTTGGGAGACGCCAGTTTTAGCGGAAAATCACATTACCCGCACACCACCATTTTACGACGGGAAACATCCGCGCTGCTTCGGATCAACCACGATAAGGCAACGTACGCCGAAGGCGATATGTCTTCAGATTGACGACGATGCCATCCTAACAACAAGCGCTAATTAGCTATCAGAGCGTCGAGTGATGGTCGCGGGCGTCAGATAAACTCGGAACTTAGCGAGCTCAGAAATCGTCACGTTTCATAAATCCCTCAAAACAGATCGATGATGATCTAGATTTGAGCGCACGCTGATGCTTATGATCAGAAAACGTTTTCAGTTGCCGCCTTCGAGCTCCTCCGTGGCTTGAGATAGCGGGGCCTAAAGCCAACGGAGTTCAAGCCGAATGGCTCCAGATCGAACGACAAAACCGCCGCTAATCGATAATGTCGATGTGAGCTATGGGAGGAGAGACACGGTACCTCAAGGGCCACTACCCTTTCATGTTCGAATCAGACGACTTCATTGGTGGTGGCCCAGGCCCTGAACGATACGGTAAGGCAATTGACCGCGCACTTTTGGCAATAGCGATTTCTCCCGGAATCGTCTGGGCATCGATGTCCTTTGGCTGGTTGCCGGTTTCATTTATTTTGGTTGAAGTCGTTTTAATTCGACTTACGGTTTACCGAGTACTCCGCGGGACGGTGCTGGATTGAAGCATCCTCTTCGGAAGCGATTGAGCTCGGGTGTACATACCTGCGGGAACCGCCAGCTACATAGTCGCCGCGAAGGCGAAATCATTTCTCCCCGCATAACACCCCGAAGCCGATCCTTCAGCGGTCGAACCAGGTAGTCGAGCACAGTTCGCTCCAGCCGTTGGGAAGATAATATCAGCCGGCATACCGGCTGTCAGCCGCTCCTTAACGATGGGAGGAATATCATCCGCCACCACCTGCGCCAGGAAATAGGGTTGCTTGGTTTGTTCGTCGATCAACCGGTCACGCGAGACACTTTCGACCCGTCCTGTAATGATTGGCAGGATACGTGTGTGAAACGACGAAAATCGGACCTCTGCGGGCATTCCGGCCTGCAAGTTTTCAGTGTCCTGGGTCTGAACGCGGGCCTGAATCATGGCGCGTTCGTGTTCCGGCAAAATATCGACCATAGGTTCGCCGGCCCTCACTACGCCGCCTGTGGTAAATACCTTGAGGTTTTGGACCACACCAGAAGTGGGGGAAACAATGTCGACCCGCGACAGCACGTCCTCGGCGACCCGCGTTTTCTCGCGCAGATCATTGATCTTCTGCCGCGTTTCGAGCATCGAATTCGCGACGTCCTCCTGGAATTTCTGCCTGAGCTGGCGGATTTGGAGTCGCGCTTCACCGATTCCGTTTTGAGCCTTCGATTCATCGGCTGTCGACCGACCGATCAAACCCTCGAGACGGCTCTTCTCACGCTCTAACGCCATGAGCCGGCTCTTTTGCGTCAGCTGCCTTGCGAACAGCCAGTGCACGTCGATCAGTTCTTCGTTGACAAACTTCAACTGGTTAGTCTCCATTCGCTCTTGTTTAAACCCTCGATTTCAGAGTTGTACTGTTCGACCTTCGCTTCCAGAATTTGCATCTGCCCCCTCAACGAACCGCCTCTTTCGTGAAATTGTGCGATTTCATCGGCGATGGCTCGCTTAACATTGGGCTCATCTTTCCGGACCAAAAGCTCGTCCGGAAACGAAATTCCCCCTTTTCGTCACGCTCCGCAATCAGCGGGCTTCCTGCGCAACCTGGAGTCGAGCTGGTTTCTTTGAAGCTCGTAACCCGCCTTCGGCTGAGTCGGTTCAAGTCTGAACAGAACCTGTCCCGGCAGTCGACATGCTGGCCTTCGCGGACACGGATTTCTCTGACAATGCCTCCCTCAAGATGCTGGACCGTCTTTCGATTTGTTTCGGCCGAAACCACGCCCTGCGCGGTTATAGCGCTATCCAACCTTGCCAGCGCGGACCAACCGCCCAGGACCACAAACGTAGAGGTGATGACCAGTAGCCTGCTATCGCGGGGACTTCCCAGCTTGGGATGGGTTTCTTCTGCATTGTCAAACCTATCGAACAGCCGTGGCATTGTTGGCCACCGCGGAGATTCTGGGACCGCCCATGAGTTTGCCCAGCACCTCGTCGCGGCCGCCGAACATGACTTAACGCGCCCCATGTTCATGACCAATAATTTGTCAACGCCGGCCAGCATGGAGGTCTTGTGGGAGATAACCACGACGGTACATCGTGCACGTTTCAGTGCCTGTATGGCTTCCATCAGGGCCGCTTCACCTTCGGAATCGAGGCTGGCATTCGGTTCGTCCAGCACGACCAACGAGGCTTGCCGTAAAGCGCGCGGGCCAAGCCGATGCGCTGACGTTGTCCACCCGAAAGCGCAAAGCCGCCGTCGCCAACCTGAGTGTTATATCCATCCGGCAGATTCTGAACCAGCTTGTGAACACCTGCCATCTCGGCCGCGGCAAACAGCTTCTCGTCGTCTGTTTCACCAAACCTGGAGATATTCTCGGCGATGCTGCCAGAGAGGAGCTCGACGTCCTGGGGCAAGTATCCGATATAGGGCCCGAGTTGTTCGCGATTCCAGTGCGCCAGTTCAGAGCCGTCGATCCGGACCTTTCCGACTGTCAGTCTCCAGACGCCAACCAACGCACGCGCAAGACTTGACTTCCCGGCGGCACTAGGGCCGATAACTCCAAGCACTTCACCGGGCTGCAACGCGAACGAGACTTCGCGGACAACCGGCTCTTTTCCGCCTGGAGGCACGACCAACATATTCTCAACGGAAATCGCGCCCTCAGGCGGGCGCAGCGCAACCTTTTCGCCCTCGTCCGGAAGCATATTCACGAGAGTTTAGTATTCGGTCATAAGCCGAGCGGGCTGCCAAAAAGCCCTTCCACTGGCCCACCGCGATTTCAACCGGAGCTAGAGCCCGCGCCCATGATGATCGACGCGGCAACCATGGCGCCGGCTGACGTCTCTTGATTAACCGTCAGATAGGCTCCCACGCCAAGAATAGCCACCTGGAGGAAAGCTCGGACAAACTTACTCAATGCAACCAGAAATCCAGCCCGATCACTGGCTTGCGCCTGCAACTGCAATCCCTCATCGTGTCGGTCAGACCAACGCTCGCGCAGCCCCTTCAGCATCCCCATGGCATAGAGCACATCGGCGTTACGAAAGGTTGCCGAAGCATAAGAATTCGCAACAACAGAACTGCGCGACGCGTCCTTCAACTGATTTCGGGTCATCAGCTCATTGGCGAGTGCGAGGGCGAAAATCAGGATCGCGCCCGAAGCCGCGACATATCCAAACCACGGGTGCATGATAAAGCAGCCAGCCACAAAAACCGGAACCCATGGCGCGTCGCAAAAGGCGATCAATCCGCTGCCGGTCAAAAACTCCCGCATGGTGTCAAGGTCGCGAAGAGCCTGGACCTGGTTCGTTCCGGGCTGAACGAGCGTGCCTCGTAACACAGTATCAAAGAGAGGCGCCTTCGCCTTGTCGGCGAACAACAGTCCCAAACGAACGAGGATGGAAGAGCGGATCTTCTCCAGCAGCGAGTATACGATCAACAGAAAGCCGGCGATGATGGTTAACGCCACCAATGTTCCAATATTGCGGCTGCCAAGCACCCGGTCATAAACTTGCAGCATGTAGAGCGGGCCTACAAACGCGAGCAGGTTAATGAAAAAGCTGAAAACGATCGCGGTCGCAAACCCAGGACGAATAGCCCGGAAAGCATCGGTTAAAAATGTGGGATGTTTCGACATTGGGCGTCAGCTTCCTTTGGCTCGGCAGCTGATGATCCACGCGACGGACGCAACAGCTTTGTAGAGCCTTCTTAGCGCCTTAGGCCTTCGCCGTCATAAGTCGCGTCAGGGTCATCATGTATCAGTTAAGTCTTAAATAATGCCTGACGGATTGACGTAATTACGCCGCGACCAATACTGCATCATGATGAGTTGATGAGGCACAATACCTATAATACTAAGCGTTGAACCGTCGGACATAGTCCATGTTTCCAGAACTTGCTGCCCGGAACCATAGTGCGACCTGTCCATGTCCACGAGCAGAAAATCGTTCCCGACCACCTCGACCTTAATCTGCGGTGTATCTTGGATGAACTGCTCCACGATCCTTCTCGCGGTATCATCAAAAAGCGATGCGGAAGACGCTGTGCCGTAGCTATCCGTGGACACAGTCGTCAGGCTGCCATGAAGGTCTGCTGCCGTTTCGCTCGTCAGGCTTTGATTGAACTCTGACAGCGTCGTCTGGATTGCATCCGTTAGACTTGTTGCCTCCAGCACGACTGGACGGAGGCTCTGCGGATCAATATGCAAGGCGGTCGAGATGGCGTTCTGTGCATCGAACATAGCCACTACTGTCGGGCTTGTGCCGGAAACAGTTGTCGGCGAAGTTGGTGTCGGCGAAGTTGAAGAATTATGCGTTTCTGGTGCTACCGACACTTCCGACGGAGCCGTGGAACTACCAATCTTTGCTGTACCATCGCGAGCTGGCTGGTGGGTGCCCTGCAAAAGCTCCGCTTGTTCCTGCTCTAGGTGCCAGGCAGCAAACTTCCCATAGGCATCCTTTTCAAGCCGTGAAACGTCGTAAGTCGATATCGGAAGGTCACTCTGGGCTGGATGTGCCGGAGCCTGATCAACGGCATTTTTGATTTCAATATTCGCAAAACTCCAGACATTACCCCCTGTCTCGGTAATGGCCTGTTGTCCAAAATTTACGATAGTAGCCGCCAAAAGCGAATGGTCTTGAGCGCTTTTGGATGCGGGATCACCGAAAACATTTTCGCCGTAGGTCAATTGAAGAGTTGCCGACAAATCCGCGACGTCGTGCTCAACTTTTGCCTCGTCCAGCGAGACAAGATCAGAGCCTTTGTTGACAGAAAAATCCGACGTCAAGGTGTCCCACACGGCCGCAATTACGATGGCAGAATAGGCTACCAGATCGTGCCGATTGAAACCCACCCGAAACCCTTTTCAGCGCGAGCCTGGTCATCTGAACCAGCATTATTAAGTTCGGCGCTCTTAACGTAGCCTGTCACCACCAAGGCGGCCAGCAGCGTCGCCGGATGCAAATACACGGTCCCCCGGCGCGAGCCGGATTTGGGCAGGACGTAGGGGTGCGATTCAAGCAGTTCGCGAACCAGACCTGGAAGTTTCTTCCGCGGGCAACGCCATCGGTCAGATTTGAAACGACGACAAATTCGCCATCGATTCGGGCAAAATGAACAATGACCTCTTCATTGTCCTGCCGATAAAAGACAAACCAGGGCTCGCCCTCGTCAGTCAATCCGCGGTCTGTCGCGATGGAAACTCCTGACCCCAACAGGGCGTCCTCGACGCGGTAAAATTCTGCCAATTCCCGTTGACTCCAATCACCCCCATTTTGATGTGGGCGAAAGAAAGATAGGACCTGATTGCTCTGCAGCATTTACGGTACTCGGCAATAAACGAGAGGATAGGAAAATAGTCACACGCACGCAGCGCAATATCGCGCCGTCCGGCTAAACACAAAGGCTCTAACCGGAAGAGTTTTGGTCGACCCGATTCTTATTAGTTTCAGCAACCTTATCGCACGACTTCGCTTTGTCCAAACAAGATCGAGTAGGTTACCGGATCGTAATATCTAGGAGATTCCTGACAAAAATCTCAGGCTCGATCTCGAGCACTTCGGCCCAAACAAGGTACCGGTCTGGCGGTATCCGACCGCGACCCAACTCAAGCTGAGAAATAAAGGTGTAGTAGTTTCCGCCCACCTTTTCGGCCATTTGGCGCTGGGACAAACCGCGCTTCTCCCGCAGCTCTTTTAACCAAAGGCCGGCCTCCTTACGCAATTCAACCACCTCGGCTGAAGATATCTTTTGCTGGCTCGAATACATTTGTCCACCAAGCTGGTTATCCACAGATTTTCCGGCGCTTAAACGAAATCTCAACCATGTATAGTATTCTTAACACCGCTTGTCCATTCCGAATCCCGCCGAAAACGAGCAAATTGTGCACAAAACCCTGCTTTTCCATGCCCACCCGCCGCTAGTTGGGCCAGCCCCTTTTCGCTCAACAATCGCAACGGCGCGCCCAAAGGGTCATTTGTGACCAATTTACGCAATCTCGAGTGATTCCAGAATTGGCAACCTACTCAAGAAAATTTCGGCGAGCTTGCCGATTTCCTCGATGTTCTCCTCATCGGTCTGGACCGGCTTGCCGTTCTTGATCATGCGCTGCCCTTGCCTTTTGATCGTATCCCAGGCGAATTTGGCCAATTCCTGCGCGCTCCGCTTCCCCGGGGTGTGCGTCAGCGGAAAGCTGCTCGAACCGCGGCACTGGAACCCCTCCTCCAATTACGGGGGATGCCAGATAGGCGACCTCCGAGGACCCTCGGGCGCGTTCGCAGAGATAGCGATTAAGCGCGGCGCATTGACTGCGCGTCTGTTTTGAGACTGGCTGCGCCAGACTGACGTGTCCCGCGCCGGCGAGCACCAACAGGGCCTGCAAAACTTGCGCAAACGTAAGTGAGCGAAGCTGAGGGTGAGCGACAAGCTCGCGCAACAGCTTCGGGCTATATTTGTTCTCGGCGAGAGCCAAGATAATCGGATCGTAGATTTTCTCCTGGAGTGTCGCCTCACCAAGCGAACCGGTCACTTTTCGCGGCACGCTGTCGGCCAAGGTCGTAAGAATAAATCTTTCTGCGAGGACAGCCTCAACCTTTTCGATTGGAGCGAAATTCCTCGGTCCCTTCATGAATACGTCGCGACGGAACTGCTGGTTCACAAAATAGTCCCGCACCGACTGGCGCAGGATGGGGTGGTTGACACTGGCAAGCAGCTTTTGCCCGTCTGCGGACAAGTTTCCGCCTCCACGTGGTCCATCAGATGCGCTGAGGCAACAAAGGAGAGTTTTGCGGCGTCGAGCGTTTCGGCCATGTCGGAGAAAGCGGTGATGCGCCAGTCTTTGTTGAAGTATTCATGGGCCAAATAATTTCGGCCCTGTTCCGATATTTTCTTCAGTCGTTCGCCGACCGCAGGGTTGCCGCGGAAGTAGAGCGCACCGAGATCGACCACTTGCTTGGCAAATGCAAGCGCCGCGTCAACCTTGGCGGCGATACCGCCGGCCTCGGTACCCGCAACATCGCCATGGAGCTTCATCAAATGTCGAAGGGGTGCAGCAGGTGCCCACCCGGGAAAGCAATTATAGCTGATGTAGACGATGCCGCCGACCCGCAGCTTGCGCCGAATGATATCGACAATGTGACGGCTGTTTTCCTCGGAGATCCAGGTCCAAATGCCGTGAAGCGCAATGACGTCGAACTCGGGCAAGTCAGACCGCGCAGCTAACTCTGCAAACAAATCGTTCAACGGGTTGACGTTGGCCCCTGACGCTTCGGCAAACGCGAGCGCGTGAGCCGTTTGAGCCGGATTGAAATCGGTCCCCCAATATACGCCTGTGTTTGCAGCGGCATGAATGTTCAGCGACAACCCCTGCCCGTACCCCAACTCCAGGTAGTTAAGCTGCTTTCCGTTGGGCGGTGCTACGCCAGCGCTCAGGCAGCGCCAAATAGCAAAACGCCCGGACACAGCTCACGGTAATAGCCGTAGGTGTATTCGATTTCGGTGACATATCCGGCAGTCCAGTCCATCGGTCGCTCCGTAACAATCCAAGACGTTCATTGTCATTCGGCTGTTCCTACGCGAGCACAGGACCTCGCAAAGAACAACCGCTGCAAATCCAAGCGCCGGCGAAGCCGTTGCGACCATAGCATTGCGCCCGTTGGTTTAATGAACCTACTTGCCCGAGGCACCAGTGCCCCGAACAAGTCTTCGCAACTCCGTGGGAGCTACATTGATTGTACCGGCAATGTGCCCGCAGCAAAGATGCCCCGCCCCGGCCGTATTTGCGGGTATTCTGGCGAGAACAAGCGGGAAACCAAGCGGAAACATGCGATGCAGATGGTCGCACCCAACCGACACGGTGCCTGTTCTCAGCCGGATCCGGGCCACCTGGTGAGCAGGCTCGCCACCATGGGCGAGAAACCAGGAGCTTTACGCCGGCACGCGACAGCTTCGATCCGTTCTCATCACCCTGCACCGGGAAATCAACCGGCTGTTCGACGATGTCTGGCGCGGATTTGGGACACCGGGTCCCCGGCAGTTCCGCAGAAATGGTCACCGCTTTGTCGGTTTCGTTGAGCTCGATGCTCGGCCACCCGAAGCGGCCTTCCATCACCGTTCAGGAACATTTCGGCCGCCACGTCGTCGTTGCCGCGCCACCAGGATCCCTGATGCCCTTCGAAGCTTCCATCGCCGGGCGACGCGATGAACCTGATTGCTGTTTGAGCACCCGTAGACACTGAAGCGCGCCTAAATTGTTAGAATATCAATCGGTCGCTCTTGAGAAGTTCGTTCACTTGATTCTGCGTTCCCTTCCGTATTTCCGCTCGCACGAACGCGCTCCTTGATCTCGGACAACCGTTCAACGGTCGAAAGCTGATGCATCGAGGCTAGTTGGTGGTAGGCGATCTCGATCGCGCCCGTTTTCCGAAGTTCGAGAAAAGTTCGTCGTCGACTCGCTCCAAAGCATCCTTGTCGACGCGCAAGAACCCGATAAGGGGTCGCACGTCCTGGCCGCTGCGGAATGTAATTTCCCAGGGCACAAGGACGTTGGCATTGGCAAGCGCGGCTACAGCCGCTTTGGTTTGCGATCGAGCGGCGTCCAGGAATGCTTGAAGTTTCATGACCTCCTGGAGAGCTTCGCTGGGCGTCCCGTCTGCTGTGAAAAAGCCTTCATTTCCGCCACGAAGACATTCGCTCTCTTCGTCGACGCAAAGGATGGCCTGACCGGTGACCGGATTGTGAACATGGTGGAACGGGTGCCCGCGCAAAGCCATTGGGATGTATCGCATCATCCATCTACCGTCAGGCGCAACATACGCGTTCTCACCGGGATGGAATGCGAGAAGTGCGGCCAATTCGAAGACATAGGCTCCGGGGCCACGAGGGGTTCTACGGCCCGGCCGGGGAGGGGTGCCGGGGGACCTGGAGATGTTCCGCCGGGTCCAGGAGGGCCTGGCGGTGGAGCAGGTGGAGTGGCTCACGTTCGAGCGGGGCCGCCGGCGGGAAACCCGGGAGCCCGATGGGAGTCGGGTGGGTCACATGACCGATGAGGGTCCTCAGCGCAGCTTCTACCGCCGCTGGCTGGCGGAGATGGCGGGATGACCGTGACCCGGTCGCTGCTCGATCCGACGGTGGTCGACTTCGTGCACCACGAGGCGGCCCTGCTCGACCAGCGCCACCTGGAGGACTGGCTGGCCCTGTTCGCCTCCGACGGCCTGTTGTGGGTCCCGGGCCGGGCCGGCGACGTCGACCCGGCGTGCCACGTGTCGATCATCTACGATCACCTGCCCCA
>CAVTXG010000007.1:0-205042 GCA_963738605.1 uncultured beta proteobacterium
CATTGGGTTCAGGATCGTGCCCACATCTTCGACGACCCAGTGCCCCAGAAGGCGGGTCAGGCCGGTGTCAGGATCGACCTCGACATAAGACGCCATCGCGCCGTTGGAAAACACAAACGGCATGCCCTCAACCCGGTAATGCCGCGTCGCAATCAATTCGGTGGCGAGGCCGGGGGGCAGTTCGTTGCCACGGTAATAGACCATCTGCGCGAGGGCCTGCAGGGTGATCCGCGCTCGACCGGTCGCGTCCACCACCGCCCCGCCGGACAAGGTCAAGGCTCGACGGGTCAAGCTGAGCAGGTTGCCGCCGCAATCTGAGTGATCTGGCCTTTCAGCGCCTCCGACGCCGCCGCATCGCCTCGCCGCCAATCCCCGCCCCGCGCGACGCCCATGTGCCCCCGCCATAGGGAACCGTCGCGGTGTCGCCCGTCGTGACGATGACCTTGGCGCGCCGGACCACGCCCAGAACTCGGCGGCGATCTGCGCGAGATCGTCCCGGTCCCCTGACCCTGTTCGGTCACCGAGTTCGGCACGTGGATCGCGCCCGACGCGTCCAGCCGCACCGTGGCCCCATCCTGTGCCGCAACCGGCGCGCCGCCGACGCCATAGAACATCGGGCTGGGGTTGGTGATTTCGACCATGCTGCACAGCCCGATGCCGCGATAAACCCCTGCCCCGCAACGCGCGCCTGTTCGGCGCGCAAGCTGTCATAATCCATCAACTCCTTTAGCTTCGCAGGCAGGCCTGATGCGACAGATCGTCAAACAGAACCCCCTGCGGCGATTTCACCGGATATCCGTCATCGGGGCGAAGGTTGATCGCCCGCAGGTCCGCCGGATCGCGCCCCGAACGCGGCTGCCAGGTCGTCCATCAGCCCCTCCATCACCGCCATCGCGATGGGGTGGCCCACGCCGCGATACTGGCAGGTCGGGACCTTGTTCTGGAACACGATCCGCAACCGCCCCCGAAAGGCCGGGATCACGATAGGGCGCGCCGGTCAGGTTGATCACCTGATTGCCCTCGATGGCGGATGAACGGGGATAGACCGAATACGGCCCGATCCCGGTCATGTCGTCGATCTCGACCGCCGTCAGCTTGCCATCCGCGTTCATCGCCGCCCGCGCCGTGACCCGATGATCGCGGGCGTGAATATCCGACAGAAAACTCTCATAGCGATCCGCCGCAAACTGCACCGGGCGGCGCAAGATTTTCGCCGCCACGGCCGTCGCAATCTCGTCGCCATAGTATGGATCTTGATCCCAAACGACCCGCCCACATCCTCGGCAATCACGCGGACATGGGATTCGGGCAGGCCCAGATGCTTGGCCAGCACCGCCTGCATCATATGCGGCACCTGGCCGGAATAGTGCATGGTCAGCCGTTCTTCCGACCCATCATAGTCAAACAGGCAAACGCGCGGTTCCAGCGTGACGCCGGTATGGCGGCCAAAGACAAACCGTCGCTCCACCACATGCGCCGCAGCGGCATAGGCCGCGTCGACATCGCCCACGTCGATCTGCCGCTCCCCAGCACAAATTGCTGCCAAGGTCGGGGTGGATCATTGGCGAGGCGGGATCGAGCTCCGCCTCCATGTCGCAAACGGCATCCAGCGCGTCATAATCCACATCGACCAAAGCCGCCGCATCTTCGGCCAGCGCCCGGCTTTGCGCGACGATCATCGCCACCGCCTCGCCCTGCCAATGCGTCACGCCATGCGCCAGCGCCGGTTGGGGGGCACGATTTCATGCCGGTCATATGGGTCAGAATGCCGACGAACGGCGTCACATGCGCCGCGATCTCGGCCCCGTCATAGGCCGCCACGACCCCCGGCATCGCCCGCGCCGCCGACAGGTCCACGCTGTGATCCGCGCATGGGCATAGGCGAACGGACAAAGGCGGCGTGCAGCATCCGCGGCAACACCTTGTCGGCGACAAACCTGCCCTTCCCCTGCAACAGCCGCCGCGCGTTGGCCGGGGGATCGACTCGACCTGGGTCGCCCTGGCGTCATGGCCGACCCTCGCCGCTGCGACCTCGGCGACCGCGGCGACGATGGCCTGATACCCGGTGCAGCGGCAGTAGTTGCCGGACAGATGCTCGCGGATATCATCCCGCGATCGGGCGTCGGATTTTCGGCAGGCAATTCCTGCGCCGTCAGCAACATCCCCGCCGTGCAGAACCCGCATTGCAGCGCGTTGCGCCGATGAAACGCCTCCTGCAGGTCAGCGATCACTGCCGTCTCCGTCAACCCTTCGATGGTTTCGACCGACTTCCCGTCCGTCTGCACGGCAAGGGTCAGGCAGCCCCGCACCACCCGGCCTTCGACCACAACCGAACACGCCCCGCAGATGCCATGCTCGCATCCGCTATGCGATCCGGTCAGGCCCGACGCGCGCAGGAAATCGACAAGGCTCAGGCGCGGTTCAACCTCGGCGGTGACGGCCTCTCCGTTCAGCGTCAACGCGATCTTCACGACAGCCCCCCGTCGCGCAGCACCCGCGTCAACAGAACCCGCGCGTAGTGGCGTTTGACATCCTCCGACGCGTTCAAATCCCCCAGAACCTCGATCCCTCCGTCGCGAGCGCAGCCACATCCGCCAGCACTTGCCCCCGCTGCCAGCGCCTCCTCGGCGGCACGGCGCGCACCGGACGATCCGACAGCGCGAACCACACCATACGCGGCGCGGGTCCGGTCATCATGGCAACGCCGGTCATAGCATAGTCCCTGCGCCGGGCCAGTTCCGCAAACCCATGCCGCGCCCCCGCCGCAGGGATCGGGAACTCAATGCGGGTCAGAATCTCGCCCGGAACCATCGCCGTCTCGTACATGCCAAGAAAGAATCGTCAGCCGGAATCCCGCGCCCGCCATCAGGCCCCTCGACATGCATGATCGCCGACAGCGCCAGCGCGCAGGCGGGCATCTCGGACGCCGGGTCGGCCAGCGAAATGCTGCCCCCAATCGTGCCGCGATTGCGGATCGCCGGATGGGCGACATGCGCGACCGCCTCGGTCAACAGCGGCAAATGCGCCGCGATCAGCGGATCGCCCGCCACCTCGGCGTGGCGAGTCGTCGCCCCGATGATGATCGCGTCACCCTCCCGCCTGACCCCGCGCAGCGCCGCTTAATCTCGGTCAGGTCGATCAGCAGTCCCGGCGCATCCAGCCGGAAGTTCAGCGCCGCAAGCAGGCTTTGCCCGCCCGCCAGATAACGCGCATCATCGGCGGAATGATACCGCGCGATGGCATCCTCGACCGACAAGGCACGGGCATAATCAAAGGCGGCAGGTTTCATGTGGCACTCGCTCAGATGGCCGACACTTTATCTATCGATCGATAAATAACAAGTCGGAACAGGGTCATCCCGGATTAGTCGCGGGCGGTTCAGATGAGCCATGCGGGACGCGCGCATCTGCGGTTTGAATCCGCCCCCATGTCATCAGTCGGGTCCCGTCGGGACGGCCAGCCGATGAAGACCGGCCCCACGCCAGACGCACCAAGACCGCAGGCCGCCGTTGTCAGGCCAGAATGTCGACAAAGGTTTGCGATGGGCGCATCACGGCCGCGGTCTTCGCCTCATCGGTGTGATAGTAGCCGCCCAGGTCCGCGGGCTTGCCCTGCGCGGCCGCAAGTTCGGCAATGATCTCTGCCTCATTCTCGGCCAGCGCCTTGGCGACGGGGCGAAATGCGCGGCAAGATCGGCATCTCCGTTCTGCGCGGCCAAGCGCCTGCGCCCAGTAGAGCGCGAAGTAGAAATGGCTGTCGCGGTTGTCGGTCTGGCCCACCTTGCGCGGGGCGACTTGTCATGGTCCAGCACACCTTGGGTGGCCGCATCGACCGCCTCGCCCAGCACCCGCGCCTTTGGATTGCCCTTGCTGCGCCAGGAACTTCAGGCTTTCGCCCAGCGCGCAGAACTCGCCCAGCGAATCCCAGCGCAGGTGGTTTTCCTCCATGAACTGCTGCACGTGCTTGGGCGCGGAGCCGCCGGCGCCGGTTTCGAACAGGCCGCCGCCATTCATCAGCTTCACGATCGACAGCATCTTGGCGCTGACGTGCCAAGCTCCAGGATCGGGAACAGGTCGGTCAGGTAATCGCGCAGCACATTGCCGGTGACGGCGATGGTGTTCTGGCCCTTGCGGATGCGTCTCCAGCGACAGCCGCGTGGCCTCGCGCGGGGCGAGGATGCGGAATTGTCCGAGCGCCCTGGTGTCGCGGCTGAGGATCGGCTTCGACGTACGCGATCAGTTCGCGGTCATGGGCGCGGGTCGAATCCAGCCAGAAGATCGCCGGCAGCCTCGGCGCTGCTGCGCGGTCGATCGCCAGCTTCACCCAGTCGTCGATCGGCGTCCTCGGGTCTGGCACATGCGCCAGATGTCGCCCTCTTCCACCTTGTGCTCGGTGAGTACGTCGCCATTGGCCGCACGATCCGCACGATGCCGGCGGCGGCGATCTCGAAGGTCTTGTCGGGTGCGAGCCGTATTCCTCGGCCGCCTGCGCCATCAGGCCGATGTTGCTGACATTGCCCATGGTGCGCACGTCGAGCGCGCCGGTCTGCGGCAGTCGTCGATCGCCACCTGGTAGATCGCGGCATAGGAGCGGTCCGGGATCATCGCGATCCATGTCGTGCAGCTTGCCGTCGGGGCCCCACATCTTGCCCCGAGCGCGGATGGCGCGGGCATCGAGGCATCGATGATCACGTCGCTGGGCACATGCAGGTTGGTGATGCCCTTGTCGGAATCCACCATGGCCAGCGGCGCGCGCGGCCAGCATGGCGGCGATGTCGGCCTTGATCGCCGCGCTGCGTTCGGCATGGCTCGCCACTTGGCCAGCAGGGCGTCCAGGCCGTTGTTCGGGTTCACGCCGGCCGCGTCGAGCGCCGCGCCATGCTTCGCGAACACAGTCCTGCAGGAACACGCTGACCGCATGGCCGAAGATGATCGGGTCGGAGACCTTCATCATCGTGGCCTTCAGGTGCAGCGAGATCAGCAGGCCGTCGCGCCTTGGCCGCATCCATCTGCCGGCATAGAAGGCGCGCAGCGCGCGGCGCTGAGGAAGGTGGCGTCGACCACGGTGCCCGCGTCCTTACCTTCACGCCGTCTTTCAGCACGGTGACCTTGCCAGCGGCATCCACATGCTCGATGCGCAGCGCGCCGGCCTGCGCGCGTAGCGTAACCGACTGCTCGTTGCCGTAGAAATCGCCGCCGCCATGTGCGAACATGGGTCTTGCGATCCGGCGACCACTTGCCCATCGAATGCGGGTTGGCCTTGGCATACTTCTTCACCGCCTTGGCGACGCGGCGATCGGAATTGCCTTCGCGCAGCACCGGGTTCACCGCGCTGCCATAAACCTCGTCGTAGCGCTGGCGGGTGTCCTTCTCGGCGTCGGTGGCCGGGTGTCTCGGGATAGTCGGGCAGGGCGTAGCCCTGCGACTGCAGTTCCCTCACGGCCTCCAGCAGCTGCGGCACCGAGGCGCAGATGTTGGGCAGCTTGATGACGTTGGCGTCGGGCGTCTTGGCCAGTTCGCCCGAGTTCCGCAAGATCGTCCGTCTCACGCTGCGCCGGCTGCAGCCGATCGGGAAAGTCCGCCAGGATGCGCCCGGCCAGCGAGATATCCCGCGTTCCGACCGTCACCCCGCGGCGCGCGTAAAGGCCTGGATGATCGGCAGCAGCGAGGCCGAGGCCAGTCTGCGGGGCTTCGTCGACTTTGGTGAAGATGATGTCGGGTTGGGTCGCATTGGTCATGGTCAGGCCTTTTGTCCAAACAACGGGTGTCGGTGCGGGTTTGTGCCTTTTGCCGCATGGCGGCGCGAATGGACAGCGCCAGCATACCCTGCCGCGCCCGCCGACACCTGCACCCCCCGCCTGAACGACAGGTCGGTGCGCGGGCCGCGTGCCGGCGCCTGCCCTGTCGCACGCGCTGCGCGGCGGTCAGACGACCGTGACCGACAGGGTGCCCAGACCGTCGATGCTGGCCTCCATCACGTCGCCGCGCACGACGGCCCCGACGCCCGACGGCGTGCCGGACATGATGATGTCGCCGGCCTGAAGTTCAAAATATTCAGACAGATAGGAAATCATTTCGGGCACTTTCCAGATCATCTGGTTCATGTCGCCCGTCTGTTTCACCGTGCCGTTCAGCTTCAACTCGATCCGTCCGTGATCGGGATGGCCGATCTTTTCGGCCGAATGCAGCGGGCCGACCGGGCCGGAACGCTCGAACGCCTTGCCGATTTCCCAGGGGCGGCCCTGCTTTTTCGCCTCGCCCTGCAGGTCGCGGCGCGTCATGTCCAGCGAGACGGCATAGCCCCAGACATGGCCCAGCGCCGTCCAGCGGAATGTTGCGTGCCGCCGGACTTCAGCGCCACGACCAGTTCCACTTCGTGATGCACATCGTTGCTGTGCGGCGGATAGGGAAATTCGCCGAGAGGGATCAAGGTTGTCGGCATTTTTCTGAAAGAAGAACGGTGCTTCGCGATCCGGATCATGTCCCATTTCGATGGCATGGGCCGCATAGTTGCGCCCGATGCAGTAGACGCGGCGCACCGGAAAGGCGCCACCGCCGCTGACCGGAATGGATGGCGTCGTCGGTGCGGGGATCACGAAATCGGACATGACGTACCTCTTGCAGGGCGGGATCGGGCGGAACCTAGCTTGGGCAAATCTCTAAATCAATCCTGATCCAGACCAACCTTTTTAGCAAATGCGAACCAATGCATGATTGATTTGGCTTCTCATGCTGCCTTTTTCGCATGTTGTCATGAATTGGTCGATCAATGTGGAGGATGGTTAGTGCGCGATCAAGCGTCCGAAGTATTGGATCCGGTGGCGCGGCTGAGGGCTTCATCCTGGATGGCCAACATCCGCGCGGCGGCCGGTTGCCGCCCGAACGGCACCTGACCGAAGAACTGGGGCTGACCCGCACTGCGCTGCGCAAGGCGCTCGATTCGCTGGAACGCGACGGGCTGATCTGGCGCCATGTTGGCAAGGGAACTTTCGTTTCCGATGGCACGGCGCCCCAGCCGCTGGGGACGGCGATGGCCGTCCTGGGCCGTCAGTTGACCCCGTTTCGCATGATGCGCGCGCGGTTGGCGATCGAACCGGCGATTGCGCGCGAAGCGGCCGTCAATGCCTCGGGCGAGACATTGCAGCGCATGTGGCGCGCCATTGACCGCGCCAAGACCGCCACCACCTGGACCGAATATGAAGCGCAGGACGACATGTTCCACCGCGCCGTGGCCGAGGCCAGTGACAATCTGTTGCTGCTGACGCTGTTTGACCAGTTGAACGAGGTGCGCCGCGCCGTGACCTGGGGCAGCGTGACGCGCGAAAGTGCGCATCCGTCGGCCAACCATTCCAGTTTCGCCGAGCATGATGCCATCGCGGCCGCGATCTCTGGCCGTGACGCGGGCGCCGCATATGAGGCGATGCGAAAACATCTCGGCTCGGTCGCCAAGCGGCTTTTTGGCGAGGTGTGAACAACAGACAGGCGGGTGCCCGGGACGACAGGCGGAATCAAGACCAGGCCGGGCAAAAGTGGAAGCAGACAGAATTCTCAGGGAGGAGAATCATGAAGACTTTCTTTACCAAGCTGGTCAGTGTCGCGCTTGCGACCACTGCACTTGTGTCGGCGGCCCAGGCCGAAACCATCCGCATCGCACTGGCCGAGGCGCCGTCCGATGAAATGGCGGCGTTCTTTGTGGCGCTGGACCGCGCCAAGGCGAACGGGCTGGATTACGAATGGACCGCCTTCGCAGAAGAAGAACTGGCCATTCAGGCGGTGTTGAGCGGTGATATGGATATCGCCTTTGGCACGCCCTATGCTGCCATGCAGCGGTCCAGGGCCCCGGTGCGGATCATCTTTCAACTGTCCCGCCTGGTGTTTTTCCCGGTGACGACCAAGGAATTCAACACCTTGGCCGATCTGGATGGCCAGCCGATCATGCTGCATTCGCGCGGGGGCGGCACCGATTCCATCGCCAACGTGATCGAGACCCGCGAAGGCATCACCTTTGGCGAACGGTCCTATGTGCCGGGGTCGGGCAACCGCGTGGCGGCGATGCTGGCTGGGCAGGCAAGTGTGACGATCCTTGACCTGTCCAACCGCAACATGATCATCGCCGAGGCCGGGGACCGATTCAACTCGCTGCCGATGTTCGAGGTAAAGGCCAGCGACGAGGCGTTGTTTGCCAACCTTGACTGGATCATGGAAAACGAGGCTGCGGTGAATACGCTGGTCGAGGCCCTGCACAGCACCTGGTCCGACATGGCGGCTGATCCGACAATCATCAGCCGGGAAACGGATCCGAACGGCCCGATTGGCCAACTTCCGGCCGAGGTGCTGGCCTCACTGGACGGATTTTACACCGAAGCAGTTGCGGGCGGCCTGTATGACCCCAACGGCGGCGGGCGCGAGGCCGCGCAGGCCGATCTGGAATGGTATGCGCTGTCGGGCCAGCTTGAAGGTGATCCGGCGACGCTGAACGCCGAGGATTTCTGGTATTTCGCGCCGCTTGATGCCGCGATGAACTGACCTTGACGCACATGCTGCCGCGCAATCCCGGCAGCATGCCGTGCCCAGCGCCGCACAGCACGCAGGTGGAACCCGACACCGATGCAGTATCGTCCGCTAATCCTGAAGCTGTTGTCTGCGGCGCTCGTCTTTGGCGCCTGGGAAATCGCCTGCCGGGTGCCGATCAGCTATGCCTTTCCGACATTCCTGGAATTGATGCAGGCGCTGGTGTCGATGACTTTGGACGGGTCGATCTTTGTGGCCTATGGCGAAACCTTGCGGCCTTTGGTCGTGGGTGTGGCCATCTCGGCCGTCTTCGGCATCGGGATCGGGCTGTGGATCGGGCTAAGTCGCGGCATCGAATGGCTGTTGTCGCCGATCTTCGTCGTGGCCCAGGCGGCGCCCCTGGCGGCATTGATCCCCATTCTGATCATGGTCTACGGCATCGGCCTGACGTCAAAGGTCTTTGTGGTCGGCATCATGGCCATGCCGGTGATCGTGCTGAACACCGCAGCGGCGGTGCGTAACACTCCGGCATCGCTCAGGGAAATGGCCACGTCATTCATGGCGCGTGACCGGGATGTCCTGCTGAAAATCATCCTGCCCGCCGCATCGCCGATGATCTTTTCGGGCCTGCGTCTGGGGTCTCGGCGGGCTTCATCGGCGCCATCCTGTCCGAACTGAAGATCACGCCAACCGGCGTGGGCGATATCATCACCTACAGCCGATCAATTGCCGACTATCCCAGCATGTATGCAGCAATCTTCTCGATCATCCTTCTCGCGGTCATCTTTCTGAACCTGCTTGAAAGGTTGAAAACGTCCTCTTCGAAGGGACAATCGTGGATATGTCTCAGATTAAAGCCTGCTGGGCTGCTTTTCGTCCCTCCGGCTACCGACAGTGCCTTCCCCGTCCGGAATGTCTCGAAGGCTTGCGGTGATGTTCAGGCGCTGAAGAATCTTTCGCTGGAGTTTCCGCGTGGCGAGTTGACTTCGCTTCTGGGGCCATCGGGCTGTGGAATGACGACCCTGCTCAAGATCATTGCGGGGCTGTTGCCCGTCGACCTCGGGGCCAGATCGAGGTGAACGGCTGGCAGGGTCACCGGCCCCGGCCCGGACCGGTCCCTTTGTGTTCCAGGATTTCTGGCTGTTGCCTTGGGCGAGCGTGATCCGGAATGTCGCCTTCGGGCTGGAACTGCGCGGTGTCGCCCGATCCGAGCGCGAGGCGGTTGCGGAAACGTTACATCCGCGAGGTGGGCCTGGCCGGGTTTGAACAGAAATTTCCGCATTCAGTTGTCGGGCGGCATGCGCCAGCGGGTCGGTCTGGCGCGCGCGCTGTCGGTCAACGCCAGGTGCTGCTGCTGGACGAGCCGTTTTCTGCGGTGGACGAACAGACCCGCCGCAAGTTCCAGGAAATCCGCTGGAACTGGTAAACAAAGACCGACAGAAGACCTTCATTTCGTTACCCATTCGATCGAAGAAGCGGTCTATGTCTCGGACCAGATCGCGATTCTCTTGCCCCGCCCCAGCCGGGTGTCCGAGATCATCCGCCCGTCCAGTTTCCGCGACAAGAGCGTGAACAACATCCGCCGCGACCCGGAATACCTCGATATCGTCGACAGGATCTGGGCCTCGCTGCGCAGCTATGTGGAGTGAAGCGGGCATGATGGTCTTCGGCGTCGGCTGCCCGCGCTGTCATCACTGATCCTGTGGGCGCTGTTGTGGGAGGTGATTGGTCAGCTTGACCTGACCTTCTTTATTCCGCCCTCTGCACAACGCATGGTGACCCTGTTCCCGTTGATCCCGACGCCTGCGTTCTTGTCCGCACTGGGCGTGACGGCCTATGTGTTTTCGGCGGGGGTGCTCTTTGCCATTGTGATCGGCATTCCGGTTGGAATCCGATGGGCAAAAGCCGGATTGTGGATGAATTGCTGCTGCCTTGGGTCAACATCTTTCTTTCGGCGCCGCTGACAGCACTGGTCCCGGTGCTGATGGTGCTGTTCGGTTTGGCACCCGCACCGTCATCATCACCACCACGCTTTTCGCGATCTGGATCATCATCCTAACGCCCGCGCAGGCGTGCTGCAGATCAACCGGTCCTTGGTGGACATGGCGCGCTGCTTTGGGGCCAGACCGCTGGATGCCTTTATCAAGGTGTATTTCTGGGCCGCCTTGCCGGAAATTCTGGGCGGGGTGCGGATAGGGTCATTCGTGCGGTCAAGGGCGTGATCATCGGCCAGCTGCTGATCTCCATCGTCGGATTCGGCGCGCTGTTTGAGCTCGATGCCAGCAAGTTCCTGATGGCGGAGTTCTGGGCGGCGCTGATCGTGCTCTTCGGCCTTGCGTTTGCGATGTCCGAATTCCTGGCCTATCTGGAACGCAAGGTCGCCTATTATGCCGCGTCGCGCTGAGGCCCGGACGCAAGATTCCTCAAAAGAGGCAACAAAATGACGGCAACACTCGCGGCCCTGTTGGGCTGACCAGAATGGGAAACCACTGGCGAATCTAGAGCTCCGGGGCGCGAGTGGCTGACCTATGGCGGCTTCCGCGCACTGTCGGCCGAGGTGGCAAACCAGTTGCGCCGCTTTGGCATTGGCGCGGCGGACCGGGTGGCGATTGTGCTGCCCAATGGGCCAGAAATGGCGGCAGCCTTTGTCACCATCGCGCAGGCGGCCGTGACCGCGCCGCTGAACCCGGCCTATCAGCGCGAAGAGTACAGCTTTTATCTGAACGATCTGCGCGCCCGGGCCCTGGTGGTCCGGCAGGCTATGACGGCCCGGCGCTGGCCGCTGCAGAACCCCTGGGGCTGGCGATCCTTCGCCTGCATCCCGTCCCCGGCGGCCCGGCGGGCCAGTTTCGCCTGACCGGCACGGCGGCCGCCCAACAGGCCCCGGCGGGGCAGCCCGGGCCCGGGGCGACGGCCCCGACCCCTGGACATCGTGGTCTAGTTGCGCCAGCACGGGGTGGCGCATGGTGTGTCCACCGACATCAAGGCCAGCGTCACGCCATGCGCGCAGTTGGGTCGATCGACAACATCAAGACGCTCCGCAAGTCCGCGCCGGCATGACGTGCAATCTCGTCGGCCACCGCGGCGCGGTCTGCCGGATGGCGGGCTCTGAGTTGCGGCAGCGTGCGTTCGATCAGCGCACAACGAGACGCGTCATCACCGTAGTGTCGCGGTGCCTAAGCCCCAGGGGCGCCAATCCACCTCGCCTGCGGAAAACATCTCGAACCGCTTCAATGATCCTGTCGTTCCACATGCACCCACCACCGACGTAGGCCGTGGAAACGAACACCGTCGCGGTCGCACCGTGACGTTGAAGGATCGGTGCTGCACGCGTCAATTGTCGGCGTAGCCGTCGTCGAAGGTGATGCAGGCAGCAGCTGCTGGCAGTCGTCCGCGAACCAATGCTTGCGCGGCATCGACAAGCGGCAGGATGCGGAAGTTGCGCACGATGAAGCGCACGATGCGTTCAAACCGTCTGCGTCCGGCTCTCCGGAACGCAATGGATCATGGCGCGCCATGACGCGATGGAAGATGAAGATCGGCAGCCGCCCCGCGCGTCCGCCCGGCGCCAAGGCACGGAACGGGCTCCACCAAGCCAGAGCAGGCCCGCTGCCTTCACGGAGTGCCCGCCGCGCGGGCATGCTGATCCGGCCCGCCCCGGGCGGCCGACCTGCGGGTCGCTGCGTCTGCAGCGATGTGCTGGTGAGCCGATACGCAGCCACAGCAATGACGACCTCGTAGTAGACGAAGTCCCAGTAGGCGATATTGATGAAGGTGCCGCCGACCGCGTAGCCCACCAAGCCGACCTGAATCGCCCGCGCGAGTTGTCCCGCCCACGCCAGATCGTGCCCTGTGTCGCGACGCCGCAATCGTGCGCCGCGCGATCATCCAGGTCCAGATACCGATGGACAGGAAGATCAGCAGTCCGACATACCCGTGTTCGCCCAGCATCTGGAAGTAGATGCTGTGCGCGCGTGCACGGCCAGCGGATTGGGTGCGTAGCGAGCTAACGTTGCCTGCGATGTGTACAGATCGAAGCCGCCGCCGACCAGCGGGCGATCGTTGGCAATGTTGAACGCAGTGGTCCACGTGTTGATCCGCCCCATCGCCGAGCCGTCTTCCTCGTAGTTCGAGATCGTGCCCATGCGGTCGAACCAGCGCTCAGGCATGGACAGTAGGCCGAGTGGAATCAGCGCCACGAACAGGACCGACAGCATCAACTTCTGCCGGCTCTTCAGCCACAAGAAGGCGAACATCGCAGCCACGGCAAGAAAGCCGCCGCGCGAGTAGGTTCCTACCACCGCGATCGAACTGAGAACAATGGACGCGAGCAGGCCGTGACGAACCCAGCTCGACGCCGCGGCTCCGCGCAAGTAAAACATCATGGGCACGAGCATGATCAATGCTATGGCGATCGCGTTGTTGTCACTGAGGTAGCTCTTACCCGGCGGGCCCCAGACCCTGCTCTCCCCGCCGGTAAGCAAGACGAAGATGCCGCCCTTGACGCCGTAGAAGCCGACCGAGACGACGATCACCCAAAGCAGCCAGTCGATGTGCTTGCGCGTGCACAACAAGCCAGCGGCAATGTGAACGAACAGGAAAACCTTCAGCACTTCCTCCAGTCGTACCGAAGGCGTCTTCGCGCTCCAGGGCGAAGACCGTGGTCACGCAGGTCCATAGCGGAAGCAACAGCAGCAGCACGAGGATGCCGTCCGCACTGGTAGTCCCATTCGTCTCGGTGGAGCAACAAGCGACCAGCGTTGCCAAAGCGACGATCAGCACCCACGGCGCATCATAGGCAAAGCCGAAGGCATGAACCGGTACGGGTTCATCAGGCTGAGCCAGACGTAGACGAGCAGGCCGATCCACGGCCGCTTCAGGATGAAAGGGAGCAGCCCGGCAATGACAGCAGGAAAGACGAGGTCTCTCATCGCACCCCTCCGGCGGATCGGCCTGCTGCTGTCAGCTGCTCGCGTCGTCTATCCGCGATCGACTCGCCATGCGGCGAAACATCGCGATCTGCGCCCGCGTCGTCTGCGTCCAACCGAAGCCCTGCGCATGGCGTCGAATCGCGCTCGCGATCGAAGCCGCGACTCCACAAACCGCGCACCGCGACTGCCAGCGCACGGCCGTGCGCTCGGCGAGCAACGCGCCGGTGATCGGTGGGCTCGATCACTTCCGGAATGCCGCCGACGGCCGTGGCGACGACCGGCATGCCGCACGCCAGCGCTTCCAACACGACGTTGGGCGCGCCCTCGCGCGACGAAGCCAGCACCAGCACGTCGGCTGCGCTGTAGTAGGCAGCGCGAGCTCGTCCTGCGCGACGCTGCCGAAGAAGCGCACACGGTCGGTCGACGCCCAGTTGCGCCGCCAACTCCGCAAGCGCTCTGGCATGCGGGCCGCCGCCGACGATGTGCAGGCGAAACCCCGGCAGCGCGGCCAGCGCCTGGATCGCCAGGTGCTGCCCCTTGTTCTCGAGCAGGTTGCCCACGGCGATCAGCGTCGGCGCATCGGGCCAGCCCAGCATGCTGCGCGCCTGCGGCCTGCGGCAGCGGCGCGAAAGCGCGTCAGATCGACGCCGTTGCGCAGCACGCTGATGCGATCGGCCGGCATGCCGAGCGCGCTCATGCGATCGGCCAGCGCGCGACGAGACCGCGATCGAAGCGCTTGCCACCCGCGACGCCCAGCGCATCCACGCGCGCGGCGCCGCGATACTGCGCTATGCAGGTTGATGTCACTGCCGCGCGCGGTGATCGCCAGCGGCTGATCGAATCAGCGCGCCAGCAGCGCGGCGGCAACGCCGTCGGGATAGTAGTAATGCGCGTCGATCAGATCGAAATCGAAGCCCTCGCGCCATCAGGCGACGCAACGCCGGCACTGCGCCAAGCGCCATCGCCAGCGGCGCGATGCTCATGCCGACTTTCGGCAGGTGCGCATAGCGCGGATGCTGCACATCGATGCCGTTGCGCGTCTCGCGTGCCGGCGTTCGCGCGATACGAGTGCGTAGTCGCCGAAGCGCGCTGCCGTCGACGGAAACCACGGCACCGGCGCGACGACTCGCGCTTCGATCGCGTCTTGCGCCAGCACTTCGCGCAAGCGCGTATCGACAAAGGTGGCGTATGTCGGCCGCACGCTGCTCGGGTAGAGCGACGAGAACAGCAACACGCGCGGACGAGCGGGCGGCGGCTGCATCATCGTGGCCCCGTCGTCCATCTGCGCGTCACGCCACCGCGAGCCGCGAGCGCTCGAATCGGCCCACGCAGTCGTCGATGATGCCGTCCAGTCGCTGCATCGAGCGTGCCCAGGCGTGATGGCTGAGCACGCGCGCACGGCCTGCTTGCGACAAGCGTGCACGCTCCGCTCGATCGTCGAGCAGCCGTCCGATGGCGTCGACCTGCTCTTGCGCGCTGTCGGCAACGATCAGATGACGCCCCGCTTCGGCATCGACGCCGCCGGCGGCGATGCCGCTCGTCACCACCGGCACGCCCAGCGCCATCGCTTCGAGGATCTTGTTCTGCGTGCCGCGCGCAATCGCCAACGGCGCGACCATCGCCGCCGAGCTGCGCACATGCGGTCGCACGTCGGGCACCGAGCCGGTGACCGCCACACCCGGCAGCTCGCCGAGCGCACGAATCGCCGGTGACGGATCCGCGCCGACGATCGCGAGCTTCAGCGCTGGGCGCTGCTGCTTGAGCAGCGGCCAGACCTCGCGGCAGAAGCGCTGCATGCATTCCTGGTTGGGGTAGTAGTCCATGCGGCCGACGAAGCTCAGCGTATCGGCGTCGTAGGCGCCGTCGGTCGGTGCGAAGTACTCGGCATCGACGCCGTTGGGAAACCAGTCGGTGACCGCACCGGTGCGGTAGTCCTCGAGCGTCTGCCACTCGGCGCGGGTGGTGGCGGTGCAGACGTCGAAGCGCCGCGCGAGGCGCTTTTCCGCCGCCAGCATCTTGCGGCCCTCGTACCAGTACCCGAGCGACAGCGGGAACGGCTTGTAGTTCGCGTACTCGAGCCATTTCTGCGAATCCATGTCGCCGAAGTCGAGAAGCTTCGGCACGTCCGTCACATGCTGCACGTACTGCGCCACCGACGAGCAGTGCACGAAGATCAAGTCCCAGCGCTGCTTGCGCGAGTTGGCGTTGCACCGCGCGCGCCAGATCGGCGCTGTAGAAGTAGCCCATCGACGACGGCGTGGGCAGCGGCAGGCGCGCGACCATGCGCGCCCACTGCGCCGGCTCGCGCACGCGCGCGATCTCGAATGCCGTGCAGTACGGCGCGATGCCTTGCGCCTGCTCGAACTCTTCCTTCGATCGCGCCAGCGAACAGACGGTGACGCGATGGCCGCGGCCGTGCAGATGCCGGATCATGTTGAACGGCCTGATCTTGCCGCCGCGCTTGGGCGGATACGGGAAGCGGTGGCAGAGGTAGAGGATGTTCATGCCGCTGCACCGCGCGACGATGCCATGCAGCTCGTCGGCCACGTCCTGCGGCCGGCGCCCATCGAGAAAGATGCACGACCAGATTTCGAGGTTGAGCAGCGCGAGCAGGATGTCGGTGCCGTCGCTGCGGTTGGCGGCATGGTCGGCGACGATGCCCTGCACCACCGCCGGATCGAACAGACCGCGCGCGCGCACTGCGGCGCGCCGAGCAGGCGATCGACCACCGGCGCCAGCTCGCGCTTCAACCATGCACCCATCGGCGTGCCGAAGCCGCGCTTGCCGCGATCGAGGATGTCGCCGGGCAAGGTGCCGACGAGAGCTTCCTTGAGCAGGTGCTTGAGCCGGCCACCGCGGATCTTGTGGCGCGCTGGAATGCTGGCGGCGAGTTCGACCAGTTCATGATCAAGCAGAGGCACGCGGCACTCGAGCGAGACGGCCATGCTCATCTTGTCCGTCAACATCAGCAGATCGTCGGGCAGCTGCGTCTGCCCATCCACCGCGAGCATGCGGTTCAACTCATCGGTGGAGCGGGCCGACGCGAACGCGGCCGCGAGCGCGTCGTCAGCCGCCGGCTCGCGCATCAGCAATGCGGCCACCGTCTCGCGCGAGGCCACCTGCACATAGCTGCGATAGCGCTCGTCGCCCGGCATCGCAGCGCTGGCGACGAAGGCTTTCGCCAGCCGCGCCGCATTGAGCCAACGAGAGTGACGATCGGCCGGCAGGTGTGCCGCAGCGCGCGTCGCCGCACGCTGCGCCCAGGAGGGCAACGCCGCAAAGCGCTGCGCGTAGTGATGGCCGAGATAGCGCCGGTAGCCGCCGAACAGCTCGTCGCCGCCGACGCCCGACAGGATCACCTTCACATCAGCACGAGCGAACTTCGAGACGAGGTAGGTGGTGATGAAGGCCGAATCCGCCACCGGCTCATCCAGGTGCCACAGCAGCTGCGGCAAAAGCCCGACGACATCGGGCTCGACGACGATCTCGTGATGTTCGGTGCCGAAGAGTTGCGCCACGCGCCGCGCGTACGGCAGCTCGTTGTAGAGCTTCTCGGCGGCGCCGCCTTCGAAGCCGATCGCGTAGGTTCGGATGGGCGCATCGGTGTGGCGCGACATCGCTGCGACCACAGCGCTCGAATCGACACCGCCGGACAGGAACGCACCGATCGGCACGTCGCTGACCATCTGCATGCGCACCGATGCGTCGAGTTGCGCGCGCACGCGGTCGACCCACGTGCGTTCGTCGGCAGCCTCGTCCATCTGCGCGGGCATCTGCCAATAGCACCACTCGCGCACCTTGCCGTTTTCGACCGCGAGCAGCGTGGCCGGCGGCAGTTTGCGCAAGCCCGCGAGCAGACACTGGGGCGCCGGCACGTAGCCGAGGTGCAGGTAGTCGGGCAGCGCGCCCGGCTCGATCGCCGCGCGCTGCCCCGGCAATGCCAGCAGCGCCTTGGCTTCGGTCGAGAAGGCAAGCCTGCCTCCTTGCTGCGCGACGTACAGCGGCTTGATGCCGAGCCGGTCACGGCCGATCAGCAGGCGGCGCTTGCGCGAATCCCAGAGCGCGAAGGCGTACATGCCGTTCAAGCGATCAACGAACGCATCACCCTCGGCCTCGTACAGGTGCAGGAGGATCTCGCTGTCGGAAGCCGTCTTGAAGCGCGCGCCCTTGGCTTGCAGCTCGGCACGCAGCTCGCGGTAGTTGTAGATCTCGCCGTTGCACACCAGCCAGATCGTGTCGTCGGCGTTGGACAGCGGCTGATGCCCGCCGGCCAGATCGATGATCGACAGGCGTCGCATGCCGATGCCCACCGGCCCGTCCACGTGCATGCCTTCGTCGTCGGGTCCGCGATGCGTCGTCACGTCGCCCATCGCCGTGAGCCAGCGTCGCTCGACGGCTTGTCCGTCGAGTTGAACGATGCCGTGGATGCCGCACATGGTCAGGCGGCCACGTCGTGCGCTGCCAAAGGCCGCGCTGCGTTGGTGTCGCGAGGCGTCGGCGACGCACCGGCCGCATTGGTGAGAAACGCATCGAACATCAGCAGCGACCACAGCGGCGCACTGTGGTCGCGTTGTCCCGACTGGTGCTCGTCGAGCAGGTGCGCCAGCATGCGCGGCTCGAACCAGCCGGTATCGAGCAGCCGCTCGCCCAGCACTGCCTCGCGCACGCGTTGCTTCAACGGCCCACGGAACCAGCGCGCCAGCGGCACGGCAAATCCCATCTTCGGCCGGTACAGCACGTCGCGCGGCAGCGTCGGCTCCATCGCGCTTCTTGAGCAGGACCTTGCCCTCGCCGCGCTCGCAACTTGAGCGACGACGGCAGCGTTGCCAGCCACTCGACCAGCGGGTGATCCATCAGCGGCTCGCGCACTTCGAGCGAATGCGCCATGCTGGCGCGATCGACCTTGGTGTTGATGTCGCCGACGAGGTAGGTCTTCAGGTCGAGGTACTGGATCAGCGCCAGCGGATCGTCGGTGTCGGCGCGCGCGGCATGGCGCTCGAAGACCTCGCGCGCGTCGTAGCCGCCGAGCGCGCGCTCGAAGCGCGGCGCTGAAGAGCTGTGCCGCGCATCGGCTCGCGCAGGATCGACATCGAGTGGAAATAGGCCTCGACCGAGTTGCGCGCCATGCGCCTCGAACGTGGTCTTGGCGCGGAACACGCGCGGCGCCCAGTCGGCCTTCGGGTACACAGCGGCCGAGCGCGCCGAACAGCGGCCGGCGCAGCGCCGAGCGGCATCGCCGCGCGCATGCGCTCTTCCATCATGTGCAGCCGGTAGCGCCGGTAGCCGCCGAAGCTCTCGTCGCCGCCGTCGCCGGACAAGCGCCACCGTGACATGCTTGCGCGCAAGCTGGCAGACGCGGTAGGTGGGGATCGCCGAGCTGTCGGCATAGGGCTCGTCGTAGCAGCGCGGCGAGGGTGTCGATCAGATCGAAGTCGTCGCTCTCGACGGTCTCGACGAAATGGTCGGTGCGGTAGCGCTCGGCCACCATCTGCGCGAACGCGGCTTCGTCGAACGCCGGATCGTCGAACGCGATCGAGCAGGTGTTCACCGGGCTCGCTCGACACGCCGGCCATCATCGCCACCACCGCGCTCGAATCGACGCCGCCCGACAGAAACGCGCCGAGCGGCACCTCGGAAATCATGCGCAGCCGCACCGACTCGCGCCAGCCGGTCGACGCAGCTCTTCGCAGGCCTCGCCCATCGCCGATCGGTCGCATCGAGCGGTGAAGCGCACGTCCCAGTACTCGCGCGGCTGCCGGCATCGGCTGCGCCGCGCCGGACGCATCAGCGTGTGCGCCGGCGGCAGCTTGTGCGCGCTGCGAAAGATGGTGCGCGGCTCGGCGACGTAGCCGAGCGCGAAGTACTCCTCGACCGCGCAGCGGGTCGATCTCGCGCGCCAGCGCCGCCATGCGCGAGCAGCGACTTCAGCTCGGAGCCGAACAGCAACGTGCCGTCGGGCAGGAGCGCGTAGTACAGCGGCTTGACGCCGAGCCGGTCGCGCGCGAGGAACAGCGTCTGCGCGGTTGCGATCCCACAGCGCGAAGGCGAACATGCCGCGAAAGCGCTTCACGCAATCCTCGCCCCAGGCCTCCCAGGCGTGCACGATGACTTCGGTGTCGCTCTTGGTGTGGAAGACGTGGCCCAGCGCCTGCAGCTCGGGGATCAGTTCCTGGTAGTTGTAGATCTCGCCGTTGAAGACGACGACGACCGAGCCGTCCTCGTTGAAGAGCGGCTGCTGGCCGGTGGCGACGTCGATGATCGACAGCCGGCGATGGCCGAAGCCGACGCCGGGCTCGACATGCAACGCTGCCTTCGTCCGGACCGCGGTGGTGCTGCGATTCGTTCATGCGCGCCAGCGCCGCGCGGTCGACGTCGCGCGCGCCGCGGGTGTCGAAGATGCCGGTGATGCCGCACATGGTTCAGGCTTTCCGCGTGCGCAAAGCCTGCGCGGTCGAGTTCGCGTTGTCGTACAGGCGCTGGTAGGCAGCCGACCATGTCGCCGAGGCTGAAGCGCTGCTCGGCGCGCAGCGCGGCCGGCGCGACCCATGCGCTGCGCCTCGCCGGTGTTCCCGGCGAGCGCAGCGATGCGCCGCGCCATGACTTCGACATCGCCCGACGGCACGAGCTCGCCGCTGACGCCGCGATCGACCAGGCTCGGCGTTGCCGCCGACGTCGGTGGCGAGCACGGGCAGGCCGCTGGCCATCGCCTCGAGGATGGTGTTGGAGATGCCCTCGGCCAGCGACGGCAGCACGAAGCAGTCGAGAAGCCGCGCATCACGTCGGCGACATCGCTGCGCTCGCCGGGCAGCCAGGCCATATCACGCACGCCAGCTTCGGTTAGCACGGCGTCGCACTGCGCCTTCAGCGGACCATCGCCGATCAACGCCAGGCGCAGGCGTGATCGCAGCTGCGGCGCAAGCGCCAGCGCGCGGGCGAAAGCGCGAGCCAGCAGCAGTTGATCCTTCACCACCTGCATGCGGCCGACGGTGCCGACGACGAAGCAGCGTGCGGCATCGAACGGACAGCCTTCGATGCACGCGGGCCCCCCATCGGCCGCGGGATGAAAACGCGCGGTGTCGACGCCGTTGCACAGTTCGGTCAGCGCGCTCTCGCTGTCAACGCCGACCTCGTCGCGCAGGTACTCGGCGAGCTCGCGCGACAGTGCGATCTGGTGCTGCACGAACGGGCGGTACAGGCGCCGCAGCTGCAAGTAGCGCGCGCGCTTGGCGTTGAGCTCATCGACATCGCGACCATGCTCGCCGTGAATGCGCACCGGCACACGCGCCAGCCAGGCCGGCACCTGCGCCTCCAGCGCCGCGATGTTGCGCGTGTGCACGATCGCCGGCGCCATCGCGCGGAACAGCTTCCACAGCCGCGGGTACAGCCACACGCCGTGGCCCGGGCCTTTGCGCAGCGCGACCAGCGTGACGTCGCCGCGCTGCACGCGCTGCGCGAAGCCGGTGACATCGGTCAGCGCCACCACAGCATGGCGAAAGCGCTCGGCCGGCAGGTGGTTGATGAGGTTGACGACGCCGTTCTCGAGCCCGCCGGTGTCGAAGCGGTAGACCACGTGCACGACCAGCGGCCGCGGGTCGCTGCATGCGGCGACGAGCACGCTGTCAGCCATCGTCGCGCATGCGCGTGAGTGAAAGCGCAATCTCGTCGAGGTGAGCCTGCACGAAGGCGGCCAGCGCCGCCGCGCCCTTGCCGCCATCCTCGTCGGTGTAGAAAATCAGCACGGCTGCATCGTCACCGCGGCCGAGCAGCTTGTGCCAGGCGCCCCACAGCTTGGCCTGCCAGTCGCTCGCGACCAAGGTGCCGTTGACCCAGTAGATCTGCCACACGAGCAAGCGCTGCGCAGCCGAAGCATCGACGCGCGGCGAGCCGCGCAGCGTGGCACTGCGCAGCGTGATCTCGCGCCCTTCAACCTTCGTGCGCACTGGACCTTGCGACACCTGGCGCCAGCGGGCATCGCTGCTGCGCACCAGGACGTTTTCCGAGCTGACCATCTTGTTGGCGACGCCCTGGTCGCGCCAAAGGCCGATGTGCAAGCCGACCCAGGCGCCGTCCTTGTTGCTGTAGTCGCGGCGCTGTTGTGTTGCTGCGCCGCTGAACGCCGGCTGCCAGTCGGCAACCGACGGCGGCAGGGTCGTCGCTGTCCAGCCGCGCTGGCTCAGCTCGATGGCGCGCAGGTCCGGCGCTGCGCGGCGTTCACCGGAAGCGAGGGCCTCGACCCAGATGTGCGGCAGCGCCGCGATCAGCAGCAGCGCCGCCGCGGCAGCCCATGCGCCCCATGCCTTGGCTTGGGGCGAATCGGCGCGCTCGATGGTTGGCGTCAACGCGCTCGCCGCATCAGGCTCCGCCCAGCGCAGACCCACCGCCAGCATGACTGCAATGACGACTCCGAAGAACACCCAGCCGTAGATCAGATGATCGACGCCGGCAGCCAGCTCGTTGTTGCTGAGGTGGCCGGTGAGCACGATCAGGTAGGCGCGGACCCAGTTGGCGATGATCGGCACCACGATCGACCAGACGACGAAGGCGATGCGGCGCGCGGTGCTGCGGTAGTTGAGGTACGCGAACAAGGCGCCGATCATCACGGCCGCGATCAGGTAGCGCACGCCGCTGCAGGCTTCCACGACCGACCACTGGCCGCTCGGGATCACCATCTGCAAGCCTTCGCGATAGACGGGGATGCCGCTCAGCCGCAACGCGACCATGGTGAAGTCCGCCGTCCAGATCATCATCTGCGGCATCATGAATTCGCCGAAGGGCACGGCAAAGAACAGGAAGCCGAGCGGAAACAGGATGCGCGTTGCCGCCGCGTGCCGATCAGCGCCGGCACCGACAACACCAGCATCGCCACCAGCGCCAACTGCGTCGCCGCGTTGACCGCCGCCAGCTCGCCGACCAGCCAGAGCAGCGCGGCAGCGCCTGCAGCGAGCAGCCAGGGCCAGCTCGTCGCGGGAGCGCAGGCGGCCAAGGCAGGGCGCCGGCGCCAGACCAGCCAGAGTGCGATCGGCACCACGAGGTAGGCGTGGGCGAAAGTTTCCGAGCGCGCCCAGATCGCGACCATCGCAGTGGCGGTGTCGCGGTACAGCACGACGATGCCCAGCAGCACCGCAACGATCAGCGGCAGCAGTCGCGCCCATGCAGCGTGGGCAACGGGGGGAGCCAGCACGCGCACTCATCTCAGCGGCTGCTCAACCCAGGCTGCGCACGACGTACGGCCCGAGCCAGTTGGCCAGGCGCAGCGGCATGCGGCGCCAGGCCTCGATCGCCAAGCGGAACTTGGCGTTGGTCGGATTGTTCTGCGGCACCGCGTCGCGCTTGTAGAGGCGGTATTCGTAGTGCAGCGGCTGCGGCTCGAAGCCCCAGTTCTTCTTGAACGCGTAACGAGCCCGGTGCCCTGCTTGCTGCGGCCGTAGTCGAACACGCTGCAGCCCGCGCTCGCAGGCGCGGCGCATCAGCTCCCAGTACTTGAAGTCGTTGGCGGCGAGGTCGCGCGCCGTCGAGGTCGTCGCCGGCGTAGTAGGGCAGCACCTCGTCGCGGAAATAGAAGCTCAGCACGCTGCTGACGGCGCGGCCGTCGGCGCGACTGCACGGTGAGCACCTCGCAGTCGGCGCCGAACTCGCGCAGCAGCGCCTCGAAGTAGCGCTTGGGCAGCGCCGGCGTGCCGTGGCGGTGCACGTTGTCGGCGTACAGCGCGAAGAAGCGGTCGACGCCGGCGTCGATCTCGCTGCGCAGTCCGTTCTTGATGCCCTTGCGCACCATCGCGCGCTGCTTGCGCGGAATCGCCAGCATGTTGGCCTCGGCGTCGGGCAGGATCGCCTTGCGGAACGTGACGTAGAGATCCTGCGTCGGCCAGTCGGCGTGGCGCGCCTGCACGTTGCGCAACTCGAGGTGTGCCACGCCGAGGCGCCGCGCCAGCGCCTGCGCCTCGCTCTTCGAGCGCCGGCGCGGCGCTCCGGTCGATGTCGGCGGCCACGCCGCCGTAGACCGCGAACGGCAGGCTGACGCAGCGCGTTGCCGAACAGCAGGCTGCTTCACATGCGCCAGCGGCAGCACGCCTTCGATGCGCCCGTCCGTCTCGCAGTAGAGGAAGTGGGTGCGTGGCCGAAGACCTCGCGCAAGCACCGCTGCCAGCCGGCGCGATGGAAGAACGTCGCCGTCGGGCAGGCCTGCACGAAGGCGTCCCAGCGCGCGGCGTTGCGGCCGCATCGTGCGGGGCCAGACGTCGCATGGCCGGCTCAGTGCGTCAGCCGCAGCGCCGGCCGCGGTCCAGGAAAGATCTGGTCCATGCGCCCCCACGCGAAGTCGCCGAGCAGGCTGCTGCAGCGCGCGTTCCATGCGGTCGAGGTTGAGGTAGTGGCGGAAGCGCGTCTTGCGCGTCGATGCCGGCCACGCGCGGCTGCTCCGGGTCGATCTCCCACGGATGGAAATAGAAGATCGCCGGCTGGCCGTCGCGTGCGTTGACGCGGCGCAGCAGCCAGCGCGACAGCGCGTAGGGCAGCAGCCGGAAGTAGCCGCCGCCGCTGGCCGGCAGGTTGCGGCCGAACAGGCGCAGCGTGGTGACCGGCACTTCGAGCAGCCCGTCGCGCGCCTGGTGCGCGAAGCGCGGCGCATCGGGCATGCCGTAGTGATCGTGCCGGATCGGATAGATGCTCGAGCTGTAGCGGTAGCCGGCGCGCGCGAGGCAGTCGAAGGCCCAGAGGTTGCCGCGCGCCGATCGAAAAGCTCGGCGCGCGATAGCCCTGCACCGTCGACGCCGCCGATGTCCTCCAGCACGGCCTTGGCGCGGTCGATGTCGGCGAAGAACGCCTGCGGGCTCTGGTCGCTGGCGCGCTGGTGGCCGTAGCCGTGGCTGGCGAGCTCGTGGCCCTGCGCGACGATGCGGCGCACCAGTTGCGGGTAGCGCTCGGCGATCCAGCCGAGCGTGAAGAACGTGGCCTTCGTGCCGCTGCTCGTCGAGCAGCGCGAGGATGCGCTCGACGTTGCGCTCGACGCGGCATCGCGCTGCGTCCCACTCGCTGCGCGCGATGTACGGCGCGAACGCCGAGACCTGGAAATAGTCCTCGACGTCGATGGTCAGCGCATTGACGGTCGTGGCTGCTTCACGAGGACTCCGCTCCCGGCTGGCTGGCGGCGCACGGCGTTGACCAGCTTCTTCAGCGTCTCCAGCGTCTCGATATTGATGCGCTCCAGCCGCAGCATGGCTGCGTTCCAGGCGCTGCAGGCGGTCGCCTTGCTGCGAGTCGGCCAGACCGCCGAGTTGCATGCGAGCGCAGCGTCGGCGGCGCCGGCATCGAGCTGCAGGCGCGACAGATCCACGATCGACCGGCCACGTCGGTGGTTGCACCTCGCGGCGACGGCCCATCGTGCCTTCGCTCGGCCAGCTCGGCCACCACATCGTCGCACGTCGGCGACATCGATGACCGGTGCTGCCCGCCAGGAAGCCGCCGCAGCAGCAGGCGGTCGCACAGCGAGTTGATGCGTCGCGGGATGCCCTTGCTGGCCTTGTAGATCGCCGCGAAGGCGTCCAGATCGAAGAACGGCTTGCCGTTGACCGCGCCCGCGCACTTCAGCCGGTGCTCGATGTAGTGCTGCGTGTCTTCCAGGTCCAGCGGGCCGATGTGGCAGGTGGCCGCAACGCGCTGGCGCAACTGCTCCATCTCGGGCCGCTGCAGGATGCGCTGGAACTCGGGCTGGCCGACCAGGAAGCTCTGCAGCAGCGCCTGGTTGCCGAACTGGAAGTTCGACAGCATGCGCAGCTCCTCGACCGCGCGCGGCGTCAGGTTCTGCGCCTCGTCGACGACCAGCAGGCAGCGCTTGCCCTGGCTGGTCTGATCGAGCAGGAAGGCCTCGAGCGTGATCAGCAGCTCCGCCTTGGCCACGTCCGTCACGTTGATGCCGAAGGCCGCGCCGACCATGCGCAGCGTGTCCTCGGCATCGAGCTGCGTGGTCACCAGTTGCCCGACGTTGACGTTGCTGTCGTGACAGGCCGTCGATCAGCAAGCCGCGCAGGATCGTCGTCTTGCCGGCGCCGATCTCGCCGGTGATGACGATGAAGCCCTCGTTGCGCGCGACGCCGTACTCGAGGTAGGCCTTGGCGCGCCGGTGCTGCTTGCTGCCGAAGTAGAAAGCCGGATCGGGATTGAGCTGGAAGGGCTTGCGGCTCAGCCCGTAGAACGCTTCGTACATGAATCAGAACGCGAACCGGATGGCCCCGAAGATCGCGTTCTCCTTGTAGGGCGCGGAAACGCTGTTGAACACTGCATGGCGCGCCCCGGCCGAAACCGTCGAGCGCGGTCCGAACGGCGCGGCCCAGCCGATGGCCAGCGTCTTGAGCGTGGTCTCCTGGGTCGCCGCATCGCCCTTGCTGCGCTGGTACCCGGCAGTGACGTTGATCGCCGATACCGGCGTGAGACGCCAGGCCCAGTCGAGCGAGATGCCGTGCTGCGTCACCGTGTCCGAGACGGACAGGTCATCGACGACGGCTGCCAGATCGTCGATGCGTTCGCTGTGCGAGCGCGATGCGCGGATCGTCACGGTGTTGCGCACGCCCACGAGCGCGAACGATGCGGCCTGCGCCTGCTGCAACGTCAGTGCCGAAGCGAGGAAGCCGCCGATGACCACAGCATTCGGGTCGATGTTGTTGTTGCGCAGGAAGCCGCGGACCAGCGCGTCGCGCTTGACCGGGTCCGCTTCGGTGGTTGCGAACTGGCGGAAGAACAGGTCGTAGGCGCTGCCGAACCCTCCCGTGGCGCTGGCCCCAGGCGTCGACACGTCGCGCGTGGTCGACGCGGTCCACGCGGTGCGCGGCGTGCGATGGGAAAACTGGATCGAGTGTCCGGTGCCGAAGTAGCGCTTCTCGACAACGCCGGACAACAGCGTGCGCTCGGTCGGCGTCCACTCGACTTCAAGGCCGGCAGTGGAGTTGGTCTCGCCATCCAGAACTCGCACGTCCGTGCGCTCGGCGCCTGCCGTGACCCCGACCTTGAGTTCGCGTGTGAACAGGTAGCTCAGGCCCGCGTTCAGCCGCGAATCGAAGGTGCGTCGCCCGGCCAGGTAGTCGGAGACGGTATGGCTGGCGAGCGCCTTCCAACCGAGGTTGCCGCCCGGCACGCCGCCGTCGAGGCTCAGCGCGGCACTGCCGACATCGAGGTCGCCGTCATCGCTGTCCTTGGCGCGCGTGGTCGCGTAGGAGGCGCGCGCCGCATAGCGCAGAGAGGGGCCGATGCGTCCGCGCAGGGAGGGGCTGATCGACAGGCTCGCCACGTCGGTCTGGTTGGCGGTGTCGAGGATGGGGGTTGCCGTCTGCGTGCCGAACGCTGAAACCGCCTGCCGCGAGTAGCTGGCCTGCGCATCGACGAAGGCGAAGCCGTCCACCACCTCGGCCGTGGTCACCGCGCTCAATCGATGGCGCAGGTCGTTCGACTCCGAGTGACGCGCGTGTGCGGTTCCGCTGAGCGAGTAGTCGAGAAAGCCGCGGATGCGGCCGCCCGTCCCGGTGACGCGTACGCCGGCACCCGCCTCGGTGATGGCGTCCGATTCCTTCACGGTCAGTTGTCGGTAGTTGTCGGAGAAGATTTGTCGAAGGAAGACAGACGGCTCGATGGCCCACGCGCGCGCCGGCGTGCCGGCGTCCTGCGCCGCCGTCGGCCAAGGCAGCATCGCGAACAGCGCTGCCGCGAGCGCGCTGGGCGCCGACGGCATCGACGACGACTTCTTGCGGGAACGGGAAACAGAACGGGAAACAGAGCTTTGCTTCATACCAGCCTCATGTTTTGGGAGTTTGCTGGGGGTTCTTGTCTTCGGCACCGTAGCCATAGCCGTAGCCATAGCCGTATGCGGCGTCCTCGGCATCGCGCGCACGATTCAGGACCAACAGGCGCACGGGGCACGCCTCGATCATCGCCAGGGCACTCTGTACCTTCGATTGCAGCGTCTTCTCGGCGTGTACCACCACGACGATCTGCCCCATGTGGCTGGCGAGCACCCTGGCCTCCGTCGTCGGCAGCAGCGGCGGCGAATCGAAAATGATGATGCGGTCCGGATACCGCGATGTCATCTCGATCGAGCAAGCGGGTCATGGCGTCGCTGGCCAGCAGTTCGGTCGCGTTCTTGCGGTGGGTGCCGCTGGGCAGGAGCGTCAGCTTGTCGATGTTGGTGCGCAGCAGCACTTCCGCCACTTCGGCATGGCCTTCGAGGATGTCGAGCAGGCCGGGACCCATCGCGGGCGCATCGTCGCCGACCAGTCCGAAAGTGCGCGCGATCGACGGCCGCTCGACGTCGGCATCGATCAGCATCACGGTGTGGTCGACCTCGGCCGCGATGCTCATGGCCAGATTGATGGCAGTGAAGCTCTTGCCTTCGCCCGCCAGCGCACTGGTGACCATGATGAGATTGCCGTTGGCGACCTTGGTCCGCGCCCTTGCCGACGGCGTTGCGCAACAGCGGCCGCTTGACCACACGGAACTGATCGGCCAACGCCGTGCGCGGCGCGTTGGGCACGAGAATGCCGCGAGCGGCCAGGGCAGTGACGTCGATATCGACTTGGCGCGACGTGGGCGCAGCGGCTTCGGCCGGCCGCTCGGCGCCATCGGGCAGGTCGCGGCCACCGCGCAGCGACTGGACGGTCTCGACGGTGGCGCCGGCCCGACGCAACTGCTCCAGGCGCAGCGCGGCTTGTTCGATCAGGTTGGCACTCATCGTCAACGCGCCTGCTGCATGCTCATGTAGGCCAAGCCGATGGCGAAGACCGCAACGAGGCTGGCCGTGGCGGTCAAGAACGCCATAGCGGTCCACACGCTGGCGCTGCAGCGTTGCTTCGTTGGGCAGCGAGGCGACCGATCCCAGCACCGGCAGCTCCAGCTTGGACTTGAGTTCGCTCAGGTCGAAGAACACCGGCCGCAGTTGCGACGCCACGAAGGCGAGTACGGCGCCGGCTGCGACCGAGGCCAGCAGCACGAGCAGCAACAGAGAGTTTCGGTTCGGCCAAACAGGCTGCGGGGAGACGCGAGGCGGCTCGATGACACGGAAGTCGGCGACGCCTGAGGCCACCTCGACATCACCGGAGATCGCGGCCGATTCACGCCGCGCCACCAGGTCTTCGTAGTTCTTCTTGTGGATCGCGTAGTCGCGGTTGAGCTGCGCTGCTTCTGCTTCCAGTTGCGGCGCAGTCTTCAGCATGGAGCGCGCCTGGGTGTATCGACTGGCGTACTCCGACACGCGCGCCTTCAGCGCCGCCACCTGGACTTCGGACATCGCCACCATGCGGTTCAGTTCCTGCACTGCCGGGGTGGCGCCGGCGTCGGCGCCAAGGGCGGGGGGTGGCCTGGCTGCCGCCGCCTTCTGCAGGGCCTGCACTTCTTTGCGCTTTCTGCTCTTCCAGGTCCTTGATGAGTTGTCGGGTGGCTGATAACTTCCGGATGCAAGTCCGTGAATCGCTGCAGCAGCGCGTCGAGGTTGCGGCGTTGCGCGTCGATGCGCGCATCGATCTCGGGAGTGGCCACGCTGATGGAAGACTCCTGCAACCAGGCTCTGGGTCGACAGCGTGGACGCCTTGCCCTTTCTCGCCGACGAGCGCCGCATGAGCCGCGTCACGCGCATTCTCGGCCTCACGCAACTCCAGCCTAGCCTTCTCGAGCTGCCCGCCCAAGCTCGTCGATGCGCGACGTGATGTCGCGCCCGTCGCCCACCTGGGAGTCGATGTTGCGCAGCTTGAAGGTCCTTCAGCCGCGACTTCGGCCTCTTCGAGCTTGGCCTGGTAGTTCTTGATCTGCTCATCGATGAACGCACGAGCCGAGTCGCTGTCTTTTCGGCTCGCGCCCAGGCCCGACTCGACGAAGATCGACACGAGCGATTGGACCGCCCGCAGAGCGCGCGCCGGATCGGTGTCGCGATAGCGCCAGCAAGTAGAGGTTGTCGCGCCCGGTGCCGTTGATCATCAGCGACTGCATCAGGCGATCGACCAGCGCATCCTGCTCGGCCTTGGACGCGACTTTCAAATCGAGGTCTGCCATGCGTACCAGCTTCTCGACGTTCGGCCGGCTGATCAGCGTACGGCTCAGCATCGCGATCTGCTGGTCGACGTTGGGCTGCACGGCCAGGCCCGCCATCAATGGCTTGAGGATCGACTGCGTGTCCACATGGATGCGCGCATTGGCCTCGTAGCTGGTCGGGAATGTTGAAGACTGCCGCTGTCCCCACCAGCGCGGTCGTCCATGCCAATGCAACGCCGAGCCAGCGGTACTTCCACATGCCGCGCAGCACCGTCCTGACCTGATGCATCAGCTCCTGCATGTCGCAGTTTCCTCTTCGATGTGCTGCGCGCTCAGAACAAGCTTTGCGGAATGATGAGGATGTCGCCGGGCCGCATTTCGACGTTGGCGGAGATGTCGCCACCCTTGACGAGATCCTTCAGGCGCACCGAATACTGCTTGTTGCTCTCGCTGGTGCGCAGGATCGTCGCGCGGTTGCCGGCCGCAAAGTCGGTCAAGCCGCCGACGGCGATCATCACATCCAGCAGCGTCATCTTCTGGCGAAACGGCAGGAACTGGGGACGCGCCGCCTCGCCGACGACGCGGATCTGCTCGCTGTAGGAGCCGACGATGGTGGTCACGACGACAGTGACGACCGGGTCGCGCACGTACTTGCTCAACTGCGCTTCCGACGTCGCGCGCCAGCTGCACGGAGGTCTTGCCCTGCGCCTGGATTTCGTCGACCAGCGGCGCCGAGATCTTGCCGTCCGGCCGCACCGGCACCGACATCGACAATTCGGGATTGCGCGCGACGATGATGTTCAGCGTGTCGCCGGGGCCGATGATGTACGAGTAGCTGTCGTTGGCCGCCAGAAGCGGCGCCGGGGGTGCGTTGCCCGCCGGGCCGGCGCAAGCCGCCAGGACGCCACCCATCGCGAGCAGCGCGACCAGCCTGGCCCCGAGGCGATCCAGAATGTGGGCGACATAGTCCATCAAAACCTCCGTCGAGCGATCCGGAACATGCGTGCGGGAACCAGAGCCGTCTTGTGCGCGCGCTGCCGAGTGTAGGGTCCGGCGTCGAACCGATGCGGCAAGCCTAACAACGCCGGTTGCGCCCGCGCAAGGCCACGAATCGATGGCGCGCGCACGCAACCCATGCTCACGACGTGGTCCCGGCCTCCGTAACGTCCGAGTGCGGTCGCTGCGCGACCCACGAATGAGGGAATCTCACCATCATGTGTCGCGAATCCCCAAGCGGTCGACCAGGTCGTACAACGTCGGTCGGCTGATGCCCAGCAAGTCCGCCGCCTTGACCATGTTGCCGTCGGCCCGGGCCATCGCGCGGACGACCACCTCGCGCTCTGCGGCTTCGCGCACGGCCCTCAGGTCGAGTGCCGTATCGCGCGCGCTGTCCGAAACCTCCAACGGCAGGCCGAGGTCTTCGTGGCCCACGCGATTGCCGTCGGCCATGATCGCAGAGCGGCGAATCACATTGAGCAACTCGCGCACGTTACCGGGCCACGCGTGCTGGTCGATGGCGCGCAGGGCGTCATCGGTCAGACGCAGGCTGTTGCGCTGCTCCTCGCCGGCACGCCTCAGAAAGGCATGGGCCAGCAGCACGGCATCACCTTTGCGCTGGCGCAGCGGCGGAATTTCGACGACGATCTCGGCGAGGCGGTAATACAGGTCTTCCCGGAACCGGCCTTGCTTGATCAGCGCCGGCAGGTCCTGATGCGTCGCGCAGACGATCCTCACGTCCACCGGTCTGACACTGCGGCCGCCCAAGCGCTCGATCGTGCGCTCCTGGAGGAAGCGCAGCAGTTTGGCCTGCAAGGAGGCCGGCAAGTCGCCGATCTCGTCGAGGAAGAGGGTGCCGCCATCGGCCGTCTCGATGCGCCCGACCGTGGTCTTGGCCGCTCCGGTGAAGGCGCCCTTCTCGTAGCCGAACAGCTCGCTTTCCAGCAGGTTCTCCGGGATCGCGGCGCAGTTGATGGCAACGAACTTGCCGCCGCGCCGCGAGCAGGCGTGAACGCCCTGCGCCAGCACCTCCTTGCCGGTGCCGCTCTCACCCAGCAACAGGACCGTGGCGCTGCTCGGAGCGACCTTCTCGACCGTTCGGCAGATCCGCAGCATTTGCGGGTCGCGGGTGATGAGCCCGGCCAGGGCCTCGCTGGGCGCCATCGTTCGCAGGCGAACCACTTCGCTTTGCAGATCGTGCACACGCAGCGCGCGCTCGATCGTCATGTTCAGCAGGTCAGCCTCGAGTGGCTTGGCAAGGAAGTCGTAGGCGCCAAGCTCGACCGCCTTGACGGCGTTGGCCCGGTCGCTCTGGCCGGACAGCACGATGACCTTGACCATCGGATCGAGGCCGAGCAACGCATCGAGCAGCGCAAAGCCTTCGCTCACGGAGTCGGCGTCGGGCGGCAACCCCAGGTCCATGGTCACCACCGGCGCCGGATTGCGCCGGAACTGCAGCCAGGGCACTATCGCGGTCGGCGGCCGTCACGGTCTCGAAGCGGTCGAGCGACCACTTGATCTGCTTCTGCAGGGCCAGATCGTCCTCGACGATCATCACCTGAGGGCGCTTGGCGGCGGTCATCGCACGCTGTACAGCTCGCGCACCGCGCTCGGCCCGACGTCGAGCAGCGGCAAGCGGACCGTGACGATGGTTCCCCGACCGACTTCGCTGTCCACCGTGATATTGCCCCCGACTTCCTGAATGTACTGGCGGCTCTCGTACAGGCCGATCCCCATACCCTGAGTCTTGGTCGAGTTGAACGGCTTGAACAATCGCGAGGACACGAACTCCGGGCTCATGCCGTGACCTGCATCACGGACGGCGAGTTGTGCCTCGCTGCCCTCGCGCGACAGCGACAGCGTCACGATCCCTGCCGCGCCGCCGGCATCGAATGCATTGTCGACCAGGTGGCCGACGACCCGCTCGATGCGGTCTTCCTGGCCGCGGGCCACCAGCCGATCGACGATCTGCACCTGAAGCGAGCGTCCGCTGGCAGCGGCGGCCGCGCGCACGCGCTCGATCACCGCCGGCAGTGCAACGCCGGCGCTGATGGCGGCGGGTTCCTGCCCGCCGCGCAGCTGCAGCATCAGCCGTCGCATCCGCTCGAGCGAGTTCTCCACCGTGATCAGCATGTCCTGCTGGAACTCGGGGTTGGCCTTCAACCGGGCGGCGTTCTGCATCATCAGCGACAGCTGCGCCACGATGTTCTTCAGGTCGTGCACGACGAAGGCCGACATGCGGTTGAAGGCGTCGAACTTGCGCGCCTCGAGCAGCGCCTCGGTGGCGTGGATCAGTGCGAGGAAGCCGGCCGCCTGACGGCTTGCCGTCTTCAGCAGGTCGCGCACCTCCCAGTTCAGCGCGGTCAGGGCGTGCGGACGCTCGATCACGACGAAGCCGCACAGCCGTGTGCCGACGATCAGCGGCACGACCAGCCAGTAGCGCAGGTCGGACAACAACCAGTCGGGGGGCTGTGGGCCCTCGTGGCGGCGCGGGTCGGCGCGGCAGGACGGCAGGTCGACGACCCATTCCCGTTCGAGCATGAAGCGCGCGAACGCAGAGTCCTCGGGTTCGGTACGGTCGCTGGGAGGCGAGTTCCAGCGTGCTGCCTGAACCATCACGGCGCGGTCAGGGTCGCGGTACCAAAGCGCTCCTGCAGGGCTGTGCAGCAATTCGGCCAGGCCCTGCACGACCAGACTGCCTACCTCCTGCGGCGAGTGTTGCTCAGTCAGCCGAGCCGTGAAGCGCAGCCACTCGCTGCGGTAGTCGTATCGATAGCGGAAGAAGTGCTTGCTGATGAAGACACGCAGCTTCGCGCGCATCGTGCCGGACAGCGCCAGGGCCGAGAGCAGCACGAGGGCAGCGCAGACCAGGATCAGTTGCAGGGCCCCACCCCAATCGCCCCCCAGTTGGCGGACGTAGTAGGCAATGGCCGAGATGAGCAGCAGGTACCCGCCCGCCAGGACGAGCGAGGCCGTGTGGAAGACAGCGTCGCGTGATACGTGAAAGGCGCGGCTCCAGTCGGACCGGCGCTGCAGCGCCACGTAGAGCAGCGCTGCTGCCAAGGCATGCTCGGCTCCGCGGATGGTGGCCGAGTCCTCGTCGAGCCGGCCGAACAGCAGGATGTGCGAGTGCAGGTACAGGTCGTAGACGAACAGGACCGCCAGGCCAAGACACAGGGGCTTGGCGTGCCACTGCGCATCGTTGCTGGCGCTTCTGAACACTTGTTCGACGAGAACGAGCCCGATCACCGGCAGCGCCACCGACGCAAACGGGCGTATGCCCGCCAGCACACCCGCTGCAGCCGCCGGACTCAACCCCGCAATGACCAGCGCCAGCAGGGCGAGCGCGACAAGCGCGGTCACGCCCAGCAGCCAGGGCCGGCGGCCGCCGACCTCGCCAGCCCCGACTCGCAGCAACAAGAGCAGGAACGCGAACCATGCAGCGTAACGACCGAGATCGAGCAGGCCCGAAGTCAAGGCCAGCGCCGCGTTGCCCGTCCAAGGCGCGGCAACAGCCGAAATTCCCCACGCTGCGCTGAGCACGACGGCGGCCGCGAAAGCGCGTCCTGCGGCGCTGCCGCGGCCAGGGTTGGTGGCCCTGCGGCGGGCCAATGAGATCGCGAGAGCGCCGTACGCCAGCCCTGCAGCCGCATGGCTGTATGCCGCCAGGGTCACGGCTGCAATGCGCTTCTACCGCGCGCCCTTGCCCGTCAGCACGACAGACACGGTTTCGAACATGATCAGCAGGTCCAGAAACAGCGTGTGGTTCTTGACGTAGTAGAGGTCGTATTGAAGCTTCTGCTTGGCATCGTCGACGGTGGACCCATACTGGTATCGCACTTGCGCCCAGCCGGTCACGCCCGGCTTGATGCTGTGGCGAACTGCGTAGTAGGGAATGTCCTTGGTCAGCGAGTCGACGAAGAAGGGCCGCTCCGGCCGCGGCCCGACCATGCTCATCTCGCCCTTTAGAACGTTGCACAGCTGCGGCAACTCGTCGATGCGGGTCATGCGGATCAGGCGCCCGACACGCGTGACGCGGTCGTCGGCCGCTCCGGCCCAACGCGGCTGGCCGTCCTGTTCGGCATCGCAGCGCATGCTCCTGAACTTCAGAACGTCGAAAGACCGGCCGTTCAGACCCACACGCTCCTGGCGGTAGAACACCGAGCCGCGGCTGTCGAGCTTGATCAACAGCATCGTGACGAGCATCAGAGGCAGCGTGAGCACCAGCAGCGTGGCAGCGCAAAGGATGTCGAACAAGCGCTTGATCGCGGTGCGCAAGAACCCCTGGTTGAAGCCATCACCGAAAACCAGCCACCCCGCGTTGACATAGTCGAGCCGGATCTGTCCGTGCTGTCTTTCGAAGTGAGTGGATATGTCGGACACGCGGATGCCGCTGATCTTGCAGTCGAGCAGTTCGCGCAACGACATGCTGCCGCTGCGGCGTTCGGACAGCGCCACGATCACTTCGTCGACGCGCGCGCGCTGTGCCGTACTCGCCAGCGACCCGCTGGCCGGCATGACCATCGCCGGCGGCACCACATGCTCGTACTCGTTCGAGCCCGGCACGAATCCGACGATCACGGCCTGCGGGTCGGAGAAGCGCAGTGCCTCGCTGACCTGGGACGCCAGCCCACCGGTGCCCAGCACCAGAATGCGGCGCCGCAGCAGGTTGCTGCGTCCGAAGCGCACCAGCAGCGACCGGTGCGCAATGACGCCGAGGACAGTGGCCATGGCGAGGTACGGCATCAGCGGCGACTGTTTGATCGGGCTTGGAAGCAACGAGAAGATCGCGAAGGCCACCGGCAACATCAGGAGCACGGCCAACATGGCGCGCGAGGCGCGCTGCTGCAGAGACCGCGCTGGCACCGGCTCGTACAGACCGGCGACATTGCCCGCCAGGGGCGTCCACGCTGCCAGGGAAAGGCTGTAGCCGAGCGTCGTCGACAGGGTCGCGCCCTGCGCGTCGATGGCGCCGAACGAAATCGTCGCCAACAGCACAAACAGAAAATCCAGGCACATGCTCAACACGGCATGTGCATTGAAGTGATGGTTGAAAATTCGAATCATGCGATCACCGATCACTGACCCCGTCAGGCCCCCCGCTGCCCACACCCTGCTGCCGACTTCCGCATGAAGGTCGTGTGGTTGACCCAGCGTCAGAGGTTTGTACCAGTGCGAAACGACTGCTACCAACCCCTATCTCAGGTGGGGGCCTGTCAGATTTGGGGGGTGCGTGGACTAGGAACCACGCGCAATCGCCACTGGAGTGCGCGCTCACAGCGTAGCCTCGCGCCCTGGCCGTGGCGGGCATTTTGTAACGCACCAGCGTTTCGGCGCGAAGCTACGGGTCAGCGAGCAGCATCTGCTGCCGTGCTGCGTATGCGCGGCCCAACAGCAGCGGCAACCCCTATTGCTGTACTCGGGATGCCGCGTTGACTTTCGATCGGTACCGGGCACCGTGGTGGCTGCCGGGCGGCCATGCGCAGACGATCTGGCCGGCACTGGTCTCCCGCCGTTGCTCCGGCCCAGCGCCCCGTTACCTGCGCGAGCGCTGGGACACTCCCGACGGCGACTTCATCGATGTCGACATCCAGCGCGCCGCTGCCACCGACGCGCACTGGCTCGTCATGTTCCACGGCCTGGAAGGCTCCTCGCAAAGCCAATACGCGCAAGGCTTTGCGCGCGAAGCGGCCGCCGCCGGCCTGCACTTCGCGGTGCCGCACTTTCGTGGTTGCTCGGGCGAGCTCAACCGCGCGCCGCGCGCCTACCACTCGGGCGACTTCGAGGAGATCGGCTGGATCCTCGAACGCCTGCGCGCTCGCAGTGCGGCACCGCTGCTCGCCGCCGGGGTCTCGCTCGGCGGCAACGCGCTGCTGCGCTGGGCCGAGGAAGCGGGCGCAACGGCGGCGCGCACTGCACGCGCCGTGGCCGCAGTGTGCTCACCGATCGACCTGACCGCCGGCGGTCACGCCATCGGCCGCGGCTTCAATCGGCTCCTCTACACGCGCATGTTCCTGCGCAGCATGAAGCCGCGCGCGCTGGCGAAGTGGGCGCAGCACCCGGGCCTGTTCGACCGCGATCGCCTGATCGGCGCGCGCGATCTCTACGAGTTCGACGATGTCTTCACAGCGCCGCTGCACGGCTTTCGCGATACCGACGACTACTGGGCGCGCGGCTCTGCCAAGCCGCACCTGCACACCATCCGCATCCCGGCGCTGGTGCTGAACGCGCGCAACGATCCGTTCGTGCCGGCCACGTCATTGCCTCAGGCGAGCGATGTCGGCTCGCACGTCACGCTCTGGCAGCCGCCACAGGGCGGACACGTCGGTTTCGCTGGCGGCGCGTGGCCCGGTCATGTACAAGCAATGCCGCAAGCGGTGCTCGCATGGATGAGATCGTCAAGGCTGCTCTGAAGAAATGGCCGAATGTGCCGGCGTGCCGCGGCTGGCTCGGGCTGGACGCGCGCGGCGACTGGTACATGCGCGACGACCGCGTACAGGCCGCCGGGCCGTTTCCGCGCGTCAAAGGCAGCCGCCTGCTTCACGACAAGCTCATCGCCTTCATCGGCCGCAACTACGAGCGCGACGACAGCGGCCGCTGGTGCTTCCAGAACGGGCCGCAGCGGGTTTATGTCGAGCTCGAAGCCGCGCCCTGGGTGTGGCGCGTCGATGCGGCGGGGGCGATCACGACGCACACCGGCCTGGCCGCGAAGCCGCGCAGTGCCTGGCTCGATGAGCACGGCCGCCTCTTCATCGACAGCGATCTCGGTCTGGGCATCGTGCACACGCTCGACATGCTCGAAGCCGCACGCATGGTCGAGTCCGGCGAATGGCAGCCGCAGCCGCTGCGATTTGCCGCCATGGCCGAGCGCTTCGGCCATGTGCTCAGCCCGCAGGCCAGCGCGACTATTTGACGCTGGCCACCATGTAGGCCACGACGGCCTTGATGTCGGCGTCGCTGGCCGCTGCCGCTCCGCCCTTGGGCGGCATCGCGCCCTTGCCCGTGATGACGCTGGCCGTCAGGCCATCGACGCCACCGGCCAGGCGTGGCCCCCACGCTGCCTTGTCGCCGAGCTTGGGTGCGTTGGCCACGCCGGCGATGTGGCAGGCCGAGCAGATCTGGGTGTAGAGCGCAGGAGCCGCATCGGCCGTCGGCGCGGCTGCTGCCACGACCGTCGCGGCAGCAGCGGTCGCCGTCGTGACCGGCGCAGGCGTTGCAGCCGGTGCGCAGGCGCGGGCGTGGCCGCCGAAGTCGTCACCGCCGCCGCTGCCGCAGGTGCCGACGGCTCGGCCAAACTGCCGCCGGCCTGGTTGGTCATGAAGACCACCGCGCGGCCGATCTCCAGATCGCTGAAATCGCCACCGCCTTGCGCGCCCATGCTGCCCTTGCCCTTGAGCGCAGCGGTCAGCAGTGCCTCGTAGCCGGTCTTGATGCGAGGCGCCCACGCCGCCGCATCGCCGAACTTGGGTGCATTGGCCAAGCCGGCCGCGTGGCAGGCTGCGCACTGCGCGGCATAGACATCCTTGCCGCTCTTGAGCGACGCCGGATCGGACAGATCCTTGAGCTCAACGCGGCCCACCTTTTGCAGGCGCTCGGCGGTGGCGCGTTCGCTGAAGGCATCGCTGCCAGCAGCCGGCTTCTTCTGCGCGGTGACGTAGTTGACCAGCAGGATGATGGCCAGGATCGGCACGATGAAGGACAGCGCCACTGCCCAGATCAGTTGCTTGGGCGTCTTGATCGGGCCTTCGTGCGGCAGGTCGTGATCGTCCTGTTGAGCGCTGCTCATGCCATCCTCGTGCGAAAAAAACATTGCGTGCCTGAGCACGCAAAACGGGAGTGATTATAGGCTGCGCCCCCGCACACTAGAATCGCGCTCCTCGCGCCCGTAGCTCAGTGGATAGAGTATTGGCCTCCGAAGCCAAGGGTCGCTGGTTCGATCCCAGCCGGGCGCGCCAGGGCTGCTCAATCGCCGTGGCCGTGTCGCCGCGGCGTCTTGCAGACGAACCTGGCTGCGTCCTCGATGCTGCCCTGCCCCTCGTAGATCGCCACGCTCGGGTACGGGCACAGCGGCCGTGTGCGCGTTGCCCATGCAGCCGGCACGTCGGCATTGGCGCCGCCGGCGTTGCCCGGTCCGCGCGCGCTCGCGGTGATGGCAGCCGGCGCAACACCCTGCTCGACCCACCGCACCAGCGGCGTGATGAAGTCGGCCTGATCGGTGGCCGGCCCGCCTGAGCAGTGGCCCATGCCGGGCACCGGGTACAGGCGCGCGAAACTTTCTGCCGGCCCGCCGCTGTGACGATCGATGCCGCGGTACCAGGCCTTGGTGTCCTCCACCGAGAAGATCGGATCGCTGACGCCGTGATAGACCAGCACCTTGGCGCCGCGCCGGCGCAGGTCCGACAGGTCGCGCACGTTCGGCGGTGTCATGAAGCTCATCGCCGCTTCGTTGTACGTCGCGTTGGTCGCGTACAACTCGCCCAGCGCGCTGTCGATGTCCAGCGTCATCGAGAACAGCGGGCCGTTGCTCAACGCCAGCGGCGAAGGCGGCACCTTGAAGATCGCGCCGACAGCGCCGGAGTCGAGATTCAGCGGCGCGATGAACTCCCAGAACGGCACGCCGCCGCCGGCGATGCCCGGGTCGTACGGGAAGCTGGCGTAGAAGCGCTCTCCGTTGCTCGTCGTCGCGCCCTTGGCGATGCCGTCGATGACAAGCTTCTGCGCTTGGGTCAGACAGCTGCCGTCGCGCGCGCCGCTGCAGGTGGGCACGTCACGCATCAGGTTGAACTTGGCCTGGCAGGCCTTCGTGTCCTGCACCAGGCCGTCGATCGCGCCGTCGAGTGCGTCGCAGCGCGCGAGCACCGCAGTGCCGACAAGCTTGCGTTCAGCGGCGGTGTAGGCGGTCTCGAGGCCCGCGGGTGTGAGCGTGTCGCCCGTGGCAACCGTGGCGTAACGCTGGCCGCCCCAGATGTTGGCCAGCGCCGCCAGCGGCAGGTTGTAGCCGGGCGCGCCGGCAAGAAAGCCGTCGTACTGGTCTGAGTAACGCGCCGCCGCGATCAGGGTATGGCGCCCGCCGTTGGAGCAGCCGCCGAAGTAGGAGCGGTCGGGCCCCTTGGCATAGGCCACCGCGATCGCGTGCTTGGCCATCGGCGTCAGTTTGGCGACGGCCTGATAGCCGTAATCGAGCCGCGCCTGCGGATCCAGCCCGAAGGCCGGGCCGCCCTGCGAATTGGCGTGGCCGGCATCGGAGCTCAGCACCGCGAAGCCTTGCAGCAGCGTGCTCGTCAGCGCGCCGCCGCCGAAGGTGCTGTTGGCGATGACGACCGCGCCGTCGATGCCGCCGTTGCCCTGGTGGAAGAAGCGGCCGTTCCAGGCCAACGGCAGGCGCATCTCGAAGCCGATGGCGTAGGTCTTGCCATCGACCGCGCTGACGTGCTGGGCCATGCGGCCGGTGACGCGGCAGTGCGCCGGCACCGACTGGCCGCCGACCAGCAGCGTGCCGGCGGCGATGGTGGCGGCGCCGGTGACGCTTGTGTCGGCAAACGTGATGCGCGTGGCGAGCGACTCGCAGGTGCCCACCAGCGCGCCAGGCGTGGCCGGGCTCAGTTGCGGCAGCGCCGAGTGGCGCCTGTGATGATCGTTGCCGTCACCGGCAACCGCCACGCCGACCAGCGCTGACAGCGCCGCCAGAGTCAGGGCCAGCGGCGTGGGGCGGGCTTTCAGCGTCGGCATGTCAGGTCTCCTCGATCAGGGTAGATCGTTATGGTACTGATCGAATTTGTGCCAAGCGCAGCGGGTTTTCACCAGCAAAGTCGGTCCCGCAGATCGATCAATCGCTTTGCAGACTGCCGGATACTTGCCGCCATGCCGCGCACCGCACCCGCTCTCGTCGCCGAGCAAACGCCGCAGACGCGGCTGGCCGAAGGCGCGCTGCACCAGATCGTCGGCTACCAGCTCGCACAGGCCAGCGTGGCGACGACGCAGGTGTTCCTGGCGCAGGTCGGCCGTCCGCTGCGGCTGCGGCCGGTGGAGTTCACGGTGCTGGGCCTGATCCGCAGGAACCCGGACGCCTCGGCACGCCAGCTGGCGCGCGCGCTGGCGATGACGCCACCCAATGTCGCGTTGTGGCTGGAGAAGCTCGAGGCACGCGGCCTGGTCGCTCGCCAACGCAGCCGCAGCGACGCGCGCGTGCAGCACATCCGCGCCACGCCCAAGGGCACCGCGCTGGTCGATACCGCAGCGCAGCGCCTGATCGACGGCGAACAGGCTGCGCTCACCGCACTCAGCAACGCCGAACGCGCGATGCTGGTCGAGCTGCTGCACAAGCTCGCACGGGGCCGCAAGTGACGCACGGCGGCCCGATTCATCCCTACCATTGATTCACACCCCGCCAGGAGACCCACCATGATCGATCGCAGACAGTTCACGCTGGCCTCGGCCGCTTTGCTCACCACCGCCGGCAGCGCCCGCGCCCAAGCACAAGGACCAGCGCTCGAAAGCGCGCGCGTCCTGTGCGGCTTCCCGGCAGGCGGCACCACCGACGCGGTATCGCGCCGCGTCGCCGACAAGCTGCGCGGCGTGCACGCCAAGACAGTGCTGGTGGACAACAAGCCCGGCGCTGGCGGCCGCCTCGCAGTCGAAGAACTCAAGCGCAGCCCCAACGACGGCAGCGTGCTGCTGCTGACGCCGGCGTCGATGATCACGCTCTACCCGCACCTGTACACCAAGCTCGCCTACGGCATCGAGGACGTGACGCCCCTGTCCACGGCCTGCATGGTGAGCTTCGGTTTCGGCGTCGGCCCGGCGGTGCCGGACTCGGTGAAGAGCCTCAAGGATTTCCTGGCCTGGGCCAAGGCCAACCCCAACGCCGCCAACTACGGCTCGCCCGGTGCGGGTTCGCCGCCGCACTTCGTCGGCGCGCTGCTGTCGAAGGAATCGGGCGTCGAGCTGCGCCATGTGCCCTACCGCGGCTCGGCGCCCGGCATCCAGGATCTGTTGGGCGGCCAGGTGACGTCGTTCACCTCGCCGATCGGCGATTACCTGCCGCACCTCAAGAGCGGCAAGCTGCGCCTGCTCGCCACCTCCGGCGCGTCACGCTCGCGCTTCGCCCCCGACGTGCCGACCTACACCGAGCAGGGCTTCAAGCCGCTCGAATTCAGCGAGTGGTTCGGCTTCTTCCTGCCGGGCAAGGCTGCGCCCGATCTGACGCTGCGCCTCGCCGCAGCGATCAAGGCGGCGGTGAGCGCGCCCGACACGGTCGAAGCCTTTGCGCAACTCGGCCTCGAAGCGCAGGCCAACACCCCGGCCGAGATGACGCAGGCAGTGCGCAACGAGAACCAGGCCTGGGCGCCGGTGGTGAAGCGCGTCGGCTTCACGCCGGAGAGTTGAGATGGACGTTCGATCGGCTGATCGCCATCGACATGCACACGCACCTCGAGGTGTCGTGCCGCAACCCGTTCGACAACTACGGCGAGGAGTACGACCGCGCCGCCGACAAGTACTTCCGCTCGAGCAAACGCCCGACGATGGACGAGACGGTGGCGTTCTACCGCGAGAAGAAGATCGGCTTCGTCAATTTCACGGTGGACGCGGAAACGCAACTCGGTCGCCGGCGCATCCCGAACGAAGAGATCGCCGATGCGGCGCGTGCCAACGCCGACATCATGATCGCCTTCGGCAGCGTCGATCCGCACAAAGGCAGGTTCGGCGCGCGCGAGGTGCGCCGGCTGATCGAGGAGCATGGCGTCAAGGGCTTCAAGTTCCACCCGACGGTGCAAGGCTTCGAGCCCGCCGACAAGATGGCGTGGCCGCTGTACGAGGTGATCGCCGAGCACAAGCTGCCCGCCATCTTTCACAGCGGTCATTCCGGCATCGGCAGCGGCATGCGCTGCGGCGGCGGCTTGCGTTTGCAGAACAGCAACCCGATGCTGCTCGAAGACGTGGCCATCGCCTTTCCCGACATGCAGATCGTGATCGCGCATCCGTCGTGGCCGTGGCAGGACGAAGCGATCTCGCTGGCGATGCACAAGCCCAACATCTGGATCGACCTGTCGGGCTGGAGCCCGAAGTACTTCCCGCCGCAGCTTGTGCAGTACGCCAACACGCTGCTCAAGGACCGCATCCTGTTCGGCAGCGACTTCCCGCTGATCCAGCCGGATCGCTGGATGAAGGATTTCGACGAAGCGGGCTTTCGCGACGAGGTCAAGCCGCTGATCCTGAAGAACAACGCGATGCGACTGCTCGGGCTGCAGTCGAAGAAGGAACCGACGCCATGAGCCTGGAATTCCAACCCGCCGGCGGCGCGCTCGCCGATCTGAGCCTGCTGCGCATCTCGATCGCAGGCGCCGTCGGCCATGTGCGGCTGAATCGCCCCGACAAGCGCAACGCGATCAACGACACCTTCGTGCTGCAACTGCGCAGCGCGCTCGAAGGTTTGCCGGCGAGCGTGAAGGCGGTGGTGCTGTCGGGCGAAGGCGCGCACTTCTGTGCCGGCCTGGACCTGTCGGAGCTGTCCGAGCGCAGCGTCGCCGAAGGCGTGCTGCACTCGCGCCTGTGGCATGCGGTGATGGACTCGATTCAGTTCGGCCGCGTGCCGGTGGTGGCGGTGCTGCACGGCGCGGTCGTCGGCGGCGGTCTCGAGATCGCGAGCAGTTGCCACATCCGCGTCGCCGAGGCCAGCGCCTATCTACGGCCTGCCCGAAGGCCAGCGCGGCATCTTCGTCGGCGGCGGCGGCTCGGCGCGCGTGCCGCGCCTGGCGGGCGTGGCGACGATGACCGACATGATGCTCACCGGCCGCGTGCTCGATGCGCAGGAGGGCTTGCAGCGCGGCCTGTCGCAGTACCTCGTGGCCGACGGCGCCGGCTTCGCCAAGGCCTGCGAGCTGGCCGTGCGCATCGCCGGCAACGCGCCGCTGTCGAACTTCGCGGTGATGCAGGCGCTGCCGCGCATCGCCGACCTGTCGCAAGGCGACGGCCTGTTCGTCGAGTCGCTGATGGCGGCGATCGCGCAGGGCGACGACGCGGCCAAGGAGCGCGTGCGCGCCTTCCTGGAAAAGCGCGCGGGCAAGGTCGAGAAGCAGTCGTGAGTTCGGCGGCGCGCTATCGCCGTACTCGTGTCGGCGGCTGCCTCGATGCGACGATCGAGCGCCGCGCCGACGGCACCGTCGTGCTGCGCTCGGCCGAAGCGCTGGGCGCGTACCCGCAGTGCCTGACCGATCGCCTCGAACAGTGGGCGCGCGAAGCGCCCGAGCGCACCTTCGTCGCGCGGCGCGACCCGAGCGTGCCCGGCGGCGGCGAGTGGATGCGCATCAGCTACGCCCAGATGCAGGAGCGCGCGCGCCGCATCGGCCAGGCGCTGGTGGACCGCGGCCTCTCGGCCGAACGACCGGTGGTGATCCTGTCGGACAACGACCTCGAGCACATCAGCCTCGTCATGGGCGCGATGTGGGTCGGCGTGCCTGTTGTCCCGGTGTCCTCCGCCTATTCGCTGGTCGCGCAGGACCACGCCAAGCTGCGCCACATCGTCGGCACCGTCACGCCGGGGCTGATCTTCGCGGCCGGCCCCGAGTACGCACGCGCGATCGCAGCGGTGGCAGCGCCGGGCATCGAGGTCGTGCTGACGAAGGGCGACATCGAAGGACAGAAGACGACGCTCTTCGACGCGCTGCTCGACACCGCAGCGTCAGCCGGCGTCGATTCGGCACATGCGCAAGTCGGCCCCGACACCATCGCCAAGTTCCTCTTCACCTCGGGCTCGACCAAGAACCCCAAGGGCGTGATCAACACCCAGCGCATGCTGTGCGCCAACCAGCAGATGCTGGCGCAGACACTGGCCTTCAACACCGACGAGCCGCCGGTGCTGGTGGACTGGCTGCCGTGGAACCACACCTTCGGCGGCAACCACAACATCGGCATCACGCTGTACAACGGCGGCACGCTCTACATCGACGACGGCAAGCCCACGCCGCGCGGCATGGCGACGACGCTGCGCAACCTGCGCGAGATCGCGCCCACGATCTACTTCAACGTGCCCAAAGGCTTCGAGGAGATCGCCGCCGCGATGGAGACCGACGCTGCCTTGCGCGAGCGCCTGTTCTCGCGCGTCAAGGCCTTCATGTACGCGGGCGCCGGCTTGTCGCAAGCGGTGTGGGACCAGCTCGATCGGCTTGCAGCACAGACCGTCGGCGAGCGCATCCCGATCGTCACCGGCCTGGGCATGACCGAGACCGCGCCGGCATGCACCTTCGCGCTGCGCTACGCCACGCTGCGCTCGGGCCACATCGGATTGCCGTGCCCCGGGGTCGAGGTCAAGCTGCTGGCCGACAGCGATGGGCCGCACGCCAAGACCGAGGTGCGCTTTCGCGGCCCGAACGTCATGCCCGGCTACTGGCGCGAACCCGCACTCAGCGCCGAGGCCTTCGACGAAGAGGGCTACTACCGCACCGGCGATGCGGTGCGCTGGGTCGATGAAGCCGAGCCGACGCATGGGCTGCTGTTCGACGGCCGCCTGGCCGAGGACTTCAAGCTCGACACCGGCACCTTCGTCAGCGTCGGCCCGCTGCGCGCCAAGGTCGTGGCCGAAGGCGCGCCCTGCGTGCAGGACGTGGTGGTGGCGGGCTTGAACCGCGCCGAGATAGCGATCCTCGTCTTCCCGCGCATCGACGAGTGCCGCAAGCTCGCGCGACTTGCCGACGACGCGAGCGCCGACGCGGTGCTCGAGCACCCGGCTGTGCGCGAGTTCTTTCAGGGCATGACCGATCGCCTCTGGCACGCCGGCACCGGCAGCGCCAATCGCGTCGCGCGCGCGGTGGTCATGGCCGAGCCGCCGTCGATCGACAAGGGCGAGGTGACAGACAAGGGCTCGATCAACCAGCGCGCCGTGCTGTCGCATCGCGCGGCGCTGGTCGATGCGGTGTACGCCGGCAGCGCCGACGGATTGATCCTGCCGGCGAAGCGCGGCACTTGACCGCCAACCTTGGGTGTATTACCGTATTCATTCGAGTAACACCTGCGCCTCTTGATATGTCCACAACTCTGACCAGCAAAGGTCAAGTCACGATCCCCAAGCGCATTCGCGATGCGCTGCAACTGCTGCCGGGTGCGGCCGTCGAGTTCTCGGTCAACGCAGGCGGTGAGCTGGTGCTGAATGCGGCGCGTCCAAGAGGGAAAGGTGGCGCACGCAAGGATCGCTTCGAGGCCGTGCGAGGTCGGGCCGACGTGCGCTGGCGCACCGATGAGCTGATGAAGTTGCTGCGCGAACAGGGCTGATGCTGCTCGTCGACACCAACGTGCTGGTGGACGTTCTGCAAGACGACCCTCGATGGGCGGAGTGGTCGATTGGCCAGTTGCGAGCGCAAGCACAGTTGCACGAGCTGGCCATCAACCCCGTGGTCTACGCCGAGTTGTCGCTGTCGTTCTCCACGTTCGAGGCGCTCGATCGTGTCGTCGCGACGATGGACCTGACGATGCACGAAGTGCCGAGGCCGGCCCTGTTCCTGGCCGGCAAGGCTTACCTTCAGTACCGCCAGCGCGGCGGTGGCAAAGTGCAGGTGCTGCCGGATTTTTTCATCGGCGCTCACGCAGCTGTCGAGGGCTGGCCCTTGCTGACGCGCGACGCCAGTCGCTTTCGCACCTACTTTCCAGGACTGCTGGTGATTGCGCCCTGAGGCCGCGACGTGACCCCAATCCGCGCCGACCCTAGCGCAAGGCGACCTCGGCACGCGCAATCAACCGGCTGACTCGCGATACCGACAACCCGCATTGCGCCGCCAACTCGCTCATCGTCACGCCGCCCGCGCGGTAGGCTTGGACCAATGCCTGATCGAGCGCTGCTCCGCGAGACAGCAGCCGCGACAGGTCCACCGGCCGACGCGGCGGCAAGCGCTGCGCCGTCGGCACCTCGGCGCGTGTGCGCGCAGGCGGCAGGCCCTCGCGCGAACGCTCCACCCGCGCCTGCATGCGCGCGACAAAGCCCTCATCGCCCAGGTAGATCTGCTGGCGCAGCGCCTGATCCCACAGCCTCTGGTCGCGTCCGTCATCCACATGGCGCACGTACAGCGCCCGGGCGCGACGCACATCGGACGCACTCGCCGCCTCGCGGCCAAGCAGGTACGCGTGCAGTGCTTTCGAGTCCAGCCAATCGAGCGTTGGCGCCAGGCCGGTATGGGCGCGATAACTCGACCACGGCCAGTCCTGCGGATGCGCCACCATGCCGGCCCGCACCGGGTTGAGCTCGACATAGCGGCAGACCGCCATCAGGTAGCTGTCCCGGTCCACCAGGATCGACTTGAAGCGGCCCTGGAGCAGATGCCCCACCTTGCCGTGACGGCGGTTGAAAGTCTGCGTGAACACGCCGTTGATGTGGCGCATCAGGCGCGAGAGGTTGGCTTGACGCGTGTGCAGAACGAAATGGTAGTGATTGCCCATCAGGCAGTAGGCCAGGGCCCGCACGTCGAAGCGCTCGGCCGCCTGGGCGACCACACCGAGCAACGCGGCGCGGTCCACATCATCGACAAAGATCGGCTCGCGACGGTCACCGCGTGAAGTCACGTGGTACAGCGCGCCGGGGAATTCGATGCGCAGGGGGCGGGACACGGTGGGAGGCTAGTCCGGAAGGGGGCAAAACGCAAGACCTGACCCCGATCCTCCCGAGCGCTTTGTTCGATCCGCCGCGTGACCCCGATCCGCCCTCCGCTAAATCACGCCCCATGCGACCAACACAAAGATGAAGAAGACAAGCAACATCACTGCTTCGATGACGCGATAGATGACTCGCTCCCGTTTCGACATTGAGCGCCACGTCTTCTCGTCGGGTCCGCCTGGGGCCAAGTTTTACTCTCCCACCTTTGGCTCAATCTTCTTCGCGTGGGTGAAAGGCGCCCACCCGCCGCTCAGGGGTCCCCTAGTGGCAAGTCCAAGCTCCACTGAATAGTCACCACCGAATGAGTGAGACAGTGCGAAGAATGCGTTCGCGGGATACGGGGTCGGAATCGACAGAGAGAATTGGTTCCCACTACCGCCGAGGAACGAGTTGGCAACACTTGCCTCTCCGGGCGCGAGAATCCAACCGAGCGAAAGCGAGCCGCCAGTCCGCCAAGTGGTTGACCGAGGATCTGTCGCTGCGACACCCCCTGCCACGAATGTAGTGCCGTCATGGAGATTTGTAGCCACTTGACCTTGAGCGGAAAGCATAGACCTTGATCCTGCCACGTAGTCAGGAGTCAGCCACTCCCCTACCTGACGAGCCAAACGCGCGCCCGCATCCCAGAACGTCCTTCAACGGACTATTGGCGAGCGAGGAGCCGCACGAGGCCGTTCGACAGTAGTTGTAGAGGTACGAGAACGCCCCACTCATCGCCCCATTCGCGAACTTCCCGCCGCCGAGTTCGGAAGCCGTTCCCCCAACGACAGCATGCGCAAATGCCCTACCCAGGCCATCATCGCCCATCCTAGACGTCACTGGCAGCGCAGCCTTCGAAAACGCCGCGCTCAACGCCCCAGGACCGCACTTGCCTCCGCCCATCACACTACTCACGCATCCTGCCACACCGTGCAGCGCAGTGGCACCGGCAAATCGTTCGGCATTCCTGATCGCGCCATACGGGTCCGAGCCCCGCGTCACCGACAAAGCTGCCCACGGCTCCAAAAAGCCCGCCACTGAACGCACCCTGAAGCCCACCCTTGAGTGATCCCGAAGAGATCGCTCCGGCCGCAAATCCGCCGGCCGCTGCTGATACGGCGCTGCCGAGCCCTGAGAAGACTGCCGCCTCGCTGCCAATGGTGACGAAGGCCGTCGAAAGCCCCCCGCCAGCCAAGAATCCAGTCGTCGCACCAGACACCATCCAACCCTGGACCAGCCCCGGCAAATACCAAGCAGCGGCGATCGCCAGCACCCCACGCAGGAACTTCTTCAAGCTGAAGTGCCCCGTCGGGTCCGTACAGATCAGCGGCGAGTTGAAGCAGTACGCATACCGATCGTAGTTTTGCAGATTGAAGGGATCCTGCACGTAGGGATCCGCCTGCAAGAACCTCCCGATCGTCGGATCAAAGATCCGCCCATTCATATGCACCAGCCCCAGGTCATCCAGGTGCTCGTGCCCGGTGAACCCGCGATCCGTCCCGCTGTTCGTATCCGTCGTCCAATCAACGATCAGCGCCCCAAACGCGTCGTAGCTCGCATTCGTATAGCGCCGCTTCCCGAACGGGTCATACGCATAGCGCGCAGTGACGTTGGTCAGGTGATCGGTCGTGGCGATCAGGCTGCCCAACTGATCCTTGTGCCAGTACTCCACCTTGACAGCGGCCACGCTCGCCAACACCACCGGCGCCGTCTGCGTGGCCGTCAGCGTCGGCAACGCCCCCGTCGTCACCAGCACCGCAAACGCTCCCCCTCCCGCAGACAGGTAATGCCGATTGCTCTGCACCCCATTGGCCGCGATCTCGCGCTCGAAGGCCAGCCCGCCCTGGTTGTCCGGATGAAAACTCCAGGTCGTGCGCGTGCCCTGCGCGTTGCTGCGAACCTCCTTGATGCGCTGGTGGTTCTCGTCGTACTGCCACAGCGCCCGCGGCGTGGCGCCGGGCCCGTCGATGCCGCGATCGCCCGGCACGTTGCCCGGCAGGTTGAAGCTGGTGTAGGTGATGTTGCGCCACTTGCCCGCGCTGGCCGTGACGGCGTTGCCGTTCAAGTCATAGCTGTAGCTGGAACCGATGCCGGTGACGCTCTGCACCGCATGCGGCCGGCCGTTGGCGATGCCTTGCGCCGGGTAGCTGTAGCTGCCGACGTCGCTCTTGGACAGCAGCATGCCGAGCGCGTTGTAGGCGAGCGTGACCGTGCGCGAGCCGCCGCTGCCGGAGACCTGGTACTGCGTCAGCCGCCCGAGCTTGTCGTGGGTGAGCGTGTCCATCACCTGCACGCCGGCATCGCCCAGCGCGTCGATGCGCTGCGTCAGCTCACGAAAGGGTCACGATCCGAGGAACGCAACGCGATCTCAGCCGGACGCACCGGCCACTGCCGGCATCGACATCACTCCGCCATCAACGCCGCCAGCCGCTGCGGACCCATGCTCGCCGGCAACGTGACCGCGGCGCGCGGACGGGCGCACGGCGACGAAGTCGTGATAGTCGTGCCACTGCGAGAACGCATCGACGCGCTCGACGCGGCAGCGCAGCGGTGAGCGCTTCAGGCCGAAGATGACGAAGCCGGCGCCATCGAAGTGATCGAACAGCCACCGCTCGTTGCTGCAACCTTCGAAGACGACGAAGCGCATGCGCTCGAAGGGCAGCAGTTCTTCCAGCACCTCGGGCTCGGCGCCTTCGATGTCGATCTTCACGCCGAACGGCCGCACGCCCACCAGTTGCGTGACGAAGCGCTGCGTCTGGCAGGTGCGCACCTTCAGGCTGTGCCATTCGCCGGGGCGGCCGTCATCGGGCAGCAGCGTGCCCAGGCCGCTGTGATGCGTCGGCACACGCAGCGTCAGTTCGTCGTCGGCCTTGAACAGCGCCAGCTCGTGCAGCGTGACGTTGCGAGCGCCTGCGCGGCCGATCGCTTCGCGCACCGCCTGCGCGATCGCCGGCTGCGGCTCGAACAGGTGCACATGGCCGAGCGGGCCGACACGCTCGGCCGCGGCCAGGCCGATCGATGCGTAATTGGCGCCGATGTCGAGCAGGACGTCGCCGGCACGCAGCAGCGCGTTGACGACGCGCGAGACCTTGCGGTCGTTGGTGCCGTGCACCCAGAGCACGCGGCCGTGGTACTCGCGGGTGTCGACGCGCACGCGAAAGCCGCCATCGACGCGCGCTTCGAGTTCGGGCTCGAGCACACTGTCGAACGAGGTGTCGACCAGCTTGTTGAACGAGGTCGCGGTCAGGCCGCTGTTGATCTTGACGGCGTGGAAGAACGCCGAGTAGAGGCTGAGAAAGGTCGGTACGGCTTGCATCTTCGATCCTCCGACCTTGCAGCCTGCGCGTGATGGACAGCGCATGCTGTTGCAGAGTGAAACGCCACGACGAGCGAAGGGCCTTCAAGCGGCACCGGCAACACCATCGATCGCTTGTCCCTCGACCAGCACGCGCTGCAGACGCAGCCGCCCGTCGAGCACGATGATGTCGGCCCAGGCGCCGGCCATGAGTGCGCCGCGGTCGGCCAGGCCGAGGCAGCGCGCGGCGTGCGTCGAGGTGCGCTGAGCGCCTTCCACCAGCGACAGGCCGAGTTCGAAGACGAGGTTGCGCAAGGCCTGGTCCATCGTCAACGTGCTGCCGGCCAGCGTACCGTCGGCCAGGCGCACGCCGCCCAGGCACTTGGTGACGCGATGCCGGCCGAGGGTGTAGTCGCCGTCGGGCATGGCGGCGGCGGCGGTCGAATCGGTGACGCAGTACAGCCCCGGGATGGCGCGCAGTGCGGCGCGGATCGCGCCCGGGTGCACGTGCAGCAGGTCCGGGATGATCTCGGCCTGCTCGGCATGCGCCAGCGCGGCGCCGACCATGCCCGGCGCGCGCTGGTGCATGGCGCTCATCGCGTTGAACAGGTGCGTGAAGCCGGCGGCGCCGCGCTGCAGCGCAGCACAGGCGGTGTCGTAGTCGGCCGCGCTGTGGCCGAGCTGCACACGCACGCCCGCGGCGACGAGCGCGGCGATCACCTCGAGTGCGCCGGGCAGCTCGGGCGCGAGCGTGACGACGCGCAGCGGCGCGATCGCGTGCAGCGCCAGGATCGCCGCGGCCGACGGCAGCACGGCGAACGCCGGTTGTGCGCCGAGCTTGTCGGGGCTGATGTACGGGCCTTCGAGGTGCACGCCGAGCACGCGCGCGGCGCCGGGTGCTCGCGTGCGGCAGGACGGCGCGAGCGCGCGCAGCGCGGCTTCGATCTCGGCCAGCGGCGCTGTCATCGTCGTGGCCAGCAGCGCGGTCGTGCCGTGGCGGGCGTGGGTGCGGGCGATGGTGTCGATCGCCGTCGCCTCGGCCTGCATCGTGTCGGCGCCGCCGCCGCCGTGCACATGCAGGTCGATGAAGCCCGGCAGCAGCAGCGGCTCGTCGCTGCCGCGCCAGGCGTCGTCGGCCAGCGCCACGCCTTCGACCGCGGCAATGCGCTGCCCGTCGATGACGACGCGGCCGCGCAGCAGCGCTTGCGGCGTGACGATCAAACCTTCGAGCGCCGTCACGGCAACGGCCGAAGGCTCGGCTCCGCGAGGTAGAACCATTCACGACCCGGCAGCGCGCCCGCATCGGGGAAGACGATGCGGCCCTCGCGTTCGGCGCGCAGCGTCGAGCCGTCGTGGCGCGTCGCGATCAGATCACCGGCGCGCAGCGCATCGAAACTCTTCCACTCGCGCGCGAAGCGGTCGTCGGCATGCTCGCGATCGATCACGGTGACGAGGCTCAGGCGCTCGAACGGCCCGGCCGGCGGCGCGAGCGGCAAGTCCGCCAGGCCGAGCAAGGCCGCCGCCTGCTTGATCGCGCGGTACGCCACCTCGGGCCCGGCCGCATCGGCATGCTGGCCGCATTCGAGCGTGACGGCATAGCCGCCCTGCGCACGCATGGACTCGGTGGTGCCGATGCCGTAGCTGGCGTCGGCATCGGGCAGGCCGCGCGCGCGGCGGCGCAGCGCGCCTTGCACATACGCGCTCATCCAGCCATCGACGATGCGGCGCGGGCCGAGGTGCATCGCGAAGCGGCCTTCGGCCTGCGCATGCGCGAAGGGCTCGAGCGCATCGTCGTTGTCGGCCGGGCCGCGCATCACGAAGGGCTCGCCCGCGCTGCGAAAGCTGTGCAGATCGAGCAGCACGTCGTGCGCGGCCAGCCAGGGGCACAGCAGGTTCGCGATGCGATCCTCGTGATCGCGCGGCTCGCTCGTCGGCAACAGCCGCCGATTGAGGTTGCGCTCGCCGTTGCGAGTGCCTTGCGCGTAGGCCAGCGCGTTGGTCACCGGTACCAGCGTCAGGCCACCGCGCTCGACGCACCACTGCCCGGCGTCGAGTTCGGCCAGCACGCGTTCGATGCCGCGCGTGCCGGCCACCTCGTTGCCGTGCACCGCGCCGAGCACGATCAGCTTCGGGCCCGGCCCCAGGCCGGCAAAGTGGTGGGCGCGCAGCGCAGTCGTCATGGCGCCGATGATGCCTGCTCGTTGCGCTTCAGCGCTCGATGCCGCGCGCGAGTTCGGCGTCGAGCATGCGTCCCAGCGCCGGCACGCGCCAGGGGGTGGCGCAGTTGCCGCCCGGCGCATAGCGTGTGCCCAGGTTGGAAAAAAACGCCACGATGTAGTGGCATGAGCGCGTCGGCGGCAGGCCGCGGACGATGCCGGCATCTGCCGCGTAGTTCTCGCTGTTGCCGGTCTTGTGCGCGAAGCGCAGCGTGGCCGCGCGCGCCGCCGCGCGCACGTCGGGTGCGAACGAGTAGCCGCCGGCGTTGACGGCGCCGAGCTCGTCGATCCAGCGCGCGGGCAGTTGCGCCGGCAGGCCCGCCACCCAGCCAGGCTCGCCGGACAGCGCGGTGGAAGAAAGGATCTCGTGCAAAGCCTGGTCTTCGAGCCATTGACGCAAGCGGCTGGTGCTCTCGGTCGAAAGCAGCGGCGGCGTGCCAGGCGCCAGCCACGGCGCGGCGGGCGCATCCGCATCGAGCAACCACAGCAGCCGTGCCGTGTCCCACGCCGTCATGCGCAACTGGCCGACACCGGCACCCGCTGCATTGCCCCAGCCGCCGTCGGGCCGCGTGTTGGCGAAGGCCAGCGTCGGCAGGCCGTAGACCACGAACGTGTCTTCGAGCGTGTCGTGCGCCGGGCCGAGCACGCCGTGGCGGTGCAGCAGCGCCACCAGCGCAGTGGCAGCGTTGTTGCCGCTGACGCTGATCATGTCCGCGCACAGCTCGGTCACGCGGCGTCCGGCGCCGTCGTGCTCGATGCGATCGTCCCAGCGGCAATGCCCCTGATCGACCAGCCGCGCCACGCCCACGGCCAACATCAGCTTCGCGAGCGACGCCGGGTACGGCGCGACGAAACGGTGCGGGCCGGCGCCCCACAGCGGCGGAAAGCGCATGCGCTGCCAGTCGGCGTCGGGCAGCCAGGCGATCGAGCGCTGCTGCTCGTCGCGGAGATCGGCGTCGAAGCGCACGTTGCGCACCGCGCCGGCATCGCTGCCGATGTCGGCGATCAATCCTCGCGGGAATTCGCGCGAGAACAGCACGTTGGCCCAGATCGGCGCGCGCCCGTCGGGAAATGCGACGACAGCGAGGTCGATGCTCGGCATGTGGCGCAGCGGCGCGCCGCCGAGGTGCTTGTCGGCCGTGCGCTCGAAGTGCTGCACACGCACCACGTCGAGCAGCAACAGGGCGAGTTGTTCGTGCGTCATGGCACGTCGGCGTCAAGGGTTGGCGGCGTCCAGTGCCGCCCAGGTATCGCCATCGGCGGCGTCGAGCAGGCGGTCGGCAGCAGCGGTATCGATGCCGCGCTCGATGGCGACGATGGCGGTCTTGATGTGCCAGCCGCATTGCGCCAGCGTGTCGCGCGCCTGCTGCGCATTGCAACCGGTGGCCAGCATTGTCAGGCGCTCGGCACGCGCGATCAGCTTGGTGTTCGATGCGCGCAGATCGACCATCAGGTTGCCGAAGACCTTGTGCAGCTTGACCATGAGCGCGCTGGAGAAGGTATTGAGCGCGATCTTCTGCGCGGTGCCGGCTTTCAATCGTGTCGAGCCGCTGATGACTTCGGCGCCGGTGGCCAGGGTGATGCCGATCTCGGCCAGCGCCGCCAGCGCCGAGCCCGGGTTGTTGGCGATGCCGATGGTGAGCGCGCCGCACATGCGCGCATGTTGCAACGCGCCGAGCACGTAGGGCGTGCTGCCGGAAGCGGCCACGCAGATGACGACGTCGTTCTCGCCGGGGCCGAGTCGATGCAGGTCCTGCGCGGCCTGCGACGCGTCGTCCTCGGCGCCTTCGACCGAGACGTACATCGCCGGGTCGCCCCCGGCCATCAGCGCGCGGGCGCGTTCGCGCGGCCAGTTGAAAGTGGGCGTGAGCTCGACGCTGTCGAGCACACCCAGGCGTCCGCTGGTGCCGGCGCCGACGTAGATCAGCCGCCCACCGGCACGCAGGCGTGGCAGCGCGGCATCGACCGCGCGCGCGATCTCGGGCACTGCGGCGCGCACGGCCGTCACCGCATCGAACTGGTCATCGACAAAGGCGGCGATCAGGTCGGGCGTGGCATAGCGGTCCAGGCGCGGGTGCTTGGCGTCGGGCGTTTCGGTGGTGGGCGGGGCGGCGGGCTTGGTGTGGCTCATGGCGGCGTCACCAGCGCCTGCAGGACGGCGGCGCTCTCGATGGCACGCGCGCCGGTCCTCCGGCATGAGGCGTCCTTGCTCAGGCAATGCGCGCTGACCTCGGCACCGGCTTCGATCAGGATCTTCAGCGACTGCGCCAGTTTCGTCACCGTGTAGTGGATCACCACGCACAGCACGCAGCCGACCTGGTTGACGCCGGCGCGGCGCGTGCCGATCGACACGCCGCAGGGTGTCTCGGTGGGCGTGGGGCTGGGGCAGCCGGCGCAGGCCAACAGCGGCAGCACGGCAAGTCGCGGGGCCGTCATCGCCCGATCGTAGCCGCGCGTCAGTGGCCGGGCTCGCGCGACAGTGTGGCGATCAATGCGTGATCGCCTTGCGCCTGCGCCAGTTGCGCCAGCGCCGCGCGCGCGGCAGCGTCCTCGACAACGAAGTTCGAGTCGATCGTCAGCAGCCGGCGCAGGCCCTTGCCCGCCTCCCTGACCTGGCCGGCGCGCACCAGCGCCTTGAGCCAGAGCTGGCCGTGCGCGAGCGTGGCCGCGCTGTCGCTGCCGCGCAGGTACAGCGTGTGCAGGAGCGTGTTGAGTTCGGGATCGAGCCGGTCGTAGCGCATCTCGTCCTTGACCTCTGCGATCGCCTCGGCCAGCTTGCCTTGCGCGACAAGTTGCTGCACATGGCGTTCGAGCGGTGTCTTGGGGTCGGCCTGCTGCACCGCGGCACGCGCCGAGCCCGCGCGTGCGATTGCGGCGGCGCCGCCGGCCTGGCGGTGCGTGTCGAAGTCCACATCGACGTCGAGGTGCAGCTCCTGGTGGAACTGGTAGATGACGTAGCCGAGCAGCGCGCACAGCACCAGCCCGAGGTAGCCGCCCAGGCCCATCTCCAGCGGCAGGCGCAGGAACGCCGGCCAGTCGGCGCCTGCCGACAGCACCATCTGGCGCGAGCCGACGATCAGCAGGAAGAACAGCCACAGCACGAAGTACGCGCTGCCCATCGCGCGCATGAAGTGGGGTACCCAGGTCGGATCGAGCGCCCTGAAGAACTCGTCGTCGATCGCGATCACCAGTGTCGAGGCGGGCAGCATCAGGCTCAGTGCCAGCATCGCGATCCACCACCACGCCGGCAGCAGCTTGAACCAGAGCGCGCTGCCGCTCTCGGCGCGGAACTCGCGCAGGATGTCTTCGCGCGCGCGGCCGTACTCGCCGCTGGCGGTCTCGGCCTGCTCCAACGCTTCCAGCTCGGCGGCGATTTCGGCGCGGCGCTCGGTACGCTCGCGCGCCAGCCAGGCGCGATCGGCCTCTTCGGCGGCGCGTTCCTCGGCGCTCGCCACCGCAACCTCGCGCGCTGCCTGCTGCAGTTGGTCGCGCTGCTCGTCGCGCTCGACTTTCATCGCTTTCAGGTCGGCCGCATGCTCGGCCTTGTAGGTCTCGAGCACCAGCTTCTGCGCCGCAGGGTTGGAGGTGACGCGCGAGGCCACCGCCCAGTTGCCAAGCATCGCGCCGATCAGTACGTAGATCGCGATGACGAGACCGAGCTTGGCCGGCCGCACCTCGGGGCCCCACAGCGAATGGTCGGGCGACTCGCCCTCGAAGCGGCCCTTGCGGTACAGATCGAGCAAGTTGAAGCCGTAGCGCAGGCCGAGGTAGATCAGCATGCCGCGAAAGACCAGGCCGAACGGGCCCAGCACCAGGCCGGCGAGCGCGCTGGCGACGACCAGGCAGCCCAGGAAGATCAGCGGCGCAGGCTGCAGTGGCGCGCGAAACAGGAAGGGCAGTCGGCTCCAGAAAGGCTCGATCGCCCGCTGCGTCGTCTTGATCTCGATCGGTCGTTGGCTCATTCATCCTCTCCCCTCAGTCGGCGCGAATGCTACACAGCGCGCATGCAGAATCGCGCCCACCATGCGGCGTTGCCTGCCCCTCATCCTGGTGCTCTGGTGCGCGGCCGGCGCTGTCAACGCGCACGACGACAACCTGCCCGACACGGTGAGCGCCGCGCTCGCACAGACCGGCCTGCCGGCCGATGCACTCGGCGCGATCGCGATCCCGCGCAGCTTCTGGGCGCGCACCTGGCAGCACCGCGCTGACGTGGCCATGCAGCCCGGCTCGACGATCAAGCTGGTGACCACCGCCGTCGCGCTCGACCGCCTCGGGCCGAACCACCGCGGCCGCACCGAGCTGCTCGTCACCGCGCCGATCGCGGGCGAGGTGCTCGAGGGCGATCTCGTGCTCAAGGGCGGCGCCGACCCGGACTTCGACCTGCCCGCGCTGTGGCAACTGCTGTTCGAGCTGCGCCAGCGCGGCGTGCGCGAGATCGGCGGCGACTTGCGGCTCGACCGCACGTTGTTCCGGCCGGCGCGCATCGATCTCGGCGTGCCGCCGTTCGACGACGCGCCGGCCTGGCCGTACAACATGATCCCCGACGCGCTGATGCTCGAAGGCAACCTGCTGCGCTTGGCGTTGACGAGCGACGCTAGCCGTGTGCAGGCGCGCACGTTGCCTGCCCTGCCGGGCATCGAGATCGACAGCAGCGCGCTCGGCCTCACCGCCACGCCCTGCGCCGATTGGGACGACGATTGGCAGCCGCCCACGATCACGCAACCCGACCTCGGCCGCTGGCGCATCGCGCTGGCGGGCGGTTTCGCGCGCGAATGCGACGTGCAGTTGCGATTGCAGTTGCTCGATCGCACTGTGGCTGCCGAGCGCTTGGTGCGCGCGGTCTGGAGCACTCTCGGTGGCACCTGGCGCAAACCGCCGGGCGCCGTGCGCGAGGCCGCGGCGCCGGCCGGCAGCGTGCGCATCGCGCTGCACGAGTCGCGGCCCTGGGGAGAGGTGCTGCGCCACATGAACAAGGCCAGCGACAACGCGCAGGCGCGGCTCCTGTTCCTGCAACTCGGCGTCGCCGCGATGGACAACGAGCCGACGACCGGCACGCTCGACCTGGCGCGGCGCGAGGTCGAGCGCTGGTTCGACGAGCGCCGCATCGCGCGCGATGGACTGGTGATGGACAACGGCTCGGGCCTGTCGCGCAGCGAGCGCATCGCGCCGCGCACGTTGGCGCAAGCCGTCGACGCAACGCTGCGCGGCCCCTACGCGCCGGAGCTGCTGATGAGCCTGCCGCTGGCCGGCGTCGACGGCACGATGCGCCGGCGCCTGAAGGGCACGCGCGCCGAAGGCTGGGCGCGGCTGAAGAGCGGCGCACTGCGCAACGTGATCGCGCTCGCCGGCACGGTGCGCGACACGCGCGGCGACGATTGGGTGGTGGCGGCGTTCATCAACCACGACGACGCGCACAAGGGCCGGCCGGTGCTCGATGCGCTGGTCGAGTGGGTGGCGGAGTCCGGCGCGCGTTGGCGTTGATGTTGCGGCGCGCGGCGGCGCATGTCGAAGTCGCGCAGTAGCGCTGAGATTGAAAGGCGCGCAGTAGCGCTGAGATTGAAAGGCGCGCAGTAGCGCGCGGGCAACGGACTCCTCCCCAATTCGTCGCTTGACGCGAAGCGCCGGCACGCGCACATTCGCGGCCTCGTTTGTTCAACTCGCCACGGAGGCCGCCATGATTGCATCGCACTTCGCCCCCTGCCTGGCCTGCACCGCTGCCTGAATCCGGCACGCCGCGCGCACACCGTCTTCGATGTTCGTGAGGCCGTGACCGTTCGAGGTCGCGGCAGCAAGCCCCCCGCTTTCTTCGCTCGCCGCCCGCACAGGGCGGCATGGGTCTGCTTTTTCTTCACGAACACACATGATCGAACTGAACGACATCGAATGGCTGCGCGCCATCGGCTTGGCGCCGCACATCCTGCCGCTGCTGCCCGAAGTCCGCGCCGACGACAAGCTGATGCGCGTGGTCGAGGTGCAGCGCGACAGCCTGATGCTGCACGATGGCCAGCTCTGCCTGCGCGCGCGCGTGCTGCCCGCCCTGCACGCAGCGCTGGCGCAAGACGCCATCGCCACCGGCGACTGGGTCTATGCGCAACGCAACGGCCTGGCCGAGTGGTGGGTGCGCGAGCGCGTGCCGCCCGTCAACCAGATCGCGCGGCGCCTGCACGACGGCCGCGACAAGGTGACGCGCGTCGTGCTCGTCGCCAACGTCGACACGGCGCTGATCGTCATGGGCCTGGACCATGACTTCAACCCGCGCCGGCTCGAGCGCTACATCGCCTTCGCGCGGCTGGCGCGCGTCGGTGCGGTGGTGGTGCTGACCAAGGCCGATCTCGTCGGCGACGACGAACGCGCGGGGCGCCAGCACGAAGCGCTGGCGCTGGTGCCGGCCGACGTGGCGGTGATGGCCGTCAACGCCAGGTCGCCCGATGCGGCGGCCGCGCTGCAACCGTGGCTCGGCGCCGGGCAGACGCTGGTGGTCGTCGGCTCCAGCGGCGCGGGCAAGAGCACGCTGACCAACACGCTCATCGGCCGCGCCGTGCAGGACACCGGTGGCACGCGCAGCGGCGACGGCCGCGGCCGGCACACCACGACGGTGCGCTCGCTGCACGCACTCGAAGGCGGCGCCTGCATCATCGACACGCCCGGCCTGCGCACGTTGCGCCTGGACGCCGACGCGAGCGACGTGGTCGAAGCCTTCGACGACATCGCGCGCCTGGCGCCGCAGTGCCGCTTTCGCGATTGCCGCCATGCCGACGAGCCGGGCTGCGCGGTGAGGGGCGGCGTGGATGCGGCGCGCGTCAAGAACTTCCACAAGCTGCAGCGCGAAGCGCGGCGCGACACGATGAGCGCGCTCGAACGCAAGACGCTGGTGGCGACCTGGAAGGCGCGCAGCAAGGCCGGGCGCGAGCGGGCCAAGGACAAGCAGGGCAGTTGAGGCGCAGCGCTACGGGCCGAGCGTGCTGCGCGTCAGAACCGGCTGCCCCGGCGCGGCGAGCACGAACAGACCCGGGCGGCCCAGGCTCGCGTCGTCGAAGGCGGTGGGCCGCGCGCCCTTCGGGTTGTTGGCGATGCGCGAGTCGGTCACCGACATCGTGCCGCTGCGATCGTTGCTGACGTAGAAGATCGCGCTGCCGCCTTCGTTGGCGAGGTTGTCGTTCATCTGCGTGCCGCACAGCGTCAGGTCCATGCGCGTGCCGTCCATGTAGATGCCGCCGCCCAGGCCGCCGCCGGGCGTGCCGGCGATGGCAGGGTTCTGACCGAAGCCGATCGCGGTGTTGTGCGTGAACACGCTGTTGAACACCGCGTACGACGCGGCCAGGCCCGACAGGCCGCCGCCGTTGGAGCAGGCGTTGCCGAGACCGGCGGCGCCGCCGAAGGTGCTGCCGGCCACGATCACCGCCGAGGCGGACGACATGTCGCGCACGCGCACCGCGGCACCGCCCATGTCGGGGCCGCTGCCTTCGCACTGGTTGCGGAAGAAGCGCGCGTTGACGATCGCGAGGCGCCCGCCGCGCGCGAACACCGCGCCGCCGCCATAGACGTTGTCGATGCCGTAGCTCTGCCCGCTCGAGTTGCCATCGACGAAGGTGATGTTCTGCAGCGTCGTCTTCGGGTTGTCCTGCAGGTCGCAGCGCGCGGACGTCCACACCAGCGCCGGATCGCAGGTGTTCTGGTAGAGGATGCGGCGCGCGCCGCCGCCCGAGAGCGTGACCTTGCCGCCGCCGTCGAGCACGAGGTCGGGCTTGTCGTTGAAGACGCGCGCGGTCGCGCTCATGGTGATCGTCACGGGGTCGGCGCCGCAGTTGAAGGTGACGACGCCGCCGGTGGCGACCGCCGCCACCACCGCTTGTGAAGTGCAGCTCGAGGGCGTGCCGTTGCCGATCACCGTCGTCGGTGCGGCGATGCTGCGCGGCTGGCCCGCGGCGGGTACCGCGCAGCTGCCGTTCGGGTTGCCGGCGGCGGGGCCACCATCGCTCGGCGCGGGCGTTGGTGCCGGTACGGGTGTGGGTGCAGCTACGGGCGCAGGCGCTGGTGTCGGAACAGCAGGCGAGCCCACCGGTGATGGCGTGGCGACGGTCCCGCCAGCACCCCCACCGCCGCCACCACATGCCGTCGCGGCCGCAGCACACACCAGCCAAACCAAGCGCTGCACTCGTGTCATTGGATTCAATCGCATGCGCGCAAGGCTATGCGACTCGGCGCGGGCGCTGTTAGTGCGTGTTGCCGATGTAAGCCGCTCAGCTCACGCGCGGCAGCGCCGCGCGCACCGTCAGGCGTCGCGCACCGCGGGGTGCGTCGGTTGCTGGCGCACAAAGTCGGCAGCGATGCGCCGCACGGCCGACGCCCAGTTCGGCGCGGCGACAACGCGATCGGTCGTGGCGAAGGTGTCGAGGTGCGCCTTTGTGATGTGCGGGTTGTTCAAGGTGGCGCCGCGCTCGGCGATGTACTTCGATCGCAGGCGCAGGATGTCGAGCATCTTTTGCGGCGAGATGCGCCGCTGCCCACGATGGTCGGCGTCGAGCGCCTGCGCATATTGATCGGCCGTCCATTGCTGCTTGTGCAGCCGTTTTGCATCGTCGAGTGTGTAGGACGGCTTGTTGCCGCTCACATCGAACAGGTCAATCAGGGTGAGACGCCTCGAAGCAAGCCCGGCGATCTTGAAGTCGATCGCGATCTTCGTCTCGATCGAGGCAATCCACGGCTCCATGTCGAGTGGCGTCAGGCACAGCGCGCGTTGCAGCTCGGGTCGGCGCGCCTCGCGACTGTAGAAACCGACGACGAAGAGCTTGCGGCGCCACTTCTCGATGTGTTCCATGCCCACGTCGCGCGCCGTCGAGACTGTGCCGCCGGTGGTGGACTTGACCTCCACCTCGAAGCGGATGCGCCGGCCGTCCACATCGAGATCGAGCGTCGCATCGACGCCGGCGCGCTGGTGCGCGGGATCCCACTCGAGGTTGAACATGCGAACGAGTTCACGCTCGCGCTCGTCGTCCTGAACCGGCATCAGGCGGCCCCGAGGGCGACCGCCACACGCCGGGCAACGGCATAGGCCACCGGCGGGCAAACGCTGTTGCCGATTTGGCCGAGTGCTTGATAGACGGCGCCGCTGAAACGCCAGTCGGCGGGAAAGCCTTGCAGCAGCGCACAGTCCTCAACCGAGAGCCGAAAGTGACCGTTCTCGGCGGTGTAGGCATCGGCCATCGGCCGTGTCGGCTGCACGCCGTTGGGCCAGACGCCGAGCTGGTGCCAGATGTTCAGCGACGCCTTGCTGTTGACCACGCCCGTGGTCTTGCGCGGACCCGTGAAACCCGAGCGCAGCGTCGGCGCCACCGCGTCGAAGCCGATGTCGGCCAAGCCCAGGCTGCGCCGCGCGGCATTGCGCGGCAAGACAGGACCGAACAACGAATCCACGTCGCCGTGCGTCGGCACAGGCTGGAGCCAGCGCGCCGCATCGCGTGCGGCCCGAAACCCGACGAAGAAGACGCGTCGCCGCGACTGAGGCACGCCGAAGTCGTGCGCCGCCAGGCCGAACTTGAAGATCAGGTAGCTCGACTGCAGAGGCGCCACGATCTCTTTGGCGACGAAGGTGTTGAACTTGCGATCCAGCAACCCGGGCACGTTTTCGGCAACGAAGACGCGCGGCCGGGTCTGGAGCACGCAGCGTACGAAGTCCGGCCACATGTTGCGTGCGTCGTCGGCTCCGGCCTGCTTTCCGGCCGTCGAGAACGGCTGGCAAGGCGGTCCGCCATGCACGACATCGACACCGCGGAACACCGAAAAGGCTGCAGCCCGAACATCGCCCGCAGTCTCGCCGGAGCGCACATCCCATTGCGGCCGATTGCGCCGCAGCGTTTCGCCACAGACATCGAGGATCTCGAACGCTGCCTCGTGCACGAAGCCGGCGCGCTCGAATCCGAGGTCGAGCCCGCCACCGCCGGCGAACAGCGACAAGCAGCTCACGTGGTTGGCCTCGACCAGCGGCATGAGGTCGCAGGGGTCGAGCCTGCGCTGCGAATCGATCGCATGCTCGCGAGCCCCTCCGCTGCCCGCGCCGAGCAACTCGCGCTTGCGCAGCTGGGAGCGAATCGAGGTCTGCCGATAGCGGTTGCGTTGTTCTTCGGTCAGGTCGTAGGGCATGCTTTCCTCGAGTCGGCTGCCGCCGCAGACTGTATCTTCGTCCAGTATAGATTCTCGGTCGTCACCGGCTGAGGAAACGTTCCAGCCTTGTTTCCGTCGCTGCAAGCCGGCGCGGCGCCGTCTCGCACTCGAAGACCGCCAGCACGTCCCAGCCGAGGCGGCGCAGGGCGCGCCGATGGCGCCGGTCGCGCGCCCGCGTCGCTTCGATCTTCGCCGCCCAGAACGCAGCGCGCGTGGTCGGTTTGAAGCCGCGCTTGCAGCGATGCCCGTGCCAGAAACAGCCGTGCACGAAGACGATCTTGCCGAGCGCGGGAAAGACGAGGTCCGGTGTCCCGGGCAGGCGGCGGTCGTGCAGCACGTAACGCCAGCCTTTGGCGTGCAGGCGCCTGCGCACGATCAGTTCGGGCTGCGTGTCCTTGGAGCGGATGCGGCTCATCAAGCGGCTGCGCTCTTCGCGCGACAGCATGTCCGCCATCGTCGTCGTTATGCCACGCGCGGCAGCGTCGCGCGCACTCTGTGCGCATCGCCGTGGTTGAAGTGCCACCACTCGGTCGGGATGCCTTCGAAGCCGCCTGCGTGCATCGCGCGGCGCAGCACCGCGCGCGAGGCGATGTGCTCGTCGGTGATCGCGCCGGCGGCGAGCTGCTCGTCTTCGAGCGCCGGGTGCGAGCGCAGGCTCATCTCGTCGAAGCCGCTGCCCATGTCGAGCTCGCGGCCCTGCGCGTCGAGCAGCGTCACATCGACGGCCATGCCCCAGCTGTGGATCGAGCCGCGTGCCGGGTCGGCGAAGTACAGCGCCGAGGGTGTGCCGACGACGTCGCGCCAGATGGCTTCCTGCACGCGCTGCGGCCGCAGCGCGTCGAGCACCACCAGGCGCCGCTCGGCGTGGTGTCGGGCCAGCCAGAGGGCAGCCTGCTCGAGGCCGCGCGCGGCTTCGACACGCAGCCAAGCGCAGTCGATGCCCTCGTAGAGCACGCGGCCGGCGAAGTTGTCGACGCCGGCGTAGCGCAGATCGATGACGATGCCGGCGATCGCCTCCAGCCGCCGAAACGACGCATGCGTCGCGATGTCCTCGACCCGGATCACTCGCGCCGGACCTTCAGCGCCCGCCGCTCACGTCCACGATCGCGCCGGTGGTGTAGCGCGCCGCATCCGACAGCAGCCAGACCACGGCCTCGGCCACTTCCTCGGCCGTGCCCGGGCGCTGCATCGGGATCGATGCGGCGCTCTGGTGCGCGCGGTCAGGCTGGCCGCCGGAGGCGTGGATGTCGGTGTCGATGATGCCCGGGCGCACCGCATTGACGCGAATGCCTTCCGCCGCCACCTCGCGCGCCAGGCCGACGGTGAAGGTGTCGATCGCGCCCTTGCTCGCCGCGTAGTCGACATACCAGCCGGGGCCGCCGAGCTTGGCGGCGACGCTGGACATGTTCACGATCGCGCCGCCCTGCCCGCCACCGGCGGGCAATCCACGGTCGCCTGAATGCTTCGTGCTCATGCGCTTGACCGCTTCGCGCGCGCACAGGAACGCCGCGAAGACGTTGATCGCGAACATGCGTTGCAGGCGCGCGAGCGATGTCTGATCGACGCGCGCCATCGCATCGACGATGCCGGCGTTGTTGACCAGGCCGGCGAGCGGCGGCATCTCGGCGTCGATGCGCGCGAACATTGCCAGCAGCGCGGGTTCGTCGGCCACGTCGGCCTGCACGTGGATTGCGCGCCGGCCGAGCGCGCGCACCTCGCGCGCCACGCGCTCGGCCGCGGCAGTGTCGCGCGTGTAGTTGATCGCCACGTCCCAGCCGGCCTTGGCGCAGCCGATGGCGCAGGCCGCGCCGATGCCGCGCGAGGCGCCGGTGATGAGCACGGTTCGGGCGGCACTGCTCGAACCCTGCGTCTGCGTTTTGTCCATGCAGCGATTGTGCGCCGCCCTCGGGTTTTCGAGTCACACGGCCGTCACCGTCGTTCGCACAATGCGTGCACCCACAGGAGCCGTTTCATGGTCAAGGAGTTCGATTCGATGGAAGACAGCAACCGCTCGTCCAACCCGAGCATTCACGACGTGAGCGACCCGGCGCGGCGCACCGTGCTGCGCGGCACGCTCGGCGTCGCGGCCGCGGCGCTGTACGGGCCGCTGGCGGCGGGTTGTGCGGCATCCGCCGTCAAGCGCGAAGCGCCCGCGGCGCTGGTGCCGTCGATCGGCTTCAAGGCCATCGCGGTCGATGCCAGCGACAAGCTGGTCGTGCCCGAGGGCTACATCGCTTCGGTCATCGCCGCCTGGGGCGAGCCCATCGGCGTGCCGGGCAACATGCCGGCGTTCAAGCACGACGGCTCGAACACCGCGGCCGAACAGTCGGTGCAGATGGGCATGCACCACGACGCGATCGAATACTTCCCGCTCGGCGGCAGCAGCACCCGCGGCCTGCTGGCGATGAACCACGAGTACACCGACGACGGCCTGCTGCACGTCGGCGGTTTCAACAACATGAATGCCGAGAAGGTGAGGAAGAGCCAGGCCGCGCATGGCTTGTCCGTGATCGAGGTCGAGTTGAAGGACAACGCGTGGCAGATGGTGCGGCCCTCGCGCCACGCCGAGCGCTTCCCGATGGACCTGCCGTTCGAGGTGCGCGGCCCGGCTGCCGGCCACGCCATGATGAAGACCGCGGCCGACCCCGCCGGCACGCGCGTGCTCGGCACGCTCAACAACTGCGCGGCGAGCAAGACGCCGTGGGGCACGTACCTGTCGGGCGAAGAGAACTTCATGGGCTACTTCGGCGGCGGCGACGACATCCCGGCACATCACCGCCGCTGGGGCCTGCGCAAGGACGGCTTCTACCAGTGGGAGAAGTTCGACGCGCGCTTCGATGCGAAGCAGAACCCGAACGAGCCCAACCGCTTCGGCTGGGTGGTGGAGATCGATCCCTACGACCCGAGCGCCACGCCCGTCAAGCGCACCGCACTCGGCCGCGCCGCGCACGAAGGCGCTTGGGTGGCGGTGACGAAGGACGGCCGCGCGGTGGTGTACTCGGGCGAGGACGCGCGCTTCGAATACATCTACAAGTTCGTCTCGCGCGACAAGATTCAACCCGGAGGCGCCAAGGCCAACGCGACGCTGCTCGACCACGGCACGTTGCACGTCGCGCGCTTCAATGCCGACGGCACCGGGCAGTGGCTGCCGCTCGTCCACGGCAGCGGCCCGCTGACCGCCGGCCAACGGCTTCGCCGATCAGGGCGAGGTGCTGATCAAGGCACGCCAGGCCAGCGACGCGCTGGGCGCGACGAAGATGGACCGGCCGGAGTGGCTCGCGATCGACCCGCTGACGAACTGGGTCTATTGCACGCTGACCAACAACAGCAGTCGCGGCCAGCCCAACTTCCCCGGCGTCGATGCCGCCAACCCGCGCGCCAACAACGCCTTCGGCCAGATCATCCGCTGGCAGGAAGAGCGCGACTTCGATGCGACGCAGTTCAAGTGGAATCACCTGGTGCTTGCCGGCGACCCGGCCAATGAACGCGCCGAGGCCAAGGGCAACACCAAGGGCGACCTCTACGCCTGCCCCGACGGCCTGGCCTTCGACGCGCGCGGCGTGCTCTGGATCCAGACCGACGCGCATGCGACGCAGATGTACAAGGGCGAGTTGAAGAACATCGGCAACAACCAGATGCTGGCGTGCGATCCGCGCAGCGGCGAGACGCGGCGCTTTCTCACTGGCCCGATCAATTGCGAAGTCACGGGAGTGACCTGGACGCCCGATGGCCGCACGATGTTCATCAACATCCAGCATCCGGGCGAGACGCCGAGCGATCGCAGCGACCCGGCCGAGCCAGGCAAGTTCAGCAACTGGCCCGACTACCGGCCCGGCGGCCGGCCGCGATCGGCGACGGTGGTGGTCCGCAAGAAAGACGGCGGCATCATCGGCACGTAGCGCATGCGCGCTCAGCGCTCGGGCCTGTAGCGGTGCCGGCGGCGAGGTTCTTGTTGCATCGAGCCGGTGCCGCCAGCGTGACCGGCAAAAAAGGAACGCCCGACCGTTGCCGGACGGGCGTTGTCAAGTCCTCATAGAGGACGTCGTTGGGAACGGTGCCGCGCGTGATTCGAGCGGCGTGAGGGCAATGTAGTCAGTGCGGTGCGGGCCGGGCATCCCAAGTTCTGGGGCCCCTGACGCGCGGCAACGACAATCCATCCATGTCCAGTGCCCCGCGACGGCCCCTGCTGCCTGCCCTGTCCGACGCCGAGCGCGATCGCCTCGAAGCCCTGCTCGACGCCCTGCCGTCGCGATGCGCGCCCCCCGACCTGAGCGCCCTCGACGGCTTTCTGGTGGGGCTGTTGCTGCAGCCGCAGCCGGTGCCCGAGTCGCGCTGGCTGGCTTTCGTGCACGACTTCGATGCCGGCATGCCGGCGCCGGGCTTGGATCTGGCACCACTGCATGCGCTGGTGCGACGTCGCCATGCCGAGCTCGCCGCGTGCATCGACGCACGCCGCTGGTTCGACCCGTGGGTCTTCGATCTCGAACCCGCGACACCGGGCGCGGTGGTGACACCGTCGGAGATCGTGCTGCCCTGGATCGCAGGCTGGGCCGCCGCGCTGGAGCGCTTCCCTGCGCTGCTGGCGCAAGCCGACGCCGACGCACACGAGGCGCTGGCCACGCTCTACGCCCACTTCGATCCGGCCGACCTGGAAGACCTCGGCGAGTTGGCCGATGCGATCGCGTCGATCGAGCCGCCCGAAACCGCGGCCGAGGCGGTCGAAGACCTGGTGCGCTGCACGCTGCTGCTGGCCGATGCGATGGGGCCGCAACAGCGACGCCCGGGATCGAAGCGCAGCCCGCGCTGAACCGGTCCGCCCCGTGCAGGCGGCGGCACGACCGCACACCTGTACCGCCGAGCGCAACAGCGGCGGCGCAACGTGACCTGCGTCACGCAGAAACGGCGACCCGCTCACTACGATGCGCGCCTTGGCAAACACTCCTTGGAGAGATCGATGATGTTGACGAATCGGCTGTGCTCTTGGCTCGCAGCAGCAGGGCTGGCCACGATGTTGGCGGCATGCGGCGGCGGTGGCGGCGACAGCGCCGCCGCAGGCCCGGTGGTCGAGGCGCCGCCGACGACGGCCGCGGCGCTGCAGATCACCAGCACCGAAGCCGGAAGCGCCGCTGCGGCGAGCATGGACAGTGCGCAGCGCATCGTCCAGCTCAACGCCAGCTTGAACGGCAGCATCCCGGCGCTGGCCAACGGCGGCTCCGTGGCGATGTCGCTGAGCCGCGCTGCCATGTCGATGTCGCGCGAGCGTGCGCTGGCAACGCAGACTCTCAGCTGCGCCGACTTCTTCGGCTCGCCGTCGTGCTCGGGATCGTTGACGATCGACACCAACGCCAGCGGATCGGGCACGGTGATTCCCGCGGGCACCTACGTGAGCATGAGCTTCAACGCCTTGCAGGGCAGCTTCGGCGGCTCGCCGCTGCTGGTCAACGGCACCTTGCGCCTGGATTACCTCAGCGCGTTCGACGCCAATGCGTCGTCGTTGGCCGGTCTGCGCGTCCAGATGACCTTCTCGGGCTTCTCGGGCACCGCCGAAGGCGTGTCGTTCGGCCCGCTGACCGAAGTTGCGCTCTATGAGTTCGATGGCCAGGGCGTCGGCCAGATGACCATCGACGGCCTGCGCATCACCGGCTTGGACACGCTGAGCGTGACCGACGCCGCAAACTACAGCCTGGCCAACGTGACGCTGCGCCGCGCGCATTGGGCTGCTCCAGCGGCCTACGTGGACATGAGCTTCAGCGATTGGGGTGTGGTCAACGGCCGGCCCGGCATCAACTCGATGGCAGACATCGAAGTGCCTGGCAGCCGCATCAGCATCATCGTGCGCAGCTCGTCGGCCAGCACGGTCGTCTACGAGGTCAACGCGCTGGTCAACGGCGCTGTCGCTTCGTACACCGTGACCGCCAGCTACCCGGCCGGCGGCGGCGCGCCCAGCTACACGGTGGCGGCGATCCCCGGCTGATCCGGCAATCGATCCAGCGCGAGGGCCGGCAATCGCCGGCCCTTCTTCATCGCGCCAACGTCAGGGCAGCAGCGAAAAGATCTTGCCCGGGTTCATGATGTTGTGCGGATCGAGCGCACGCTTGATGCTGCGCATCATCGCCACCGCGCCGGGGCCGGCTTCGTCGAGCAGGTAGGGCATCTTGTGCAGGCCGATGCCGTGCTCGCCGGTGCAGGTGCCTTCAAGGCGCAGCGCGCGTTGCACCATCTTCAGGTTCAAGTCTTCGACCGCCGCGCACTCGGCCTGATCGTTCGGATCCATCAGGTACGAGAGGTGGAAGTTGCCGTCGCCGACATGGCCGACGATCCAGTACGGGATGCGCGAAGCTTCGGCCTCGGCGACGCTCTCGTTGATGGCTTCGGCCAGGCGCGAGATCGGCACGCAGGTGTCGCTGCTCTGGCAGCGGCAGCCGGGGCGCATCTGCAGCGCCGCGAAGTACGACTCGTGGCGCGCCTTCCACAGGCGCGTGCGCTCTTCGGGCGTGCGCGCCCATTCGAAATCGGCGCCGCCGTGCTCCTTGGCGATGGCCTGCACCGTCTGCGCCTGTTCGGCCACGCCGGCATCGCTGCCGTGGAACTCCATCAGCAGCATCGGCGCTTCGCGCAGCGTGAGCTTCGAGTGCCGATTGACGCCGCGGATGGCGTTGGCGTCGAGCAGTTCGCAGCGCGCGATCGGCACGCCGAGCTGGATGATCTCGATGGTTGCGTGCACCGCGGCGTCGATGCTCGGAAAGAAGCACACCGCCGCGCTCACGGCCTCGGGCAGCGGGTAGAGCTTCAACGTCACCTCGGTCATGACGCCGAGCGTGCCCTCGCTGCCGACGAACAGCCGCGTCAGGTCGTAGCCGGCCGAAGACTTCTTGGCGCGCGTGCCGGTGCGGATGGTCTGCCCATCGGCGGTGACCACCGTCAGGCCGAGCACGTTGTCCTTCATCGTGCCGTAGCGCACCGCGTTCGTGCCGCTGGCGCGTGTGGCCGCCATGCCGCCGAGCGTGGCGTTGGCGCCGGGGTCGATCGGGAAGAACAGGCCGCTGTCCTTGATCTCGCGATTGAGTTGCTCGCGCGTCACGCCGGCCTGCACCGTCACCGTCAGGTCCTCGGCGTTCAAGCGCACGACGCGGTTCATGCGCGACAGGTCGATCGAGACGCCGCCCTGCACCGCGAGCAGATGGCCTTCGAGCGAAGAGCCGACGCCGAACGGGATCACCGGTACCGCATGCGCGGCGGCCTGCTGCACCGCGAACGCGACCTCGTCGCTGCTCTCGCAGAACAGCACCAGCTCGGGCGGCGCGGCGTCGTAGACGGATTCGCCGCGGCCGTGCTGTTCGCGCACCGCAGCAGCGCTGGAGCAGCGCTCGCCGAAGCGCTGTTGCAGCGCGGCAAGCATCGGTGCGGGCACGGGCCGGCGCGCAGCAGCGCGCGGCAGCAATTCGTTGGCGACGTTCACGGCGGCTCTCCACGGGGACGGTGTCCCCGTCGAAGCGCCGATTCTAGGCAGTGAGTCTCAACGGGCCGGGACAGTCCCGGCCGCGTGCTCAGAAGACGTAGCTCATCGTCATGCCGACGTACTGGCCGTCGGCTTCGATCTCGGGCGCGCTCTTCACTTTGAAGGTGTGCGAGGCGGCGCGCACCTTGAAGCCGAAGTTCTGCGTGAACAGGTACTCGCCTTCGATCACCGGGCCGACCGAGGACTTGAAGCCGATGTTGGCATCGCCGGCAGCGCCGTTGGACTGGTACTTGGCGGAGGTCGCGAACTCGACGCCGGCGCCCAGACGGAACTTGCCGGTGAAGTTGTACAGGCCGATCACGTTCACCGGCACGCGCGAGAAACGCGCGCCGCCGTTCTCGGCATTGATGCGGTCGGTGTGATAGCCGAGCGTGGCCTGCATCGCCACGACATCGCTGAAGCGGTACTCGGCGCCGCCGTAGAAGGCGAAACCGCCGCCGGCGTGCACGGTGGCGCTGTCGCCGTTGCTGAACTCCGAAGCGAACAGCTTGTCGCCGCCGAAGGTCAGGTTCATGCCGATCACGGGGCGAAGGTTCTTCGCTTCCTGGGCATGGGCGGCGGTGAGGGCGGTGGCAGCGAGCAGGGCGCCGATGAGGACAGATTTCACGAAGGACACTCCGACAGGGGGTTGAACAAGACCGTGTCAGCGTAGTGGGGCGCACCGCTGTGCGCGGCCCGGTGTCGGCGCGTCGCAACGCGAGGGTGTGCGCGAAGTCACTGCGCACGCGCGCTACCATGCGCCGATGGGACAACGCCTGACGCAGATCGCCACGCGCACCGGCGACGACGGAAGCACCGGCCTGGGCGACGGCACGCGCACGCGCAAGGACGCGCTGCGGGTGCAGGCGATGGGCGACGTCGATGAGCTCAATTCGTCGCTTGGCGTGCTGCTGGCCGAGCCGCTGCCCGACGATGTGCGCGGGCTGCTGGTGGTGATCCAGCACGAGCTGTTCAACCTCGGCGGCGAGCTGTCCATTCCCGGGTTCGCGCTGTTGAAGGCCGAGGCGGTGGCGCGCCTCGACGCCGCGCTGGCGCACTACAACGCCGCGTTGCCGCGGCTGGCGGAGTTCATCCTGCCGGCGGGCACGAGGAGCGCGGCGCTGGCGCATGTGGCGCGCACGATCGCGCGCCGCGCCGAGCGCGCGGTCGTCGCGCTGGCCGCGGCTGAAGCCGTGAACGAGGCGCCGCGTCAGTACCTCAATCGCCTGTCGGACCTGATGTTCGTGCTGGCGCGAGTGCTCAATCGCGCCAACCTCGATGGCCTGGGAGGCGACGACGTGTACTGGCAATCCGAGCGGCTTGCCCGGTCGGCCGACTGATGCGCGAACCCTGAAGCAGCGGGAGGTCGGCTAACCCCGGCGCAGCGCGCGGCGCGTATCAGCTTCATCCTTCGTGATGGAGCCGTCATGCGCCTTCTCATTGCCCTTGCCCTGAGCTGTGTCGTCGCCGCTGCGCACGCCGCGACCGCACCGCGCGCCACCCTCAACCCTTTCGCCAGCGAAAGCGAGTTCGACGAGCTGCTCGAACGCTGGCGTGCGCGGGCCGACGCAGCAGGGTGAGCGGCGCCGACATCGGACCTCGGGGGCCTGGCACTGAACATGGCACCCGCCGCGCCGACCTCTGTCGCCAAGGCCGGCGCCGACAGCGCTGCCAAGAAAGAGTCGGACTCGATCACCAACGTGCAGACCGCCGGCGTCGACGAAGGCGGCATCGTCAAGCGCGCCGGCGATCACCTCGTGATCCTGCGCCGCGGGCGCCTCTTCACGGTTCGCGTCGGCGGCGACGCGTTGAAACCGATCGCCACGCTCGACGCCTACGCGCCGGGCAGCGATCCGCAGGGCGCGTGGTACGACGAGCTGCTGATCCACGGCCGCAGCGTCGTCGTCATCGGCTACAGCTATGCCCGCGGCGGCACCGAGATCGGCCTGTTCGAACTCGGCGACGACGGCTCACTCGCCTACACCGCCACGCACCACCTGAAAAGCCACGACTACTACTCGTCGCGCAACGTCGCCAGTCGCCTGATCGGCAGCCGGCTGGTGTTCTACACGCCGACGCATCTGAACGCCTGGGCGCTGCAGCCCGCGCAGTTCCTGCCGCAATGGCGGCGCTGGAACGCTGCAACGCCCGACAACTGGCAGCGCATCCTTCCGGCCACGCGCATCTACCGCAGCGACGACGAGATCGACCCCGCGAACGGCGGCGCGGCGCTGCACACCGTGACCTCGTGCGATCTGGCACAGCCGGCGCGGATGCGCTGCGAGGCCAGCGCGGTCCTGGGCCCGCCGGGGCGAGTCTTCTACGTCGCCGCCGACAGCGTCTATGTGTGGACCGCCGAAGGCTCGCGGCGGCCGAGCGACGCAGCCGCGATGGCGCGCAGCGCCGTGTTCCGCCTGCCGCTGGATGCCGCGGCGCCGAGCATGCTCAAGACCACCGGCGCACCGATCGACCAGCTCTCCTTCCTCGAAGACGGCGGCCACCTCAACGTCCTGCTGCGCGCCGGCGCGCGCGGCGAAGGCATGTGGAACGCCGAGCGCGGCCAAGGTGAGTTGGCGCTGCTGCGGGTGCCGCTGTCGAGCTTCGGCGATGCCAGCGCCGTTGCGGCGAAGAGCGCTTACCGGCCGTTGCCGTCGCTATCGGGCCGCGCGCTGCAGAACCGTTTCATCGGCGACTGGCTGCTCTACGGCACGCCGGCCGGCGGCGCCGGCGAGCATGCTGTGGCGCTGCGCTTTGCGCTGCGCAGCGACGCGCAGGCGTTGACGCTGGCCCACGGCGTCGAGCGCATCGAAGCGCTCGGGCGCGACGCGGTGCTGGTCGGCAATGCCGGCAAGGACCTGCATTTCACGAGCCTGGGCTTGTCGGACAACGAGGCGCGCGTCAGCGCCAGCCACGTGCAACGTGATGCGGCGCAGGGCGAGACGCGCACGCATGGCTTCTTCTACAAGGCCGAAGCCCGGGAGTCGGGCGTGATCGGCCTGCCGGTATTGGCGGGTGCCGCGCGTCGCGGCCTGCGCAGCGAGTCGGCGGCGGTGCTGTTCCTGCGCCACCGCGCGCTCGCGCTGCAGCCGATCGGCGAGCTGCGCTCGTCAGCCACGACGCGAGCGTCCGGCGACGACCAGTGCAGGGCGAGCTGCGTCGACTGGTACGGCAATGCGCGCCCGATCTTCCTCGGCGATCGGGTCTTTGCGCTGCTCGGCTACGAACTGGTCGAAGGTCGCATCGGCTGGCGCGGCTGGCCGGGCGAGCGCGTCGAAGAGCTGCGGCGGGTGAGTTTTGCGCCGCAGCCTTCGATCGCCTGGGGGCGGGACTGAGCACGGTTCTCGGGCCAGCGCTGGGCCGCTCCCGAGCGTCCGGCCCGAGCCTCCCCTCGGGGGAGTGGCCGCGCCAGCGGCCGAGAGGCCGTCAACTACTGCTTCGGAGCGGACTCGAACGCGACCATGTATTCAGTCATCGACAGCGCACCGTCCTTGTCCTTGTCGAGCGCGTCGAACTTCTGGGCGACCTGCGGCAGGCGCGCCGCTTCGGCCTTGCTGAGCTTGCCGTCGCCATTGGCATCGGCGCGCATGAAGGCGATCTCGGGCGTGCTGGACGCCGGTGGCTGGCCGGGCTGGGCCGGCTGCGCGGGCTGGCCCGTCTGTGCCAGCACGGCCAGCGGCAGCGCAGCCATCAGGGCGAGGGCGGTGGAGCGGAAGGTCTTGGTCATGTCAGGAATCTCCTGAGTTCAAGGGAGACCCATTGCATCGCCGCAGCGCCATCGAGGCCAGCAGCTTTGCCCGACGTTGCCCTGCTTACCCCCGCATGCCGACTGCTTTCCTAAGGTTGCAGGTACACACTTACTTCTGTTTCTGGCGACGCGCGCGGACAGCGTCGGACAGGCCCTCGAGCACAGCCACCGAGTCGTCCCAACCCAGGCAGGCGTCGGTGATGCTCTGGCCGTAGGCCAGTTGCGACGGGTCGTCCTTGCCGGGGCTGAACTTCTGCGCGCCGGCCTGCAGGTGGCTTTCGACCATGACGCCGAAGATGCAGCGGCTGCCGTCCGCCAACTGCGCGCCGACGTCGCGCGCCACCTCGACCTGACGCTGGTACTGCTTGGCGCTGTTGGCGTGGCTGGTGTCGATCATCAGCCGGCACGGCAGCTTCGCCGCCTCGATCTCGGCGCAGGCTGCGGCCACGCTCGCGGCGTCGTAGTTGGGCTGCTTGCCGCCGCGCAGGATGACGTGGCAATCCTTGTTGCCGCGGGTCTGCACGATCGCGACCTGGCCGTTCTTGTGCACCGACAGAAAGTGGTGCGGCGTGGCCGCGGCCTGGATCGCGTCGATCGCGATCTTCAGGTTGCCGTCGGTGCCGTTCTTGAAGCCCACCGGCGCGCTCAAGCCCGAAGCCAGTTCGCGGTGCACCTGCGACTCGGTGGTGCGCGCGCCGATCGCGCCCCAGGCGATCAGGTCGCCGATGTACTGCGGGCTGATCACGTCGAGGAACTCGCTGGCCGCCGGCACGCCCAGGCGGTTGATGTCGAGCAGCAACTGGCGCGCGATGCGCAGGCCCTCGTGGATGCGGTAGCTCTCGTCGAGGTAGGGATCGTTGATCAGGCCCTTCCAACCGACGGTGGTGCGCGGCTTCTCGAAATAGACGCGCATCAGCACCTCGAGCGTGTCGGCATGCCGCGCCCGCTCGGCCTTCAGCTTGCGCGCGTACTCGATCGCAGCGGCCGGGTCGTGGATCGAGCACGGCCCGATGACCACCAGCAGCCGGTCATCCTCGCCCTGCAGGATGCGGCGCACGCGTTCGCGCGTCTCGCCGATCAGCGCCTCGACCGGCGTGCCGGCGATCGGGAAGAACCGGATCAGGTGCTCCGGCGGCGGCAGCGGCGTCACGTCCTTGATCCGCTGGTCGTCGGTGCGGCTGGTCTTCTCGGACAGCGCGTAGCCATAGGGCACCTCCGCGCTGTCGTCGGCACTGCGGGACGGGTCGGGACCTTGGCTCATCGAAATCTCCTGTGCGGAAAAGAAAAACCGCCGGGGCTGCCGGCGGTTTGTCTGGGTGGGTGCGCTGCCTGTTGCCTACGCCTTGACCTCTCCAGCCGCCGTGCGGTGCGAGAACCAGAAGTAAGCAAAGAAGGTGGGCAGGGGCCGCGTATTCACGGGGATGAATGTAGCACGCACCCGCGGTGGTCAGCCGGTGCCGCCAACCGTCAGCCCGTCGATGCGCAAGGTCGGCTGACCGACGCCCACGGGCACGCTCTGGCCTTCCTTGCCGCAGGTGCCGACGCCGCTGTCGAGCTGCATGTCATTGCCGATCATCGAGACTCGGGTCAGGCATTCGGGGCCGCTGCCGATCAGGGTCGCGCCCTTGACCGGGTACAGCACCTTGCCGTTCTCGACCCAGAATGCCTCGCTCGCCGAGAACACGAACTTGCCGCTGGTGATGTCGACCTGGCCGCCGCCGAAGTTGGTGGCGTACAGGCCGCGCTTGATGCTGGCGACGATCTCGTCGCGGCCCCTGTCGCCGGCCAGCATGTAGGTGTTGGTCATGCGCGGCATCGGCAGGTGCGCATAGCTCTCGCGCCGGCCGTTGCCGGTGGCCTTGACCTTCATCAGGCGCGCGTTCATTGCGTCCTGGATGTAGCCGCGCAAGATGCCGTCTTCGATCAGCACCGTGCGTTGCGTGGCACAGCCTTCATCGTCGACGTTGAGCGAGCCGCGCCGATCGGGCAGCGTGCCGTCGTCGAGCACGGTCACGCCCTTGGCAGCGACGCGCTGGCCGATGCGCCCGGAAAACGCCGACGAGCCCTTGCGGTTGAAGTCGCCTTCGAGGCCGTGGCCGATCGCTTCGTGCAGCAGGATGCCGGGCCAGCCGGGGCCGAGCACTACCGTGGTTTCGCCGGCCGGCGCGGGGCGGCTTTCGAGGTTGACGAGCGCGGCGTTGACGGCGTGATCGACATACGACTCGATCATGCGGTCGGTGAAATAGCCCAGGCCGAAGCGCCCGCCGCCACCGCCGCTGCCGACTTCGCGCCGGACGCTGCCGTTGACGGTTTGTTCAGCGATCACTGTCAGCGACAGCCGCACCAGCGGACGCACATCGGCCGCGCGTGTTCCGTCGGCGCGCGCCACGAGCACCACGTCGTGCTCGGCCGCGAGCCCCGCCATGACCTGCACCACGCGCGGATCCTTGGCGCGTGCCAGCCGCTCGACCTTCTCCAGCAGCGCTACTTTCTGCGTGCTGTCGAGCGTGCCGATCGGGTCCGAGGGACCGTACAGCACGTGGCTCGGAGCGACCTGCGGCACGCCGCCGACCTTGACGCGCCGGCTCTGGCCGGCCGAGGCAATGGTGCGCACGGTGCGCGCGGCGTCGAGCAGTGCGGCTTCGGAGATGTCGTCGCTGTAGGCGAAGGCCGTCTTCTCACCGGCGACGGCGCGCACGCCCACGCCCTGATCGATCGAGAAGCTGCCGCTCTTGACGATGCCTTCTTCCAGGCTCCAGCCTTCGTGGCGCGTGCTCTGGAAGTAGAGGTCGGCGTCGTCGATGCGGTGCTCGGCGATGGTTCCCAACGCGGCGGCGAGTTGGTGCTCGGTCAGCCCGTAAGGCCCGAGCAGCAGCGCTTCGGCCAGCGCCAGGCGTTCGAGGGTGGGTTCGCGTGCAGTCATCAGGCCATTCTAGGAGCGTGAGGGATGTAAGGCCGAAGACAAGGCCAAGGCCGACGGCAGCGTCAGTGCCAAGGAGCGCGCGCGCCTGGCCAAGATGCAGAACAAGACCAGCCGCCACATCCATCGCCAGAAACACGACGCGCAAGAGCGCCCGGGCTCCTGATCAACCGGCAGCATCGCCGCGCAGTGCCAGCGCACGCGCGTACAGCGTGTTGCGCGGCGCGCCGCTGATGGCGGCGGCCAACGTCACCGCCTGCTTCAGCGGCAGCTCGGCCAGCAGCAGCGCCAGCGTGCGCTCGGCCTGAGCGTCGATCGCCGCTGCGGCGTGCGGCTTGTGCGCATGCAGCACGACGACGAACTCGCCGCGCAGCCGGTTCGCATCCGTCGCCAGCCACGCCGGCCCGTCGCGGGCGTCGAGCGTGGCGACCTCCTCGAACTGCTTGGTGAGCTCACGCGCCAGCGTGATGCGCCGCGCCGGCGCCAGCGCGGCCACGGTCTCGACCAGCGCGGCCACGCGGTGCGGGGCCTCGAACAGCACGATCGATTCGCCTTCGCGCTGCAGCAGCGCTTCGAGCCAGGCGCGGCGCTCGAGGGCCTTGCTCGGCGCGAAGCCGGCGAAGGCAAAAGCGCTGCCTGCGGCGTCGCCGGCCACCGACAAGGCCGCGATCACGCTGCTCGCGCCGGCAATCGGGATGCAGCGATGGCCCGCGGCACCGACCGCAGCCACCAGCGCCGCGCCCGGGTCCGAGACCGCGGGCGTGCCAGCGTCGCTGACATAGGCCACGCGCTCGCCGCGCGAGAGGCGCTCGACCACGCGCGCGGCCGCTTCGCGCTCGTTGTGCTCGTGCAGCGCGATCAGCGGCTTGTGCAGCCCCAGGTGGTTCAACAGCCCGGCGCTGACGCGCGTGTCTTCGCAGGCCACCGCGTCGACCAGACCGAGCACATGCACCGCGCGCAGCGTCAGGTCGGCGAGGTTGCCGATCGGCGTGGCAACGACATACAGCGCGCTGCCTGGACAGTGCTGGCCGCCGGCCGCCGCGGCCGCGGCTTGGGTGATGATCGCGGGCAAGGACGAGGCGGCAGCGATGGCGTGGTTCTCCCGCGGCGATTCGAGACAGGCGAGACAGGCGACCGGGCAAGATGCCGAGGACCGCGCCTGGGCGCATCTGCAGCGCGCCGGCTTGTCGCTGGTGGCGCGCAATTATCGGGTCGCACGCGGGCCTCGCGCACGCGGTGGCGAGATCGATCTGATCTGCCGCGAGCGCGATGGCACGCTCGTCTTCGTCGAAGTGCGTGCCCGCGCCGACACGTCGCATGGCGGCGCTGCGGCGAGTGTGAGTGCTGCCAAGCGCGCACGCCTGGTGTTCGCGGCGCAGCGTTATCTGACGACGCTGCCGGTGCTGCCGCCGTGCCGCTTCGACGTGGTGGCGATCGACGGCGCGCACTTGCAGTGGTTGAAGGCGGCGTTCGATGCGTCGTGACACCAATCGGTGCCGACGCACGCGAGGGGCGCGCGGATTGCTGCCATATCATTGCCGCCCATGCTCGAGCAGCGCATTCAACAGCAATTCTTCGAGTCGGCCGATCTGCTTTCGCAAAGTGCCGAGGCACTGTCGCGCCCGATCGCGCAGGCCGCCGCGGCGCTGCTCGGCTGCATCACCGCCGGCGGCAAGGTCATGATCGCCGGCGCCGGGGCGTCGTCGGCGCTCGCGCCCTATGCCGCCGCTCTCTGGGTCGGCCGCTTCGAGCGCAAGCGCCCGCCGCTGGCGGCGTTTGCGCTCGGCCAGCAGGGCGCCGTCACCGCGGCGCTGACCGACGGCGCCGAGCCGCAGCAGGCGCTGGCCAAGGAAGTGCGCGCGCTCGGCGTGCCGGGCGATGTGCTGCTGGTGCTGGCCGCCGGCCGCTCGCCGATGCCGCTGATCGCCGCGGTGCAGGCTGCGCTGGGCAAGGACATGAGCGTGATCGCGCTCACCGGCGCCGACACCGGCATTGCCGAACTCTTGGGCGAAACCAACGTCCACATCGCAGTGCCGCACGAACGTGCAGCACGCATCGTCGAATGCCACGCGCTGGTGCTGCATTGCATGGCCGACGCGCTGGATCTGCAATTGATGGGTGAACAGGACTCCGCATGAAGGACATGGACACGATTTCCTCGGGTGCGATGCGTGCCGCACGCATCGCCACGCTGGCCCTGGCCGCCGCGGCCACGCTCGGCGGTTGTGCCGCGGTCGCGATCGGCGGCGCCGTCGGCGCCGCGCTGGTGGTGACCGACCGCCGCACCGCCGGCGTGCAGCTCGAAGACCAGAACGTCGAACTCAAGTCGCTGACGCGCATCCGCGAAGTCGTCGGCGAGCGCGGCCACATCAACGTCACCAGCTTCAACCGCATGGCGCTGATCACCGGCGAAGTGCCCACCGAGGCCGATCGCGTCGCCGTCGAGCAGGCGATCGCGAAGATCGAGAACGTGCGCTCCACCGTCAACGATCTGGCGGTGATGGGCTCGACCTCGCTGGCCGCGCGCTCCAACGACGCCATCCTGACGAGCAAGGTCAAGGCGACCTACGTCGATGCGAAAGATGTGCAGGCCAATGCCGTCAAGGTCGTGACCGAGCGCGGCACGGTCTACCTGCTGGGCCGCGTCACCGAGCGCGAAGCCTCGCGCGCGGCCGAGCTCGCACGCGGCATCTCCGGCGTGCAGAAGGTGGTGCGGGTGTTCGAGATCTTGACCGATCAGGAACTGGCGACGCTGGGCGATCAAAAAAAGTGAAGTTGATCGCTGCGCATTTCCCAAGCGAACGCCGTGGATCTGGCTTTGCCAGGCCACTGGCGTTGCCCCCTTGAGGGGGAGCGGCGTCAGCCGCTCCGGGGGTGGGCCTACGTCAACCGCTTGATCAGGCTCGACGTGTCCCAGCGGCGCCCGCCCATTGCCTGCACGTCGGCGTAGAACTGGTCGATCAGCGCAGTTGCCGGCAGCTTCGAGTCGTTGCGGCGCGCCTCGTCGAGGACGAGGCCGAGGTCCTTGCGCATCCAGTCGACCGCAAAGCCGAAGTCGAACTTGGCGTCGACCATCGTCGTGCCGCGGTTGTCCATTTGCCAGCTCTGCGCCGCGCCCTTGCCGATGACATCGAGCACCAGCTTCATGTCCAGGCCCGCCTTCTGACCGAAGGCGATGCCCTCGGCCAGGCCCTGCACGACGCCGGCGACGCAAACCTGGTTGACCATCTTGGCAAGCTGGCCGGCGCCTGAGTCGCCGATACGCGTCACCGCCCTGGCCATCGCCATCGCCACCGGCTGAATGCGATCGAACGCGGCCTGGTCGCCGCCGCACATCACCGTCAGCGCGCCGTTGACGGCGCCGGCCTGGCCGCCGGAAACCGGCGCATCGATGAAGTGCAGGCCGCGCTCGCGCGCTGCGGCGTAGAGCTCGCGCGCGACCGCTGCCGAGGCGGTGGTGTGGTCGACGAAGATCGAAGCGCGCGCCATGCCGGCAAAGGCCCCGTCATGGCCGAGCGTGATCGAGCGCAAGTCGTCGTCGTTGCCGACGCAAGCGAACACGATCGACGCCCCCGCCACAGCCTCGCGCGGCGTGGCTGCCGCCTTGCCGCCGTACTCCGCCACCCAGGCCTGCGCCTTTGCAGCCGTGCGGTTGAAGACGGTGACGCGATGACCGGCGCGCGCGAGATGGCCGGCCATCGGCAGACCCATCACACCGAGGCCGAGAAAGGCCACGTCGTGCGCTGCGCCCGGCGCGTAGGGTTTGGGCTTGGAAGTGCTCATCGGGGCTCCACAAACGGACACGGCCTCGAAAGAGGCCGTGTTGATCCAGCGAAGCGCCAGATTACACGATGCTCAGGTGCTCGGTACCGGCCGCCAGATCGACGGTGCGGGCGCGCTGGCTGTTGAGCTTGATCTGCAGGCGCAGGTCGTTGACCGAGTCGGCGTTGCGCAGGGCGTCCTCGTAGGTGACGAGGTTGGTTTCGTACAGATCGAACAGTGCCTGGTCGAAGGTCTGCATGCCGAGTTCGCGCGAGCGCTTCATCAGCTCCTTCATCTCGCCGACCTCGCCCTTGAAGATCATGTCGGCAATCAGCGGCGTGTTCAGCAGGACCTCCACCGCCGCGATGCGGCCCTTGCCTTCCTGGCGCGGCAGCAGGCGCTGCGACACCAGGGACTTCAGGTTCAGCGACAGGTCCATCAACAACTGCGAGCGCCGCTCTTCAGGGAAGAAGTTGATGATGCGGTCGAGTGCCTGGTTGGCGCTGTTGGCGTGCAGCGTGGCCATGCACAGGTGGCCGGTCTCGGCGAAGGCCACAGCGTGCTCCATGGTCTCGCGATCGCGGATCTCGCCCATCAGGATCACGTCGGGCGCCTGGCGCAGCATGTTCTTCAGCGCAGCGAACCAGTCTTCGGTGTCGATGCCGATCTCGCGCTGGGTGACGATGCAGTTCTTGTGCGGATGCACGAATTCGACCGGGTCTTCGACGGTGATGATGTGGCCGTAGCTGTTCTCGTTGCGGTAGTCGACCATGCCGGCCAGCGAGGTGCTCTTGCCCGAGCCGGTGGCGCCGACAAAGATCACCAGGCCGCGCTTGGCCATGGCCACGTCCTTGAGGATCTGCGGCAGGCCAAGCGAATCGATCGTCGGGATCGTCATCGGAATCGTGCGCATCACCAGGCCGACGTTGCCCTGCTGCACGAAGGCGTTGCAGCGGAAGCGCCCGATGCCGGTGGGCGAGATCGCGAAGTTGCATTCCTTCGTCTTCTCGAACTCCGCGGCCTGCTTGTCGTTCATCACCGCGCGCACCAGCGCGATCGTGTGCTGGCCGGTGAGCGGCTGCGGGCTGACCTTGGTGATCTTGCCGTCGACCTTGATGGCGGGCGGAAAGTCGGCGGTAAGGAAGAGGTCGGAGCCGTTGCGGCTGACCATCAGCCGCAACAGGTCGTTGACGAATTTGGAGGCCTGGTCGCGTTCCATGCGAAATCCTGTGGTCGTAAGTCAGATCAGACCCGGGCTAGCGCCGGGCTGCGAGGTGTCGGGCGCTCTTGCCACGCGGCCGCCGCGGAACTGGCTTTGCCAGGCCGCTGGCGGGCCTTGCAGGCCGCAGGACCGCGAGACGCGGCCCTTCCTCGGCCCGTCCAAGCCGACGCATGTCGGCTTTGAGCCGCGGGCCTCGGCCCCCTGGGGGGAGCGGCAAAGCCGCTTCGGGGGGGACATTTCATCCGGGGAAGTTTTCGGGGAAGCGGGCGCGTGAGCGCGCTTCGGCCGGAGAGATGATGTTGCGCCGCACGATCTCGGTGAGGCACTGGTCCAGCGTCTGCATGCCCAGGCTCTGACCGGTCTGGATCGAGGAATACATCTGCGCCACCTTGTTCTCGCGCACGAGGTTCTTGATGGCCGAGGTGGCGATCATGATTTCGTGCGCGGCGACGCGGCCCGAGCCGTCCTTCAGCTTGCACAGGGTCTGCGCGATCACCGCGATCAGCGACTCCGACAGCATCGCCCGCACCATGTCCTTCTCGGCCGCGGGAAAGACATCGACGATGCGGTCGATGGTCTTGGCCGCGCTCGAGGTGTGCAGCGTGCCGAACACCAGGTGGCCGGTCTCGGCGGCGGTGAGCGCCAGGCGGATGGTCTCCAGGTCGCGCATTTCGCCCACCAGGATCGCGTCCGGGTCCTCGCGCAGCGCGGCGCGCAGCGCGTTGTTGAAGGACAGCGTGTGCGGCCCGACCTCGCGCTGGTTGACCAGGCACTTCTTGCTCTCGTGCACGAACTCGATCGGATCCTCGACCGTCAGCACGTGGCCGTACATGTTCTCGTTCAAGTGATTGACCATGCCGGCCAGCGTCGTGCTCTTGCCCGAGCCGGTCGGGCCGGTGACGAGCACGAGGCCGCGCGGGCGCAGCGACAAGTCGGCGAAGACCTTGGGCGCGTTGAGTTGCTCCAGCGTCAGGATCTTGCTCGGGATGGTCCGGAAGACGGCGCCGGCGCCGCGGTTCTGGTTGAAGGCGTTGACGCGAAAGCGCGCCAGGCCCTGGATCTCGAACGAGAAGTCGCACTCGAGCGTGTCTTCGTAGTGCTTGCGCTGCGAGTCGTTCATGATGTCGTACACCATGTCGTGCACATGCTTGTGCTCCAACGGATCGACATTGATGCGGCGCACGTCACCGTGCACGCGGATCATCGGCGGCAGGCCCGACGACAGGTGCAGGTCGGAGGCCTTGTTCTTGACCGAGAAGGCCAGTAGCTGGGTGATGTCCATGCGAGCGCGCGCTTTGCTTTGAATTAGGCTCGGATCATTATGGCGAGCATCGCGCTCAAGTTACAAGAACTCCGACTGCGCATCGACAACGCTTGCACTCTCGCGCGGCGTCCCGTGCAAAGCGTCACGTTGCTGGCCGTCGCCAAGACCTTCGGCGCCGACGCGGTGCGCACCGCTCACGCCGCGGGCTGCCGCGCCTTCGGCGAGAACTACGTGCAGGAGGCGCTGGCCAAGATCGACGCGCTGGCGGATCTGCGGGCCGAGATCGAGTGGCACCTGATCGGGCCGCTGCAGAGCAACAAGACGCGCGAGGTGGCGCAGGCCTTCGACTGGGTGCATACGATCGACCGGTTGAAGGTTGCAGAGCGCCTGTCAACGCAACGGCCGGCGCAGCTGCCGCCTTTGAACGTCTGCGTGCAGGTCAACATCGACGGCCAGGCCAGCAAGAGCGGCGTCGAGCCGGTTGAGGTCGCGGCGTTGGCGCACGCAGTGGCGGGGCTGCCGCGGCTGCGGCTGCGCGGGCTGATGTCGATTCCCGAGCCGGTCGATGGCTTCGAGGCGCAGCGCGTGCCGCACCGCCGCCTGCGCGAGCTGTTCGAGGACTTGCGCGCCGACGGCCTGATGCTCGACACGCTGTCGATGGGCATGAGCGCCGACCTCGAAGCGGCCATCGCCGAAGGCGCGACGCTGGTGCGCGTCGGCAGCGCGATCTTCGGCAGCCGCGGCTGAGGTGAAAATCCAACAGGCGGCGCATCGTCGGTAGACGGCCCATTGCCGACTATGAATGCGCGCTTTGCGCACACACCGTGGGGATCGCAAAGCCGCCTGGGTTCTTGGTTGGAGAAAGACCCCAGCCGGGCATCGAGCCCGGCTGGCGCGTGCACGCGCGCCTGCACGCGCGCCTGCGGCGCGCGGCAAGCCGCGGGCTCGATGCCCGCGGCTTGCCCTTCACTCCACCCCAAGAACGACTCTCCGCGCAAGGCGGCGGGCGGGGCGCAGGCGGGGCGAATGGCGCCGCCGAGAAGGCGAGCCCGGACACAAACAGTCCAGTGGACTGTTTGTGCCTGGCGAGCAGCTGGGCGCTTGCGCCCGGCGCGGCCTGCAAGGCCAGGAGCTGAGGTCGGCGCGCGTACCCGCGCGCTTCGTGCATCTGACTCACCGCGAGTGTTCGAGCGCAACGAACGCAGTGAGTGCAGCGAGTTTCGCGGTGCGACCTCAGACCGAGCATCGCAGGGAACCCTCGCGCAGCGAGGGCGAGCGACGCTTGAGCCCCGACTGCGCCCCGCCCGCCGACTTGCTTGCGCACCGGCCACAGCACAGCGCATTTGCCGACGTTCGCGAACGCACACAACGGGCCGGACGCAGCCACTCACCGCACTCAGACCGGCAGCCGCGCCGTGCTCTTGACCTCTTCCATCACCGCGTAGGTGCGCGTCTCGCGCACGCCCGGCAGCGCCCAGATCGCGCTGCCGAGGAAGGCGCGGTAGGCGGCCATGTCGGCCACGCGCGTCTTCAGCAGGTAGTCGAAGCCGCCGGCCACCAGATGGCATTCGAGGATCTCGGGGCGCGCCTGCACCGCGGCGCGGAACTGGTCGAGCACGTCGGGCACGGTGCGGTCGAGCAGCACCTCGATGAACACCATCAGCCCCGCGCCCAGACGCTCGGGATTCAGCCGCGCTTCATAGCCGAGGATCACGCCGTCGCGCGTCAGGCGCTTGACGCGCTCCAGCACGGCCGTGGGCGACAGGTGCACCGCTTCGGCCAGCTTCAGGTTGGTGATGCGGCCGTCGGCCTGCAGCTCGCGCAGGATGCGGCGGTCGATGGCGTCCAGTTCCATTACCGGATATTTCACCACGACGACTGAAAATCGCCGAGCTTCATTCGGCGCCAGGACCGATACGCTGTCGATCCTCAGCCGCCGCCGTCAACACGAGGTACCCATGCCCGCCGCCCGCCTGCCCTATCCGTACCGTGACGAAGCCCAGGTGGTGGACGCCGCGCTCGCCACACTGCAAGACCTCGACTGGTCGCGCGTGGCCGCGACCGCGACGCCCTGGGTCGAGGGCGTGCGTCGCGAGCCGGCGCCGTTCTGGGCGATGGAGTCGTTGCTGCGCGAGTACCCGATCACCAGCGCCGAGGGCCTGGCGCTGATGCGATTGGCCGAGGCGCTGCTGCGCGTGCCCGATGCCGAAACCGCGATTGCGCTGACCGCCGACCAATTGGGCCGCGCCGATTTCAGCGAAGCCAGCGAAGGCAGCCCGCACCGCATGCTCGCCAGCCTGTCCGGCACCGCGATCGCGCTGTCGAAGAAGTTCCTGCCCGAAGCCGAGGACAGCGGCGGCCTGCTGACACGGCTGGGCAGCAAGACCGTGGTCGCCGCCACGGTGCGGGCGATCCAGTTGCTCGGCCGCCAGTTCGTGCTCGGTCGCAACATCGGCGAGGCGATGGCCGAAGCGCAAAAGCAGCGCCGCGAGCACGCCGTCCTTCGCTTCTCCTACGACATGCTGGGCGAAGGCGCACGCACCGAGCGTGATGCCGAGCGCTACCTGGCCTCGTACCGCAAGGCCATCGACGCCATCGCGCAGGGCCGCCGCGGCAGCAGCGGCCCCGAAGCCACCGAATCAGGAAGCCGCGGTCCGGAGGCCGCGGATGGCATCTCGATCAAGCTCTCCGCTCTGTTCTCGCGCTACGAAGACGCGCAGCGCGAGCGAGTCTTCGCCGAGCTGTTGCCGCGCGTCGGCACGCTGCTCGACGCCGCCGCGCGCGCCGACATGAATCTGACGATCGACGCCGAAGAGAGCGACCGGCTCGAACTCTCGCTCGAGGTCTTCGAGCGCCTCGCCGAACGCATCGCCAAGCATCATCCGCAATGGCGCGGCTTCGGCCTGGCCGTGCAGGCCTACCAGACGCGCGCGCTCGAAGTCGTGGCTGAAGTCGCGCGCATCGCGCGCGCGCACGACCTGAAATTCATGGTGCGCCTGGTCAAGGGCGCGTACTGGGACGGCGAGATCAAGCGCGCGCAGGAGCTGGGCCTTGCCGGCTACCCGGTGTTCACGCACAAGCAGCACACCGACATCGCCTACCTGGCTTGCGCGCAGGCGCTGATCGGCCACGCCGACGTGATCTATCCGCAGTTCGCGAGCCACAACGCGGCGACGATCGCGGCGATCGCGCAGGTGGCGAACTCGGCGAAGGCGCAGTACGAATTTCAGCGCCTGCACGGCATGGGCGAAGGTGTGTTCCGCGAAGTGCTGGCCGCCCACCCGAACCTGCCGCTGCGCATCTACGCGCCGGTGGGCGAGCACCGCGATCTGCTCGCGTATCTCGTGCGCCGCCTGCTCGAAAACGGCGCGAACTCGTCGTTCGTGCATCAACTCGCCGACGACGACGTGAGTCCGGCGCAGTTGCTGGCCTCGCCGCTGGCGCGCATCGATCGGCGCGCGTTGCCGCTGCCGCGCGATCTCTATGCGATGAGCCGCAACGACACGCGGCCCAACTCCACCGGCGCCGACCTCGCGTGTGTTCAGGATCGCGCGCCGCTCGACGCCGCGATCGCCTCGGCGCATGTCGCCGCCGTGGCCGAATCGAGCTCGGCGGATGTCGATGCTTCGATGGCGCGCCTGGCCGCCGGCTTCACCGCATGGAACGCCACGCCCGCAACTGCGCGCGCCGCGATCCTGCGCCGCGCCGCCGACGCGCTCGACGCGCGCCTGGCCGAGTTCTGCGGCCTGCTGGTGAAGGAGGCGCACAAGACGCTCGGCGATTGCGTGGCCGAGGTGCGCGAGGCGGTCGACTTCCTGCGCTACTACGCGAATCAGGCCGAACAACCACAACCCGAAGCCATGCTCGGCGGCGGCGTCTTCGTCTGCATCAGCCCGTGGAACTTTCCGCTCGCGATCTTCTGCGGCCAGGTCGCTGCCGCGCTCGCAGCGGGCAACAGCGTTGCCGCCAAACCCGCCGAACAGACGCCGTTCGTGGCGCTGCGCTGCGTCGAGCTGCTGCACCAAGCCGGCGTGCCGCGCGACGCGCTGGCGCTGCTGCACGGCCCGGGCGAGTCCGTCGGCGCCGCGCTCGTGGCCGATGCACGCACCGCGGGCGTGGCCTTCACCGGCAGCACGCCGGTGGCGCAGATCATCAACCGCACGCTGGCCAAGAGCGGCGATGCGCTGCGCCCCCTGATCGCCGAAACCGGCGGCCTGAACGCGATGATCGTCGACAGCACCGCGCTGCCCGAGCAGGTGGTCGATGCCGTCGTGCAGAGCGCCTTCCGCTCCGCCGGTCAGCGCTGCTCGGCGCTTCGTCTCTTGTGCGTGCACGAGAGCATCGCCGACGGCCTGATCGAGATGGTGGCCGGCGCGATGGCGGAACTGCGCGTCGGCGATGCGGCGCAACTGCCCACCGATGTCGGGCCGCTGATCGATGCCGAGGCGCACGCGAACATCGCGCGCCATGTCGAGCGCCTGCTGCGCAGCGCGAAGCTCGTCGCAGCGAGCCCGCGCGGCGCCGCCGGGCCGACGCACCAGGTGCCGATCGCCTTCGAGCTGCCGCGCATCGAGGACATGAGCGAAGAAGTCTTCGGCCCGGTCCTGCACATCGTGCGCTGGTCGGGCGATGTCGATGCGCTGGTGGACCGCATCAACGCCCTCGGCTACGGCCTGACGCTGGGCGTACAGACGCGCATCGACAGCCGCGCCGAGCGCATCGCCGATCGTGCGCGCATCGGCAACGTCTACGTCAACCGCAACACCATCGGCGCGGTGGTCGGCGTGCAACCGTTCGGTGGCGAAGGGCTGTCCGGCACCGGGCCGAAGGCGGGTGGTCCGCACTACCTGCGGCGCTTTGCGGCGGCGCCTGCGCAGACCGCCGCGCCGATCGGATTGAAAGCCGCGCCGCCCGCCGACCTCGGCGCCGTCATCGCGCGCGCCATCAGCAGCGCGTGGAACGACGCGACGCTCGATGCGCGCTGCGAGTGGCTCGACCGCGTTCGCGCAAGCGCACTCGCCGCGCAAGCGCGCGCGCAACTCGCCGTGCAATCGCTGCCCGGTCCGACCGGCGAGCGCAACGAGCTGCGCCTGCACGGCCGCGGCGTCGTTGCCGGCATCGCCACCGTCGCCGACGCGGCAACGCAAGCGCAGTGGCAGGCCGCGCTCGCCGCGGGCAACACCCTGCTCGTCGCGCTGCCGCCCGCAGCGCGCGAGCAGGCCGACGGCGTGCGCATCTACTGGCAGCGTGCCGGTGGCCTGCCCGAAGGCGCGATGCAGATCATCGACGCGCCCTTCGACGCAGCGGTGGCCGCGATCACGGCCGACGACCGCGTGCACGGCGTCATCGCCGAGCCCGGCTTCGTCGCTGCGCTGCGGCCCGGCCTGGCAGCGCGCCGCGGCGCGATCGTGCCGCTGTGGGTCGGCGACCTGAGTGCCAGCCTGTGGCGCCTGGCCGCCGAGCAGACCCTGACGGTGAACACCGCGGCAGCGGGCGGCAACGCAGCGCTGCTCGCCGGGATCAATCCAGCTTGATGCCGAGCTTGTCGATCAACGCGCCCCAGCGCTTCACATCGCCATCGATCGCACGCTTGAAGTCGGCCGCGCTGCCGCCGACGGCGGTCAGGCCCTGCGCATCGAGCGTGGCCTTCACGGCCGCGTCCTTCAGCGTCTCGTTGACATCGGCGTTGATGCGCGCCACCACGGCATCGGGCGTGCCCGCCGCCGCGAACAGACCGTTCCAGGCCAGCGACTCGACGTTCGGGTAACCGGCCGCGGCCAGCGTCGGCAAATCCTTGAGCGAGTCGGGCCGCTGCGCACTGCTGACAGCCAGCAGCCGCACCTTGTTGTTGCGGACATGCGGCAGCAACGCCGGCGCCACCATGAACGTGGCGTCGGCCTCGCCCTGCGCCACCGCCATCGCGGCCGGCGGCGAGCCGTTGAACGGGATGTGCGTGGCCTTGATGCCGCTCTCGGCCAGGAACAGCTCCATCGTCAGGTGCGCCGAGCTGCCGTTGCCGAGCGACGAGTAGTTCATCTTGCCGTCCTGCGACTTGGCCCAGGCGACGAACTCGGCCACCGTCTTGGCCGCCACCTTGTCGGCGTTGACGGCGAGCACGTTGGGCTGCGACGTCGTCATCACCACCGGCACCAGATCGCGCGCCGGGTCGTAGGGCATCTTGCGGTACAGGAACGGCGCAAAGGCGATCGGTCCGTTGAAGCCGATGCCCAGCGTGTGGCCGCCATCGCCGGCCTTGGCCACGATGTCCATGCCGAGCATGCCGCCGGCGCCGGGCTTGTTCTCCACCACGACCGGCTGGCCCCAGCGCGCGCCGAGCTTGTCGCTCATCGCGCGCACGATCAGGTCGAGCGAGCTGCCCGCGGGTGCGGGCACGACGATCTTCACGGGCTTGAGCGGCCAGGCGGTTTGGGCCCAGGCGGGGACGGCCGCAGCCAGGATCGGGATCAGAAGCGAGCGACGCAGCATGGGGGCCATCCGGTGATCAACGAGGCGCGCATCGTAGCCAGCGATGCGCTGTGCGACGATGCGGGCTTGTCCGCTGCCGACGGCCCTGTCTCATGCTGATCCGCTTTCTTGCTGCTCTTCTCGTCATCGCCCTGCTCGTCGCCGCCTACTTCTGGCTCGCGCTGAAGTGGAGCTATTCGAGCGGCGAGCGCGCCGGCTGGGTGCAGAAGTTCTCGCACAAGGGCTGGTTCTGCAAGACTTGGGAAGGCGAGCTGGCGCTGGTTTCGCTGCCCGGCAGTTCGGTCGAGAAGTTCTACTTCACGGTGCACGACGCCAAGGCTGCCGCCGACATTCAAGGCGCCGTCGGCAAGCGCGTGACGCTGCACTACGAAGAGAAGGTCGGCCTGCCTACCACCTGCTTCGGCGAGACGAGGCACTTCGTCACCAGCGTCACCGCCACGGCCGACATTCCAATCGGGCCGGGGGTGGTGGTGCCGGCGCCGGCGGCGGGGGCGCTCGTCGCGCCTGTTGCGCCGGCTTCGGCGGCGTCGAAATAGCGCGTGGACTCGTTGCCAATCGCGCCATCGTTTGGACTTCGCGAGGGCAAGGAGACGTTGAGGGCAAAGGGCAAGACCTGACGCTGCTACTGTGCTGGACGCTGCCCTGTGCTGTTTGGCAGGAAGATGCGGCTGTTGCAACCCTCACTTGTTTAGTGGCAGCGTGACATTCCGGGATTCGACGAGCCCCTTGGGTGTCAGTTCCCACGTGCCGCGTCGTGAGTTGCGGCTGATTAGTCCTCGCTCCTTCAATGCGTTGCGTCCCCAGGCGATGGTGTTCTCTGCCTTCGTCTCGCCGGTCTTCACTCGTACTTCATCAGCCGGGCCAATGAATCCGTGCTGCTTCATCAAGGAGATGACCGACCGAGTCGCGTCGATCTTGTCAGCCTCACCCTTGAACTGTGTGCTGAGAGCGTGCAGTAGAAAGGTCTCATAGACGGACTGCGGAGTAAGTCCCGCGCCCCGAGCATGAGCCGCTTCCTTCGTTGTGACGGGGGCCTGCTGTGGTTGCGACCGTGAGGCGGGGGGTAAGACTGGCGCTTGTGAGATCACTCCCCGCTCCTGCAATAGGCGACGGATTACGGTGTTTGGCGTGTCGGTGAACGGTTCGGCCAGCGACTTCAGGCCCTCGAAAACGTCATGCTCGACTCGAATGGTGGGCATCACGATGGCTCTATCTTGAGTGTGCCTTTCGACCACGAAGGTCGTCAGACATCGTTAAACACTTGTCACAAGTGCATCTTAAGAACATACGGGTCCTTGTGTCAAGTGCACACGGACGGCACCGACTGTGGGCAACAACGGGTTTCCCCAAAGCCCACTCGAGGGACAAGAGCGAGCAACCCGGTCGCGCTGCGCGCTTGGTCAAGGATTCGCCGCTCAACGCCACAATGACGCGTCGGCCAAGGCCGGATGGCGCGCCAAGAGCGCGCGCTGGCCCTGACGCGCGCGCTGCGCCCAGCCTTTACCGCGGCCGAGGGCATCGTTCCAGGCGTCGTTGAACGTCGCGGCCTGGTCGTTGTCGAGGTGCCACTCGACCAGCGCCGCGCTTTGCTCGATGTCCTTGACCGCCTTGGCGCGCGACGCCGCGTCGCGTTCGCCATGGACGATCAGCTTGTGCACCGCGTAGCGCGCCGGCGCCGGGACGTTGACCAGCGGCGCGCCGTCGCGACCGAGCAGCGCGGCTTGGGTCGTGCCCTCGAGCGAGAACTCCATGAACTTCAGCGGCTCGAGCGTCAGACCGAGGTCGCCGATGTGCACCGGCGCATTGCCGCGTACCGGGGCGGTGAGAAAGTCCAGCCGCAGCTCGGGATCGGCCGGGTTGCGGTATTGCGCGCCGGGCGCGCCCGACAACTCGCGGATCGGCAGCAACCCCATCTCGAGCGAGGTCAGCGCGTCGTGCACCGACAGTTTCACGTCCGACGGCAACGCCAACGACACGTTGCGGCCGGCGTGGGCGAAATCGACATCGAGCGTGCGGTCGCCATGCACCCAGCGCGCGCCCAGCAGGTTGCCGATGGCGATGAAGGCGTGTGTGCCGATCAGCACGCCACCGGCGCGGAAGAATCCATAGGCGGCGAGTTGGCGCACGATGCGGTGGTGCTTGGGCAGGGTGTCGGCACAACCGAGCGCGATGGCGGCACGCGCGTTGGGCGCCAGCCGCTTGGGCGCCTTGACCTGTTGGTAGCGTTCGATCAGCGCCGTGACGCGCTCGTCAGCCGGGCCGACGTAGACGCGCCGTTGTGCGCCGCCGATCGGATCGCGATAGCCGAAATAGACATAGTCGCGGCCCTTGATCGTGCGCCGCGCGAAGGCGCCGGTCAGCGCCGCCAGCGCATCGAGTTCGGTCACGCGCGCCTGCTCGAGCACCTCGGCATAGGCCGTCTGCGCGGTCAGCGTGAGTTCACGGTAGAGCTCGGGCATGCCGCGAGGTTACTACACAAAAAACAAAACGTGTAGTAACCCCGGCCGGCACCAGGCAGCCCCCTTGAGGGGGAGCCGCAGCCGCTCCGGGGGTGGGCCTGCTACGGATACAGCCCGCGCTCCTCGCGCGCCATCAGGATGCGCTCGCAGGCCACTGCAAACGTCGCCGTGCGCAAAGTGATCTTGTGCTGGTCGGCGGTTTCCCAGATGTGCTTCAGCGCGCCGACCATGATCTTGTCCAGGCGCAGGTTGATTTCGTCTTCCGTCCAGAAGAACGAGCTGAAGTCCTGCACCCACTCGAAGTACGAGACGGTGACGCCACCGGCGTTGCAGATCACGTCGGGCACGACGACGATGCCGCGCTCGCGCAGGATGTCGTCGGCGGCCGGGTGGGTCGGGCCGTTCGCGCCTTCGAGCACGAGCTTGGCCTTGACGCGGTTGGCGCGCGCGGCCGTGATCTGGCCTTCGAGCGCGGCCGGGATCAGGATCTCGCAATCGACGTCCCAGAACGATTCGTTGTCGATCGGCTCGCTGCCCTTGAAGCCGCCGACGCCGCCCGTGGCCTTGACGTGCGGAATCAGTTGCGACAGGTCGAAGCCGTTCTTGTTGGCGATCGAACCGGTGTGGTCCTGCGCGGCGACGATCTTGGCGCCGGCCTGGCCGAAGAGCTCGGCCGCCGACGAGCCGACGTTGCCCATGCCCTGCACCGCGACGCGCGCGCCGTCGAGGTTCAGGCCGGCGCGGCGCGCTGCCTCGCGCCCGGTGACGAAGACGCCGCGGCCGGTGGCCTTGACGCGGCCGAGCGAGCCGCCGAGGTGGATCGGCTTGCCGGTGACGACGCCCGTGGCGGTGGCGCCGACGTTCATCGAGTAGGTGTCCATCATCCACGCCATGATCTGGCTGTTGGTGTTGACGTTCGGGCGCGGGGATGTCCTGCTGCGGGCCGATGATGATGCCGATCTCGCTGGTGTAGCGTCGCGTCAGCTTCTCCAGCTCCTTGAGCGACAGCTGCTTCGGATCGACCCGGATGCCGCCCTTGGCGCCGCCGTAGGGCAGGTTGACGGCGGCGTTCTTGATCGTCATCCACGCCGCCAGGGCCATCACCTCTTCCAGCGTCACGTCCGGGTGGTAGCGCACCCCGCCCTTGCCCGGGCCGCGCGTCAGGCTGTGCTGCGAGCGGAAGCCCTCGAAATGGGCGATGCGGCCGTCGTCCATCTCGATCGGGATGTCGACGATCAGCGTGCGCTTCGGGCGCTTCAGCGTCTCGACCCAGCGCGACAGGTGGCCGAGATAGGGCGTGACGCGGTCGATCTGCTGCAGATAGACGTTCCAGGGGCTGTCGGCGTGATCAGTGACGTAGCTCAGGGCCATGACGGGTGTCTCCAGTGGTGTTGGTTCGCGCACCGCGCGCCGCCTCGTGAGCGGCGCGCAATGCTGGCGTGGCACGCACTGTAGGCGGGCGCGGGGTGGAATAGGAAGGGCTTCGATGCCGGGTTTGCATGAGCGGCCGCGGCGCCGCACATCGAGCGGCCCGGCCTAAACTAGATCGATGACCACCGCACCTCATCTCGCATTCATCGGCGGCGGCAACATGGCCGGCGCGATCTTCGGCGGCCTGCTGTGGGGCGGCTGGCCGGCAGCGCGCATCACGGTGGTGGAGCCCTGGGACGAGCAGCGTGCGCGCATCGCCGCGGCGCGGCCGGGCGTGCGTCTCTTGCCCGCGGCCGATGCGTCGCTGCGCGAGGCGCAGATCGTGATCTGGGCGGTCAAGCCGCAGAGCTTTGCCGAGGCCGCAGCCGCCTGCGCGCCGCACGTGAGCAGCGCGCTGCAACTGTCGGTGATGGCAGGGGTGCGCAGCGATGCGCTCGCGCGCGCGGCAGGCACCGAGCGCGTGGTGCGCGCGATGCCCAACACGCCGGCACTGATCGGCAAGGGCATCGCCGGCCTGTTCGCGCGCGCGGCGGTGAGCAGCGACGACCGTGCGGCCATCGAGCGCGTGCTCGCGCCCAGCGGCAATCTGTTGTGGTTCGACGCCGAAGCCGACCTCGACGCGGTGACGGCCTTGTCGGGCTCGGGCCCGGCCTACGTGTTCTACCTGATCGAAGCGATGGTCGAGGCCGGCACGCAGATGGGCCTTTCGGCCGCCGCGTCGCGCCGACTGGCGCAGGAAACCATCGCCGGCGCGGCGCACCTGGCGATGCAGTCCGACGAGTCGCCGGCGACGCTGCGCGAGCGTGTCACCTCCAAGGGCGGCACCACGCATGCGGCGATCACCTCGCTCGACGCCAGCGGCGTCAAGGCCGCCTTCGTGCGCGCGCTGCAGGCGGCGCGCACGCGCGCCGAGGAACTCGGCCGCTGACCGCCTCAGGTGCAGCGTTCGCCGACCTGATGCTCGTGGTCGATGGTGAACGTGCTCGTCACCATCACCGTCGCACCCCCCTTGAGTTGCGCCAGTTGCGCCGCGCTGAAGGTGACGCTGTGTGCGTGCGCGGCGCCGCCCTGGATGTCGTAGGTCTTGGCGGTGGTCGAATCCAGGTCGGCGGCCGGTATCACCAGCGTGTGGCCGTGGTTGCCGCTGATCGTGGCGCCGCAGCCACCGCCGGGCGGTGGGTTGGCGCTGTTATCGTCGCCACCGCCACCGCCGCATGAAGCCAGCAGCCAGCCTGCGCTCGTGAGATGGATGAGGAAGGTCTTGCGCGAGATCGACATGATCGTGTCCCGTCGGCCCGTGGATGACGCGCCGTGCTGGTTTACGCAGCGCATCGGCGCTGTCGTCCGCGGGAATGCAACCCTGCGCTGCGACGTAAACCGGCAGCGGGTCGCCCGCCACCGCCTGCGAAGGAGCCCTCCATGAACACTCGCTTGCAAACACTTGCAGCGGCCCTGTCGATCCTGATCGCGCTGGCTGCGGCAGCGCCCGCCCGCGCCGATGGCGGCGGCGGCAGCGGTGGCGGTGGCGGCGAGGCCGACCCTGCCGAGTCGCAGCCGGCCTACCTGCAAGGCATCTCCGCGATCAACGACAAGCGCTGGCCGGACGCGATCCGCCTGCTGCGCGGCCATGTGCTGTCCAACGACCGCCATGCCGACGGCCACAACTGGCTCGGCTTTGCCTACCGCAAGGCCGGCCGCCTCGACGAGGCCTTTCGGCACTACAAGCGCGCGCTCGGCATCGACCGTGCGCACCTCGGCGCGCACGAGTACATCGGCGAGGCCTACCTGATGGCCAAGCAGCCGGAAGAAGCCGGCAAGCACCTGAAGCGCCTGGCCGAGCTCTGCGGCACGCAGTGCGAACAGTACCTCGATCTCGATCGCGCCATCGCCGAGTACCGCAAGAAGCCGTAGTCCCGACGCGCTGTCAGCGCAGCGCCAGGTCGAGCGCGGTGCCGGTGAAGAGCGCGAAGCCCAGCCAGTGGTTGCGCCGGAACGCGGCGAAGCAGCCGTCGCGCGCGCGTGAGCGGATCAGCGCGAAGTGCCACAGCGCCTGCGCCGCGGCGGCGGCGACGCCGGCATGGAACCAGCCGCCCAGGCCGAGCGCGCGGCCCAGCAACGCCCACGACATCAAGTGCAGCGCGTAGAACGCCATCACCGCGGCAACATCGAAACGGCCGAGCGTGATGGCGCTGGTCTTCATGCCGATCTTCAAGTCGTCGTCGCGATCGACCATCGCGTACTCGGTGTCGTAGGCCAGCACCCAGAGCAGGTTGCTCGACAGCAGTGCCCACGCCAGCCACGGCACCGCACCGCTGGCAGCGGCAAACGCCATCGGGATGCCGAACGAGAAGGCCACGCCGAGGACGGCCTGCGGCATCGAGACGAAGCGCTTGGCATACGGATAGGCGACGGTGATCGCGAGCGCAGCGAAGGACAATGCGATCGTCAACGCGTTGGTCGTCAACACCAGCACAAAGGCGGCGAGCGCGAGCGCGGCGCCGAGCATCAGCGCTTCCTTCGGCGAGACCGCGCCGCGCGTCACCGGGCGCTCGGCCGTGCGCTTGACGTGGCGGTCGAACTCGCGGTCGGCGACATCGTTGACGCAGCAGCCGGCGCTGCGCATCAGCACCGTGCCGATCACGAACACCGTCAGCAAGTGCCAGCCGGGGAAGCCGCCGGCGGCCATCCACAGTGCCGAAAGCGTCGGCCACAGCAGCAGCAGCCAGCCGGCCGGGCGGTCCCATCGGATCAGGTCGAGATACAGCGGCAGGCGGGGCGGCAGGTGGGCGAGCAGCATGAGCGCGACATTATTCGCGCTGCTGGCGCGTCTGGCCCGCGGCTGCGCGCCGACGGCGAAATCCCGTGCATTAAGCTGCCGGCCTGTTGAAGCTTTGCCCGCGCCCGAAAACCGCATGACCACCTTCGTTCAGGCCTTTGCCGCCATGGTGCGCGAGTTCTACCGTGACAAGGGCGCGCGCCCGGCACTGTTTCGCGCGCTGTGCTCGTTGCGCGCGCTGGCCTACCCCGGCCTGATGCGCGAGATGGCGCAGCAGGATTACCTGCGGCTTGCCGGGCGCAGGCGCGCGGTCGGCGGGCCCTGGGATCCGTTTCACTTCATCTCGCACCCCGGCTACCTGGTGCAGGGCTACAGCCTGAGGCAGCGTTTTCGCGCTGCGCTGCGCCACTACCGCTACGAGGCCGATACCTTCGACGACGCCTTGCTCGATGCGCTGTACACGCCGCAGGGCTTCACGCTGTGGTCGGCCGAGATCGATGGCCACCATTTCGTGATGCGCATGGGCCTGGCCGGCGAGGAAACGCTGGAGGGCGATCTGTACCTGCGGCTGTTCACCGACGGCCAACAGGTGGGCAGCATGAACTTCATCTGGGCCGACGCCGCGATGTTCGGACGCGAGAGCCGGCCGACGATCTTCATCACGCGCTGCCAAACCCACACCTGGCCCGAGTTGCAGATTTTCCGCGCCTGCTTCAAGCAGAACTCGCCACCGTACTTCGGCCTGGCCGCGCTGGCCGGCATCGGCCAGGTCTGCGGCATGGAAGAGATGTACGCGGTGCATGCGCCGGCGCAGATGCACTACGAGGCCAAGTACGCCTCGAGCTTCCAGAACTCCTACGACGAGTTCTGGGAGAAGTTCAGCGCCGAGCGCATCACGCCCGAGGCCTTTCGCATGCCGCTGCCGCTGGCGCTGCGAGATCTGTCGGAGCTGAAGAGCAAGCATCGCTCGCGCGCCGAAGGGCGGCGCAAGGCCTGGGGCGAAGTCGGGCAGGCCGCGGGCGCGGCGCTGGCGCGGCATCTGCGTGGCGCGCCAGCAGCGAAGGCGCCGGCAGCCGTCGCCAACGAGCTGCACGAGCTGGTCGAGAGCTGATCGGTCGCGAGGTCGGCGCTACGCGCCGGCCTTGTGAAACACCAGGCCGGCGTGTTCGCGCATCGTGTGGAACCTGATCTTCGGCCAGTTGCCTTCGATCGCGCGCAGCTCCGGCGCATATTCCACGAGCAGCGTCGGCGCATCGACAGCGTCGTGCGCGACGCGGTGCGCGTTGGCGTCGATGAAGCGCTGCAGCTCCTTCGCATCGTCGCACGTCACCCAGCGCGCGATCTGAAAACGTGACGCGCTGACGCGTGCCTTGCAGCCGTACTCGTGTTCGAGGCGGTGCGCCACCACTTCGAATTGCAGTTGACCGACCGCGCCGAGCAGCAGCACCGAGCCCGCCACCGGGCGAAAGACCTGGATCGCGCCTTCCTCGCCGAGCTGCGTCAGGCCGGCCTTCAACTGCTTGGTGCGCAGCGGGTCGGCCACTTCGACGCTGCGGAACATCTCCGGCGCGAAGAACGGCAGGCCGGTGTACTGCAGCGCTTCGCCTTCGGTCAGCGTGTCGCCGAGCTGGAGCACGCCGTGATTCGGGATGCCGATGATGTCGCCGGCAAAGGCCTCGTCGAGCAGCTCACGCCGTTGCGACAGAAAACTCACCACCGTGTTCGGCCGCAGCTCCTTGCCGCTGCGCACCACTTTCAGCCGCATGCCGCGCTGGAAGTGGCCCGAGGCGACGCGTACGAAGGCGATGCGGTCGCGGTGCGCCGGGTCCATGTTGGCCTGGATCTTGAAGACGACGCCGCTGAACTTCTTCTCGTCGGGCGCGACCTCGCGCTGCATCGACGCGCGCGACGACGGCGGCGGCGCGAGGTCCACCAACGCGTCGAGCACTTCCTTCACACCGAAGTTGTTGATGGCCGAGCCGAAGAACATCGGCGTTTGTTTGCCGCTTAGAAAGTCCTTCTCGTCGAACGATGGCGCCGCGCCCTGCACCAACTCGATGTCGTGGCGCGCGTGCTGCCACTCGGCGCCGAAGCGCTCGGCGTAAGCCGGGTTGTCGAGGCCTGTCAGCATCTCATCGGCGTCGTGATGCCGGTCGGCGCCCGGCATGAAGACGCGCATGCGTTCTTCGCGCAAATCCATCACGCCGTGAAAGCGCTTGCCCATGCCGACCGGCCAGGTGAACGGCACGACGCTCATGCCGAGCTCGCGTTCGATCTCGTCCATCAGCGCCAGCGGCTCCTGCACCTCGCGGTCCATCTTGTTGACGAAGGTGAGGATCGGCGTGTTGCGCGCGCGGCAGACCTGCAAGAGCCGTCGCGTCTGCGGCTCGACGCCGTTGGCCGCATCGATCACCATCAGCGCCGCGTCCACCGCAGTCAGCACGCGATACGTGTCCTCGGAAAAATCCTGGTGGCCGGGCGTGTCGAGCAGGTTGATGACGCAGCCGCGGTACTCCATCTGCATCACGGAAGACGCCACCGAAATGCCGCGCTGCTTTTCGATCTCCATCCAGTCGCTGGTGGCATGGCGCGCCGCCTTGCGCGCCTTCACGCTGCCGGCGATCTGGATCGCACCCGAGAACAACAGCAGCTTCTCGGTCAGCGTGGTCTTGCCGGCGTCGGGGTGGGAAATGATGGCGAAGGTGCGGCGGCGCCGCACCTCGGTGGCGATATCGGACATGGCGCGATTATCTTTGCTGCCATCGGGAGCCGCCCGGCGCTGGCCTGCCTCAGCCGATCGAAGGCCACACGGCGGCGCACACGTGGCAGCCACTGCCCGCCAGCGCGAACAGGTGCCAGATGAAGTGGCCGAAGCGCAGCGACGCGTCGAAGACGAAGAAGCCGGCGCCGACCATGTAGGCCAAGCCACCACCGACGAGCCAGGCCAGCGCGGCGGCGTCGATGTGGCGCAGATCGGGCCACAGCAGCAGCATCGCCAGCCAGCCGAAGAGCACGTACAGCCCGGTGGACAGGCGCGCGCTGGTCAGCCTGCGCATCAGCTTCAGCCACGCGCCGGCCAGCGCCAGCGTCCAGATCAGGGCGCAGGTGGCGGCGCCGACGCGCCCGCCGAGCAGGCCCAAGGCGAACGGCGTGGCGCTGCCGGCGATCAGCAGGTAGATCGCGGCGTGGTCGACCGAGCGCGCCCAGAGCTTGATGCGCCCCGGCGCGAGCGCGTGGTAGACCGCCGATGCGCCGTACTGCAGCGCCAACGTCAGCGCGAAGATCGCCATCGCCGCGACGCCGCGTACGCCGCTTTGCTGCTGCGCCGCCTGCGCCAGCCACGGCCACGCCGCGCAGACCAGCACGACGCCGGCCGCGTGGCTGGCGGCGTTGGCCCACTCCTCGGGGCGCGATTGCGTGCGGGTGTGCATGGCCGCAGTGAACGCCTCGCGCCCGCGCCGCGCATCCCCCTGATGAGGGCATGCTCCCAAGAACTGGGGATGGCTGATCCGCGTTTGGTGCGCGCAGCGCAACGAAATCACGATCGTCGGCCGAACCAGCTTGCCATCGGTGCGCCGGCCGGCCGCGGGCGGCTCGTCGCTCGCGCAAGGGGCCATCGAGGCCGCCACGCAAAAAAGGCGGCGCGGCGTTGAACCGCCGCGCCGCCTCCATGCCGGAGCTGCCGCCTCGTTACTTCAGCTCGAAGCGATCCAGGTTCATCACCTTGGCCCAGGCCGCGACGAAGTCCTTGACGAACTTGTCCTTGCCGTCGGCGCTGGCATAGACCTCGGCCAGCGCCCGCAGCACCGAGTTGGAACCGAAGGCCAGGTCGACGCGCGTCGCGGTCCACTTGGTCTTGCCGCTCTTGCGGTCCTTGCCTTCGTAGTTGCCGCCGGCGGGCTTCCACTCGCAACCCATGTCGAGCAGGTTGACGAAGAAGTCGGTCGTCAGTGCGCCCACCTTGTCGGTGAAGACGCCATGCTTGCTCGCGCCGCTGTTGGCGCCGAGCACGCGCAGGCCGCCGACCAGCGCCGTCATCTCGGGCGCTGTCAGCGAGAGTTGCTGCGCCTTGTCGATCAGCAGATGCTCGACGGCGACGTTGGCCGGGCCCTTGAAGTAGTTGCGAAAGCCGTCGGCGATGGGCTCGATCGCCGCGAAGGACTCGACGTCGGTCTTGTCCTGCGCGGCATCGACGCGGCCGGGCGTGAACGGCACCTCGACGCCGACGCCCGCGGCCTTGGCCGCCTGCTCGACGCCGACGCCGCCGGCCAGCACGATCACGTCGGCCAGCGACAGCTTGCCCGACGCCTTCTGCACTTCTTCGAGCTTGGCCAGCACTTTGGACAACTCGCCCGGCGAGTTGGCTTCCCAGCCCTTCTGCGGCGCCAGGCGGATGCGCGCGCCGTTGGCGCCGCCGCGCTTGTCACCGCTGCGAAAGGTCGAGGCCGACGCCCACGCAGCAGAGACGAGTTGCGACACGGTCAGACCCGACGCAGCGATCTTCGCCTTCGCGTCCGCGATGTCGGCAGCCGTGGGCTTCAACGTCGCCGCCGGCAGCGGGTCTTGCCAGAGCAGCTCTTCCTTCGGAACTTCGGGGCCGAGGTAGCGCGCGATCGGGCCCATGTCGCGGTGCGTCAGCTTGTACCAGGCACGCGCGAAGGCTTCGGCAAACTGCTGCGGGTTGTCTCGGAAGCGCCGCGAGATCTTCTCGAACTCGGGGTCGAAGCGCAGCGTCAGGTCGGTGGTCAACATTCGCGGCTTGTGCTTCTTGCCGGGGATGTGCGCGTCGGGAATGATTTCCGGCGCGTCCTTGGCGACCCACTGCTTGGCTCCGGCGGGCGACAGCTCCATCTCCCACTCGAACTTGAACAGGTTCTCGAAGAAGTCGTTGCTCCAGCGCGCGGGCGTCGTCGTCCAGGTGACCTCGATGCCGCTCGAGATGGTGTCCTTGCCGTGGCCGGAACCGAAGTTGCTCGTCCAGCCGAAGCCCTGCGCCTCGAGCGCCGCGCCTTCGGGCTCGGCGCCCTTGTGCGATTCGGGCGCCGCGCCGTGCGCCTTGCCGAAGGTGTGGCCGCCGGCGATGAGTGCAACGGTTTCTTCGTCGTTCATCGCCATGCGGCTGAACGTGGTGCGGATGTCCTTGGCGGCGCTCTTGGGGTCGCCGTTCGCATCGGGGCCTTGCGGGTTGACGTAGATCAGGCCCATGTGGGTGGCGCCCAGCGGCTCGTCGAGCGCGCGTCCGCCACCGAAGCGCTTGCCGGTGTCGAGCCAGACCGCTTCGTTGCCCCAGTTGGCGTCGTTGTCGGGTTCCCACACGTCTTCGCGTCCGCCGGCAAAGCCGAAGGTGCGAAAGCCCATCGACTCGAGCGCGACGTTGCCGGCCAGGATCATCAGGTCGGCCCACGAGATGGCCTGACCGTACTTCTGCTTGATCGGCCACAGCAGGCGGCGCGACTTGTCGATGTTGACGTTGTCGGGCCAGCTGTTGAGCGGCGCAAAGCGCTGCTGCCCGCGGCCACCGCCGCCGCGGCCGTCGGCGACGCGGTAGGTACCGGCGGCATGCCAGGTCATGCGCACGAACTGCGGGCCATAGTGGCCGAAGTCGGCCGGCCACCAGACCTGCGAATCGGTCATCAGCGCCAGCAGGTCCTTCTTCAGCGCGGCGTAGTCGAGCTTCTTGAAAGCCTCGGCGTAGTTGAACTTGCCGCCCAGCGGATCGGACTTGCTCGAATGCTGGTTGAGAAGATCCAGCCGCAACTGGTTCGGCCACCAGTCCTTGTTCGTGGTGCCGCCACCGGCGGCGTGGTTGAACGGGCACTTGGCTTCGGTTGACATGGCTTGAGGCTCCTGACGTCGGTGGAGAAACCGCCGAGGTTAGTCAGTCGGACAGCGCGAGTCCAGCACAAAGGCGCGTGCGCCTTCTATCGACGCGATAGCCCGATCGCGTTCATGCCCGCTCAGGACAGGCGCGTGACGCCATCGAGCGCGCAGGCGTAGACCGCATTGCGCAACGCCGCTATCGCTTCGTAACGCGTGAAGGTGCGGCGCCACGCCAGCACGACGCGCCGCGAAGGCGCCGGCGCCACGAACGGCACGTAGCGCACCAAGCCGGCCGGCTCTTTGGGCACCGACAGTTGCGGCACCACCGTGATGCCCATGCCCGAGGCCACCATGTGCTTGATGGTTTCCAGCGACGAGCCTTCGAAGCTCTTGCGGATGCCCTCGGCATCGCTGGAAAAGCGCGCGAACTCGGGGCAGACTTCGAGCACGTGGTCGCGAAAGCAGTGGCCGGTACCCAGCAGCAGCATCGTCTCCTGCTTCAGCTCCTCGGCGCCGATGCTCTTTCGTTTGGCGATCGGGTGGCTCTTCGGCGCCGCGACGATGAAGGGCTCGTCGTACAGCGGCGCGATGGCGAGACCGGTGTCGGGAAACGGCTCGGCCATGATCGCGCAGTCGAGCTCGCCGCTGCGCAGCATCTCCAGCAGCTTCACGGTGAAGTTCTCGTGCAGCATCAGCGGCATCTGCGGCGTCATCTCGATGGCGTGACGCACCAGCTCGGGCAGCAGGTACGGGCCGATGGTGTAGATGATGCCCAGCCTCAAGGGCCCGTTGAGCGGATCCTTGCCGCGCTTGGCGATCTCCTTGATCGCCGCGGCCTGCTCGATCACGCTCTGCGCCTGGCGCACGATGGCCTCGCCCAGCGGTGTCACGCTGACTTCATTGGCGCCGCGCTCGAAGAGCTTCACGTCGAGCTCTTCTTCGAGCTTCTTGATCGCCACGCTCAAGGTCGGCTGCGAGACGAAACAAGCCTCGGCAGCGCGCCCGAAGTGCTTCTCGCGGGCGACGGCGACGATGTAGCGCAGCTCGGTGAGTGTCATGGCCGCAACGAGGATAGCCCAGCGCCGCAGCACTGCTATACATTGCGCCGGCGCGAGGGTCAACTATGCGGCGCTGGTGGCGCATCCTCTTCGGACTCTTGGGAGCTTGCCTGGCAGCGGCTGCCGGCTGGGCGGCCGCCGCCGACGCGCCGATCCGCGTCGGCCTGCTGGCCGAAGCGCAGCCCTTCCACACCTGGAGCGCCGGCGCAGCGCAGCCGCAAGGCTTCGACATCGATCTGCTGGCGCGCATCGCGGGCAACACCGGCATGAGGTTCGACTACCTGCGCTACGAGCGCTGGGATGTGCTGCTCCAGGATCTCGCCGCCGGCAAGGTCAACGTCGTTACCGCCACCGCGCGCACGGTCGACCGCGAGATCTGGATGGGCTTCACCCGCACCTATGCCACGGCCGACCAGGGTTTTGCGGGCCGGCGCGAGCTGACCTCGGTGCCCTCGACGCCCGACCTCGGCGGGCGCCGCCTGGCCCTGGTGAAGTCATTCGCCACCGAGTCGATCGCCGCGGAGCGTTTTGCGCTGGCGCCGCGCCTGATCTACGACACGCAGGCGCAAGCGCTCGATGCCGTCGAGCGCGGCGAGGCCGATTTCCTGCTCGGCACCGCCGCCGGCATGCGCGCGCTGCTCGCCGAGCGCACGGGTACGCGGGTCGAGGTGCTGCGCACCTTCGGCTTCGCGCAGGGCCAGCGCCGCCTGGCCACGCTGCAATCGAATATCGCGCTGCGCGAGAAGCTCGACGCCGCGATCGGCGCGATCGATGCCACCACCTTCACCGACTGGCGCAAGCGCTGGCTCGAGCGCTGGGAGAGGAGTGAGAAGGGCGAAAAGAGCAGCGCAGCGACGCCGCTTGTCGCACTGCCCGCAGGCGCCGACACCGCGCCGCTGCGCGTCGGCTACCTGCCCTTCGACCGCCCTTACACGACGCCCGGCGCCGATGGCCAGGCCGAGGGCATCGGCATCGAGATGATGCGCGCCACCGCGCAGCGCGCCGGCCTGGCGATCGCGGCCTTCGAGCCGCTGACGTTGGCGCACGGGCTGGCGGCGCTGCAGGCCGGACGCATCGACATCATGCTGGGGCTCACGGACATCGCCGAGCGGCGCCGCACGATGCGCTTCGTCGGCCCCTACCGCAACAACCCGGTGGTGCTCGTCAGCCGCGAACGCAGCCCGATCTGGTCGCTCGAACAGCTGGCCGACCGGCGCCTGGCGATGGTCGAGGGCTACTTCGCCGCCGGCTACGTGCAATCGCGCCATCCGCTGATCGAGATCGTGCCCTGCCAGACCTTCGACGACTGCATGCAGACGATGACCGATGGCCGCGCCGACGCCGCGCTCTACGGCCTGCAGGGCACCTACGCGCGGCTGTCGGTGCACGAGAGCGCGGGCCTGCGCGTCACCGGCACGGTGCCCGAGGTCTCCGACGAGCACAACCTCGGCCTGTCGCTGGCGCGCGCCGATCTCGCTGAGCGACTGAACAACGCGCTTCAGCTCACGCTGCGCGAGGACATGCCGCGCATCGAGCGCGAGTGGGCCGCGCGCGAAACCACGCTGCGTCTCGACTGGGCGCGCGTGCGCCAGGGCCTGGCCGCCGCCGCTGCCCTGCTGGTGCTGGTGTTGCTCGGCTGGTGGTGGCACTCGCGGCGGCTCAAGCGCGAGATCCAACAGACGCAGGCGGCGCGCGCCGAGAGCGATCATTACCTGGCCTTCATGACGCACGAAGTGCGCAACGCGCTGCAATCGGTCTCGGGCGCGGTGGCGCTGCTGCGCGGCAGCTCGCGCCCGGACTCGCGCCAGCTCTCGCTGCTCGAAGCGCTCGGCCGCTCGTCGCGCTCGACGCTCGATCTGCTCAACGGCCTGCTCGACCGCCATCGCCTGCAGGCCGGGCGCATGGCGCTGACCTTGCGGCCCGAATCACTGGAGCGCTGCCTGGCCGCGGTGCTCGACGAGATGCGGCCCGCGGCGCAGGCCAAGGGCCTGACGCTGCGCTTCGAGCCCGAGGGCCTCGCCGGTTGGTGGCAGCTCGACGCGCTGCGCCTGCAGCAGATCGTGCGCAACCTGGTGGTCAACGCCGTCAAGTTCACCGAGCAGGGCACGGTGACGCTGCGCGCGAGCCTGCTCGACAGCGAGCGTCGCGCGCCCTGGCGGCGCTTGCGTATCGAAGTCATCGACCAGGGGCCGGGGATCGATCCGGCGCTGCTGCCGCGCCTGTTCGAACGCTTCGAAACCAGCGGCGGCGACCGCCCCGGCACCGGCCTGGGCCTGCACCTGTCGCGCGACCTGGCGCGCGCCGTCGGCGGCTCGCTCGAAGCCGGCCCGGCGCCGGGCGGTGGCGCCTGCTTCACGCTCACCTTCGACGTACAGCCGGCGAGCGAGCCGCCGGCGCGGCGCGACCAGGTCGAGCGCGTGCTGGTGGTCGAGGACTCGCCCGTCTATGGCCTGCTGCTGGTGCAGGCCTTCCGCAATCTGGGCGCGAGCGCGGTGCTGGTCGAATCGGTGGCGCAGGCGCGCGACGCGCTGATCGCCTCGGTGGCCGGCGCCGGCGACACCGCGCCGCCGTTCGACCTGGTGCTGTCGGACACCAACCTCGCCGACGGCCGCGTCGAGGAACTGCTGCGCTTCATGCGCGAGGGCGTGCGCCCGGGCACGAGCCTGCCGCCGACGATCTGCATCTCGGCGGACTTCGCCAATGCCGACGGCGAGCGCCTGATCGCTGCCGGCGCGATCGATCTGCTGACCAAGGACAGCGACGTGGCGGCGTTTGCGCAGCGCGTGCTGCGCTCGTTCGCCGATCACCAGGCGGCGTGACGGGCGCGCGCTGGACGGCGCGCACCGGGTGTCAGCCGGCGCGCTGGTAGATGCGCAGCGCGTTGCCGCCGAGCACCGCGGCCCGATCGGCTTCGTTCAACGGTGCGAGCAGCGACTGCGTGTCGCACCACCAACGCCCGTAGTCGGCCGCCAGTTCGAGCACCGGCCAGTCGCTGCCCCACAGCAGACGCTGCGCGCCGAAGGCGTCGAGCAGGTGCGCCGCCCAGCGCTGCACGGCGCCGGGCGGCGGTGGCGCCGCGAGCGAGCCGGCCTCGGTCAACAGCCCGGACAGCTTGCAGGCCAGCCGCGGCGCGGCGCGCGCCAGCGCGGCGATGTCATCGGCCCACGGCTGCCATCGGCCGGCCGCGATGTCGGGCTTGGCGCCGTGGTCGAGCACGATCGACAGCTGCGGATGGCGGCGCGCGAGTTCGCCCACGCGCGGCAAGTGCAGCGGCTTGACCAGGGCGTCGAACACCAGGCCGTGCGCGGCCATCGCCTCCAGCGCCGGCGACAACGCCGGTTGCAGAATCCAGTCGGGGTCGGCGATGTCCTGCAGCATCGGCCGCAGGCCGCACAACTTGGGCTGGCTCGCGGCCAGATGGGCAATGCGCTGCGGCGCATCGGCCACGAGCAGATCGAGCCAGCCGACGACGCCGAGCACGGCCTGCCTGGCGTTGGCTTGCGCCAGCAGGAAATGCGTCTCGGCCTCGGTCGGCGCGGCCTGAACCAGCACGCCCGCACTCACGCCCAGCGGCTGCGCCACGCGTTGCCAATCGTCGATGCTCACGTCGCGATGGATCGGCCCGAGCGCCGGCGTCAGCCAGCCGTAGTCGGCGCGCGCGAGCTGCCAGCAGTGGAAGTGCGCGTCGATCATCGGCATAAGGAACCTTCGCGCTGCGCGCTCCGGGGCGTGAGCGCTTTGGAGCGGCCATGCGCGTTCAGAAGGCAACCTGCGCGCCCTTGGCGCTCCGGTGTGAGCGCTTTGGAGCGGCCATGCGCGCTCACGGCGTCGGCGCTTCGTCAGGCAGCAGGCCAGCGGCGCGCAGCGCACGACCAGAAGCCGGGGTCGATCGGCTGCGCGGCCATCGCCAGCGCGTCATGCCACTCGGCGGCGCTGCGCGCGCCGACCATCACGATCTCGACGGCAGGGTGGGCGAGCGCGAACTGCAGCGCGGCCGCGCGCAGCAGCACACGCTGCGCATCGCACAGCGCCTCGATGCGGCGCGTGCGCTCGATCCACGGCAACGCGGCCGGTGCGTAGTCGAAGCGTGCCGCCGCAGCGGCCTCGCCGCGCGTGCCGGCAGCCAGCAGGCCCGAGTTGAAGACGCCGCCGAGCGCGACGTGGATGCCGCGTTGCGCGCAAGCCGGCCAAAGCGCCGGCAGCGCCGTGTGGTCGAGCAGGGTGTAGCGGCCGGCGATCAGCAGCGCGTCCAGGTCGGCGTGACGCAGCACGTCGAGCACGATCGCCACGTCGTTCACGCCCAGCCCGATGGCGCCGACGAGGCCGTCGGATTGCAGATCGCGCAGCGCCGGCAGCGCCTCGTCGCAGACGCGGCGCAGCACCGCGCCGGCGTCGTCGCCATGCGTGGCTGCATCGCAGTCGTGCACGTAGGCGACATCCAGCCGCGCCAGGCCCAGGCGCTGCAGGCTGTCCTCGACGCTGCGGCGCACGCCGGCGGCGCTGTAGTCCCAGTGCTGCACGAATGGCAGTCCGCCGACGTAGCCGTGCTGCTCGTGCGGCGCCGAGGCGCTCGGCCTCAGCAGGCGGCCGACCTTGCTCGACAACACGAAGCCAGCGCGCTCTTCGGGTAACCGCCGCGCCGTGGGCGCTGCCGTGTGAGCGCTTTGGAGCGGCCATGCGCGCTCTTGAGCAGATCCGGCTTTGCCGGGCTGCTCAAACCCCCTCGGGGGGCGGATGACGTACTCGTCGGCCTGGGGGCGCACATACGCGCGCAGCGCGTCGCCGATGCGGCGCTCCGACAGACCGTGGCCGTAGTGCGGCGCGGTGTCGAAGCTGCGGCAGCCGCTCGCCCAGGCGGCGTCGAGCAGCGCGCGCGCCGCGTCGTCGGCCACCGGCGCGAACAGATTGCCCAGCGGCGCGCCGCCCAGGCCGAGGCGGACGCCGCTGCCGGCACAAGAGGGAAACAAGGTCATGGGCGGGTTTGCACCAGTGAACCGACAGCATGCTACGACTAACATGTCAGTGCGCTGATACGGAACAACCCGCACGGCGGTTCACTCCCTGACGATGCTCGAGCATGTCCCCACCCTGCTGACGCCCGACCTGCTGCACGCGCTGGCCGGCATGGGGCATGGCGATGATCTGGCACTGGTCGATGCGCACTTCCCTGCCGCGCGGCTGGCACGCACCTGGGCCTACCTGCTGCTGCGCAAGGGGGTGCTGCGGTGACGGCGGTGGAGGGCACGCTGCGCGCACAAGCCTACGAGAGCTTTCGCCAGCAGATCCTCGAAGCCAACATCCGGCCGGGCCAGTTCATCTCGCAGCGCGAGCTGATGCAGCTGCTGGACATGCCGCTGGGCGCCGTGCGCGAGCTGATCCCGCGGCTGGAGGCCGAGGGCCTGCTGCGCACCGTGCCGCAGCGCGGGCTGCAGATCGCGCATGTCGATCTGGCGCTGATCAACAACGCTTACCAGCTGCGCCTGGTGCTCGAACGCGAGGCGGCTGTGCGCTTTTGCGCCACGGTGTCGGACGCCGACCTCGCGGCCATCGAGCAGGCGCACCGCCGCATCGTCGCGCGCGGCACGAAGGGGCCCGTCGATGCGGCGCTGCTCGGCGACGCGCAGAGCGTCGACTGGGGCCTGCACGACCTGATGATCGACGCCCTGGGCAACGCACTGATCTCGCAGATGTACCGCGTCAACAGCCTGCGCGTGCGCCTGATCCGGCTGGAGCGCACGATGCTGTCGGAAGACGCGTTGCTGCCGGCGATGGAAGAGCACCTGTGGTTCATCGCTGCGTTGAAGCGCCGCGATGCGGCGCAGGTCAGCGAACGCCTGACCCACCACATCGAAAGCTCGCACCGGCGCGTGCTCGGATTGCCGAGACCGCCTTTGCCAGCGGACTCACGCGACACACAGGACAAACCATGACCACCCCTTCGCTCCAGAACGCTTGCGGCCTGCGCGGCATCTGGCCGGCACTGATGACGCCGCTCGACCCCGCTTTGGCGATCGACGCAGCACGCTTTGCCGCGCATGCGCGCGCGCTGCTCGAGGCCGGCTGCGCGGGGGTCACGCCCTTCGGCACCACCGGCGAGGGGCCGTCGTTTTCCGTGGACGAGCGCCGCGACGCGGTCGATGCGCTGATCGCCGGCGGCGTGCCGGCGTCGCAGATCCTGGTGTCGGTGAGTTGCGCGGCCGTGCCCGACACGCTCGCGCTGGTGCGCCACGCGCAGGACGTTGGCGCCTGGGGCGTGCTGTTGATGCCGCCGTTTTTCTTCAAGGGGGTGAGCGACGACGGCATCGTCGAGGCCTACCGCCAGGTGATCGACGCCACGGCCGACCGGCCGCTGCGTGTCGTGCTGTATGACATCCCGCAGGTCTCGGGCGTGGGCCTGTCGCAGGGCGCCATCGCCGAGTTGCTGCGGCGCTGGCCGCAGCGCATCGTCGCCATCAAGGACAGCGCCTGCGATCGCGCCAAGTCGCTGGCGCTGGCGCAAGCGTTCATGCCGCCGATCGGCGTGCACGTCGGCAACGAACTCGACCTGCCGGCCCTGGCCGCCGCCGGCAGCCGCGGCGCCGTCAGCGGCCTGGCCAACTTCATGCCGCGCACGGTGCAGCGCCTGGCCACCGAGCCCGATGCCGCGCGCAGCGCTGCCGAACATGCGCGCGTCGCGCGCCTGCTCGCCTGGCTCGGCGGCTACGCGTTGATCCCGGCTCTCAAGGCGATCATGGCCGTGCAGACTGGCGACACCGCGTGGCTGCGCGTGCGCCCGCCGCTGGCCGCGCTCGGCGCCGAGCGCTTCGACATCTTTGCCCGCGAACTGGCCGCGCACGGCCTGAACCCCAACCAAGACTGATCCACTACAAGGAGACTGCACCATGACCCTGCGCCTGTTTCGCCTGTTGCGCCGCAGCCTGATCGCGGCCACCGCCGCTCTCGCCTGTGCGTTCGCGCCCAGCGCCTTCGCCCAGAACAAGGTGCCGCTGCGCATCTCGACGCCCGCGGTGCCCGACGACTGGCACGGCAAGATGTGGACGGTGTTCAAGGAGTCGCTCGACAAGAGCGCGCCGGGCGAGTTCGACGTCCAGATCAACCTCAACGCGTCGCTCTTCAAGCAGGGCACCGAGCCGGCGGCGATGGCGCGCGGCAACCTCGAGCTGAGTTCGATCTCGGCCTTCGACATCGCCAAGCTGGTGCCCGAGTTCTCGATCTTCACCGCCGGCTATGTGGTGCGCGATCCGCAGCACCAGGCCAAGGTGTTCGGCGGGCCGGTCGGGCAGGAGATGTTCAAGCTCGCCAGCGAGAAGATGGAGGTGACGATCCTCACGCCCATCTACCTCGGCACGCGCCAGGTCAACCTGCGCGAGGCGCGCAACGTCAAGACGCCGGCGGACCTCAAGGGCGTGAAGCTGCGCATGCCCGGCAGCAAGGAGTGGCTCTTCCTCGGCGAAGCGCTCGGCGCCACCGCCACGCCGCTGGCGTTCGGCGAGGTCTATCTCGGCCTGAAGACCGGCACCATCGACGGCCAGGACAACCCGCTGCCCACGGTGCGCGCCGCCAAGTTCTACGAAGTGACGAAGCAACTCGTGCTGACGAATCACCTGGTGGATGGCATCTTCATCGCCATCTCCGACAAGTCCTGGAAGGCGATGACGACAGCGCAGCAGGGCAAGGTAAAAGCGGCGGCCGAAGCGGCGGCGGCGTTCAACAACGACAACCGCATCAAGGAAGAAGCGCAGATCGTCGACTTCTTCAAGCAGCAGGGGCTGACGGTGACGACGCCGGACGTGGAAGCGTTCCGCAAGTCGGTGCAGGCGGCGTACGCGACGAGCGAGATGGCGAAGACCTGGCCGGCGGGCATGCTCGATCGCATCAACAACACCAAATAGTCCATGCGTCGCTGGTTGAAGATCGGCGCCGACGCCATCGGCGCAGGCCTCTTCGCGGCCATGCTGCTCGTCTTCCTCGTGCAGATCACCGCGCGTTTCGTCTTCAACCGCCCGCTGCCCTGGACCGACGAGCTTGCGGTCGTGCTCTACGTCTGGGTCATCCTCTGGGCGGCGGCCTTCATGGTGAAGACGCGCGAGCACGTGATGTTCGATCTGCTCTATCACGCCGTCGGCCCGCGCACGCAGCGCGCGATGCAGATCACGGGCGCGCTGCTGATCGGCGTGCTCGCCGCCTGGGCGCTGCCGGGCAGCTGGGACTACGTGCGCTTCATGGCGCGCGAGGGCACTCCCGTGCTCGGGCTGCCGTTCTCCTGGGTATACCTGCCCTTCGTCGCGCTGCTGGTGGCGATCGTGCTGCGTAGCGCTTGGCAGCTGTGGTCGCTGCTGCGCGGCGCGCCGTTGGAGGAAGCCGGACTGACCGAAGGCCGCACGTCGTGACCAGCGCACTCGCGCTGCTGATCGCCGTGCTCGCCATCGGCATGCTGGTGCGCGCGCCGATCGCGTTCTCGATGCTCGCCGCCGGCATCGCCTACCTCGCCTTCAAGAAGCAGGACATGGGGCTGGCGGCCGAGCAGGTGTTGAACGGCCTGTACAACAGCTACGTGCTGCTGGCGGTGCCGCTGTTCATCCTGGCGGCCAACCTGATGAACGCCGGCACCATCAGCGAGCGCCTGTTCGACTTCTGCCGCGTGCTCGTCGGCCGCCTGCGCGGCGGGCTGGCGCAAGTGGACATCCTCGTCAGCGTGGTCTTCTCCGGCATGAGCGGCAGCGCGATCGCCGACGCCGCCGGCCCGGGCCTGGTGACCATCAAGCAGATGCTGAAGAAGCCCGAGTACTCGCCGGGCTTTGCCGGCGCGGTGGTGGTGGCCAGCGCCACCATCGGCCCGATCATCCCGCCGTCGATCCCGATGGTGATCTACGCGCTGGTCTCCGGCACCTCGGTGGGCGCGCTCTTTCTCGGCGGCGTGATCCCCGGGCTGCTGATGGCCGGCGTGCTGATGATCGCGGTGCAGATCATCGCGACGCGCCGCAACATGCCGCGCGACGAGCCGGTGCCGCGCGCGCTGTGGCCGCAGATCCTGCTGCGCGGATCGCTGCCGCTGTCGCTGCCGGTCGTGCTGCTCGGCGGCCTGTACAGCGGCGTCTTCACGCCCACCGAAGCGGCGGCGGTGGCCGCGTTGCACGCGCTGCTGCTGGCCGGCCTGGTCTATCGCGCGCTGGACTGGCGCACGCTGTGCGCGGTGTTCGTCGAGTCCACGCGCTCGTCGGCGGTGATCACGATGATCATCGCCGGCGCCTTCTTGCTCAGCTACGCCTTCACCGCCGAGGGCGTGCCGCAGGCGCTCGCGCAATGGGTCGCCGGCATGCAGCTCGCCCCCTGGCAGTTCCTGCTGCTGGTCAACGCCGTGTTCCTGGTGCTCGGCTGCTTTCTCGACACGGCCGTGATGCTGCTGGTGTTCGTGCCGATGCTGCTGCCGGCCGCCAAGCTGCTCGGCATCGACCTGGTGCACTTCGGCGTGGTCGTCGTCATCAACATGATGATCGGCCTGGTGACGCCGCCGTTCGGCATGCTGCTGTTCGTCACCAACGCGCTCACCGGCATCCCGATCAAGGACATGCTGCGCGAAGGCTGGCTGTTCCTGGTGATGCTGATCCTGCTGCTCCTGTTGTTGACGCTGGTGCCGCAGATCGTGCTGTGGCTGCCGCAGACGATGGGGTATGGCTTGAAGTGAAGAACATCGACGTCGTCTGCATCGCCTGCTGGAACGTCGACCTCGTGACGCGCGTGCCGCGCCTGCCCGCGCCCGGCGAGACCGTGCTCGGCGACGCCTTCACGAGCGGCCCCGGCGGCAAGGGCAGCAACGTCGCCGTCGGCCTGTCGCGGCTCGGCGCGCGCGTGTCGGTGGTGGCACGCCTGGGCGACGACGAGTTCGGGCGCCGCGCCGTGCCGTTCTGGCAGAGCGAAGGCATCGACTGCACGCACGCACAAGTCGCGCCGGGCGAAGCGAATGCGGTGGCCACGATCCTCGTCGCCGACGATGGCGAGAACAGCATCGCGGTGTTCCGCGGCGCCGGCTTTCGGCTCGGCGCGGACCCGGTGCGCGCCGCGCGGCCCGCGTTCGAGCGCGCGTCGCTCGTGACGATGCCGCTCGAGCTGCAGGACGAAGCCATCGGCGCCGCCCTGGCCCTGGCGCGCGAGTGCGGCACGCGCAGCGTGCTCAACCCGGCGCCGGCGCGCGCGCTGCCGGCCGAGTGGCTGCGCGCGGTCGACGTGCTCACACCCAACGCGCTCGAAGCGCGCCAGCTTTGCGGCGTGCCTGCCGATGCGTCGATCACCCCGGCACAACTCGGTGCGCGGCTGCTCGAACGCGGCGTCGGCGCGGTGGTCATGACCTGCGGCGCCGAAGGGGCGTGGGTGTTCGAACCCGGGCAAGTCCCCTTGCCCGCGCCCCCATTTGCCGTGCATACCGTGGACACGGTGGGCGCCGGCGACGCCTTCAACGCCGGCCTGGTGATGGCGCTGGCCGAAGGTGCGTCGCTGTCGCAGGCCGCGCGCTTTGCCAGCGCCACGGCGGCGCTGGCGACCACGCGCCACGGTGCGGCACTGGCGATGCCGCGGCGCGACGAAGTGAATGCCCTGCTGAGTGCACGAACCTGAATCAAGCAACCCAAACGGAGACGACCAACATGCACGACAAGCCGATGAACAAGCGTCAACTGCTCAAGACCGGCACGGCACTGGTTGCCGGTGTGGCCGCGCCGACGCTGCTGCGCGCGCAGACCACGACCATCCGCTGGGGCGAGTCGCTGAACTCGTCGCACCCGCAGGTGCTGATGGCCGATCGCGTGGCCAAGGAGGTCAAGGAAAAGAGCGGCGGCCGCATCGACGTGCAGGTCTTCGCCAACAGCCAGCTCGGCCCGGGCAAGGAGATGATCGAGTCGGTGTCGAGCGGCGCGCTGCAACTCACCACCGACGGCGCCGGCGCGCTCGGCGCCTTCCTGCCGCAGCTCTCGGTGATCGAGGCGCCGTACCTGTGGCGCGACGCCGCGCACATGGCCAAGGCCGCCGGCACGCCGCTGTTCGCCAAGTTGAACGATGACCTGGTGGCCAAGCGCGGCATGCGCATGTTGAACATCACCTACTACGGCAAGCGCCACCTGACCACCGGCAACAAGGCGGTGAAGAGCCCCGCCGACATGGCCGGCTTCAAGCTGCGCGTGCCGCCGGTGGACACCTTCCGCGCGATGGCCGAAGCCTGGGGCGCGCGCGCCACGCCGATCGCCTTCGGCGAGCTCTACCTCGCGCTCTCGCAAGGCGCGGTTGATGGCCAGGAGAACCCGCTGCCGACCATCCAGAGCGGGAAGTTCTTCGAAGTGCAGAAGTTCCTCGTGCTCACCGAACACATCATCACGCCGCGCATGGTGATCGTGAACGAGGCCTTCTGGAAGGGGTTGCGTCCGGCCGACCGAGAGCTGATGCAGGTCGCGCTGGCGTCCGCCGCCGCGTGGCAGGACAAGGAGTTGCTGTCGCAGGAGGCCACGCTGGTCGGCACCTTCAAGAGCGCCGGCATGACGGTGATCGAGCCCGACGTCGCCGCCTGGCGCAAGCCGGTGCTCGACAAGGTGCCGGCGCAGTTTGCCGAGAAGTGGGGCAAGGGCACGTTCGAATCGCTGCTGGCGCTGTAGTGGCTCCCCCCGGGGGGGCGACGCCAGTGGCCCGGCGAAGCCGGATCCACGGCGTCCGCTTGAACCGCGCCCATTGCGGTGGCTCGACCACTCGCTGCAGGCGGTGGCCGGCGCGCTCGTCGTCGCCCTGCTGTTCACCGTGATGGCGGGCGTGATCTCGCGCGCGCTGAACCATCCTCTGGCCTGGACCGATGAGGCCAGCGGCTTCCTGATGGTGTGGCTGTCGTGCGCGGGCTGGATGCTCGCCACGCGGCACGGCGCGCACATCCGCATCGGCGTGTTCCAGAACATGCTGCCGCGCGGCGCGTGGCGCGCGACCGAGGTGGCGATCCTGCTGGCAGTGGCCCTGCTTGGCGGCGTGATCGCTTGGTTCAGCGTGCACCTGATCCGCAGCAACGCCGACATCGAGGCCATGGCGTTGCCGATTTCCACCGCGTGGATGTATGTGCCGATGCTGCCGGCCGGCATCGTCACGCTCGTGCAGGCGCTGTCCGACCTGTGGCAGGTGCTGCGCGGCGCGCACCCCAGCGCGCAGGAAGAAGCATTGCTGTGACGGGTCTCATCTCCAAGCTCGCCGGCGCATGGCTCGTCGCCATCCTCGGCGGCATGCCGCTGTGGGCCTCGATGGCGCTGGCCGCGCTGGCCTTCATGTGGATCGGCGGCATGCCGGTCACCGTGCTGCCGCAGAAGATGGCCGGCTCGATGAATTCGTTTCCGATCGTCGCCGCGCCGCTGTTCATCCTGATGGGCAACATCCTCGGCGCGGCCAAGATCACCGACCGCATCGTCGTCTTCGCCAGCGCGCTGATCGGCTGGGTGCGTGGCGGCTACGCCCACGCCAGCATTCTCACCAGCATGATCTTCGCCGGCATGGTCGGCTCGGCCGTAGCCGATGCGGCCGGCTCGGGCGCGATCGAGATCCGCGCCATGAAGAAGGCCGGCTACAAGGCCGAGACCGCCGCCGCCATCACCGCCGCCGCGGCCACCATCGGCCCGATCATCCCGCCCTCGCTGCCGATGGTGATCTACGGCGTGATGGCTGACGTCTCCATCGGCAAGCTCTTCATGGGCGGCGTCATCCCGGGCGTTCTGATGGGCTTGAGCCTGATGCTGATGGTCGGCTTCGTCGCGCGGCGCGAAGGCATGGCGCGGCAGAAGTTCGCCGGCTTCAAGGCGATAGGCAAGGCGTTCGTCGATTGCTTCTTCGCCATCATGACGCCGGCGGTGATCCTGGGCGGCATGTTCAGCGGCTGGTTCACGCCCACCGAGGCGGCCGCGGTGGCCTGCCTGTACGCGCTCTTCCTCGGCTTCGTCGTCTACCGCACGCTGCAATGGAAGCAACTCGGCCCGATCCTCGTGGACACCGCCATCACCACCGGCGTGGTGATGTTGCTGGTGATGAGCGCCGCGGCGCTCGGCTGGTGCATCAGCATCTCGCGCGTGCCGCAGACGCTGACGCCGATCATCCTCGACACCTTCAGCAACCCGCTGATGTTCCTGCTCTTCGTCAACGTCCTGCTGCTGATCGTCGGCTGCTTCATGGAAGCCCTGGCCGCGATGCTGATCCTGATCCCGATCCTCGCGCCGGCGGCGGCGAGCTACGGCATCGACCCGGTGCAGTTCGGCGTGATGGTGGTGCTGAACCTGATCATCGGCACCGTCACGCCGCCGGTCGGCGTGGTGCTGTTCGTCGTGACGCGCATCGCCGAGATCCGCTTCGAAGTGATGGCGCGCGCGATCCTGCCGTGGCTGATCCCGCTGCTGGTGGTGCTGGCCGCGATCACGGTGTGGCCGCCGTTGACGCTGGGGTTGGCGGCGGCGATGAAGGGTGGGTAGGGGCGGTGCGGGCTCCGGTGCAGCCAAGGCTGGACGTGGCTACGCAGCAAGCTGCTCTCGAACGGGAACTTGGCGCTGGATGTCGGCCATGGTGGGCAGCGTCTTCAAGTCGTAGTTCGCTTGCATCACCAACCACGACGCGGCATCGCCACCAAAGTACTTGGCAAGCCGAGCCGCGGTGTCGGCTGTGACGGCGCGGCGCTCCTTGACGATCTCGTGAATACGAGTTGCGGGAACGCCAAGCGCAACAGAAAGGGCATTCACGCTCAGACCGAGCGGAGCCAGATAGTCTTCGCGCAGAACCTCACCCGGGTGAACCGGACGCATGCGATTGACCAAACGTGCCATGCCGACTCCTTCAGTGGTAGTCCACGATTTCGACGTCGACGGGTCCGACGCCAGACCAAACGAAGCAAATGCGCCACTGGTCGTTGATACGAATACTGTGCTGACCCATTCGGTCGCCTTCGCGATGTTGATCTGATCCCGATCTCGCGGGGCACCCCAGGGCCGTCGTCGTCAGCCGCGTCACGCCTTCTGCAGCCGCTTCACCGCCGCCTCGTCCCAATCGATGCCGTTGCCCGGGCGGTCGGGCACGATCACCGCGCCGTCGCGCACCTCGAACGGCACCGCCAGGAACGGATGCGCCCAGTCGCGCCACTCCAGCCAGTCGGCGGTCTCGGTCACACGCAGCAGGTGCGCGCTGACCTCGGGATAGAGGTGGCTCGACAGCGGCAGGCCCGCCGCGCCGGCGATCGCCGCGCAGCGCAGCCAGCCGGTGACGCCGCCGATGCGCATCAGGTCGGGCATGTAGAGGTCGGCCGCCTGCGCCTGCACCGCGCGCATGAAGCCGCGCGGGCCGTAGATGTTCTCGCCGATCTGGACGGGCGTCTTCAGCTCGCGCGCGAGTTGCGCCGAGCCTTCGAGGTCGTCGAACTGGAGCGGCTCTTCGAACCATTGCAGCCCCTGGTCGTCGAGCGCGTGCAGGCGCAGCAGGGCCTCGCCGCGGTCCAGGCCCTGGTTGAAGTCCGACATCAGCCGCACGTCGGGGCCGATCGCTTCGCGCACGATGCGAACCGCCGCCAGGTCGGCGGCGAGCGTGCTGCGGCCGAAGCGCATCTTGATCGCGCCGAAGCCGCCCTCCTCGACCAGCCCGCGCGCCTCGGCCGCCAGCTCGCCCGGCGGCAGCAGCCACAGGCCGTTGGTGTTGTAGGCGCGGATCGGCCCGACGCTGCCGCCCAGGCACACCGCCAGCGGCTGGTTCGCGGCCTTCGCGAACGCGTCCCAGATCGCCATGTCGAGCCCGGCCGCCGCGATCAGGCTGACGCCTTCGCGCCCGTGCAGCTGCAGCGCGTGCACGCTGCTGCGAAAAGCGTCGATCGGCGCCAGCGGCGCGTTGGCCAGGCGCTCGGCCGCAGCTTCGATGGCCGGCACGATGTAGCGCGCCGAGCCGAGCACGTACGGCTCGAGGTAGGCGCGGCCGACGATGCCTTCGTGCGTGCGCAGGTCGATCAGGATGAACGGCCACTCGGTGAAGCGGCCGACGATCGGGTTGGAGACGATCGGGCGGCGCAGCGGGGCGGCGACGACGCGCAGGGTGACGCTGTGGAGGGTGAGGCGGGGGGTGGGCGTGGGCATCGGTGGCTCCCGGAGCAGGGGCGAAACGTTCCGCGAGAGCGGGGTTGCTGTCAAGTTTCGGCGGCAGCCCGTTGCTGGCCTATGGGTCGTGCGCGTCGCTTTTGGCGACGAGGGGAGCGGTTAGCGCCGGCGCGCGAAGGCTCGCCGTGATCACATCGCGATCATTCAAGTTAGTGCGTTGGAGGCGTGCAATCGACCCTGAGCCGTCCTATCGATCAACGATTTCCCCGCCAACAAGCCGACGCTCAAGTCCCCGAGCCGGATGATCGAGCGGGTCTGTGCACCAGCAACTTCTCGCCCGCTTGCCGCAGCGCCGACAGCACTTCTCGCTGCAGCTTCTCGTCAGGGATTGCGCGGGCAAGCATCACCGCGCCGACGTTCTGTGCCATCAGTGTCCAAGCGTCCCCGGACGTGGCAGTCAGGCGCTGAAGGCTGGCGTGGATCTCGAGCAGCCCGGCCTGGAATACGGCCTTGGTGGCGTCATCCGCACGCGCGATTTCGGGCGTGAGTGCGGGCAACGGGCAGCCTTGCTCTGGATGTCTGACGTGCTGGAGGCTGAGGTACCCGGCCAGCAATCTGGCGGCGCTGGCATCGTCCGCCACATCGACGGCGTCGTACATCCGCGCCGTGCGCTCGAGCTCTGCCGTGATCAGCGCCGCAAACAGATCGGCCTTGCCGTTGAAATGTTTGTACAGCGCACCCGTCGTCACGCCGGCCGATGCGGCCAGCGCGGCCATGCCGCTTTCGTTGAAGCCGTGCTTCTTCGCATGGCTGCCGCCCAACTCGATGAGCCGTTGGCGGGACGCGTCTTTGTGGTCCTTGGCGTAGCGCATAGCCTGATTGTGTTGTCCCCGGGTTGACAGCTCGGTTGATGGCCAATAGGATAACGTTCATTATCTCATGGTGCAACCCTGAGCCCTACAGAAGCTTCGAGGCAACGGATGAACGCATCACCGACAGCTGAGTGGAAGAAGACGGCCTGCATCATCTGCTCGCTGAACTGCGGCCTGGAGGTCCAGACCGAGGGCGGCCGGATCGTCAAGGCCCGAGGCGACAAGGATCACCCCACCTCCCAAGGCTACGTCTGCGAGAAGTCGCAGCGGATGGACTTCTACCAGAACGGCGCCGACCGCATCTCCAGCCCGAAGCGGCGGCGCGCGGACGGCAGCTACGAAGACATCGACTGGGCCACGGCCATCCGGGAGATCGCCGAGAAGCTGGCCGCCGTGAAGACCAAACACGGCGGTGCCAGCATCCTCTACTACGGCGGCGGCAGCCAGGGCAATCACCTCGGCGGCACCTATGCCGACAGCACGATCAAGGCATTGGGCGTGCTCTATCGCTCGAACGCACTGGCACAGGAAAAGACCGGCGAAGCCTGGGTGCAAGGCAAGATGATGGGCGCGGGCGTGCATGGTGACTTCGAGCATGCCGAGGTCGCGGTCTTCCTGGGCAAGAACCCGTTCCAGTCGCACGGCTTCGCGCGCACGCGGGTGATCCTGCGCGAGATCCAGAAAGACCCGACGCGCTCGATGATCGTCATCGACCCACGGCGCAGCGAGACCGCGGAGATGGCGGACTACCACCTGGCGGTGCGTCCGGGTACCGATGCGTGGTGCCTTGCCGCGCTGGCTGCGATCCTGGTCCAGGAGGAGTTGGTCGCCAAGGATTGGCTGGCCGAGCACACCACCGGCTACGCCCGCGTGGCTGAGGTCCTGCAACGCATATCCGTCGCCGAGTGCGCCAAGACTTGCGGTGTCGAAGTTGCTTTGCTGAGGCAGGTGGCCGAGCGCATCGCCCGCGCCAAGAGCGTGTCAATGATCGAAGACCTTGGCGTGCAGATGAACCTTCACTCCACGCTCAACAGCTACCTGAACCGGCTGGTCTGGTTGTTGACGGGGCACTACGCCAGGCAGGGAACGAACAATGCGTTTGTGCCGTTGATGAACCTGTCGTTTTCGAACCGCGATGCCGCGGCTAAGCCCGGCGCAAGCGCCGTTTCAGGTGGCAAGGCGCGGCCCGGATCGCACAGCCCGGTCACGGGTTCCAAGGTCATCATGGGGCTGATACCGTGCAACGTGATCCCGGAGGAAATCCTCAGCGATCACCCCAATCGCTTCCGCGCGATGTTCATCGAGAGCAGCAACCCGGTCCACTCGCTGGCCGACAGCCAGCGCATGCGCCAGGCCCTGCGGGCCCTAGATGTCAGCGTCGTGATCGATGTGGCCATGACCGAGACCGCGCGACAGGCCGACTACGTGCTGCCGGCCACCAGCCAGTTCGAGAAAGCCGAGGCCACGTTTTTCAACGTCGAGTTTCCACGCAACGGTTTTCACCTGCGGCAGCCATTGTTCCCACCGCGCCCGGGCACGCTGACGGAGGCCGAGATTCACGCGCGACTGGTCGAGGCTCTCGGTGAACTCAACGATAGCCACTATCGGCTTCTTCGACGCGCCGCGCGCTGGGGCCGCATGGCGTTCGCTTTAGCCTTCGCCTGGAAAGCCTCGCGAGACAAACAGGTGGCACGTTACGCGCCGGTGGTCCTGTACCGAACGCTGGGAGAGAGCTTGCCGCCGGGCTTTGCGCCGGCGGCATCGCTGTGGGGGCTCAGCCAGATGTTCGTTCGCAAGAACAAGGCCGCCGCGGTGCGTGCCGGCTTCGGCGGCAGCGCGCTGGCCGCGGGCAACAAGCTCTTCGACGCCATCCTCACGAAGCCGTCCGGCGTGGTCTATTCGGTCAGCGAATACGCCGATAGCTGGGGTGCCGTGCGCCTGCCCGACCACAAGATCAACCTCTGCATCGAGGAGATGCTGACGGCGTTGGCTGCGCTGGACAGCAAGCGGCCTCATCGAGACCCCGACTACCCCTTCATCCTGTCTGCGGGCGAGCGGCGCAGCGACACCAGCAACACCTCGATCCGTGATTCGGGATGGCACCGTCGTGGCACTTTCGGCACGCTGCGCATGCACCCGGCCGACGCACACCGGATTGGCTGCAAGGAAGGCGACTGGGTCAACCTGTCCACCCGGCGTGGCAGCGCACCGGCCCCTGTCGAGCTGGGCGAAGACCTGCAGCCCGGCCACGTGTCACTGCCCAATGGTCATGGACTCGACTACACAGCGACGGATGGCACATCCGTGCACAAGGGCGTGTCGCTCAACGAGTTGACCGACACCGCGAGCCGTGACCCCTTCGCCGGCACGCCGTGGCACAAACATGTGCCTGTGCGCATCGAGCGCCTGGACGTGACGCAAGAGGTGGTCGCATGACCCATGTCGTGGACAAGCATTGCGCGCCGTTTTGTAGGTTCGTCCGCTTCAAGGCTGTGCTGAAGCGGACGAACTGAGCTTACCCTTGTGGCCGATCAGCGCCGCACGCGAATCGGTCCTGAAGGATCACTGCGCTCAGTCGCCTGTGCGTAGAAGCGATCGTTCAGGAAGCCAACAGCTGCGACCTGCCCTCAACATCGTCGCTGCAACTCACGCAAACCCCGCGATTGGAAGCTCGTCGATCTGCGGCGCATTTTCTTAATCGATAAAGAGGGTCGCCGGCGCCTCCAACAACTGCTTCACCCGCTGGATATAAGCCGCCGCCACCGCCCCGTCCACCACCCGGTGATCGAAGGACGACGACAGGTTCATCATCTGCCGCACCTGCACCGTGCCGTCCCGAACCATCGGCCGCGCGACGATGCGGTTGATGCCGACGATCGCCACCTCGGGGTGGTTGATCACCGGCGTCGAGACGATGCCGCCGAGCTTGCCCAGGCTGGTGACGGTGAGCGTGGAGCCCGAAAGTTCGTCGCGCGTGGCCTTGCCGGTGCGCGCCTTGGCGGCCAGTTCGGCGATGGCCTCGGAGCAGTCCCACAGGTTCAGCGTCTGCGCCTGGCGCAGCACCGGCACCATCAGGCCGCCGTCGGTCTGCGTGGCCACGCCGAGGTGCACCGCGTCGTACAGCGTGATCACGCCGGCCTCGTCGTCGAAGCGGGCGTTGACCTGCGGGAAGTCGGCCACGGCACGCACGATCCCGCGGATGACCAGCGCCAGCGGCGAGAGTTCGCCGCGCTGCACCGCGTACTGGCGGTTCAGTTCCTCGCGCAGCGCCACCATCTCGGTGACGTCGATCTCCTCGACGTAGGTGAAGTGCGGGATCGAGCGCTTGGACAGCAGCATCTTCTGCGCGATCGCGCGGCGCAGGCCGATGAGCTTGATCTCGCGCGTGCCGTCCGTCGGCGCGGTGGCCGCGGTCGTCGTCGTGCGCGTGCCGGTCGCGCGCGCCGCCGCCGCTGAGTCGAGGTCGGCGTGCAGGATGCGGCCGTCGGGGCCGCTGCCCTTCAGGCGTGAGAGGTCGACGCCGAGTTCGCGCGCGCGCTGTCTCACGGCCGGCGCGGCAAGCCTAGCGACAAGGGTTGCGACGAGGGTTTCGACGATGGTGTCGGCGCAGCGGCCGGCGGCGGTGGCACGCGGCTCGCCGTCGGCGGTTTCGTCGCCGCCGGCGGTGGTGTCGGCAGGTCGGGCGAAGGCGGCGGTGCCGCCGACCGGCGCCGCAGGCGGCGTCACCGCGCGTGCCGGTGCGCAGCGGGCGCCGGCGCAGGCGCTTGCCTGGCCGCCGCTCGCGCCGCTGTCGATGCGGATCAGCACCGACCCCACCGCCATCACCTGCCCGACCTCGCCGCCCAGCTCGACCACGCGCCCCGCCACCGGCGAGGGGACTTCGACCGCGGCCTTGTCGGTCATCACGTCGCACAGCGTCTGGTCCTCGGCGACGCTGTCGCCGACCTTGACGCGCCACTCGACGATCTCGACTTCGGCGATGCCTTCGCCGATATCCGGCATGCGGATGACGGTGATCGCTCATGACGAGGCCCCCATCACCTTGCCCATCACTTTCCGGTAGGCCTCGCCCACCCGCTTCGGCCCCGGAAAGTACGCCCACTCCAGCGCATGCGGATACGGCGTGTCCCAACCGGTCACGCGCTCGATCGGCGCTTCGAGATGAAAGAAGCAATGCTCCTGCACCAGCGCGGTCAGCTCGGCGCCGAAGCCGCTGGTGCGCGTGGCCTCGTGCAGCACCACGCAGCGGCCGGTCTTCTTGACCGAATCCACCATCGTCGGCAGGTCCAAAGGCCACAGGCTGCGCAGGTCGATGATCTCGGCATCGATGCCGGTTTCGCGCGCGGCGGCTTCGGCCACGTAGACCATCGTGCCGTAGGTCAGCACGGTCAGGTCTTCGCCGGGCCGCACCACCACGGCCGATTCCAGCGGCACCGTGTAGTGGCCTTCGGGCACCTCGCTCTTCGGGTGCTGCGACCAGGGCACCACCGGCTGGTCGTGGTGGCCGTCGAAGGGCCCGTTGTAGATGCGCTTGGGCTCCAGAAAGATGACAGGGTCGCCGCACTCGACGGCTGCGATCAGCAGCCCCTTGGCGTCGTACGGGTTGCTCGGCATCAGCGTGCGCAGCCCGCAGACATGCGTGAACAGCGCCTCCGGGCTCTGGCTGTGCGTCTGCCCGCCGTAGATGCCGCCGCCGCACGGCATGCGGATGACCACCGGCGCGGTGAAGTCGCCCGCCGAGCGGTAGCGCAGGCGCGCGGCCTCGGAGACGATCTGGTCCGACGCGGGGTAGAAGTAGTCGGCGAACTGGATCTCCACCACTGGCTTCAGGCCGTAGGCGGCCATGCCCACTGCAGTGCCGACGATGCCGCCTTCGGCGATCGGCGTATCGAACACGCGCTGCTTGCCGTACTTGGCCTGCAGGCCTTCGGTGCAGCGGAACACGCCGCCGAAGTAGCCCACGTCCTCGCCGAAGACGACGACGTTGGCGTCGCGGCCGAGCATCACGTCCATCGCAGAGCGCAGGGCCTGGATCATGGTCATCGTGGCCATGATGGTCAGCCCTGCCCTTGCGCGTTCGCGTGTGCGTGCGCGGCGGCTTCGCGCATCTGCTCGTGCAGGTGCGCCGGCATGACCTCGAACACGTCCTCGAACATGGTCGCCAGCGGCGGGATCAGGCCGTCCTGCAGCGAGCCGTGCTTCGAGGCTTCCTTGAGCGCTGCCGCCATCTCCTCGTCGAGCGCCTTCTGCGTGCGCGCGTGCTCGTCGTCGGACCATCCGCCCAGGCCGATCAGGTGCTGCTTCAAGCGCGCCACCGGATCGCCGAGCGGGAAGTGCTGCCCAGTCGTCGGCGGGCCGGTAGCGCGAGGGGTCGTCGGAGGTGGAATGCGCGCCGGCGCGGTAGGTCACCCACTCGATCAGCGTCGGCCCCAGGTTGCACCGCGCGCGTTCGGCCGCCCAGCGCGAGGCCGACAGCACGGCCAGGAAGTCGTTGCCGTCCACGCGCAGCGACGCGATGCCCGCGCCCACGCCGCGCGCGGCGAAGGTGGTGCCTTCGCCGCCGGCGATGGCCTGGAAGGTGGAGATCGCCCACTGGTTGTTGACCACGTTCAGGATCACCGGCGCGCGGTAGACATGGGCGAAGGTGAGCGCATTGTGGAAGTCGGCCTCGGCGGTGGAGCCGTCGCCGATCCAGCCCGAGGCGATCTTGGTGTCACCCTTGATCGCCGAGGCCATCGCCCAGCCCACCGCCTGCACGAACTGCGTCGCCAGGTTGCCCGAGATCGAGAAGAAGCCGGCCCGCTGGTACGAGTACATCACCGGCAGCTGGCGGCCGCGCAGCGGGTCGCGCCCGTTGCTGAGCAGCTGGCACATCAGCTCGACGACGTCGATGTCGTCGCGGCACAGCAGCAGGCCCTGCTGGCGGTAGCTGGGGAAGTTCATGTCGCCCGGCTGCAGCGCCTGCGCGTGCGCGACCGCGATCGCCTCCTCGCCCAGCGCCTGCATGTAGAACGAGATCCTCTTCTGCCGCTGCGCGATCAGCATGCGCGCGTCGAAGGCGCGCGTGCGCAGCATCGCGATCAGGCCGCGCTTCAAGTCCTCCACCTCGACCTGGGGTGCCCACGGCCCGACGGCACGGCCCTCGGCATCGAGCACGCGGATCAGCTTCCAGGCCATCGTGCCGGTGTGCGCCGGCCTTGATGTCGATGGCCGGGCGCGCCACTTCGCCGGCCGCCGAGAGGCGCAGGAAGGAGAAGTCGGTCGCCTGCCCCGGCCGGCCGGTGGGCTCGGGGACGTGCAGTTGGAGCGGCATGGAGAGCGCCAGGCATTGCATTTCTCCTTGGGCCGACGGGTAGGGCGGCGGAGAGCGATGATTCTGGACGATCAACGAGCCGGCGTCAGCCCGCCGTGAAGCGCGGGCTCATGCGGTCACGGCCGTTCGTGCAGGAACCACTCGCCATGGCCGACCAATCCCAGGGCGTAGTGCCGCAGGGGAATGCCAGGCAACAGCATCGTGCACGGCGCGGCCAGTTCATGCTCTCGCGCCAAGGGCAGTGCAGCGTCGATGTCCGCCGGTGGACGCTGAACGACGAACTCCAGCATCGTCCCGTAGTGGGCGAACAATTCGGCGCCGTGGCGCTCGCGCCAGGCGTGAAGCAAGCGGATGAAGCCATCCGTCGTGCCACGTTCGAGTCCGAACCAGTGCATGTAGGCCAGCGCGTGTTCGCTGTGCGGCGTGGGCAGCAGCACCAACCACGCGTTGTCCGGCGCAAAACCTTCCTGCCGTCCCAGGGCCGGGTCGGCCACGCCGTGCTGCGCCTCCTGCTGCGCCAACCAGCGCTCGAAGCGCAGGCGGTCGCCGCCGCACGCGTGCCAGGCCTCGTCGAAGCCATCGAGCGGCACACCGGCGCGGCTCAGCTCGTCGCGCCATGCGAGCAGACGGTCCGCTTCATCGCCACCGTCGCCGTCGCGCCGGGCCAGTTCGGCGAGCAACGCCTCAGCGTCGGCCGACTGCGACGTGGCGATGTACGAGCGCGGCGACACGTCGTCGCGCGCCGGCCCCTGCTCGTAGGCAAAGCGGCCGAAGAGCTCGTCGCTCAACGGGCTCGGGTCCGATGGGTCGGCCGGGCCGGACCACAGCGTGGTCACGAGCGGCCAGCGTCCCGTGTGTCCCAGGCGCGCTCGGGCCGCCTGCCAGAGCTGCTTGCGGTTCAGGACAGGGATCGACGCGACCCAGGCGATTTCATCGCTGCCCGGCACCGCAACGCTGAGCCACTGCAAGGCGTGCAACGGCGTGCCTTGCAGGCTGAGCAGCAACGCCTCGCGCGTCGGCGTCGCAGGCGCTGCCGGTTCTGGCGGCGCGGCGCGCGGCACTTCAGCCGTGCGCCGCGAATCCAGTGCCGCCCTCCAGTGCTGCGCCGCCTGCGCGTCAACCTGCACCGTCGGCGCCAGCGTGCCCGCACACAGAAAGCGCCTGACGGACGGCACGAGCGACAAGTCGATCATGCGAGCATGGGCTTGTGCATCCTGCCGCAGCCACGCGCCGGCCACTTCCGCCGCAGCGCTGTCCCGGCCCTCGTCGACGAGCAGCAGCCAGCACGGCAGGAAGACCGGCTCGAGATAGCCGCCGGCGAAACCCGTCGCCTGCAAATAGCCTGCGGTGGCGCGTGCGATGTCCAGCGTGTCGATGCCTTCGGCCGCAGGAGCGATGTCGATGCCGCCTGCACCTTGCAGCGTGCCCAGCAGGGCGGCCACTTGATCTGCAGGCAGGCCCAGCGCCGCCAGGTCCTCCGGCGACGGGGCGTCCATCGCGGCGGTCGAACAGCCAAAGCGCTGCGCGAGCCGCGCCTTGAGCACGAACTCCGCGTCGATGCAGAAAGCACCGAAGGCGATGTGCGGCCGGGGGTCCGCGCCTTGGCCGCGCCGGTCCGCCAGCGTTGCCAGAAAGTCTGGCGACCAGTCCGTGCCGGCCGGCTCGAGCTGGTTGCGGCCGACACGCGCCACCGACCGCAGCTGTCCGTCCGCCTCCTGCTCGCCCCAGTCCGTCAACTGCCCGAGCGACATCGCGGGCTGGTCGCCGATGGCGGGGCACGCCTGGCCTGCCATCAGGCACACCGGCGGCAGCCGGCGTTTCAGTTGATGCACGAGGGCGCCGTGTGCCGGCAGGCGCCAAGGCCCGGGTTGCAGCAGCAGGCCCAAGGCGTCGCGCGCCACACCCGCAAAGCCGGCCAGCGCCACGAGTTGCGCATTGCCCATCAACTCGCCGATGGCGCGGTCGAGTTTGTCATCGTGCACAGCGGCCGTCGTCAACATGACCATCCTCCTGGCCGACAGAATACTGGGCTCGAGGACCAGCGCAACGCCGGACTGCCGATGCTCGATCGCCGGGTTGGCGCACGTACGCAGAGGCCGGCTCCTGCCGCCGCACTGCGCTGTTAATCTGGCTGCCAATGGCCCTGACTCTGTTTCGCCGCCTGCTGCAAAGCGTGCGCACTCCGACGCTCCGCCTTGCGGTTCTGTCCTGCATCGTCAGCCTCGTCGCCGCGTGCGCCACCGTTGCGCCCGTGCAGCCCTGGGAGTCGCGCTTGGCCGGCAACGCCATCGTCTTGCTCGGCGAGGTGCATGACAACGCCGCGCAGCATCGGCTGCGGCTGGAGCTGCTGCGCCGCGCCTTCGCTGCCGGATGGCGCCCGGCCATCGTCATGGAACAGTTCGATGTCGAGCGCCAGCCCGACATCGACCGTGCGCGCCGCGAGCAACCGCGCGATGCTCAGCACCTGATCGATCGGGCGACGACGCGGCCCGCGAGGCCGGGCGCGGGTTGGCACTGGGCCTTCTACCGGCCCTACGTGGCCCTGGCGCTGGCGTACGACGTGCCGCTGCTGGCCGCCAACCTGGCCAATGCCGATACGCGCCGCATCGTGCGCGAGGGCCTCGCGGCGAGCTTCGACGACAAGCGTCTGGCAGCACTCGGGCTGGACCGTGCGATCGCCGCCGATTGGCAGCAGGCGCAGGAGCGCGAGATCGATCGCGGCCACTGCGGAGCGTTGCCGCCGGCACTGTGGCCGCGCATGGCGCAAGCGCAGTTCGCGCGCGATGCCGTGATGGCCGACGTGCTGCGCCACCACGCGCAGCGCGGCGCCGTGCTGTTGGCGGGCAACGGCCATGTGCGCCGCGACCTGGGCGTGCCGCGCTGGCTGGGCGTCGAGCCGGCACGGGTGTTCGTGGTGGGCCTGCTGGAGCGCGACGACACGCAGCTCTCGCCCGCCGCGTTCGACGCCACGCTGCGCACCGAAGTGGCCGAGCGTGCCGACCCCTGCGCCGACTTCAAGCCGCCCGCCATCGGCGGATGACGACCGGCACGGGCATCAAGCCGTCAGGGCCGGTACTCGATACGCCGCGTCTGCGCCGACATCGGCCGGCGCTGGCCGTCCGGCCGCAGCATCGTCATGCGTTGCTCGATCCAGTGGCCGCGATCGTCGGCCTTGACCTCGTTGTCCAGGTCGCCGCCCTGCACGCCGCACGGCTTGCTGCTCCGCCCGCCTTCGTGGCGTGTCGTCAGCGGCGGGCCTGATGGGTGGTAGGTGATGCGCGCGGTGCACACCGGCTGGCCGAAGGCATCGATCTCGCGCTCGACGACGATGCGGCCGGCCCCGTCGTACTCGGTCTGCGCGTCGACATGCTGCGTGCCGCGCACCTGCCGGCGCAGCGTCGGCAGCTCGGGCGCTTCGACGCGGCGCAGCTCCTGCGGCGTGCGCACGCGGTAGTGCGTCGTGTGTTCGTAGCGGCCGGCGCCGTCGCGCGCGAGGGCGAAGCCGGTCGTCGTCTGCACCGCCTCGGTGGGGCTCGGATAGGTGACGGTGGTCTCGTGGCGGTCGAGGACATCGGTGACGCGGATGCGCACCGGCCGTTCCTGCGCGTCGAACTCGAGGGTCTTGCCGAGCCTGCCGCTGTCCTGCTGTCGCCGCTCGAGCGTGCCGTCGCGGCGGTAGCGCCAGGTTTCGCGCTGGCGGCTGCCGGTGCCGCTGTCCTGCACGCTCTCCACCGGTCGGCCGGATGCGTCGTAGCGCCAGGTCGTGCGCGCGACGACGGCGCCCGTGCGCTCGGTCTGTTCGACCGGCCGGCCGGCGGCGTCGTAGCGGCGCGTCAGGGCGGGCGTGGCCTGACCGTCCTCCTCGATGCGCTGCAGGCGGCCGCTTTCGTAGATGTAGCGCAGGCTGCGCTGCCTGCGTGCTTCGCCGCGACGTTCTTCAGTCAGCACCAGGCGCCGCACGCGACCGTCAAGCGCCTCGAACTCGAACTGCACCTCGCGCGTGTTCATCACTTCTCCCGTGGCCGACAGCGGGTTGAACAGCTGCTGCGATGCACTCACGCGCGTTACCTGGCCGGGCGGCAGGCCGTACAGGACGTCCTGCCACGCCGGATCGGTCCACGGGTCCAGCGGCGGCGTCTCGGCGTGCGCCATCGCGGCGCACAGCAGGAGCGGCAGCAGCAGTCGCTTCATTGCGGGCGCCTCAAGCCGGCGCGTGCCACCCCGCATCGACCCACAGCTCGCCGCTCACCGCCGCATTGGCCAGCATGAAGCAGATCGCATCGGCAATCTCCGCCGGCTGGATCAGGCGCCCGAGCTGCGTGTACGGCAGGATGTTTTTCGCCACGTAGTCGTCGCCCATCGCGCGCACCATCGGCGTGTCGGTGAAGCCGGGGTGGATGACGCTGCAGCGCACGCCGTAGTACATCGCCTCCTTCATGATCGTCGCCGCCGCGCCTTCGAGGCCGGCCTTGGTGCTGGCGTACGAGATCTGGCCGCGGTTGCCCTGCGACGAGATCGAGCCGATGAAGACCACCGAGCCCTGGATGCCTTCGTCGGGCACCCAGCGCTTCATGCCACCGGCAGCGCGCTGCTCGGCGATGCGGCCGATCATCTCCAGCGCCCAGTACACCGGCGCGATCAGGTTCACGTCGACGACGAGCTTGAAGAGCTCCTGCGGGTAGATGCGCGCCTTGCCCGTGGCCTTGTCGATGCGCACCGCCAGGTCGTCGCGCGTGATGCCCGCGGCCGGCACGCACAGCGACACCGGGCCGTGGCTGCGCTCGATGCTGTCGAAGACCGAGGCGCGAAAGGCCGCGTCGCTGGCGTCGCCGCGAAACGGCACGGCGAACACGCGGCCGGCTTCGGCGTTGAGCGCGGCGGCCACCTCGTCGACGGCCTCGTTCATGTCCACCAGCGCCACCGCGGTGACGCCGCGCCGCGCCATCGCCTGCGCAACGGCGCGGCCGATGCCGCTGGCACCGCCGGTGATGGCGGCCGACTTGTTGGAGAACTCCATGGTGGCTCCGCAGTGAGGTGCGGCGCAGCATAGCGCCGCGCCCTGCACGATCAGCATCGGCCTGACCGCCGTGCGCGCCGTTGATGACCGCGCCAGCCTGATGCGCCGCGCCGACCAGGCCATGTACCGAGCCAAGCACGAAGGCCGCAATCGGCTGGTACGGGACTGAGGCCTGCGCCGAACTACAGCAGCGACTGCTCGCGCAGGATCGCCTGGACCCGCGCCACGGCCTCGTGGGTCAGCAGCCGGTTCGGCCTGGCCATCTCGCGCCGCTCGATCAGCCCCATCATCTGCATCGCGGTCTTGAAGCCGCCGACGCCGGAGGCGCCGATGCTGGTGTGCGGCGCGCCCTGCAGCGCGATCTGAAACAACGCGGCGAGGCGGTCCTGCTCGCGCCGCGCCGCCGCCCAGTCGCCGCGCCGGGCCGCGTCGTACAGGCGCACGTAGGCCGCAGGGTCGACGTTGCCCAGGCCGGGCACGCAGCCGTCGGCGCCGGCCAGCAGCACGCCGTCCACCACGATCTCGCTGCCGGTGAGGACGAAGAACGCGCCCTCGTCGGCGTCGGCCGCGCGGTCCATCATCACCATGCGCAGGTTGCCGTCGTCGCCGCTGCTGTCCTTCAGGCCGCAGGCGATGCGCTTGCGGCGCAGCTCGGCCACCGTGGCGCGCTCGAGCTTGACGTGCACGCACACCGGGATGTCGTAGGCGATGACGGGCAGGTCCACCGCGTCGCGCACGCAGGCGAAGTGGTCGATGGTTTCGCCCTGGCTGGTGCGCGTGTAGTACGGCGCGGTCAGCACCAGGCCCTGCGCGCCGAGCGCCTTGGCCTGGCGTGCATGGGCGATGCAGCGATCCGTCGTCGCATCCAGCACGCCCGCCACCACCGGCACGCGGCCCGCGGCTTCAGCGACGATGGTCTCGATCACCGTGGCGCGTTGTGCCGCATCGAGGAAGACGCACTCGCTGGTCGTGCCGAGTGCAAACAAACCGTGCACGCCGCCGTCGAGCAGGTGGCGCACGACGCGTCGCAGGCTCGCGGTGTCGATGGCGCCGTCAGCGGTGTAGGGCGTGACGACGGGCGGCACGATGCCGTGCAGGCGCAAGGTAGGGGGCGTCATGAGGCCGATGCTAGTCCACTGAATCACTGAAAATCGGTTCGGCGCTGTCCACGCGATACGGGCGCGCTGCGGCGTTGCAAGTGCTCGCGATGCCTATGGGCATCGCTGCGCTTTGCGCCTTGCATCGCATCCCGTCTCGCGCGTCCCTCGTCGCCCATTTCAATGATTCAGCGGACTAGCTGCGGCGGTCATGCCTCGAGGCAGCGCGGCCCGCGTGCGGTACTTGCTCTGCCCGCAGGATTCATCGGGATCAGGCAAGCAAGTCCCGCCGCGACAGCGGCGCCATCCGATTGAACCGGTAGGCGCGCTGGGGCAACTCAGGTTCGTCGCTGCGGCCCATGTGTCTCGCAGCGCCCCTGCGTTCACCGAGCCCACCGAGGAGCCCTGCATGGCCCACAACCGTCTCGTCCACGCCGTTGCCGCGGCGCTGTTTGCGATCGCTCTGCCCGTGGCGGCGCAAGCCGATGCGCGACCGATCCTCGTGGCCGCCGACACGGCATGCCCGTACTACGCTGCCGACATCGCCGCCTTCGCCACCTGCGAAGGCGACAAGGTCGTCAAGCCGCAGGCCACCGTCGAAGCCCAGACCATCACGGTGCTCGGCAATAGGCCGGCCGTGACTGCGGCCGGTCGGGCCGCGGCACCTTGGCATCGTTCGCGCGGTCAGGTGAGCGCGGCGCCGCGCCGCTGAGGAGCGCGACGGGGCGACCCGCGCGCCACCGCCACCTACTAAGCCTTGAGGTAGTCCGCCCGCGACGCCAGCCAGCGCTCGACCTGCGCGGCCGCGGCGTTCGGCTCCTTTTGCAGCAGCGCGTGCGCCGCCGCCCGCGCGCGCTCGATCAAGCCCGTGTCCTGCAGGTCGGCAAAGCGCAGCAGCGCATCGCCGCTCTGCCGCGCCCCCATGAACTCGCCGGGCCCGCGGATCGCCAGATCACGCCGCGCGATCTCGAACCCATCCGTCGTCTCGACGAGCGCGCGCAACCGGTCCTTCGCGGTGGGCGACAGCGGCGGCGTGTAGAGCAGCACGCACACACTGGCCACCGCGCCGCGGCCGACGCGGCCGCGCAATTGATGCAACTGCGCCAGGCCGAAACGCTCGGCGTGTTCGATCACCATCAGGCTGGCGTTGGGCACGTCGACGCCGACTTCGATCACGGTGGTGGCCACCAGCAGCGGCATCGTGCCGTCGGTGAAGAGCGACATCACGGCCGCTTTCTCCGCCGCCGCCATCCGGCCGTGCAGCAGGCCGACCATGTGGCCGGGCAACGCGGCGGTGAGCTCCTCGTGCGTGGCGGTGGCGTCGCGCAGCTCGACGGCCTCGCTCTCTTCGACCAGCGGGCACACCCAGTACACCTGCTTGCCCTGCCCCACCTCGTCGCGGATGCGCGCGATCACCGCGTCGCGCTTGTCGTCGGCGAAGAGTTTGGTCACCACCGGCGTGCGGCCGGGCGGCAGCTCGTCGATGGTGCTGACCGCCAGGTCGGCGTAGTAGGTCATCGCCAGCGTGCGCGGGATCGGCGTGGCGCTCATCATCAAGAGATGAGGCTCGACGCTTTGTTGCTCCAGCTTGTCCCGCAACGCCAGCCGCTGCGCCACGCCGAAGCGATGCTGCTCGTCGACGATCGCCAGGCCGAGCTTCGCGAACTGCACGTCCTGCTGGATCACCGCATGCGTGCCGATCACCAGCCCCGCCGCACCTGAGGCCACGGCTTCCAATTGCTCGCGCCGCCCCTTGCCTTTGCGGCTGCCCGTCAGCCACGCCACCTGCACGCCCAGCGGCGCCAGCACTTGCACCAGCTTGCGAAAGTGCTGCTCGGCCAGGATCTCGGTGGGCGCCATCAGCGCGCATTGCCAGCCGGCGTCGATGGCGATGGTCGCGGCGAGCGCGGCAACGATGGTCTTGCCCGAGCCGACATCGCCTTGCAGCAGGCGGTGCATCGGCGTACCGGCGGCCAGATCGGCCGCGATCTCCTCGGCGACGCGGCGTTGCGCTGGCGTCAATGCGAACGGCAGCGCCGCCAGCAGCTTCTCGTGCAGGCCACCGCGCGGGGCGCGCAGCACCGGGGCCTTCAACCTGGCGCGCTCGCGTTGCGACATCTGCTGCGACAACTGCTGCGCCAGCAGTTCGTCGAACTTCAAGCGCTGCCACGCCGGATGCGTTCGATCGTCGAGCGCGGCCAGCGCCGTGCCGGGGGGCGGCTGGTGCAGGAGCAACACCGCCTCGCGCAGCGTCGGCAGGCCGTGAGGCAGGGTGCCTGGCGGCAGCACTTCGGCCAGCGGCGCGCGCATCAATGCCGAGGCGATGGCCTTGCGCAGATACGCCTGCGGCAGTTGCGCGCTCGTCGGGTACACCGGGGTCAGCGTCGTCGGCAGCGGCGCATCCGCCGGCTTCACCACCGGATGCACCATCTCGCGGCCGAGCAGGCCGCCGCGCAGTTCGCCGCGCACGCGCACGCGTTTGCCGGCAGCCAGTTGTTTCTGTTGTGACGGATAGAAGTGGATGAAGCGCAGCACCAGCGCCTGGCCTTCGTCATCCGTCAGGCGCGCCACCAGTTGCCGGCGCGAGCGTTGCTCGACGCGGCATTCGGCCACCGTGGCCTCGATCTGCAGCGTCTGCCCCTCGCGCGCGTCGGCCAGGCGTTGCAGCGCGGTTTCGTCCTCGTAGCGCAGCGGCAGGTGCAGCGCCAGGTCGATGTCGCGTGTCAGCCCGAGCCTGCTCATCGCGCGTTGGGGGGCCGACATCGCTGTTGCATCGGCTCGCTCGGGCTTCACCATGACTTCATTCTCGCTTCGATAATTGCACCATGACCTCGTTGTTGCGCATCGCCTTCTTCGCTCTGGTCCTGTGGACCAGCGCCCACGCCGGCGTGCTCGACGTGCCCGACCTGGATCGCGCGCTCAACTACAAACCCAAGCAGCCGCTGACGGTGCTCACCGCCGACGGCGTCGAGATCGCGGCCTTCGGCGCCGAGCGCCGCCAGTTCGTGCCGATCGCGCGCATGCCCAAGCGCATGCAGGACGCGGTGATCGCGGTCGAGGACGCGCGCTTTCGCGAGCATGGCGGCATCGACCCGAAGGGCATGGCGCGTGCCGCGGTGGCGCTGCTCACCGGCGGCATGCGCCAGGGCGCCTCGACCATCACGCAGCAGGTGGCGCGCGTGTTCTTCCTCGAACAGAAGTTCACGCCCGAGCGCAAGACGCAGGAGATCCTGATCGCGCTGGAACTCGAAAAGAGGCTGTCCAAGGACAAGATCCTCGAGCTCTACATGAACGAGATCTTCCTCGGCAACCGCGCCTACGGTTTTGCCGCAGCGTCGATCACGTACTTCGGCAAGCCGCTGGAGAAGTTGTCGATCGCCGAGACCGCCATGCTCGCCGGCCTGCCGCAGAACCCGCACTACGCCAACCCGATCACCAACTTCGCGCGAGCCGCGAAGCGCCAGCACATCGTGCTCGAACGCATGCGCGTCACCGGCGTGATCAGCGACGAGCAGCACCGCGCGGCGCTCGCCGAGAAGCTGGTGATCAAGAGCGGCCATCCGAACGTGCTGCACGCCGGGCATGTGGCCGAGATGGCGCGCCTGGCGGTCGTCGAGCGCTTCGGCGAGGCCGCCTACACACGCGGTCTCAAGGTCACGACCTCGCTCGTCGCCGCCGATCAGCGCAGCGCCTGGGCCGCCGTGCGCCGCGGCGTGATCGCGCACGACCGCAAGGGCGCGTGGCGCGGCGTCGAGGATGTCGAGGCGCTGCCGGCCGGTGATGGCGCGGAGCTGGAAGCCGCTGCGGCGCGCGCGTTGAAGGACCACCGCGACGACGAGATGCTGCGCGTCGCGATCGTGCTGGCGGCCACACCGAAGGAGCTGCGCGCGCAGTTGGCCAGCGGCGAGCGCATCACGCTGGCCGGCGATGGCTTGCGCTGGGCGCAGGCGGGCTTGTCGCCGCGCGCGAAGACGCCGCTGAAGCTGGAGCGCGGAGCGGTCGTCCGCGTCATCGAGACGCCCGCGCCCCAGGGGTCGCGGGTGCAAGGCAACAGAAGCTGGCAGATCGCGCAATGGCCGCAGGCCGAAGCCGCCTTCGTCGCGCTCGACCCCGCGAGCGGCCGCGTGCGCGCGCTCGTCGGCGCCTTCGACTTCGCGCGCCAGCCCTTCAACCATGCGACGCAGGCCTGGCGCCAGCCCGGCTCGGCGATCAAGCCGCTGCTGTACTCGGCCGCGCTCGAACGCGGCGTCATGCCCGACAGCGTGATCGAGGACGCGCCGTTCACCGCCGCCAACGGCTGGTCGCCGGCCAACAGCGACGGGCAGTTTCTCGGCGCGCTGACACTGCGCCAGGCGCTGGCGAAATCGCGCAACGCCGTCAGCGTGCGCGTGCTGCAGCACAGCGGCGTGGCCGCGTCGCGCGATTGGTTGCAGCGCTTCGGTCTCGACGCCGCGAAGCAACCCGACAACCTCACGCTCGCGCTCGGCACCGGCAGCGTCACGCCGCTGCAGATGGCGCAGGCCTACGGCGTCATCGCCAACGGCGGCTGGCGCATCAACCCGGTGGTGATCGAGCGCATCACCGACGCGCAGGGGCAAGTCGTGTTCGAAGCGCCCAAGCCCGCGTCGCCGGGCGAAGACACGCGCGCCATCCCGGCGCGCAACGCCTGGCTCACGGCGAGTCTGCTCAACGAGGTGACCAGGAGCGGCACCGCCGCGCGTGCGCAAGCCGCATTGAAGCGCAGCGACATCTACGGCAAGACCGGCACCACCAATGACGCGGTCGATGCCTGGTTCGCCGGCTTCCAGCCGAGCCTGGTGGCCGTGGCGTGGATGGGCCACGACGAACCGAAGAGCCTGGGCGATCGCGAGAGCGGCGGTGGCCTGGCGCTGCCGATCTGGATCGACTTCATGAGCGCGGCGTTGAAGGGCGTGCCGCAGGCCACGCTGCCGCCCCCCGAGGGCCTGCTGCGCCACGGCGACGACTGGCTCTACGACGAATGGGCGGTGCAGGGCCATGTGCAGCGCATCGACGCCGACGGCTACGTGCTGCTGGCACAGCCGTTCACCACACCGCCGCTGACGGCACCGGCACCGGCACGGACGCCGGCCGGCGCCCGCCAACCCCCTGCAAGGCGAAAACTACGGCGGCTGAAAACGCCGCTCTGGGATGGCGCTGCGCGGGCGTGCGTGGCAGCATCATGCGGTGACCGATCGCGAAGCCGCTCCCGACTCCGTCAGCTCCGATGACGCCGAGCTGCCTGCGGATGCGCAGGCCCTGGCCGCCACGCTCGCCGCCGCCGAGCGCGGCGACACGCGCGCCACGGCCGAGCTGTTCTCCGCGCTCTACCGCGAGCTGCACCGCCTGGCGCGCAAGCAGTTGCATGCCAATGCCTGGGGCCTGACGCTCGGCGCGACGACGCTGCTGCACGAGGTCTACATCGATCTGTCGGGCCGCGCGGCCGAGTTCCCGGACCGCGCGCGCTTCTTCGCCTACGCCGCGCGCGCGATGCGCGGCCTGATCATCGACTACGCACGCGAGCGCAAGGCGCAAAAGCGCGGCGGCGAGTTCCACATCACCTCGCTCGACACGCAGCACGCCGAGGAGGCCGGCGCCGGCGACGCGAACGATCTGCAGCCTCTGTCGGAGGCGCTCGATTCTCTCGCCGCGGTGGAGCCGGCGCTGGCCGAACTGGTCGAGCTGAAGTTCTTCTGCGGCTTCGGCTTTGCCGAGATCGCGACGATGCGCGGCGTCTCGGAGCGCACCGTGCAGCGCGACTGGAACAAGGCGCGGCTTTACTTGCGCCATGTGATGCGGGACGAGTAGCAACCGCGTCGGCCGATGCGCGACAAGCTGCCGCAACGCTGGGCAACGTTGAGCCCGCTGCTCGACGAACTGCTCGATCTCGACGGCGCCGCGCGTGAGGCACGCCTGGCGCAACACCGCGCGGCCGACCCGTCGCTTGCCGACGAACTGATCGAGCTGCTTGCAGTGCAGGCGCAACTCGACGACGAGGCCTTCCTCGAAGGCAGCCCGTCGCTGCCGCCAGCGCCGGCCTCGCTCGCCGGCCAGCGCATCGGCGCCTACACGCTGGTCGAGCCGATCGGCGCCGGCGGCATGGGCAGCGTCTGGCTGGCGCGGCGCAGCGACGGCCGCTACGAGGGCGATGTCGCGGTCAAGCTGCTCAACCTCGCGCTGGTGGCCAAGGGCGGGCCGGAACGTTTCGCGCGCGAGGGCCAGGTGCTCGCGCGCCTGTCGCACCCCAACATCGCGCACCTGGTCGATGCCGGCGTCAGCGATGGCGGCCAGCCGTTCATCGTGCTCGAACATGTGCAGGGCGAACCGATCGACCGCTACTGCGAAACGCACGCGCTGGATATCGATGCGCGCGTGCGCCTGCTGCTGCAGGTGCTGGCCGCGGTCGAACACGCGCACGGCCGGCTGGTGCTGCACCGCGATCTCAAGCCCGGCAACATCCTGGTGACGGACGATGGCCGCATCAAGCTGCTCGACTTCGGCATCGCCAAGCTGCTCGACGATGCCGATGCGGCGGCACCACCGACGGCGCTGACGCAACTTGCCGGCCGCGCCTTCACGCCCGAGTTCGCCGCACCGGAGCAGGTGCAGGGCGGCGAGGTCACCACCGCCACCGATGTCTATGCGCTGGGCGTGCTGATGTACCTGCTGCTGTCGGGCGTGCATCCCACCGCCCGGCCCACCGCGACGCCGGTCGATCGGCTGCGCTCCGTCGTCGAGACCGAGCCGCCGCGCTTGTCGCAAGCCGCGCCGGCGCGCGTCATGCAGACGCTGCGGGGTGACCTCGACAACATCGCTGCAAAAGCCCTGAAGAAAGCACCGGCCGAACGCTACGCCGGCGCCGCAGCGTTTGCCGACGACCTGCGGCGCTACCTTGCCGACGAACCCGTGAGCGCGCGCGCCGACACCTGGCGCTACCGCACCGCCAAGTTCGTGCGCCGCCATCGCATCGGCGTGGCCGCCGCGTCGCTGACGGCGGCCAGCCTGATCGCCGGCATCGTCGGCACGACGTGGCAGGCGATCGAGGCGCGGCGCGAGCGCGACGAGGCGCTGTACCAGGGCGCTCGCGCCAGCGCCCGCGGCAACCTGATGGACTTGGCGCTGCAGGCGACCGGCGACGCCGATCACCCGATCACGCGGCGCGAGATTCTCGATCGCAGCGTGGTTCTGATCGACAAGCGCTTTGCCGACGACCCGCGCATCGCGGTTGATCTGCTGTACCCGATCGCCGGCCAGTACGCCGGCATCGGCGACAGCGCGAAAGATCTCGCCGTGATGCGCCGCGCCGCAGAGATCGCGCAGGCCAGCGGCGATGCGCAACTGATCGCGCACGTGGCCTGCAACACCGTCAATGCCGAACTCACGGCCGGCCGCCCCGACGCCGCGCGCGACGCGTACCGGCGGGCGATGGCGGCGCTGGCGCAGGTGGCGCGTGTGGCTGCGCTGACCGACGAAGAGTGCCAGCGCGCCGGCGCCGAAGTGGCGCGCGCCGAGGGCCGGCTCGATGAGGCCGCTGAACGTCTGCGACGCACGGTGGCCCAGATGGAGCGCGCGCGCCGCGACGGCGGCGGTGCCTACGCCACCATGCTGGCGCTGCTGGCGTCGGTGCAGCAGGAGCGCGGCCAGTTGCAGGCCAGCTTCGAGGCGCTGCAGAAACTGCTTACGCTGAACGTGCGCCTCGGCCGCACCGACAGCCTGAACCACCAGCGCTCGCTCGCCCGCGAAGCGCAGCTGCTGATGGCCTGGGGCGAGGTGATGGCGGCGCGCGAGATCGTCGAGCAGATGGCGCCGCGCTTCGTGCGCAGTGGCGCTGCGGCCGAGCCTGCGCCGACCTGGTTCGACCAGATTCAGGGAGAACTGCTGATGCGCGCGGGCGACCTGCCGCGTGCCGAAGCGCTGCTGCGCTCGGCGGCCGATCGCGCCCGCTCGACCGGCAGCGCCGCCTATGCGCTGCCGGTCGAGATCACGCTGCTGCGGGTGCTGATCGAGTCGCGGCGCTTCGACGATGCGCAGGCGCTGTTGGCGCGCTTGCAAGCGCCGGCAGCCGTGCAGGAAGGCAGCACGCGCGGCGAGCGCGCCATTGCACTCGCGGGCCTGCAGACGATGCTGCGCTCGACCCGCGGTGAACGCGGCGCGGCGAACGAACTCGAGGCGATGCTGGCGGCCGATGCGCCACCGTCGCCGGCGCGGGCGACTGCGTTGCGCATCGCCGCGCAGGCCGCACTCGCGGATGAGCAACCGCAACTGGCGCTGCAACGCGCGCGCGAAGCCGTTGCCATGGCAGAACGCGTTGCGCGCGAGCCGGCGCGCAGCGCCGATGTCGGCGAGGCCCTGCTGGTGCTCGCGCGTGTCGAGCAGGCTGCGGGCCGCCCGGCAAGCGAGAGCGCGCGCCGCGCCGGCGTGGCCCTGCGCGCGGGCTTGGGCGAATCGCACGCGCTGACGCGCGAAGCGTTGGCGCTGGCAGCAACCCCCTAGTCCGCTGAATCATTGAAATGGGCGGCGAGGGACGCGCGAGACGGGATGCGATGCAAGGCGCAAAGCGCAGCGATGCCCATAGGCATCGCGAGCATTTGCAACGCCGCAGCGCGCCCGTATCGCGTGGACAGCGCCGAACCGATTTCAGTGATTCAGTGGACTAGTTCTTGGAGCGGTGTCGGGTTTGGTGCGCCGAACCCGATTGAACCAGTACGGCGCTTTTGCGCGCCGCCAGGTTGTCTCCGCCCGGCCCATGGCCGCCATGTCCTCCCCCCTGAAACGACGCTCGCATGAACACCATGAACACCACCCTCGACACCACCACGCCCGACTTCACCGCCATCAAGCACAAGCAGCAGGCCGCCTGGTCGAGCGGCGACTACGCCGTCGTCGGCACCACCTTGCAGATCGTCGGCGAGACGCTGGCCGAAGCGATCGATCTGCGCGCCGGCGAGCGCGTGCTCGACGTCGCCGCCGGCAACGGCAACGCCACGCTCGCCGCGGCGCGGCGTTTTGCCGACGTCACCTCCACCGACTACGCGCCGTCGCTGCTCGACAAGGGCCGTGCCCGCGCCGCGGCTGAAGGCCTGAACGTCGCGTTCCAGACAGCAGACGCCGAAGCGCTGCCGTTCGCCGACGCGAGCTTCGACGTCGCGCTGTCCACCTTCGGCGTGATGTTCGCGCCCGACCATGCGAGCAGTGCGCGCGAACTGCTGCGCGTCACGCGCCCCGGCGGCCGCATCGGCCTGGCCAACTGGACGCCCGAGAGCTTCATCGGGCGCCTCTTCAAGCTGCTCGGCGTCTACATCGCGCCGCCGGCGGGGCTGCGCTCTCCCGCGCTGTGGGGCAGCGAGTCGCACCTGCGCACGCTGTTCCCCGAGGGCGCCGCGCAACTGCACTGCGAGCGCCGCAGCTTCAACTTCCGCTACCGCTCACCGGCGCACTTCATCGAAGTCTTCCGCACCTACTACGGCCCGACGCACAAGGCCTTCGCCGCGCTCGACGCCAACGCCCAGCACGCGCTCGAACGCGACCTGACGGCCCTGCTCGAGCAGATGAACGTCGGCGGCGCGCATTCGCTGGTGGTGCCCAGCGAGTACCTCGAAGTCGTGATCACGAAGCGCAGCGCGCGCTGAGGCACAACGCAGGAGTCTGACCATAACGATGCCATCAAACCCCTCGCGCTGGCTGTGGCTGGCGCCGCTGTCGGTGTCCGTGCTCGCCGGCTGGCTGATGCACCAGGGCATCGCCGCCGAGCCGTTGCGGTTGTCGGCAACGCCGCCCGCGGCCGGCGACAGCGCCTACCCCGCACCGAATGTCGATGCCGCGCGGCCGCCCGAGCCGCCGGCGCCGGCATTCTGACTTTCCCAACTCATCACCTTTCTAGCAAGAGCTCCCCATGAAACCGATCCCCTTCATCTTGTCCGCCATGGCCGTCGCCTCGGCCCCCGGCGCGCGCGCCGACGCCGTCACCGACTGGAACGCCAAAGCCGGCGAGTTCATCACCGAGTCGAAGATGGGCACGCCGCCCGCGGTGCGCGTGATGGCCATCGTGCAGACCGCGGCGCTCAACGCCGTCGAGGGCGCACAGCAGCGCCAGGGCTCGGCCGAAGCCGCGCTTGCCGCGGCGCATCGCGTCGCACTCGCCAAGCTGCTGCCGGCACAGCAGGCCGCCATCGATGCCGCCTGCCAGGCGGCGCTCGCCGGCGTGAGCGACGGCGCGGCCAAGAGCCACGGCATCGCCGCCGGCGAAGCCGCCGCGAATGCCGTGCTCGCCGCGCGCGCCGACGACGGTGCCGGCACGCCCGAGTCGTACCGGCCGCATGCCACGGCCGGCGTCTATGTGCCGACCGCCACGCCGGCCGTCACGCAGTGGCCGCAGCGCAAGCCCTGGCTGTTGGCGAGCGCGTCGCAGTTCCGCCCCGCTCCGCCGCCGGCGCTGACGAGCGAGCGCTGGGCGCGCGACTTCAACGAGGTCAAGGCCTTCGGCGGTCGCGCCGGCACGCAGCGCAGCAGTGCGCAGACGGAGGTCGCGCGCTTCTGGGAGTACTCGCTGCCGGCGATCTACCACGGCGTGGTGCGCTCGGTGGCGCTGCAACCGGGGCGCGACCTGATGCGCAACGCGCGCCTCTTCGCCGTGGTGGCGCAGGCCATGGACGACACGCTGATCGCGACCTTCGAGGCCAAGTACCACTACAACTTCTGGCGTCCCGCCACCGCGGTGCGCAACGCCGACATCGACGGCAACGACGCGACACAGCGCGATGCGTCGTGGGCGCCGCTGATCGACACGCCCATGCACCCGGAGTACCCGAGCGCGCACAGCAGCCTGGCGGCGAGCGTGGCCGCGGTGGTGGCGGCCGAGACGCGTGGCGCAGCGCTGCCGGCGCTGGTCACCGCCAGCCCGACGGCCAAGGGCGCACAGCGGCGCTGGACCCAGTTCGAAGAGTTCGTGCGCGAGGTGGCGGATGCGCGCGTGCACGCCGGCATCCACTACCGCTTCGCCACCGATGCCGGGCAGGCGCTCGGCGAGCGCGTCGGTGCACTCGCCGCGGAGCGGCTGCTGCCGTCGGCGCCGCACTGAGCAAGGTGCAAGGCATGGAACAATCGGCGCCATCGCCGCTCTTCAGGCCGGTACAGCCTGAACGACATGACATCGCACGCCCTCGCCGATTTCGACTACGCGCTGCCCACCGAGCTGATCGCGCAGCACCCGGCCGCCGAACGCAGCGCATCGCGCTTGCTCGACGGCCGTGGTGCGTCGCCGCTGGAGCATGTCTTTCGCGACCTGCCGTCGCTGCTCGATGCGGGCGACCTGCTGGTCTTCAACGACACGCGCGTCATCAAGGCGCGGCTGTACGGCCGCAAGGCCAGCGGCGGCGCCGTCGAGGGCTTGATCGAGCGCGTGCTGCCCGGCAATGAAGTTCTGGCGCACCTGCGCGCCAGCAAGGCGCCGCGGCCCGGCAGCGTGATCCGCTTTGCCGAGGCCTTCGACGCCGAAGTGCTCGGCCGCGCCGGGCCCGACAACGAGCTCTTCCACCTGCGTTTCCCGGCCGAGCCGCCGGCGCTGCTCGAAGCACACGGCCATGTGCCGCTGCCGCCGTACATCGCACATGGCGACGAACCGGAAGACGAGCGCCGCTACCAGACGGTGTTCGCGGCCAAGCCCGGTGCGGTGGCAGCGCCCACCGCAGCGCTGCACTTCGATGAAGCACTGCTGGCAGCGCTGGCAGCACGCGGCGTGCTGACAACGCAGCTGACGCTGCACGTCGGCGCCGGCACTTTCCAGCCGGTGCGCGCCGCTCGCATCGAAGACCACCGCATGCACAGCGAGTGGTTCGAAGTCGGCGACGAAGCCGTGGCGGCGATCCGCGCCGCACGCGCGCGCGGCGCACGCGTGGTCGCCGTCGGCACCACCAGCGTGCGCGCGCTCGAATCGGCTGCCCGCGTCGGTGCCGGCACGGGCGAGCTGCAGGCGACACGCGGCCACACCGACATCTTCATCACGCCCGGCTTTCAGTTCCGCGTCGTCGATGCGCTGATCACCAACTTCCACCTGCCCAGGAGCACGCTGCTGATGCTGGTCTCGGCGCTGGCCGGCCATGCGCATGTCATGGCGCTGTACCGCCACGCCACCCTCGCGCGCTATCGCTTCTTCAGCTACGGCGACGCGATGCTGCTGGCACGCAAGCGGTAGTCCTTCACGCCTTGCCGCGCGCGACTGCAACAGTGCGGCGCAATCCCACTGATTGCCGTACACCGCGGCGCGCGTCCGTCTTATCGTTCGCCAACGATGCGAGTGCCCCGACTGCCCCACCCCCTGCGCTGCGCCGGCGCTGCGGCGCTCGGCCTCGTGCTGCACCTGGCTGCGCTCACGGCACCCGGCGGCGACGACGCGGCCGGCTCCGATCGCATGCCGTGGCTTTCGCCCGGGCTGCGCTTCCAGGCGCCCGCCACCTTCGGCGACCGCTATGCCACCGGCGAGGTGCGCTGGCAGCGCCAGGACGAATCGTCGCTGTGGTTCGCGCGCGTCTCGATGGGCCCGCTGCACGCCGCGCCCGAAACCATCCACGAGCGCCTGGAGACGATGAGCGCGCCGCCGCCCGCACCGTCGCTGCAAGGCGAAGCGCAATGGCTGTACCGCGGCTGGGAAGGCCATGAAGTCCGCCTGGGCGCGCAGGCGCGGCACGAGTTGCTGCTGCCGCAGTCGCAGGGTGCAGCGCTGGGGGCCTACCTGCACGACGAGTGGTCGATCGCCACCGATTGGCGACTCGCCGTTGGCGTGCGAGGCGACGCCGCACCCGACGCCGCGATGGCGCTGACACCGCGCGCCGCGCTGTCATGGCAGGTGCGACCCGGGCTGCAACTGCGGGTGGTCGACGGCCTGGTCTGGCGCGACCCGCAGCTGTCGCCCTGGCAGGACGCAGGAACTCCGACGACGCGGCTGGTGAGCGGCGTACGACTTCGCGCCAGCGAGCTCGGCGTGAACTGGCAGGCCACGAGCGGCCTGCGCGTGACCGCGGCGCTGCACCAGCAGCGCGACGCGACGGTGGTGGCCGTCGTGGCGCCGGGCCTCTCGGCGCCGGCGCTGCGCTTTGCGCAGGTCTCGCCTGCGGCGCCAGGGACCGGTGTCGGTGTAGAGGGCGACTACAGCGGCGAAGGCGGCTGGCGCGTGCGCGCACGCTGGGCCGCGTTCGACAACAACAGCAGCAGCGACGCCGAAGCCGGCAGCAGCGCGACAGCGCGCGTCTTCGCCGCGCTGCAAGCGCACACGCCGCTGCCGTGGCGCGGCGCCAGCGCCGGCATCGAGTGGCTGCGCGTCGATCAGCGCGGCGGTGCGGCCGGTGCCGGCACGCTGACGCAGACCCTGCTCAACGCCACGCTCGCCTGGGCCCCTGCCGGCTCGCCGTGGAGCCTGGCGGCCAATGCCTACAACCTGGCCGACCACGCGCTGGCCGACGCCGCCGGCGCCCTCGCGCCGCAGGACACGCTCGTGCGCGAAGGCCGGCGCTGGCAGGTGCAGGTGGCACGCGCGTTCTGACGGCGTGACGAACGGCGGCGGCGACAATCGCTGCCGATATGAAGTTCGAGCTCCTCGCCACCGAAGGCCACGCGCGTCGTGGTCGCCTCACGCTGTCTCACGGCATCGTCGAGACGCCGGTGTTCATGCCGGTGGGCACCTACGGCACGGTCAAGGGCGTGCTGCCGCGCGACCTCGACGCGATGGGCGCGCAGATCATCCTGGGCAACACCTTTCACCTCTGGCTGCGGCCTGGGCTCGACGTGCTGAAGACTTTCGGCGGCCTGCATCGCTTCGAAGCTTGGCCGCGGCCGATCCTGACCGACAGTGGCGGATTCCAGGTCTGGTCGCTGGGCGCAATGAGGAAGATCAGCGAGGAAGGCGTGCGCTTCGCCTCGCCGGTCAACGGCGACAAGCTGCTGCTCACGCCCGAGATCTCGATGCAGGTGCAGACCGTGCTCAACAGCGACGTCGTGATGCAGTTCGACGAGTGCACGCCGTACGAGACCAAGGGCCAGCTCACCACGGAAGACGAAGCACGCGCCTCGATGGAGCTGTCGCTGCGCTGGGCGTCGCGGTGCAAGGCCGAGTTCGCGCGCCAGGAGAACCCGAATGCACTGTTCGGCATCGTGCAAGGCGGCATGTTCGAGTCGCTGCGCGAAGCCTCGCTCCAGGCATTGGTGGCGCTCGACCTGCCGGGCTACGCGGTCGGCGGCGTCTCCGTGGGCGAACCGAAGGACGAGATGCGGCGCATCGTCGCCCACACGCCGCATCGGCTGCCGGCGGGCAAGCCGCGCTACCTGATGGGCGTCGGCACACCGGAGGACCTGGTCGAAGGCGTTGCCGGCGGCGTGGACATGTTCGATTGCGTGATGCCCACGCGCAATGCGCGCAACGGCCACCTGTTCACTCGCTTCGGCGACCTGCGCATCCGCAACGCGAAGAACCGCAACGACGAGCGGCCGGTCGATCCGACCTGCGCCTGCCACACCTGCTCGGGTTTTTCCCGCGCCTACCTGCACCACCTCGACCGCTGCGGCGAGATGCTGGGGCCGATGCTGGCGACGATCCACAACCTGCACTACTACCTGAACCTGATGCGCGAGCTGCGCGCGGCGTTGGACGAAGGTCGCTTCGAGACGCATCGAGCGCAGTTCACGCGCGATCGCGCGCGCGGGGTGGACGCCTGAAGACCTTGCTGCGCTGGCTGCGCCGCTGCGTCGAAGCGCTGCTGGCGCTGCTCATCCTGTTCGAGGAGTGGGGCTGGGAACCGCTCAAGCGCGCGATGGCCTGGCTGATGCGCTGGCCGCCGCTGGCCTGGATCGAGCGCGCCATCGCGCGGCTGCCGCCTTATGCCGCGCTGGCCGTGTTCTTCGTGCCGACGCTGTTGCTGCTGCCGGTGAAGTTGACGGCGCTGTGGCTGATCGGCCAGGGCAAGGCCGCCCTCGGGCTGGCCGTGATCGTCGGCGCCAAGCTCGCCGGCACGGCCCTGGTGGCGCGCCTGTTCCACCTGACGCAGCCGGCGCTGATGAAGCTGGCCTGGTTCGCGCGCCTGTACAAGGGCTGGACGATGTGGAAGGACGCCTGGGTGCTGCGCATCCGCGCCTCCTGGGCGTGGCGCATCTCGCGCGTGCTGAAAAAGCGCGTGCTGCAGCGCTGGCGGCGCCTGACCGGCCACGTCGCGCCGTAAGCAGCGCCCGCCTCGCCAGGCCCCCGCCTTCGGGGGCGGCCGCGGGCGCAGCCCTGCTCTGCGGGGCCGGCCGCTGCGAGGTTCTGTCGGATACTGACGCGGCTCCGGCGCCCAACGATGCTCGTCTCGATCACCATCCTCAACTACAACTACGGTCGCTTCCTGGCGCAGGCCATCGAGTCGGCACTGGCGCAGCGCGGCGCCGAGGTCGAGGTCGTGGTCGTCGACAACGGCTCGACCGACAACTCGCTCGAGGTCTTCGCGCCGTATGCCGATCGCGTGCGGCTGGTGCGCCAGCCCACCAACATCGGCCAGGGCCAGGGCTACAACCTCGCCTTCGAGGCGGCACGCGGCGAGTGGATCGTCTGGCTCGACGCCGATGACACGCTCGACCCCGACGCGATGGCCACCTGCATGGCGCTGGCCGACGCCACCACGGCCAAGGTGCAGTACCCACTGCGCATGATCGACGCGCAGGGGCAACCGCTCGGCGGATCCGTGCCCTATCTGTCGCACCACGGCGATGTGACGCCCATCATCCGGCGCTTCGGCCACTACGCTGGCCCGCCGGGCAGCGGCAACCTGTACCGGCGCTCGGCCGTCGCGCCGTACTTTCCGGTGCCGCCGCAAGACTGGCCGATCTGCACCGACACCGTGCCCTTCGTCACCGCGCCGTTCCACGGCAAGGTGGTCGACAGCGGGCGTGCGCTCGGCTGCTACCGCCTGCACCGCAAGGCGCCCAGCGAGGCCCCCGGCTACCGCGGCAACTTCAGCTCGAGCATGGGCGCTGAGGTGCGGCTCAACGGGTTGGCACGCGATCGGACGCTGGCGCTGCTGCGCGACCGCTCGGGCATCGACGTGCCGGGACCGTTCCTGACGCTGCCGGCGCACATGCGCAACCGCATCATCTCGTGGCGCCTGGCGCGCGACACTCATCCCTTTGCCGACGACGACGCCGTGACGCTGTGGCGCTTGATGAATCACTCGCTGCGCGAGTACCCCGGCTACAACACGCTCGATCGCCTGACGATGCGCGTCTGGGCCGCCGGCGTGCTGTTCCTGCCCTTGGCGCTGGCCGGCCGCCTGATGACGACGCAGCGTTCGGCGTTCGTCTCGGAAGCGCTGATGCGCTGGTCGCGGCGCACGCCATGACGGACTGAGCACGACGTGTCGCCGTTGCGCCTCGAACCCGCCGACGGACGCACGCTGCGCGTGCTGTGCCTGGGCGCGCACAGCGACGACATCGAGATCGGCTGCGGCGGCACGCTGTTGCGCTGGCTGGCCGAATACGAGCGGGTCGAAGTGACCTGGGTCGTGTTCTGCGCGCCGGACGCGCGCGCCACCGAGGCGCGCAGCAGCGCGCGGGCGCTGACGCGGCGTGCCGCGGGCCTGGACCTGGTGCTCGGCGACTGGCGCGACACGCAGTTTCCGGCCGACTTCTCGCGCGCCAAGACTTTCACGCTGGGCGTGCGAGAGCGCGCGCCGGCCCCCGACGTGGTGCTGACGCACCGCCTCGAAGACCGCCACCAGGATCACCGCCTCGTCGCCGAACTCACCTGGCAGACCTGGCGCGATCACCTGATCCTCGAGTACGAGATCCCGAAGTACGAGGGCGACCTCGGCGCCAACAATGTCTATGTGCCGCTGCCCGCCGCCCTGGCCGCGCGCAAGGTGCGGCACCTGTTGAAGCACTTCGGCAGCCAGCGCGCCCGCGACTGGTTTCGCGAGTCGACCTTCAACGGCCTGATGGCGCTGCGCGGCATCGAGTGCCGCGCGCCCAGCGGCATGGCCGAGGCGTTTGTCGCGCGCAAGACGGTGCTGTGATGCGGGGCCTCTGAGCGGCAGCGCCTGCTGCCGCGGCGCCGCTCACCAGAACTGCCAGTTCCCCGTGGCGATCACCCAGGCACCGAGCGCGGCGTTGGTGACGGCATGCGCGATCACCGCCACCCACAGCTTGCCGGTCTTCATGTACAGCAGCGCATAGACCAGCCCGGCGATGGCCGCGGCCAGCCAGAGCGTGTGCGCGAGCGTGAAGACGAAGGTCGAGAGCAGAACAGCGCGCGCTCCGACGCGACGCGGCTCGACGCCCTGGAAGGTCGGCCGCTCGATCCAGCGCATCAGGAACGATCGCCAGAACAGCTCTTCGATCAGCGGCACGATCAGCGCGGCGCCGGTGAAACGCAGCGCCACGAGCCCCGTCTCGCTGTCGCTGCTGCCCGGCTGATAAGGCGCGCTCGGTGTGCCGATGGTCATCCACGGCGCATCCAGATGAATCCACAACGCGAACACGACGAGGCCGGCGCCGATGGCGAGCAGCGCCTCGCGCGCGTCGGGCAGCGTCTGCCGCGCGAGCTCGCCGTACTCTCGCCAGAACACGGCCAGCAGCGCCGCACAGCCGAGCACCGACGCGGCGTAGAGCCAGCGCGGATCGAACCCCCAACGGCCATCGACGGGCGCCGCGCCGCGCAGCGCCAGCAGCACCATGAACAGCGCGAACGGCGCGATGCGGATCAGCGCTTCGCGCGACAGCATCATCACGCCGCGAGCAGTTCGCCGACGCGCGAGTGCAGCGCTTCGGGCGTGACTTGCGCCGCGGGCAGCGGCGCGCCACCGATCAGGCCGACGCGGCTGAACAGGCCGCGCCGGAACGGCTTGCTCATCGCGCGACCGCCGTCGATGCGCGAGAAGAACGAGCCCCACAGATTCGTCAGCGCCAGCGGCACGACCGGCACCGGATGCGTCTCGAGGATTTTCATGATGCCGCCCTTGAACGGCTGCAGCGTGCCGTCCTTGGTGATGCCGCCTTCGGGGAAGATGCACAGCAGGTCGCCGTCGTCGAGCACGCGCCGCGCTTCGGCAAAGGCGCGCTCGTAGATCTGCGCATTCACTTTCTGCGGTGCGATCGGGATCGCCTTGGCGAGCTTGAACATCCAGCCGAGCACCGGCACCTTGAAGATCTGGTGATCCATGATGAAGCGGATCGGCCGCGGGCTGGCCGCCATCAGCAGCACCGCATCGACAAAGCTGACGTGATTGGCCACCAGGATCGCCGCGCCTTCGGTCGGGATGTGCTCGTCGCCGCTGATCCGAAAGCGATAGACGATGCGCGAGGCGATCCAGGCGAAAAAGCGCAGCAGGTATTCGGGCACCAGCAAGAAGATGTAGGCCGCGACCACGGCGTTGGCGATGCCCACCGCAAGGAAAAGCTGCGGCACAGTGAAGCCCGCGTTCAGCAACGCGCCGGCGATCAAGGCGCTGGCGATCATGAACAGCGCGTTCAGGATGTTGTTGGCCGCGATGATGCGCGCACGGTGCGTCGCCGGCGTGCGCAACTGCATCAGTGCATACATCGGCACCGAGAACAGGCCGGCGAACAGACACATCAGCGCCAGGTCGACCATCACGCGCCAATGCGCGCCGACGGCGACGAACTGCGCGAGGCTCTGCGTCGCCACCGGCGGCAGCGCACGCGAGGCGAAGTACAGGTCGATCGAGAACACCGTCATGCCGATCGCGCCGAGCGGCACCAGGCCGATCTCGACGTGACGCCGCGACAGCGTCTCGCACAGCAGCGAGCCGGTGCCGATGCCCACCGAGAACACCACCAGCAGCAGGGAAGCCACCTGCTCGTCGCCGTGCAGCACGTCCTTGGCGAAGGCCGGGAAGTTGGCGAGAAAGACGGAGCCGAAGAACCACAGCCACGAGATGCCGAGCAGCGTGCGGAAGACGACGATGTTGCCGTGCGCGAGCTTCAGGTTGCGCCAGGTCTCGCTCACCGGGTTCCAGTTGATGACGAGGTTCGGATCGGTCGCCGGCGAGTGCGGCACGAGTTGCGCGGTCGCGCGGCCGATGATCGCGAGCGCGAAGCAGGCCAGCGCCACGTGAAGTGCGCCGACCCGCGGCGTGGCGATCAGCAAACCGCCGACGACGTTACCGAGCAGGATGGCGACGAAGGTGCCCATCTCGACCATGCCGTTGCCGCCGGTCAGCTCGCGTTCGCTCAAGTGCTGCGGCAGGTAGGCGAACTTCACCGGGCCGAAGAGCGTCGAGTGCAGGCCGAGCAGGAAGATGCACGAAAGCAGCACCGCAACGTTCTTCGTGGTGAAGCCCCACGCCGCCAACAGCATGATGCCGATCTCGAGGTTCTTGACGAAACGGATCAGCGTCGTCTTCTCGAACTTGTCTGCGAGCTGGCCCGATGTTGCGGAGAACAGCAGATACGGCAGCACGAACAACGCGCCGATCGCGAGGCCCGCCTGCGCCGGCGGCAGCCACGACACGCTGAGCTGGTAGGTCACCAGCACCGTGAACGCGAACTTGAACAGGTTGTCGTTGGCCGCGCCGAAGAACTGCGTCCAGAAAAACGGCGCGAAGCGGCGCTGCGTGAGCAGCGCGAACTGGCTGCTGTGGGAGGGCTCGTGGTGGCTCGTCGTCGTCACGGCGCGCACGTTACCGCACAACCACGAGTCGCTCACCCAGGCCGCTGCGTTGCAGCCACGCGAACACCGAGTCGGCCGTCACGGTTTCGATGCGGTCGGAAAAGCGCTTCTCGTTGGGATGGTCGTCGAAGGCGATGTTGGCCTTCGTCATGCGCCCGCCCAGTCGCGTCAGCGGGTCGATGCGCAGGGTGGTCGGCGTGTAGCCACGCAACTGCAACCAGGCCTGGGCACGACGCCGGTCGGTGGCGCCGGCATCCATCGCGCCAGCGAGCGTTTCGAGCGCCCACTGGTTGCTCTGCTGGTAGCGCGTGCTCCACGGGTAGGCCAGCATGTTGTAGCGCGGCTCGTGCCAATCGTCGAGGCGCGCGTTGTCGCGCAGCAGCGGCAGCAGGCGCGACTGCACTTCGGGGCTCAGCTCGGAGAACGCGGCCTCGTAGCGGAAGGGCTGGTCGAGAAAGAACTCGCCCAGGCCCTGGCGGTAGAGCGCGGCGTTGGCGGTGTTGCAGTGATTCAGTTTGTGCACGACGCGCCAGTGCGAGCGCGGCCCATCGCCTTCGCGGTAGGCGAAGCCAAAGTGCGACCAGGTCAGGCCGAAGCGCGACAAGTCCTGCCCGGCGCGTGCCAGCACCACCACTTGCGCGCCGCTGGCGTCGAGCTTCTCTGCCGTGGCCGCCGCCAGGTTCATGCCGCGCACGAGATCGCTCGTCGTGTTGGGTCGCACCTCGCACGGCCGGCCGGCGTGCGCAGCGCCCGCGGCGAACAAGACGCCGACATAAAGCAGTCGCCGCAACAGGCTGTGCCAACCCAGCTTCCCGCCACGGATCCGGCTTTGCCGGTCCGTCGGCGGACGGCCCCCTCGGGGGGTAGCGAGCGCAAGCGAGCTTGGGGGCTCCATGTTCATCGGGTGACGCGCTCGTTGTACAGCAGCGCGCGGCCAATCTCGTTGGGGATGAAGGCGATGGCCTGGCCGGCGGCACTCAGCACATAGCCCGAGGTGAGCGCGGTCACCGCCACGGCGCCGCCGATCGACAAGGCCGCGCCTTGCGCGACATGGCCGGAGAAGTGCAGCGTGGCGCGTGCGCCGTCGCTGACGCGTTCGAGCACCCAGACCGTGCCCGTGGCCGAAGCCTGGATCGAGACCACGGTGAGCACCGCGCCGCCGGCGAGCAGCATCGACGGCGCGGCGACGGACACCGCGATCGGCAGCATCGACAAGGCGCTGAGTTCGGAGATTTCGGAATGCGCGCGGGCGCTCGTCATGAGTGCAGCGCTGAGCGCGGTGGCGACGAGGGTGAGGCGAAATCGGGACATGGCGTGATCTCCTTCGTTCACGTGTTGCGTTCGTGCTGCAGCACGGTGTCGTCGTCGTCGCGCGCGGCGGCAAAGCCTCGGGCGCGCGCTTCGAGCACGTCGGCCTCGTGCGCGTCGCGCAGCGTCTTGGCCAGCGTGAACACGCAAGAGATCAGGAACAGCCAGCTCACGCCGAGGTAGGCCTTGTAGGTGGGGTTCACGTCCATGCGCCACAGGCCCCAGGCGGTGAGCGACATCGCGAAGGCGAAGCCGGCCCAGACCACGCTGCCCCACATGGGGGTATCGACCTTGGCGTGCTGGTTGTCGCGCACGTACTTCGACAGCGCGAACGCGGTGGACAGGCAGAACACATAGCCCATCACCATGAACGCGCGGTCCAGGTCCTGGCCCGGCAACCAGAGCAGGCCGATCGCGCACAACGTGGCCGCGATGCCGAACGAGATCCAGACCTGCAGGCGCCAGGCGCGCGTGTCGCGCCGGATCGTGGACGCGGCATGGGGGTGACGGGCGGTGGTACTCATGGAAGTGGCTCGTTGTCTGGGCGAGCGCTGTTGAACACGGCTGGATGTTCGATGCGCGGGGCCACCGCTGCCAAGCGAAAGCGCCGTCGTAGCGGCGCGGTGGCTGGCCGGTATCGCGCGGCGATCCCCCCTTTGGAGGGAGTCGTGACGGCGTTCACGGCGCGCGGCAGTGCACGAGGTTCTCGCCCTGCAGCGTGAGGTCATCGGCCAATGCATCGCCGGCCGCGCCGTCGATCGGCGTCCAGCGGTGCTGCGTCAGCAGCGCCGGCAGCGCCGTTGGCTCGAGCGACCAGGTGAACGGCTCGCCGCGCCATGCGAGCCAGGCATCGACGAGGCGACTGCTCGGCCGAAAGCCGGCGCGTCCCTCGGGCCACTGCACGAGATGGCTGAAGACGAAGTGCACACCGGCCGGCGACAGCGCGTGCAGTTCGTCGAAGAGGCGGTGCACGCGCTCGGCATCGAGGTACATCAGCAAGCCCTCGGCGACGACCAGCGTGGGTCGCCGATCGTTCATCAGCGCTGCGGGAAAGGCCTCCTGCGCGAGATCGCAGGCGATGAAGCGCGGCGCTGCTGGCAGGGGCGGCGACAGCGTGGCGACGGCGCGGCGCTTGGCGGCCTGCGTCGCGGGGTGATCGATCTCGATCACCTCGATGCCGGCGTTACGTCGGCTCAAGCGGCAGCCGAGCGTGTCGAAGCCGGCGCCGAGCACGATGACGCGCCGGGCGCCCGCACGCAGCGCCGCCTCGCATCGGCCCTCGATCCAGCGCTTGCGCAGCGCGTAGTGGCGCACGATGCCCGGCAAGAGCGCGCGTTCGATTGCATACCAGGCCGCGCGCGTCCACGGATGTTTCGCGCTGGCCGCCAGCCAGCGATCGGCGCGTGGTGCGGACGGTGCGCCGGTGAGGAAGTGTTCGTAGAGCGCCGCGGCGTCGGGCGCGACCAGGCCGCGATTGCGTTGTGCATCGCCGGCAAGCATGAGCATGGCGGCGGCGATCAGCCGCGCGGTGGCGCTGGCTTGCTGCGGCTTCACGCGGCGGCAGCCCTTGCAGGCTGCGCGAAGGCATCGCGGTAGTGCTGGTACCAGCTGCTGGTGAAGAGCTCGTCGCGGTCGAGCGCCCGTTTGCGTTGCAGGAACTCGCCGAAGCGCGGGTAGGCGGCTTGCACCTGCGCTGCGCTGGCATGGCGGTGGTAGGTCAGGAAGAAGCTGCCGCCGAGCTCGATGCTGGCATCGCTCAGCGCACGAAAGGCCGCGGCCGTGCGCGCGATGCCGGCGTCGCTGTGCGGCGTGCGCAGGTTGAAGACGACACAAGCGAAGTCGTCACGCGCCCAGGGCAGGAAGCTCACGTTGTCGCGCCGGATCGAGCGGATCGTGCCGTAGATGACTTCGCTGCGATGCGCGCGCAGCACGGCGCGGGCGCGCTGCATGAAAGCGATCAGGCGGTCGTGAGGAACATAGTGCTCGCCGATCACCAGCGTTTCCTTCGGCGCTGCGCCGGCGGCGACACTGCGCTCGCGCTCCAGATACTCGGCGTAGCTCGGCAGGTAGGTGCTGAGCTGCATCGTGTCGGACCAATAACAGCGGCCGTCGGTGGCGAGGTAGTGCTGCGCGTAAAGATCGAAGGCGGCGCGCTTGTCCTCGTGCGCGAGCCGCAGCAGGCGCAACCAGGTCTCGGGCGCGAGATCGGCCGCGGCGGGCTCCGCGTCCTGCGCGCCAGCTGGCTTGTAGCAGGCGAGCACGCCGCGGCGCAGGAAGCGCTCGTCGTCGGCGTCGATCGCGAACTGGAAGTCGCCATAACGGCAGCCTTCGTCGATGCGGCGCCGCACCGCATTCATCGCGTCGTCGAGGTCGATGATGTCGACCACGCGTTGCAGACGCTGCCGTGGCGCGAGGCGCAGCGTCGCCGAGTAGATGACGCCGAAGAGGCCGTAGCCGCCGATCGCCAGCGAGAACAGCTCGGCGTTGACCTCGCGGCTGCAGAACACCGCCTCGGCATCGGCGTTGATCAGCGTCAGGTTCTCGATGTCGTCGCCCAGCGGTCGCATCAGCAGGCCGCGGCCGTGCGCGTTGGCCGAGATCGATCCGCCCAGGCTGACATCATCGACGCCGGTCTGCTTCTGACGGATGCCCCAGGCAGTGCCATCGGGCGCGACGAGACGGTGACTGGCTTCGATGATGCGTGGCCACATCGCGCCGGCTTCGATGTGCAGCAGCCCTCGGCTCGCATCGACGCCGAGCACCGCATCGAGCGCGCCGGTGTCGATGTGCAGCGACGACGGCGCGAACTGCTGGCCGCCCATCGCATGCCGACCGCCCGCCACCGAGATGCGCAGGCCCTCGGCGCGCGCCCGCAAGATCGCGGCTTGCAGTTGCGCCAGGTTGCGCGGGCGCTCGATGCGCTCGACCGCGGTGGCGTTGAGTTGCGAATGCACATCGTTGACGAGTGAGGGCATGGCGTGGCAGCGAGTGAACGACAACGCAGCCTAGAGCGGTGGCGGCATGTGCGCAGCGACATCGGCGCGGTTGTGCGCTGTGCCGCCGCAGGTACCGGCTTGCGATACCGCGCAGCGCTTCAGCTTCGCGCGAAGTGGCGTCGCGTCTCGAACACGGCCGCGGGCAGCGCGCGCGCGCCAACGCGCACGCTGCGCTTCAACACGAAATCGAACAACAGCGGGTTGTGTTCGCGGATCTGCGCCAGCAGCGGCACCGCCTTCGCATCGAGCAGGCCGGCGTCGGCCAGGCGCTGGGGCCGCGTCAGGATCGGGATGCCGGGCAGCGGGTAGTCGGAGCCGTGCAACAGGCGCGCATGCCAGTGATCGCGCTCGATCAGCGTGCGCGCGATGTCTGTCTTGCGATTGATCTGCAGCACCGCCGAGATGTCGCCGAGCAGCAGCTTCTCGTGCGCGCGCTCGTCCATCAGCCGCGCGAACAGGTCGAAGGCGGCGATGCGCGGCGCGGAAGGCTTGTCGTGATCGAGCGCGTGGCCGAGCGAGGCGCAGTGCGCCATCACCACGCGCACGCCGGCGTCGAGCATGACGCGCGCCAAGAGCGGATTGCCGAACTCGTTGCGGCCGGCGCCGGGCACCGCCTGCTCTTCGCCGAAGTGCACGATCAGCGGCACGCGTGTCGCGGCCAGGCGGTCGTAGAAGGGGCGGCAGCGTGCGTCGCGCGGATCGATGTTCATCGCGCTCGGCAGCCACTTGATGGCGAGCGCTCCCGCGTCGATGGCGCGGTTCAGGCGCTCGATCGCATCGCTCGCGTAGGGATGGATCGAGGCGACGAAGCCGAAGCGCTCGGCGTGCTTCGAACACACCTCGCGCGCGTAGCGGTCGGGCACGTGGAAGGTGGTGGCATCCGGATGCGCGGCGCCGTCGTCGCCATGCGCGTTGTCGAAGGCGAAGAGCAGCCAGCGCGCGCCGGCGGGAAAGTCGGCCGTGAGCGCGAGCAGACGCTCGACATAGGCGCGATCGATCGACGTGGCATCGCCACCGACGCACGCGGCGTTCAGGATCGCCTGGCGCCGCAGCACCTCGATCGGCCGCCACCACTGGCTCATGCTCGCATGCACCGTGCAGCCCGAGCCGCTGTCTCCCGTGCCCAGCAGGTGCGCGTGCACGTCCCACAGCTTCGAGGCGTCGATGCCGTCGAACGCGGCGCGCACCAGATCATTCTTCGCCAGCGCCTCGGGCAACTGGCCGCGGCAGGGGTTGTCGATGCCGGGCAGCGCGGCATGCGCCTGCAGCGACGTGAACAGGCCGGCGACGGCGGCAGCGCCGCAGCACAGGGCGTGGCGGCGATCGAGGAAGTAGCGTTCGGTCATGTCGGCGATGGTGCGCAAGGCTACGACATGCCGCCAGCGCCGATCACAGCGTCGCTGCTAGAGTCGCCGCGCGGTATCGCGCTGCGATACCGCCCTGTGCACACCACCACCGCCGTCATGTCCTCGACCAAAGACCTCATCGCCGCATTGAAGGCCGAACTCAAGGCCGCCGGCATCACCTACGCCGACCTGGCCGAACACCTGGAGATGGCCGAGTCGAGCATCAAGCGCATGTTCTCGCAGGCCGACATGCCGCTGTCGCGCATCGACGAGGTGCTGCGCGTGCTGCGCATGGATTTCGCCGACCTGGCGCGGCGCGTCGCCGACGCGCAGCCGCTGCGCCGCGAGCTCTCGGCCGAGCAGGAGGCTTCGGTGATCGCCGACCCGAAGCTGCTGCTGATGGCGATCTGCTGCATGTCGCATTGGACCTTCGACCAGATCGTCACCACCTACACCTACAGCGAGGCCGAGGGCGTGAGCTACCTCGCCAGGCTCGATCGGCTGGGCATCATCGAGCTGCGGCCGCTGAATCGCTACCGCCTGCTGCTGGCCAAGACCTTTCGCTGGCGCCCGAATGGCCCGGTGATGGACTACTTCCGCCATCACGTCGCGAAGGACTACTTCGACACCGGCTTCGACGGCGAGGGCGAGATGCTGATGCTGGTGCACGGCCAGATCGGGCGCAGCCTGGCGGCGGCGTTCAACGAGCGCTTGCAGCGCGTGGCGCAGGACTTTGCGCAGCAGCACCTCGCCGATCAGAAGCTCGCGCCCGAGCAGAAGCGGCCATTCACGCTGCTGATCGGCATGCGGTCGTGGTTGTTCGAGGCGTTTCGGGACTTGCGGCGGGTGCCGCCGGTGTGAGGCCCGCGCTCAGCCGTCACCCCATGGATTGATCAGCGCCAGACCGCAGCTCTCGAAGTCAGGCACGTTGCGCGTTGCAAGGCCCAAGCGGTGGCTCACGGCAATCGCCGCGATCTGCGCGTCGAACTGCGAGATGGGCGTACCTGCGCGGCGCCGTGCGGCAACGATCGCCGCATACTCGGCTGCAGCGTTCGAGTCGAATGGCAGGATGCGGCGGTTGAAGTCTTCGACAAACATGGACGCCAGCGCCTGCTCGAGCTGCTGACGCCGTTTGCCCGCCGACAGCAGGCGGGCGCCGAGCAACATCTCGGCCTGCGTCACCGCGCTGACGAACAAGCTGTTTGCAGGCTGCGCTGCCACCCACGCCAGCACCGCTGCAGCGGGCCGCGCTCGCAGCAGCTCGGACAGCACATTGGTGTCGAGCAGAACGCTCACGCGCGGCGTCGGGTTCGCGCCGGGCTGCTCACCTTGGCTGCGCGCACAGCCTTCGAGCGCTCATCGAAGCTCGGCGGAATGCGCACGGGCTCGCGCTGTGGGATGGACAGTTCCACATCGCCGAGGCCGGCAAACCGAGCGCGGATGCGGGTGGCCAGATCCTGCGTCGGCGCGGGTGATTCCAGCAGCGCCGCGCGCAATATCTGCCGCGCCTCTTCTTCCATCGAGCGGTTGCGGCTGGCTGCGCGCATGCGCAGACTGCGCTTGAGCGACTCGTCCAGGTCACGGATGGTGAGTGTGGCCATGCGAAAGCTCCTGCTGGAGCTGCATTGTAGTCAGTGATGTCATTGCTGGCAATGAAGGCTCTTGGCCGCGGCGCCCAGCTGGGACTCGACGAACTGAAGAACGGTGATGCCAGCTTCGTCGGCAATCGCGCAGCGCTGCCCGTTCGCGTCGAACGCGTGGGGCGGCGGCAATTCTTCGTTGACCAAGAGGCAGCCGGGCTGCAGCCCCGACTTGATGTGCGGCCAGCGTTGCACGACCGCGCCGGAGTTCAGGTCGAGCGAACTCCCTGCGGTGGTCGACGTCAAGGTCACCGCGAATCGATGCTGTGGCTGGCCGTCGGCGTTTGCGCCAAGGCGACCTGCAAGAACGGCAGCACCTCGCGCAGCGTCTCGACCAGCCCATGCGGCGGGTTGATCACGATCATCGAACTGCCGGTCATGCCGTAGCCGCTCTCGATGCGGCTCGGCGACGGTCAGGCGTACGTGCAGCGCGCCCTTGGGCGCCGCAGCCGCCGCGTTCATCAACCGCCGCGGCAGCTCGCGCGCCTCGACCAGCGCCACCTGCGGCACCCACACCAGGATGACGCCAGTGGCGAAGCGTTGCAGCGCTTCGCGCACGGCGCCCACGGTCTTTGCGTAGTCGGTCTTCAGTTCATACGGCGGATCGATCAGCACGACGCCGCGGCGCGACGGCGGCGGCAGGTCGTGCGCGAGCGCGGCGAAGCCGTCGGCCATCGTCACCTTGGCGTGGTGGCGCGATGCCAGCGTGGCGCGCAGGATGCGTTCGTCGGTCGGGTGCAGCTCCCAGCAGTGCAGCGGGTCAGTCGGACGCAGCAGCATCGTCGCGAAACCCGGTGAGCCGGGGTACTGCGCGAGGCGCTCGCCGCCGCCGTTGAACTCGCGCACGAGTGCAACGTACTGGGCCAGCGCGGCGGCAGGTCGGCGCGGCCCCACAGGCGCGCGATGCCGGTCTCGCTCTCGTTGTTCTTGTGCGCGTAGCGGCCTTCGAGCGAATAGCCACCCGCCCCGGCGTGCGTGTCGATCAGCGTGAACGGCTTGTCCTTGGCCGCCATGTGGCGCAGCACCTCGCACAGCACGAGGTGCTTGAGCACGTCGGCATGGTTGCCGGCATGGAAGGCGTGGCGGTAGGCGAGCATCAGTCTTCTTCAGCAGGCCGGTGGCGCGCAGCGTCTGCAGCGAGCCCCTCGGCGAAGACACGATAACCCGCGGCGTTGGCGTGGATCTGGTCGCTCTTCAGTTTCTCGTCGCCGAGCACGCGTGACCAGCCTTGTGGGTGCAGCGGCAGTTTGAGCTCAGCGGCAAGACGTTCATACATCGCATGGTCGGACAGGCCCAGGCCCGCCGCCGCCGTCAAGGAAGGCTGCGGCACTGCCACCAGCAGCACCTGCGCCTTGGCCTCGCGCGCGCCGGCGACGATGCGGCGCAGGTTGGCCTCGGTGTCGTCGGCATGGGCGCGGCGCAGGAAGTCGTTGCCGCCGATGCTGACGATCACCAGCGCCGGCTGGTGATCGGCGAGCAGCGCGGGCAGGCGTTGCAAGGCCTGCGCCGAGGTGTCGCCGCTGACGCCGCCGTTGATCACGTTCCATCCGGTTGCAGCAGCGAGCTGCGCCGGGTACGAAGCCTCTGCCGCGCGCACCGACGCCGGCGGTGATCGAGTCGCCGAGCGCGAGCACGGTGGCGCCTGCGTGCAGCGCGTCGACGCTGCGTGGCTTGCCGCGGCCGCACGCGGAGGTGAACAAGGCCGCAAGCAGCCAGCCGCGCCGCGTCGTCATCGTCGCTGCCTTCACAGCTTGCGCCGCGACATCGTCGCGCGGAACAACTCGTCGATACGCACCTCGCGCGGGCCGGGTTGGAGCTCGAAGCGCTCGCCGGCTTCGATCGTGCCCGGCACGATCACCGCGAGGTAGAAACCGCACCACGCCGACTGCGCCATCATCTTCGCGGCATGCGCAAAGCCCATCGCGGCGTTGAACTTGAAGCAGGGCTGTCGCGGCTCGCTCACCGCCAGCGTGCAGTTCGCAAAACGCAGCACGTCGCCGATCCAGGCGCGCTCTTCGAGCAGGCCTTCGAGCGTGAGGTTCTCGCCGAGGCTGCCGGGCGGCAAGGGCTCATCCCACAGCCCCACGCCTGCTTGCGCGCGCACCGTGCGCCAGAAGGCGTAGTGCTCGCTCGGGTAGGCATACGCCGCCTTGCCCAGGCCGCCGTGCACGCTGAGGTCGGCCTGTTCGTCGCCTTCCAGGCCGAGCGAGCGCACGGCGACCGGCCCGGCGACAGCGCGCTTGCCGATGGCCGTCAGCACCGATCGGCCGGCGATGGTCACGCGCTGGGCTTGGCCGATGTTGACGCTGGCGACTCGCATAGACGGATTGTCACCGCCGCGAAGATCCGGCATTAAGTCATGCCGCAAACGCATGAACCCCCCGTGGCAGTGTGGTTACGGCACGGTTACGGCGGCTCCACAATGCGCGCTCACGACCACCGTGGGATGGGGCGAGCGCCGAATGGCCCGCTCGGCTTTCGCCCGATTCCACCTTCATCTATTCATGTCTACCGGAGCTTCCCCGATGAACCATCCCGCGCTGGAAGGGCTGCGCCTGAACGTGCCCGCTTATGTGCGACATCGACGCCTGATCGAATGGGTGGCGCAGATCGCCGCGCTCACCGAAGCCGACGATGTCTACTGGTGCGACGGCTCGCAGGCCGAGTACGAGCGGCTGTGCCAGCGGCTGGTCGATGGCGGCACCATGCGCCGCCTGAACCCCGCGCTGCGGCCCAACAGTTATCTCGCATGCAGCGACCCGAGCGACGTGGCGCGCGTCGAGGACCGCACCTTCATCTGCAGCGAGAAGAAGGAGGACGCCGGCCCGACCAACAACTGGATGGACCCGCGCGAGATGCGCGCCATGCTGCAGCACGGCTTCGAAACGGCACGCCCGGCCTGTTCAAGGGCGCATGCGCGGCCGCACGATGTACGTGGTGCCGTTCTCGATGGGGCCGATCGGCTCGCATATCGCGCAGATCGGCGTCGAACTCAGCGACTGCCCTTACGTCGCCGTCAACATGCGCATCATGACGCGCATGGGGCGCACGGTGCTCGACACGCTCGGCGACGACGGCGAGTTCGTGCCCTGCGTGCACTCCGTCGGCGCGCCGCTGAAGCCGGGCGGCAAGGACGTGGCCTGGCCCTGCAACGACATCAAGTACATCGTCCACTTCCCCGAGACGCGCGAGATCTGGAGCTACGGCTCGGGCTACGGCGGCAACGCGCTGCTCGGCAAGAAGTGTTTTGCGCTGCGCATCGCCGTCGACGATGGGGCGCGACCAAGGCTGGCTCGCCGAGCACATGCTGGTCCTGGGCGTGATCGACCCGCAGGGCGTCAAGAGCTATGTCGCCGCCGCGTTCCCGAGCGCCTGCGGCAAGACCAACTTCGCGATGCTGGTTCCGCCGGCGGGCTTCGAGGGCTGGAAGGTCACGACCATCGGCGACGACATCGCCTGGATCAAGCCCGGCAAGGACGGGCGCCTCTACGCCATCAATCCCGAGGCGGGCTATTTCGGCGTCGCGCCGGGCACCAATCGAGAAGACCAATCCGAACTGCATGGCGTCGCTGAAGAGCGACGTGATCTTCACCAACGTCGCGCTGACGGATGACGGCGACGTCTGGTGGGAAGGCATGAGCGAGACGCCGCCGGCGCACCTGATCGACTGGCAAGGCAAGGACTGGACGCCCGCCATCGCCAAGGAAACGGGGGCCAAGGCGGCGCACCCGAATTCGCGCTTCACCGTGGCCGCCACCAACAACCCGGCACTCGACCCCGAGTGGGACAACCCGGCCGGCGTGCCGATCGACGCCTTCGTCTTCGGCGGCCGGCGTTCGACCACGGTGCCGCTCGTCACCGAAGCGCGCAACTGGGTCGAGGGCGTCTACATGGCCGCGACGATGGGCAGCGAGACCACCGCGGCGATGGCCGGCGGCAACGGTGCGGTGCGGCGCGACCCGTTCGCGATGCTGCCGTTCTGCGGCTACCACATGGGCGACTACTTCGCGCACTGGGTCGCGCTCGGCAAGAAGCTGCAAGCCAGCGGCGCGACGCTGCCGAAGATCTACTGCGTCAACTGGTTCCGCAAGGGCGCCGACGGCAAGTTCGTCTGGCCGGGCTACGGCGAGAACATGCGCGTGCTGGCATGGATGCTCGAGCGCGTCGGCGGTGCCGGCGGCGGCGCCGAGCATGTCTTCGGCGTCAGCCCGGGCTATGACGACCTGCGCTGGCAGGGCCTGCACTTCACGCGCGAACAGTACGCCAGCGTCACCAGCATCGAGCCCGACGCCTGGCGCGAAGAGCTGGCGCTGCACGGTGAGCTGTTCAAGCTGCTGGCGCGCCACCTGCCCGAGGAAATGAGCGCGGCCAAGGCGCGCATCGAATCGAGGCTCTGACGCCCCGCACGCGGACCGCAGCCTGACGCGAACGGTCGGCCGTCAGGTCTCGGCATAACCAAGCGACCGCCGCGGATCGGGCTTCGCCCGGCCGCTGGCGTGCCTTGCAGGCCGCAGAGCCGCGAGACGCGGCCCTTCCTCGGCCCGTCCAAGCCGACGCAGGTCGGCTTGGAGCCGCGGGCCTCGGCCCCCTTGAGGGGGAGCGGCGCAGCCGCTCCGGGGGTGATCCGCGTCCACGGCGACAATCACGCCGATGCCGCAAGACCTCAACGACGCCGAGCTCGACGAGCTCGCCGACCTGCTCGCCGCCACGCCCGAGCCGCTGCAGCCGCTCGATGTGCTGATGCTCGACGGCTACCTGGCCGGCGTGCTGGTGCAGCCGCGCATCGTGCCGATCGACGAGTGGCTGCCGCCGCTGTTCGATTTCGAGCGTCGCGCCTTGCCCGAGACCACCGATGCGGCCTGGCAAGCGCGCACGCGCGCGCTGATCGAGCGCCGCCGCGACGCGCTCGCCGCCGCGATCAGCGAAGACGGCTTCTTCGACCCGGTGATCGTCAACGTCGATCAACTGCCGCCGGCCAGCGAGTACGACGCGGTGCAGTCGCCCGTGTCGCGCGCGCTGATGCCGTGGGCCGCCGGCTTCCAGTGGGCGCAGGAGTGCTTCGTCGATCTCGAAGACACGGCCGACGACGCCGTGGGCGCGGCGCTGGCGCGCATCTACCGCCATCTGCCGCCGCAGGGCGACGACGACAAGGCGCTGATCGCGACGCTCGATCGCGATCTGCCGCTGAAGGATCTCGACGGCGCGCTCGAAGACATCGTCAACGCCACCGTCGAGCTGTGGGACCTGACCTCGAAACAGCGCCTCGCGGTGGCGACGATCCGGCGCGACGGCCCCAAGGTCGGCCGCAACGATGCGTGCCCCTGCGGCAGCGGCAAGAAGTTCAAGGCCTGCCACGGCAAGTGACGGGCACGCCTTGAAGATTCAACTCCTCTCCGACCTGCATCTCGAGAGCGAAGCCTTCGATCCCGAGCCGCATGCCGAAGCGAACCTTCTGGTGCTGGCCGGCGACATCGACAGCAGCTGGCGCGCGCTCGAACGCTTTGCCGGCTGGCCGGTGCCGGCCCTCTTCGTCGCCGGCAACCATGAGTTCGACGGCCGCGAGCTGAACGACGCCTGGCCCGCACTGCGCGAGCACTGCGCGCGCTTCGGGCTGACGCTGCTCGAAAGCGAGGCGATCGTGCTCGACGCGCCCGATGGACGGCGCATCCGCTTCGTCGGCACGGTGCGCTGGTGCGACTTCGACCTCTTCGGCCCGGCGCGCTTCGAGTCCGCGCTGCGCGCCGGCAGCTACTTCCAGCGCGTCATGGGGGCGACACTCGGCGGCGCGCTGTTCGACGCGGCGGCCGTGCGCCGCGAAGCCCTGTCCTGCCGCGACTGGCTGGCCGGTACGCTGGCCGAGGACGCCGCGGGCCGCTGGGACGCCACCGTCGCGATCACGCATTTCGCGCCGAGCTTGAAGAGCGCCGACCCGCGCTACGGCAAGCAAAGCGGCACTGCCAGCTTCTGCAATGCAGACGATGCCTTGCTGCCCGGCGCGGCGCTCTGGCTGCACGGCCACCTGCACTGCCGACACGACTACACGGTGCGACACGCCGACGGACGGCGCACACGCGTCGTCAGCCAGGCGCGCGGTCTGGCCGACAAGGGCGAGACAGCGGGCTACGACACGCGCAAACTGATCGAGCTTTGAGGCCGCGCATGGCGCGCTTGCCGGCGCAGTGCCACACTTGAACCATCCTCACGAAGGAGACGCATCATGAAGATTCTCGTTGCCGCCGACGGCAGCCCGTTCACCAAGCGCATGCTCGGCTACCTCGCCGCGCACGATGAGTGGCTCGGCGCGCGCCACCACTACACCGTGCTGACGGTGGTGCCGCAGCTGCCGGCACGCGCCGCGTCGGCCTTGTCCAAGGACGTGGTCGACTCCTACTACGACGACGAAGCGGACAAGGTCTTCAAGCCGATCCGCGAATTCTTCGCGCAACAGCCGGGCATGCAAGTCGAGTTCGTCGCCAAGCATGGCCACGCCGCCGAAATCATCGCCGCGCACGCCGACCAGGGCAAGTACGACCTGCTGATGCTCGGCTCGCACGGCCACAGCGCGCTCGGCAACCTGGTGATGGGCTCGGTCGCCACCAAGGTGGTGGCGCAGTGCGGCGTGCCGGTGCTGTTGGTGCGCTGAGAAGAAGTGAAGCCCCCAACCTCGCTTGCGCTCGGTACCCCCCGAGGGGGCCGTCCGCCGACGGACCGGCAAGTGCGGATCCGTGGCGGGAAGCTGGGTTGCGTGCTTCAACGGTCGCGGGCTGCGCGCAGCGCAACGGACCACAAGCGGCCGAGGGGTCAACGCTTCACCAGGCCTTCAAAGCAGGTCGACATCACGATCTCGATCACCTGCTCGTCGCTGTGGTTGCCGCCGGCGCGCAGGAAGGCCAGCACCGGGTCGCAGGCGCGTGCGTACAGCGTGTAGAGCACGGCTTCGGGCGGCAGCTTCGCATCGATCTGGCCGGCCGCCTGCGCCGCGCTGATCCACGCACCCAGGCGCTCGCTGACGATCATGACGCGATCGAGATAGCCGCGGTGCTGCATCAGCGCCGTGCGCAGCGTCGAGTTCTGCGACGGCAGCGCCGGCATCTCGCCGGCGAGCGTGACCTGCATCGTCCAGCGCGCGACTGATTTGAGGTGCTCGATCGGCGTGGCGTCGCGCGCTGCTTCGGCGTCGAGAAAGGCCAACGCCCGATCGAGCACGCTGACCATCGCCGCGGCCGCCAGTTCTTCCTTCGATGGGAAGTGCTTGTACAGGCTGGCCTTGGCGATGCCGACGTTGGCCGCCACCTCATCGACCGTCATCGACTCGAAGCCCTTCTCGGCCAGCAGGCGATTCACCGCGGCGACGATCGCGTCCTCGCGGGCCTGCAGCACCCTCTCGCGAAAACGGGGTTTGTTCATGCGCCGCAGTGTAGGCGTGCAGGCACTGCGGCGCGGCCCTCACGGCTTGCCCTGCCCCGACAGCAGGTCGAGGCTGTAGTTCAGCGCCGTGGGCGGCTCATGCTCGCGCCCACGTTCGTGACCCTGCCGGATCTTGAACGCCAGCTTCTGCACGATGCTCTGTCCGGGCTCGAGCACGCCGCTCGCCAGGAAGACGCGCCGGTACGGATCACCGCTGCGCGTGACACTGCCGCCGTCGAGTTCCACCTGGCGAGGCAGGCCGCGCGCGATCATCAGCAGGTGCGTGTCGACGGTGGAGGTGCTGTTGTTGGTCAGCCGGTAGACGTCCTCCTGCGTATTGCCGTGACGCCGAGAGCTGATGCGCGAGGCATGCACCTGCGCCGTCACGTTGAGGAACTCCAGGCCCATGTCGCGCCGCGACAGCGCGTCGTCGTTGTCCTGCGGCATGCCGCTGGCGGGCCGGCCGTCGGTGGCGCCGAGCGCCGCCAGGTCGGGGCGGTGCTTCGAGTACGTGGCGTCGATCGGGCTCAGCTGGAAGAAGGTCTTCGGCGACTTCGGATCGAACTTGGCGAAGGACGGGTCGTACAGGCCGTTCTCGAGGAAGTCGGCGAGATCGTCGATCTGGTCGTCGGCCAGACCCAGGCCGCGCGCCGAGCCCGGGCCGCGCGGATGCGTGAAGCGGGTGGAGAGCGTCGGCGCGGCGCCGGCCTGCGCATCGCGCGCCATGCCGGCGTTGAAGTACTGCAGCACCTCCTTCACGCTCGTCGCCGAACCGTCGTGGAAGAAGAAGCGCGCGTCCTTGAGCTGGCGCAGCGTCAGCACGCGGAACTTGAAGGCGTCGCTGTCGCGGAAGGTGACTTCCTTGCGCCCGACATCGCGGAAGTTCGGATCGTTGCGCGCCGCGCGATTCAGGGCCTGCACCGGGTGATCGCCCAGCCCGATGTTGAAGAAGTTCTCTTCGACGAAATGGCCGACGCCTGACACGTCGGGGTCGTTGATCTGCTTGTTGAGCATCGGCCCGCTGTGGCAGGCGACGCAGCCCGCGCCGCCCCTGCCGGCGGGCGTGAAGAACAGCTTGGCGCCGCGCCGCTGGTTGGGGGTGAGCGCGTGGTTGTCGCCGGCGATGAAGCGGTCCCAGGGCGTGTCGCGCGTGACCGTGGTGCGCAGGAACGTCGCTGCGGCGCGCAACGCGGTGACGTCGTTGATGAGAGCGTCGCAGGCGCCTGCGGCCGGCGCCGCCTGCGGCATGCAGCCCGGCGCCTGCGCGGCTTCTTCGGGGAAGGCGTCGCGGAACAGCTTGCGATAGGTGGCGAAGGTCTGCAGCTTGGCGGACTGGTTTTCGAGCAAGCGGTGCGCGTCGAACAGCAGCAGCCCCACGTTCTCCTGCGCCGGATGGTTGAACGGATTGAGGCCGCCGGGCGTGGCATGCGGCTCGCCGGCAAGTCCGAACAGCAGCAGGCGGTTGTTGAAGGCCGAGCCGATCACGCCGGGCGCATTGCGGCCGACGCTGTCCAGCGCATCGAGGCGGCCGGTGGCCAGCAACTCGCCGCCCGGCGGCAGCTTGAATTGCAGCGCCGGGGTGCCGACGATGACATTGCCTTCGCTCTTCCAGATGTCGGTCAGCGTCGGCAGCGCATCGACCAGCGCATCGCCCGGGAACAGCGGCGTGCTGCGCAGTTGCGGCAGCAGATCGACACGCGCACGCCGGCGCGGAATGAAGTTGCCCTTGGCGTCGGTGTAGTGCCGGCCTTCGCCGCCGAGCGCGAAGTTCAGCAGGGTGCCGGCCTTCGACGCCGCTTCGCCCATGTGGCAGCTCGCGCACGAGGCGCTGCCGGACGTGGCGAGCACGCCGCCGAACTGCGGACGCACCCGCACCATGCGCGCCGGGTCGTGGAAGAGCTGCTTGCCGAGGTAGCGCTTGGCCTCGGTGATCTGGAACGAGGGCTCCGGGCTGCCGTCGGCGCGCCGCGGCTGCGGCAGGTCTTCGTCCTTCGCCGGCACCTTCAACTTGTCGATGCCGCCGACCTGCTCGTCGATGAAGCGGCGCAACTGCGCCGGGCTGGCGCCTTCGTCGGCCGTCGCCGCTGCTGCGCAGAGCAGGGCGATCGCTGCGGCCAACGCGGTTGGCGCGAGGGTTCGATGGATGTCGAGCTTCTTCATGGGCTGCCTCCGCAAGAGTGGAAGGTGGTGTGGTGGGTTGCGTTCGAGCACGCATGCCCACCGTAAGCAGCGAAGGTCACTTGCCGATCACGGCGGCGTCACATTTGCGGCCGGCGCGCCGCGCGCGCTACGCCAGCGGCAGCTCGAACCAGAAGCTGGTGCCGCGCCCCGGCGTGCTGTCGACCCGGATTTCGCCGCCGTGCAACTCGACCACGCGCTTGACGATGGCCAGGCCCAGGCCGCTGCCCTTGTCGTCGCGCGTGCGTGCCTTGTTGTCGGCGCGGTAGAAGCGCTCGAAGATGCGCGGCAGATCGGCCGCGGCAATGCCGCCGCCGTTGTCGGCCACGCGCAGCAGCGCGCGCGAGCCCTGCGCGCGCACTGCCAGCACGATGCGCCCGCCGGCCGGCGTGTGCGCCAGCGCGTTCTCGATCAGGTTGGTCAGCGCGCGTTCGACCAGCCCGATGTCGGCCCGCACCAGGCCGAGTTCGGGTTCGATGTCGAGCTGCAGCGTCACCTGTCGCGTCTGCGCGGCCAGCGCCAGTTTCTGAGTCACGTCGCGCGCCAGCTCGCCGAGTTGCACGATCTCGGCTTCGATGCGGTAGCCCTCGAAGTCCAGCCGCGCCAGTTCGAACAGTTCGCTGATCAGGGTCTGCAGCTGCTGCGCCTGGCGCAACGCGATCTCGAGGTAGCTGTGCCGCTCGGCCTCGGGCAACACGTCTTCCTTGAGCAGCAGGGTCTCGAGGTAGCCGCGCAGCGAGGCCAGCGGGCTGCGCAGGTCGTGCGAGACGTTGGCGATGAGCTCGCGGCGCAGGTAGACGTTCTCGTCCTGCAGGCGGTCCTTCAGCATCTCGACCTCGGTCAGCGCGCGCTGCAGGCCCTCGACCGCCTTGACACGTTCGAGTTCGGCGCCGGCGCGGCCGGCCGACAGGCTCATCACCGAGCGCGCCAGCGCGGCGTCGGCCAGCGGCTTGGCGTCGAGGATCGCCATGTGGCCGATGACTGCGCCGGCGGCGCTCAGCAGCGGCATGCCAAGGTAGCTGCGTGCGTCCCACCAGGCCAGGCTGCCGTCGTCGGGGAACAGCGCCTGCACCTGGTCCGCGTGATGGCAGACCCGGCCTTCCAGCACCTCCGCGCAGGGCGTGCCGGCGACCTCGTACTGGAGCTCGGTGCCGAAGCGATCGCCCTTCCAGAAAGCGCGCATGCGCGCTGCCGGCCGCCCGCTCACCGCATCGACGCAGCGCTCGGCGACGAAGGCATGGCGCACGTGCAGCGCCTGCGCCAGGTTGCGCGCCAGGGCGCGGAAGAAGTCGGCGCCGGTGACCGCGGCGGTGCCGGCCTCGATCGCACGCAGCGTGTCTTCGGCGCGCTGGCGCTCGCCGATGGCCTGGCGCATGCGCTGCGCCAGACGCGCGTTGGCCAGCGAGATCGCGCCCTGCGCCATCAACACCTGGATCAGCTCGATGCGCCGCGCGTCGAAGGCGCCGCGCGCCAGGTCGTTCTCCAGGTAGAGCAGCGCGCTGACCTCCCCCTGGTGCACGATCGGCAGGCACAGCACCGACTTCAGTCGGGTCGCGACAACGTAGGCGTCCTGCGCGAAGCGCTCGTCGGCGCCGGCGTCGTCAATGACGAGGCTGGCGCGCGTGCGCCAGACATAGTCGATCACGGCGCGGCTGCAGCGCGTTGCGCCCTCCAGCAGCGGCGCGCCGTGCAGCAGCGTCACCGCAGCGCCCTCGCTGCCGCCTTCGGCGACGACGCGCAGCCCGGCGTCGCTGTCTTCGATCAGCAGGCCGCGACGCGCGCCGGCGTTTTCGATCGCGATCTCCAGCAGACGTTCGAGCAGGCGTTGCGGCTCGACCGTTGCGGCGATCGCGTGCGCGGCCTTGACGATGCTCGCCAGGTCCAGGTCCTGTGCTGCGGCCGGCGCACCGCCCGCGGCCGCACCGAGCAGATCGCCGTGGCGTTCGAGCAGGTGACGCACCTTGGCCTGCGCGCCCCAGGCCTTGTAGTGCGCCAGCGCGGCGCGCAGGTACAGACCAGCGATGCCGCGGTTGCCGCGGCCGAGCCAGAACTTGGCGAAGAGTTCGTTGGCCAGCGCCTGCTGCTGCACCGCGCCGCTGGCGTCGGCTTGCACGATCGCCTGCTCGAAGGCGTGCAGCGCGGCGTCTTCGCGCCCGCCGATGCGCTCCATCTCGGCATCGAGCAGCAGGCTGTGGCAGCGGAAGTTGTCGGCGCAGCTTTGCGCCAGCAACGCCAAGTGAGTCTGTGCCGAGCGCATCAGCGCCAGCCAGTCATCGCGCTCGGCTGCGTCGGCGGCCTGGTCGAGGTGGGCCGCCATCGTCAGGCTGCCCCAGAAGTCGAAGAGCACGCTCCAGATCATTCCCGTCAGCCGGTGCGCGCTGTGGCGCACGGCGCGCACCGCGGCCAGGGCCTGCGCCGGCTCGTCGAGCAGGACGCCCAGGTGCAGCCGCGCGATGGCGTGGAACATCGAGAAGAAGGGGTTGTCTCGGTAGCTGTGTGCGTAGGCCGCTTCGTCGAAGCCCCCGCCTTCGCCATGCGACAGCGACAGCGGCGCATCGGTGCGGCCCTGCAGCGCGCGCGCCCAGGCCATCACCATGCGCAGGACGTTGGCAAACGGCCCGTTGCGCAACTGGACCACCAGCGCGAGGTTGGGTTCGAGGCTGCGCACGCAGGGGTCCAGGTTCTGGCACGAGACGATCGCCGGCCACGACTCGGTCGATGCACCGTAGGCCGCGTAGAGGAAGTCGCCGCTGGCCAGGCCGCTGCGACAGGCTTGCTTCGCGTGCGCGATGCAGCTGTGCATCGGCCGGCACCACAGGTTCACATGGGCGTGGAACTGCTGCTCGATCTTGGCGCGGCGGCGCTGGTCGTCGAAGCGCCGGTTGACTTCCAGCGCCAGGGTGCCGAAGGCATACGCCGCCGCATAGTCGCGGCGCACCGGGCCGACCGTGATGGCGTGCGTCACGTAGCCGTAGGCCGATTCCTCGCACTGGCCGTATTCGAGCGACAGGCGCACCAGCAGCGCCGAGATCAGCCGCGCCAGCGTGGCGTCGCCCAGGATGTAGGCGGGCGACCAGGCGTCGGTGAGCAGGCTCATCACCATGCGCATGCCAGCGTCGCGCATCGGCGGCAACTCGATCAGCGCGGCGATCGCCCGCGTGCCGATCGCGGCGTCGATGCGCTCGATCTCGCGCTCCAGCGCAGCCTGCTTGTCGGCCTCGTTCTCGGGCAGGGCGACGTCGAACAAGGCCAGGCCCTGGCGCGCACCTGCCACCGCGTCGGCGTAGCGCGCCGTGTTCTCGTACTGCGCCATGCGCAGTGCAAAGACGCGCGCGCGGTCGAGCGCGCCGACGGCGTGATCGAGCAGGGCCGCCGCCTTCTGCTCGGCCGCGGCGAAGTCGCAGCTCAGGTACGCGCACTGCGCGCTCTCGAAGCGCAACGCGAAGGCGAGCTCGTAGTGTGTCTGCCAGTGGGCGTCGCGCAACAGTGCCGCGCCGGCGCTGAAGTAGGCCCGCGCCGAGCCGAAGGCCGAGGCCTGTCGGGCCCGGGTGCCGGCGTCGAGGTTCAGGCGCGCCAGCTCGAGCCGCTCGGCGGGCGACTCGATCAGCGCCGCGCCGAGGTTGAGGTGCGAGACGATGTCGAACAGGGCCTCGTCGTCGTGCGCGCCCTGGCGCTGCGCCAGCATCAGTCGCCCGACCGACAGGTGCACCTGCGGCCGGCGTTCAGGCGCGATGCGCGCGTACGCGGCCTGCTGCACGCGGTCGTGCAGGAAGACGAAACGGTGCTCGTCTTCGGCCACGATCAGGCCTTCGAGCGCGGCGTCGGCAAGGTCGCTCAGCGTGGCCTCGATGCTCTGCTCGCTGACCACGGCGACGCTGCGCGCATCGAAGCGGTGGCCGACACAGGCGGCCAGGGTCAGCACGCTGCGGGTCACCGGCGCGAGGCGATCGATCCTGCGGCTCATCAGCTCGGCCACGTTGTCGGTGATGTGGGCCGCCGCCACGCGCTCGAGCGGGCAGATCCAGCTCGCGCGCTCGGCGTCGAAGGCGATCAGGCCATCGTGATGCAGCGACATCAACAGCTGCGTCGTGAAGAAGGGGTTGCCGGCCGTCTTGGCCAGCAGCAGTTCGGCCAGCGGCGCGGCCACGTCGGGCGCAACGTGCAGCGTGTCGGCGGTGAGCTGGGTCAGCGTCGGCAGCGCCAGCGGTGCCAGCTCGACGCGATCGATCGGCGTGCCCGACTCTTCCAGCGACGCCACGATCACCGGCAAGCCATGACCGGCTTCGATCTCGTTGTCGCGATACGCGCCGATCAGCAGCAGGTGCTGCAAGGCGGGGCTCGACAGCATCGATTCGAGCAGGTGCAGCGAGGCGTCGTCGGCCCACTGCAGGTCGTCGAGGAAGATCACCAGCGGCTGCTCGGCGCTGGCCTGGCTGGCGACGAACTGCTGGAAGGCGCGCGTCAGCCGGTTGTGCGTTTCGGCCGGGGGCAGCGGCACGGGCAGGCTCAGCGGCTCGGTCGAACCGAGCAGCAGCGACAGCTCGGGCACCAGGGCGGCGATCGCCGCGACGTTGTCGCCGAGCGCCTGGGTCAGGCGCTGGCGGCGCTGTGCCAACTGCGGCGCCGGGGCGGCCAGCAGGCGCTGAACCAGATGGCGCAGGGCCTGCGTCAGCGCGCGGTAGGGCGCGTCGCCCGAGAGCTGGTCGAACTTGCCGCCGACGAGCAGGCCGTCGGCGCGCGCGACCCCTTCGTGCAGTTCGTGGATCAGCGCGGTCTTGCCGACGCCGGCATAGCCGGCCACGAGCAGCAGCCGTGCGCGCCCCTGGCAAGCGCGCTCGAAGGCCAAATGCAGCTGCGCCAGCTCGGCCTCGCGCCCGTACAGGCGCTGCGGCACGGCGAAATGCTCGGGCACGTCGCGCGCCGCGATCGCGAACGGCAGCACGCGGCCGTGCCGGCTCCATTCGCGGCGACAACGCATCAGGTCGGATTGCAGGGCCTGGTCGCTTTGGTAGCGCTCTTCGGGCGCCTTGGCCAGCAGCTTCATGACGATCTGCGACAGCGGCTGCGGCAACGCCGGGTCGAGCTCGGCCGGCGCTACCGGCACCTTCGCCGCATGGGCGTGGATCAGGGCGAGCGGGTCGGCGCTGTCGAACGGCAGGCGGCCGCACAGCAGCTCGTAGAGCAGCACACCGAGCGAATAGAAGTCGCTGCGGTAGTCGCAGCCGCGGCCGACGCGACCACTGACCTCGGGCGCGGCGTAGGCCAGCGCGCTGCGTTCCAGGGGCGGCGCCGGCGGTGCGGCGGCTTCGGCGGCGCTGCGCGCGGCCTGGCTGAAGTCGGCCAGGCGGATGCGCCGTGCAGGCCCTTCGACCAACACGGCGTCGGGGCGCAGCCGACGGTGCACCACGCCGCAGCGATGCAGCTCGGTCAGCGCCGCGACCAACTGCGTCGCATAGTCGAGCACCCAGCCCAGCGGCGGGGCGCTCTCGCGGCTCAGTGCTGTGAGCGTACGGGCACCGAGGTCTTCGAGCACGAGGCTGCGGCGGCCGCCATCGTCCAGCAGTTCGAGCGGCCGGGTCACGGCGTCGATCGGCAGGCTGCGCAGCAACTCGAACTCGCGTTCCAGCAGCGCGCTGTCGGCTCCTGAGGCGGCCGACGCGGCGGCCCCGATCGGGCGCTTGAGCAGCACGCTGCTGCCATCGAACTTGCGACGCGCGCGGCACAGCACGAAGCGCTCGTCGCGGACGAGTGGCTCCTGTTCTTCGAAGGTGCTGACCCGAACCGCGTCAGCCGTGGACACGAGGCTCAAGTCGATCCTTCCGCAGCGCTGGTGTCGAGCCTGCGACCATAGGAGCGTTGTGCGCGCGGCGCAAGACAGCCGCGCCGATGTGATCAAAATGTGAAAGTCATGCGATACGAGGGCGACCGAACCGTCGCACTCTCACGCTAACGATGCCCGCCAACAAGCCCCGCCGCGTCCTGGTGGTCGAAGACGACCGCGAGATCGCACAGCTCGTGCGCCTGCACCTGCTCGACCTGGGCTGCCAGGTCGATCTGGCGGACGACGGTGCAGCCGGCCTGGCGCGCGCCCGTGCCGGCTCCTACGATCTGGTGATCCTCGACCTGATGCTGCCCGGCATGGACGGTCTCGAGGTCTGCAAGGCGCTGCGCGCCGGCCCGAACTACCTGCCGATCCTGATGACCACCTCGAAGGCCTCCGAGCTGGACCGCGTGCTCGGGCTGGAACTGGGCGCCGACGACTACCTGACCAAGCCGTTCAGCGTGGTCGAACTGATGGCGCGCGTCAAGGCGATCTTTCGCCGCGTCGATGCGATGGCCGCTGCGGCAACGCAGCCGGCGCCGGCGACGATCGAAGCCGGCGAGTTGTCGATCGACCTCGATCGGCGCGTCGTCGCGCTGGCCGGTAAGGTGGTGGAGTTGACGGCCAAGGAGTTCGACCTGCTGGCCCACTTCGCCGCCAACCCGGGGCGCGTCTTCAACCGCGCGCAGTTGCTCGACAAGGTCTGGGGCTACTCGAACATCGGCTACGAGCACACGGTCAACTCGCACATCAACCGCCTGCGCGCCAAGATCGAGCAGGACCCGGCCAAGCCGCGCTACATCCTCACCGTCTGGAGCGTGGGCTACAAGTTCGTCGAGGAACGCTGAACTTCAGCGCGGCGCCACGCCGAACCAGCGCTCTTCGAGCAGCGCGCGCAGACGCAGGCGCGCGCGATGCAGCAGGACGTAGCAGTTCTCCGACGTGACATCGAGCACGTCGCAGATCTCGCCGACCTCCAGGCCCATCAGCTCGCGCATCTTGAAGGCGCGCGCGCAGGTTGTGGGCAGCTCGCTCAGGCAGGCTTCGAGCACGGCGTGGAACTCGCGCCGGTCGAGCGCTGCCTCGGGGTCGCCCCAGGCCGCAGGGGCGTGGCTCCAGCGGCCGTCCGGCGTGAACATCGCGTTGACCTCGTCGAGCAACTCGTTCTCCGGATGCTGCTCGCGCAGCGGCTCGCGGGCCTGGCGCCGGTAGGTGTCGACGATCTTGTGCTTGAGGATGCCGTGCAGCCAGGTCTTGGGCGTCGAGCGACCGGCAAAACCCTCCGGTGCGGCGAGGGCAGCGATCAGCGTGTCTTGCACCGCGTCTTCAACGTCGGCTTCGTTGCGCAGCCACTGGCGCGCGTACAGCGTCAGCGCCTTGCGGTACGGTTCGAGGTCGATTGGGTGCTGGCGGTTCGCCGCGGTGGCGGCGGGGTGCGCGCGGGCCAGGCCGAGCGTGGCGCCGACCAGGCAGTCGGCGTAGGAGGGTGCGTGCAGCAGCGCGTTCATGGAGCCGTCCCCGTTTCGTTGGAGAACAGCATTGAGCGCCCGCGGGCTCCCACCCGGTTCACGCAATTGTCAAACTTCGGTCAAGTCGCGCGCAGCGCGCGACCGGATCAGTCGTCGAGCAGATCCGAGGGCACGAACTCTTCGGCCGCTTCCTGCTCGGCCAGGCTGCACTCCATGCCGAAGGCGGTGCCGAGGTCGGCGGCATCGAACACGGTGTCGGGCTCGATCTCATCGACCAGGCGCTGCAGGTTCGACTTCGGGCGCGGTGGTGTGCGGGGTGTCATGGCGCTCTCCGGGTGAAAGTGGGGTTGCGAAAGCGGTTGACGTGTCGGTGTTGTTGGGATCAGTGTGGGCCGCGGACAGCGCGGCTGAATGGAAGAAATACACGCCAAAGGCAGCGCTGTTGGGCGTTACACGCAAAGCGGGGGCGGGCGTGGGGCCAGAGCATCACAGGGCTCATCGGCTTGGGGCTGCCGAGCGGGAGTCTGCGCTCAGTCGGCGTCGGCGGCCGGCTCAACGGCCCAGCGCTGCGTCACGTCGCCGTCGGCATCGACGGACTCCAGGTGCACCGGGAAGCCCCACAGCCGGCCGACATGCTTCAACACCTCGTGCGCCGAGTCGTCCAGCGGACGGCTGTTGTGCTGCGTGTGGCGCAGCGTCAGGGCGCGGTCGCCGCGTACGTTGACGTTCCAGACCTGGATGTTGGGCTCGCGCGAACCGAGATCGTACTGGCGCGACAGGGCCTCGCGCACGCGGCGGTAGCCCGCGTCGTCGTGGATGGCGCTGACTTCGAGCTCGTCGTCGTTCTCGTCGTCGGTGATGGCGAACAGGCGCAACTCGCGCATCAGCTTCGGGCTCAGGTACTGGCCGATGAAGCTCTCGTCCTTGAAGTTGCGCATCGCGTGGTCGAGCGTCGCAAGCCAGGGCTTGCCGGCGATGTCGGGGAACCACTCGTGGTCTTCGGGCGTGGGCTTGTCGCAGATACGCTTGATGTCGGTGTACATCGCGAAGCCGAGCGCGTAGGGATTGATGCCCGAGTAGCCGCGCTGGCCGACCTGCGGCTGGTAGACGACGTTGGTGTGCGAGGTCAGCCACTCGATCATCACGCCGTCGGTCAAGTGGCCGTCGTCGTACATGGTGTTCAGGATGCGGTGGTGCCAGAAGGTGGCCCAGCCCTCGTTCATCACCTGCGTCTGGCGCTGCGGGTAGAAGTACTGCGCGACCTTGCGCACGATGCGCACGATCTCGCGCTGCCAGGGCTCGAGCAGCGGCGCGTTCTTCTCCATGAAGTACAGGATGTTCTCCTGCGGCTCGTCGGGGAAGCGCTTGGCGGCCGCGGCGGCATCGGCCTTCTCGGCCTTCTTCGGCAGCGTGCGCCACAGGTCGTTGACCTGCTGCTGCGCATAGGCCTCGCGGTCCTTGCGCTCGGCCAGCTCCTGCGCAAGCGATTTGCGGCTGGGGCGGCGGTAGCGGTCGACGCCGTAGTTCATCAGGGCGTGGCAGGAGTCGAGCAGCTCTTCCACTGCGTCGATACCGTGCTTTTCCTCGCAGCCGGCGACGTAGTTCTTGGCATAGACCAGGTAGTCGATGATCGACGACGCATCGGTCCACATGCGGAACAGGTAGTTGCCTTTGAAGAAACTGTTGTGGCCGTAGGCGGCATGCGCGATCACCAGCGCCTGCATCGCCATCGTGTTCTCCTCCATCAGGTAGCTGATGCAGGGGTTGGAGTTGATGACGATCTCGTAGGCCAGGCCCATGTGGCCGCGCTTGTAGTTCTTCTCGGTGGAGATGAACTCCTTGCCGTAGCTCCAGTGGCGGTAGTTCACCGGCATGCCGACGCTGGCGTAGGCGTCCATCATCTGCTCGGCAGTGATCACCTCGAGCTGGTTCGGGTAGGTGTCCAGGCCGAAGCGCTTGGCGGTCTCGCGGATGACCTCGTGGTAGCGCTCGACCAGCTCGAAGCTCCAGTCGCTCGGACCGGGCAGGGGTTCCGGGGCTCGCAGCACAGCGCTCATGCGGTCATCACGCAGCCTTGGACTGCGTGCCCTCTTTCTTGAAAAGATCGCGGAACACCGGATAGATCTGGCTGGCTTCGGTGGCCTTGCGCATGGCGAAGTGCGGCTGCGATTCGAGCAGTTGCGTGTACTCGGTCCACAGATTCTGCTCTTCCTCGGCCACCTGCACATAGGCGTAGTAGCGGCACAGCGGCAGCAGCTTCTGCTCCAGCAGTTCGCGGCAGCGGCCGCTGTCGTGATGCCAGTTGTCGCCGTCGCTGGCCTGCGCGCCGTAGACGTTCCACTCGCTCGGCGAATAGCGCGCGCGGATGATCTCTTCCATCAGCACCAGCGCCGACGAGACGACCGTGCCGCCGGTTTCGGTGGCGTGGAAGAAGTTCTGCTCGTCGACCTCGGCGGCCTGGGTGTGATGGCGGATGAAGACGATGTCGATCTTGTCGTAGTGGCGCGTCAGGAACAGGTACAGCAGGATGAAGAAGCGTTTGGCCAGGTCCTTGCGACCCTCGTCCATCGAGCCCGAGACGTCCATCAGGCAGAACATCACGGCCTTGGACGTCGGCACCGGCACGCGCACGCGGTTGCGAAAGCGCAGGTCGATCGGATCGAGGTAGGGGATGCGGCCGATGCGCGCCTGCAGTTCCTCGATGCGCAGCTTCATGTCGGTGATGCGCTGGCCCGACGCCGCGTCACCCAGCGGCGATTCCTTCAGCAACTCCTCGAGCTCGGCTTCGAGCTCGCGCAGCTCGCGCCGCGCGTCGGCGCCGATGGCGATGCGCCGGCCGATGGCGCCGCGCATCGAGCGCACGACATGCAGGTTGTTGGGCGTGCCGTCGCTGGTGTAGCCGGCGCGGTGGCTCTTCCACTCCGGCGTCTCGGCCAGTTGCGTGCGGATCAGGTGCGGCAACGCCAGGTCTTCGAAGAAGACCTGCATGAACTCTTCCTTGGTCAGGGTGAACGTGAAGTCGTCTTCGCCCTCGCCCGAATCGCTGGCCTGGCCCTTGCCGCTGCCGCCGCCACCGCCTTGCTGCGGCCGCTCGATGCGGTCGCCCTGGATGTACTCGCGGTTGCCCGGGTGCACGATCTCGCGCACGCCGCCGGGCCCGTGGTGGAACACCGGCTGCGAGATGTCCTTCTTCGGGATCGTGACTTCCTCGCCGCGCTCGATGTCGCGGATGCCGCGGCCATCGATCGCGCGCTTGACCGCGTCCTTGATCTGCTCCTTGTAGCGGCGCAGAAAACGCTCGCGGTTGCCGACCGACTTGTTCTTGCCGGCCAGCCTGCGGTCGATGATCGACTGCAAGGCCATCAGCTGCTCTTGCGCACGCGCAGGTACCACTCGCACAGCAGGCGCACCTGCTTGTGGGTGTAGCCCTTGGCCACCATGCGCGTGACGAAGTCTTCGTGCTTCTTGGCCTCGTCGGCGCTGGCCTTGGCGTTGAAGCTGATGACCGGCAGCAGCTCTTCGGTGTTGGAGAACATCTTCTTCTCGATCACCGTGCGCAGCTTCTCGTAGCTCGTCCAGTTCGGGTTCTTGCCCTGGTTGCCGGCGCGCGCGCGCAGCACGAAGTTGACGATCTCGTTGCGGAAGTCCTTCGGATTGGCGATGCCGGCGGGCTTCTCGATCTTCTCGAGCTCGGCGTTCAGCGCCTGGCGGTCGAAGACCTCGCCGGTATCGGTATCGCGGTACTCGTGGTCCTGGATCCAGTAGTCGGCGTAGGTGACGTAGCGGTCGAAGATGTTTTGACCGTATTCGCTGTAGCTCTCGAGGTACGCGGTCTGGATTTCCTTGCCGATGAATTCCGCGTAACGCGGCGCCAGCAGCTCCTTGATGAAGCCGACGAACTTGTCTTCGGTCTCCTTCGGGAACTGCTCGCGCTCGATCTGCTGTTCGAGCACGTACATCAGGTGCACGGGATTCGCGGCGACTTCCTGGCTGTCGAAGTTGAAGACCTTGGAGATGATCTTGAAGGCGAAGCGCGTCGACACGCCGCTCATGCCTTCATCGACCCCCGCGTAATCGCGATATTCCTGGTAGCTCTTGGCGCGCGGGTCGGTGTCCTTGAGGTTCTCGCCGTCGTAGATCTGCATCTTCGAATACAGCGACGAGTTCTCCGGCTCCTTCAGGCGCGTCAGCGCCGCGAACTGGCTCATCATCTTCAAGGTGCCCGGTGCGCACTTGGCGTCCGACAGCGACGAGTTGCGGATCAGCTTCTCGTAGATCTTGACCTCTTCGCTGACGCGCAGGCAGTACGGAATCTTGACGATGTAGATGCGGTCGAGGAAGGCTTCGTTGTTCTTGTTGTTGCGGAAGGTCTTCCACTCGCTCTCGTTGCTGTGCGCGAGGACGATGCCGTCGAACGGGATCGCGCCGAAGCCTTCGGTGCCCTTGTAGTTGTTCTCCTGCGTCGCCGTCAGCAGCGGATGCAGCACCTTGATCGGCGCCTTGAACATCTCGACGAATTCGAGCAGGCCCTGGTTGGACAGGCACAGGCCGCCCGAGTAGCTGTAGGCATCGGGGTCGTCCTGCGAGAAGGTCTCGAGCTTGCGGATGTCGACCTTGCCGACGAGCGACGAGATGTCCTGGTTGTTCTCGTCGCCCGGCTCGGTCTTGCTGACACCGATCTGCTTCAGGATCGACGGGAAGCGCTTGACCACCTTGAACTTGCGGATATCGCCGCCGTACTCGTCCAGGCGCTTGACGGCCCAGGGGCTCAACACCCGCTGCAGGTAGCGCTGCGGAATGCCGTATTCCTTCTCCAGGATGGGGCCGTCTTCGGCCGACGAGAACAGGCCGAGCGGCGACTCGTTCACCGGCGAGCCCTTGATGGCGTAGAACGGCACGTCCTGCATCAGCTGCTTCAGGCGCTCGGCGATCGAGCTCTTGCCGCCGCCCACGGGCCCCAGCAAGTACAGGATCTGCTTCTTCTCTTCCAGGCCCTGCGCGGCGTGACGGAAGTAGGAGACGACCTGCTCGATCGCATCCTCCATGCCGTAGAACTCGGCGAACGCCGGGTACAGCTTGATGACCTTGTTGGCGAAGATGCGCGACAGCCGCACGTCGTTGCGCGTATCGACCATCTGCGGCTCGCCGATGGCTTTCAACATGCGCTCGGCCGCGGTGGCGTAGGCCAGCGGGTTGCGCTTGCACTCCGCCAGATAGTCTTCGAGAGACAGCTCTTCTTCGCGGGTGCGCTCGTAGCGCTGGGCAAAGCTCGCAATCACGTCCATGCACGGACCTCCTTGACGCCTCCGCCACGGGCGCGCAGGACGCGGGCCCGATGGCTGGGAAGTTTTGATGCAGTCCCGGCTTGACGGGCCCAGGCGGCATCAGAGCTTTCCGGTCAACGATGCATGGCTGTTGTTGCTCTTCTTGTTCGTCTGAAGTCTGCTACCAGCATCGCACCACGCGGCGTTGCCGATGACGTGAAATGAAGGCGCTTGACGCCACATTTCACGCTCCCCGACAACGCAGCACAAGCGCGCCGCGCCGACAGCGCTTGTTTTAGCACGACTGAGTCACTGCTGGGTTGCGAGTTCCGAACCAAGGGTTCATTCAATCGTCGATCAGCTTCGGATCCCAGGCATGCACCACCTGGCGCTGCGCGCCCAGCCCGTCGATGCCCAGCGTCATCACATCGCCAGGCTTCAGATAGACCGGCGTCGGCTTCATGCCCATGCCCACGCCCGGCGGCGTGCCGGTGGTGATCAGGTCGCCGGGGTACAGGGTCATGAAGCGGCTGAGGTAGCTGACGAGGTGCGCGGCGCCGAAGATCATCGTCCGGGTGCTGCCGGTCTGGCAGCGCTTGCCGTTCACGTCGAGCCACATGCCCAGGCTTTGCACATCGGGCACTTCGTCACGGGTCACCAGCCAGGGTCCGGTCGGGCCGAAGGTGTCGCAGCCCTTGCCCTTGTCCCACTGCGGGCCGCGCTCGATCTGGTACTCGCGCTCGGAGACGTCGTTGACCAGGCAGTAGCCGGCAACATGCTTGAGGGCGTCGGCCTCGCTGACGTAGCGCGCCTTGCTGCCGATGACGATGCCGAGCTCGACCTCCCAGTCGGACTTGACCGACCCCTGCGGCAGCACCACCGCGTCGTTCGGCCCGCACAGGCTGCTGGTGGCCTTGGTGAAGACGATCGGCTCCTTGGGGATCGGCATGCCGGTCTCGGCCGCATGGTCGCTGTAGTTCAGGCCAATGGCGATGAACTTGCCGATGCCCGTCCACGGCACGCCGATGCGGCCGGGCTGCTCGATCACCGGCAGCCTGGCAGTGTCGATCGCTGCCAGCGCGGCCAGGCCGGCGGGCGTGAGGTGCTTGGGCGCGAGGTCGCCGATCAGCCCCGACAGGTCGCGCACGCGCCCTTCCTTGTCGAGCAGGGCGGGTTTCTCGTGGCCCTTGGGGCCGACACGCATGAGTTTCATCGTCTTCTTCTCCTGTTGAAAAATTCAGAGGCTCCAGCCGCCATCGACGATCTGCGTCGTGCCGGTGGTGAATGCGGATTCGTCGCTCGCAAGATACACCGCCAGCGCGGCGATCTCTTCCGGCCGGCCGAGCCGGCCCATTGGCTGGCGCGCGACGAACATGGCTTCGACCTCGGCCGTGGTCTTGCCGCCGGCTTGCGGCCTGCGCGCCGATGCGCTCGCGCAACGACGGCGATTCGATCGTGCCCGGGCAGATGGCGTTGCAGCGGATGCCCTTGCCGACGAAGTCCGCGGCCACCGACTTGGTCAGCCCGATCACCGCCGCCTTGCTCGTGGCATAGACAAAACGGTTGGGCACGCCCTTGATGCTGCTCGCCGCCGAGGCCATGTTGATGATCGAGCCGCTGCCCTTGTTCAGCATGCCGGGCAGGAAGGCCTTGATCGTGCGGTACATCGAGCGCACGTTGAGATCGAAGGCGAACGACCACTCCTCTTCGCTGCAGTCGAGCACGCTGCCGGCGTGCACGAAGCCCGCGCAGTTGAAGAGCACGTCGACCGGGCCGTGGGCCTTGGCCGCCGCGGCGATCGCCGCCGGGTCGAGCACGTCGAGTTGCAGGGGCGTGCAGCCTTCGAGCGCGGCCAGCGCCTCGCGGTTGATATCCGTGGCGATGACGCGCGCACCTTCGCGTGCGAAGGCGAGCGCGGTGGCGCGGCCGATGCCCTGCGCAGCGGCGGTGACGAGGGCGGTTTTTCCGGCAAGGCGTGGGTGGGTCATGGTGGTGTGCGGTGGGTGAGGTTGCAGCGCAGTGGGTGATCCTGCAGCGTGGTGGGTCAAAGTGGTGAGGGTGTGCCCAGGCGCATGCCCCACGCTCGAAACTGTTCGGCCAGCCCGGGCTCGATCGGCACGCCGTCGCGTTCGCGCTGCGCGGCGACCGTCAACTCCGGGTCGCCCGGCATCAGCGGCGCACCCGGCTCGGCGGCCAGATCGCGCGCCATCGCTTCGACCTGCGCCGCCAGCGCCGCGCCGCCGGCAAAGCGCTCCGGGTCGAGCGCGATGAAGAAAGCCCCCAGGCGCCGCGGCTCGTCGATCGCATGGAACATCGACGGAATGTGCGGCCCGTACGGATTGCCCAGCAACGGGCCGCACAGCAGATCGACCACCAGCGCCAGCGCGTAGCCCTTGTGGCCGTAGTCGCGCCCGCCCAGCGGCGTCACGGCCACGGCGGCGTTGGCATCAGTCGTGGGCTCGCCGTGCGCATCGACCGCCACGTCCGACGGCAGCGGGTGGCCCTCGCGGCGCGCGTTGCGCACGCGGTTGAACGGCACCGAGGTGGTGGCCATGTCCAGGCACACCGGCTCGTGCCCCGCGCGCGGAAAGGCAAACGAGATCGGGTTGGTGCCCTGGAACACGCGCTTGCCGCCGTGCGGCACCGCCACGCTGTCGGCATGCGTCACGGCAAAGCCGACGCAGCCCTGGCGTGCCGCCGCGCGCGTGTACAGCCCGATCGCGCCGCAGTGCGAGGCGTTGCGCACGCCGACGGCGCCGACGCCTTGCTCGTGAGCGATGCGCACGGCTTCTGCCATCGCGCGGTGCGCGATGACGATGCCGTGACCCTGGTCGGCTTCAAGCAGCGCGGTGGCTGGCGCGGTGCGCTTGATCGCGATCTCCGGTTGTGCGCGGATCGTGCCGTTGCTCAAACGCTCCAGGTAGTGCGGCAGCAGCCCGACGCCGTGCGAATCGATGCCCCACAGGCTGGTCTGCACGAGGCTGCCCGCCAGCAGCGCAGCGTCGTCGTGCGTCATGCCAGCGGCGGCGAAGCAGCGCGCGGCCCAGTCGCGCAGCGCGGCAGCGGGCACAGGAGTAGCGTCGTGGCGGGTCGGTTGCGTGCTCATCGCCCCTCACCCCCCCCTCTCCCGCCAAGCTGGAGAGGCGTTGGATTGCCCCCTCTCCCGCTGGCGGGAGAGGGCTGGGGTGAGGGTGCTTCGGGAGGGTGCTTCGGGAGCGCGCGCACGACACCCTGCGATGAGAGCGCATCGAGCCCGCGCGCCAGTGCCGCCACCAGGTGCGGCTCGTCCGCCAGATCGCCGAACACCGGCGCGAAGCGCGTGATCTCGGCCGCGCGTTGCAGCGCGCTCGGCTGCGCAAACGCGCGCGCATGCAAGGCAGCGAGCTCGGCGGCGAGCGGATCGTCGATCGTGTGCTCGCGGCCGGCCTCGTTGTGGCCGCGCAAGTGCATCACCCACGCCGCCAGCGCCAATGCCAAACGATCGATCGGTGCACCCGCGGCAAGCCGATCGCGCAGCGTGTTCAACCAGCGTTGCGGCAGCTTCTGCGAGCCGTCCATCGCAATCTGCAGCGTCTTGTGCGCGAGAGCAGGGTTGGCAAAGCGCTGCAGCAGTTGCGAGCGGTAGGCGTCGAGATCGAAGCCGCCCAGATCGTGCGCGAGCGTCGGCGCCACTTCGTCGCGCAGCAAGGCATCGACGAACTGCGCCAGCGCCGGCTGCGCGATGGCCTGGTCCACCGTGGCCCACCCGGCCTGCACGCCGAGATAGGCGATGGCCGAGTGCGCGCCGTTCAACATGCGCAGCTTGAGATGCTCGAACGGCTCGACGCGCGCCACGAACTGCGCGCCGCCGGCAGACCAGTCGGGCCGACCGGCGGCGAAGCGGTCTTCCACCGCCCAGGCGAAGAAGGGTTCAGCCACGACCGCGCCGCGGTCTTCGACGCCGAGTGCCGCCTGTGCTTGCACAAGATCAGCGTCGGTGGTGCGCGGCACGATGCGATCGACCATGCTGTTGGGGAAGCTGCACTCGCGCTCGATCCAGCGCGCGAGCTTCGCATCCACGCGCCCGGCAAACGCCAGCACCAACCCGCGCAGCGTGTCGCCGTTGGCCGGCAGGTTGTCGAGCGACAGCAGCGTGAGCGGCGCGCCGTTGCGACCTTGCAGGCCGCGCACGATGAGGCCGACGGCGCTTCGTGGTGCATCGGCATGCGCCAGGTCGTGCGCGATGTCCGGGTGCTCGAAACGCAGCGCGCGCGTCGCCGGATCGTGGCAGTAGCCCTTCTCGGTGACGGTCAGGCTCACGATCTTCGTGCTTGCAGCGGCGATGCGTTGCAGCACCGCGCCCGGGTCTTCGGGCGCCACCAGCACCTCGAGCACCGAGCCGATGACCCGCATGCGCGCAGCGTCCGCGTCGCGCAGCGCCAGCGAGTACAGGCCCTGCTGCGACGCCAGCGCATCGCGCACGTCGGCATGGCGCAGCGACACGCCGATCAAACCCCAATGCATCGGCGCGCCGACGACATCGAGCGCGTCGTCGTTGCAGGCCAGCAGGTGAGAACGCGCGAAGGCACCGAGGCCCAGGTGCACGATGCCCGCCGTCAGCGCTTCGCGCCGGTACGCCGGTCGCCGCACCGCACGCGGCAGATCGCTCAACCCGTTCGGATGCAGGCGCGTCACTTGATGACCCAGAGGTGCAGCTTCGACTTCTTCTCGCGGCCATAGATCTTCTCCGGCGCGTCGACCTCGATGGTGCGATCGGGCTTCCAGTCCGGCCCCATGTCCCAGTCGTGCGAGACGATGCGCGTGCCGGGCTTCAACTTCAGCAGCCGCGGCATCAACTTCAGGTTGACCTCGGGCAGCAGGTACATCGTGATCACCGTGGCCTGCGACAGGTCGGTGGCGAACAGGTCCTGCACGCGGAACTCGGCGCGCTCGGCCACGCCGGCCTTCTTCGCGTTGGCACGGCTTTGTTCGACCAGCTCCGGCACGATCTCCACGCCCAGGCCGCGCGCGCCGAACTGTTTGGCCGCGACGATGACGATGCGGCCGTCGCCCGAGCCGAGGTCGATGACGAAGTCGCTCGCCTTGACGTCCGCCAGCTTCAACATCTCGCGCGTGACGTTGTCGGGCGTGACGACGAAGGGCACTTCGATGTCCTGCGCGAAGACGCCACTCGCGACCAACGCCAGGCCCGCCAACAGTCCGTTCGCCCTGAGCCTGTCGAAGGGCTTGCGAGCAAGACGGGGCTTCGACAAGCTCAGCCCGAACGGGGTTCTCACTCTCACCAGTGCCATAGCGTCCCGTCCTGCTGCAGCCGGTTCACCGGCAGATACGCACGCTGGTACGGATACTTCGCCGCCAGCGTCTCGTCGATCGTCACGCCATGCCCCGGGGTCTCGCCCGGATGCATGAAGCCGTCCTTGAACGAATACGCATGCGGGAACACCGCGTCGGTTTCGTCGCTGTGGCGCATGTACTCCTGGATGCCGAAGTTCGGCACCCACAGATCGAAGTGCAGCGCCGCGCCCATGCACACCGGGCTCAAGTCCGTCGCCCCGTGCGAGCCGGTGCGCACCTGGTACAGAGCCGCCAGATCGGCAATGCGGCGCAGGTGCGTGATGCCGCCGGCATGCACCACCGTCGTTCGGATGAAGTCGATGAGCTGGTGCTCGATCAAGTCCTTGCAGTCCCAGATCGTGTTGAAGACCTCGCCGACCGCGAGCGGCGTGGTCGTGTGCTGGCGGATCAGCTTGAACGCTTCCTGGTTCTCGGCCGGCGTCGCGTCTTCCATCCAGAACAGGCGATAGGGCTCCAGGTCCTTGCCCAGGCGCGCGGCCTCGATCGGCGTCAGGCGGTGGTGCACGTCGTGCAGCAGGGCGATGTCGTCGCCCACCGCCGTACGCACTGCGTCGAACAGCTTGGGCGTGTGGCGCAGGTACTTGCCGGTGTCCCAATCGTGCTCCGACGGCAGGCCGACTTCGGCCGGCTCGTACTGCATCGCGCCGCGGCCGACGCCATAGACCTTGTTCAACCCCGGCACGCCGCTCTGCGCGCGGATGGCCTGATAACCCATCGCCTTGTAGCGCAGCACTTCGTCGACGGTGGATGGGATGTCGGCACCATTCGCATGCCCGTACACCAGCACACGCTCGCGGCTGGCGCCGCCGAGCAGCTGGTACAGCGGCAGCCCCGCGGCCTTGGCCTTCAGGTCCCAGAGCGCGGTGTCAACGGCAGCGACGGCGCTCATCGTCACCGGCCCGCGCCGCCAGTACGCGCCGCGGTACAGGTACTGCCAGATGTCTTCGATCTGGTGCGCGTCGCGGCCGATCAGGCAGGGGACGACGTGATCGGTGAGATAGCTCGCCACGGCCAGTTCGCGGCCGTTGAGCGAGGCGTCGCCCAGGCCCGTGATGCCGGCGTCGGTCTCGATCTTGAGCGTCACGAAATTGCGGCCGGGGCTGCAGACGATGACTTTGGCGGCGGTGATTTTCATGCGGTGGTGTCCACGGGTTCAACCGTTCCAGCCCAGGTGGCTGAGGAAATCCCGCGTGCGTTCCTCGCGGGGATTGTCGAAGATTTGCTTCGGTGGCCCGGCCTCGACGACGCGGCCGTGGTCCATGACCACGACATGGTGCGCCACGCGGCGCGCGAACGTCATCTCGTGCGTGACGACGACCATCGTCATGCCCTCCTCGGCCAGGCGCTTCATCACGTTGAGCACCTCGCCGATCGTCTCCGGGTCGAGCGCCGAGGTCGGCTCGTCGAACAGCATCACCTCGGGCTGCATCGCCAGCGCGCGGGCGATCGCCACACGCTGCTGCTGGCCGCCCGAGAGGTTGCTCGGAAAGCTCGCCGCCTTGTCGCGCAGGCCGACCTTGTCGAGCAGCGCCATCGCCTGCTGGCGTGCGTCGCCCACGCCGGCGCCGAGCACGGTGATCGGCCCGAGCGCGACGTTGTCGAGTGCGTTCTTGTGCGGGAAGAGCTCGAAGTTCTGGAACACCATGCCCATGCGCCGGCGCACGATGCGCGCCTCGCGCTCGACGGCCGGCAGCGGCTGGCCGTCGAACAGGATGCGTCCGCCGTCGATCGTCTCCAACGCGTTCGTGCAGCGCAGCAGGGTCGATTTGCCCGAGCCCGAAGGGCCGATCAGGCACATCACCTCGCCCTTGTTGACCTGCTCGGACACGCCGTCGAGGGCGACGAAGGTGCCGTAGAGCTTGCGCACCTGGTCGTAGACGATCACCGGCGGCGCGTCGGCTCCTTTGCGCGCCGCGGTCGCCGACGCGGCGCTTCATTGGCGCTCGACCCCCAAGACCCTGCGGGTCGTCCCCCCGAGGGGGTGCGAGCGCCTTTGGAGCGGCCATGCGGCGCTCATTCCTTGACCTCGAACTTCCGGTGGATCCAGTCCACCAGCTTGGCCTGGGGATAGCCGAGCAGCCAGTAGATGACCGCCATCGCCGTCAGCATTTCCAGCACCCGAAAGGTCTGCGAGCGGATCTGCATCGAGACATGCGCCAGCTCGCCGACCGCGATGACCGACACCAGCGAGGTGTCCTTGAACAGCGAAACCCAGGTGCTGGCCAGCACCGGCAGCACGCGACGCGAAGCCTGCGGAATGACGACGTGGCGCATCGCCTGCCAGGAACTCATGCCGACCGCGATGGCCGCTTCGCTCTGGCCCTTGCGGATCGAATTGATGCCGGCGCGAAAGGTCTCGGCGTTGTAGGCCGACACGTTCAGGCACAGCGCCACCAGGCCGGTACCGAACGCCGAGAAGCGGATGTCGGCCAGCACCGGCAGCACGTAGAAGGCCCAGTAGACGACCAGGATCAGCGGCAGGTTGCGAAAGAACTCGACATAGGCCGCGCTCGCGGCCGAGAGCACGCGCGAGCGCGACAGGCGCATCAGCGCGAGCACGATGCCGCCCGGCACCGCCACGGCCATCGTCAGCACGGTCAGCAGGATGGTCAGGCCCACCCCTTCGAGCAGCTCGCCGCGGTGCTGCCAGACGACGCTCCAGTCGAGGTTCATGCGCGTCCCGTCATGAGCGCCCCAGGTGCGCCACGCGGCGGTAGAGCGCGTCGATGGCGCGCGTCGACGGCAGGAGAATCAGGAAGTAGGCCAGCATCACAACGGTGTAGACCTCGATCGGCCGGAAGGTCTGGCCGGCCACGGTCTCGGCGCGCTTCATCAGCTCGGGCACCGCGATCACGGTGGCGATGGCGGTGTCCTTGATCGTGATCGACACGATCGAGCCGAAGGCCGGCAGCATGCGCACCAGGGCCTGCGGCAGCAGGATGGTGCGCAGGATCTGCGCGCGCGACATGCCCAGCGCCAGCCCGGCGCGCACCTGGCCCGGCCGCACCGACTCGATGCCGGCGCGCACCGCCTCGGCGACGTAGGCGGCGATGTGCAGCACCAGCGCGACGAGCGCGGCCCAGAAGGGCGGCGCCGTCAGGCCGGTGAGGATGGGCACCGCGAAATAGACCCAGACCAGCACCACGAGCACCGGCATCGCGCGCATCGAGTCGATGTAGAAAACGACCGGCAGGCGCAGCCACGCCGGCCCGTACAGGCGCGCGAGCGCGAGCGCCGTGCCCGATACGGCGCTGCCGATCACGGCCAGCACCGACAGCGCCAGCGTCAGGCCCAGGCCGCCGAGCAGGAAGCGCCAGTTCTCCGTGATCGGCGTCAGGTCGATGTCCATCGGCGTGCGGGCGTGACGCTGTGGAGATTGGCGTGGGCTGGCGCTGCGCTCAGTTCATCGTGCCGACGACACGCTGCTCGTCGGCGCTCAACTTCGGCTGCAGCTGCTTGGACACCGCGCGCGACCACTCCAGGAATGCGGCCTGGTTCTTGTCCACCGCCAGGCCCACCGGCGCCGACTTCTCCATGCTGTCCTGGCAGTTGTTCTCCTTGGGCAGCACCGCCAGGCCCTTGACCTTCTTCTGCAGCGCGACCCAGGGCACGCGGTTGATCGGCACCGCGTCGGCGCGCTTGGCCATCACTTCCTCGACCGGCGCCGCCGAGCCCGAGCTCGACGACACCGCGCAGTTGCGCCTTCGGGAAGCGCGTCTTGACCCAGCCCTCTTCGCCGCCGCCGGTGAAATAGGCGATCGTGATGTCGGGCCGGTTCAGCTCATCGACCGACTTGGCACCGGCGATCTTCGGGTTGTCGGCGCGGCCGAACATGCACACGCTGGTGGCCGAGTAGATGACGAAGTCCACCACGCGCAGCCGCTCGGGCGTCTCGGCCAGCGGCGTGATGCTCATGTCCACCTGGTTGGAGGCCAGCACCGGCACCTTGGTCTCGTGACTCACCGGCACCGGCTCGAGCTTGACGCCGAGCAGGCGCGCATATTCCTGCGCCAGCAGCCAGGCCGGGCCGGACCAGGTCTCGCCGCCGGCGTTGCCGGTGTTCTCGACCAGCCAGGGCGCGTTGGCCAGCACGCCCACGCGCAGCACCCCCGCCTTCTTGATGGCGTCCACGCGCGGGCTGGTGCCCGGGGCGGGCAGCGTTTGCGCCTGCGCCACAGCGGCCGCGCAGAGGGCGGCGAGCGTGGCGGTCAGGCGAATCGCAAGGCGAAAGGGTGGCTTCATGGCAGGTCTCCTGTTTGGGGTGGGTGAAGGGTGAGGGGTGAGGGTGGCGATGATCGACATATGGATTGCTCGGGTATTCGTGCCGGACTACAAACCGCGCTTCATTCAACTCGTTGCCGGAGACGTTCGCGATGAACCACCCCAAGCCCTCGCGCCTGACCGCTGCCGACTTTCACCCCGAGGTGATGAAACTGTTCGATCAGTACGTGCACGGCGCAATCGACCGGCGCGGCTTTCTCGACAAGAGCTCGCGCTACGCGGCGGCCAGCGGCACCACGGCAGCGGGCCTGCTCGCGGCGCTCGCCCCCGACTTCGCTTACGGCCAGAAGGTGCCGCCCAGCGACGCGCGCATCAAGACCGAGCGCGTGGAGATCGCCTCGGCCGCGGGCCACGGCAAGATCAATGCGCTGGTGGCGCGGCCGGCCAACGCGGCGGGCGCGTTGCCGGTGGTGCTGGTGGTGCACGAGAACCGAGGTCTCAACCCGCACATCGAAGACATCGCGCGGCGCCTGGCCGTGGACAACTTCATCGCCGTCGCGCCCGACCTGTTGACCACCGCCGGCGGCTACCCCGGCGACGAAGACAAGGCGCGCGAGGCGTTTGCGAGGATCGACCAGGCCAAGGCGCGCGAGGACTTCATCGCTGCCGCGAACTACACGCGCAGCATCGCCGGCGGCAATGGCAAGCTGGGCGCCACCGGCTTCTGCTACGGCGGCGGCATCGTCAACTTCCTCGCCACGCGCGTGCCCGAACTCGCCGCTGGCGTGCCGTTTTACGGCGCCGCGGCGCCGACGGCCGACGTGCCCAAGATCAAGGCCGAGATGTTCATCGTCTATGCCGAGAACGACGAGCGCATCAACGGCATGTGGCCGGCCTACGAGGCGGCGTTGAAGGCCGCCGGCACGAAGTACAGCGCGCAGGTCTATCCCGGCACGCAGCATGGGTTCAACAACGACACGACGCCGCGGTTCGAGGAGAAGGCGGCGAAGGAGGCGTGGGGCAAGACGCTGGCGCTGTTCAATCGGGCGCTGCGGGGGTAGGCCCCGGGAGTCGAGTTGCGACGCGCTGGTCATCTGGCACTCCGCCCGAACTGACGCAGTCGTTGCTCTGGCGCGATTGCAGACTCGAATTCCACACGCGCGCCGCCTCACACCTTCGCCTGCCCTTCCTTGCGCCCCAGCCCCTGCGCAATGAAAGCAAGCACTAGCGCATTCAACGAAACGCCTTCGGCCCGCGCCCTCGTCGCCAGTTGCGCATGCACAGTCTTCGGCACGCGCGCCACGAACTTGCCCGACGCAATGCCGCCGCTGTTGGGTGCGGGAACGGCCAACTTCTTGGCCTTAAGCGCAGTGATCGTCGCCTTGAGCGCATCGCGGCCGTTCGCAAGCGCCTCCTCGACAGTTTCGCCGTCCGAGATGCACTCGGCGAAGTCGGGGTAGGAGATCAGGAACCCGCCACCTTCGTCCTGCGACAGAGGGCGAATCTCAAACGGGTAGTCGTCAAGCTTGCTCATGGCGGTCTCACGCTCCATCGATCAGGTCGAGGAATTTGCGCACGTACACGGGCTTGATGGGGCGATGCGCTGGCACCGGCAGCGTGCGGCCGTCGTCGCGGATGAAGATGCAGTGGCTGCTCTTGTCATGCCGCCAATCGACGCCGTTCTGCCGAGCCACAGTCTGTAGCTGCGCAATCCGCCAATCGCGCGGATTGCGCCGCATCGCCTCCAGCAGCTTCGCGGCCGTGTTCATACATGATACTGCCGGTGAGATCGCGGGATCACATCACCGCCCCCAACTGCCAAGGCACGAACTCGTTCTGCCCGTAGCCGTGCAGCTCGCTCTTGGTCTTGCGCCCTGACGCGGTGTCGAGGATCAGCCTGAAGATGCGCTCGCCGCAGGCGTCCACCGTGTCGGCGCCATCGACGATGCCGCCGCAATCCAGATCGATGTCGTCTTCCTGCTTGCGCCAGAGCGCGCTGTTGGTCGAGAACTTGAGCGACGGGCTCGGCGCGCAGCCGTAAGCCGAGCCGCGGCCTGTCGTGAAGCAGATCATGTTGGCGCCGCCGGCCACCTGGCCGGTCGCGCTCACCGGGTCGTAGCCGGGCGTGTCCATGAAGACCAGGCCGCGCGCGGCGACGCTTTCAGCGAACTCGACCACATCGACCAGGTTGGTGGTGCCGCTCTTGGCGATCGCGCCCAGGCTCTTTTCCAGGATGGTCGTCAGCCCGCCGGCCTTGTTGCCGGCCGAGGGGTTGTTGTCCATGCGCATGCCGTTGCGTGCGGTGTACTGCTCCCACCACTGGATGCGCGTGAGCAGCTTGTCGGCCACTTGCTTGCTGACCGCGCGCCGCGTCAGCAAGTGCTCGCCGCCATAGACCTCGGGCGTTTCGCTCAGGATGCCGGTGCCGCCGTTGCGCACCAGGCGGTCGATCGCGGCGCCGAGCGCCGGGTTGGCGCTGATGCCCGAGTAGCCGTCGCTGCCGCCGCATTGCAGGCCCACCGTGATGTGGCTCGCGCTCACCGGCTGGCGCTTGACCTTGTTCGCATCGGGCAGCAGCTGCTTGATCAGCTCGACGCCGCGCGCCACGGTCTTGGCGGTGCCGCCCGTGTCCTGGATGTTGAAGGTGACCATGCGCGCGCCTTCCTGCAGGCCCTCTTGCGCCACCAGGCCCTGGATCTGGTTGGTCTCGCAGCCCAGACCGACGACGAGCACGGCAAAGAAGTTCGGGTGCCGGGCATAACCGCCGAGCGTGCGCCGCAGCACGCGCAGCTCCTCGCCTTCGCTGTCGGTCGCGCAGCCCATGCCGTGCGTCAGCGCGACAACGCCATCGACGTTGGGGAACGGCATCAGCATCTCGGGGTGGATGTCGCGCCGGAACTGGTCGGCAATCGCGCGCGCCGCGGTCGCCGAGCAGTTGACGCTGGTCAGCACGCCGATGTAATTGCGCGTGGCGATGCGGCCGTCGGGTCGCACGATGCCGTCGAAGGTGGCGGGCGGTTGCGCATAGGCGGTGGGCGTGACGCCGGCGCCCGGCTCGTGCGAGCGCGCGAAGTCGGCGTACTCGAGGTTGTGCGTGTGCACATGCTGGCCGGGCGCGATGGCCTGCGTGGCGTGGCCGATGATCTGGTCGTAGCGGCGCACGTCGTCGCCGGCGGCAATCGCCTTGGTCGCGATCTTGTGGCCCGGCGGCACCAGGCCGGCGACGGTGATGCCTTCATCGGCGATCGTCGTGCCGCCGAGCAGTTGCGTGCGCGCGATGACGACGTTGTCGCGGGGGTGGATGCGGATGGTGGGTGGGGTACTCATGTGTCGCTCACTTCGTGGCAGTCGATGGCGCGCCGTTCGATCTCATCCCACCGCCAATCAATCCCCAGTCCCGGCGCGTCGGGGGCAACGGCGTGGCCGGCGGCGATCAACACGCGCGAGTCGGCCACCGCATCGAGCTGCGGGATGTACTCGACCCATTGCGCGGCCGGGCTCGCGGCCGTCAGGCTGGCGTGCAGCTCCATCAGGAAATGCGGCGCGACCATCAGGTTGTGGCACTCGGCCAGGTGCGCGACCTTCAGCCAGGGCGTGATGCCGCCGATGCGCGCCACATCGACCTGCAACGATCGGAGCACGCGCCCTGCTGGATGTAGGCCGCGAACTGGCTCGGCGAATAGAGCGATTCGCCGACGGCGATCGGCACCGGCGTCGATGCCGCCAAGCGCGCATGGCCGGTGATGTCGTCGGCCGGCAGCGGCTCCTCGAACCACGCGATGCCGAGATCGGCGTACGCCGCCGCGCGGCGCAGCGCTTCGCTCGAGCGTGAAGCACTGGTTGGCATCGACCATGATCTCGAAGCGCTCGCCGACGGCGTTGCGCACGGCGGGCAAACGCGCCACGTCGTCGGCCACGCGCGGCAGGCCGACCTTGATCTTGGCGCCCTGGAAGCCCGCCTCTTTCGCGGCCACGGTCTCGCGCACGATGGCGTCGGTGGTCGAGGTGCAGCCAGCCGCCTTCGGTCGTGTAGACCGGCGTGCGCGGCTTCGCGCCGCCCGCCGCCTTCCACAGCGGCTGGCCGTCGCGCTTGCAGCGCCAGTCCCACAGCGCGGTGTCGATCGCGGCCAGCGCCAGGCTCGTGATCGCGCCGACGCTGGTGGCATGCGTGGCAAACAGCAGGTCGCGCCAGATCGCTTCGATGCACGCCGGATCGCGCCCGATCAATCGCGGCGCCAGATGGTCGCTGCAGCAGCGCGACGACCGACGAGCCTCCGGTGCCGATCGTGTAGCTGTAGCCCACGCCCTCGCCGCCGTCGTCGCAGCGGATGCGCACCATCGGCGTTTCCTGCACGACGAAGACTCTGGATCGCGTCGCTGCGCGGCACCGGGGGCGGCAGGTCGATGCGCCAGACATCGACGGACACGATGCGTCTCGCCACGCCGACTCAGAACCCCATGGTCCGCGGCAGCCACAGCACGATCGCCGGCACGTAGGTCAGGATCACCAGGCTCGCCAGCAGCGGCACCAGCCACGGCAGGATCGCCATCGTCGTGCGCTCGACGCTGAGCTTGGCCACGCGCGCCAGCACGAACAGCACCATGCCCATCGGCGGGTGCAGCAGGCCGATCATCAGGTTCAAGCACCATGACCAGGCCGAAGTGCACCGGATCGACGCCGAGCTTGTGGCAGATCGGCAGCAGGATCGGCACCAGGATCGTGATCGCCGCGGTGGGCTCGAGGAAGCAGCCGACGAAGAGCATCAGCAGGTTGGCCATCAGCAGGAACAGCCACGGCTCCTTGGTCACCGCCAGCACCCACTCGGCGATCTGCGCGGTGACGCCGGTGGCGGTGAGCATCCAGCCGAAGATCGACGCCGCGGCGACGATGAACATCACGGTGGCCGTGGTCTCGACCGTGTCGAGGCTGACCTTGACGAACTGCTTCACAGTCATCGTGCGGTACCACACGAGGCCGAGGAACAAGCGCCCAGGCGCTGGCGGCGATGGCGCCTTCGGTGGGCGTGAACAGGCCCGTCGTCATGCCGCCGATCAGCAGCACCGGCGTCATGATCGGCAGCACCGCCTGGAAGCGGAAGATGCGGTCGAGCACGAAGATCAGGACGATGGCGCCGAAGACCACCGGCTGCGCCGGCAGGCCCACCTTGGCGACCAGCGCCCAGGTGATCAGCGGCCAGGCGATGACGAGGCCGAGTTCGATCATCGCGCGCGCCGAAGCGGCTGCTCGAGAACTTGACGTCGCCGCCCCAGCCGTTCTTGTGCGCGAAGTACGCCACCGTGACCATCATCAGCAGCGCCATCAGCACGCCGGGCAGGATGCCGGCCAGGAACAGCGCGCCCACCGAGACGTTGGCCATCATCGCGTAGATGACGAAGGGCAGGCTCGGCGGAATGATCGGCCCGAGCGTGGCCGACGCCGCCGTGACGCCGACCGCGAATTCGAGGTCGTAGCCGTGGTCCTTCATGGCCTTGATCTCGACCGTGCCCAGGCCCGCGGCGTCGGCGATGGCGGTGCCGCTCATGCCGGCGAAGATGACCGAGCCGACGACGTTGACGTGGCCCAGCCCGCCCTTCAACCAGCCCACCAGCGCAAGCGCGAAGTTGTAGATGCGGTTGGTGACGCCGGCGTTGTTCATCAGGTTGCCGGCGAGGATGAAGAAGGGCACCGCCAGCAGCGGGAAGCTGTCGATGCCGCCGATCATGCGGTGCACGACCGTGAGGCCCGGCTGGTTGCCGCTGATCAGGATGTAGAGCAGCGACGACGCCGGCCATCGCGATGGCCACCGGCAGGCCGCTGACCATCAGGAACAGGAAGATGATCTTGAGCATGGTCTCGTGCAGGTCTAGCGGTCGGTCATGTGCGATCTCGGGCCGCTCCAGCACGGTGTAGCCGCGCTGCCAGTGCACCTTGGCCACCCAGAGCGAGCGCAGCGTCATCGCCGCGAAGCCGAACAGCACGACGCTGTAGACGATGTTCATCGGCAGATCGACGATGGTCATCTGGTAGTTGCCCATCTTCTGCATCATCTGCACCGTGTAGAAGGTCATCGCGGCGAGGAAGGCGATGCGCACCACATCCACCGCGATCGGCCAGCGCGCGGCACACCGGCGCCGGCAGGTAGCGGTAGAGCAGATCGACCTGGATGTGGTTGTTCTTGGCCACGCCGATCGACGCGCCGACGAAGACCACGCCGATCAGCAGGTAGCGCGCGATCTCCTCGGTCCACGAGGCCGAGTTGTTGAGCGCGTAGCGGGTGAAGAACTGCGTGAAGACGACGCCGGCCAGGGCCCAGAACAGCAGCAGCGCAGCCCAGGCCTCGAGCGGCGTGCCGCGAGAGATCCACGGCTTCGTCGACGGCGTGGAACTCGCCGTCGTCGCCCATCACCTTCGGGCCGGCATCGATGTCCATCGCGGCGCGTCCTACTTGATCGCGACGATGCGGTCGTAGTCCTTCTTGTCGAAGCCCATCGACTCGACGTCTTGGTCTTCAGCACCGCATCGACGAAGCTCTGGCGGTTCACGGCGTTGATCGTGATGCCCTTCTTCTTGAACTCATCGACCAGCTCGCCTTCGCGCTTCTTGATCTGCGCCGTGGCGCGAGCCGCGGCTTCGAGCGCCACGTCGGAGAAGATCTTCTTCTCGGCGTCGGAGAGCTTGGTCCAGACGTGCGGCGCCACCTGCGTCGTCAGCCCATCGACGATGTGGCTGGTCATCATGATGTGCTTCTGCACTTCATAGAACTTCTTGGCCTCGATCGTGGTCAGCGGGTTCTCCTGCGCATCGACGGTGCCGTTCTGCAGCGCGAGATAGACCTCGGCAAAGGCGATCGGCGTCGGGTTGGCGCCGCAGGCTTCGGGCGTGGCGCGGTAGCTCGGCACGTCGGGCACGCGGATCTTCAGGCCCTTCATGCCGGCGCAATCGGTGAACGCCGTCTTGCTGGTGGTCTGGCGCGCGCCGTAGTAGGTGTAGGCCAGGATCTGGATGCCCGTCTTCTCGCGGAAGCCGTCGGTCATCTCCTTGAACACGGCGCTCTTGCTGTAGGCCAGCAGGTGGTCGCCGTCGCGGAAGATGAAGGGGTAGTAGGCGATGCCCAGACGCGGGTAGCTGCGCGCGGCAAAGCTCGGCCCGCTGATGATCATGTCCACCGTGCCGAGCTGCATGCCCTGGTTGATGTCGGTCTCCTTGCCGAGCGAACTCGCCGGGAAGACCTGGATCTCGAACTTGCCGTTGGTGCGCTTCTTGATCTCTTCGGCCGCCCACACGCTCTCGGTGTGATACGGCTCGCTGGTTTCATAGACATGCGCCCACTTGAGCTTGGTCTGTGCCTGGGCCACGGTCGCGGTACCGGTCACGGCCAGCGCGGCGGCGGCCAGCAGGGTTTTGAGAAGTTCGCGTTTCATCGTCGTCAGTCTCCTGTTGTCAGGTGGGTCGGGAATCAGGCCGCACGTTTGGCGGGCGGCGGTTCTTCAAGCGCCGCCGCAAAGCGGTCGTGCGAATTTTGCAAGTGCGTCTGCATCGCTCGGCGCGCGGCGGCCACTTCGCCGGCAGCCACAGCGCGCATCACGGCGCGGTGCTCGGTGACGGCGCAGCGCCAGCTCTTCGCGTTCTCGAAGTGGCGGCCGAGCTGCTCGAACAGCGGGTTGTTGCGCTCGTCGAAGAGCTCGGTGACGACGCGCAGCAGCGCGGCGTTGCCCGCCGCCTCGGCCAGCGCCAGGTGGAACTCGCGGTCGCCGCGGATCGGCATGACGCCGCGCGCGATGTCGTCTTCCATCGCCTTGATGCCCGCGCGCAGCTTTTTCAGCAGGCCCGGCGTGCAGGCCCGCGCCGCGAGCGCGGCGAGTTCGGATTCGATCAGCGCGCGCGCACGGATGATGTCGAAGGGCCCGAGCGCGGCCTCGGAGACGCCGCTGCGTGTGGCGTCGAGCGCCTTGACGTAGATGCCCGAGCCCATGCGCACCTCGACCAGCCCTTCGACCTCGAGCGCGATCAGGGCCTCGCGCACCGAGGGGCGCGAGACGCCGAGCTGCGCCGCCAGGTCGCGCTCGGGCGGCAGGCGCGAGGCCAGCGGCCACTCGCCGGCAGCGATCAGCGCGCGCAACTGGTCGGCGATCTGGCGGTAGAGGCGGCGGGTTTCGACGGCTTGCAGCGGCATCGGCGTTGGCCGGTGAGGGGGAGTGAAGCGGCCAAGTGGTCAGGCCAATTGGCCGGCCGCAGTGTCGCGCCATCGACGCCGCCGCGCGCCAGGGTTTTCCCGCGATGAATCCGAGCTGCGAGCGGGCCGAGCGCGCGGCCGCTCCGCAAGCCGGCCCGCAATTCCCTCGGGGGATCGGCCGGCGCACTCGCCGGACGAGGGGCTCCATTGCGCGCCGAACCTACACTCGCGCCCATGCTGCAAGCCACCCGCGACGTACCCGGCGCGCAGGCCCCTCCCGGCGACTGCGGCGACAGCGCGCCGCCGATCGCGCGTCACCTGCGCCAGGTGCTGCTGTGGCCGCTGCGGCTGATCTCCACCGCCGCCGACGACTCCGAGGCGCGCCGCGCCCCCTGGCGCGCGTTGCGCGATCTGGGCGAGGCCTCGCCCTGGCGCGAGCAGCACGACGAATTCACCGGCGACGCCGCCGGCTTCCACGAGCGCCACTACAACGAATTCGTCGCCTTCCTGCCCTACGTGCAGCGCTTCCTCTACGGCGAGGGCCGCACGACGCGCGAGCCCGGCCCGGGCGAAGAGCGCAGCGAACGCTCGCCGATGCGCGTGTTCCGCCGCCACGACATCGCGCGCGTGCGCGTGCAGCCGCGGCCGGGCGATGCACCGGTGACGCTCGACGTGGTGCACGTCGATCTGTATTTCTTCTACGGCGTGGATATCGTGCTGCTCAACGTCGAGGTCGCGGCCGACGAGCTGCCGTTGCCCCTGGCCGAGGAGCTGATGTACCGCTTCGGTCGCGCCTACCCCGGCGGCTGGTACGCCGACGGCCGGCCGCAGCACAGCTTGACGCAGTGCGAATGGCTCGACAAGGAAGGCCGCGTGCTCGCCGCCAGCGATGCCGGCGAGCGCGACGCTTACCTGTCGCATGTGGCCGAGCACCGCGCGCCACGCATTGCCGCGCATTGGGAGTACGTGCTGGCGCCGCTGGTGAATCACCACTCGGCGCACGAGGGCGCGCTGCGCTTTCGCCAGATCGAGTACTACCGCATGCCGATGATGGCCTACGTCGCAGTCGATCGGCCGGCGGCGCTGACGCGCAGCGATTTCATCCGCCTGGGTCTCGTCACCGGCGCGGGTGCAGGAGACGGCGCCACGCAGCGCAGCGCCGGTGCAGGGGACGGCGCCACCGCCGCGCAGCGCCCCGAGCGCGTGCTGCCCTATGCCGACGCGCACCTGGCGGACTTCGAGCAGCGCTACTGCTACGACCGCTTCTGGAGCGAGAGCGGCGCGGCGCCGCGCACGCGCTACCTGTGCTCGGGCCTGTCGCTGGTGGTGGTGGGCGATGCGAAGAACGACTTCTACCGCTGCCGCGACCGCGGCGTGCTGGCGCAGTTCCGGCACCAGCACTTCCTGCTGTTCCTGATCGCGCACTTCCAGAAGGCGACGCTGCTGATGGTGAGTGACCAGCTCGCCGAGGCGCTGATGGCGATGGACCTGACCTCGCCCGGAAGCATCCGCCGCTTCAAGCGCCGCATCCGCATCGCCTTCGTCGCCTTCCTGTCGTTCACGCACCGCTACTGGTTCCACGAGGTCAGCGAGCAGGCGCAGGTCAAGGCGCTGTGGAAGATGTGCCGCGATCACCTGGAGATCGAGCCGCTGTACGCCGAGGTCAAGGAACGCATCGACGACATGAACGGTTATCTCGACGCCGACGCGCTGCGGCGCCAGGCCAACACCGTGGTGCGGCTGACGGTGGTGACGATCCTCGGCCTGATCGGCACCGTCACCACCGGCTTTCTCGGCATGAACCTGTTTGCCGAAAGCGATGCCTCGTGGCCGACCAAGGCGCTGCTGTTCCTGCTGGTCTTCATCCCGACGATCGCGCTGACCTTCTACACCATCGTCAAGTCCAAGCGCCTGTCGGACTTCCTCGACATCGTCAGCGACGAGCGCGTGACGACGTGGCACAAGGTCAAGGCGTTCGTCGCGGTGTGGGGGCGGGGGTCGGGGGCGGGGTGATTGGCCTGTGCGGGCTTTGAATGCACGCATTGCGCACACCGTGGGGATCGCAAAGCCGTGGGCGGGTGCGCGCTGGCGCTTCGGTGCGGCACACAGGCGCGCCAGCGCGCACCCGCCCACGACTTTGCGAGGCCGCTTGGGTATAGTGTTCCTACTTCTTCCAGTGCTTTCACTGTCGTAAATAGAGTAATGGCATACGGATGGGGAACACTAATCAGCACTAATTAACACTAATTGTGATCCAGAGAACGTAACAGTTTCCATTAAAGCTTCGTTGAAGCTCCGAATTGGATGCGGTATCCAACTTCATTGTCTGATTCGCAAGCAGTTGCGGCTTCGGTCCGGCTTCGGGGATCCGGCTTCGGGGATCCGGCTTCGGCGGCTTCGGGGAGGCGGCTTCGGGGACATAGCTTTTTCCCGTAGCTTTTTCCCGGCGGAGAAGAAATTCCAAAAAAGTGGGAGAATTCGCGTCAGGTTTTTTGGTGAGGTTCGACTACCAATTTGTGCGGCTCGATGGCTCTCGTGATTGAGCAACGTTAAGATGAATCCGCTAGCAATTCAAAGACTTTCAAATTGGCAAAGGTGGCGAAGATGGCTCGACTGACTCGCGAACAATTGTTCACTCCCGATGAAATGGCGATCGTGCATGTGATGAATCGAGCGGTCCGGCGTTGTTTCTTGATGGGCTATGATCAGTTCACAGGTCGAAACTACGATTATCGCAAGGATTGGATCGAGCTTCGTATCGAACATCTGGCCAAATACTTCTCGATTGACGTTTTGGCTTATTCGATTCTGTCTAACCATATGCATCTCGTGCTGCGGCAAAGGCCTGACGTGGTAAAGACTTGGGATGATACCGAAGTGGCTCGGCGGTGGCTGATGCTTTGCCCCAAGAAAAAGAACAAAGATGGTTCGCCCAAAGATCCTACCGAGCCTCAGTTGAATTCCATTCGCAACGACCCCAAGAAGCTCGCTCGAAATCCGTTCGAGGCTCAGCGATGTTTCTTGGTGGATGCGACTGAACTGTCAAACAATCGCACAGCGCATTAATGCTGAGGATAATGCTTCCGGAAAGGTCTGGGAATCTAGATTTCGGGCCGTCCGAATTCTGGATGAGTCGGCGTTATTAGCTTGTGCAGCTTACGTGGATTTGAATCCAATTCGAGCGGCCATAGCCGAGACGCTTGAGCAAAGCGATTTTACTTCGATACAGCGTCGTATTCAGGCTCTGAAACAACAAATTGAAGCTGAATGTTTGAGCCAGGCATCGAAAGTTGACACAGGACTCGCGACGGTTGGCATGGCGGCTGAACAAACCACTGTCGATGCCAGGATGACGCAACAACTGGCTGCAACGGCAGCAACCGCACAGCGCAAAGAGCAGGCTGCTAGTCAAGCTCGTGACCGTATGCTGGCTCCGATTCACTTGCATGAGCTGCGTGATGCGTTACAAATCCAGCCAAACTCAAACGGGCTTTCGTTGTAGCGATCGAGGATTTTTGAATATGACGATCGAGTGACTACGTCGAACTGCTTGATTGGACAGCCCGTTGCATCGTGCCAGGCAAGCGAGGAGCAACTCCAGCAGACGCTCCGCCAGTTTTTGAGCGACTGGGGCTTGGTCTTTCGGCGGCAACATGGTGCGAGCTGGTAGCCAACTTCGGCAAGCTCTTCAAGATCGTTGCTGGCAAGCCGCATGTCATCGACGCTTTTCGCGGCGTCCAGCGCCCCAAACGCTTTAAAGCAAGTCGTCAAGCACGTGAGTTGTTAGAAGCCTAACCAACTCATCCGCTCAACCACTACTTGTAGCACTCTTCCTTCACGCCTTCTGCGTGGAAGGTCTCAATACTTCGCCTGAATTTGATGTCGAGACAACCTCGAATCAACCGCAGAGCATCTCAACGAATCGCCAATCGATCGCCGAGCTTCGCTAGATTGCCGATTTGATCCTTGCCAGCACTTTGGCGTCGGCCTCATACCTCTCCGAACTGCTGTGTCCCCGTACGACACCCGGCGTCCAGCGCCCCAAACGCTTTAAAGCAAGTCGTCAAGCACGTGAGTTGTTAGAAGCTTAACCAACTCATCCGCTCAACCACTACTTGTAGCACTCTTCCTTCACGCCTTCTGCGTGGAAGGTCTCAATACTTCGCCTGAATTTGATGTCGCGACAACCTCGAATCAACTGCAGAGCATCTCAATGAATCGCCCATCGATCACCGAGCTTCGCTAGATTGCCGATTTGATCCTTGCCAGCACTTTGGCGTCGGCCCCATACCTCTTCGAACTGCTATGACCCCGTACAATACAGTACAACACAACAGTACAACAGCTACAGCTGTGACCCCGTACAACAGTACAACCCCCGTACAACATCGTACAACAGTACAACACGCAACAGCAGTGACCCCGTACAACACCCCTTCCCCGTACAACACTGTTACCCCCCGTACATCGAACTGCTGTGACCCCGTACTGCGTACAACAGCTGTACAGCCCGTACAACGCGGTACAGGGGAGAAGGCTTCGGGGACATAGCTTTTTCCCAGCTTTTTCCCGAACATTACAACTCCCCGGTACAACTCACAAACTGCGAGTATGGCTTGCCCCCATAGCCAACTGCCCCCAAAAGCCAACTCGCGTTGGCTTCGTGCTTTAGACATCCGTTTTCAGCGAAATGATGCGTTAGCGCCCTGTGCAGGGGATGCGTAGTCAGCGCTGGTCATCCAGGCGTCGCCCGCGATCACGCCACTCGGATAGTTGCCAGCGGCAACACTAACTTTGTCGATAACTGCGGCCATGTCGGAAAGAGATTGAAAAACGAAATCGGCATGCGTTTTGCGAACATCTTCGGCTCGCATGTCCATTGCAAGAATTCGTTCGATCTTGGTATTGATTTGATCAAAGGCGAATGCTGTAGTGGCGTCGACATCGTTTGGTGTTGTAGCTTTCTTTTTCGCCATTTCGGTGAGACATCATTGTATGCGTACCTATGCCTTATTTTATTGTACAGTGTTGCACTTATTGCCTCAACCAATTCATGGACTTCGGGACGTTGCTGTTACTGTTCGACTACATCGGCGGTTTGTTCTGCAGTGGCTCCGCCAGTCTGCAATTCTAGTAGACGAATATTGCGGAAGTGAATTTCGGACCCTTCGGACTCCAGGCACAAATAGCCTTTGCGCATGTTCGAGTCACGTATGCCGTTGACAAATTTGCCGTTGATGCACAGTTTGACACAACCGTTAACGGCTACCACATCGTACGTATTCCATTCGCCTTTGCCCTTGCAGCGCATCTCGGTGGACATGCTGCGTTCACCGCGAGGGTTTTCCGGAACGGCCTCCACTCCGTTGGCTCCAAACAGTTCGCCCGACACAAATCCTAAATGTCGCGGAGTCCCATTTCTTTCAGGAAATAGTTGTGGGAATTCCAGCTCTAACATCTGAACTTCCATACCCTTTGGCAACCGCCCGTTGTCGGCAGGCTTTCCTTCGCTCCAAATAAACACTCCTGAATTTCCGCCAGCTTGCATGTGACGCCATTCAATGTGCAACAAAAAGTTTTCGTACTGCTTTTCTGAGCGCATGACGCCAATTGGTTTGCCCGTGCAAACTAGCAATCCGTCTTTGACAGACCAAGTTTCCGGACTGGTATTGACGTCGATCCAACCCGACAAATCTTTGCCATTAAAAATCTCTTGGAAATTAATTTCTGCAGGTGCATAATTCAACGTAGCTGGATCAGCAGGCGGCGGAGGTGGCTGTGAGTAAGCCAATTGACTGTAGACCATCAGCCACATGACGATAACCGAGCAGATTAGCCGAGTGTTAAGAGAGTGAAGCGGAGAGCAAGACATAGCATTGCAGGACATTGGTAGACTCTCGATGAAGATTCTTTGACGGACTATACCAGCCACAACCACAAAGGTCGCACAAAATTGCCACGACGTATTTTCTGAATTTTATGGGTTTGTGGACAAAAGCTTGGGCCTCGAAATGTCGATTTGACGAAATTTCCGTTACTTCTCGTCGGTCGTTAGTGGTTTCTGTTGAGCTCAAAAGAAAGACGAATAGCCTTGTGATTTACGAGAAGCGTCAAATTTCCAGCACTTTGTTGGTCTGATCCTGCAAAACCGAAGTGTCAGTTCGATTCCCATTTTCCGATTCGAGCGCCTTGTTTTGAGGTACTTCAACCTAGAAATTGCCAATGAAACCGATGGCAATCTCGACATTGACTTCGCAAATGGCCATAATAAAGGGTATGCCGTAACCTTGCTTCCACTATCTGGAAGCTGTGTTACCGAAAGTCTCTTCAAATTAAAATCCTTCGAGCTTCCATAGGCGGATCGCTATGTCGTCAAAGTATTCAAAGTGGTTGATGGTCTGGGCACTTGCAGGAACGATCGGTTCATTAAGCGGTTGCGGCGGTGGCGGTGGAACTCAAGTTGCTTCGAGCACGCCGACCACCACTACGACAACCGCACCAACACCTCAGTCCACGCCAACTCCAGAAGAGAAGTCAGAGCCACCCAAAGTTCAGGCTTCCTACGGTAGTGAGACCACATCCGCTGACAATTCCAACCCAGGAGGTAGCAGCGGTGGAAGTGCAGTTCGCGTTCGATGGGAGCAATTACGGAAGAGATGG
>CAVTXG010000008.1:0-291809 GCA_963738605.1 uncultured beta proteobacterium
ATGAAGTGGGAAGATCAGCGCCGGAGCGAGAACGTCGAAGATCGCCGGAGGTGGCGGCGGAGGCGGCGGCCTTCGCATCGGTGGCCGTGGCATCGGGATCGGCACGATCGTGATCGCGGTGCTGGCCAGCTGGATCTTCGGCATCAACCCGCTGACGGTGCTGGGCATCCTGGGCGGTGGCGGCCCGGCGGAGGCGCCGGCCAGCCAGGGCCCGGCGCAACGGCCGCCGGCCAACGACCCGGCGGCCCGCTTCGTCTCGACCGTGCTGGCCGATACGAAGACGTGTGGGGCCGCGTGATCGCAGGCAGTGCGACCTACCGCAGCCGAAGTGGTGCTGTTTCGCGGCGCAGCCGAACCGCCTGGCCGGGTCTGGGCGAGGCGGCGATGGGGCCGTTCTACTGCCCGGCCGACCGCAAGGTCTATATCGACCTGGCTTTTTTTACGACACCTTGCGCCGCGCCTTGGAACGCCGGGTGACTTTCGCAGGCCTACGTGATCGCCCACGAAGTGGCGCACCATGTGCAGAATCTGCTGGGCATCACCGGCAAGGTCGATGAGCGAGCGCCAGCGCCTGTCCGAGCAGGAGATCAACGCGCTGACGGTGCGTGTCGAGCTGCAGGCCGATTGTTTTGCCGGCGTCTGGGCGCATCACTCGCAAAAGAGCAAGGGTTGGCTGGAGCGGGGCGACATCGAAGAAGCGATGAATGCCGCCGCGCAGATCGGCGACGACAACCTGCAGCGCAAGTCGCAGGGCATGGTCGTGCCCGAGAGCTTCACCCACGGCTCGAGCCAGCAGCGCATGACCTGGTTCAAGCGCGGCCTCGAGTCGGGCGACCTGCAGGCGTGCGACACCTTCGAGGGACGCCTGTCGCCCGCGATCACCATGCTTTGCTGATGGTGCGCCTGGGCAACATCTGCCGTTCGCCCACGGCCGAAGCCGTGCTGCGCGCCAAGCTCGGCGCCGCCGGCCTGGCGCGGCGCGTCGAGGTCGATTCGGCCGGCACCGGCTCGTGGCACATCGGCGATCCGCCCGATGCGCGCTCGCAGCGCCATGCCGCCAAGCGCGGCTATGACCTGTCGGCGCTGCGGGGACGCCAAGTTGCCGAGGACGACTTCCAGCGCTTCGACCTCATCCTGGCGATGGACGAAGGCAACCTCGCCGACCTGAACCGCCTCGCGCCCGATGGCGCGCATCGCGCCGAACTGCGCCTGTTCGCCCACATCGAGGTGCCCGACCCGTACGGCGGCGGCCCGGCCGGCTTCGAGCGCGTGCTCGACCTGGTCGAGGCGGCCAGCGACGCCTGGGTCAAAGACCTCGCGACGCGCCTGGGAACTTCCTGAGGGTTACCCGACCGAATCAGTCGGCTTCCGCTAAACTTGAGCAATCTGCTCGGGATAGCACCCCTTCAAGGAGTTCCCCATGCGTCTAACCACCAAAGGCCGATTTGCTGTGACAGCGATGATCGATCTGGCACTTCGTCGTCCAACGGTCCGGTCGCACTTGCGGCGATCAGCCAGCGCCAGCAGATTCCTCTCGTACCTGAGCAGCTGTTCGGCGGCCTGCGCCGCCCGAGCTGGTCGAAAGCACCCGCGGCCCCGGCGGCGGCTACTCCTGGGCGCAAGGCGGCGAGATCAGGGTCGCCGACATCATTTTCGCGGTGGACGAGCCGATGGACGCCACCGGCTGCGGCGGCAAGGAGAAGTGCATGGGCGAGGACAGCGGCAAGTGCATGACGCACGACCTGTGGACCGCCTGAACGAAGATGATCGACTTCCTCGAGTTCGGTCAGCTGAAGAAGCTGGTCGATGAGCAGCTGGCGATGGCGTGTCGGTGTCGAGGCGCCGGTCAAGCGCGCCATCTCGTCCGGCGCCGGTGATCAAGCCGATCCGATCACGGCGCCGAATCGGTCTTTGCCCTCGGCGCGCCTGCACTACGAAGTACAGCCACGCACGACATCGCGCCATGGACATGACCCCGCACTTCCCGATCTACCTTGACTACGGCGCGACCACGCCGGTGGACCCGCGCGTGGTCGACGCGATGATGCCCTGGCTGCCCGACCACTTCGGCAACCCGGCGTCGCGCAGCCATGCCTAGGGCTGGGAGGCCGAGGAGGCGGTCGAGAAGGCGCGCGCGCAGGTCGCCGCAGCTGATCGGCGCCGACCCGCGCGAGATCGTCTGGACCTCGGGCGCCACCGAGACCAACAACCTGGCGATCAAGGGCGCGGCGCAGTTCTACAAGACGCAAGCGGCAAGCACATCGTCACCGTGAAGACCGAGCACAAGGCGGTGCTCGACACGTGCGCGAGCTGGAGCGCCAGGGTTTCGAGGTGACCTACCTCGCGTGCAGGAAGACGGCCTGATCGACCTCGACAAGTTCAAGGCGGCGCTGCGGCCCGACACCATGCTGGTGTCGGTGATGGTGGTGAACAACGAGATCGGCGTCATTCAGGACATCGCCGGCCATCGGCGAGATCTGCCGCGAGAGCGGCATCCTCTTCCACGTCGATGCGGCGCAGGCCACCGGCAAGATGCCGATCGACCTGAGCACGCTGCCGGTCGATCTGATGAGCCTGGCCTCGCACAAGACCTACGGCCCCAAGGGCATCGGCGCGCTGTACGTGCGGCGCAAGCCGCGCGTGCGCATCGAAGCGCAGATGCACGGCGGCGGCCACGAGCGCGGCATGCGTTCGGGCACGCTGCCCACGCACCAGTCGTCGGCATGGGCGAGGCCTTCCGCATCGCGCGCGAGGAGATGGGCAGCCGAGAGCGAGCGCATCCGCATGCTGCAGCAGCGCCTGCTGCACGGCCTGACGGACATCGAGCAGGTGTTCGTCAACGGCCACCTGGACCAGCGCGTGCCGCACAACCTGAACATGAGCTTCAACTTCGTCGAGGGCGAGTCGCTGATCATGGGCATCAAGGGCATGGCGGTGTCGTCCGGCTCGGCCTGCACCTCGGCCAGCCTGGAGCCGAGCTACGTGCTGCGCGCGCTGGGGCGCAGCGACGAGATGGCGCATTCGAGCCTGCGCATGACGATCGGCCGCTTCACGACCGACGAGGAGATCGACTTCGCGGTCGCACGTGATCAGTGACCGCGTCGCCAAGCTGCGCGAACTGTCGCCGCTGTGGGAGATGTACAAGGACGGCATCGACATCAGCGACCATCCAGTGGGCGGCACATTGACGTTGAGGAGAATCACATGGCATACAGCGAAAAGGTCGTCGACCACTACGAGAACCCGCGCAACGTCGGCTCGCTTCGACAAGGGCGACGACACGGTCGGCACCGGCATGGTCGGCGCGCCGGCCTGCGGCGACGTGATGAAGCTGCAGATCAAGGTCAACCCGGCCACGGGCCTGATCGAGGACGCGCAAGTTCAAGACCTACGGCTGCGGCTCGGCCATCGCGTCGAGCTCGCTCGTCACCGAATGGGTCAAGGGCAAGACGCTCGACGAGGCGCTGACGATCAAGAACACCCACATCGCCGAGGAACTGGCGCTGCCGCCGGTGAAGATCCACTGCTCGATCCTGGCCGAAGACGCGATCAAGGCGGCGGTGAAGGACTACAAGGCCAAGAGCACGGCCAGCGCACTGAGCGGCTCCCATGGCAGTCACCCTGACCGAAGCGGCGGCCCGCCACGTCACGCGCTACCTCACGCGCCGCGGCAAGGGCGTGGGCGTGCGCCTGGGCGTCAAGACCACCGGCTGCTCGGGCTTGGCCTACAAGCTCGAATACGCCGACGACCTGGCGCCCGAGGACCTGGTCTTCGAAGGCCACGGCGTCAAGGTGCTGGTCGACCCGAAGAGCCTGCCCTACATCGACGGCACCGAACTCGACTTCGTGCGCGAGGGCCTGAACGAAGGCTTCAAGTTCCACAACCCGCGCGAGAAGGACCGCTGCGGCTGCGGCGAGTCGTTCCGCGTCTGATGCGCGCCGCATGGAAAAAAGCCGGGAAAAATAAAGCGCGGATCGCGGTCCGCGCCTTTTTTTTGTGCCCGCGCAGCAGTCCCATGAAAAATACACGCGACATCGTCATCCGTCCCGAGCCCCCGACCACCCGACGTGGTGGCGTTGCTGGGCTCGCTGGACGGCTATCTGGAGATGCTGTACGCGCCCGAGGCCAACCACATCCTGTCATATCCGAGGGCCTGCTGGCGCCCGAGATCGGCTTCTTCGCCGCGTGGCTCGGCGAGCCGGAGTCGCCACCGGCGCCGTGCGGCGCATGGCCGGCGAACCGGAAACGGCGCAGAGCCGCTTACGGCGAGGTCAAGCGCATGTACGTCGATGCGAGCGTGCGCGGGCAGCGTATCGGCGGGCGCATGCTGGCCGAGCTCGAAGCGGCTGCGCGATGCGGGCGTGTCGGCAGGCGTTGCTCGAGACCGGCGCCCCAGCCCGAGGCGGTGCGGCTGTACGAGCGCTGCGGCTAGCGGCGTCGCGGCCGTTCGGCGGCTACCCCGACAACGGCCTGTCCTCTTCTTCGAGAGGCGGCTGCGGTGAAGCTCGACGACAACGACTTCCAGCTGTTCGGCCTGCCCGAGGCGCTTCGCCCATCGACCGCGCCGATCTCGACGCGCGCTGGCGTGAGCTCCAGGCCAAGGTTCATCCCGATCGTTTTGCCGCCCAAGGCACGGCGGCACAGCGCGTGGCGATGCAATGGGCCGTGCGTGTCAACGAGGCTTACCGCCGGCTGAGGGATCCGCTGCGCGCGCGCAGCTACCTGTGCGAGCTGCGCGGCGCGCCGATCGCGCCGAGAACAATACCGCGATGCCGGCCGACTTCCTGATGCAGCAGATGGCCTGGCGCGAAGCGCTCGACGAGGCTCGAAAACGAGGCGGCAGCGCTGGGCCGCTGCTCGACGGCGAGGTGCGTAGCTGCCGAAGCCGACTCTGTTGGCGCAGCTGGCCATGCTGCTCGACGAGCAGCCGTCGCCGGCACTCGGGGCGGCCGAACGCGTGCGCGCGCTGATGTTCATCTCCCGTTCCGCGCCGACTGACGAGCGTGCCGAGACGATTCACGACTGATCCATGGCGCTGCTGCAGATTCCGAACCCGGCCAGTCGCCAGATCCGCATCAGCGGCGCATTGCGGTGGGTATCGATCTGGGCACGACGAATTCGCTGGTGGCCGCGGTACGCCATGGCGTGGCCGAATGCCTGCCGGACGCCAAGGGCCGCTCGATACTGCCGTCAGCCGTGCGTTACCTCGAAGGCGGCCGTCGTGCGTTCGGCGCCGACGCGCTGGCAGCGCAGGCCGACGATCCGTTCAACACAGTCGGGTCGGTCAAGCGGCTGATGGGCCGTGAGTTGGCGGACGTGGTCGGGCGCCCGGCTGCCATATCGCTTCGTCGACCGTCCCGGCATGGTGGCGATCGAGACTCGAGACGGCGTGAAGACGCCGGTCGAGGTCTCGGCCGAGATCCTGGCCGCGCTGCGCCAGCGTGCCGAAGCGGCTTCGACAGCGACGAGCGTTCGGCGCGGTGATCACCGTGCCGGCGTACTTCGACGACGCGCAGCGCCAGGCGACGAAGGATGCGGCGCGCCTGGCCGGCCTGAACGTGCTGCGCCTGATCAACGAGCCGACGGCCGCGGCGATGGCCTACGGCCTGGACAACGGCAGCGAGGGCCTGTACGCGGTCTACGACCTGGGCGGCGGCACCTTCGACATCTCGCTGCTGCGCCTGACGCAGGGCGTGTTCGAGGTCGTGGCGACCGGCGGCGATGCGGCGCTGGGCGGCGACGACTTCGACGCGGCGCTGGCCGAGTGGGCCTTGGCGCAAGACGGATCGCGGCGCCGACGACGCCGCACGACCAGCGCGCGCTGCTCGTCGCCGCGCGCGCAGCCAAGGAAGCGCTGACCGACGCGGCGACACGCGACGCTGACCTGCACGCTGTCGAGCGGCGCAATCGACGCTGACGCGTCACGCGCGCGCAGTTCGACGCGCTCGGCAAGCCGCTGATCGAGCGCACGCTCGCCGCGCGCAAGCGCGTGCTGCGCGACGCCGAGGTGACGCGCGCCGAGGTGCAGGGCGTGGTGCTGGTCGGCGGTTCGACGCGCATGCCGGCGGTGCGCGCGCGGTCGGCGAGCTGTTCGGCCGCGAGCCGCTGACCAACATCGAACCCCGACGAGGTCGTGGCCCTCGGCGCCGCGATCCAGGCCAACGCGCTGGCCGGCAACGCGCGCGACGGCGAGATGCTGCTGCTCGACGTGATCCCGCTGTCGCTGGGGATGGAGACGATGGGCGGCCTGGTCGAGAGCATCATCGAGCGCAACAGCACCATCCCGGTGGCCAAGGCGCAGGACTTCACCACCTACAAGGACGGCCAGACGGCGATGGCGATCCACGTCGTGCAGGGCGAGCGCGAGCTGGTGGCCGATTGCCGCTCGCTGGCGCGGTTCGAGCTGCGCGGCATCCCGCCGATGGTGGCTGGTGCGGCGCGAATCCGCGTCACGTTCGAGGTCGATGCCGACGGGCTGCTCGCCGTGTCGGCGCGCGAACTGACTCGGGCGTCGAGGCCAAGGTTGCGGTCAAGCCGAGCTACGGCCTGGCCGACGAGGACATCGCCCGCATGCTGAAGGAAGGTTTCGGCGCCGCCGAGGCCGATGCCGCCGTGCGTTCGCTGCGCGAAGCCCGCGTCGAGGCCGAGCGCATGGTGCTGGCCACGCGCGCGGCGCTGGCTGCCGACGGTGAGCTGCTTCGCGCCGAAGAGCGCGCGGCGATCGGGGTGCAGATCGCCGGGGCCGAGCGCAGCGCCCGCGGCGACGACCATCGCCATCGACGATGCCGTCAAGGCGCTGGCCGATGGCACCGAAGCCTTCGCCGCGATGCGCATGAACCGCGGCATCCGCCGGCGCTGGCCGGCGCAGCGTCGAAGAAATCTGATGACCCGGTCATGCCGGTCATCACGATCCTTCCGCACGCCGAATACTGCTCCCGAGGGCGAGACCATCGAGGCGCGCGCCGGGCACCTCGCTGTGCGAGGCGATGCTCGAACATGGCGTGGAGATCGAACACGCCTGCGAGATGAGCTGTGCCTGCACCACCTGCCATGTGGTGGTGCGCCAGGGTTTCGACTCGCTGGGTGAGATGGACGAGAGCGAGGAAGACCTGCTCGACCGCGCCTGGGGTCTGGAGCCGACATCGCGCCTGTCGTGCCAGGCCATCGTCTCCAACCGGGACGTGACGATCGAGATACCGAAGTACTCGATCAACCATGCCAAGGAAAAGCACTGAACAGGCGCCCGGGCCCGGCTCAGTACTTGTCGGTCGGAGCCGAACAGGTTCCCGCACCCAGTTGCCGACGGGCCTGAGGCGAATCGAAGAACGAGTCGCCTTCGGCCTCGCGCTCGAGCAGCAGGCCCTTTCGTCGAGCATCTCAGGAAACCGCGCACTTCGACTTTGGTGGCGCCACTGGACAGAACCATGAGCCGACCGTCATGTAGCGATGGGACAGGTCGCTCAGCATGCGGCGGAACACCGTACGGTGGTACGGTGGTGGCACATCGGGCCAGGCCGCCAGCTTGTATTCCTTCATGTCCTGCGGCGGAGGTACATTCGCAGCCCGAGTCGAGCCAAGGAAGGAGGGCGATCGAGGGTTTATTCCGAATACAAACGTGTAACGTTTTGCAAATGCCGTGCCGGAGTTCACGCCAGGGCCGGATGTCTAGCTGCACGCCATGAAAGTTCTCGGCATCGAATCGTCGTGCGACGAGACCGGCGTGGCGCTGGTCGAGCGCGGCGGCCGGCGCCCGCGCTGCTGGCGCACGCGCTGCACAGCCAGGTCGACATGCACCAGGCCTACGGCGGCGTGGTGCCCGAACTGGCCTCGCGCGACCACATCCGCCGCGTGCTGCCGCTGGCGCGCCAGGTGATGGACGCAGGCCGGCGCCACGCTGGCCGACATCGACGTGGTGGCCTACACGCGCGGCCCGGGCCTGGCCGGTGCGCTGCTGGTCGGCGCCGGCGTGGCTGCGCGCTGGCGGCGGCGCTCGGCGGCCGGTGCTGGGCATCCACCACCTCGAAGGGCATCTGCTGTCGCCGTTCCTGTCGGCCGACCCGCCGAGTTTCCCTTCGTCGCGCTGCTGGTGTCGGGCGGCCACACGCAGCTGATGCGCGTGCGACGGCGTGGCGAGTACGAACTGCTCGGCGAGACCATCGACGATGCCGCCGGCGAGGCCTTCGACAAGAGCGCCAAGCTGATGGGCCTGGGCTACCCCGGCGGGCCGGCGCTGGCGCGGCTGGCCGAGCTTGGCGATGCGAGCGCTTCGCTGCCGCGGCCGCTGCTGCACAGCGGCAACCTCGACTTCTCGTTCGCCGGCCTGAAGACGGCGGTGCGGACGCAGTGGGCAAGCTCGGCAGCGACGTCTGCGACAGCCTGGCGCGCCGATCTGGCGGCCTCGACGCAGGCGGCCATCGTCGACGTGCTGGTGAAGAAGTCGATGCGGCGCTGCGCGACACCGGCCTGGAGCGGCTGGTGGTGGCCGGCGGCGTGGGCGCGAACGCCGCGCTGCGCAGCAAGTTGAACGAGGCCTGCGCCAAGCGCGGCGCGCGGGTGCACTACCCCGAGCTGCGCTGTGCACCGACAACGGCGCGATGATCGCGCTGGCCGCGGCGATGCGCCTGCAAGCAGGCAGCGCGCAGCCGCAGCGCGAACTCGCGTTCACCGTGAGGCCGCGCTGGGCCGAGTGTGGGCGCCGCCTAGAATCCGCGGCCTTGCTGGCCCCGGCTCTTCCATGACACGACTTTTGAGCTGGCGCGCCGGCTGTGCTGGCTTCGGCAATCGCGGCACGGTGCGGCCCCGCACCGCCACAGCGCCGAGCCCATCCGCATCGCGCTGATCGAGGGCCTGTCGGGCGCTTCGCCAATGCCGGCGAGGCGGTTCATCGCAACCTGCTCTGGCCGTCGAACGCGTCAACCCCCGCGGCGGCGTCGCTGCCCGGCGGCGCGCGGCCGCTGGAGCTCTGCGCTTCGACAGCAAGGGCAGACCGAAGAGGCGCTGGCCATGCTGCGCGCGGCGCACCGACCGCGGCATCGCCTTCGTCGCGCAGGGCAACAGCTCGGCCGTGGCGGTGGCGCTGATCGATGCGCTGAACAAGCACAACCAGCGCGAGCCGGCGCGGCGCGCGCTGCTGCTCAACTACTCGGCGGTCGATCCGGCGCTGACCAACGAGCAGGTGCAGCTTCTGGCACTTCCGCTTCGATGCCCATGCCGACATGCGCCTGGCCGCGCTGATCGAGGTGCTGCGCGGCGACACGGCGCTGAAGAAGGTGTACCTGATCGGCCAGGACTACAGCTTCGGCCAGCATGTGCAACGGCAGGCCGCGCGATGCTGCGCCGCGCAGCGGCCCGACATCGAGATCGTCGGCGACGAACTGCACCCGATGGGCCGCGTGAAGGACTTCCTGCCCTACGCGGTGAAGATCAAGGCCAGCGGCGCGCAGGCGGTGCTCACCGGCAACTGGGGCAACGACCTGACGCTGCTGGTGAGGGCCATGCGCGAGGTCGGCGTCGGCGGCAGGTTCTACACCTTCTACGGCAATGCGCTGGGCGCGCCGGCGGCCATCGGCGAGGCCGGCGTCGGCGCGGTGCTGGCCGTGGCCGAGTGGCACCCGAACGTCGGCCGCGCGGCGTCGGACGAATTCCACGCCGCCTTCAGGCGACGCTTTCCCGAGCCGCGCGACGACTACGTGCACGCGCGCATGCAGGTGATGGTGGAGATGCTGGCCGCGGCGATCGAGCGCGCCGGCAGCACCGACGCCACCGCGGTGGCGCGCGCGCTGGAGGGCGTGCGCTTCGATGCGCGCACGCTCGGCGGCCTGCACGCGGCGCGATGCGCGCGGCCGACCACCAGTTCAGCAGCCGCTGGTGGTCAGCGTGATGGACCGGCTCGGCGCGCCCGGCGTGCGCACGACGACGAAGGCTCGGGCTTCGGCTTTCGCACGGTGCGCCGCTTCGAGGCGCGAGCGAGAAGGCGCGAGCTGCAAGATGCTGCGCATCGAGCCATGAGGGACGCGATCCGCCACCTGCCGGCTCGCACATCCGCGAAGTCGCCAATGCCGGCATCGGCCGCAGCGACGTGCTGGCGTTCTGGTTCGGCGAGAGCGACGAGGTCACGCCGGAGGTCGTGCGCGAGGCGGCGCAGAGTCGATCGGCGACGGCGAGACCTTCTATGCCCACAACCTCGGCCTGCCCGAGCTGCGCGAGGCGCTGGCGGCTACACCTGCGCGCTGCACGGTGCCGTGTCGGCGAGCGCATCGCCGTCACGTCGTCGGGCGTCAGCGCTGATGCTGGCGATGCAGGCGCTGGCCGGCGCTGGCGACGAAGTGGTGGCGGTCGTGCCGGTGTGGCCGAACCTGACGGCGCAGCCGGCGATCCTGGGCGCGAACGTGAGGCGCGTGGCGCTGGTGCCGAGGGCGGCGCGTGGCGGCTCGACCTGCGACGTGCTGCTCGCCGCCATCACGCCGCGCCACGCGGTGCTGCTCGTCAATGCGCCGAACAACCCGACCGGCTGGACGCTGACGCGCGCCGAGCAGCAGGCGATCCTCGCTCACTGCCGGCGCACCGGCACCTGGATCGTCGCCGACGAGGTGTACGAGCGCTTCTGCTTCGGCCAAGGGCGAGCTGCGCGCCGAGCTTCCTCGACATCGCCGAGCCGACGACCGCCTCGTCGTCGTGCACAGCTTCTCGCAAGAGCTTCCTGATGACCGGCTGGCGCCTGGGCTGGATGGTCGCTGCCGCAGGTCACCTGGCGGCGCGATCGGCAAGCTGATCGAGTTCAACACCTCCTGCGCGCCGGTGTTCGTGCAGCGCGCCGGCCTGGCGGGGCTGCGGCGGCCGACGACTTCGTGCCCGGGCTTGCGGCGCGGCTGCGGGCCTGCCGCGACACGCTGCTGCCGCGGCCTGCGGCCTTGCCCGGCGTGCAGGTGGCCAGCCCGAGGGCGGCATGTACGCCTTCTTCCGCGTCGCCGGGGCCAGGACGATTCGCTGGCCTTCGCCAAGCGCCTGGTCACCGAGGCTCGGCCTGGGCTGGCGCCCGGCGTGGCCTTCGGGCCGGAGGCGGAGGGCTGGTTGCGCTGGTGCTTCGCCTCGCGCGACCCGGCGCGGCTCGAGCGAGGGCGTGCAGCGGCTTGTCAGGGCGCTCGGGCTATAATCCGCCGGCTCGTGGCTCCGCAAGGGAAGCAAACAGGCACGGCACTGGTCGGTTTCACCGGTGTCCGCAAGTGAAACCGGAAACCGCGGCGGCGCCCGCATTCCATGAGGGGCCAAGCGGTTTCCAAACAGGAAATCCGCGACATGCCGCTCCACCACCAGAAGGCCGAGATCGTCAAGGCCAATGCCCGCAGCGCCGCCGACACCGGCACTCCCGAAGTGCAGGTCGCGCTGCTGACCGCGCGCATCAACGAACTGACCCCGCACTTCAAGACCCACGTGAAGGACCACCATGGCCGCCGCGGCCTGCTGAAGATGGTCAACCAGCGCAAGAGCCTGCTGGCCTACCTGAAGGACCGCGACGCCGAGCGCTACACCGCGCTGATCCAGAAGCTGGGCCTGCGCAAGTAAGTCGCGATAGGTCGAAGAGCCTGTCTGGACCGCCCCGTTCTTGCGTCCGGAGTCAGCAGCCCCGATGGCGATGTTGTCATTCCAAGGGTGTTCGCGAAGCGAAATTCCCTGGAATGGCATCGCGCCGGATCCGCGCTCCGGGGCAAGCGACACCCCACGTCGCACGCCAACCACCGGAGCACCCAATGAGCATGTTCAACAAAGTCACCAAGACCTTCCAATGGGGCCAGCACAGCGTGACGCTCGAGACCGGCGAGATCGCCCGCCAGTCCAGCGGCGCCGTGCTCGTCAACATCGAAGACACCGTGGTGCTGGCCACCGTCGTCGCCGCACCGAAGCCAAGCCGGGCCAGGACTTCTTCCCGCTGACCGTCGACTACATCGAGAAGACCTATGCCGCCGGCAAGATCCCCGGCAGCTTCTTCAAGCGCGAAGGCCGCCCGAGCGAGCTCGAGACGCTGACCTCGCGCCTGATCGACCGCCCGATGCGCCCGCTGTTCCCGGACGGCTTCTTCAACGAAGTGCAGGTCGTGATCCACGTGCTGTCGCTGAACCCCGAAGTGTCGGCCGACATCCCGTCACTGATCGGTGCGAGCGCCGCGCTGGCCATCTCCGGCATCCCGTTCAACGGCCCGATCGGCGCGGCGCGCGTGGGTTACTCAACGGCGAATACGTGCTGAACCCGGGCAAGACCCAGCTCGCCGACAGCGCAGATGGAGCTCGTCGTCGCCGGCACGAAGCCGCCGTGCTGATGGTCGAGTCCGTTGACCTCGACCATCAGCACGGCGGCCTGCGTGCCGGCAACGACGAGGTCCAACTGGCTGCCGGCGAGCTCGGTCTTGCCCGGGTTCAGCACGTACTGGCCGTTGATGTAGCCGACGCGCGCCGCGCCGATCGGGCCGTTGAACGGAATGCCGGAGATCGACAGCGCGGCGCTGGTGCCGATCAGTGCGGCGATGTCGGCCTGCACTTCCGGGTTGAGCGACAGCACATGGATCACGACCTGCACTTCGTTGAAGAAGCCATCCGGGAACAGCGGGCGGATCGGGCGGTCGATCAGGCGCGAGGTCAGCGTCTCGAGTTCGCTCGGGCGGCCTTCGCGCTTGAAGAAGCTGCCGGGAATCTTGCCGGCGGCATAGGTCTTCTCGATGTAGTCGACCGTCAGCGGAAAGAAATCCTGGCCCGACTTGGCTTCGGTGCGCGCGACCACGGTGGCGAGCACGACGGTGCCTTCGATATCGACCAGAACGGCGCCGTGGACTGGCGGGCGATCTCGCCGGTCTCGAGCGTGACCTTGTGCTGGCCCCACTGGAACGACTTGGTGACCTTGTTGAACATGCTCATGGTGTCTCCTTAAAGACATACGAGAGGAGGTCAGAGCCGATGGCGGGATGCCATTCCAGAGCGGCTCGCATCGCAAGCGGCGTTGGAATGACATGAGCAGCGCCTTCGGCTTTGTCTCCGGATGGAGAACAGGGCGCGAACGCCCCGCCCTTCGAACTTACTTGCGCAACCCGAGTTTCTGGATCAGCGCGGTGTAGCGCTCGGCGTCCTTGTCCTTCAGATAGGTCAGAAGACGCTTGCGCTGGTTGACCATCTTCAGCAGACCGCGCCGGCCGTGATGGTCCTTGGCGTGGGTCTTGAAGTGCGGGGTGAGTTCGTTGATGCGTGCGGTCAGCAAGCGCGACCTGCACTTCGGGGCTGCCTGTGTCGGCAGCGCCACGGGCGTTGGCCTTGACGATTTCGGCCGTCTGGGTGGTGGTGAGGGACATCTCGCGGATTTCCTGAGTTCTTGGAAACCGCTGGCCGCTCCCGTTGCGGGCGCGCGCGGTTTCCGGTTCGACTTGCGGTCACAGGTGAAACCGACCCATGCCGTGCATGGTGGTCCCTTGCGGAGACGCGGCGGATTATAGACGCAAGCGCGCTCGCGAGCCGCGCGAGGCCCTCGATCGAGGCGCGAAGGCTCGCGTGATGCGAAGCACCAGCGCAACCAGCCTTGCGCCTCCTCGCCGAAGGCCACGCCCGGCGCCAGGCCCAGACCGTGCCCGGTGACGAGGTGCTTGGCAAAGGCCAGCGAATCGTCGCTGGCGCCCGGCACGCGAAAGAACGCGTACATGCCGCCAAGGGGGTTGGCAAGTTGCACGCCCGGCAAGCGTTGCAGGCCGCCGACGAGCTGGTCGCGGCAGGCCCGCATCCGCGCCGCGAGCTCGGGCACGGTGGTCGTCGGCCGTCCGCAGGCCCGCCAAGCCGCGCGCGCTGCACGAACACCGGCGCGCACGAGGTGTTGAACTCGATCAACTTGCCGATGGCGTCGAGGTGACCTGCGGGCAAGACCATCCAGCCCAGGCGCCAACCGGTCATCAGGAACGATTTGGTGAAACTGTGCACGACGATCAGGCGATCGCGTTCATCGGCGATGTCGAGAAAGCTCGGCGCCGCTCGTCCTTGGCCGAACCACAAGCGCTCGTACACCTCGTCGGCGACGATCCAGGTGCCCATCTCGCGGCAGCGAGCGAGGATCGCCTGCTGCTCGGCGCGCGTCAGCGTCCATCCGGTCGGGTTGTTCGGCGCATTGACGAGCAGCATGCGCGTGGCCGGCGTGATGGCGGCGAGCAGCATGTCAAGGTCGAGCGTCCACGCCCCGTCGCGCGGCACCAGCGCCACACGCAACACGTTCGCGCCCATGATCGCCGGCTGCGCCGTCAGGTTCGGCCACACCGGCACCACGGCCACGACTTCGTCGCCGGCGCCGACGAGCATCTGCGTGGCCAGCATCAGCGCCGAGACGCCTGAAGACGTGACGGCGATGCGCTCCATCGACACGGCCCGTGCAGCGCACTCGTGTAGCTCGCGAGCGCCTCGCGCAGTTCGGCCAGGCCCAGGTTGTGCGCATAGAAGGTTTCGCCGTGCGCGAGCGACTCGGCCGCCGCGTCACGCACGACTTCCGGCGTGACCTCGTCGCTCTCGCCGAACCAGAACGCGAGCACGTCGCTGCGGCCGATGCCGGCGTTGGCGACTTCGCGGATGCGCGAAGCCGGCAGGTGGCGGATCGCGTCTCTCATGGCTCGATGCGCAGCATCTTGCAGCTCGACGCCATCTCGACTTCATGCGCCTCGAAGCGCCGCACGGTGCGAAAGCCGAAGCCCGAGCCTTCGACGTCGTGCTTGACGCCCGGCGCGCCGAGCCGGTCCATCACGCTGACGACCAGCGGCTGCTGCAACTGGTGGTCGGCCGCGCGCATCGTGGCCGCATGGAAGCCGCCGAGGTGCTGCGCATCGAAGCGCGCGCCGGCGAGCGCACGCGACACCGCGCCCGCCTCGGCGCTGCCCGCGCGCTCGACCGCGGCGGCCAGCATCTCGACGGTCGCCTGCATGCGCAGGTGCACGTAGTCGTCGCGCGGCTCGGCAAAGCGTCGCTGAAGGCCGCATAGAACGCATCCGACGCCGCGCCGCCGACGTTCGGATGCCACTCCGCCACCGCATAGACCGCGCCCACGCCGGCCTCGCCGATGGCCGCCGGCACGCCCAACGCATTGCCGTAGAAGGTATAGAACTTGACGCCGGCGCTGACCTCGCGCGCCGCCTTCACCAGCAGCGTCAGGTCGTTGCCCCAGTTGCCGGTGAGCACTGCCTGCGCGCCGCTGGCCTGGATCTTCGCGGCGTAGGGCAGGAAGTCCTTGATGCGGCCGAGAGGGTGCAGCTCGTCGCCGACGATCTCGATGTCGGGCCGTTTGGCGGCGAGCATCGCGCGCGCCCGCCTGTTCACATGCTGGCCGAAGCTGTAGTCCTGCCCGAGCAGGTACACCTTCTTCAGCGCCGTGTCGGCGCGCAGCACCTCGGTCAGCGCCGCCAGGCGCATGTCGGCATGCGCGTCGAAGCGGAAGTGCCAGGGGCTGCAGCGCTCATTGGTCAGCGCAGGATCGACCGCCGAATAGTTGAGCAGCAGCGCGCGCCGCTGCGGCTCGCGCTGGTTGTGCTTGTCCAAGGCGTCGATCAGCGCGGCGGCCGCGGCCGAGCTGTTGCCCTGCGCAACGATGCCGATGCCGCCGTCGGTGGCCGCGCGCAACAGCCCCAGCGCCTTCTCGGTGTTGCCCTCGCTGTCGTAGCGCATGATCTCGATCGAACGCGCGGTGTTGCCGATGCGCACCCCCCCGCGCTGGTTGACGCGCTCCGCTGCCCACAGCAGGTTGCGAAACACCGCCTCGCCGGCGTTGGCGAACGGGCCGGACAGGCCCTCGATCAGCGCGATGCGCAGTGGGTTGGCGCCTTGCGCGAATGCGGGGCCGCACGCGTGCCGCGATTGCCGAAGCCAGCACATGCCGGCGCGTCATCTTCAAACGACCCATCGTGAAAGCCGGGGACAAAGGGGCGCGATTCTAGGCGGCGTCCAAGGCCCAGCGCGGCATCACGCCGAACGCGAGATCGCGCTGCGGCTGCGCACAGCCTGCCTGAACGCGCATCGCAGCGGCCAGCGCAATCATCGCGCCGTTGTCGCTGCACAAGCGCATCTCGGGGTAGTGCACCTGCGCGCCGGCCTTGGCGCACGCGGTGTCGAGTTGCATGCGCAGCAGCGCATTGGCGCCGACGCCGCCGGCGACGACCAGCCGCGACAAACCGGTCTCGCGCAACGCGCGCATCGACTTCTTCACCAGGACCTCGACGATCGCGGCCTGCGTCGCCGCGGCCAGGTCGGCGCGCCAGGCGTCGCAGCCGGCATCGCTGCGCTTCTTCACCTGCGTCCACACCGCCGTCTTCAAGCCGGCAAACGAGAAATCGAGGTTGCCGCTGTGCAGCAGCGGGCGCGGCAGACCGAACGCAGTTGCGTCGCCATGCTCAGCCAGGCGCGACAGCGCCGGCCCGCCGGGGTAGCCCAGGCCGAGCAGCTTTGCGCTCTTGTCGAAGGCCTCGCCGGCCGCGTCGTCGATGGTTTCGCCGAGCAGTTCATAGCGGCCGACGGCGGCCACGCGCATCAACTGCGTGTGCCCGCCCGAGACCAGCAGCGCAACGAACGGAAACTGCGGCGCATCGGCAGACAGAAACGGCGACAGCAGATGCCCTTCGAGGTGATGCACACCGAGCAGAGGCTTGTCGAGCGCGGCTGCGAGCGCCGCAGCGACGCCCGCGCCGACGAGCAGCGCGCCGGCCAGCCCCGGCCCGCGGGTGTAAGCGACGAGGTCGATCTGCGGCAGCGTGACGCTGGCGTGCTCGAGCACCTGCCGCGCCAACGGAACGACACGCCGGATGTGATCGCGCGACGCCAGCTCGGGCACGACGCCGCCGTAAGCCTGGTGCATCTCGGCCTGGCTGTGCAGCGCATCGGCGAGCAGGCGCGGTGGCCGGCCGCCATCGATCTCGACCAGCGCGACGCCGGTCTCGTCGCACGACGACTCGATGCCCAGGACTTTCATGGCGCGCAGCAGACAGAGGTCACGGCCCAGGCGTGACCTTCTGCACGCCGCTTGCAAACGGAAACACGTTCGTATTGGAGCAAACCCTTGGTCCTGTCCTTTGTTCCTTGGCTCGACTTGCGCTGCGAATGTACGCTCCGAGCAACATGAAGCAATACAAGCTGGCAGCGTGGCCGGAAATGCCCGCGCAGTACCACCGCACGGTGTACCGCCGCATGTTGAGCGACATGTCGCATCGCTACATGAGCGCGTCGGCGTTGGTGCTGTCCAGCGGCGCGAGCCGCGTCGAGGTGCGCCAGTTCCTGAGCTCGCTCGACGACATGGGCGTGCTGGTGGACCGCGAAGAAGAAAGCGATTCGTTCTTCGACACCACCATCCGCCCCGTCGGCGACTGGCTGCGAACCGTCTTCGGCGCCGATCAGAAGCTCTGAGCCGGGTCCGAGCGCAAGCTCAGTGCTTTTCCTTGGCGTGGTTGATCGAGTACTTCGGTATCTCGATCGTCACGTCGGCGTTCGACACGATGGCCTGGCACGACAGGCGTGATGTCGGCTCCAGCCCCCAGGCGCGATCGAGCAGGTCTTCTTCGCTCTCGTCCATCTCGCCCAGTGACTTGAAGCCCTCGCGCACGATCACATGGCAGGTGGTGCAGGCGCAGCTCATTTCGCAGGCATGCTCGATCTCGACGCCGTGTTCAAGCATCGCCTCGCACAGCGAGGTGCCGGCCGCGGCCTCGATGCGCTTGCCCTCGGGCGCGTACTCGGCGTGGGGGAGGATGCGGGATGACCGGCATCAGACTTCTTCCACCCGCTTGCCGGCGAGCGCGGCGCGGATGCCGCGGTTCATGCGCAGCGCGGCGAAGGCTTCGGTGGCGTCTGCAAGGGCCTTGACGGCGTCGTCGATGGCTCGATGGTCGTCGCCGCGGGCGATGCGCTCGGTGTCCTCGACCTGCACCAGGATCGCCTCGCGTTCTTCAGCCGAAAGCAAGTCGCCATCGGCAGCCAGCGCGCCGCGCGTGGCCGACACCATGCGCTCGGCCTCGACGCGCGCTTCGCGCAGCGAGCGCGCGGCGGCATCTGCATCAGCGGCGCCGAAGCCTTCCTTCAGCATGCGCGCGATGTCGTCGTCGGCCAGGCCGTAGCTCGGCTTGACGACGACCTTGGCCTCGACGCCGCTGGTCAGTTCGCGGGCCGACACGGCGAGCAAGCCGTCGGCATCGACCTCGAAGCTGACGCGGATGCGCGCGGCGCCCGCGACCATCGGCGGGATGCCGCGCAGCTCGAAGCGCGCCAGCGAGCGGCAGTCGGCCACCAGTTCGCGCTCGCCCTGCACCACGTGCAGCGCCATCGCCGTCTGGCCGTCCTTGAAGGTGGTGAAGTCCTGCGCCTTGGCCACAGGAATGGTGCTGTTGCGCTCGACGATGCGCTCGACCAGGCCGCCCATCGTCTCGATGCCGAGCGACAGCGGGATCACGTCGAGCAGCAGGATCTCGCCGTCGGGCGCGTTGCCGGCAAGCGCGTTGGCTTGTATGGCGGCGCCGACGGCGACGATCTCGTCGGGGTCGAGATCGGTGAGCGGCTCGCGGCCGAAGAGTTCGCCCACCGCCGTGCGCACCGCCGGCATGCGCGTGCTGCCGCCCACCATCACCACGCCCTGCACCTCGGCTCGCGTCACCGCGCCGTCGCGCAGCACGCGCCTGGCGGCGGCGAGCGTGCGATCGATCAGCGGTTTGGCGAGCACATCGAGTTGCGCGCGTGTGACGCTGAGCGTGAGTGCGCCGCTTTGCAGCGTGACGCTTTCGCTGCTGGTCAGCGCTTCCTTGGCTGAGCGCGCGGCGACGAGCAGCGCACGGCGCTCCTGCGGCGACGTCACCGAACGATGCGTTTGCGCCAAAGCCCAATCCGCCAGCACCGTGTCGAAGTCATCGCCGCCGAGTGCCGCATCGCCGCCGGTGGCCACCACTTCGAAGACGCCTTGCATCAATCGCAGCAGCGAGATGTCGAAGGTGCCGCCGCCAAGGTCGTACACGGCGTACAGGCCTTCTGCCGCGTGGTCCAGGCCGTACGCGAGCGCTGCGGCCGTGGGCTCATTGATGAGGCGCAGCACGTTCAGGCCGGCCAGGCGTGCCGCGTCCTTCGTCGCCTGGCGTTGCGCGTCGTCGAAGTACGCCGGCACGGTGATGACGGCGCCGAACAGGTCGTCGCTGTCGAAGCTGTCCTCGGCGCGCTGGCGCAGCGCGGCGAGGATTTCGGCGCTCACTTCGACCGGCGTCTTCACGCCCTCGCGCGTTTCGATCGCCACCATGCCGGGGCGATCGACGAAACGGAACGGCAACTCGACGGCGCCGGCCACGTCGGCCAGCGCGCGGCCCATCAGGCGCTTGACCGACACGATCGTGTTCAGCGGGTCGTCGGCCTGCACGGCGAGTGCGTCGTGACCGATGCGGCGACGACCATCGCCAAGGTACTGCACGGCCGAAGGCAGCAGCGTACGCCCCTTTCCATCCGGCAGGCATTCGGCGACGCCGTGACGCACCGCGGCGACGAGCGAGTTCGTCGTGCCCAGGTCGATGCCCACCGCGATGCGTCGCGTGTGCGGGTCGGGCGACTGGCCGGGTTCGGAGATCTGCAGCAGCGCCACTCAGATGGTCTCCATGCGCTCGGACAGATCGCGGCGGAACTTGTGGATGAACATCAGCGCGCGCACGCGCTCGGCCGCTGCGAGCGCATCGCCGGTCTCATCGAGCAGGCGCGCCAGTTCCTGCAGCATCATCTGGTCGGCGGCACGCACATCGGCGTCGATCTGCCCCAGCGCAGCGGCATCGTCGCGTGCGTCGTCGAGCGCCTCGCGCCACTGCATCTGCTGCATCAGGAAGGCCTTGGGCATCGCCGTGTTGTTCTCGGCCTCGATCGGCGCGCCGCGCAGCGCGCACAGATACGCCGCACGCGCCAGCGGTTCGCGCAGGCGCCGGTACGCTTCGTTGACGCGCACGGCCCACTGCATCGCCACGCGCTGCGCGGCAGCGCCTGCGGCCGCGAACTTGTCGGGATGCACCGAGGCCTGCAGCCTGCGCCAGCGCGCGTCCAGCTCGGCGCGATCGAGCGCGAAGCGCTCGGGCAGGCCGAACAGCACGAAGTCGTTGTCGTCGAGCTTCATCGCAGTGGCTTGTGCATGAACAGCGACAAGCCGTTGTCGGGATAACCGCCGAACGCTGCGCGACGCCGATAGCCGCAACGTTCGTACAGCCGCACCGCTTCGCGTTGGCTTTCGCCGGTTTCGAGCAGCGCGAGCGCAAGGCCTTGCGCACGCGCCTCCGCTTCGAGCGTGGCAACCATGCGCGAGCCGAGTCGTTGCCCGCGCAAGGACGGATCGACGTACATGCGCTTGAGCTCGCCATACGCTTGATCGGCGGTGTCGGCTTCGCCCGGCATCCGTCGCACCGCGCCAGTGCCGACGATGCGCTCGCCTTGCCACGCCGCAAAGAAACTCACCTCGGGCGCGAGCAGTTCTTCGACGCTGAGGATGTGATTGGCTCGAGGCTCGTACAGCTCGCCGAGATAGCGGTCGAGCGCATCGAGCAGCGCAATCACCTGCGGGTGATCGGCGCGTTCGGGTCGAATGACGACATCGTGCACCCGGCCCCCTAGACGCTTCGCGTCGTCGCCCACGGCTGCGAAGGGGCCGCTCCGCGACCCCGCGGGAGCGCGCGCCCCGGGAGCAGCCCAGCCGCGCGCATCACACCCGGAACGACTCGCCGCAGCCGCAGCGGTCTTTCTCGCGCGGGTTGTGGAACTTGAAGCCTTCGTTCAGGCCCTCGCGCACGAAGTCGAGCTCGGTGCCATCGATGTAGGGCAAGCTCTTCGGATCGACCAGCACTTTGACGCCGTGGCCCTCGAAGACCACGTCTTCCGGCGCCACGTCGTCGGCGTATTCGAGCTTGTAGGCCAGGCCCGAGCAGCCCGTCGTCTTGACGCCCAGGCGCACGCCCACGCCCTTGCCGCGGCGCGACAGGTAGCGCGTGACGTGGCGTGCGGCGGCCTCAGTGAGCGTTACTGCCATGCTTTGCCTTGTAGTCCTCGACGGCCGCCTTGATCGCGTCTTCCGCGAGGATCGAGCAATGGATCTTCACGGGCGGCAGCGCCAGTTCCTGCGCGATCTGCGTGTTCTTGATGGTCGCTGCCTGATCGAGCGTCTTGCCCTTGACCCATTCGGTGACGAGCGAACTCGACGCGATCGCCGAGCCGCAGCCGTAGGTCTTGAAGCGCGCGTCCTCGATCAGGCCCGTCGCCGGGTTGACCTTGATCTGCAGCTTCATCACGTCGCCGCAGGCCGGCGCGCCGACCATGCCGGTGCCGACGGTGTCGTCGCCCTTGTCGAAGCTGCCGACGTTGCGCGGGTTCTCGTAGTGGTCGATGACCTTGTCGCTGTATGCCATGTCATTACTCCTAATGCGCCGCCCATTGGATGGTCGAAATGTCGATGCCGTCCTTGAACATTTCCCACAGCGGCGAAAGTTCTCTCAGCTTGGTCACGCGGTCACGGATCAACTGCGCCGCGTGGTCGATTTCCTCGGTGGTCGTGAAGCGGCCGATCGTCATGCGCAGGCTCGAATGCGCAAGCTCGTCGCTGCGGCCGAGCGCGCGCAGCACGTAGCTCGGCTCCAGGCTCGCGCTGGTGCAGGCCGAGCCCGACGACACCGCGATGCCCTTGCAGCCCATGATCAGCGACTCGCCTTCGACGAAGTTGAAGCTCATGTTCAGGTTGTGCGGCACGCGCTTTTCCAGATGCCCGTTGACGAACACCTGCTCGATGTCGGCGAGGCCGCGCAACAGGCGCTGTTGCAGCATGCGGATGCGCTCGCCCTCGGCTGCCATCTCCTCGCGCGCGATGCGAAAGGCTTCGCCCATGCCGATGCACTGGTGCGTCGGCAGCGTGCCGCTCCTCATGCCGCGCTCGTGGCCGCCGCCGTGCATCTGCGCTTCGAGGCGCACGCGCGGCTTGCGCCGCACGTAAAGCGCGCCGATGCCCTTGGGCCCATAGGTCTTGTGCGAGGCCAGGCTCATCAGATCGACCGGCAGCTGCGTCAGATCGATCTGCACCTTGCCGGTGGCCTGCGCCGCATCGACGTGAAAGACGATGCCGCGCTCGCGGCAGATGGCGCCGATGGCAGCCGCATCCTGGATGACGCCGATCTCGTTGTTGACCAGCATCACCGAGGCCAGGATGGTGTCAGGCCGCAGCGCCGCCTTGAACTTGTCGAGATCGAGCAGGCCGTCTTCCTGCACGTCGAGGTAGGTCGCGTCGAAGCCCTGTCGTTCCAGTTCGCGCACCGTGTCGAGCACCGCTTTGTGCTCGGTCTTCACGGTGACGATGTGCTTGCCCTTGGTCTTGTAGAACTGCGCCGCGCCCTTCAGCGCCAGGTTGTTGCTCTCGGTAGCACCCGAGGTCCAGACGATCTCGCGCGGATCTGCGCCCACCAATTGCGCCACCTGCTCGCGCGCCTTCTCGACCGCGGCTTCGGCTTCCCAGCCCCAGGCGTGCGAACGCGACGCCGGGTTGCCGAAGTGCTCGCGCAGCCAAGGCACCATCGCGTCGACCACGCGGGGGTCGCATGGCGTGGTCGCGCCGTAGTCCAGGTAGATCGGGAAGTGCGGCGTCATATCCATCGATTACTTCCCGAGTGCAGCGCCGAGTGCAAACACCGAGTTCGGGCCGGTGATGCGGATCGGCTTGACCACCGGGGTGGACGAGATCGCACGCTTCAACGCCGGCTGCTCGGCCACCGATACGCCCCTGGCGATCTGCTCGTCGACCAGCTTCTTCAACGTCACCGAGCTGAGGAAATCGAGCATCTTGCGATTGAGCGCCGTCCACAGGTCGTGCGTCATGCACTTGCCGGTGTCCTCACCCATGCAGTGCTCCTTGCCGCCGCAATCGGTGGCATCCAGCGGCTCATCGACCGCGAGGATGATGTCGGCGACGGTGATCTCGCCCGCGTCGCGCCCCAGCGAATAGCCGCCACCGGGACCGCGCGTGCTCTCGACCAGCTCGTGGCGGCGCAGCTTGCCGAACAGCTGCTCGAGATACGACAGCGAGATCTGCTGGCGCTGGCTGATCGCCGCGAGCGCGACCGGCCCGTTGGTCGAGCGCAAGCCCAGATCGATCATCGCGGTCACGGCAAAACGGCCCTTGGTGGTCAGACGCATGGGGAACTCCTTGAAGGGGTGCTATCCCGAGCAGATTGCTCAAGTTTAGCGGAAGCCGACTGATTCGGTCGGGTAACCCTCAGGAAGTTCCCAGGCGCGTCGCGAGGTCTTTGACCCAGGCGTCGCTGGCCGCCTCGACCAGATCGAGCACGCGCTCGAAGCCGGCCGGGCCGCCGCCGTACGGGTCGGGCACCTCGATGTGGGCGAACAGGCGCAGTTCGGCGCGATGCGCGCCATCGGGCGCGAGGCGGTTCAGGTCGGCGAGGTTGCCTTCGTCCATCGCCAGGATGAGGTCGAAGCGCTGGAAGTCGTCCTCGGCAACTTGGCGTCCCCGCAGCGCCGACAGGTCATAGCCGCGCTTGGCGGCATGGCGCTGCGAGCGCGCATCGGGCGGATCGCCGATGTGCCACGAGCCGGTGCCGGCCGAATCGACCTCGACGCGCCGCGCCAGGCCGGCGGCGCCGAGCTTGGCACGCAGCACGGCTTCGGCCGTGGGCGAACGGCAGATGTTGCCCAGGCACACCATCAGCACGCGCATCGTGGGGCTACAGGCGTCCCTCGAAGGTGTTGCACTGCTGCACGTTGCCCGACTCGATGCCGCGCTTGAACCAGGTCATGCGCTGCTGGCTCGAGCCGTGGGTGAAGCTCTCGGGCACGACCATGCCCTGCGACTTGCGCTGCAGGTTGTCGTCGCCGATCTGCGCGGCGGCATTCATCGCTTCTTCGATGTCGCCCCGCTCCAGCCAACCCTTGCTCTTTTGCGAGTGATGCGCCCAGACGCCGGCAAAACAATCGGCCTGCAGCTCGACACGCACCGACAGCGCGTTCATCTCCTGCTCGGAAACCCGGCCGCGCCGCGCATCGACCTTGCCGGTGATGCCCAACTGGTTCTGCACATGGTGCGCCACTTCATGGGCGATGACGTAGGCCTGCGCAAAGTCACCCGGCGCGCCCATGCGCGCACGCAGCGTGTCGAAGAACTGCATGTCGAGATAGACCTTCTGGTCGCCCGGGCAATAGAAAGGCCCCATCGCCGACTGGCCGGTGCCGCAAGCGGTGCCGACCGCACCGCGAAACAGCACCAGCTTGGGCTGGCTGTAGCGGGCGCCGCCGCCCTGCATGATCTTGGTCCAGACCTCTTCGGTATCGGCCAGCACGGTCGAGACGAAGCCCGCCGCCGCGTCGCTGGCGGGCGGCTTGGTCGCCGGGCCTTGCGTTTGCGGCACCGCCGCCGGCCCACCGCCGCCAAGCACGCCGAGCACGGTCAGCGGATTGATGCCGAAGATCCAGCTGGCCAGCACCGCGATGACGATGGTGCCGATGCCGATGCCGCGTCCGCCCATGCGAAAGCCGCCGCCTCCGCCGCCGCCGGCGCGGCGGTCCTCGACGTTTTCACTCTGGCGTTGGCCTTCCCACTTCATGCACGGCTCCGATCGGGTGTGAGGACAGGTTGTACAGCAAGTGGCGAGATATCCGTCCTAGGGGGTTCGCGGTGGCGGCGTGTCCGCTGCCGTGCACGCACTGCGTGGCACTCAAACACAGCACGCGAGGACCGCACATGTACCTTCGATTCGATCCTGTCACTCCTGCCTGCCCGCGGCTGGCCCTGATCATCGGCAGCGGCGGCGTGCGCGGCGCATCGGCCATCGGCGCGATGGACGTGCTGGCGCGCGCCGGCCTGCGGCCCGACCTGATCGTCGGCTGCAGCTCGGGCGCGATGTTCGGTGCCGGCCTGGCCCTGGGCTTGCCGAGCGACGAGTTGCTGCGCCTGGTAACGCGGCTGTGGTCTCCCGAGCTGACGCAGCAAAAGCGCTGGAAGGCTTATGCGCAACTGCTGCTGCCCAAGCTCGCACGTTTCGACGCCGGCTTCTCGCTGCGCAGCGAGCGCCTGATCGTCGAGCGGCTGCAAGCGGCGTTCGGCGACCTGCAGCTCGAAGACCTGCGCCTGCCGTTGCGCATCGCTGCCACCGACGCTGCCAGCGGCGCACCGGTGGTGCTGCGCCACGGCAGCCTGGTGCGCGCAGTGCAGGCCAGCATGGCGGTGCCGATGCTGTGGCCGAGCGTTGAGATTCGCGGCCAGCGCCTGGTCGACGGCGCCATCTCCGACCCTCTGCCGGTGGCCGCGGCGCGCGACGCGCTGGTGGTGCTGGCGCTGGGCTTTCGCGGCGACATGCCGCGCTCCGTGCGCCATGCAACGAGCCTGGTGGCGCAGGTCAGCACTGCGCTGATCAACAACCTGCACGACGCGCGACTGGCCGCCGCGCGCGCCCGCGGCCAGCGCCTGATCGAGCTCGAGCCGATCTGGCCGCGCCGCATCGGCCTGTGGGAAACGCGAGCGCTGCCCACGGCCTGCGACGCCGGCCGTGAGGCCGCACTCGCGGCGCTGCCGGCGATCGAGCGTGCCCTCATCGGTGCGGTCGGTGCGGTCGGTGCTGGGGGCGCGGACACGCGACGCGCTGCGTGAACGGCAGCGGCAAGCCCGGGACCGCTGTCCCTAGGATCGCTCGGCGCACAGGACTATTCTGTTGGCGATGTTGATCCAAGAGGCTCCACTGCCGGCGTCGCCGCCTCGCGTGCAAGACCTGTTCCCTCACCTCTACGGCGAGCTGCGGCGGCTGGCGCGTTCGCGCCTGGCCGGCGGCGTGCGACCGACCCTGCTCGACACCTCGGCGCTGGTGCACGAGGCCTTCATGCACATGCAGAAGGACGGCGGCGTGCAACTCGCCGACCGCGAGCACTTCCTGGCCTATGCGGCGACGACGATGCGCAACATCGTCATCGACTTCGTGCGCAAGCGAAAGGCCGAGCGCCGCGGCGGCGACGCCGAGCATGTCACGCTGGACACGCGCGCCGCCGAGCAAATCGGTGCCGCCAGCGACGACGAAATCCTCGCCGTGCACGAAGCGCTCGAAACCCTGGCCGAAGTCGATGCGCGGCTGGTGCGCGTCGTCGAGATGCGCTACTTCGCCGGGCTGACCGATCTCGAAATCGCCGCCGCGCTCGGCGTCACCGACCGCACCGTGCGCCGCGACTGGGAACGTGCGCGCCTGCTGCTGGCGCAGATGCTCGGCCGCTAGCTCGCGAGTCCGCCAGCGACCACGTTCTGCGTGGTACCAGCAGACGATGAACAGCCCTGCCGACGCCGACCGCCTCAAGCGCCTGAACGCGCTGCTCGAAAGCGCGCTGGCGCTGCCGACTGTGCAGCGCGCGGCGTGGCTGGCGGCGCTGCCGGCCGAGCACCAGGCATTGGCGCCGACGCTGGCGGCGCTGCTCGAACGGGCCGCGGTCGAGACCGACAGCTTCATGCGCCGCGGCGCACATGCGCGCGTCGAGGTCATGGCCGACGATCGGCCGGGCAACGTCATCGGCCCGTACCGCCTGCTGGCCGAACTCGGCCACGGCGGCATGGCCGCGGTGTGGCGCGCCGAACGCATCGACGGCTCGCTGCAGCGCGAAGTGGCGCTGAAGCTGCCGGCAGCCACCGGCGCTGGCCTGATGCAGCGCATGGCGCGCGAGCGCGACATCCTCGCCGGCCTCGAGCACCCGCGCATCGCACGCCTGTACGACGCCGGCGTCACTGCCGAAGGCCGGCCGTGGCTGGCCATGGAGCGCGTCGACGGCGTGCCGATCGACCGCTACTGCAGCGCGCAGAAGCTGTCGATCGAACAGCGCCTGCGCCTGTTCCTGCAGGTCGCCGATGCGGTGGCGCATGCGCATGCGCGGCTCGTCGTGCACCGCGATCTGAAGCCGGGGAACATCCTGGTGACCCACGAGGGCGACGTGCGCCTGCTCGACTTCGGCGTGGCGCAACTGCTCGCCGACGACGCGGCGCCCGAGCAGCAGTTGACGCGCCAGATCGGCCGCGCGGTGACGCCCGACTACGCCGCGCCCGAGCAGCTCGGCACGCAACCCGTCGGCACCGCGGCCAACGTCTATTCGCTGGGCATCGTGCTGTACGAGCTGCTCACCGGCCAGCGCCCATACAGCGTCGCCAGCCACAGCGCGATGACGCTGCAGGACGCCGTGCTGCATGCCAGCGTGCCGGCAATGAGCTCGCGCGTCGCCGATGCGGCCGCTGCCAAGGCGCTGCGCGGCGACCTCGACACCATCGTCGCCAAGGCGCTGCGCAAGCGCGCGACCGATCGCTACTCCAGCGTCGAGGCCCTCGGCGCCGATCTGCAGCGCCACCTTGACGGCCAGCCCGTGCTGGCGCAAGCGCCGAGCTGGGGCTACCGCGCGCGCAAGTTCGTGCGTCGCCACCGGCTGCCGCTGGTGGCCGCGGCGATGGTCTGCGCCTCGCTCGTCGCCGGCCTCGGCGCCGCGCTGTGGCAGGCGCGTGAAGCACGAGCGCAGGCGGCGCGCGCCGAGCAGGCACGCCAGTTCGTCGCGTCGATCCTGAAGCAGGCACAGCCGCGCCAGGGCGGCGGCGGCGCGGTGATGACGGCCGACCTGCTGGCGCTGGCGGGAGAACGCATCGAGCGCGAGCTGGCCTCCGACCCGAAGATCGCCGCCGACCTCGGCGTCAACATCGGCGAAGGCTTGTCGCGGCTGGGCGAGCCGGTGCGCGGCGAGGCCATCCTGCGCGCCGCGGTGGCGCGCGCCGACAGCGCCTTCGGCCCGCGCCACGCGGTGACGCTGCGCGGCCGCGCGCTGCTCGCCGAAAGCCTGTCGGTGCAAAAGCCCGACGAGGCCGCGCGCATCGCCGACGCGCTCGTGCCCGATGCGCTGGCTGTGCTGCCCGCCACCGCCGAAGTGGCGACGATGGCGCTGCGCCAGCAATCGTTGCAGCGCGCCAAGCGCGACCAGGCCGAGGCTTCCTATGCGCCGCTGCTGCAGGCCATCGAGATCGGCGAGCGCCATCTCGGCGCCAACCATGCCGACACCGCGTACTCGATGGGCCTCTTGTCCAACACCTACGGCCGCTTCGGCGAGCATCGGCTGCAGTTGAGCACCGCGCAGGAAGCGCTGATGCGTGCACTGGCCGGGCTCGGCACGCTGCGCCCCGATCTCACGCTGAGCGCCGTCGAGCGCTGGTACGCCGAAGCGCTGCGCCGCAACGACCGTCCGGCCGATGCGGCGCCGATCCTGCGCCGCGTGCTCGACGACCAGCGCCGCCTCGACGGCTCCGACACGCCACGCGTGCGCAACGCCATCTACCAGCTCGGCCTGGCGCTGGCCGAATCGGGTCAGCTCGGCGAGGCGCTGACGCTGCTGCGCGAAACCGTGGTGCTCGAAGCCGCGCAGAACAGCATCGACAACGAAGACCGGCGCAACCTGCGCAACGCGCTGGCGACGGTGCTCGGCTTTGCGCACCGGGCCGACGAGGCGCTGGCGCTGCTGCCCTACGCCGCCGCGCCGCTGCCACTGCCGCCCGAGCCGTCGCTGATGCAGATGCAGAACCATCTGCGCACCGCGCGCCTGCTGGCGTTGCGCGGCGAGAGCGGCGATGCGCGCGCGGCGACGCGTCTGGCCGACGAGGCCGCGCAACGTGTGGATGAAGCGCACGCGCAGTACCGCGCCGAGGCGCGCCAGATCGCTGCGCTCAATGCGCGACTGCAAGGACGCAGCGACGAAGCGGTGGCGCTGGCCGATCTGGCCTGGTCCGATGGTGGACGCCCGCGCGCGCGTCCTGCAGTTCAAGCGGCGATCGCCGCAGAACTCGCCGCCGCGCTGCTGGACCGCGGTCGCCGCGCCGATGTCGCGCGCGCCGATGCCCTGGTGCAGCAATCGTTGGCGCTCTTCGAGCAGGCGCAAGTGGTGCCGTCCCCGCGCTCGGCCACGGCCTGGATCACGCTGGCACGTCTGCACCTGCAGGCCGGCCGCATCGACGAGGCCGATGCCGCGCTGCGCCCGCTGCGCATTGCATGGGAGGCGGCCTACCCGCGCAGCGCCTGGCATGCGCAGACGCTGTTCTGGCTGGCGCGCGTGCAGGCACGGCGCGGCGATGTCAACGAGCAGCGCGCCTTGCTGCAAACCGCGTTGCCGTTGTTGCGCGCGTCGGCGCTGCCGGCGCTGCGCGAGCTGGCACGAAGCGCGCCGCCGAGGCCCTAGCTTGCGCGCACGCGCATGTCCGCGCGCCGCGGCGCTTCGCGTGGATGGCTCAGCCTCGCATCGCGAAGCGTCAACCCACGCGGAGAACCGAAACCATGAAGCGCCCGACCCTGACCACTTTGAACACCTTCGCCATCGCCGTCGGCTCTCTGGTGCTGATGCTCGCCATGAGCGGCTGTGGCACGATGGTGCATCCGATGTCCGACGACGCCGTCGCCGGCATCGTGCCGTCGGGCCGCGGCGCGCCCTGAAGACTCAGGCGCCGCAGGGCTCGAAGGCGTCGAACAGTTCGAGCGCGAGCGTGCGCAGCTTCGCGTCGTTGCAGGCGTGGGCGCGGGCAAAGCAGTCGCCGGCATACAGCCGGTCGTAGCCCAGGCGTGCGGCCTGCACCTTGATGCCCTGCGCGGCCATCGTGCGCACGAACAGGCGCAGCGTCGACGTCCTGACGCGCCCGCCCAACGGCAAGGCCACGACCAGCGCGCCGTCCCTCTCGCAAAGGAACTCGGGCGGGGCGTGGAACAGGTCGGCCGTTTTCGGGGCGCGGTACATGGCGAAATGATCGCCCGCCGCCGCGCCGCGGCATGCGGCGAAATCGCACGGCTCGCGGCGCGGCGCGCACGCAAGCGTGGAGTTTTGCTCGCTCAGGTCTTGGGCAAGGTGACACCCCGTTGCCCTTGATACTTGCCGCCGCGGTCCTTGTACGAGGTCTCGCAGACTTCGTCGCTTTCGAAGAACAGCACCTGCGCGCAGCCCTCGCCCGCGTAGATCTTGGCCGGCAGCGGCGTCGTGTTGGAGAACTCCAGCGTGACGAAGCCTTCCCACTCCGGCTCGAAGGGCGTGACGTTGACGATGATGCCGCAGCGCGCGTAGGTGCTCTTGCCCAGGCAGATGGTGAGCACGTTGCGCGGGATGCGGAAGTACTCGAGGGTGCGCGCCAGCGCGAAGCTGTTGGGCGGGATGATGCAGACGTCGGCATTGATGTCGACGAAGCTCCTTTCGTCGAAGTTCTTCGGATCCACCACCGTCGAGTGGATGTTGGTGAAGACCTTGAATTCGGGCGCGCAGCGGATGTCGTAGCCGTAGCTGGATGTTCCGTAGCTGACGATGCGGTGGCCGTCCGGCTGCCGTGCGCACCTGCTGCGGCTCGAACGGCTCGATCATGCCGTGCTCGGCAGCCATGCGGCGGATCCACTTGTCGCTCTTGATGCTCATGTCGTTCCCGGTGTGGGGGCGATTGTAGGTACGGGCCCACCACGGCCGGGCCGCCGCGCGCTAACATGTTTGCGTCTTCCAGGGATAGGAGATTCGCGACATGTCAACCGCCACCGACCTGATGGCCCGGTACGCCGCCTACCACCGCGACCGGCGCAACATCGCCACGCACTTCGTCGGCATCCCGTTGATCGTGTTCGCCGTCGGCGCGCTGCTGGCGCGGCCGGCGCTGGCCTTGGGCAACTGGCTGCTGACGCCGGCAGCCGTCGTCTGGGCGCTGAGCTCGCTTTGGTACCTGACGCGCGGCAACCTGGTGCTGGGCGTGAGCACGAGTCTGGTCAACCTCTTGCTGATCGCCGCGGCCGTGCCGCTCGGTCTGCTCGACACCTCGGCCTGGCTGGCGTGGAGCCTCGGCGCCTTCGTCGTCGGCTGGGCGCTGCAGTTCATCGGCCACTATTACGAGGGCAAGAAGCCGGCCTTCGTCGACGACCTGCGAGGTCTCCTGATCGGCCCGATGTTCGTCGTCGGCGAAGCGCTGTTCGCGCTCGGCTGGGGCAAGCCGCTGCTGGCCGAGATCGAATCGCGCGTCGGCCCGACGCATTTGCGTGACCTGCACGCACCGGCTGCGCGCTGACCAGAACCGCCCCACCCGCCGTACGCACCGTGACCTCTGACGCGCTGCTGGTGATGGGCGCGGGCAGCGTCGGCTGCTTCATCGGCGGCTCGTTGCAGGCCGCCGGCGCCACGGTGGCCTACGTCGGCCGGCCGCGTGTGCTCGACGCGCTGCGCGTGCAGGGTCTGACACTGACGGATCTGGATGGCCGGCGCCAGCACCTCGCAGCTTCGTCGCTGGCATTGAGCCTGACCGTGCCCGCGCTGCAGCCCTCGCTGGTGCTGTTGTGCGTGAAGAGCGGCGCGACGCGCGAGGCGGCGTTGTCGCTGGCGCGCGCGCTGCCGGCGGGCACGCCGGTGTTGTCGCTGCAGAACGGCATCGGCAACGCGGCGGCAGCGCAGGACCGCGCGCCGGCGCTGGACGTGATCGCCGGCATGGTGCCGTTCAACATCGCCGAGCTCGGGCCCGGGCACTTTCATCGCGGCACCGTCGGCACGCTGGCCGCGGCCGAACACCCGGCGCTGCGTGCCTGGCAAGCTCGCTTCGAGCAGGCCGGGCTGCCGCTGGCGCTGCATGCCGACATGCGCGGCGTTCAGTGGGGCAAGTTGCTGCTCAACCTGAACAACCCGGTCAACGCGCTCTCGGAACTCCCGCTGCGCGAAGAGCTGCTGTCGCGCGGCTACCGCAAGGCGTTCGCAGCGCTGCAGAGCGAGGCGCTGCGCGTGCTGCAGGCCGCGCGCATCGCACCGGCGCGGCTGACGCCGCTGCCACCGACCTGGCTGCCCGCAGTGCTGCGCCTGCCGACGCCGCTGTTTCGCCTGCTCGCCGCGCGCATGCTGCGCATCGACGCCAGAGCGCGCTCGAGCATGGCCGACGACCTGGCCTACGGCCGGCCGACGGAGGTCGAGGCGCTCTGCGGCGAGGTGGTGCGCATGGCGCGCGGGCTGGGCATGGACGCGCCGGTCAATGCGCGCATGGCCAAGCTGGTCCACGAGCAGAGCCTGCTGCCGCAGAGTTACGACGCGTCGCGCCTGCTGGCGGCACTCGGGCTGCCGCGCTGATGCTCAAGCGCCGCTGACCACGCGCACCGGCGCGCGCTCGGGCTCGGGCTCTGCGTCGAAGCGCTCGAAGCCGCAGTAGCAGATGAAGTGGCGTTGGCTGGCGCGGCCGAAGAGGGTCATGCCGAGCTTGCTCGCCAGTTCGTAGCCCATCTGCGTCACGCCGTTGCGCGAGATGACGATGGGCACGCCGAGTTGCGCGGCCTTGGTCACCATCTCGCTGGTCAGGCGACCCGTGGTGTAGAACACTTTGTCGCCACCCTGGCCCAGCGGCGCGTCGCCGTGCATCCACATCCAGCCGGCGATGGTGTCGATGGCGTTGTGGCGGCCGACATCCTCGACGAAGGTCAGCATCTCGGTACCGCGGAACAGCGCGCAACCGTGCACCGATCCGGCGCGGCGATGCACGCTGTCGACCTTGCGCATCGCCTCGTTGAGCGAGTGCAGCGTGCTCTGGCGGATGCGCGCGGCCGAGGGCGGTGGCAGCCTGACACTGTCGATCTGCTGCATCAGCGTGCCGAACATCGTGCCCTGGCCGCAGCCGGTGGTGACGACGCGGTGCGCGGTGCGGGCTTCGAAATCGCTGGGCCCCGAGACGCCGGCGCGCGTCTTCACCGCCGCGGCCTCGACCTGCCAATCGACCGTCACCGACTCGATCTCGTCGAGCGAAGCAATCAACTGCTGGTTGCGCAGGTAGCCCAGCGTCAGCAACTCGGGAGCAGCGCCGAGCGTCATCAGCGTGACGAGCTCTCGCTTGTCGACGTACAAGGTCAACGCGCGCTCGGCCGGAATCTGGATCGTGCGGCGCTGGCCGAACTCGTCGCGAACCTCGACTTCGCGCGTCAAAGGCACGGACGCGCGGGTCAGGTGCGGCAGGTTCTGGCGCTGGGGCAACGGCAGCATGGCCGTCAGTCTAAGCGGCGCGGCCGACCGCGCCGGCGCTCAGGTCTTCTTCTCTGCAGGCTTGCCTGCATCCGCGGGGGCCGCCGGCTTGGCAGCGGCAGGCGCAGCGACCGGCGCAGCGGCTGGGGGTGGGTACACGAAGGCACCCGGGTCGGCACACTCGGGTGTCGCCGTCGGCGCCTTGACTTCCTTGTTCGCCTTTTTCGCCTGCTCGAAGTAGAACGTTGCCGTCTTGTTCATCGACTTGCAGAGCTGAAAGCCGGCTACCTTGTCGCCGTGCGCAGTCCGGGCCGCGGCTTCGGCGGCCTTGGCCTTGGCTTCGTCGGACAGCGGCGGCAGCTTGGCCGAGGCGCCAGCAGCGATCAGGGCGGCAAAGGTCAGCAGGGCGATGCGCTTCATGGCGGCTCCGATCGGATTCAGGTGGGCTTGACCAGCGGCGGCGCCGCCGCCGGGCGTGAACGCTGCGCAGGGATCTTGCCGGCACGCACGTCCTCGGCCCAGTACTCGTGGTGCTCGCGCGCCCAGGCTTCGTCGACATAGCCGGTGCGCATGGCCGTGAGTGCACCCTTCATGCCGAGCGTGCCCATGTAGATGTGGCCGATGAAGGCGGTCATCATCAGCACCGCGGCAGCGGCGTGGATCATGTGCGCCACCTGCATCTCGCCGCGAGTAAAGACGAAGCCGGGGACGAGCTTGTCGAGGAACAGGCCCGAGCCAACGACGATCAGGCCGAGCGTGAACACGCCGACCCAGAACAGGCCCTTCTCGCCGGCATTGAAGCGGTGCGAAGGCACCTCCTGGCCGCTGAACAGGCCGCCACCCTTGAGCACCCAGTCGGCGTCGCCGCGTTGCGGGAAGTTGTCCTTGATGAAGGTGGCGATGACGACCAGCACCGACACCGAGAACACCGGCCCGGCGAAGTTGTGTGCCGTCTTCAGCGCATAGGTCAGCCATCCGAACAGGCTGCTGCCGATGATGGGCAAGAGGAAGAACTTGCCGAAGGCCATGACCACGCCCGAGACGGCAAGGATCACGAAGGCCGTGGCGTTGGTCCAGTGCGCCGCGCGCTCGAACGGTGTGAAGCGCTCGATCTTGCGGCCGGTGTCGGGCGTATGCCCGCCCAGCGAGCCTTTGCGCCAATAGAACATCGCGGCCGCCAGCAGCATGATGAGCAGCAGCGCGCCGCCATAGGGAATGATCAGCTGGTTGCGCACCTGGCGCCAGGCCTCGCCGGCGGTCGTCAGGGTCGATCCCGGATAAGCCGTCTGCGGCTGGATCAGCATTCCCTTTTCGGCGCCGGGCAGCGTGGTGAAGCCTTCGCGGTTCTTCACGTCGCGCCAGAACGGCGCGTTGTTGCCGGGCTGGGTCTTGCTGCGCTGGGCGTTGCTGTCGCTGGCCTGCGGCGCGGCGTCGCCCGGCGCGGGCACCTTGTCTTCAGCAGCGGGCGCCTTCGAGACCGCGGCGGTTGCGGGTGCGGCAGGCGTTGCCTGCTGCGCCTGCGCCGCCGCGAAAGGCAGGGCCAGTGCGAGCGCGAGGGCCCAACGGGGGAGAGCTGGCGCGCTCACGGTTTAGCTGCCGTCGTGGTGCGCGAGTACTCGTTCTGGCCGCGTTCGGCGCGTGCCTTCAACTGCGCTTCCCACGCTGACTTGTCGCCAGGCTTGTAGCCGTCGGCGCTGTGCGTGGCCTGAGTGCCTTCCCACGGCTTGGCATCGGACTTCTTGCCTGCCGCGGTCTGTGCTTTCTCGCCGCAGGCCGCGAGCGACACCGCCACCGCAGTGACGACAAGGATCGACATCGTTGCGCGCAAGGTCATTTGGAGTCCTTCGCGCTATGCACTCCGGTGCGAGACCCTTCGGGCGGCAGTGCGGGGCCCAGCAGGCAACCTCCGCGCCGTTGGCGCTCCGGTATGAGCGCTTTGGAGCGGCCATGCGCGCTCATGTCTTCTTCCCCGTCGTCTTGTCGCCGTAGGCCGTGCCCCAGCCCCAGACCTCGGCACCCTTGCCGCGTTGCAGGACGCGGGTGCGGAAGATGTCGGCCACGACGTCGCCGTCGCCGCCGAGCAGCGCCTTGGTCGAGCACATCTCGGCGCAGACTGGCAACTTGCCTTCCGCGAGGCGGTTGCGGCCGTACTTCTCCCACTCGGCCTGCGAGCCGTTGGCCTCGGGGCCGCCGGCGCAGAAGGTGCACTTGTCCATCTTGCCGCGCAGGCCGAAGGTGCCGTTGGTCGGGAACTGCGGCGCACCGAAGGGGCAGGCATACGAGCAGTAGCCGCAGCCGATGCACACGTCCTTGTCGTGCAGCACCACGCCCTCGTCGGTGCGGTAGAAGCAATCGACCGGGCACACCGCCATGCACGGGGCATCGCTGCAATGCATGCAGGCCACCGAGATCGAGCGTTCGCCGGGCAGGCCATCGCCCAGCGTGACGACGCGCCTGCGGTTCACGCCCCAGGGCACGTCGTGCTCGGCCTTGCAGGCCGTGACGCAGCCGTTGCACTCGATGCAGCGCTCGGCGTCGCAGATGAATTTCATTCGGGCCATGTCATGCCGCCTTTTCGATCTGGCAGACCGTCGTCTTGGTCTCCTGCATCATCGTCACCACGTCATAGCCGTAGGTCGTCGCCGTGTTGCAGGCCTCGCCGCGGATGATCGGCGAAGCCCCTGCCGGGTAGAACTGGTTCAGGTCCACGCCTTGCCAGTGACCGGCGAAGTGATACGGCATGAAGGCCGTGTCCTTGCCCACGCGCTCGGTGACCTGGGCCTTGACCTTGATGCGCGCACCCGTCGGCGACGTGACCCACACATCCTCGCCGTTGCGGATGCCGCGGTCGTTGGCCGCCGCCGGGTTGATCTCGATGAACATGTGCTGCTGCAACTCGGCCAGGTAGCGATTCGATCGAGTCTCGTCGCCGCCGCCTTCGTACTCGACGAGTCGTCCGCTGGTGAGGATCAGCGGGAACTGCTTGCCGATGTCCTTGTTCTTGTCCTGCAGCGACTTGTAGAGCGTGGGCATACGCCAGAACGCCATGCGGTCGGGGTGCGTCGGGTACTTGGCCACCAGCTCCGGACGGGTCGAGTACAGCGGCTCGCGATGCTGCGGGATGGGGTCGGGGAAGTTCCAGACGATAGCGCGCGCCTTGGCATTGCCGAATGGATGGCAGCCGTGGTTCTTCATCGCCACGCGGATGATCGCGCCCGTCGGGTCGGTCTTCCAGTTCTTGCCCTCGGCCTTCTTTTTCTCGTCGTCGCTCAGTTCATCCCACCAGCCGAGCTTTTTCAGCAGCAGGTGGTCGAACTCGGGGTAGCCGGTGGTGATGTCCGAGCCCAGCGAGTGCGAGCCGTCGGCCGCGAGCAGCGATTGCCCTTCGCGCTCGACGCCGAAGTTCGCGCGGAAGTTGCCGCCGCCCTCCATCACGTGCTTCGACGGGTCGTACAGGATGTGCGTGCCCGGGTGCTTCATCTCCGGCGTGCCGTAGCACGGCCAGGGCAGACCGAAATACTCGCCGTCGAGCTTGTAGCCGGTTTCCTTGTCGATGCCGCCCTTGGCGCGCAGCGTGGTCGGCGTCGAACACGTTCATGTTGCGCATGTGCGCCTTCAGCCGCTCGGGGCTCTGGCCCGTGTAGCCGATGGTCCAGACCGACTTGTTGATCTCGCGCAGGATGTCTTCGGGCAAGGGCTCGTCCAGGCCCTTGATCTTCTGCATCTTGTAGTTCTTGACCAGCTCGTTGCCGAAGCCGAGCTTCTGCGCCAGCTGGTACATGATCATGTGGTCGCTGCGCGATTCGTACAGCGGGTCCATGACCTTCTCGCGCCATTGCAGCGAGCGGTTCGATGCGGTGACCGAGCCGCTGGTCTCGAACTGCGTGCACGCCGGCAGCAGATAGACCGCACGCTTCGGGTTCAGGTCCTCCGCCTTGCCGGGCATCGCGGCCATCGCCGCGGTGGCCGACGGGAACGGATCGACCACGACCAGCAGGTCGAGCTTGTCCATCGCGCGCTTCAGGTCCGGACCGCGCGTCTGCGAGTTCGGGGCATGGCCCCAATAGAACATGCCGCGCAGGTTGCCTTCCTGGTCGATCAGCTCGGGCTTTTCGAGCACGGCGTCGAACCAGCGCGAGATGGTCAGGCCGGGCTTGGTCATCATGCCCGGCGCGTACTGCTTCTTGATCCACTCGAAGTCCACGCCCCAGGCGGCAGCGAAGTGGCGGAACGAGCCTTCGGCGATGCCGTAGTAGCCGGGCAGCGAGTCGGGGTTCATGCCGACGTCGGTGATGCCCTGCACGTTGTCGTGGCCGCGGAAGATGTTGGCGCCGCCGCCGCTCTTGCCGATGTTGCCCAGCGCCAGCTGCAGCAGGCACGACACGCGCACCATCGCGTTGCCGATGGTGTGCTGGGTGTGGCCGACGCACCAGACCAGCGTGCTCGGCCGGTTCTCCGCCATCGTCTTGGCGACCTGCAGGCAGGTGGCTTCATCGACGCCGGAGGCCTCGAACACCTTGTCCGGTGTCCACTTGGCGAGCACCTCCTCGCGCACCTTGTCCATGCCCCAGACGCGGTCGTCGAGGTACTTCTTGTCTTCCCAGCCGTTCTTGAAGACGTGGTACATGACGCCGATACAGGAACGGAATGTCCGCCCCCGAGCGCATGCGCACGTACTGGTCTGCCTTGGCCGCGGTTCGCGTGAATCGTGGATCGACCACGATCATCTTGCAGCCCTTTTCCTTGGCATGCAGCATGTGCATCAAGCGACACCGGATGTGCTTCGGCCGCATTGCTGCCGATGTACATCGCCGCCTTGGCGTTCTGCATGTCGTTGTACGAGTTCGTCATCGCACCGTAGCCCCACGTATTCGCCACACCGGCGACAGTAGTGGAGTGGCATATTCGTGCCTGGTGGTCGCAGTTGTTGCTGCCCCAGAGGGACATCCACTTTCTGAGCAGGTACCCCTGCTCGTTGTTGCTCTTGCACGAGCCGACGATGAAGATGCTGTCGGGGCCGCTTTCCTTCTTCAGCTCCAGCATCTTGGCGCTGATCTCGTCGAGCGCCGTGTCCCAAGAGATGCGCTGGTACTTGCCGTTGACCAGCTTCATCGGGTACTTGAGGCGGAACTCGCCGCGCGAGTTGTCGCGCACCGCCGCGCCCTTGGCGCAATGAGCGCCGAGGTTGATCGGCGAATCGAACACCGGCTCCTGCCGTGTCCAGACACCGTTCTCGACCACCGCGTCGATCGCACAACCGACCGAGCAGTGGGTGCAGACCGTGCGCTTGACCTCGACCTTGACATTGCTGCTGCCGGCAGCCGCCTTGTCCTGCGCTTCGGCTTTGCGCACCAGCGTCAGTTGCGACGCGGCGATGCCGACGCCCGACACCGAGGCCGGAGCGGCGCAGGAACTTGCGCCGGTCCATCGTGGGAATCGCGCGCGAGATGCCGCGCGCGAGGCTGTCGACGAGCGCGCCGGAGTGCGCTGTTGCGCCTCCACCGCCCGCCGACCTTCGTGTCAACAACATGGTGTTGCCTCCGGGTTGATTCGATGCGCCATCAGATGCGTGTGCTGGCGTAGTAGCGCTTGATGTGTTCCGTCAGGCGGTAGCCGGCTGCCGTGTCGGATGCGGGCGGGGCGTCGGGCGCCACTGCCGGCGTCGCGGGCGGCTGTGCGCCCGGCAGCAGCGCGGCTGCCGCAGCCAACGCGCCAATGCCTCCGGCGCCTGCCAGCACCACGCGCCGGTCTGCCGCTTTCGTGGGATCTCTCATGTCGGATCTCCTGTTTGCTTCCCGCACGAATGGCTGGACGTACTTCCAGCCAGTTACGCAATTGAATTCATAGGGGCGGACACCTTCAATACCTGTTTGCACCTAGTCAGCTCTTCGCAAGAGCGCTCGCGGCGTCGTGCTAGGAAAAGGCAGGCCAGTACCATCGAGTCTGTTCACTCAGTCGGGATCATCTTGATCATCGGAACCGCGGGTCATATCGACCACGGCAAGACCTCGTTGGTGAAAGCGTTGACCGGCGTCGACGCCGATCGCCTCAAGGAAGAGAAAGCGCGCGGCATCACCATCGACCTCGGCTTTGCTTACAAGGCGCAGGCCGACGGCGGTGTGCTCGGCTTCGTCGATGTGCCCGGCCACGAGAAGCTGATCCGCAACATGCTGGCCGGCGCCACCGGCATCGACCACGTCATGCTCGTCGTGGCCGCCGACGACGGGCCGATGCCGCAAACGCGCGAGCACCTGGCGATCCTCGATCTGCTCGGCCTGGCGCGCGGCGTGGTCGCGCTGACCAAGGCCGACCTGGTCTCGCCCTCGCGCCTGGCGCAAGCCAGCGCCGAAGTGCGCGCGCTGCTGGCGCAGACCGCGCTCGCCGCGGCCGACGTGATCGCCGTTTCGTCGGTCACACGGCAAGGCGTCGACGCGCTCGAAGCGCATCTGGCGGCCGCGCGCGCCGCGCTGCCCGCGGCGCGCGCGCAAGGCCATTTCCGCCTCGCGGTGGATCGCAGTTTCTCGCTGGCCGGCATCGGCACGGTCGTTACCGGCACCGCCGTCGCGGGCCAGGTCAGCGTCGGCGACAAGTTGCTGCTGTCGCCCGGCGGCAAGACAGTGCGCGTGCGTGGCCTGCACGCACAGAACCACGAAGCGGCCGTCGGTCACGCCGGCCAGCGCCTGGCCTTGAACCTGGCCGGCGTCGAGAAGGGCGAGATCGAGCGCGGCGACTGGGTCGTCGCCGAAGGCGCGCACGCGCCGACGCAGCGCATCGACGCGCGCGTCCGCGTGCTGGGCGGCGAAGCGCAGCCGCTGGCGCACTGGACGCCGCTGCACCTGCATCTGGGCGCGGTTGACGTCGGCGCGCGCGTGGTGCTGCTCGAAAGCACGCCGATCGCGCCGGGCGCAAGCGCCCTGGTGCAACTCGAACTCGATCGCCCGATCGGCGCGCTGCACGGCGACCGGTTCATCCTGCGCGACCAGTCGGCGCAGCGCACGATCGGTGGCGGCAGCGTGCTCGATGCCTTCGCGCCGGCGGCGCGACGTCGCAAGTCGCAGCGTCTGGCAACACTCGCCGCGCTCGAGAAGCCCGAGGCCGGCCAAGCGCTGGCGGCGCTGCTCGCGCAAGAGCCGCCCAACGGCATCGATCTGGCGCAGTTCTCGACGCTCTGGAATCTGCCGTCCGACGCCGCGCAGGCACTGCGACAAGCCGTGCCGCATCGGGTGGTCACTGCCGGCGCGACCACGCTCGCATTCGCCGAGGGCCAACTCGAAAGGCTCGCCAAGCGCATCGCTGAAACGCTCACCGTGCACCACAAGCGCGTGCCCGACAGCCCCGGCCTCGGCACCGAGCAAGTGTTGCGCTCGCTGGCGACGGCGCGGCCGACGCCCGCTGTCTTCGCCTTGCTGCTGAAAGAACTGACCAGCGGCGGCACGCTCCAACGCCACGGCCCCTACCTGCGCCTGGCCGGCCACGAAGCCTCACTGCAAGGCGCCGACCAGAAGCTGTGGGAGCGGCTGCGGCCGTGGCTGGCCGAAGGCGGCTGGAACCACCCACCGAAGCTGAGCGACCTGCTCGCGCGCGACCGCACGCTGCACCGCGATGCGGTGACGCGCCTGCTCAACAAGGCCGCGCGGCTGGGCAAGGTCTATGCGGTGGGCGCCGAGTACTTCATCCTCGCGCCGCATTTGCTCGAACTGGCGAGCAAGGCGCAGGAACTGGCGCAAGCCGACGAGCACCAGCGCCTGAACGTGAAGACCTATCGCGAGACCTCGGGCATCAGCCGGCACCTGTCGATCCCGCTGGTAGAGTTCTTCGACCACATCGGCTTCACCAGGCGCGATCCGGTGGGACGCAAGATCAGGCGCGACGCACGCACGATGTTCGACACGCGATGCGTAGCACGTCATGGAGGAGGATCGTCCCCCGGTGGGGCGTCCGGTCTGCAAAACCGGGTGGGGCTGCCCTGCGGTCCCAGGTGGGTTCGACTCCCACCCTCTTCCGCCAGTGAATGACGACCACCCCGTGAGCGGCTTCGCCGCAGCGCCAGCGGACTGGCAAAGCCAGATCCGCGGCGTTCGCTTGGATTAGGCTTGCGTGATGGATCATGCAGTTGCTCGGCCCCCGTCACTCGACAAGCTGCTCGACTCACCGACGCTGCGCGAGTTGATCGAACAGCACGGTCGCGCAAGTGTGTTGGGCACGGCACGTGACGCGCTCGAAGCCTGGCGCGCCGACGCCGCACAGCCGTTCGACACCGCGCAGTTCGAGCAACGCTGCCGCACGCAACTCGAAGCACGCGCCGCGATGCAACTGCGGCCCGTCTTCAACCTCACCGGCACCGTGCTGCACACCAACCTCGGCCGCGCGCTGCTGCCCCAGGAGGCGATCGATGCAGTCACGGCGCTGATGCGACAGCCCGGCAACCTCGAATACGACCTGGCCCGCGGCGTGCGCGGCGACCGCGACGATCACGTCGAAGGCCTGCTGCGCGAACTCACGGGCGCCGAAGCCGCCACCGTCGTCAACAACAACGCTGCAGCGGTGCTGCTGGTGCTGGCGGCGCTGGCCGAGAAGAAGCAGGTGATCGTCTCGCGCGGCGAGCTGATCGAGATCGGCGGCGCCTTCCGCATCCCGGACATCATGCGCCGCGCCAACGCGACGCTGGTCGAAGTCGGCACCACCAATCGCACCCACCTGCGCGACTTCGACGCCGCGATCGGGCCGAAGACCGCACTGGTGATGAAGGTGCATGCCAGCAACTACGCGATCGAGGGCTTCACCGCCAGCGTAACCGTGGCCGAACTCGCGGCGCTGTGCAGATCCAAAGGCATTGCGTTGGCCGAAGACCTCGGCAGCGGCTCGCTGATCGACATGTCGCGCTGGGGCCTGCCGGCCGAGCCGACGCCGCAGCAGTCGATCGCTGCCGGCGTCAACGTCGTCACCTTCAGCGGCGACAAGCTGCTCGGCGGCCCCCAGGCCGGGCTGATCGTCGGCGACAAGGCGCTGATCGCCAAGATCAAGAAGAACCCGTTGAAGCGCGCGCTGCGTCTGGACAAGATGACGATCGCTGCGCTCGAAGCGGTGTTGAAGCTGTACCGCGACCCGGACCGCCTGGCCGAGCGCCTGCCGACGCTGCGCCTGCTGACGCGCACGCAGGGCGAGATTCAGGCGGTGGCCGAACGCATCGCTCCGCTGATGGCACGCGCCTTGGGCGACAGCGCCCAGGTGCAGGTGCTGCCGTGCAAGAGCCAGATCGGCAGCGGCTCGCTGCCGGTGGATCGGCTGCCGAGCGCCTGCATCGCCATTGGCGCGCCGATGGGAGCCAAGCGCGCCGGCAGCTTTCCGGATCGAATGGCCGCCGCGCTGCGCGCGCTGCCGCAGCCGGTGATCGGGCGCATCCAGGACGCTCAGCTGCGGCTCGACATGCGCTGCCTCGACGGACCGACGCAAGAGCAGGCCTTCGTCGAGCAACTGCAGCGACTCGCGCCGCCGTGAAGGGCGTGATCAGCGATCCACGCTGGCGCGGCGCTGAACTTCCTCGATTTCGCGCAGGCGCAAGCAGACCGCGTCGCGCTGGTGCTCTGCCTTGCCGCACTCCTGCGCGCGGCAGCTGTTCTGCCCGAAGAAGCCGCCGCTGACGGCGCAGGTCTCGGCGACGCTGCGGCGCGACGTGTCGAGCGCCACCAGCACCGCAGCGGCCGCGCGCTTGCGTTCGGCCGCTGCGAGACGCCGCCGCTCTTCTTCGGCGGCCTGCTCGGCGCGCTCGCGCTTGTTCTCGGCCAGCGCCGCATCGCGCTGCGCTTGCTGCTCGTGCGCCGCCTGTTCCTGCGCCAGCAGCGCTGCCTTGCGCCGTGCCGCGGCGGCTTGCTGCTTGGCGCGTGCCTGGCGCGCAGCGTCGTCGTTCGCCACAGACGCCTTTGCTGCTGTCAGCGCTGCGGCTGCCACCACGTTTCGGGGTTCGGGCTGCGCCGCGGCGACGAGCGGCAGCGGCGCAGCCGGTGCTGTGGGCTGCGCGGTCACGACCGGCGTGGCGGAGGCTGTCGCGGTATCCGGCAGGCGCGCGACCGGCGCGGCGACAACGGCCACCTTGGCCGCAGGCGCTGCCTGCGCCGAAGGCCGCCGCAGTGGCTCTTCGGGCGCCTGCCACATCAAGGCCATGCCGACCACCACCAGGCCGCCTACCAGCGCCATCACGCCTGCCATGCCGCCGAGGCCGTGGGCGGCCAGCGGCGGCGCATCGACCCCAGCGATGCGGTCGAGCTGCGACATGACCGCTTCACGCGACAGCGGCGTCAGGCGTTGCAGGCCGCCCGCGGCGGCGGGCGCCTGAGGCAACGGGTTGGTCAGCGACATCTGCATAGCGTTCATTTGATCCCCACGACTTTCGAAGAGCTTAGTGGGGGCGCGAATCATGACGAATCCCGCGATCGCGTGAAGCCCAGGGTTTCCACCTGATCACGCGTGTGAAAAGGTCTCACTCGATCATGTCGAAGCCCTGCGTCTCCACCTGGACGAAGGCCCGGGTGAAGCCGGCGAGCGCGGCGTACAGGCGCGCGCGCGGGTGTTGCAGCACCGCATCAGGCAACGCGCTTGCGACCCACGGCTGGATGTGGCTGCGAAAGAAGCGGCGCTGGCGCTCGAGGTTGCACAGCGCCACGTCGTCGCCGGCGATCAGATAGCGCATCACCTCGAACAGGAAGGCGATGTGGTCTTCGGTCTCACCGAGCGTGGCTTCGCGCGCCAGGCCGAGCTCGGCCAAGTCGGCGCGCAGCGTGATCAGCGGCTTCTCGTTGAGCGCGCCGGCGATGTGGTGCGAGGCATAAAGCAGCACGTCGGGCTTGCCGATGCCGATGAAAAGGGCCGAATGCTCCTCGGCGGCGGCTTCGATACTGTTGCTTCGCATCGCGACGACAAGCTCTTGCCACGGCGCTTCCAGAAACGAGCCGGGGTGCGGCGCCTCGGTCACCGCCACCGCGAACTGTTCGAACAGCGCGGCATCGGGCGGCGCGTACCAAAGCCGCGCCAGCAGACCGTAGAGCTCGGCGCGCTGCAGCTCCTCGCCTTCGTCGCGGTCGATCAGCCGAACTTGCGCTGCTGCGTCATTCATGTGAGCCCCCTACGCGCTGCGCGCGGTCCCCCCGAGGGGGAGCATTCGCACTTGGGGCGGCCCGGCGTGCTCATGTGTCAGTGATCCTGACTTCGTTCGGATTCGTGTGGATGTCGATGACGCGGCAATCGCCGCACATCTTCAGGCGCTCGGCCGCCGCGCCCTGGAACATCGAGTGGCCGGCGAGCTTGCCGATCATCGACTCGATCGCCTTGAGGGTGCCGAAGGGCTTGCTGCATTTGATGCAGAGGTAGGGCTGCGCTTCGTTGAGCACGCGCATCTGCTTGCGCGCCTTGCCGCCGTCGGCAAGCCACAGCCGCGGTTCGAGCTTGATCGCGTCTTCGGGGCAGGTCTTGGCGCACAGGCCGCACTGCACGCAGTTCTTCTCGATGAAGCGCAGCTGCGGCGCCTCGGGGTTGTCGGCCAGCGCGGCTTCGGGGCAGGCGCCGACGCACGACAGGCACAGCGTGCACTTGTCGGTGTCGATCACGAGCGAGCCGAAGGGCGCGCCGGCCGCAGCCAGCGCGATCGATTCGGGCAGCGCTGCGGGCGCGTGGGCCATCAGGTGATCGAGCGCCATGTCGAGCGTCGCGCGCTTGTCGGCCTGCGGCGAAAGCGTCGCTGCCTGGACCACGCTCTGTGCCGATGGCGCGCGCAGTGCGGCGTCGAGCGCGGCCACATCGCGCGCCTGGATCAAGCGCAGGTGCGTGCCGGCGTAGCCCAGGCCGGAGACGATGGCCTGCGCCAGCGCCGTCTGCTCGGCCAGCGCCTGCCGATACTCGGGCGCCTCTTCGTCGGTGAGCAGAACCCACACCTGGCTCGCACCGAGCGCGATGGCGCTCAGCCACAGGTCGATGCCGACGCTGGCGGTGTGCCACAGCGCCAGCGGCAGCACGCGCGCCGGCACGCCATGAACCGCCTTTTCGGTGCGTGCGGCGCGGCCGAGGTCTTCGATCAAGCGCTGGCCCGCACCCTGGCTGTGCAGCAACAACGCCGCATCCTTGCCGCCCGCTTTGGCGTAGGTGGAGAGCAGCGTGCGCAGCACCTTGCCCTGATCGACCGTGTTCGGAGTGGCATAGGCCAGCGCGCCGCTCGGACACACCGTGGTGCAGGCGCCGCAGCCGATGCACAGGTGCGGCTCGACGGCGATGCCACCGCCCTGCCCGCCCGGCTGCGGCTTGACCGCTTCGCCGACGCGGCGCGGCGCTTCGGCCGCCGTGACCGACTTGCCCTTCAACGTGGCATCGCTGCGGATCGCGCGCGCCGAGCAGACATCGATGCAGGCCGTGCAGCCGATCTGCTCGTTGCGGCTGTGCGCGCACAGCTTGGGCTTGTAGTGGAAGAACTTCGGCTTGTCGAACTCGCCGACCAGCTCGCGCAGTCTCAGCACCGCATCGAACAGTTTCTTCTCGTCGGCGCCGACGTGGAAGTAGCCCTGCGGCGGCGCGTGTTGCGTGAACGCGGGCGCGGGTCGCAGGTCGAGCACGAGGTCGAACGACCCGCCGCTGTCGATCGCCGCGCGGCCGAATTCGATCGCGCCGGCCGCTTCGCAGACACGCACGCATTCGCGGTGCGCCTTGCAGCGGCTCATGTCGATCTGGTATGAAAAGTCGATCGCGCTTTCGGGGCAGGCGTCGATGCAGGCGTTGCAGCGCGTGCACAGGTCGAGGTCGATCGGGTTGCTCGAACGCCACGACGCTTCGAAGGCGCCGAGCCAGCCGCTGAGATTCGTCAACTGGCCGGCATGGACGGCGAGATCACGCCGTTGCGCCATGGCGCCGCCGCCGGTGACGAGCAGGCTGATCTGCAGCCCGGTGCCGAACATCGTCGCGGCACGCTCGGCGGCATCGGCCGCGCCGATCACCAGGCAGCGACCGCTGCTCTTGTAGCCGACGGTCGCCACCGGCTCGGCTTCAGGCAACTGCGCCGCGGCGATCAGCGCGGCGATCTTCGGTGTGGCCTGCGCCGCGTCCTTCGACCAGCCGCCGCTCTCGCGGATGTTGACGAAGCGGATCGGCCGCTCGGCAATGCTCGGCGCGCCGACGGTCTGCTCGTTGAGTTCGAGAAAGAGGCGACTTTCCTGCGTGCAGGCCACCAGCAGGTCATCGCCGGACTTGGCAGCGCGCTGGAACTCAGGCGCTTCGCGGCGGCAAAGAGTTGTCGCTATCGCCGTCGGCATCTGCGCCGTCGACAAGGCCTTGCTCAGCGCCTGGCTGTCCAGCGGCATCGTGCGGTTGCAGTTGCAGATCAGCGTTTTCATCGAGGTCGGGATTATCCGGCTTGGGTTGCTCTTCGAGCTCGTCATCGAGCAGGCCGAGAGAGCGCGCGTTGACGAGCTGGCGCAGGATCGACTTGGGTATCGGCTCGAACTTGTTGTAGTCGTCGATATACACGTCCAGGCCGTCCATCACATTGAAGTGCGGGTCGCTGGCGAAAAGCTTCTTCATCGCGGCGTTCCTGACGCCGGGATCGACATTCGGCGCGACGAAGCGCGAGAAGTCTGATTCCTTCGTCAGGGCGGCGACGTCGTCGAGCGTGGGCGGAGGTGGCGCTTGCGAAAGACTCGGCACCGGGGCTTCCACGGGCTCGGCCCGAACGACGGCCGCGGGCGCGACCTGCGCCGCCGGAACAGCCGGCGGCACGACCGCCTCCGGCGCGACCTTCTCGCCCTGCTTGACCTGCGCCTTGCGCCGCGCCCAGCGCGAGAGAAAGCCGTCGTCTTCAGCCATCGCCGCCGCCTTGCAGGCGACGCGCCTGCCGCTCGCGCTCTTCGGGGCTGACGAAGGACTGAGCGCGTTGCCGCCGCGGCTCGTCGATCTTGAAGTTGGCGTTGGTGAAGACGCGCAGCCACTCTTCAACGTCGCCCGGCAGCGGCACCGTGTCCACCTTCTCGTCCGTGCTCAACCAGCGGTCGGACATGATGTACGACAGACTCACGCCGCCGGGCCGCGCGATCGACGCATCGTGCTCATCGCACTGCCACATCACGAACCACACCGGCGCACCCGAGGTCAGGTTGAGGAAGTAGCCCTTGCACTCGTCGGCGAAAAGCTCGACCAAGAGATCCGGATGCAGCCAGCGCGAAGTCCTGCCGTCGTCGTGCAGCAGGCGCGGCTCGATACCGAACGCGCCTTCGTCGGCGATCACCTCGACGACGCTGTGCTGCCAGTCTTGCCAGCGATTGGGCTGCGCGACGCGCTCCATCACCACTGCAACCCTGACCACAGGATGCGTCATGCGGGCCCCTCGCGCGATGGGACCATCGCACGATCCCCCGAGGGGATGACCGCTTGCTTGGGGCGGCCCGGCGCTGCGCGGTTCACGTCGTCTTCGAGATCGAGATCGTCGGGAACTTGGCGCTGAAGTCCTTGGCCTTGGCCGCGATCTTCACCGCCACCTGGCGCGCCATCGTCTTGTAGATCGTGGCGACTTCGCCATCGGCGTCGCTCACCACCGTCGGCCGGCCGGCGTCGGCCTGCTCGCGGATCGACATGCTCAGGGGCAGCGCGCCGAGGTAGTCGACGCCGTACTCGGCGGCCATCTTCTTGCCGCCGTCGGCGCCGAAGATGTGCTCGGCATGACCGCAGTTCGAGCACACGTGCACGGCCATGTTCTCGACGATGCCGAGGATCGGCACGCCGACCTTCTCGAACATCTTCAGGCCCTTTCTCGCATCGAGCAGCGCGATGTCCTGCGGCGTGGTGACGATCACGGCGCCCGTCAGCGGCACGCGCTGCGAGAGCGTCAGCTGGATGTCGCCGGTGCCCGGCGGCATGTCGACGATCAGGTAATCGAGGTCGTTCCAGTTGGTCTGGCGCAGCAACTGCTCTAGCGCCTGCGTCGCCATCGGGCCGCGCCAGATCATCGGGTTGTCGGTGTCGACCAGGAAGCCGATCGACATCACCTGCACGCCGAAGTTCTCCATCGGCTCCATCGACTTGCCGTCGCTGCTCTCGGGGCGGCCCTCGATGCCCATCATCATCGGCTGGCTCGGGCCGTAGATGTCGGCATCCAGAATGCCCACGCGCGCGCCCTCGGCCGCAAGAGCCAGTGCGAGGTTGCAGGCCGTCGTGCTCTTGCCGACGCCGCCCTTGCCCGATGCCACCGCCACGACGTTCTTGATCGTCGGCAGCAGTTGCACGCCGCGCTGCACGGCATGCGCGATGATCTTGCTCGACAGATTCGCGCTGACGTTCTCCACCCCCGGCAGCGTGCGCACCGCGGCGATCAGCGCCTTGCGCAGCGCGGGGATCTGGCTCTTGGCGGGGTAGCCGAGTTCGACGTCGAAGGCGACATCGCCGCCTTCGACCTTGAGGTTCCTGAGTTGCCGGGTCGAGACGAAGTCCTTGCCGGTATTGGGATCGATGACGCTCTTCAGCGCTTCGGTGACAGTGCTATCGGTGAGGGACATGCGAGCGCGAGCGACCAGGGTGGAAACGCCGGCAGTCTATCGCTCGCGGTGTAACCCTTACCCCAACCCGAGCTTGGGCAGCAGTTGCCGACGGCCGCGCGGCGTGACCTCGAGCACGCGGTGGTTGCCGCCGGCGCCGCTGTGCTTTCGCACCCAGCCCTGCGCGATGAAGTGATCGAGCAGTTGCCGCGCCAGGCTGCCGGCCATGTGATCGCGCCGCTCCGACCAGTCGAGGCAGCCATAGGCGAAGCGCTGTCCGGCGCGCGGCGGCGTCGGCGTGAAGCCGAGGTCTTCGAGCCAACGCCGGCCGGCGTCGGTCAGGTCTGCGCCATCGTCCAGCAAGCGCCCGTCGCCGTTGAGTTGCTCCCACAACGCCACGCCGAGCCGCCCGGCCGCATGCCCATAGCAGCAGCGCGCCTCGCGCAAGCGCTGGCGCTCGGGGTGCGACCAGGCACGGTCGTGCGTGCCGCGCTCGGCCACCAGCGCCAGGGCGCAGAGTGCATGCGCGACCTCGCCGTCGGCGATCCTGAAATAGCGATGGCGACCGCGCGGCTCGCACAGCACGAGATCAGCCCGCAGCAACTTGTCGAGGTGCGCGCTCGCCGTCGAAGGCTGAACGCTCGCGGCCTGGGCCAGTTCTCCCGCACTCGCGTACTGGCCGTCGAGCAAAAAGGCGAGCATGCGCGAGCGCGCCGGGTCGGCGATCGCGGCCGCGACGCGGGCCAGGCGCGGTTCGTGCGGCGCGGTTCTGCTGCTCACAAGAAGTAGGCCAGCGAGTCGGCCGGCGCTTGCGCGCGATCGCGCAGGCCGTAGTCGCGCAGGACCGATGCGACGCGGATGCGGTAGTCGTCGAAGACGACGCTGCGACCCTCGCGCTGGCCGGCGCGGTGCAGCGCATGCGTGCGCCAGGCGCGCACGGCATCTTCATCGCGCCAGTACGACAGCGACAGGAAGCGCCCGGGTTGCGACAGGCTCTCGAAGCGCTCGACCGAGAGGAAACCGTCGATACCGTCGAGCATCGGCTTGAGTTCGGCCGCGATGTCGAAGTAGCGCTGGGCGTGGCCGGGTTTGGGCAGCACTTCGAAGATGACCGCGATCACGCCACGTTCTCCAGGAACGTTCGCTCCTCGCGCAGGATGAAGCGCTCGCGCTGGGCCCACTCGAAGTTGGCGCGGCCCTCGGCGTCGGCCTTGAGCGTGGCACGGTAGGCCTCGTAGGCGGCCAGGCTGTCGAATCCGATCAGCCCCCAGGCGATGTCGTTCGTGCCCTCGTGCGGCAGGAAATAGCCGAGCAGCTTGCCGCCACAGCGCGGGATGATGCGCAGCCAGTTCTGCGCGTAGCGGCGAAAGGCCTCGCGCTGGAACGGATCGATCTGGTAGCGGATGAAGCAGGTCAGTGGCATGGTGCGCGCTCCGTTTGGGCTCGATCGCGCATGTGTCTCTTCGACGCGCGCGGCCGCTATGGCATCATGATGCTTTCCACCATGATGCTCTGACGCCATGCGAACCACGGTCACTCTCGACCCCGACGTGCAGCGCCTGCTCAAGGATGCCGAGCACCGAAGCGGCAGGCCTTTCAAGCAGGTGCTGAATGACGCCGTGCGTGCCGGCCTCGGGCGGGGTGCGGCGAAGGCCGCAGCCTTCAAGCAGCCGGTGTTCTCGCTTGGCCGCGCCAAGATCGATCTGACCAAGGCGAACGCCCTGGCCGGCGAACTGGAAGATCAGGATGCAACACGCAAATGAGAACGCCCGATGTCAACCTGCTGCTTTATGCGGTCAACGCCGACAGCCCACAGCACGACAGCGCTCGCGCCTGGATCGAAGAGTCGTTCTCGCGCGCACCAGGCATTGGCTTTGCCTGGCCGGCACTGATCGGTTTCCTGCGCTTGGCAACGCGCAGCGGCATCTTTGCGCGGCCGCTTCCGATCGAAGATGCGTTGGCCGTGGTCGATGCCTGGCTGCAGCACCCGCGCGCCCATGTCATCACGCCGACATCGCGCCACGCGATGCTGCTTGCCGGCTTGCTGTTAGGCGCCGGCACGGGCGGCAACCTGGTTTCCGATGCCCACCTGGCCGCGCTGGCGATCGAGCACGGCGCCGAGCTGGGCACCTTCGATCGCGACTTCTCGCGCTTTGCCGGTCTGCGCGTGACCCTGCTGAAATAATCCGGCCATGACCCGCAAGCTCTTCGTCACCACCGCCCTGCCCTACGCCAACGCGCCGTTTCACATCGGGCACATGATGGAGTACATCCAGGCCGACATCTGGGTGCGCTTCCAGCGCATGCAGGTGAGCGACGACGGGTCCCCCGTGGAAGTGCACTTCGTCTGTGCCGATGATGCGCACGGCGCGCCGATCATGATCGCGGCGGAGAAGGCGGGCAAGACGCCGCAGGCCTTCGTCGCCGAGATCGCGGCCGGCCGCAAGCAATACCTCGAAGGCTTTCACATCGCCTTCGACAACTGGCACTCGACCGACGGCCCCGAGAACCACGAACTGGCGCAGGACATCTATCGCGCGCTGCGCAAGCACGGCCTGATCGCCGAGCGCGTGATCGAGCAGTTCTTCGACCCGATGAAGTCGATGTTCCTGCCCGACCGCTACATCAAGGGCGAGTGCCCGAAGTGCGGCGCGAAGGACCAGTACGGCGACAACTGCGACAACTGCGGCGCGGTCTATGCGCCCACCGACCTGAAGAACCCGTTCTCGGCCTTGAGCGGCGCCACGCCGGTGCTGAAGTCGAGCACCCACTACTTCTTCCAGTTGAGTTCGCAGCGCTGCATCGATTTCCTGCAGCAGTGGACCGCCGAGCCGGGCCGGCTGCAGCCCGAGGTGCTCAACAAGATCCGCGAGTGGTTCAGCGCCGACGACGCCGGCCATGTGACCCTGGCCGACTGGGACATCAGCCGCGACGCGCCCTACTTCGGCATCCGCATTCCCGACACCGAAGACAAGTATTTCTATGTCTGGCTCGACGCGCCTGTGGGCTATCTCGCGTCGCTGAAGAACCTGCTCGGCGCAAAGTTCGACGCCTACATGGCCGATCCGGCGGTGGAGCAGATCCACTTCATCGGCAAGGACATCGCCTACTTCCACACCCTGTTCTGGCCGGCGATGCTGCACTTCTCCGGCCGCAAGACGCCGGACAAGGTCAACGTGCACGGCTTCATCACGCTCGGCGGCGACAAGATGAGCAAGAGCCGCGGCACGGGCTTGTCGCCGTTGAAGTATCTGGAAGTGGGCTTGAACGCCGAGTGGCTGCGCTACTACATCGCGGCGAAGTTGAATGCGAAGGTCGAGGACATCGAATTCAACCCCGAGGATTTCATTGCGCGGGTGAACAGCGATCTGATCGGCAAGTACATCAATATCGCCAGCCGCGCGGCGGGTTTTCTGGCCAAGCGCTTCCGCGGCCGGCTCAGCGCCGACCTCGGCGTCGAGGGACGCACACTGCTCGACGGCCTGCGCGCACACAGCGGCGCCGTGCGCGAGTTGTACGAAGAACGCGAGTTCGGCAAGGCGCTGCGCGAAGTGATGCTGCTGGCCGACCGTGTGAACGAGTACGTCGATCGCAACAAGCCCTGGGATCTGGCCAAGCAAGCGGGCATGGATGCGGCGCTGCACGATGTGTGCAGCGTCTGCATCGAGGCCTTTCGCGTGCTGACTGTCTATCTGAAGCCGGTGATGCCGGCGCTGGCGGCGCAAGTTGAATCCTTCCTGAAGATCGACGCACTCGACTGGCACGACGCGTCGCGTTCGCTCGGTGCGCACACGATCGGCGAGTACAAGCACCTGATGCAGCGCGTCGATGCCAAGCAGGTCGATGCGCTGCTCGACATCGCCGCCGCCCCCGGCGGCATTGCCCGGCGGCGAACCCGCTCGCCGCCGAAGATCAAGATCGACGACTTCTCCAAGATCGATCTGCGCATCGCCAAGATCGTCAACGCCGAGCCTGTCGAAGGCAGCGACAAGCTGCTGCGCCTGACGCTCGACGTCGGCGAAGGCACCGACCCGCAGGGGCGTCCACGGACACGCAACGTCTTCTCCGGCATCAAGAGCGCCTACCAACCCGAAGACCTGATCGGCAAGATGACGGTGATGGTCGCCAACCTCGCACCGCGCAAGATGAAGTTCGGCATCAGCGAAGGCATGGTGCTGGCCGCGTCGCACGCCGACGAGAAGGCCAACCCGGGCCTGTACATCCTCGAACCCTGGGCCGGCGCCGTGCCTGGCATGCGCGTACGTTGAGTCTGCACCGCTTTCGCCCGCGCATGGTCGATGCGCTGCGCGGCTACGACCGCGGCCGCTGCCTGGCCGACATCGGCGCGGGCCTCACGGTCGGCATCGTCGCGCTGCCGCTGGCAATGGCGTTCGCGATCGCCAGCGGCCTGAAGCCCGAGCAGGGCCTCGTCACCGCCATCGTCGCCGGCTTCCTGATCTCGGCGCTCGGCGGCTCCAACGTGCAGATCGGCGGGCCGGCCGGCGCCTTCATCGTCATCGTCTTCGGCATCGTCGAGCGCTACGGCCTGACCAACCTGCTGATCGCCACCGCGCTCGCCGGCGTGCTGCTGTTCGCGCTCGGCTGGTTCAAGCTCGGCGCCTGGGTGCGCTACATCCCGGTGACGATCATCATCGGCTTCACCAACGGCATCGCGGTGCTGATCGGGCTGTCGCAACTCAAGGACCTGCTCGGGTTGTCGATCGCCAAGATGCCGGCCGATTTCTTCTCGCAGATCGGCGCGCTCTGGCTGCACCTGGGCAGCTTCAACCCCTACGCGCTGGCGATCGGCCTGGCCTGCTTCGGCGGGCTGTTCCTGTGGCCGCGCCTGTTCGCCGCCGGCGCCTTCACCGAGAAGCTCATCGAAGGCCGCTCGGTGCGCATCATGGCGCGCGTGCCCGGCCCGGTGGTGGCGCTGCTGTCGATGACGCTGCTCAGCTGGTACTTCACGCTGCCGGTCGAAACCATCGGCACGCGCTTCGGCGGCATCCCGCGCACCCTGCCCGAGCTGGCACTGCCGCCGTTCTCGTGGGAGAGCGCCAAGCAACTGCTGATCCCGACGCTGACGATCGCGCTGCTCGGCGCGATCGAGTCGCTGCTGTGCGCGCGCGTGGCCGACAACATGAACGACGAATTGCCGCGCCACGATCCGAACCAGGAACTGATGGCCCAAGGCATCGCCAATATCGTCTCGCCGCTGTTCGGCGGCATGCCCGCCACCGGCACCATCGCGCGCACCGTCACCAACGTGCGCGCCGGCGGACGCACACCTGTGGCCGGCATGGTGCATGCGCTGGCGCTGCTGACGATCGTGCTGGTGGCCGCGCCTCTGGCGGTGCACATCCCGCTGCCGGCGCTCGCCGGGATCCTGCTGTTCGTGGCCTGGAACATGGGCGAGTGGCACGAGTTCGTGCGCCTGCGCCGCTTCAGCGTTCAGTACCGCACCATCCTCGTCGGCACATTCCTGCTGACGGTGATCTTCGATCTGACGGTGGCGGTGGAAGTGGGCCTGGTGCTCGCCTGCGTCTTCTTCATCTACCGCATGGGGACGCTGTTCACGGTGCGCCCCTACGACGCCGGACCGCTGCCCTCGGGCGTGGTCAGCTTCGAGTTGTTCGGCTCGCTGTTCTTCGGCGCGGTCGGGCGCATCGAAGCGCTCGAGACCCAGATCGCGCCGGGTACGCGCGCGGTGGTGCTGGAGATGCACCGCCTCATCTCCATGGACACATCGGGCCTGGATGCGCTGACGCAGCTCTACCGCAAGCTCAAGAAGCAGGGCATCGGCCTGGTGCTGGCCAACGTCAACGAGCAGCCGCTGTCGCTGATGCGGCGCGCGGGCTTTGCCGCCGAACTCGGCGAAGAGTCGATCGTGCCGACGGTGGCGGCAGCGTTCGACAACAAGCCCGCGTAGGCGTTTCTTGCGCGGCCGGCCCTAGCCCGGGCTAGGGCGACGCCCTCATCGGTTCATCGCTGATCGCGCTGGTCATGACGGCGCCGTCGCGGTTGAAGGTGACGGAGTACAGCTTCGACACCTGGCCGTCGAGCCAGCGCCAGTCCCAGTGCTCCTCGTCGGGCTTCAAGTCGTACTTGGCCGTCTTCGCCGGTTTGCCGAGCAGACGCCGCACGGCCGCCTTGTCCAGGCCCGGCGTGACCTTGGCGAACTCCGCCGGCTTCAACACCTGGCGCAGCGCGCTCATCTTGCCGTCGGCGCCGATCGTGATCATGTAGGCCACCTGGCCCTCGGGCTGGCGACTGAACTCGAAGGTCTTGCTGCCGTCGGCCTCGGGGTACGTCGCATGAGGCTCGCCGAACTGCTTGCGCACGTCGGCCTCGGTAGCCACGCCCTCTTCGAGCTTGGCGATCTTCTGCGGGTCGCAGCCCAGCAGCGCCAGCAACGAGCCGATCAAAGACGCCATGACGATCCCTTTCAAAAGCCGCATCGAGAGCCCCCGGTAAAATTGCTGCAACGCCCGATTTTGCCTTTGGATGACCCATGCCCCTGCTCTGGAAACCCTATCGCTCCGACGTGACCCAGTTCATCGACGAACTGAAGGCACGCAAGCCCACGCTCGAAGCCGAGCAGCGCGCAGGCCGCGCACGTTTGTGGGACTGCGCGCAGGACCGCGAGGCGCTCGAAGACTGGCGCGAGGCCAAAGTGGCGCAGCAGCCCTACGTCTACCAGACCAAGTGATCGACCCAACGCAGTGATCGACATCACCGAACTGCCGCCGCCCGCCGACCCGGTGGCCGTGGCCGAGTTGCCGCCCAAGGACATCGATTCGGTGGCGGTGGCGCGCCTGTACGGCGAGCCGCTGTTCGCCATGCCGCAGGACTTGTACATCCCGCCGGATGCGCTCGAAGTCTTCCTCGAAGCCTTCGAAGGCCCGCTCGATCTGCTGCTCTACCTGATCCGCAAGCAGAACTTCAACATCCTCGACATCCCGCTGGCCGAAGTGACGCGCCAGTACCTGCGCTACGTCGACGAGATCCGCGCAGCGCAACCTCGAACTCGCGGCCGAGTACCTGCTGATGGCGGCGATGCTGATCGAGATCAAGAGCCGCATGCTGCTGCCGGCCAGGAAGAGCGACGACGGCAGCGAGCCCGAAGACCCGCGCGCCGAGCTCGTGCGCCGCCTGCTCGAGTACGAGCAGATGAAGCTCGCGGCAGTCAGGATCGACACGCTGCCGATGCTCGGCCGCGACTTCCTGCGCGCGCAGGTCGCCATCGAACAAGCGATCGAGCCGCGCTTTCCCGATGTGGCTCTGCCGGATCTGCGCGACGCCTGGCGCGACATCCTGCACCGCGCCAAGCTCGTGGCGCACCACCACATCACGCGCGAGCAGCTGTCGGTGCGCGAGCACATGAGCATCGTGCTGCGCAAGCTCCAGGGCCGGCGCTTCGCGCTCTTTGAAGACCTCTTCGACACCCAGCGCGGCGTGCCGGTGGTGGTGGTGACCTTCATCGCACTGCTCGAGCTCTCGCGCGAAAGCCTGGTGGAAGTGACGCAGGCCGAGGCCTTCGCGCCGATCTACGTGCGGCTGGCCTACGCGCCGGCGTAGTGCGAACAACGACGAGGGCAGAGGAACGAAGGGCGTCGTAGCGCGCAACGCGCCTACGCCGACGCCTGTCGCGCGCTCACGAACCGCGCAAACTCCGCCGCGGACAGCGGCTTGGAAAACAGGTAGCCCTGCATCCCGTCGCAGCCGCGCTCGCGCAGGAAGTCGAACTGTGCTTGCGTCTCCACGCCCTCGGCCACGGTGCGCATGCCCAGGCTCGATGCCATGCGGATGATGGCTTCGACGATGGCGTTGTCGCCGGCGTCGCTGCCGATGTCGCGCACGAAGCTGCGGTCGATCTTCAGCTTGCCCACCGGAAAGTTCTTCAGGTACGCGAGCGACGAGTAGCCGGTGCCGAAGTCGTCGATCGACAGCTCGGTGCCACCTTCGTACAGCGCGTTCATCACCGCGATGGCAGCCTGCGGGTCCTGCATCGCCGCGCCTTCGGTGAGCTCGACCTCGATGCGCTCGATGCCCACGCCGGCAGACTCGATGGTGCGCCTGAGTTGCGCCGGAAAATCGTTCTGCCGCAACTGCACCGACGAGACGTTGACCGCCACCGTCAGCGGCGGCAGGCCCTCGCGGTCCCAGGCCGCGAGTTGAGTCGCCGCCTCGCGCAGCACCCACTGCCCGATCGGCAGGATCTGCCCGGTGGATTCGGCCAGCGGGATGAACTCCACCGGCGACACCGCGCCCAGCTCCGGATGCTGCCAGCGCAGCAGCGCCTCGGCGCCGGTGATGCGTCCGCTGCGCAGGTCCATCTGCGGTTGATAAACCAGGCTCAACTGCTCGCGCTCGATAGCGCGGCGCAGGGCGTTGGACAGCAGCAGCGCGCGGTCCGATTGCGCCTGCAGCTTGGCGGTGTAGAAGCGCCAGGTGTTGCGGCCTTCGGCCTTGGCCTGGTACATCGCGGTATCGGCCGCGCGCGACAGCGCGCCCAGGTCCTCGCCATCGCCCGGCGCCAGCGCGATGCCGGCCGAAGGCGTGACGGTCAGCTCGTGGCCTTCCACCGTGAACGGCACCTGCGCCACGGCGAGTACGCGCTGCGCCACCTCGGCGGCTCCGGCGGCGTCGGTGTCGGGCAGCAGCAGCACGAACTCGTCGCCGCCCAGGCGCGACACCGTGTCCTGCTCGCGCACGACGCGACGCAGGCGCTGCGCCAACTCGATCAGCACCGCATCGCCGACGCGGTGACCGAGCGAGTCGTTGACCGACTTGAAGTGGTCGAGATCGAGAAACATCAGCGCCGCCGAGCCGCGCGTGCGCCGCGCATGCGCAAACGCCACCTGAGCACGTTCTTCGAGCAGGGTGCGATTGGGCAGACCGGTCAGCGGGTCGTAGTGCGCGAGGCGCTGGATGCGCGCCTCGGCCTGCTTGCCCTCGCTGACCTTCTGCTGCAGCGCCTGCACCGTGCGTTTCAAAGCCTCGGTGCGCTCGCGCACCTGGCGTTCGAGGTCGGCCCGGGTGTCGTGCAGCGCGCGCTCGGCGAGCTTGCGCGCCGTGATGTCGAGCGTGATCCAGATCGAACCCGCATCCGGCTGCTGCGCATCGATCGCCTGCACCCGCACTTCGCATTCGATGGCATGGCCGTCGCGATGGCGCAGCGTCAGGTCGTCCTCGAAGGCCAGGCCCTGCGCCAGCGCCTGCCGGTAGCGCTCGCCCGCCGCCTGCCACTGCGCGTCGTCGGCATACCACTCGCGCGACGAGCGGCCGTCGAGCTCGCCCGGCGCCCAGCCCAGCAGTTGCTCGAAGGCGCGGTTGCATTGGGTGACGCAGCGCTCGCGCAGGAAGACCACGCCCACCGGCACGTTGTCGAGGATCAGCTGGTGCTGCTCGCGCACCGTGGCCAGCGCCGCTTCGGCACTCTTGCGCGCATCGATGTCGTCGACGATCCAGACGGTGCCGCGCGTCGCGTCCTGCGGATCGAACAGCGTGCCGGTCAGGCGCGCCCAGAAGACATCGCCGTTGCGCTTGCGCTGCGGCAGCTCGATGCGGTAGGGCACGCCCTCGGCCATCACCGGATAAGCGACGCCGCCGAGCGCGTGGAAGTCGTCGGCATTGGCGTAGAGATCGCGCGTGTACACGCCGACCAGTTCGCCCGGCCGCTGTCGGCCGTAGAGCTCGGCAAAGCGCTGGTTGCAGCTGGCGATGCGGCGCTGCTGGATCAGCGCAATGCCCAGCCCCGCCTGTTCGAGCACGCGCAGCGGCTCGGCCACGTCGGGGCCAACGGCACGGCCCGGCAGGCCGGGCGGCGCGGCCCGAGTGGACTCGCGATGGTGCTCGCGATGAGGCAGGAAGGCGACGGACATGGCAATGATGCAGGTGCATCACACCATCGGCACTCGTGCGGTCGCGCTGTAGCCTGGCCCCGTCGCGCGGCGGCAATAGTCCTCAGCACCGCGGCGGCGAAGTGCCGATCAGGGGCAGCCAATGGCGTCGCGCGGCATCTGCACGCCAGGCCCGCGGTTCACATCGAGGACATCGCGCGCAGGCGCCGCTTGGCTTCGTTGGAGACATTGATGCGAACCAGCCAGGCCACCGCCGCCTTCGGCAACCACAGCATGCCGACCGACCACATCAGCGTCGTGATGCGGTCGAGCATGCCGTAGCCGGGCCAGGCGTTGACGCTGCGCCAGACCAGGCGCAGCAGCGACCCCGCGCTGTCGTCGGCGTAGGGGTGCGCGGCGCGCTGCACGCGCCACGAAATGACGCGCGTGCGCACCAGCGTGGGCGGCGGCAGCAGCGGCTCGTCGGTGCGCAGCGGCAGCAGCAGCGCCACCATCTTCAGTGCCTCGGCGCGACGCTTGTCGTCGAGCAGCATCGTCTCGTTGAGCGTGCCGAGCACGTTGCCGAACAGGCCCAGGGCCTTGTTGGCCTTGCGGTGAATGCGGTAGCCGCCCAGCGGCTCACTGATCGCGGCGACACGTCCGGCAGCGCCGGCGACGACGAAGGGCACGGTGTCGGCGCACATCGGCCAGACCTTCTCGTCGAGCGGAAAGTACGGCGCGGCCGTGCTGCGGCGGTAGAAGTTGCCGCTGCCCGGCGGACCGCCGTAGATGCCGAAGCGGCGCAGGGTGTCGCGCACGTCGCCGGCATGCATGGTGTAGGGGATGACGTTGCCGGTGGCGTTGCTCTGCGCATCGATCACGCGCATGCAGAACGCCACCTTGTGCACGTCGTCGTGCATCTGCTCGACGCAGCGGGCAACGCAGTCGGCGTCGAGCAGGTCGTCGCAATCGAGGAAGATGACCCAGTCGCCGCGGCTCGCAGCAAAGCAGGTGTTGTAGGCCGCGCCCTGGCCGCCGTTGGGCTGGCGGATGGCGCGCACCTTGTCGCCGAAGGATTCGATCACGCCCCATGAGCCGTCGCTCGATCCGTCGTCGACGACGATCACCTCGGTGCCCGGCCAGGTCTGCGCCAGCGCGCTGGCGATCGTCTCGCCGACGAAGCGCTCGTAGTTGTAGCTGCATATCAGGATCGATACGAGCGGGGTGGCGGTGGTGGTGGTAGTGGCGGTCACAGCCGCGATTGTCCCGCAGCAGCGCATGCCGGCTGTCACCCCTCGGGCCATGCCCCCAAGTTGCGGGGGCGGCCGCTCAACGCATGCCGAGCTTGAAGCCGATCATCGCCCGCAACTTGTTCGGCAGCACCGGCTTGATCAGCAGGTGGAAGTCGTGCTTGCCGGCTTCGTCTTCATGCCCGCCCAGGCTGCTGCCCGTGACGACGATGGCCGGCAGCGCCAGGCCCGGCCAGCGCGCACGCGCAGCGCCGAGCGCCTCGATGCCGGTGTGACCGCCGGGCAGGCGGTAGTCGACGATCAGCAGGTCCGGCGCTTGCACGTCCGGCGCGGCGCGCCAGGCCTGCACCGCTGCCATGTCCGGCAAGGCCTCGACCTCGGCGCCCCACGACTGCAGCAGCACCAGCAAGCCTTCGCGCACCACCGGCTCGTCCTCGACGACGAGGATGCGCCGGCCGGCCAGCGTCAAGCCGAGCGATGCGGCCGACGACGCCGGCGGCGGCGCGATCGTGCGCGGCTCGCGGCCCACCGGCACTTCGAACGTGAACACCGTGCCGCGGCCCACCACGCTGCGCACCGTGAGATTGGCATCGAGCAGATTCGACAGGCGCTTGACGATGGCCAGACCGAGACCGAGGCCCTTCTTCTGGTGCGCGGCCAGCGGCGACGGGCCTTGCACCTGGTAGAACTCCTCGAAGATGCGCGGCAGTTGGGCTGCATCGATGCCGCGCCCGCTGTCCCAGACCTGGAGCAGCAGCTTGCCGTTGCGGGGTCGGCATGCCACCAGCACGCCGCCGTCCTCGGTGTAGCGGATGGCGTTGCTGACGAGGTTGCGCAGCATGCGCTCGATCAGCAGGCCGTCGCTGTGGGCCACGCGCTGCGCGCCGTGGAACGACAGCGCCAGCCCCTTCTCGAACGCCACCGGCTCGAAGTTCAAACGCACGCGGGCGAAGATGTCGCGAATGCGCACCGGCGCGTTCTGTACATCGACGCCACCGCTGTCGATGCGCGTCATGTCGAGCAGCTCGCCGAACAGGCCTTCGAGCGCATCGACGCTCTGGTTGATGCTGTTGACGAGCGACGCCACTTCGGTGTCGCCGCCCTTCTCGCTCTTCTGGCGCAGCGCTTCTGCGAACAGGCCCATCGCGTGCAGCGGCTGGCGCAGATCGTGACTCGCGGCGGCGAAGAACTGGGTCTTGGCGCGGGTGGCAGCCTCGGCAGCGCGACGTGCTTCGTCGGCCGCGGCCTTCTCGCCCTTCAATTGCTCGGCCAGGTGCTCCGTGCGCTGCTTCAACACGATCGCCTGCGCCAGCGCATCGCGGTAGGTGCGACCCAACACCAGCGTGATCAGGAACAGGAAGCCGAGCACGATGGCGAGCTGCCAATGCCAGGCCTCGGCGGTGTCGATGGCCACGCGCACGATGATCGGCAACAGCACGATCGAGGTGAAGCTGATGAACAGCATCGGCTGCGCTGCCAGCAGTTGCACCGAACCGAGTGCGTAGCTCATCGCGATCAGTACCAGCGCAACGGTGTGGAAGGTGAAGCCCATGCCCCAGAACAGCCACACCGCCAGCGGCCACATCGCGCCCTGCAGCAGCACCAGCACGCGCCAGCTGTTGCGCCAGGCGAGCACGGTGGCGGCATCGGCGTCGCGCCGCGCGCGGTAGCGCAGGTAGTGCGCCAGGCGCAGGCCCCACAGCAGCAGCGCCAGCGCAAGCCAGCCGCCGATGCGCACCAGCGGCGCGATCGGCCAGAACGCCATCAGCACCAGCGCAAAGCCGATGGCGTTGCCGGCCAACACTGCGGGCATCTGCTCGAAGAGCGCGCGCACATGGTCGGCGCGCTCGGCGTCGCTGGCGCTGTGGATCGGGCCGCGTTGCGCGGTACTCACGAGGCACCCGATTTCACGAAGGCGTTGCCCGGCCGCCGGCAGTGCCCCCTCCGGGGGTGGGCTGGGTCCATCACTTCGACGGCTTCCAGCCGCCGGGTGCGCCGCGCTGCGACATCTGGCCGACCGCCAGCACCGCCTGCGTGCGCGACGACACCTTGAGCGCGCGCAGCACCGCCGCCACATGGTCCTTCACGGTCTCGACCGACAGCTCCATCTCGCGCGCGATCAGCTTGTTGGGCAGGCCCTTCAGCAGGTAGCCGAGCACGTCGGCCTGGCGCGGCGACAGGCCCAACGACTCGAAACTCGGCGTGGGCTGCTGGTGCGGCGTGCCCGATGCGTTGCGCGCAATGTCGCCGAGATCGGCCTCACCCAGGCGCGGCCGCATGATGTCGGGCACGGTGTCGCCTTCGGGTTCGACCGACGCAGCACCGGCCAGCCCGAGCGTCATCGGCGGCACGTAGATGCCGCCGCTCATCACCAGGCGCAGCGCGTCGAACAGCGTGTCGTTGCTGGCGCGCTTGGGCACGAAACCCATCGCGCCGGCGTCGATCGCGCGGATGACGTCGCTGGCGCGGTCCGAGGCCGAGACGACGACGATCGGCAGCGCCGGGTAGAGCTTGCGCAGATCGGCCAGCAGATCGAAGCCGTCGCTGTCGCCCAGGTGCAGGTCGAGCAGCACCAGGTCGTAGTCGGGGTCGCGCTTCAGCGCCGCGCGCGCCTCGCGCTCGGTGGCGACGCCGAACACGGTGACGTCGTCGCCCAGGCCCTGGATCACGCTCTGCAGCGCCGCCAGGATCAGCGGGTGGTCGTCGACGAGCAGGACTTTCATCGCAGCGCCCTTGTCATGTGAAGTGCCGCACCACCTGTTCGGCCACGCACACGGGCTTGGCGTGGCCCTCGCGTTGCACCGTGGCCTCGATCGTCAGCTGCGCGCCGCCGTCGAGCGGCTCGAACGCCAGCAGCTTGAAGCGCGCGAACAGGCGGCTGCCCACCGGCACCGGCGCCGGAAAGCGCATGCGGTTGATGCCGTAGTTGATGCCCAGGCGCAGGTCGTCGATCGCGAACGAGCGGTGCATCAGCATCGGCAGCAGGCTCATCGTCAGGAAGCCGTGCGCGATGGTGGCGCCGAACGGCCCGCCCGCCGCACGCTGCGGATCGACGTGAATCCACTGCCGGTCTTCAGTGGCCTCGGCAAAGGCGTCGATGCGGCGCTGATCCACCACCACCGCGTCGCTGCACGCGAGCTCCTGGCCGACGAGTGCGGCGAGGTCGCAGAGTTTGGCGAAATGCTTCATGCTGCTGTCGCTCACGCTGCCCACTTCACCACCGGCTCCCACTGCGCCAGGTCGCGCTCGGTGCGGCTCGGAGCCACGTCCCACAGCGTCGCGCCGCGTGCAGCGAGCTGCACGTAGAGCTGGGTGTCGCGCAGCATCGCCAGCACCGGCACGCCGAGCGTGTCGAGGAAGTGGCGCAGTTGATCGGCCGAGACGGTGGTTTCCTTGACGCGGTTGCCGATGACCGCGATCTTCGCCTTGGGCTGGATCGACCGGATCTCCTGGACGAAGGCATGCGTGGCCTGGATGTCGAACAGGCTCGGCTGCAGCGGCACCAGCACGCGGTCGGCGATGGCCAGCACCTGCTCGAGCTTCTTGTCGTGCAGGCCGGCCGGCGTGTCGAGCACCACATGCGTCGTGCCCTTGGGCGGACGCACGATCTGGTCGCGCGCCACGTCCCAGCCGCGAATGGGCGGCAGCGGCTGCGGCCGCAGTTGCAGCCACTGCCGGGCCGACTGCTGTCGATCGACATCGCCCAGCATCACGGCCTTGCCGGCACGCGCCAGGGCGCCGGCAAGGTTGGTCGCCACCGTGCTCTTGCCGACCCCGCCCTTGGGATTGGCCACCACGATCACCGGCATGGGCAGACCTCCGTCGCTGTTTGCGGCTATGGTAACGAGCGCACCCACCGTGCCCACCGAGACAACCCCGAACAAGACCTTGGCACCGATCCTCGTCCTGGCCGCGCATCCACAGCTCGAACACTCGCGCGTCAACCTGCGGATGATGCGAGCCGCCGCCTCGCAGACGCTGGCCGATCGTGTCGAGGTGCGCGACCTCTACGCGCTGTATCCCGACTACCTGATCGACGTCGCCGCCGAACAGCGCGCGCTGGCCGCCGCGCAGCTCGTGGTCTGGCTGCAGCCGCTGCACTGGTACGGCATGACACCGCTGCTGAAACTCTGGGTCGATGAAGTCTTCGCCTTCGGCTGGGCCTACGGGCCGGGCGGCCATGCGCTCGCCGGCAAGGATCTGTGGCTCGTCGCTTCCACCGGCGGGAGCGAAGCCAGCTACCGGCCTCAGGGCAACAACCGCCACTTCTTCGACGCCTTCCTGCCGCCCTACGAGCAGACCGCGGCGCTGGTCGGCATGCGTTTTTTGCCGCCGCTGCTGCTGCACGGCGCGCATCGCGTCGGCGACGCCGAACTCGCGGCGCATGCCGACGTGTTCGTGCAGCGCTTGAGCACCTACCCCGAGTGGCCGGAGATGGCCGAGCTGGCGGCGTGCGAGGTGATCGACGTGGCCGTTCAGGATCGGCCCGCTTGAACTGATGAAGCCCCCAAGCTCGCTTTGCTCGCTGCCCCCCGGGCCCCGCAGGGGCCACGTCGTGTCCCTTGGGGCGCTTCAGCGGCTTCGGGCGGCCGGGCGCCACTGACATGGACCACGTCTCCTGGCTGACAACAAGCCTGATCTACCTCGCCGCCGCGGTGATCGCGGTGCCGCTGGCGCGTGCGCTCGGCCTCGGTTCGATCATCGGCTACCTCGGCGCCGGCATTGCCATCGGGCCCTGGGGCCTTGCGCTCGTCACCGATGCGCAGACCATCCTGTCGGTGGCCGAGTTCGGCGTGGTGCTGATGCTCTTCCTGGTCGGCCTCGAACTCGAGCCGCGACGGCTGTGGGCGATGCGGCGGCCGATCTTCGGCTGGGGTACGGCGCAACTGGGCTTGTGCGCGGCACTGATGACGCTGGTGGGCATCGCCTTCGGCGTGCGCTGGCAGATCAGCCTGGCCGCATCACTCGGCCTGGCGATGAGCTCCACGGCGATCGGCCTGGCCGTGCTCAACGAGCGCCGCGCCATGCCGAGCAACGCCGGCCAGGGCGTGCTGTCGATTGCGTTGTTCCAGGACGTGGCGGCGATACCGATCCTGGCGCTGCTGCCGCTGCTGGCAACACAGGCCACACAAGACAGCGGCGGCGGCTGGCTCGGCGCGGCCAAGGCGGTGGCAGTGATCGCGGCGCTGCTGCTCGGCGGCAGGCTGCTGCTGCGCCCTGCCCTGCGCTGGATCGCCGGCAGCAAGACGCCGGAGATCTTCACGGCGGCATCGCTGCTCCTGGTGGTCGCCACCGCCGCGTTGATGCATGCGGTGGGTCTGTCGATGGCCCTGGGCGCGTTCCTCGCCGGCGTGCTGCTGGCGGAGAGCGAATACCGGCGCGAACTCGAGACCGACCTCGAACCGTTCAAGGGCCTGCTGCTCGGCCTGTTCTTCATCGCCGTGGGCATGAGCATCGACTTCGCGGTGGTCTTCGCGCAGCCCTTGCTCGTCGCTGCGATCGTGCTCGGCTTTCTCGTCGTCAAGGCGATCGTGATGCTCGCCATCGCGCGCTTCATGCCGATCCCGCTGGCCGAGCGGCCGGTGTTCGTCATCCTGCTGGCACAAGGCGGCGAGTTCGGCTTCGTCGTCTTCCAGGCGGCGCAGCAGGCGGGGGCCATCGACGCGCCGACGCAATCGCTGCTGGTCGCGGCGGTGGCGGTGTCGATGCTGCTGTCGCCGCTGGCCCTGGTGATCGCCGACAAGTGGCTCGCGCCGCGCCTGTCGCGCCGCGGCGAGCCGAAGATGGCCGAGATCGACGCGGCACAGAACGAGCGGGTGATCATTGCCGGCTTCGGCCGCTATGGTCAGATCGTCGGCCGCCTGCTGCTGGCCAACGGCATCGAGCCGACAGTGCTCGACAACGACAGCGAGAACGTCGAAGGCATTCGCCGCTTCGGCCTGAAGGTGTTCTACGGCGACGCCACGCGGCTCGATCTGCTGCGCCTGGCCGGGGCCACCGAAGCGCGTGTGCTGGTGGTGGCGATCGACGACGTCGAGCGCAGCCTTGCACTCGTGGACCTGGCGCGCGCGCACTTTCCGCGGCTTTCGGTCGTTGCGCGCGCGCGCAACGTGCAGCACCTGTATCAACTGCACGCGCGCGGCGTCGAGCTGATCGAGCGCGAGACTTTCGACTCCGCGCTGATGAGCGGACGCAGCGTGCTCGAAGCGCTCGGCTTCGAACGGCATCAGGCGCGCAACCTGGCGCTGCGCTTTCGCCGCCACAACCTCGAACAGATCGCCGAGATGGCGCCGCACTTCAAGGACGAATCCAAGTTGATCGCGATGGCCAAGATCGGCCGCGCGCAGATGGAGCAGTTCATGGCCGAGGAGCGGCAGAGGAAGGACAGCCGCGCCACCCGTGACGGCTGGACAGGCACGCCGTCTGAAGATGCCGACGATCAGCGCAGCCCGTCGTAAAGCAGTTTGAGCCCCGTCGCGAGCATGCCTGTGTAGGCCAAGCGGTAGAACCAGGTGGCCTCGATGCGCCGCGCCGCCCAGATGCCGGCCCACACGCCCAGCGGCGCCAGCGGCACCAGCACCAACGACGTGGCGAGGTTTCGGCCGTCCAACAGGCCGAGCCAGGCGTAGGGAATCCACTTCGACAGGTTGATCGTGGCCATCAGCACCGCCAAGGTCGCAGCCAGCCGCACCGGTTCGATCTTCAGCGGCAGCACGTAGGCGTGAATTGGCGGCCCGCCGGCGTGAGCCACGAAACTCGTGAAGCCGCCGAGCATGGTCAGCACAAAGCCTGCGGCACGGCTCGGCGGCGCGGCGTCGCGACGCGGCGGAAACAGCAGACGCTGCGCGAGGAACAGCAGCGTCAGCGCGCCGACGACACCGGCCACCGCCTTGCTCGACAAGACGCCGAAGAGCAGCGTGCCGATGACGGTGCCCAACAGACCTGCCGGGAGCATCAGGCGCAGCAGGTCGCGATCGCGGTCACGCCAGAGCTGGCGCACGCCGGTGATGTCCATCACCAGCAACAGCGGCAGCATGATCGCCGCAGCCTGCGGCACCGGAATCGACAGCGCCATCAGCGGCGTGGCCAGCGAACCAAAGCCCATCAAGAAACCGCTCTTGCCCAACCCCATCAACAGCACGGCGGGAATCGCGGCCGCGTAAAACCATGGGTCGGTGATGAACGTCATGCATGCATCGTAGTGGCCGCGCGATCTGGCGTGCCCCTTGGCGTGCCATCCGTCACGGGCACGACCGGCTCGCAGCGCCTGCCCCAGGCTGTCTTGCAAGGCCGCCTCTGAGAATCCCCCCGCCTGCCGCCCAACCAAAACAAGTCGAGGGAAACCGATGTCCTTGTCTGCCCACACACAGAGCCGCCGCCATCTGAATCTGCTTTTCGTGGCGTGCGCCGCGATGACCGCTTGCGGTGGCGGCGGAAGCGGTGCCGACGCGCCGCCCCCGCCTGCCGGCAGCCCGCCGCCGCCGGCAGCCGCACTCACGCTCGCCGACTGCGAGTCCAAGCCCGCAGGCCTGGTCAACACCTACCTCAACAGCACTCGGCCGCGCCGCGAATGGCTTGCCGCAACCTTCGAGGGCGAGTCGGTGATTGCGCGGCGCGAGTACGACACGGCCGGCGCGATCGTTCAGACCCGCTACTACAAGGACGATGCCGCGGCCAAGACCAGCGCGCTGGTCGGACGCGAGTGGTTCGACGCCACCGGCACGGTGACGCGGCGCATCAAGTTAACGGGCAGCACCCTGTCGACCGCGCTCACGGTCGGCCAATCGCAGACCGTCAACTACACGTGGCAGGTGCTGGTGCCTTCGGGCGAACCCGATGGCGCCGAATCACTGACGCAGACCTACGATGGCAACGAAGCCATCACGCTGGGCAGCGGACGCCTCGAGACCTGCAAGACCACCATCACGATCAGCAACGGCGGGACACAGACCTCGCGCGAGACCGTGCACCTGGCGCCCGGCTCCCACTTCGTCAAGAGCTATTTCCAGTCGACGGCGCCGCTGGCCACGGACGTCGGACAGACCTACCTCACGGAACTCGCCACCACGACCGCAACGCAAAGCTTCTCCGCGGCCGCCGCAACCACCGCGCCGACGTTGGGCGAATGCAGTGCCCTGCCGGCGGGGCTCGACTTGCGACTCACGGCCTCGGGCACCACCGAGGCCGCATCGGCACGGCGCAGTACCGCCAACGCCGTCGTGCTGGCCACCAACAGCATCGCGATGCAGCGCCGCCACGCCAGCACCGATGCACTGCAAAGCACCTCGCACTTCGACCCGACGATCGGTTTTCTATTGCAACTCGGCCGCGAAGAGGCCAGCGGCACGACGGGCACGGTGTACTCGGGCATTCCGGATCTGCGCGCAACGGCCAGCGGCGCCTCGGTGGACTACACACAGACCAACACGCCCTACCCGTCGGGCGCCACGACGACCTCGGCCGATCGCTTCACCTTCCTCGGTCACGAGAAGGTCAGCACCCCGGCCGGCACCTTCGACACCTGCAAGGTGCGCTACAACTACAGCAGCGGCTTGGCCGAAACGTACTGGCTGCTTCCCGACCGCTTCTACGTGCGGCTCGAGTCGGTGTCGGCGACAGGCACGAAGTCCACGCGCGAACAGCTGGCACCCGCGCCGTGACGCGCTGAGGCAGGCGCGAACTCAGACCAGCAGGCAGGCCTCTTCGAACGACAGGCGAGGGCTGCGCGCCAGGACCTTGCTTGGATCACCCTCGCCAAGCGTGCAGATGAAATTGGTCTTGACCGTGGTGCCGGCCCAGAATGCGTCGTCGAGCCTGGCCGCATCGAAGCCGCTCATCGGGCCGCAGCCAAGGCCCAATGCGCGCGCGGCGATGATGAAGTAGCCGCCCTGCAGCGAAGAGTTGCGAAACGCAGTTTCGGCGATCTTGGCATCGTTGCCGGTGAACCAGCTGCGCGCATCGACGTGCGGGAACAGCACCGGCAGCTTCTGGTGGAACGCCATGTCCATGCCGATGATGGCGGTGACCGGTGCCTCCTTGACCTTGCCCGCGTTGCCCGGCGACACGCACGCGATCAACTTGTCCTTGGCCTCTCCGCTGCGCACGAACTGGAAGCGCGCCGGCGAGCAGTTGGCCGAGGTCGGGCCCCACTTCAGCAGCTCGTAGAGCGCGCGCAGCTGCTCGTCGGACACCGCCGTGGGCCGAAAGCCGTTCTGCGTGCGGGCCTGGGTGAAGAGCTGTTCGGTGCTGACTTGCATGCGGGCCTTTCGCCATTGAAGGCGACAATTGTGGGGCCATGTTTTCGCCCTCCCAGCACGACGTTCGGCGCTTCTTCTGCGAGGCTTGGCGGCGCGAGCGCGCCGGCGAGCCGCAAGAGCCGATGCAGGCGCTGGCCGCGCAATGGATCGCCGAGCACCCTGAATACCACGCCGAGTTGTCGGATGTCGATACGGCGCTGGCCGCGACCTACACGGTGGAGGACGGCCGCACCAACCCGTTCCTGCACCTGTCGATGCACCTGACGGTCAGCGAGCAGTGTTCGATCGACCAGCCGCGCGGCATTCGTCAGGCCGTCGAGCTGCTCGCGGCCAGGCGCGGCTCGCTGCACGAGGCGCACCACGAGGTCATGGAGTGCCTCGGACAGATGGTGTGGGCCTCGCAGCGCAGCGCGCTGCCGCCCGACGGGGCGGCCTACCTCGAAGCGGTGCGACGGCGCGCGACGCGCTGAAGGCGTGCACCGCCCCCGCGTGCGCGTCAGCGCAACCAGTAGCCGCCGTCGCTGCCCGCGTCGTAGTAGAACGGGTTGCGCTGCGACTGTTCGCTGAACAGGCCGATGCAGCGCGACCCGACATCGCCGTTGCCGATGTAGTTGGCGTAGGCCATGCAGACCTGGTCGCGCATCAGCGCCTGGCACTGCGGCATGTTCAACTCAGCCACGTTGTTGTAGTGGTTCGAGACCGATTGCCAAGCGATGTTCTGCAGCGCCGAAGCCTGCTCGGCACTGACGCCGCCCGGCGCCCAAGCGCCCACAGGCGAGCGCCGGTACACCGACGCGTAGGTCACCAGGGCCATGTAGTACTCGCCGAGCGCACTGGGATGCACGTTGTCGCTGAACAGGCGATCGACGATCTGGCCGGCATTGCCGATGCTGACGCCGGGCACACCGCCGCCGAGCGCGCGCTCGACCAGATCGGCCAGCGCCAGGCCGGCCGGCACGTAGGTCATGCGGTCGCCACGCCCGACCGCGGCCAGCGACGTGTTGATGCGCGCCGCCGCGCACTGCCAGGCCTTGGCGGCCACGCGCTCGTAGTTGACCCACGGCATCGGGTCGTACTTGTTGTTGATGCCGAGCCATGAGTGATAGAAGTAGCCGCGCCCCGCGCCGTTGCCGGCGATCAGGCGATCCTGGAAGTGACGCGTGTAGCGCACCGTGTCTTCCCACATCAGCGTGTTGACGATGTCGTGGCGCTCGGTCAGCAGCAGCGAGTCGTAGCGTCGGCCGCCGAGCGTCTGCGGGTAGAGCAGTTCAGCCGCGACGTCCATGTTCGAGCCGTTGCGGTTCTCGCCGGTGCGGTAGCCGGGGAAGCCTGGATCCGACGCATTCGAGCCGCGGGTGCGCACGCGTATCGGCGAGCCGTTGATGATCTGCTGGTTCCACGCCAGCGGCGTGCCCTTGCTCTGCGCCACCGCTTCCATCGCGGCGAAGATGCCTTTGCCGGTGAGGCTGTGGCCGGAAATCATCATCGCGGCGCTGCCGCGCGGATCGTTCAACGACGCGCCGGTGCCGGTGCCGGTGCCGGTGCCGGTGCCGGTGCCGGTGCCGGTGCCGGTGCAGGTGCCGGTGCAGGTGGCGCGGGAGCCGGCGCAGGCGCAGGCGCGTCGTTCGAGACTTCGCAGCGCTTGACGACGTTGGGCACCGGGTCGGACCCGAAGAACTGGTTGCTGCAGACTGCGTTGCCGCTGACGTTGCGCTGCAGCCAGACGTTGCCCGTGCCATAGCGCACGAGGCGCGTGCCCGACACCGAGAAGGCCGCATCTTCGCCGGCGAGGTAGGACCATCCGCCGGGTGCAGGCGCGGGAGTAGGTGCCGGTGCCGGTGCGGGCGCGGGCGCGGGCGCCGGTGCCGGTGCCGGTGCGGGTGCCGGTGCCGGCGCAGCCGAGTCGCTCCAGACTTCGCAGCGTTTGACGACGCCGAAAGCCGGGTCCGAGCCGAAGAACTGGTTGGTGCAGGGGGCGCTGCCGCTCACGTCGCGCTGCACCCAGCCGTTGCCGAAACCGTAGCGCACGGCGCGCGTGCCCGACACCCAGAACGACGCGTATTCGCTGGCGACGAAGGTCCATCCGCCCGCAGTGCTCGCCGGGCTCGCCTCGCTCGCGATCTCGCAGCGCTTGACGACATTGGGCACCGGGTCGATGCCGAAGAACGGGTTGGTGCAGGGGGCGGTGCCGCTGACCTCGCGCTGCACCCAGACATTGCCCGCGCCGTAGCGAACGACGCGCGTGCCGGACACCGAGAACGACGCGCCCTCAGCGGCGACGAAGCTCCAGGTGCTTGCATCCAGCGCCTGTGCACGCGCCGAGGACGGATCGCCTTCAGCGGCCGCGAGGGCAGTCTCGCCTTCAGACCCAGAGCCCCCACAACCGGACAACAGAAACAGAATCGAACAACTCAGAGCGGGCAGCTTCATGCGGGAACACTTATGACGAGAACGGAGGCGGCGAATGCTATCGATGCCGCCTCGTCGCACGAGGCCCTCAAATGCAATCAACCGTAAGAAGGCGCAGCCCGCGCTGACACTCTCGCAGCGAAGTGTCCACAACCGGTCACGCTATTGCCCGACCAGCCCGTTGCGAATCGCATAGACCGTCAGTTCCGAGTTGTTGGCCAGGCCGAGCTTTTCGAGCACGCGCGCGCGGTAGACCGAGACCGTCTTGGGCGACAGCGTCAGCTCGGTGGCGATGTCGGACAGGCGCTTGCCCGAGGCGATCATCACCAGCGTCTGCAGCTCGCGGTCGGACAGCGTCTGGTGCGGCAGCGCCGGCGCCGGCGCGTTCAGGCTCTCCACCAGCATCTGCGCGATCTCGGGGGTGACGTACTTGCGGCCCTGCGCCACGGTGCGCACCGCCTGCACGATGAGCTGCGGGTCGCCCCCTTTGTTGACGTAGCCGTAGGCGCCGCCACGCAGCGCGCGCAGCGCGTACTGGTCTTCGGGGTACATGCTGACCACAAGCGCCTTCACCGGGCTGCCTTCGTCCTTCAGCGCGTGCAGCACATCGAGGCCGCTGCGGCCAGGCATGTTGATGTCGAGCACCAGCACGTCGCAGCGCATCGTGCGCATCAGCGTGCGCAGCTCGCCGTAGTCGCCGGCCTCGCCGACGACGCGGATGTCCACCGCGTCGGTCAGCGTGTCGCGGATGCCGCGCCGGATCAGCGCATGGTCGTCGCAGATGATGACGTCGATCACGGCGCGTCCTTGCCCCAGGTCGATGGATCGTGCTGGCTGTGAACGTCGTCCCAGCTCGTGTCGACCACCTTGGCGCGCTGCGACTGCGACACCGGCACCGACAGGATGATGGTGGTGCCGGCGACGTCGCTCGACAGGTCGACCCAGCCGCTGACCGTCTCGGCGCGCTCGCGCAGGCCGCGGATGCCGAAGCTGCCGGCTTTGCCAAGGGCATCGGGCGTGAGACCGCGCCCGTCGTCGCTGACTTCGATCGACAGCACGCCGCGCGTCAGCGACAGGTCGATCGTGACGCGCTTGGCGCGCGCATGTTTGCTGACGTTGGTCAGCGCCTCCTGCACCGCGCGATACGCCACCAGCGGCACGCCGGGCGGCAGTTCGAGGTGGTCGTGGCTGGTGCGAAACGCGCAGGCCACGCCGGTGCGCTTCTCGAAGCGCTGCGCCATCCACTGCAGAGCCGCGACCAGCCCCTGCTCGAGGATCGCCGGCCGCAGGTTGTGCATGATGCGTTGGCTGGCCTCGATCGCCTGGCCGGTCATCTCCAGCGCCGACAACGCGCGCGCCTTGAGATCGGCGCTGGCGGCGTGGCGCGCGATCCAGGCCAGGTCGAATTTCAACGCGGCCAGCGCGCCGCCGACGTCGTCGTGGATCTCGCGCGCGATCGCCGCGCGCTCGCGCTCGATGCTGCCCTGCAGGTGTCGCGCCAGTTCCGAAAGGCGCTGCTTGGACGCGGCGAGTTCGCGGTCGGCGGCGTCGCGCGCGCGCCGCGTTTCGTTGGCCTCGATCGCACGCTGCAGCGCCGGCGCGAGGCGACGCATGTTGCTCTTGAGCAGGTAGTCGCTGGCGCCGGCGCGCATCGCCTGCACCGCCACGTCCTCGCCGGTTTCGCCCGAGAGGATGACGAAGGGCAGCAGGCGCCCGCTGCCCTTGAGGATCTCCAGCGCCTTCAAGCCGGGCAGCGCCGGCACGTGGTAATCGGCGAGCACGGCATCCCAGTCGTCTTCGAGCGCGGCGCGAAAGCCGGCCTCGTCCTCGACGCGCAGCATGGTCAGCGGCCGGCCGTCGCGTCCGAGCAGCGCCGCCGCCAGTTCGTGATCGACGTCCGAGTCTTCGAGGTGCAGCACGCGCAGGCTGCGCTGGCGTTCGGGAGCGGGCATCGTGGCGGCACTGTAGCGGCCGGCGCGGGGTGCCCGGGCCAGCAGCGAGCGCGGCCGAGGGCCGGCTCGTGCATTCGGTCTCGATAGAATGCTTGCGTCATGGGCATTGCCGACTCTCCCGCCGTCCTGCAACGGCTATCGGCTCACGGTGGACCAGTACCACCGCATGGGCGAAGCCGGCGTGTTCGCGCCGGAGGCGCGGGTTGAACTGATCGATGGGGAGGTCGTGGACATGGCGCCGATGAAGAGCCGGCATGCGAGCACGGTGGCGCGCCTTCTCGCGGCGCTGCAGCGAGCCGTTGTTGACCGCGCCTTGGTGTGGTGCCAGTTGCCGCTGCACCTCGGCCCGAACTCGGAGCCAGAACCCGACTTGATGCTGCTGCGACCGCGCGATGATTTTTATGCCAACGAGCATCCGTCGTCGGCCGACGTGCTGCTGCTGATCGAGGTGTCGGACAGCTCTCTCGAGTACGACCGCAATATCAAAGTGCCGCTGTACGCGCGGCACGGTGTGGCCGAAGTCTGGCTGATCGATCTCGACAACAAGGTCGTGCGCTTCTTCCGAGCCGGCAACGGTGAGAGCTACACCGACATCACCGCCAGCGAGACGCCGCGCGCGACGCCGGTGGTCGCGCTGCCGGGCGTGTCGATCGACCTCAGCAACGTGCTTGCATAGCGACGGGGAGCGGCGAAGCCGCTTCGGGGGTGGGTCATCTCATTCGCTGGTGGCGCGCCGCAACGTCTCCACCACCGGCCTTCGCAGAACGTCGCGCAGCCCCCACCACCCAGCCGCCAGCGCCAGCAGCGCGCCGGCCACGCCGCCGAGCAAGGGCACCCACGGCGACGCCGTCCAGCGGAACTCGAAGGCATAGCGTGCCAATGCCCAGCCGACGATCACGGCCGCGATCGACGCCAGCACACCGGCCAGCGCGCCCACGCCGGCGAGCTCGGCGCGCTGCACCCGTGACAGCAGCTTCTTGCCCGCACCCAGCGCGCGCATCACCGCGAACTCCTTGGCGCGCACTTCGCGCGTGGCAGTGACCGCCGCAAACAGCACGACCAGGCCCGCAGCCAGCGTGAAGGCAAACAGGAACTCGACCGCGCGGATCACCTGCCCCAGCACACGCTGCACCTGGTCGATCTGCGCCGAAACATCGACGTTGGTGATGTTGGGGAAATCGCGCGCCAGCGCGTTGTCGAAGCCCGCGATCTGCGGCGCGCGAAACGCCGTGATCACGGTGACCGGCAGCCCCGGCATCTGCGCCACCGGAAAGATGACGAAGAAGTTGACGCGCATCGAGCCCCAATCGACCTTGCGCAGGCTCGTGATGCGCGCCTCGTGCTTCGTGCCGGCGACGTCGAAGGCAATGGTGTCGCCGAGCTCGAGCCCCAACTCCTGCGCCAGCCCATCCTCGACGCTGGCCGCGCCGGCTTCGTCTTCGATCCACTTGCCCGACGACACCGTGTTGTGCCCCGGCAGCTGCGTCGCATGGCTCAAGTTGAACTCCCGCTCGACCAGGCGCTTGCCGCGATTGGTCGCGAAGGTTTCGGGCGCAACCGTCTTGCCGTTGATCGCTGTCAAGCGGCCGCGGATCATCGGATACCAGTCGTAGCGCTGCACGCCCGCCTTGTCGAGCGCGCTGCGAAAGGCCGCGCCCTGTTCGGGCTGGATGTTGATGACGAAGCGGTTGGGCGCATCCGGTGGCGTGGCCGCGCGCCAGCTCGCGATCAGATCGGTGCGCAGCAGCACCAGCAGCACCAGCGCGAGCAGGCCCACCGCCAGCGACGAGACCTGAAGCACCGCGAACGCCGGCCGCGCAGCGATCTGGCGAGTGGCCAACACCAGCCAGCGCGGCGCATTGGCTTCCGGCACGGCACGCTTCAACAGCAGCACCGCGCCCCACGCCAGCAGCGCGAAGACCGCGATCGCGCCGGCAAACCCGCCGACCGCGATCAGCCCGAGCTTCAGATCCGACGACACCGCGAGCAGCAGCGCCGCGAAGCCGATCGCGCCGGCCGCGAGCACCGCAATCGACGTCGCCTTCAGGCCGCCGACATCGCGCCGGATCACGCGCAGCGGCGGCACGCGCGCGAGTTGCAGCACCGGCGGCAGGCCGAAGCCGATGAGCAACGTCAGGCCGACGCCGATGCCGAACAGCGCCGGCCAGATGCCCACCGGCGGCAGATCGGCCTGCACCAGGCCGGCGAGCAACCAGACAAAGACGTTGTGCACCAGCAGGCCGAGCAACACGCCGGCCAGGCTCGCCAGCAGCCCCACCGCGCCGAACTCCAACGCATACGCCGCGGCGATCGAGCGCTGCGGCTGGCCGAGCACGCGCAGCATCGCGCAATCGTTCAAATGGCGCTCGGCGAAATCGCGCGACGCGATCGCCACCGCCACGGCCGCCAGCAGCGCGGCCAGCAGCGCCACGAGGTTCAGGAATTTTTCGGCGCGATCGAGCGTCTGCTTCATCTCGGGCCGGCCGGAGTCCATCGACTCGAGGCGCACGCCGCGCAACGCTTGCTGGTCGATCCGCTCCTCGGCCCAGCGCACGAAGGCCGACACGTCCGCATCGCGGCTCGCCGGCGAGGCCACCGCGAGCCGGTAGTTGACGCGGCTCGCCGGCTGGATCAGCCCCGTGGCCGCGAGGTCGCCGTGACCGAGCATCACGCGCGGCGCGAAGCTCATGAAGCCGGCGCCGCGATCGGGCTCGATCGAAACGATGCGCGCGATCTTCAACGCCGCATCGCCGAGCAGCAGCGCGTCGCCCATCTTCAGTTGCAGCGCGTCGAGCAGCGAGGCGTCGACCCAGACCGTGCCCGGCTCGGGCGCACCGGCGCTGGTGCGCTCGGGCTGCCCGGGCGCGTTGCGCAGCTTCAGGCTTCCACGCAACGGGTAGCCGTCGCTGACGGCCTTGACCGCCACCAGCTTGCTCGCCCCGCCCTTGTCGTCGGGCGCGCGACCCATGCTCGGAAAGCTCGTCGTCGTCGCGACCTGCAGGCTGCGCGCGCGCGCTTCGTCGACGAAAGCCGGCGGCGTGGGCTTGTCGCTCGAGACGATGGCATCGCCGCCGAGCAGCTGGCGTGCGTCGCGCGCCAGGCTGCGTTCGAGGCGGTCGGCGAAGAAGCCGACAGCGGTGAGCGCACCGACAGCGAGCGTCACGGCCACCAGCAGCAGGCGCAGCTCGCCGGCGCGGAAGTCGCGCAGGGTCTGGCGCCAGGCCAGGGCCCATGCGCTCGGCGGTCGAAGGTCGTCGTCACTCATGGGATGCGATTGGAACACTGTGCGAACGCAACGTGCAGGCCGCTTGAACGCCAGCGCACCGCGCATGGGTTTCAATCACGCCATGAGCACCACCCTGCCCCCCGTCTTCATCTCCCACGGCTCGCCGATGATCGCGCTCGAACCGGGAGCGGCCGGTGCCTTCCTGACGCGACTCGGTCCGGCGATCGATGCCGCCTTCGGTCGGCCGAAGGCGATCCTCGCGCTCTCTGCGCACACGCTCGCACGCGAGCCTGCGGCGCTGGCCGCGTCACGCCACGAAGCCGTTTACGACTTCGGCGGCTTCGACGAGCGCCTGTACACGATGCGCTACGACGCGCCCGGCGCCCCGGCACTGGCCGATCGGATCAGCGAGTTGCTCGCGCCGGCGGGCGTGCCGCTGCACCGCCTCGAACGCGGCGGTCTCGACCACGGCATCTGGACGGCGCTGAAGTACGTCTACCCCGCCGCCGATGTGCCGGTGCTGCCCTTGGGTTGGTCGCCTTACGCCAAGCCGGCGGACCTGTTCGCGCTCGGCCAGGCATTGGCCCCGCTGGCCGAAGAGGGCGTGCTGATCGTCGGCAGCGGCAGCATCACGCACAACCTGCGCCGCGTCGCCGCGGCAGGCATGCACCGTCAATCGACACCGCCCGAAGCGCCGGACAGCGCCGCGTTCCGGCGTTGGTTCGTCGAGCGCAGCGCCGCGCGCGACTGGACAGCACTCTTCGACTACCGCGCGCAGGCGCCGCATGCCGCGGAGATGCATCCGAGCGACGAGCACCTGCTGCCCTGGTACATCGCAGCCGGCGCCGGTGGGCGCGAAGCCGCACCACGACGGCTGCACGAGAGCGTGACCCACGGCGTGCTCGGCATGGACACCTACGCCTTCGGCGCATCGGCCGCCACGCTGGCCGACAAGCTCGCCGCTACAGCGACCGCGTGATCGAGGCCCTGCCCGAGCTGGCGCGCGAGTACCTGTTCATCGACGGCGCCTGGCGCGACCATGTGCTGACGGCGCTGCGCGCGCCGGGCTGGCCTGCCACGCGTGCACCGTGAGGCGCGCCTCCTGCCGACAGCGCGCCGCCGCCTACTTCATCGACACCCAGCGCAACTCCAGCACGTCGTTCGGCAACTGCACCGCCTCGACATTCGGCCGCATCACCCAGTTGTGGCGACGCCGGTACAGCGGAATCAGCGGCAGCTCGGCCTGCACGATGCGCAGGGCGTCCTGCACCATCGCGCGGCGCTTGGCCAGGTCGGGCTCGATGCGCAGGCCGTCGATCAGCGCATCGAGCTTCGCATTGCTGTAGCGCCCGGCGTTGAAGGCACCCGCGGTCAATCCATCGTTGCTGCGAACCAGCGACTGCAAGATGTTCCAGGGATCGGGCGTGGCGCTCCAGCCGAACTCGATGATGAAGCCCGTGCCCTGGCTCAGCTTCGGAAAGAACACCGAGCTCGGCGAGGTGACGAGCGCGGCCTTGATGCCGACCTTCTCCAGCATCGACGCGGCCGCCTGGCACACCGCGGCGCGCCACGCCACGTTGACGCAGTCCATCTGCACCGCAAAGCCGCTCTCGTAGCCGGCTTCCTTCAACAGAGCGCGTGCGGCGGCGGCGTCGGCCTTGGGCCGCTGCTCGAACTCGGGCAAGTAGCCATCGACGAGCGGCGAGTAGAACGAGCCGGTGACGCTGCCTTCGCCGCGCAGCACCTGCTTGACGATCAGCTCGGTGTCGATCGCCAGTTGCAGCGCCTTGCGCACGCGCAAGTCCTTGAACGGATTACGGCCCTTCGCGTCGCCGATCTCGGCGCTGTGCTGGTTGAGCGCGAAGTACTGCGTGCCGATGTCGTCGGTGCTCACGACCTTCAGCGACGTATCGGCCTTCAGGCGCGCCAGGTCCTGGAACGGCGGGTCGATGACGAAATCGATCTGCCCCGATTGCAGCGCGGCCAGGCGCGTGGCATCGGACTGGATGACCTGGTAGTGCACCTCGTCGACGTTGCCGCCGGCGCTGCTCGTGCCCTTGCCCCACCACGCCGGGTTCGCCTTCAGCGTGGTGCGCACGTCGGCCTCGTAGCGCAGCAGCGTGAACGGGCCGGTGCCGTTGGCGTTGCGCACGGCGAAGGTTTCCTGCTTGGCGTTGTAGTCCTGCGGCTTGACGACGTTGTTCTTCTCGGCCCAGGCCTTGCTCATCATGCCGACGAGATACAGCTTGTCGGGCAGCACCGCGTCGGGCTGCGCGGTCAGCACGTCGATCGTGGCGGCATCGATCTTCTTCGCGCCCGTGATGCCGAGCATCTGGTTCTTGCGCTGCGAAGCCTTGTCGAGCGCGCGCTCGATCGAGAACACCGCGTCGTCGGCCGTGAACGGCGTGCCGTCGTGGAACTTGACGTCGGGCCGCAGCTTGAAGCGCCAGGTGCTCGGGTTGACCATCTGCCACGACATGGCCAGCGACGGTTCGAGCTTGAAATCCTTGCCGCGATTGACCAGGCCTTCATAGACCTGCGTCACCACCCGCGTCTGGTAGAGCAGCGCCAGCGCATGCGGGTCCATGCTCTGCGGATCGAACGCACTGGCATAGCGCAGGGTCTTGCCTTGCGCGAACACCGCCAGCGGCAACGCCAGCGCCAAAACAAACAGAGTCTTGCGGATCATCGACATCACCTCACTTCGTCGGCAACGAGCCGACCACACCCTGCACGAACCAGTCCATCTGCGCAATCGCATCGTCCCCGAGCACGCCGGCGGTTTGGCGCACCGCGCCGGACTGATCGACCAGGCGGCCGTGGAACGGGCCGTCGCGGCCTTCGAGCAGCGCCTTCTCGCGCGTGGCGAGTTCACGCTGCACGCCGGCCGCAACCGTTGCATGCACGGCCGCGAGGCGCACCATGCCGTCCTTGATACCGCCCCATACCGGCTGCGGCTTCCAGGCGCCGGCCGCCACCGCCTTTGCGACGCGACTGTAGTAGCCGCTCCAGTCGGCCGTCACCGCGGCGAGTTGCGCATCGGGCGCGAAGCGGCTCATGTCGCTCTGGTAGCCGATGACTTTGACGCCGCGCTCCTGCGCTGCCTGCGGCACCGCGGGCGAGCCGCTGTGGTTGGCGAGCACGTCGGCGCCGCCGTTGATCAGCGACAGCGCCGCTTCGCGCTCCCTCGGCGGATCGAACCAGGCGCCGAGCCACGCGACTCGCACCTCGGCCTGCGGGTTGGCCGCACGCATGCCGAGCGCAAAGGCGTTGATGCCCTGGATCACTTCCGGCAACGGAAAACCGGCGACGTAGCCGGCCACGCCGCTCTTGCTCGACTTGGCGGCCAGCCAGCCGGCGAGCCAGCGGCCTTCGTAGAAGCGCGCGTTGTAGGTGTTGAGGTTCGGCGCGGTCTTGTAGCCGCCGGCGTGCTCGAACTTCACGTCCGGGAAGTCGCGCGCCACGCGCAGCGCCGGGTCGAGGTAGCCGAAGCTGGTGGCGAAGATGAGCTTCGCGCCGCCCGCGGCCATCTCGCGCATCACGCGTTCGGCGTCGGCACCTTCGGGCACGGCCTCGACAAGGCGCGTGCGCACCGCCGGGCCGAGCGACTTCTCCAGCGCCTGACGCGCCTGGTCGTGCTGGAAGGTCCAGCCGGCCTGGCCGATCGGGCTGACGTAGATGAAGCCGACCTGGAGCGGCTCGGCCGACAGCGCGTTGAGCGAGATCAAGGCGAGCGCGAGCGCACGCATGAGGTTTTTGAGCATGGTTGTCCTCGACATGGCCACGGTTGAGGAAGATCGCAGCGACTGGTGGCACAGCCGGCGCGAACTCGGGATTGTAAGGAGCCTCATTTGTCGCGGGCAGTGCTCCAATCGCCCGACTCGCGCGTTGGGGCGCCTCTGCCATGCACATCGCCATCTGGATCCTGACCCTGCTCGGCCTCGCGCTGTGGTCGCTGCTGTCGTGGGGCCTGCACTCGCTGCTGTCGATCGACCCGAAGTGGCTCGACGACGTGCACGAGTTGGTCAAGCGCGTGCCTTACGCGGAAGTGATCGAGCGCTGGTTCCCCGGCTGGCAGGAAATGCTCGGCGTGGCGACGGACCTGGCGCAGACCGTCCTGGGCTGGGTCGGCAGCAACGCGCCGCTGGTGGCGTGGATCGTCTGGGGCATCGGCGCGCTGGTGCTGCTGGCCGGCGGCGGCCTGCTGTCGCTGCTGGTATGCCTGTTGAGCGATGAGAAGAAGCCGGTGCACCCCGCCGCAGCATGACTCGACTCAGCGCAAGGTCTTGCGCACCACCAGCTTCAGCCCCGACCAGACCTCGCTGACCGCGCACACCTTGACATCGACCCAACCGAGCGGCAGCGCCAGCTCGCGGATCGTGTCCTCGGTAATGTCGGTGTCGACCTTCGCGCTCTTCTTCGGCCACGACACCCACAGCATGCCGTCGGCGGGCAGGCGATTGCGCCAGGTCTTCAACGCGGCGCCGAGGCGGGCGCGATCGGTCGCGAACAGGTGCACCGCGCGCGTGGTGGCGCCGGCGCGCGCGACGATGCGCGCACCTGGCGGCAAGGGCGCGAGCCACTGCGCATACTCGGTTGGCGCATCGATCGCGAGCCAGTCCATGCCGGCCGCAACTCCGAGCTTGGCGGCGAGCGGCCTGCCCGAATAGCCGGGCGCGGTCATTGCACCGCGGCAGCGAAATGCGCGTCGAGCTCGTCGATCCAGCGCGCCTTGTCTTGCGCACCTGCAAAGCTCGCCTCGAAGCTGTTGCGCGCCAACGCGTGGGCCTCGCGAGCGCCGAGCGATGGCAACGCGGCGAAGGTCTCGATGAAGTTCTGATTCAAGTAGCCGCCGAAGTAGGCCGGGTCGTCGCTGTTGATGGTGGCGGCCAGCCCTGCGGCCAGCAGTGCCGGCAGGCTGTGCTCGGCCATCGAGCCGAACACGCAGAGCTTGACGTTGGACAGCGGGCACACCGTCAGCGCCACGCGCTCGCGCGCCAGGCGCGTCACCAGCACCGGATCCTCGAGGCAGCGCACGCCGTGGTCGATGCGCTCGACCTGCAGATCGTCGAGGGCGGACTCGATGTACGCCGGCGGCCCCTCCTCGCCCGCGTGCGCCACCGCATGCAGCCCCAACGCACGCGCATGCGCAAACACGCGCGCGAACTTCTGCGGCGGATGGCCACGCTCGCTGCTGTCCAGCCCGACGCCGATGAAGTGCTCGCGCCAGGGCAGCGCGGCTTCGAGCGTGGCCATCGCCTCGTCTTCGGACAGATGCCGCAGGAAACACAGGATCAGCCTCGCGTGCAGCCCCCACTCGGCATGCGCGCGCCGGCACGCATGCGCCAGGCCGAGGATGACGTGCTGCATCGGCACGCCGCGTGCGGTGTGGGTCTGCGGGTCGAAGAAGATCTCGGCGCAGCGCACGTTCTCGCCGGCGACCTTGTGCAAGTACGCGAAGCCGAGATCGAAGAAGTCCTGCTCGGTCAGCAGCACCGACGCGCCAGCGTAGTAGATGTCGAGAAAACTCTGCAGGTCGGTGAAGGCATAGGCCGCGCGCAGCGCTTCGACGCTGGCGTACGCCAGCTTCACGCCGTTGCGCTGCGCCAGCGCGAAGATCATCTCGGGTTCGAGCGAGCCTTCGATGTGGATGTGCAGCTCGGCCTTGGGCATGGTGCGCAGCAAGGCCGGCAGGCGCTCGCGCGGGATGCGGGAAAAGTCGAGGGATGCGCTCATCAGCCAAGCAGGCGCCGCGGATCCGGCTTCGCCGGTCCGCTGGCGCCGTCCCCTCGAGGGGGAGCGGCGCAGCCGCTCCGGGGGTGAGCCATCTTCTACTTCTTGTCGCTGGGCACCTTGCCGTCCACGCCCTTGACGTAGAAGTTGATGCCGAGCATGAACTTGTCATCCGGCGTCACGTCCTTCTCGACGACGTTCTTGCCGTCCTGGCCGACGACCGGGCCCTTCCACGGATGGAAGCTGCCGTCCTTGAGGCCGGCACGCGCGGCATCGACCTTGGCCTTGACGTCGGCCGGCACCTTGTCGCTGACGCTCACCAGATCGATCGCGCCCTGCTTCACGCCCCACCATTCCTGCGTCGTCTTCCAGCTGCCGTCGAGCGCATCCTTGACCGCCTTCTTGTAGTACGGCCCCCAGTTGATGATGGCGCTGCCCAGGTGCGCTTCCTTGGCGAAGGCGCTCATGTCGCTGTCCCAGCCGAACGCGAGCTTCTTGTTCTTCTCCGCGGTCTGCAGCACCGCGGTCGAGTCGGTGTTCTGGAAGAGCACGTCGGCGCCCTGGTTGATCAGGCTCTGCGCGGCCTCGCCCTCCTTGGGCGGGTCGAACCACTTGCCGATCCACACCACCTTGGTCTTGATCTTCGGATTGACGCTCTGGGCGCCGAGGGTGAAGGTGTTGATATTGCGGATGACTTCCGGAATCGGGATCGAGCCGACCACGCCCAGCGTGTTCGACTTGGTCATCGCGCCGGCGATGATGCCGGCCAGGTACGCACCCTCGTAGGTGCGGCTGTCATAGGTGCGCATGTTGTCGGCTGTCTTGAAGCCGGTGCCATGCTCGAACTTCACGTCCTTGGTATCGGCCGCGACCTTCATCATCGGGTCCATGTAGCCGAAGGTGGTGCCGAAGACCAGCTTGTTGCCCTCGCTGACCATCTGCCGGATGACGCGCTCGGCGTCCGCGGCCTCGGGCACGTTCTCGACGTAGCTGGTCTTGACCTTGTCGCCGAACTCGGCCTCGACGGCCTTGCGGCCCTGGTCGTGCGCATAAGTCCAGCCGGCGTCGCCGACCGGGCCGACGTAGGCGAAGGCGATCTTCAGCGGCTCGGGCTTGGGTGGCGCGGCCGGCGCGCTGGCCGCAGCGGGTGCGGCCGCGGTGGCCGCCGGTTTGGCTTCTTCCTTCTTGCCGCAGGCCGCGAGCAGCGCGGCCGATGCGACGGTGGCGAACAACAGGACACGTCGGTCGATCATGGCTTCCTCCAAATTGGAGCCGCAATTATCCGCGCATCAGCGTCACCGCCTCGGAGTGGAACTCGCGCCGGTACAGCACCCAGACGACGCCGATGCTGCCGAGCACAAAGGCCAGCGGCGACAGCAACCACGCCGCGGCGGCGAAGGCGAAGTAATAACCGCGCAGGCCGTCATTGAAGGCCTCGGCGGCAAGACCGACGATGCCGCCGGCACGATCGGCAAAGCGCTCGCGCTCGGCGTCGCTGCCGCCGGCAAAGACCTCATGCTCAGGCGCCGCGGCCACCAGCAGCGCGCCCATGCTGTACAGGCGCAGGCTCCAGGTGAAGCGGAAGAAGGCATACACGAACACGCCGGCCAGCAGCACCAGCTTGAGGTCGAGCAGCAGCGTGCTGGTGCGCGCTGCGAACGGCAGTTCCTTGAAGAGCGCACCGGCCTGCTCACCGGCACCGACGGCTGCGAACAGGCCGCCGACGATCAGCAGCGAGGTCGAAGCGAAGAAGCTCGGGCTCGCCGACAGGCTTTGCACCACCACGCCGTCGATGACGCGCACCTCGCGAAAGGTGGCCTGCAGCATCCACTGCCGGCGCACGCGGTTGCTGGCGGCGAGCAGCGACGGCCGCCGCTCGGCGCGGCGCCGCGCGAACTGCGCGTAGCCGATCCAGACGACGAAGAAGGCGATGAACGCGACCCAGTCCAGAGGCGTGAGGGCAGAGAGAAGTTGGCGGGCCGCGTCCATGATGGCCGCGACTGTAGCGCTGCGCAGTGACTCAGCCAGTCGAGCGCAGGGCTTGCGCCAGCCGCATCACTGCCTGCACCACCCTGTCCACCGACGCCGCCATCTTCGCGTCGGCCAGCGCGCCGTCCGCCGCGAAGGCCTCGTGCACCTTGCTCAGCGCCTGCTGCTGCGGCACCACCAGCATCGCAAACGCCATCTGCAGATACTGGCGCAGGGTGTTGAGCGCGCGCAGGCCGCCGAGCGCGCCGGGCGAACTGGCGAGCAGCGCCACCGGCTTGTCGGCGGTGGCCTTCAGGCCATCGGGCAGGCGCGACAGCCAATCGAAGGCGTTGATGACGAGCGGCGTCGGAAAGCCGTTGTACTCGGGCGTGACCATCACCAGCGCGTCGTGATCGCGGATCGCATCGCGCAGCGTGGCTGCGCCGGCCGGCACGCCGCTGCCGGATTCGATGTCGCCGTCGTAGAGCGGCAGCGCCAGCGCCCGCAGATCAAGCACGCTGCACTGCGCGCCGGCGGCTTCGGCGGAGCGCCGTGCCGCGTCGCGCAACTTCACGCTCCACGCACCGCTCCTCGCGCTGCCCGCGATGAAGAGCAGCTTCATCGCGCTCAAGCCGCGACGCGGCGTGAATCCAGGCTCAAGGCACCGGCGCCGAAGCCGAAGATCGCGAGCAGGCCGCCGCTGACGGCGAGGTTCTTCATGAACATCAGCTTCTGCATCATCTGCTGCTCGGCCGGCATCGACCAGTAGTTGTGGAAGAGCACGCTGGCCACGAGCGTGAACAGCGCCAGCGCCAACGCCGCCCAGCGCGCCTGCCAGCCGACGATCAGCATGATGCCCGCCACCAGTTCGAGTACGCCTGTGGCCGCGGCCAGCACCATCGGCATGGGCAGGCCCTTGCTGGCGATGTAGCCTGCCGTGCCTTCGAGCCCGGTGAGCTTGCCGATGCCGGCAAGCACGAACATCAGCGCCAGCAGGATGCGGGCGACGAGGATGGGAAGACCTTGGGTGTTCACGGTGAGATTCCTTTCGGGGTTCATTTGAGAAGAGAAAGTGCTTCGACGATGCGCTGGCCGAAGGCGCGCGCGGTGGCGAGGTCACCCGGCACCATCTCGTCGGGCGAGGCGTCGGACGGCGACACGGTGAGCAGGCCGCCGTAGCCGCCGACGTTGTTGAGGTCGTCGCGCGTGCTGGCCTTGGCGTTGCTCGCATGCATGCCGATGCCGGCCCACAACATGCCGTGCTGCTGGCTGAGCGTCCAGAAGTAGGCGAGCGTCGAGAACTTGTCGCCGTTCAACGTGGCCGAGTTGGTGAAGCCCGCGGCCAGCTTGTTGCGCCAAGCCTTGCCGAACCACGGCTTGCTCGATGCATCGGCGAACTTCTTGAACTGCCAGGACGCCCCGCCCATGTAGGTCGGCGCGCCGAAGACGATGGCGTCGGCCGCCAGCAGTTGCTCCCAGGCGCTCTCGGGCAGGTTGCCCTCGGCGTCGATCGCGATCAGCGCGCCGCCGCTGCCGGCGGCCACCGCTTCGGCCACCTTCTTGGTGTGGCCGTAGCCGCTGTGATAGACGATGACGATCTTCTTGCTCATGGAACGCAACTCCTGAAGTTCAACGGGACAAATCGAAAACGATAACCTCGGCCTCATGGCCTTGGTCGATGACGAGGCGGCTTTCGCCGGAGAGCTTGGCGGCGTCGCCGGCATGCAGCGCCTGACCGTTGACCTCGACGGCGCCACGAGCGACGTGCACATAGGCCAGGCGCTTCGGATCGAGCGCGAGTTCGGCGCGCTCGACACCGTCGAAGAGTCCGGCGTACAAACGCGCGTCGGCGTGGATCGTCACCGAACCATCGCTGCCGTCAGGTGACGCCACCAGCCGCAACCGGCCGCGCTTGTCTTGCGGCGCGAACGCCTTCTGCTCGTAGCCGGGCGCGATGCCCTGGCGCTCGGGCAGGATCCAGATCTGCAGGAAGTGCGTCGTCGCGTCGGCCGCGTGATTGAACTCGCTGTGACGCACGCCCGTGCCGGCGCTCATGCGCTGCACCTCGCCGGGCACGATCGTCGCGCCGTTGCCCATGCTGTCCTTGTGGCCGATCGCGCCGTCGAGCACGTAGGTCACGATCTCCATGTCGCGATGGCCGTGCGTGCCGAAGCCGGTACCCGGCGCGATGCGGTCTTCGTTGATGACGCGCAGGTTGCCGAAGCCCATGTGGTCGGGGTCGTGGTAATCGGCGAACGAGAAGCTGTGAAAGCTCTTCAGCCAGCCGTGATCGGCATAGCCGCGGTCTTGCGATTTGCGAAGCGTCAACATGATGGGTGGACTGTAGGCAAGGCAGGCGCCGGCCGGGGTGGTCATCCTTGAAGCGCGCGTTCAACTAAAGTGAACGGGCTGGACAGCCCCCAGCTCGCTGTGCTCGCGGCCCCCGAGGGGCACGTCGCAGCTTGGGGCGGCCCGGCGCTGCGATATGGCCGAACGACGCAATGCTCTCACCCCCGACGCGCTGGCGATGATGGATGTCATCGCCAAGGCCGGCAGCTTTGCCGCGGCCGCGCGCGAGCTCGGCAAGGTGCCCTCGGCCTTGACCTACAGCGTGCGCCAGCTCGAAGACGCGCTGGACGTGCTGCTGTTCGACCGCAAGAGCGGCCAGGCACAGCTCACCGCCGCCGGCGAGGAACTGCTGCGCGAAGGCCGGCGCCTGCTCGCCGAGATGGATGCCGTGGCCAATCGCGTGCGCCGCGTCTCGTGCGGCTGGGAAACGCAGCTCACGGTCGCCGCCGACGGCGTGATCTCGCGCATCACCTTGTTCGAGTTGTGCGAAGCGTTCTTTGCGCTGCGTCCGAACGCAGCCGATGACGACGGCAACGACGCCGGCACCGGCACGCGCCTGCGCCTGCGCACCGAGGTGCTCGGCGGCACGCTCGAAGCGCTGATCGAAGGACAGGCCGATCTGGCCATCGGCGTCGGCAGCGCGCCGATACTGCCGGCGGGCATCGAGTTGAAGCCGCTGGGCGATATCGATTTCGTCTTCGCCGTCGCGCCGCACCACCCGCTCGCAACCTACGATGGCCCGATCCCCGACGACGAGCTGCTGCGCCATCGCGCCGTGGCCGTGGCCGATTCGGCGCGGCGCCGCGAGCCGCTGACCTTTCACCTGCTGCCGGGCCAGGACGTGTTCACCGTCGCCAGCGTGCAGGCCAAGCTCGAAGTGCACTTGCGCTGCCTGGGCTGCGGTTTTCTTGCCGAGCCGGTGGCGCGCGAACACATCCGCGCCGGGCACCTCGTTGTCAAGGCGGTGCAGCGCGACAACCCGCGCGCGACGATGCACTACGCGTGGCGGGGTGCGGCCGCGCCGGATCCGCGCAAACCGCCGCAGGGCCTGGCGCTCGGCTGGTGGCTGCAGCAACTGGAGAGTGATGCGACGCGGCGCGCGCTGCTCGAACGACACACCGGGCTGCCGACGGCGGTCGATTGAACAGCGGCGTGTATGTACGTCGGCCGTTTCGCACCGACGCCCAGCGGCCCGCTGCACGCCGGCTCGCTCGTCGCCGCGCTCGCGAGCTGGCTCGATGCGCGCGCCCATGGCGGGCGCTGGCTGGTGCGTATCGAAGACCTCGACGGCCCCCGCACGGCACCGGGCGCTGAGACTGAAATCCTGCGCCAGCTGCATGCACTCGGCCTGGTGCCCGATGCGCCGCCGGTGCGCCAGTCCGAGCGCGGCGCGTTGTACGAGCGCGCACTGCACACCTTGCGCGCTGTGGCTCGCGCTTACCCGTGCGGCTGCACGCGCAAGGAGATCGAAGCCGAACTCGCGGCGATGGGCCAGCCGGCTCAGCGCGGCGTCGAGGCGGTGTATCCCGGCACCTGTCGCAATGGCTTGAACGGCAAGACCGCGCGCGCCTGGCGCCTGCGTTGCACGATCGACGACAGCGACGTACGCATCGAATGGCACGACCGCCGCCTGGGCGCGCAGCAGCAGGATGTCAGGCGCGAGGTCGGCGACTTCGTGCTGCAACGCGCCGACGGCCCTTGGGCGTATCAACTCGCCGTCGTCGTCGATGACGCCGCTCAAGGCGTCACGCATGTCGTGCGTGGCGAAGACCTGGCCGACAACACCGCGCGCCAGATTCACCTGCAGCGACTGCTCGGCCTGCCAACGCCGATCTATTTGCACACGCCGCTGCTGCTCGATGCGCACGGCGAGAAACTGAGCAAGAGCAACGGCGCGACGGCGTTGGAGGTGAGCGACCCCGCGGCCGCGCTGCGTGCGGCCACCGCCGTGCTGGGGCTGCCCCGGTCGAATGCGGTCGCGGCCGACGCGCTCTTGCAAGAAGCGCTGCGAGCGTGGCGCCTGCGCTGGGGCACGCAGCCCGCCTGATCCATCGCAGCGCCTGGCTTCAGGGCAAGGAGTTCGTCACCAGATAGACCCGGTGCCGCCGCCGGCCCGCGCGTCACCGCAGTTTTCAGCGCTGCGTGGTCACGCGCCATCGATCAGAGCGCGCAGAGTCTGCAAGGTATCGGCCTCATGCACCGGCTTGTCGTCGCGGATGCGCAGCATGCGCGGAAAGCGCACGGCGATGCCGCTCTTGTGGCGCGGGCTGGCGCCGATGCCTTCGAAGCCGAGCTCGAAGACGAGCGTGGGCCTGACACTGCGCACCGGGCCGAACTTTTCGAGCGTCGTGGCGCGGACGGTCTTGTCGATGCGCTTGAACTCTTCGTCGGTCAGGCCCGAGTAGGCCTTGGCAAAGGGCACGAGTTGCAGGCCGTCGTCGCCGGCCGGTTCGCGGCGTGCGATGGCGTCGATCACGGCCTGCGCTTCTTCGGCGTCGCGCGGCGCGCGGTTCCAGACGGCAAAGGTGTAGTCGGTGTAGACGCTGGCGCGGCGGCCGTGGCCGGCTTGCGCATAGACGAGCACGCCGTCGGCCGTCATCGGATCGATCTTCCACTTCCACCAGGCGCCGTCGCGCTTGGTGCGGCCGCTGCCGTAGGCCGCCGCCCGGTGCTTGAGCATGAAGCCCTCGACACCGCGCTCGCGCGACTGCGCGCGCAACGCGGCGTAGGCCGGCCAGTCGTCGGCTTGCACCAGCGGCGATAGCGCGACGCCAGTGCCCCGCACGCGCGTTTCGAGCCGCGCGCGGCGCTCGTGTTGCGGCAGCGCGCGCACATCGACGCCCTCGTCTTCGAGCAGGTCGTAGGCGACGAAGCGCACCGGCGCGTCGGCCAGCAGCTTCTTGCCCAGCACCTTGCGGTTCAGGCGCTTTTGCAGCTGCGCGAATGGCGATGGTTGCGCTGCGCCTTCGGACCAGACCAGCAATTCGCCGTCGAGCGCGCTGCCGTCGGGCAATGCCGCCAGCGGCACGAGCGCGTCGGGAAAACTTTCGCTCACCAGCTCTTCGCCACGCGACCACAACCAGACGCGGCCGGCGCGCTTCACGGCCTGGGCACGGATGCCGTCGTACTTCCATTCGACGAGCCAGTCGCTCACGTCGCCGATGGAGTCGATCGGTGCGTCGAGTTGATGCGCAAGGAAGAACGGATACGGCTGGCCGCTGTCGGCCGGCTTCGATGACGACGCCGGCGCCAGCAACGCTGCATAGCGCTCGGGTGTGGGCGGCGTCTTCGCATCGGTGTAGCCCATCATGCGTTGCGCGACGAGCCTGGCATCGAGCCCCGCAGCCTGCGCCAGCGCGCGCTGCACCAGCAGCTTGCTCACGCCGACACGAAAGCCGCCGCCGATGAGCTTGATGAGCAGGAAGCGCTGCTGCGCGTCGAGCACTTGCCACCAGGCGCGCAGCGCCGCGGCCTGCGCTGGCGGCGGCTGGCCGCGCACGGGGGCGAGGCGTTGCTCGACCCACGTCGCGAGGCCCGCGTCGTCGCTGCCCTCACCCGCCGGCAACACATGCGCGATGGTCTCGGCCAGATCGCCCACCGCCTGGTAGCACGCCTCGAACAGCCAGTCGTCGATGGCAGCGACATCGCAGGCGGTGCCACGCATCACCGCCGTAGGCACGGCCTGGCGCGGCTTGCCGCCGGCGAGAAAGTAGGCGGCCCATGCAGCGTCCGCGGCGGCCGCACGCTCGAAGTAGCGCTGCATCGCGGCGACCTTGTGCTGCGTCGAGGTGCTCGCATCGAGCTCGGCGTAGAGCGCGGCGAAGGCCTTCATGCGGCCCTCACGTCGTCGCCTCGTGCACCGCTTCGGCAGCGTCGTCGCCGTAAGCCGTCTCGAAGCTGCCCGCGCGCAGGCCCTGCTGCTCGAGCCAACGCACCATCACCGCTTCATAACCGTGCGTGACGATCACGCGCTCGGCGCCGCTGGCGCGGATCGCGCGTTGCAGGCCGGGCCAATCGGCGTGGTCGCTGAGCACGAAGCCGCGATCGACACCTTGCCTTCGGCGCGCGCCGCGCAACTGCATCCAGCCGCTGGCGAAGGCATCGCTCGGCTCGCCCAGGCGCCGTGCCCAGGCGCTGCCCTGCACGGCGGGCGGCGCGACGGCGATGGCGCGCTTCAAGTCAGTCTTCGACACATCGTCGAGGCTCCTGGTCAAGGGCAGCGCGACACCCGCCGCGCGATACGCCTGGTTCAGCGCCTCGACCGCGCCGTGCGCGACGATCGGGCCGATCGACGCCTCGAGCCCGGCCAGCAGGCGCTGCGCCTTGCCGAAGCTGTAGCCCAGCAGCAGGCTCGCGCGCCCCGCCTCGGCGTTGCCCTGCCACCAGGCGTTGATCTCGGCCAGCACCTGCGCTTGCGCGCGCCAGCGGTAGATCGGCAGACCGAAGGTGCTCTCGGTGATGAAGCAGTCGCAGCGCAGCGGCTCGAACGGCGCGCAGGTGGCATTGATGTCGCTCTCGACGCCACTCACGAAGTAGTCGCCCGACGCCACCCAGACCCGACCTCGATGCTCGACGCGCACCTGTGCCGAGCCGAGCACATGGCCGGCCGGGTGCAGGCTGACGCGCACGCCGTTCAACTCGAGGCTCTCGCCATACGCCAGCCCTTGCAGCGCGATGCCCGCGCCCAGCCGCGTGCGCAGCACGCCTTCGCTGAGGGCAGTGGCGAGGTAGGCGCCGTGGCCGACGCGCGCGTGATCGGCATGCGCATGCGTCAGCACCGCACGCGCCACCGGCCGCCACGGGTCGATGTGGAAGTCGCCCGCCGGGCAGTACAGGCCCTCGGGGCGGAGCACGATCAGGTCTTCAGCGCAGGGCATCGCCGCAAAGTGTGCGGCATCATTGCGCCTTCATCACGAGGAGCGCTCGATGCCCATGACCACCACCGCCAGCGGCCTGCAATACGAAGACCACACGATCGGCAGCGGCGCCGCCGCGCAAGCCGGCCGCCAGGTCACCGTGCACTACACCGGCTGGCTGTACGACCCCACCGCCGCAAACCAGCGCGGCAAGAAATTCGATTCGAGCAAGGACCGCAACGACCCCTTCAAGTTCGACCTCGGCGAAGGCATGGTCATCGCCGGCTGGGACGAAGGCGTGCAGGGCATGCAGGTCGGCGGCAAGCGCGTGCTGGTGATCCCGCCCGATCTCGGCTACGGCGCGCGCGGCGCGGGCGGTGTGATCCCGCCGAACGCGACGCTGGTGTTCGAGGTGGAGTTGCTGGGGGTGTGAGGCGAAGCCCTCCTTGAACCCGCGGCGACGGCGCCGTAGAATTCCTACTTCGAATTCTTACTTTGCCGAGGTTGCCGATGCTCGTCACCGAAAAGGGCCAGGTCACGATCCCCAAGCACATTCGCGATGCCTCGGGCGTGGCCCCGGGCAGCGAGGTGTCGTTCAGCCTCGAAGGCAGCAGAATCGTCATCACGCCCGTGTCCACGAGTGTCCGGAACGACCGCCGTGCCAAGTTGCGCGCCGCCGCAGCGCACGTTCAAGGCAGCCTGAGCCGCGAGTTCAGGCAGTTGGGCGCCGAGGAGATCATGCAATTCCTGCGCGGCGACGGCCCGGCCAAGCCACGCAAGCCGGCACGGCGTGGCGGCTGATCTCGCCAGCTACGACGGCAGCGCGGGTGTCCTGGTCGATACCAACGTCTGGGTCGATTGCATCGATCGGCGCAGCCCCTGGCACGAGTGGGCGATCGAGCACCTTCAGAGTTGCAGCGAAAAGTCGCCGTTGCACGTGAACCTGATCATCTACACCGAGTTGCTGGTGCCGGGGCCGGATGTCACGGCGCTCGATGCGCTGCTGGATGTGTACGACACGCTGCGCAGCCCGCTGCCGTGGGCGTGCGCCGCGTTGACCGCAGCCGCCTTTGCGCTGTACCGGCGTCGCGGCGGCAGCAGGCAGTTGCCGATGCCGGACTTCTATATCGGGGCGCACGCGGCGGTGGCCAACCTGAGCGTGTTGACGCGCGACCCGGCACCGTACAAGAGCTACTTCCCGCGCCTGTCGGTGCTCGGGCCATGACCACGCAAACCACCTACCGCGGCTCCTGCCACTGCGGCGCCGTCCGCTTCGAAGCCGATCTCGACCTGACGCAGCCCAGCTTTCGCTGCAACTGCTCGATCTGCCGGCGCACGCGGTTCTGGGCGGCGGTGGCGCGGCCCGAGCAGTTCCGCCTGCTGGCCGGCGAGAGTGATCTGACCGAGTACCTGTTCAACACGCGCAAGAACCAGCACTTCTTCTGCAGGCACTGCGGCGTGCGTGCTTTCGGCGTTGGCAACGACACGCCGATCGGCAAGATGATCGGCATCAACATCGGCTGCCTCGAAGGCGTATCGGAAGAAGCGTTGTCGAAGATTCCCGTGACCCGCGTCGACGGCATGAACGACCGCTCGGGCGAGACGCCTGAACACTTTCTGCACCTTTGACATGAGCACGTTCCCGATCGAAGGCGGCTGCGATTGCCGCGCCGCGCGTTACCGCATGGCCACGGCGCCGCTGATCGTGCACTGCTGCCATTGCCGCTGGTGCCAGCGCGAGAGCGGCGCGGCGTTTGCGCTCAACGCGATGATCGAAGCCGACCGCGTCGTTGACCTCGGCGTCGCGCCGGAGATCGTCGATACGCCGTCCGAGAGCGGCGCCGGCCAGAAGGTCGCGCGCTGCACGACTTGCCGCGTCGCGGTGTGGAGCCACTACAGCGGCGCGGGGCCAGTGACGAAATTCGTCCGCGTCGGCACGCTCGACAACCCCGACCTCCTGCCGCCCGACGTGCACATCTTCACCGCGTCGAAGCAACCCTGGGTGCTGCTGCCATCAGGCACCCCGGCCTTTGCCGAGTACTACGAGCGGGAGAACGTGTGGTCGCGCGAAAGCCTGGCGCGGCGTCAAGCCTTGCTGCCCGCGATCGAGGCCTGGCAGGCGTCGCGGCCGACAACGGGCTGAGCCAGCAGGCTCACGACGCCTTGCCTGCCAGCGGCACGACATTGCTGTCGTGCCCCGAACCCGCCCCGAACGCCTGCTCGCGCAGCAGCGCGAGTTGGTCGCGCACCCGCGCCGCCTTCTCGAACTCGAGGTTGCGCGCATGTTCGAGCATCTGCTTTTCGAGCAGCTTGATGCGCTTGCCCAGGTCCTTCTCGCTCATGGCCTCGACCTCGGCGGCGGCTTCGGCGCGCTTCAGGTCTTCCTTGGCGGTCTTGTCGGAGACGACGCCGTCGATCATCTCCTTGATGTGCTTGATGACGCTGCGCGGCGTGATGCCGTTGGCTTCGTTGAACGCCACCTGCTTGGTGCGGCGGCGGTCGGTCTCGTCGATCGCCCTTCTCATCGAGTCGGTGATGCGGTCGGCATAGAGGATCGCGCGGCCGTCGAGGTGGCGCGCGGCGCGGCCGATGGTCTGGATCAGGCTGCGCTCGGCGCGCAGAAAGCCTTCCTTGTCGGCATCGAGGATCGCCACCAGCGACACCTCCGGAATGTCGAGTCCCTCGCGCAGCAGGTTGATGCCCACCAGCACGTCGAACACGCCCAGGCGCAGGTCGCGGATGATCTCGACGCGCTCGACGGTGTCGATGTCGCTGTGCAGGTAGCGCACCTTGACGCCGTTGTCGGCGAGGTAGTCGGTGAGCTGCTCGGCCATGCGCTTGGTCAGCGTGGTGATGAGCACGCGCTGGCCGACCTTGACGCGCTCGTGGATCTCCTGCAGCACGTCGTCCACCTGGTGCGTGGCCGGCCGCACTTCCACCACCGGGTCGATCAGGCCGGTGGGCCGCACCAGCTGCTCGACCACGGCGCCCGCGTGGCGCTGTTCGTAGTCGGCGGGGGTGGCCGAGACGAACACGGCCTGGCGCATCCTCTTCTCGAATTCGTCGAAGCGCAGCGGCCGGTTGTCGAGCGCTGAAGGCAATCGAAAGCCGTATTCGACGAGCGTGGTCTTGCGTGCGCGGTCGCCGTTGTACATGCCGCCGAGCTGGCCGATCAGCACATGGCTCTCGTCGAGGAACATCAGCGCATCCTTCGGCAGGTAGTCGACCATCGTCGATGGCGGCTCACCCGGCGCCGCGCCCGAGAGATGGCGCGTGTAGTTCTCGATGCCCTTGCAGTGGCCGACTTCGTTCAGCATTTCCAGATCGAAGCGCGTGCGCTGTTCGAGGCGCTGCGCTTCCACGAGCTTGCCGGCCTTGACGAACTCATCGAGCCGGCCGCGCAGCTCCTCCTTGATGGTCTCGACGGCGCGCACCACACGGTCGCGCGGCGTCACGTAATGACTCGACGGGTAGATCACGAAGCGCGGCACCTTCTGGCGGATGCGGCCGGTCAGCGGGTCGAGCAGCGACAGGCTCTCGATCTCGTCGTCGAAGAGTTCGAGGCGGATGGCGAGTTCGCTGTGCTCGGCGGGGAAGACATCGATCACGTCGCCGCGCACGCGGAAGCTGCCGCGCGAGAAGTCGGTCTCGTTGCGCGTGTACTGCATGCGCACGAGTTGCTGGATCACGTCGCGCTGGCCGATCTTGTCGCCGGCGCGCACGAGAAAGCGCATCTCGGAATAGTCCTCGGGCTTGCCGATGCCGTAGATCGCGGAAACGCTCGCCACGATGATCACGTCGCGCCGTTCGAGCACGCTCTTCGTGGCGGAGAGTCGCATCTGCTCGATGTGCTCGTTGATCGCGCTGTCCTTCTCGATGAAGAGATCGCGCTGCGGCACGTAAGCCTCGGGCTGGTAGTAGTCGTAGTAGCTGACGAAGTACTCGACCGCGTTCTTCGGGAAGAACTCGCGGAACTCGCTGTACAGCTGTGCCGCCAGCGTCTTGTTCGGCGCGAAGACGATCGCCGGCCGGCCCAGCCGTGCGATGACGTTGGCCATCGTGAAGGTCTTGCCCGAGCCGGTGACGCCCAGCAGCGTCTGGAAGGTCAGGCCGTCGTTGATGCCCTCGACCAGCTCGCGCGATCGCCTGCGGCTGGTCGCCTGCCGGCGGGTAGGGCATGAACAGCTGGAACGGCGAGTCGGGGAAGCTGACGAACTCACCTGTTGCAGCGGCCAGGGCAGCTTCGGTTTGCGGCATCGGCTCAGGACGAATCGGCATCGGCGGCACAGGGGATGGCCCGTAGAATTCAAGCGAACCCGCCAGCGTACTCCAGTACGCGACACCCCTTCCCCCTCTGCTGCCGCCGTACCGTCATGAGCCTGTTCACCGCCGTCGAAATGGCCCCGCGCGATCCGATCCTGGGGCTCAACGAGCAGTTCGCGAGCGATCCGAACCCGAACAAGGTCAACCTCGGCGTCGGCGTCTACTACGACGAACACGGCAAGCTGCCGCTGCTCGAATGCGTCAGGGCCGCCGAGCAGCAGATGGCCGAAGCCGCGAAGCCGCGCGGCTACCTGCCGATCGACGGCATCGCCGCCTACGATGCAGCCGTGCAAAGCCTGGTGTTCGGTGCGTCGAGCGACGTGGTGAGAAGCAAGCGCGTGGCCACAGTGCAGGCCATCGGCGGCACCGGCGGCCTGAAGGTCGGCGCCGATTTTCTGAAGCAGGTGAACCCGAGTGCCAAGCTGCTGATCAGCGCGCCGAGCTGGGAGAACCATCGCGCGCTGTTCACGCGCGCCGGCTTCGAGGTGGCCGAGTACGCGTACTACGACCCGGCCTTGCGCAATCAAGGCGGCATCGACTTCGCCGCCATGAAGGCGGCGCTGAACGCAGCACCCGCGGGCACCGTCGTCGTGCTGCACGCCTGCTGCCACAACCCGACCGGCTACGACCTCACGCCCGCGCAGTGGGACGAGGTGATCGCCATCGTCAAGTCGCGCGGCCTGGTGCCCTTCCTCGACATGGCGTATCAGGGCTTCGGCGCCGGCATCGCCGAGGACGGCGCGGCCGTGGCCAAGTTCGTCGCCGCCGGCCTGGACCTCTTCGTCGCCACCTCGTTCTCGAAGAGCTTCTCGCTCTACGGCGAGCGCGTCGGCGCGCTGTCGGTGGTGTGCGCCTCGGCCGAGGAAGCCTCGCGCGTGCTGTCGCAGTTGAAGATCGTGATCCGCACCAACTACTCGAACCCGCCGACGCACGGCGCGCAGATCGTCGCCACGGTGCTCGCCACGACGGCGCTGCGCGCGCAGTGGGAAGACGAACTCGCGGCGATGCGCGTGCGCATCAAGGCGATGCGCACGGCGCTCGTCGGCAAACTCGCCGCGGCCGGCGTGAAGCAGGATTTCGGCTTCGTCGCCCAGCAGCAGGGCATGTTCAGCTACTCGGGTCTGTCTGCCGCGCAGATGCAGCGCCTGCGCAGCGAATTCGGCATTTACGGCGTCGATTCGGGCCGCATCTGCGTGGCCGCGCTCAACGGCAAGAACATCGACGCGGTGGTCGCGGCCATCGCCAAGGTGCTGTAGGCCCGTCAGCCGGACGCAAGGCGAGGCGAAAAAGCGCCACTTTCCTACGTGTTTTCGCCCTACCGGGCGCTTGACAGGCCGGGGAAGATTGTTGCAACGCAACATTCAGGCACACTGGCGCATGCTTTATCAGCTCTACGAAACCCAGCGCGCGCTGCTGGCACCGTTTTCCGAGTTCGCCAGCGCCTCGTCCAAGCTCTACAACCACCCGCTGTCGCCGTTCGCGCATGCGCCGATGTCGCAGCGCGTCTCGGCCGGCTTCGACCTGCTGCACCGCCTGGCCAAGGAGTACGAGAAGCCCCAGTTCGGCATCACCGACGCGATCGTCGATGGCGTGCACGTTGCCGTGCAGCAGCAGGTGGCGATCGAAAAGCCCTTCTGCCGTCTGCTGCGCTTCAAGCGCTTCACCGACGACCCGACCGCGCTGGCCGACATGAAGCAGCAGCCGCCGGTGCTGGTGGTCGCCCCCCTGTCGGGACACCACTCGACGCTGCTGCGCGACACCGTCAAGGCCCTGCTGCAGCATCACAAGGTCTTCATCACCGACTGGACCGACGCGCGCATGGTGCCCACGGACAAGGGCCCGTTTCACCTCGAAGACTACGTCGCCTACATCGAAGAATTCATCCGCCACATCGGGCCGGAAGTGAACGTGATCTCGGTGTGCCAGCCGACGGTGCCGGTACTGGCTGCTGTGTCGCTGATGGCCTCGCGCGGCGAGTTCACGCCGCGCACGCTGACGATGATGGGCGGCCCGATCGACGCGCGACGCTCGCCCACCTCGGTCAACAACCTGGCGATGAACAAGAGCTACGAGTGGTTCGAGGCCAACGTCATCTACCGCGTGCCGCCGAACTTCCCGGGTGCGAACCGCCGTGTCTACCCCGGCTTCCTGCAGCACACCGGGTTCGTCGCGATGAACCCGGACCGGCACATGACGTTCGCACTACGACTATTTCCTCGACCTGGTGCGCGGCGACGAGGAAAGCGCCGAGGGCCACCGGCAGTTCTACGACGAGTACAACGCGGTGCTCGACATGCCGGCCGAGTACTACCTCGACACCATCAAGGTCGTGTTCCAGGACTTCGCGCTCGTCAACGGCACCTGGCGCGTCAACGGCGAGCTGGTGCGGCCGCAGGACGTCACCCAGAGCGCGCTGTTGACGATCGAAGGCGAGTTGGACGACATCTCCGGCGCCGGCCAGACCCGCGCCGCGCACGAGCTGTGCACCGGCGTGCCCAAGGCGCGGCAGTTCCACTACGACGCGATGGGCGCGGGCCACTACGGCATCTTCTCCGGGCGGCGCTGGCGCGAGCAGGTCTATCCCGAGCTGCGCGAGTTCATCGCGCGCTTCGGCAGCGGGCCGCTGCCCAAGTCCGCGACGGTCGCGAAGGCTGCGGCGAAGAAGACCGGCGCCAAGAAGACCAAAGCGCGCCGCTGATAATCGGCGCGTGAGCGCCACCCTCGCCGACCGCATCGACGCCGCGCTGCCGCAGACGCAGTGCACGCGCTGCGGCTATGCCGACTGCCGCGCCTATGCACAGGCCGTTGCCGACGGCGACGCGCCGATCAATCAATGCCCGCCGGGGGGAGCCGAAGGCATCGCGCGGCTGGCGGCGATCACGGGGCGCGACGTCATCGCGCTCAACCCGGCCAACGGAAGCGAGGGTCCACGCAAGGTCATGTTCGTCGACGAAGCCTGGTGCATCGGCTGCACGCTGTGCATCGAGGCCTGCCCGGTGGATTGCATCGTCGGCGCGCCCAAGGCAATGCACACCGTCATCGAAGCCCTGTGCACCGGTTGCGAGCTGTGCCTGCCGGCGTGTCCGGTGGATTGCATCGCGGTCGAGGACGCGACGCCGGGACGCAGCGCTTGGGCTGCGTGGAGCAGCGAAGATGCGCAGCTCGCGCGCTCGCGCTACGTTGCGCGCCGCGAGCGCCTTGCGCGCGACAAGGTTGAGCGCGACGCGCGCCTGGCAGCCAAGGCCGAACACAAACTGCAAGACCTCGCCGCGGCGAGCAGCATCACCGACCCGGCCGCGCTCGAACGCAAGCGCGCGGCCATCGATGCCGCGATGGCACGCGCCCGCGCGCAACGCGCCAAAGCATGAAGCCGCAAGACATCGAGACCTTCTTCGCCACGCTGCGCGCCGCCAACCCGCAGCCGGCCTCCGAGCTCGATTACAGCAGTGTGTTCGAGTTGCTCGCCGCGGTGCTGCTGTCGGCGCAGGCCACCGACGTCGGTGTCAACAGGGCGACGAAGAGGCTGTTTGCCATCGCGCCGACGCCGCGCAAGATGCTGGCACTCGGCGCCGCCGGTATCGAGGAACACATCAAGACCATCGGCCTGTTTCGCAACAAGGCGAAGAACCTGCACGAGACCTGTCGGCTGCTGATCGAGCAGCATGGCGGCAGAGTTCCAAGAGGCCGCGCCGAACTCGAAGCGCTGCCGGGTGTCGGCCGCAAGACCGCCAACGTCGTGCTCAACGTGGCTTTCGGCGAGCCGACGATGGCGGTCGATACGCACATCTTTCGTGTCGGCAACCGCACCGGGCTGGCGCCAGGCAAGACGCCCTACGACGTCGAGATGAAGCTGCTCGACGCGGTGCCGCAGGGCTACCGCGTCGATGCCCACCACTGGCTGATCCTGCACGGCCGCTACGTCTGCCAGGCGAAGAAGCCTCTGTGCTGGCAGTGCAGAGTGGCGACTGAATGCGCATTCGAGCCGAAGACGGCGGCGCCTTGAAGCCCATCCCCGTTCGGGCTGAGCCTGTGTTTCCGATTGTCGAAGGAAGCCTCCGTCCGTGCTCCGAAAAGCCCAGCGCGAACGGTTCTCGCGTGCCTGTTGTTCGCGGCCTGCGCGGCGCATTGCGAAGTGCGCGTCACCGACGACACCGGCCAGGCTGTCGTGCTCGCCGCGCCCGCGCGCCGCGTCGTCAGCCTCGGCCCGCACCTGACCGAGATCGCCTATGCCGCGGGCGGCGGGCACGCACTCGTCGGCGTCATCCGCTTCTCCGACTTTCCCGAAGCAGCGAAGAGCTTGCCCGTCGTCGGCGATGCGCATGTCATCGACTTCGAGCGCATCGTGCAACTCAAGCCCGACCTCGTGCTGGTCTGGGGCAGTGGCCTGAACGAGCGCCACAAGGCGCGGCTGCGCTCGCTCGGCCTTGCGGTCTACGAAAGCGAGATCCGCAACGCGCAAGCCATCCCCGACACGCTGCGCCGACTGGGCACGCTGCTCGGCCGTGCCGACAGCGCCGAGGCCTCGGCACAGCGCTTCGAGTCGCGGTGGCAGGCGTTGGCCGAGCGCCACCGCAACAAGGCGCCGGTGCGCGTCTTCTGGCAGCTCTGGCACGAACCGCTGATGACGATCAACCGCGAGCACCTGATCAGCGAAGCGATGCGTGCCTGTGGCGGCGTCAACGTCTTTGCCGAGTTGCCGCTGCTGACACCGAGCGTCGAGCTGGGAAGCGGCGATCGCCGCCGATCCGCAACTGGTCGCGGGCTCGGGGCGCGCCGAAGATGCCGCACGCGACTTCGCGCCGTGGCGGCGCGTGGCGACCAACGTGAGCGCGGTCAAGCAGCAACGCCTGGTCTCGATCGACGGCGACCTGATCGGCCGCATGGGACCGCGCTTCGTCGACGGCGCCGACGCGCTGTGCGACGCGATACAACGCGCTCGTTGAACGCGCGACCTTCGTCACGGCACTTCTGCGCGCGAAGCGCGACCGGCGTCGAGAGCGCCGTGGCGGGCACGAGGGCTCGACCTAGCATGGTGGCCATCGCGCACATCGAACGCGCCCACCGGAGGACTCACGTGAAGCCTTGTCTTGCCCTGCTGGCCTTGATTGCGAGCAGCGCCCTGATCAGCACGCCTGCGCTTGCACAGTCTTCCACTCAGAAGCGCAGCAATGCGCCCGCCGCGAGTGCGAAGGCCCCCGCAGCGAACATCAAGGCCGCGGGTGCCGCTGCGGCTGCGACGACGATCACCGCCGCCGGCAGCGTCATCATCCTGGCCGACGGCATCGTCGCCAACGCGGCGCTGGCGCAGATTCAAGCGCCCGCTGACGGCTTCGTCTACGAGCGCTGAAACCGCAGCGGCTGACGCCGCTGAAGCCGCTTACTGCTTGAACGACTGCACCGTCTCCCAGGCCACCGCCTGGAGGTGCTGTGCCACGTCCGCCGGCAGACCCGCGGTGTAGGTGTTGCCCACCGGTGACTTCTTGAACAGGCTCGCCATCACGACCGACGCACCGAGGTAGGTGCCTGCCAGGCTCGGATGGCGCTTGTCGGGCGCGTACAGGTTGATGTCGGGGCGCTTGGCGATCGACGCGGCAAAGGCCGGGCCGGCCGGCACCACACGCATGTTGTTGGCACGACCGACCTTGAGGTACTCGGCCTCGAGCTGCCCGGTCATTTGCGGTTGATCCTGATAGGCCCAGCTCAGGAACAGCGCGGGCTCGGCGCCGGCTTGGCGCACGGCGGCGGCATGGGTCTTGGCGGTGTCGTGGAAGGCCTGCTGCAGCTTCGGATGGATGGGGCACTGGCTGCAATCCATCATCAGCACCATGTCGTAGGCGCGCTCGAACTGGTTGAACGCGACATCGTTGGTCGGCGTGAAGCTGTAGCGCAGCATGCCCGTGCCGGGCTTGAAGTGCGACGACATGTCGTGCCAATCGAGGCCGGCGCCGCTGATCGTCACCGAGGTCTGGCGCGTGCCGCGCACGCCGGCCGCGTTGAGCAGGCCGCCGAGATGGCCGTGCATGCTGTTGTTGAAGTAGAAGTAGCTGTTGCCCACCCACAGCAGCGAAGCCGGTGTCTCGCCCGTAAAGCGCGGTGCGCTCGGCGTGGTGCTGCAGGCCGCGGCCAAGAGCGCGGCCGCACAGATGGACGACATGCGCGCGATGCGCGCTGCGGCAGATCGATTCAACTTCTTCATTTCCAAACGCTCTTCGCTGATGGGTGGCTCGAACCACGATGACCGCGAGTCTAGCGATGTCGCGCTGTAGGACGCTGCCCCGGGTCACGCCTGTTCTCGGGGGTCTTTGCTCAACCCGCCACCCATACCCCCCCGACCGCGCGCCACGCGCACCCGTACACGCGCTCGAGCAAACGCGCATCCAGCATGGGTTCGACCGACCCTTGTTCGCACGATCCGTCGGGCAGCAGCGCCAGCACATGCGTGGCGACCCGCGCGATCCAGTTGACGTCGTGCGCCGAGATCACGCTCGCGCACTCGCGCGGCAGCGACGACGACAGCCAGCGCACCAGCAGCGCCTGGTGCGCCGGATCCTGAAACGCCATCGGCTCGTCGAGCAGCAGCAGCGGCGCGCCCTGCAGCACCGTCTGCGCGAGCGCGACGCGTTGGCGTTCGCCGCCCGAGAGTTCGAGCACCGCTCGCTGCGCGAGGCCTTCGATGTCGAGCGCGGCGAGCAGCGTGCGCGCGTCGTGACGCGCCTGCACCACGCTCAGTTCGAGCAGGCGTGCCACGCTGATCGGAAAGCGATCGACCACCTGCTGCGGCATGAAGGCGCGCAGCGCCGCCGCGTCGAGCGCCGACCAATCGTGTTGCGGCCGGCCCTGCCAATGCACCTCGCCGCGTTGCGCGATGCCGGGCTCGCCGATGCCCGCCAGCGCACGCAGCAGCGTGCTCTTGCCGGCAGCGTTGCGGCCGATCACGCACCAGCGCTGGCCGGGCCCGACCTGCCAATGCAGATCGCGCACGAACTCGCGGCCGGCAGCAGCCAGCGTCAGCGAGCGCGTTGCGAGCATCGCGTTCATCGTTCGCCCCGCGCCAGGAACCAGACGAAGACCGGCGCGCCGATCAGCGCCATCACCGCACCCACCGGCAGCTCGATCGGCGAGAACAGGCTGCGCGCGATCAGATCGGCAGCGACGACGAGCGCGGCGCCGCCGAGCGGCGCCAGCAGCGCCAGGTCACGCGTGCGCTGCACGCCGGCCAGGCGCAGCGCATGCGGCACGACCAGGCCAACGAAGCCGATCGCGCCGGCGCTCGCCACCGCCAGCGCCGCGCCGAGCGACGCGCCGAGCAGCAGCTCGAAACGCAAGCGCTTCACCGGCTCGCCGAGCAGGTGCGCGGCGATGCTGCCGAGCAAGAGGCGATCGAGCGCACGCTCGCGCCAGACGAACCAGGCGGCCAGCGCTGCTGCGGCCATCAGCGCACGCCCGCCGTCGTCGGCGCCCGACAGATCGCCGACCAGCCAGAAGATCGCACCGCGCAGGCGCTGATCGGGCGTCAGTGCCAGCAGCAGCGAGGCCATCGCGCCGAAGAGTGCGGCGAGCATCGCGCCGGCCAGGATCAGGCGCGGCGACGCGTCGTCGGTGGTGGCCAGCGCGCGCCGCGCCAGCCACAGCAGCAGCGCACCGGCGACCAGTGCTCCGGCCGCGGCGCCGAGCGTGATCGCCGCGCCGAGCATCAGCGCGATCAGCGCGCCCACCGCCGCACCGCCCGAAGTGCCGAGCACGTACGGATCGGCCAAGGGATTGCGCAGCAGCGACTGCATCGCCAGGCCCGACAGCGCCAGCAGCGCGCCGACGCCGGCGGCGGCCGCGACGCGCGGCGCGCGCAGGGTGCGGATCAGTTCGATGTCGAGGCCGGCGCTGCCGATCAGCAGCGCGGCAACGAGGAGCGCGAGCGTGCCGGCCGCCAGCGCGAGTGCGAGCAGCGCGAGGTGGCGGGCCGACAGCGGCATGTCAATGCCCCCGCAACCGAATGCGTGGCCGTCTCATCAGTGCAATGTCGCCTGAAGCGTCAACATCACCGCCCGCGGCGGCGCGGTGTAGCCCAGCACCTCGGGTCGTTTCGTGTCGAGCGCGTTGTCGATCGCGAGTGCGGCGCGACATTGCGGCGTGATCTCGCGCGCCACGGCCAGCGCCAGCGTCGAACGCGCACGGTTGGTGACGGTGCCGAAAGTGATCGGATCGAAGTCGGCGCGCTTGCCGCTGTGGCGAAGCGCGGCGCGCCAGTCCCAACCCGCCGCACTGCCCTGCCACGCCAGCGCCAGCGACTGCCTGGCGCGGCGCAGCAGGGGCCTGTCGTCGTCGGCATTGCGCGGGTCCTGCAGCGTGAGTTCGGCCGAGACACTGCCGCCTGCCAGCGGCGCCTGCGCCATCAACTCGAGACCGCGGTTGCGGGCGCGCGCGATGTTGGTGGCGTCGAAGGTGATGGGGTCGAACTGGATGCGGTCGCGCTGGCGCTGCGCGAACAGCGCCGCGCGAAGATGGGCCGCGCCTTCGCGCCACTGCAGCGCGACTTCGGCCTGGCGCGAGCGCTCGGCGCGCAGCGCCGTGCTCGGGTCGGCATCGAAGGCCTGCTCGGAAAACGACGGCGCCGAGAAGCCGCTCGATACGCTGGCGCTGGCTTGCCATTGCGGCGACAGCGCGTAGCCCAGCGCGAGCAAGCCCGTGCTGGCGGCACCGAAGTCGCTGCTGCGGTCGTGGCGCAGGTGCGCCTGCACCTGCCAGGCCTGTTGCAGTCGCGCCAGCCAGGCGATGCGCGCGCTGTGCGTGTCGCGCTCCTGGCTGGAGACACCGGGCACCGCGAAGCGGTCGTGGCGCGATTCGAGACCGAGTTGCAGTTCTTGTCGCGGTGCGACGGCCCATGACAGCGCCGCGGCGATGTTGCGTACGCGACCATCACCTTGGGCCGTGAAGCCGGTCGGGTCGTCGAAGCGTTCGCGCGTCTGCCCCGCTTCGGCATGCAGCGACCAATCAGCGGCCAGCGCGTGGCGCGTGCTCAGCGCCAGCGCCTGCACGTTGGTGGTGAGCACGTCGCGCGCCGCAGGGTCGAAGGCGTCGTAGTCGCTGACGGTGCGACTGGCGGTGAACGCGAGCTGGCTGCGGTGGCCCGCGGCCCAACCCTGCTCGACGCGCACGTTGGCGCCGTGCTGGCGCGCGCCGTCGCGATCCGGATTGACGGAAGCGTCGCCGCGCGGGTCGCGTGCCGAGTAGGCGTCGGTGCTCTGTGACGACAGCGACGCGGCAACGCGCGTGCCCTGCTCGCCGCTGCCCCAGCGCGTGACGGCTGCCAACGAGCCGCGCCGCGTGCCCTGCGTGCCGAGGGCGAGCGAGGCCGTCGGCGCCGCGGCCTGGCGCGTCACGATCTGCACCACGCCGCCGACGGCCTGCGCGCCGTACACGCTCGAATGGTTGCCGCGCACGATCTCGATGCGCTCGATCTGATCGAGCGGCAGGTACTGCCACGACGACGAGCCGACATCGGCGCGCGCGAACGGCACGCCATCGATCAGCACCAGCACCTGGCGGCTGTCGGCGCCGCGCAGGAACAGCGAGGTCTGCGCGCCGAGCGGTCCGGTTTGAGCGACATCGATCGACGTCAGCGCACGCAACAGCCCGGGCAGATCGCCACTCTGCGCGGCCTCGATCTCGCTGCGGGTGAAGACGCGGGTGGAGGGCAGCACATCGGGCAGCGCCTGCTCGGTGCGTGCGGCGGTGACGACGATCCTTTGCGAAGCGGCAGCGCCGCTCTGCGCGAGCGTTTGGAATGCAGCAGCCGCGCACAGCGCAGCGAGGGCGCGTGGCCCGAAGGTGGAAGGTGACATGGAGGAAAAACGGCCCGATCAAGTCGTGCGCGCCAGCTTCCCCGCAGGCATGCACCTCATGGCGCGCGCTCGTGACGAGCACACGCCGCCCCGTTGGCCGGTATCCGGGCTGGCGCAGGCGACCCGTGTGGTCTTCCCAGAGCGAGTTGCCTTGCTCCAGTGACCGCTGAACACGAGCAGGTGGATTTGCAACCACCGTGCGCTTACCGTTGCGGGGGCAGCTCGGGTTGGCGTTGCTGCGTGACAGCGCGGCTTCCCGATTCCCGTTTACCCCGCGACGCACGAGAACGAACGCCGCAGGCACCAACAGCACCGATGGTAGCAGCGCCCCACGCGCCACGGCTTATCATCGCGCGCACCACTTGCCACGCACCGTTTCATGGCCACGCTGCAAGACCTCGCCTCGCGCATCGACCGCCTGTTGCTGCGGCACGAAGAGCTCGAACGCACCAACAAGCTGCTGCTCGAACAGGTGGCGTCGCTCGCCGGGGAACGCGACGGCCTGAAATCGCGCCTCACGGCCGCACGCTCGCGCATCGACACCCTGCTCGAACGCCTGCCGGCGACCGACGGCGACAAGGCGGCGTCATGAGCCCCCGCCCGGCCGCTCCGAAGGGGGCTCGCACCGCAATGCGCAGCACGGAGGTTGACCGATGAGCCGCCGCCCGGCCGCTCCGAAGGGGCTCGCACCGCAGTGCGCAGCACAGAGGTAGATTGATGACGAAGCAGATGGAAGTGACGATCCTCGGCCAGAGCTACATCCTGGCTTGTCCGGATGGCGGCGAGGCCGCGCTGCTGGCAGCGGTGGCACAAGTCGACAGCGAGATGAGCGCGATTCGCGATGCCGGAAAAGTCAAGGCGCGCGAACGCATGGCGGTGCTCGCGGCGTTGAATCTGGCCTATCAGCTCAACGATCGGCCTGCGCCGTTGCCCGCGAAGAAGCCACCTCCTGCGCCGCCGCAAAGCGGCGCGGCCGATGATGTGCAGATCGACACGCTGATCGCTCGAATCGATGTCGCGATGGGTAGCGACGGCCACCTCTTGTAGTGCTAGAGTGGGCACGTCCATCGCGTTTCGTGGGTTTTATATTTCCTTGAACCGATGCTCGATGAGCTAGGGCTTGGAACATCGCAGGGTGGGTGTGATCGTCTCGCGTCAGATGAACCCGAAGCCCTGCTGACCTCGCCCACCTGAACTTCCACCTTGGGTTCAGGAATGCGGCTCACGGGATGCGATGGACACCTTCATCACATGGCCCCACACACGACCAAGAGCGATGCCCTACTGGTTGATGAAGAGCGAGCCCGCCGACGTTTCGGTCGATGATCTGGCGCGTCTGCCGAAGAAGACCGTGCCCTGGTACGGCGTTCGCAACTACCAGGCGCGCAATTTCATGCGCGACCAGATGAAGGTCGGCGACGGCGTGCTGTTCTATCACTCGTCGTGCCCGGATCCCGGCATCGTCGGCCTGGCCGAGGTGGCGTCGGCTGCGTATCCCGACGCCACGCAGTTCGACAAGAAGAGCAAGTACTTCGACGAGAAGGCCACGCGCGAGGAGCCGCGCTGGATGAACGTCGATGTGCGCCTGGTGAAGAAGACGCGCTTGCTGGGGCTCGACGAGATGCGCGCCGCGCCGTCGCTGGCGACGATGCGCGTGCTGCAACGCGGCAACCGGTTGTCCATCACACCGGTTTCCGACGCCGAGTGGAAGGCCGTGCTGAAGTTGCTGGGCTGACGAAGAGCAGCAGGGGCGCCGCAGCGGGCGGCGGCATAGACTGCCGCGCGTGACAGCGCCTGCCGACACCGACGACTTCGCCGCCCACATCGCTCACGACGAGTTCCGCAGCGGCCTGCCGCACGGACGCTTTCGCATCGTCGTCAATCCGCAGCTGGTACGGCCCTACATCGTGCAGCGCACGCGCGCCAACCTGCTCGCGATCACGTTCATCGGCGTCGGCGCGGTGCTCGCGCTCGCCGGTCAGGCGCTCCCGGGCGTGGTGCTGGTGGCGCTGGGCATCGCGGCCCACCGCGTGGTGCGGAGCCAAGCGGCGAAGATCGTGGTGCACCTGGCGCTGAAGGATCCCGCGGTGTACGACGAGGTCACGAGCAACGGCGTGATGGAAGTGCGGCGCGCGCAGTGACGGCGCTCGTCAGGCGTCCCGTCCTGCAAGCAGCTGCCCGCCGCCGTAGCTGCTTTGCTGCGGCGCGACGCCGCCGCGCGTGACCTTGACGGCGCAGTACTTGAACTCCGGAATCTTCGCGAACGGATCGAGCGCGGCGTTGGTCAGCGTGTTGATCGCCGCCTCGTAGTAGCAGAACGGCACGAACACCGCGCCGATCGGCATGCCGTCGTCGGCTCGCGCGTACAGGCTCACACGCCCGCGCCGCGATTCGATCGTCACCAGATCGCCAGCCTGCGCGCCGAGCGCTTCGAGGTCGAGCGGGTGGATCAGCGCCGTCGGGTCGGGCTCGATCGCGTCGAGCATCGAGGCCCTGCGCGTCATGCTGCCGGTGTGCCAATGTTCGAGCTGGCGGCCGGTGATCAGCACCAGCGGGTACTGCGCATCGGGCCGCTCGGCCGCGGGGATGATGTCGGCCGGCACGAAGCGCGCCTTGCCACCCTCGCGCGGAAAGTGATCGTCGAAGACAACGCGCTGCCCGGGATCGCCTTCTTTCTCGCACGGGTAGGTGACCGCGTGCTCGCGTTCGAGTCGCTCCCAGGTGATGCCGCCGATGCTGGGCATCGTCTTGCGCATCTCGTCGAAGACCTCGGACACGTGGCCGTAGTCCCAGCCGCAGCCGAGCTTGTTGGCGACCTGCTGGATGATCCACAGATCCTGCCGCGCATCGCCCGGCGGATCGATCGCCTGGCGGCCGATCTGCACCAGGCGGTCGGTGTTGGTGAAGCTGCCGGTCTTCTCGGCGAATGCGCCGGCGGGCAGGATCACGTCGGCGAGGTAGGCGGTCTCGGTCAGGAAGATGTCCTGCACGACGAGATGTTCCAAGGCCGCGAGCGACTCGCGCGCGTGGTTCGCATCGGGGTCGGACATCGCAGGGTTCTCACCCTGCACGTACATGCCCAAGATGTCGCCATGCTTGATGGCGTGCATCACCTCGACCACGGTGAGCCCGACCTTGTCGTCGAGCGTGCCGGGCGCGAGCTTCCACGCGCGCTCGAAGCGCTCGCGCACCTCGGGCTTGGTGACATGCTGGTAGTCGGGCAGCATCATCGGGATCAGGCCCGCATCCGATGCGCCTTGCACGTTGTTCTGCCCGCGCAGCGGATGCAAGCCGGTGCCGGGGCGGCCGATCTGTCCCGTCATCAACGCGAGCGCTATCAAACAACGCGCGTTGTCGGTGCCGTGCACATGCTGGCTCACGCCCATGCCCCACAGGATCATCGAGCCCTTGCTCTTGGCGTACAGGTGCGCCACTTCGCGCAGCGTCGCCGCGTCGATGCCGCAGATGGGCGCCATCGCTTCCGGGCTGTAGCCTTCGACGTTCTTGCGCAGCTCTTCGTAGCCGGTGGTGCGTTCGGCAATGAACGCCGCATCGACCAGACCGTCGGTGACGATGACGTGCATCAGCGCGTTCAACATCGCCACGTCGGTGTCGGGCTTGAACTGCAGGAAGCGGTGCGCCACGCGCGCGAGTTCGGAGCGGCGCGGGTCCATCACGATCAGCTTGGTGCCGGTCTTGGTGGCGTTCTTGATGAAGCTCGCGGCCACAGGATGGTTCACCGTCGGGTTGGCGCCGATCAGGATCACGACCTCGGCCTGGGTCACGTCCATCACCGGGTTGCTGACCGCCCCCGAGCCGATGCCTTCGAGCAACGCCACCACCGACGAGGCATGGCACAGCCGCGTGCAATGGTCGACGTTGTTGCTGCCGAAGCCCGTGCGCACGAGCTTCTGGAACAGGTACGCCTCTTCGTTGCTGCCCTTGGCCGAGCCGAAGCCGGCGAGCGCCTTCTTGCCGTGCGTGTCGCGGATCGACTTCAGCTTGCCGCCGGCGAACTCGAGCGCTTCGTCCCAGGTCGCTTCGCGGAACACGTCCATGATGCGATCGGGATCCATCACGAAGTCGCCGCCGAACATCGACGATTTTGGCGGTGCGTCCTTGCGGCGGATCAGCGGTTTCGTCAACCGTTGCGGATGGTGCGCATAGTCGAATCCATAGCGGCCCTTGACGCACAGGCGGCCCTGATTGGCCGGGCCGTCGCGCCCTTCGACGTAGAGGATCTTGTTGTCCTTGACGTTGTAGGTGAGTTGGCAGCCGACGCCACAGTACGGGCACACCGACTCGACCTGCTTGTCGGGCACCGTGAGCGCGGCGTCGCGCGCCGGCATCAGCGCGCCGGTCGGGCAGGCCTGCACGCATTCGCCGCAGGCGACGCAGGTGGACGCGCCCATCGGGTCGTCCATGTCGAAGACGATCTTGGCGTGCTCGCCGCGGAAAGCAAGCCCGATCACATCGTTGACCTGCTCGTCGCGGCAGGCGCGCAGGCAGCGCGTGCACTGGATGCAGGCGTCGAGGTTGACGGCGATGGCCGGGTGCGAAACGTCCTGCGCAGGCTGCGCGCGCGCGGCGAAACGCGGCTTGCCGACGCCGAGCTTGGCGGCCCACTGATCGAGCTCGTTGTGTCGCGTGTACTCGCGCTCGGGCATGTCGGCCAGCAGCAGTTCGAGCACCGTCTTCTGCGCGCGCTGCACGCGCTCGCTGGTGGTCGTGACCTTCATGCCGGCATTCGCACTGCGGCAGCAAGAAGGCGCCAGCACGCGCTCGCCGTCGATCTCGACCATGCACGCGCGGCAATTGCCCACCGCGTCGAGCCCCGGCTTGTAGCAAAGGTGCGGGATCTCGATGCCCTCGCGCCGGGCGACTTCGATCAGCGGCTCGCCGGGCACCGCGCTGACATCGCGGCCGTCGAGCTTGAAGGTGATCGTTTCGCGGGCGGTCATGTCTGCACCGCAGGGCCGCCCCAAGGGCTTGACGCATCCCCCTCGGGGGGTGGCGAACGAAGTGAGCTTGGGGGCATCATTCAACTCCTGCGGGAAATACTTGATCACGCAGTCGATCGGGTTCGGCGCCGCCTGACCCAAGCCGCAGATCGACGCATCACGCATCACCGCCGACAGGTCTGCCAGCAGCGGCAAGTCCCACTTCGGCTGTTCGATCAGCGCGGAAGCTTTCGCAGTGCCGTTGCGGCACGGCGTGCACTGGCCGCAGGACTCGGCGGCGAAGAAACGCATCATGTTGCGCGCGGCGGCGACGGCCGTGTCCTTGTCGGACAAGACGATCACCGCGGCCGAACCGATGAAGCAGCCATGCGGTTGCAGCGTGTCGAAGTCGAGCGGCACGTCGCCCATCGACGCCGGCAGGATGCCGCCCGACGCGCCGCCGGGCAGGTAGCCGTAGAAGGCGTGGCCGTCGGCCATGCCGCCGCAGTATTCGTCGATCAACTCGCGCATCGTGATGCCCGCCGGCGCGAGCTTGACGCCCGGCTCGCGCACGCGGCCCGAAACCGAGAACGAGCGCAGGCCCTTGCGGCCGTTGCGGCCGTGGCCCGCGAACCACTCGCCGCCCTTCTCGAGAATCTCGCGCACCCAGTACAGGGTCTCGAAGTTGTGCTCGAGCGTTGGCCGGCCGAACAGCCCCACCTGCGCCACGTACGGCGGGCGCAGCCGCGGCATGCCGCGCTTGCCTTCGATCGATTCGATCATCGCCGACTCTTCGCCGCAGATGTAGGCGCCGGCGCCGCGCCGCAGCACGATCTCGGGCATGCCGGGGTACGGCGGCGCCGCACGCAACGCAGCGAGTTCGCCTTCGAGCATCGCGCGGCAGCCGTGGTACTCGTCGCGCAGGTAGACATAGATGCGCGAGATGCCGACCGCCCACGCTGCGATCAGCATGCCTTCGAGAAAACGGTGCGGGTCGCGCTCCAGGTACCAGCGATCCTTGAAGGTTCCGGGCTCGCCTTCGTCGATGTTGACGGCCATCAGCCGCGGCGCGGTTTCGTTGCGCACGATGCGCCACTTGCGCCCGGCCGGGAAGCCCGCCCCGCCCAGGCCGCGCAGGCCCGAGCTTTCCATGATGCCGATCACCGACTCGACGTCCAGCTCGCCGCCGATGCAGCGCTTGAGCAGCCGGTAGCCGCCTTGCGCGCCATACTCGGTCAGGCCGATGAAGTCGTTCAGGCGGTGCACGCTCTCGCGCGCGGCGACCTTGGCGGCGACCGCATCGACGCTCGCGTGCGGCAGCGGCTGCTGCCCCACCACCGCCACCGGCGCCTGCTCGCAGCGGCCGACGCACGGCGCTGCGATCACGCGCACCTCGCGGCCGAGGATCGAAGGCAAGCGCTGCAGCAACTCCTTCGCGCCCGCCATCTCGCACGACAGGCCGTCGCACACGCGCACCGTGAGGGCAGGCGGCGCGGCCTCGCCTTCCTTGACCACGTCGAAGTGGTGATAGAAGGTCGCGACTTCGTACACCTCCGTCTGCGCCAGGCGCATCTCGCGCGCCAGTGCCGCGAGATGCGCCGCGCTCAGGTGGCCGTAGCGATCCTGGATTCTGTGCAGGTGCTCGATCAACAGATCGCGCTCGCGCGGCGCGTCGCCGAGCAGCGCCGCGATGTCGCGCGCCGCCTGCGGATCGACCGTGCGGCCCTTCGGGCGCTCGCGCTTGCGTTCGCGCGTGGCGGCGGCCGGGGCAGCCGCTGCGATCGGGATGACGCGGGCGTTCATCGTGCGGCCTTGTGCATCACACTGCGCCTGCAGCGCGCAGGCGCGCCACGTCGGCCGGCGCATAGCCGAGCTGCGCCAGCACGTCGTCGGTGTGTTCGCCCAGCAGCGGTGAACGCGTCACTTCGGTCGGGCTGTCGGACATCTTGATCGGGTTGCCCACGCTCAAGTACTTGCCACGCTGCGGATGATCGACCTCGACCACCGTGCCCGCGGCACGCAACGACGGCTCGCTGGCGATCTCCTTCATCGACAGGATCGGGCCGCAGGGAATGTCGAGTTTGTTCAGGATGTCCATCGCTTCGAACTTGTCCTTGGTCATGGTCCATCGTTCGATGCGCGCGAAGATCGGCTTCAGGTGCAGCAGCCGCGCCTGCGGTGCCTGAAAAGCCTCGTCCTCGATCCAGTCGGGCTCGCCGATCACCGTGCAGATCGCCGGCCAGACCGCGGCCTGCGTGATGAAGTAGATGTAGGCGTTGGGGTCGGTCTCCCAGCCCTTGCACTTGAGGATGGCCCCCGGCTGGCCGCCACCCGACGCGTTGCCGGCGCGCGGCACCGCGTCGCCGAACTTGCCATCGGGGTACTGCGGGAACTCGTGCAGCGTGTGCGTGCGCGCGAGGCGCTGCTGGTCGCGCAGCTTGACGCGGCACAGGTTCAACACCGCGTCCTGCATCGGCGCCAGCACCTTCTGGCCGCGACCGGTCATGGTGCGCTGATACAGCGCCGCGACGATGCCCAGCGCCAGGTGCAGCCCGGTGCCGCTGTCGCCGATCTGCGCGCCGGTGACCATCGGCATGCCGTCCACCTCGCCGGTGGTCGAGGCCGATCCGCCGGCGCACTGCGCCACGTTCTCGTAGACCTTGCAGTCCTCGTAGGGCCCGGGGCCGAAGCCCTTGACCGAGGCCACGATCATGCGTGGATTGACTTCGTGGATGCGCTCCCACGTGAAGCCCATGCGGTCGAGCGCGTGCGGCGCGAAGTTCTCGACCAGCACGTCGCAGTGGCGGATCAGGTCTTCGAGCACCTTCTTGCCGTCGGCGCTCTTGGTATTGATCGTGATCGAGCGCTTGTTGTGGTTCAGCATCGTGAAGTAGAGGCTGTCCACGCCGGGAATGTCGCGCAACTGGCCGCGCGTGGCATCGCCCTCGCCCGGGCGCTCGACCTTGATCACGTCGGCGCCCATGAAGCCGAGCAGTTGCGTGCAGGTGGGGCCCGACTGCACATGCGTGAAGTCGAGGATGCGCACGCCCTCCAGCGCTCGGCTCATGCCTTGCCCTTGGCTGCGGCTTCGAGCTCGGCGATGCGCTTCTTCAAAGCGCGCTCGTCGGCAAAGCGCTTAGTTTCATCGCGGATGATCGAGATCGCGGTGCCGGGCTTGCCGTCTTCCTTGAACAGCATGCCCAGCGTGAAGGCGATCGACAGCGAGCGTCCGGCCTTGTCGATGGCGGGCACGCGCAGCGTGTCCTGCCCATACTTGGTGTGACCGGTCTGCATCGTGACTTCGTAGCCTTCCCAATGACGCGCTCGCAGGCGCTCGGGGATGATAAGGTCGAGCGAGCGGCCCAGCGCCTCGTCGCGCGTGTAGCCGAACAAGCGCTCGGCGGCGGCGTTCCAGACGGTGATCGCGCCCTTCTCGTCGCAAGCGACCACGGCATCAGCCACCGCCTCGAGCAGCGCGGCGGGATCGATCGATGAAGTCATATCGTTCCTCGCGCAGTGCCTTCCCCAGCGACCGCCGCGGATCGGGCTTTGCCCGGCCGCTGGCGGTGCCCCCTCGAGGGGGAGCGGCGCAGCCGCTCCGGGGGTGGGTCAATCACACTGCCTTGACTTCGTGCATCGCCGCGATCTGCTGCGCGCTGTAGCCGAGTTCGGCCAGCAGCTCGTCGGTGTGCTCGCCGAGCAGCGGCGAGGCCGTGACGTTGGGCTTGGTGTCCGAGAACTTGATCGGGCTGCCGACCGTCCAGTAGCTGCCGCGCACCTTGTGCGGCACTTCGACGATCGAGCCGCTGGCGCGCAGCGACTTGTCGTGCAGCAGCTCCTTCATCGACAGCACGGGCGAACACGGAATGTCGAACTTGCGGAAGATGTCGACGGCCTCGTACTTGGTCTTGTCCTTGATGAAGTTCTCGATCGTCGCGAAGATGCTCATGATGTGCGGCTGACGGCCGCGCGGCGTGTTGTACGCCGGGTCGTCCTTCCACTCGGGCTTGCCGAGCGCGTCGCAGATGGGACCCCAGGCATGGCCCTGGATCGTGAAGTAGATGTAGGCGTTGGGGTCGGTCTCCCAGCCCTTGCACTTCAGGATCCAGCCGGGCTGGCCGCCGCCGCCGGCATTGGCGCCGCGCGGCACCACCTTGTCGGCGAAGGCTTCCATTTCGTGCGGGTACTGCGGGTACTCCTCCAGGTAGCCGACGTTGTCCAGGCGCAGTTGATCGCGCATCTTGACGCGGCACAGGTTCAGCACCGAGTCCTGCATCGACACCGCCACCTTCTGGCCCTTGCCGGTCTTCTGGCGGCCGATGTAGGCCGTGAGGATGCCGATGGCCAGGTGCATGCCGGTGTTGGAGTCGCCGAGCGCAGCCGACGAAATCGTCGGGCCCGAGTTCTCGCCCTTCCAGTAGCCGGTGGTCGAGGCCGCGCCGCCGGCGCACTGGGCCACGTTCTCGTAGACCTTCAGGTCTTCGTAGTGGTGGCCGTCACTGAAGCCCTTGACCGAGGCCAGGATCATCGCGGGGTTGAGCTTCTGGATGTGCTCCCAGGTGAAGCCCATGCGGTCGAGCGCGCCGGGGCCGAAGTTCTCGACCATAACGTCGGACTCCTTGATCAGCTTCTCGAGCACGGCCTTGCCCTCGGCCTTCTTGGTGTCGAGCGTCAACGAGCGCTTGTTGCTGTTGAGCATGGTGAAGTACAGCGCGTCGGCGTCGGGGATGTCGCGCAACTGGCTGCGCGTCACGTCGCCGGAACCGGGGCGCTCGACCTTGATCACGTCGGCGCCGAACCAGGCCAGCAACTGCGTGCAGGCCGGGCCGGCCTGCACATGCGTGAAGTCGATGATCTTGATGCCTTGGAGGGGAAGGTTGCCGGACATGTGCTTACTCCTTGAGTGCTCTTGGTGTTGAAGACGAATTACTTCTTGAGGGCCGCGGCCGGGTTCAGGCTGGTGATGCGCCCGCTCTCGGTGCCTGCGGTCTCGTCGATGATGGCGTTGATCAGCGTCGGCTTGCGCGACTTGATCGCTTCTTCCATGCCGCGTCGCAGTTGCTCCGGCGTCGTGGCATAGACGCCGACGCCGCCGAAGGCTTCCATCAGTTTCTCGTAGCGCGCGTCCTTGACGAACACCGTGGGAGCCACGTCGGCGCCGCCCGACAGGTTCTTGTCGGTGCCACGGTAGACGCCGTTGTTGTTGAGGATCACCACGCACACCGGCAGGTTGTAGCGGCAGATGGTCTCGACTTCCATTCCGGAAAAGCCGAAGGCGCTGTCGCCTTCGATCGCGATCACCGGCTGGCCGGACTCGACCGCCGCGGCCACCGCGAAGCCCATGCCGATGCCCATCACGCCCCAGGTGCCGACATCGAGGCGCTTGCGCGGCTTGACCATGTCGACGATCGAGCGCGTGAAGTCCAGCGCGTTGGCGCCTTCGTTGACCAGCATCGCGTCGGGGTTGGCCTTGACGATGTCGCGCACGACGTTGAGCGCGCTGTGGAAGTTCATCACCGGCGGGTTCTTGGCCAATGTCTCGGCCAGCTTGGCGACGTTCTTGTTCTTCTTGCTCGGCCACGGCATCGAGCCACTCGGCCGGTGGTTGGGCCCAGTTGCTGCCGATGCCCGCCAGCAGCGCCGCGACACATGAGCCGATGTCGCCGACCACCGGCGCATCGATCTTCACGTTGCTGTCCATCTCGGTGGGCGAGATGTCGATCTGGATGAACTTCTGGCCGCCCCAATCCTTGTGCGCCTTGCCGCCCCAGGTCTTGCCCTTGCCGTGCGACAGCAGCCAGTTCAGTCGCGCGCCGATCAGCAGCACCACGTCGGCCTCGGGCAGCACGAACGAGCGCGCGGCCGACGCCGATTGCTCGTGCGTGTCGGGCAGCAGGCCCTTGGCCATGCTCATCGGCAGGTAGGGGATGCCGGTGCGCTCGACCAGGGCGCGGATATCGGCATCGGCACGCGCATAGGCCGCGCCTTTCCCAAGGAGTATGAGCGGGCGCTTCGCGCCCTGTAAGAGGGTGAGCGCACGTTGCACGGCATCGGGTGCCGGGATCTGGCGCGGCGCCGGGTCCACCACCTTGATCAGCGAGGCCGCGCCGGCCGCGGCGTCGATGGTCTGCGCGAACAGCTTGGCCGGCAGGTCCAGATAGACCCCGCCCGGCCGGCCCGACACCGCCGCGCGGATCGCGCGCGCAATGCCGACGCCGATGTCGTCGGCATGCAGCACGCGAAACGCCGCCTTGCACAGGGGCTTGGCGATCGAAAGCTGGTCCATCTCTTCGTAGTCGCCCTGCTGCAGATCGACGATCTCGCGCTCGGACGAGCCGCTGATCAGGATCATCGGAAAGCAGTTGGTGGTGGCATTGGCCAGCGCCGTCAGGCCGTTGAGGAAGCCCGGCGCAGAGACGGTGAGGCAGACACCGGGCTTGGCGTTGATGAAGCCGGCGATGGCCGCGGCGTTGCCGGCGTTCTGCTCGTGGCGAAAGGAGATCACGCGCATGCCTTCGCCCTGCGCCATGCGCGTCAGGTCGGTGATCGGAATGCCCGGCAGGCCGTAGATCGTGGTGATGCCGTTGAGCTTCAAGGCCTCAATGACGAGGTGGAAGCCGTCGATCGTCGGCGCAGCGACGGCAGCGGAGAACGGGCGAAAGGACTGCCGACATGGGCGCGCTCCTGATGTTCGAGGAAGGTCGAAGACAATGGTAGAAAATCGCGCCCAGTTCTCCCGTTGACCGCGGTCAACTTTCGCCAAACGGCTGCCCGATGACCCTGCTGGCCCTGCATCCCGAACGCAATGTGATTCGCGTTCAGCTCCGGCAGAACGTCGTGCTGCAGAGTCTCTCCGACGACGACCGGCGCGAGCTCGACGAGATGTTGTCGATCGTCGACTGCGCCAAGGGCGACTTCCTGCTGCACCAGGGCGTGCACGAGATGGAGCAGTACTTCGTGCTCGACGGTCTGTTGAAGCGCGTCGTCTCCAATGCCGACGCCAAGGAAATGATCCTGCGCTTCGCCGACGAGCGCGATTTCGAGACGAGTTACGCCGCGTGGCGCCTGAACGCCCCCACCCCCTATGCGATCGCCTGCGTCACCAAGGCGCGCGTGGCCAAGCTGCCGTTGCCGCAGTGGGTCGCCTTCATCGAACGTCACCCCAAGCTCAAGGCCGACTTCGAGTACCAGGTGATGCGCCTGATGAGCGACGTGCTGGCCCACACCATCACGCTGCACCTGCTCGATGCGCCGGGCCGCGTGCACCGCTTCATGCGCAAGCATCCGGAACTGGCCGAACGCATCCCGAAGAAGGAGCTTGCGACCTTTCTCAATCTGTCGGCGGAAACGCTGTCGCGGCTGAAGCAACGCGGGAAGATTTGATCTCGGGCCAGCGCCGGGCCGTCCCAAGCGGCCCGCGCTCCCCTCGGGGGGCGCGAGCGAAGCGAGCTTGGGGTCGTCAGTTTTTCGCCGAGGGGAACAACCTCGACTTCGCCATCACGCGCAGTTGGTTGTCCACGCCGGCCACACCCGCCACGCCCGCGCTGACGCGCTTGGCGGCCTCGCGCTCCTCGGCGCTCATGACGATGCCGCGCAGCGTCACCGCGCCTGAATCGGATTCGATCGTCACGTCCACATGCTGCGTCGATTCGTCGGCGCGCATCGCGGCGCGGATGCGTGCGGACAAGGCCATGCCCTGCAGCAGCGCCAGCGACTGCGGCGTCTGCGCAAACTCCGGCCGCGCCAGCAGCGCCTTGATCTGCTGCACGCAGGTATCGACCGAGAGCCGATCGGTGTTGAGCACCATGTCGAACAGCGCCGGCTCGCCCCACTCGACGCCAAACTGCTCGTTCATGCGCGTGGCGTTGGCGCGGTCGCTGCGGCGGATCTCGCTTTCGGCGAGCTCGCGATCGTCGGTGTCGAGCTCGGCCATCAGCCAGTCGACCCGCTTGTCGAAGGGCCGCATGATGCGGATGCAGGGCACGTGCGGCACAGCGCGCAGCAGCAAGGTGGCGCCCCAGCCGCGCAGCACGACGTTGCCGCGCGCTGCGGTCTCCAGCACCTCTTCGGCGCTGAAGACCGCGATCGCCGCGCGATCGGCCGTGAAGCGCTCGATCGGGCCGGCCTTGCCGGCGCGCAGCCGGCTGATCAGGCTCTTGGGTACCTGCATGCGTTGCGCCACATGCTCGGCAACTTCATGCTGCAGCGTCGCCAGGCCGAGTTCCTGCGCCAGTTGCTCGGCGATGTCCTGGGCCAGCGAGCCCATGCCTTGGGTCAGTGCGACGACGGGCATGACGGTTCCTTTCGATCAATCCACGGGCTGTTCTTCGGCGAAGGCGGGCTTTTCCTTCGGCGGACGAATCTTCGCCAGCAGCTTCGAGATCAGCGGCCAGGCCAGCATCAGCAGCGCCAGGGTCGTGATCGAACCCACCAGCGGATTGGCCCACATGATCGACAGGTCGCCCTGCGACACCAGCATCGATTGCCGGAACGAATCCTCGGCCTTGTCGCCCAGCACCAGTGCCAGCACCATCGGCGCCAGCGGGTAGTCGAGCTTCTTGAAGACGTAGCCGATGACGCCGAAGCCGAGCATGAACCAGATGTCCAGCATCGCACTGTGCACGGTGTAGGCGCCGATCGCGCAGATGACGATGATCACCGGCGCGATGATCGAGAACGGGATGCGCAGGATCGATGCGAACAACGGCACCGTGGACAGCACCACGATCAGGCCGACCAGGTTGCCGAGGTACATGCTGGCGATCAGGCCCCAGACGAAATCCTTCTGCTCGACGAACAGCAGCGGCCCCGGCTGCAGGCCCCAGATCAGCAGGCCGCCGAGCAGCACGGCGGCCGTCGGCGAGCCCGGGATGCCGAGCGCGAGCATCGGCAGCAACGCACTGGTGCCGGCGGCATGGGCCGCGGTCTCGGGGGCGATCACGCCTTCGATCTCGCCGGTGCCGAACTTCGGCCCGGTCTTGCTCATCTTCTTGGCCAGGCCATAGCTCATGAACGAGGCCGGCGTCGCGCCGCCGGGCGTGATGCCCATCCAGATGCCGACCAGCGACGAACGCAGCGAGGTCACCCAGTAGCGCGGCAGCTGCTTCCACGTTTCCCACACCACCTTGGCGTTGATCTTGGCCGACTTGCCCTGAAAGTTCAGGCCCTCTTCCATCGACAGCAGGATCTCGCCGATGCCGAACAGGCCGATCACCGCGATCAGGAAGTCGAAGCCGCGCATCAGCTCGGTCTGGCCGAAGGTCATGCGCAACTGGCCGGTGACGGTGTCCATGCCGACCGCGGCGAGCGCGAAGCCCAGCGCCATCGCCACCAGGATCTTGAACGGGTTGCCCTTGCCCATGCCGACGAAGCTGCAGAAGGTGAGCAGGTAAACCGAGAAGAACTCCGGCGCGCCGAACTTCAACGCGAACTTGGCCACCAGCGGCGCGAGGAAGGTGATCATCAGCACGGCGACGAAGGCACCGATGAACGACGAGGTGAAGGCCGCCGTCAGCGCCTGCCCGGCCTGGCCCTTCTGCGCCATCGGATAGCCGTCGAAGGTGGTCGCCACCGACCAGGGTTCGCCCGGAATGTTGAAGAGGATGGAAGTGATCGCGCCGCCGAACAGCGCGCCCCAGTAGATGCACGACAGCATGACGATGGCCGAGGTCGGCGACATCGTGAAGGTCAGCGGCAGCAGGATCGCCACGCCATTGGCGCCGCCGAGCCCCGGCAGCACGCCGATCAGCACGCCCAGGATGATGCCGACGAACATCAGCGCGATGTTCAGCGGCGTGAGCACGACGGCGAAGCCGCTCATCAATGCGCTGAGTTCTTGCATGGCCCGCGCTCCTGATCAATAGCCGAGGAAACCGAGCGGGTTCAGCGCGCCCTTGTACAGCGGCACCTTGAACCAGACCTCGAACATCATGAAGAACAGCGCGTTGACCGCCACGCCCACCACCACGCTCTTGAGCCACGGGTACTTGCCCAGCACGACCATGAAGAGCGTGATGAACAGCGCCGAGGCCACATAGATGCCGAGCACCGTGATCGCCGCGACGTAGAGCATCGAGGGCAAGAGCACCGCCAGCACGCGCCGCAACTGCACGCTGTCGACGAAGGTCGAGGTGTCGGTCTTGCGTGCGCCCAGCGACTGCACGAAGATCGCCGCGCCGCAGATCACCAGGATCAGGCCGATGTAGAAGGGGAAGTAGCCGGCGCCCGGGCCGTCGCTGGTCCACTCGGCCCCCAGTCGCCGCGCTTCGAAGACGACGACCGCGCCGATCGCTGCCAGGCAGGCCGCGACGAAGGCATCGACGGTCGAGTTGCGGGCGACGATCGTGCCCGCTTCTTCTTCAGATGTGGACTGCTCATGCGCCATCGCGGTCTCCTGTGCGATCGGGTTGCAGCCGCCCGGGGGCCGGCGCTCGCGCGGCCCCAACGGCAAAGGCTTCGTCCTGCGGGCGCATCAAGCGCCCGCCGCGATTCCATGCTAGGGCTTGGCGAGGAATCCCGCCTCGGTCATCAGCGTGCGATGCAGCGCCTCGTTGCTGGTGATCCACTTGACGTAGTCGGCGCCGGCCAGGGCGGTCGTGTTGAACGCGCCCTTCTCCATGAATTCCTTCCAGTCCGGCGTGGCCCGCACCTTGTTCATCAGGTCCAGGTAGTAGGCCTGCTGTTCCGGTGTCACGCCGGGGGCCATGAAGATGCCGCGCAGCATCACGTAGTCGGTGGGCACGCCGGACTCCTTGCAGGTCGGGATGTCGGCCCACGACATGGTCGCAGTCACCTTTTCCTTGTAGGGCATGCGCGTGTCGTCGAACACGCACAGCGGGCGCAACGAGCCGGCGCGCCATTGCGCCACGGCCTCGATCGGGTTGTTGACGGTCGAATCGACATGCTTGCCGACGAGCTGCACCGCCACCTCGCCGCCGCCCTTGTACGGCACGTAGATGAACTTGGTGCCGGTGGCCTTCTCGAGACCGACCGTGATGATCTGGTCTTCCTGCTTCGAGCCGGTACCGCCCATCTTCATCTTGCTCGGGCCGGCAGCCTTGACCGCAGCGATGTACTCCGCAGCCGTCTTGTACGGCGCCTCGGCGTTGACCCACAGCACGAACTGGTCGAGCGCCAGCATCGACACCGGCGTCAGGTCTTTCCAGCTGAAGGGCACGCCGGTGGCCATCGGCGTCGTGAACAGGTTCGACAGCGTGATGACGACCTTGTGCGGGTCGCCCTTCGCGTCCTTGACCGCGAGAAAGCCCTCGGCGCCCGCGCCGCCGGACTTGTTGACGACGACCATCGACTCCTTCATCAGCTTGTGCTTGACGACGATGCCCTGGATCAGTCGCGCCATCTGGTCGGCGCCGCCGCCGGTGCCGGCGGGAACGACGAACTCGACAGGCTTGCTCGGCTCCCAGGCGGCATGGGCCGCGCCGGCAATCGACAGTGCTGCTGCCGCGGCGCTGCGCAACATGCGCGAGAGAAGAATCGATCGGCTCGAACGCGGGGCTGTCTTGAGCGGGCGCATCACTTGTCTCCTGTGGGTCTGCGAATGGATCCGATGGTCACGCCGTCGATGGCGGCGTTCAATTGACCGCAGTCAAGAACGCGCGTGCACCGACCCCCGTGATAGTGCTGACACCTAACGCTGGCGCGCGCGTGCCGGCCCGACCTCGTTAACCCGAAGGGCTTCACGCCGCCGCACGATGCGGGCAGACTCATCGGCCATGCGCACCTGGATCTACAGCCACGACGACTGTCTCGATCATCGCCCCGGCCCGCACCACCCGGAGTCGCCGCAGCGCCTGGAAGCCGTGCTCGGTGCGTTGCGCGACAGCGAGTTCGCGGGTCTGCATTGGGAGCCGGCTCCGCTGGGCACTGTCGATCAGGTGCGGCGCGTGCACGACGCCGCGTACGTCGAAGCGGTGCGCCGCGCCGCGCCCGCCGAGGGCTATCGCCTGCTCGACGCCGGCGACACCGTCATCTCGCCCGGCAGCTGGAACGCGGTGATGCGCTGCGTCGGCGCGGCGTGTGCCGCGGTCGATGCCGTGATCGACGGCCGCGCCGACAACGCCTTTTGTGCGACCCGGCCCTGCGGCCACCACGCCGAGGCCGATCGCGCGATGGGCTTTTGCGTCTTCAACCAGGCCGCGATCGCGGCGCTGCATGCCCGCCACGTGCATGGACTGAGGCGCATCGCCGTGGTGGACTTCGACGTGCACCACGGCAACGGTACGCAAAGCTGCTTCTGGGACGACCCGGACCTGTTCTTCGGCTCCAGCCACCAGGCGCCGTTCTATCCCGGCACAGGGGCGCGCCACGAGCGCGGCGTCGCCGGCAACATCGTCAACATCCCGCTCGAGCGCGGCTGCGGCTCGGCCACCTTCCGCCGCCACATGCGTGACGAGCTGCTGCCGGCGTTGCACGCCTTCGCGCCGGAGCTGCTGATCATTTCTGCCGGTTTCGACGCGCACGAGCTCGACCCTCTCGGCGGGCTGGCCTTCACCGACGACGACTACGCCTGGATCACGCGCGAGCTGGTCGCCGTGGCGGCCGAGCACGCGAAGTCGCGCGTCGTCGCCACGCTCGAAGGCGGCTACAGCCTCGACGGCCTGGCCTCGGGCGTGGCCGCGCACGTGCGGGCGCTGGCGCGGGCCTGAGCCGGCGCGCGGTCTTCGCCTTCGAATCAGCCGCCCTGGAACTGGATGCTGGCCAGCGCGACGCGATTGCCGCCGCGACGCCGTGCGTCTTCGACCGCGGCTTCGCAGGCCTGGCGCAAGTCGTCCTGCGTCTGCGCGGTGTGCGGGAACGAGGCCACGCCCATCGACACCGAAAAGCCGATCTCGCGGCCGTCGTGCATCACGATCTGGGTGGCGCACTGGCGACGCAGCCCTTCCATGCGCGAATGCGCCGTGGCCAGGCCGACGCCCGACAGGAGCACCGCGAAGCGGTTGTCCTCATAGCGGCAGGAGGCGTCCATCGCGCGCGTGTTGCTGCGCAGGAGACGGCCCAGGGCCTCGAGCACGCGCAGCCGCGCCGCCGCGCCGATCACCGCCAGGTCCTCGGCGAGCGGATCGATTTCAATCGATACCAGCGAGAACTCGCGGTGCTCGCGTGTGGACAGGTCCACCTCGCGCCGCAGCTGGTCGTCGAAGTGGGCGCGGTTGAACAGGCCGGTATCGAGGTCGCGCGGCGAAGCCTGGGCCAGCGCCTGGTGCTTGCGCAGTTCTTCGTTGGCGAGCTGCTGCGCTTCGAGCTGCTGCAACGCGGTGCGCAGCTGGGCCTCGCGCCGGCGCTCGGGGCCCAGGTCGTGCCAGACCGCGGCCATCAGGGCCTCGCCTTCGGGGCCGGCCAGGCGCTGGCGCAGCACGCTGAACTCGCGGCGCTGTCCGCCGAACTCGACCTTGTGTTCGGCCAGCAACGGCTCGCCCCGGGCCGGCACGCCTAGCTCGGCGACAAGCAGAGCGGGGCCGGCTTCGCCGAAGGCTTCGGTGTTGGAGCGGCCGAGCAGCGCGGCCGCGGGCTGTCCAAGCCACTGCGCCATGACGTCGTTGACGTGCAGCCAATGACCGGTGGCGGCGTCCTTGACGACCAGACCGTCCTGCGCCTGATCGATCAGCGCCGGTACCAGGGGCGCCAGGCATTCGGCCAGGGCAGGCGGAAGGGATTCGGACATGTGCAATGGTAGCCAACGGCGCAGCCGCAGCCGACTCCACAGCTCGGGAGACCTCCCGAGGCGGGCCTGTGGCTATAATCCGCGGCTTTGCTGACCGACAGTGCCTGGGTTGCCGGGCCGAAATTGAGGATTGCCCTTCCCATGACCACCATCCGCGTCAAGGAAAACGAGCCGTTCGACGTGGCCCTGCGCCGCTTCAAGCGCACCATCGAAAAGCTCGGCCTGCTGACCGAACTGCGCGCGCGTGAGTTCTACGAGAAGCCCACCGCCGAGCGCAAGCGCAAGAAGGCGGCTGCGGTCAAGCGCCACTACAAGCGCGTGCGCTCGATGCAGTTGCCCAAGAAGCTGTACTGAGCAGTTTCGTTTCCGCACCACCGAGCCCGCGCGGGAGACCGCTGCGGGCTCTTGTCGTTTCTGGAGATCGCCATGAGCCTGAAGGACCGCATCACCGAAGACATGAAGAGCGCGATGCGCGCCAAGGACACACCGCGGCTGGGCGCGATCCGCCTGCTGCTGGCCGCGATCAAGCAGAAGGAAGTCGATGAGCGCATCACGCTCGACGATGCGCAGGTGATCGGCGTGCTCGACAAGATGGTCAAGCAGCGCAAGGACTCGATCACGGCGTTCGCCCAGGGCGGGCGCCCCGATCTGGTGGACAAGGAAACGGCCGAGCTGACGCTGCTCGAGGGCTATCTGCCGCAGCGCCTGTCGGCCGACGAAGTGGCCGCCGAGGTACGTCGCATCGTCGCCGAGCTCGGCGCCGCAGGCCCCGGCGACATGGGCAAGGTGATGGGCGCGGTCAAGGCGCAGCTGGCCGGCAAGGCCGACATGGGCATGGTCTCGGCGGCAGTCAAGGCCGCGCTGGCGAAGTAGAGTGCCGCGATGAGTCTTCCGCTTCGACAAGTCGCGCCCGACGTCTGCGTCGCCCCGCAACTCGCGCCCGAGGCGATGGCCGAGGCCGCGCGCCTGGGCTTTCGCAGCGTCGTCAACAACCGGCCCGATTTCGAGCATGGCCCGGATCAGCCGACCAACGCCTCGATCGAAGCCGCCGCGCGCGCGGCGGGTCTGGAGTACCGTTTCCTGCCGGTCAGCGGCGGCTTCCAGACGCCCGAGCAGATCGCCGCCTTCGCGCAATTGCTCGACGAGCTGCCGCGCCCGCTGCTCGCGTTCTGCCGCAGCGGTGCACGCTCGACCAACCTCTACGCGCAAGCAACATCACATAGGGGTTAGAACCCTTCCTGCTAGCGGTAAACCCTGAGAGCATGCGCCGACTCAAAAACGGAGGCGCCACTTGGCAGCTCTACTCAAACTGTCAGGCCTGATCGACAGGCTCAACGAGTTCGTCGGCAAGCTGGTGATGTGGCTGGTGCTCGGCGCCGTGATCATCAGCGCCGGCAACGCGACGCTGCGCAAGGCCTTCAACATCGGCAGCAACGCCTGGCTCGAAATCCAGTGGTACCTCTTCGCCGGCGTCTTCATGCTCGGTGTCGGCTACGTGATGTTGCGCAACGCGCACGTGCGCATCGACTTCATCTCGAGCAAGCTCTCCAAGCGCACCAACGCCATCATCGACGCGATCGGCATCGTCATCTTCACGATCCCGCTGTCGCTCATCATGATCGACCTCGGCTGGCCGCTGTTCGCCAAGGCCTGGACCACCGGCGAGATGAGCCAGAACGCCGGTGGCCTGATCCGCTGGCCGGTGTGGGCGCTGCTGCCCGCCGGCTTCGCGATCCTGCTGCTGCAGGCAGCCTCCGAGCTGATCAAGCGCATCGCCTTCATCACCGGCCACGCGAACGAACCGTTCAGCGTCGAGGACGGCAGATCGGACGAAGAGAAACTCGCCGAGGAGCTGGCGGCCGAGGCCGCCAAGCATGAGTTGGAGATCGCCGCCGCGCTGAAGGGCAACAAGTCATGAGCCCCTGCCCGGCCGCTCCGAAAGGGGCTCACACCGCAGCGCGAAGCGCGGAGGTTTTCCAATGAGCGCCTTCATTGTCCAGAACTTCGTGCCGCTGCTGTTCTGCGGCCTGCTGTTTTTCCTGCTGACCGGCATCCCGGTGGCTTTCGGCCTGGCGGCCACGGGGCTGCTGTTCGGCTTCATCGGCATGGAGGTGGGGCTGTTCTCGACCACGCTGTTCCAGGCGCTGCCGCTGCGCGTGTTCAACATCATGAGCAACGAGACGCTGCTGGCGATCCCGTTCTTCACCTTCATGGGCATCATCCTCGAACGCTCGGGCATGGCCGAGGATCTGCTCGAAACGGTGGGCCAGGTCTTCGGCCCGGCGCGCGGCGGCCTGGCGATCGCAGTCATCCTGGTCGGCGCGCTGCTCGCCGCCACCACCGGCGTGGTCGCTGCGGCCGTGATCTCGATGGGCCTGATCTCGCTGCCGATCATGCTGCGCTACGGCTACAACCGCACCATCGCCACCGGCACCATCACCGCCTCGGGCACGCTGGCGCAGGCGATCCCGCCGTCGCTGGTGCTGATCGTGCTGGCCGACCAGATGGGCCGCTCGGTCGGCGACATGTACGCCGGCGCGCTGGTCCCGGGGCTGCTGCTGGTGGCGCTGTACATCCTGTTCATCGTGCTCGTGGCCTTCGTCAAGCCGGCCGCCGTGCCGGCGCTTCCGACCGAGGCGCGCATCTACCGCGAGCCCAACGGCAGCGGCGGCTACACCTCGCTGCTGGCGTTGTTCGCGATCTGTGCCATTGCCGGCTACGCATGGTCGCAGGTGCACAGCGGCCTGATGGCCAAATGGCTCGACCGCGAAGGCACGGCGCCGGGCGACGAGGTCTTCATCATGTCGATGACGGTCGCCTCGCTGCTGGCGCTGGCGCTGGCGCTGATCAACAGCGCGACCAAGATGGGCCTGCTGTCGAAGCTGGCCGAACGCGTCACCTTCGTCCTGATCCCGCCGCTGGTGCTGATCTTCCTCGTGCTCGGCACCATCTTCCTGGGCGTTGCCACGCCCACCGAAGGCGGCGCGATGGGCGCGATGGGCGCGCTGATCATGGCCTTCAGCCGCAGGCGGCTGAACTTCAAGCTGATGATGCAGGCGCTGGACAGCACCACCAAGCTGGCCACCTTCGTGCTCTTCATCCTGATCGGCTCGACGGTGTTTTCATTCACCTTCAACGCTGCCGACGGCCACATCTGGGTCGAGCACCTGTTCGACAAGCTGCCCGGCGGCGCGCTCGGTTTCCTGATCGTGGTGAACATCCTGGTGTTCATCCTCGGCTGCTTCATCGACTTCTTCGAGATCGCCTTCATCGTCATCCCGATGCTCTTGCCGGTGGCGGAGAAGGTGCTGCCCAGCCTGTTCCCGCCGGGCACGCCGATCGATCCGATCATGATCTGGTTCGGCGTGATCATCGCGATGAACCTGCAGACCTCGTTCCTGACGCCGCCGTTCGGCTTTGCCCTGTTCTACCTGCGCAGCGTGGCGGCGAAGAAGGACTACAAGGACCGCATCACCGGCGCCACCATTCCCGCGGTGACCACGGCGCAGATCTACAAAGGATCGATCGCCTTCATCGTGCTGCAGATCATCATGGTGGGCGTGATCATCGCCTTCCCGCAGATCGTCACCGGCGGCATCGAGCAGGGCGTGAAGATCGACGCCGACAAGGCGCTGCAGGAGATGGGCGTGCCCGAAGCCGCTACCGATCCGAGTGCTGCGGCGTCCGAACCCGAGGCCGGCGCCTCCGAGCCCGAATCGAAGGAAGAAGACGACCCGATGAAGGCGCTCGAAGAGGCCGTCAAGAAAGACGCCGAGAAGAAGTAGGCGCCGAGGAGCAGGCAGAAAAAAGCCCCGCTTCAGCGGGGCTTTTTCATTGCAGCGACGCGAGCCTCAGAGCTTGGCCGACTGCATGAAGCTGTCGAAGCGCGCCTCGGTGAAACGGAACCACAGGTTGGCGTCCTTGCGGAACGTCGAGTAGTCAGCGTAGACCTTCTTCCACTTCGGGTTCTTGGCACCGATCTCGTCGTACAGCGCCATCGCTTCCTTGAAGGCAGCGTCCATCAGGTCCTTCGGGAAGGGGAACAGCTTGGCGCCGCCGGCCACCAGCGTCTTCAGCGCCGCGGCATTGCGGCCGTCGTACTTGGCCTGCATGTCGACGTGCGCGAAGGCGGCCGCGGCCTCGACGATGGCCTTGTTCTCGGCCGAGAGCGCTTCCCAGGCCTTGGTGTTGATGTGCAGGTCGAGCTGCGGGCCGCCTTCCCACCAGCCCGGGTAGGCGTAGTTCTTGGCGACCTTCTGGAAGCCGAGCTTCTGGTCGTCGTAGGGACCCACCCACTCGGCCGCATCGATCGTGCCCTTTTCGAGCGCCTGGTAGATCTCGCCACCCGGGATGTTCTGCGGCACGCCGCCGATGCGCTCGACCACCTTGCCGGCGAAGCCGCCGCAACGGAACTTCACGCCCTTGAAGTCCTTGAGCGACTTGATCTCCTTGCGGAACCAGCCGCCCATCTGTGCGCCGGTGTTGCCCATCGGGAAGTTGATGATGTTGTAGCCGGCGTAGAACTCGCGCATCAGCTTCAGGCCGTTGCCTTCATACATCCAGGCCGTCATCTGCCGGCTGTTCAGGCCGAACGGGATGGCACAGCCGAGAGCGAAGGTCTCGTCCTTGCCGAAGTAGTAGTACGGCGCGGTGTTGGCGGCCTCGACGGTGCCGTTCTGCAGTGCATCGACGGTGCCGAAGGCCGGCACCAGCTCGCCCGGCGCGTGCGTGGTGATCTCGAACTTGCCGCCCGTCATGGCCTTGACCTTGGCGGCGAACACGTCGTTCACGCCGAACAGCGTGTCGAGCGCTTTCGGGAAGCTCGAGGTCAGGCGCCAGCGGATCGCGGCTTGCGCATGCACCGCGGGCGCGACGCCGGCGGCGAGCACGCCGGCAATGCCGGCACTGCGTACAAAGGAACGACGTTCCATGGAATGACTCCTGCAGGTGAAAGTAAGAAGCGGCTGCATTCTAGGCAGCGCCCCGGGTGCGCCGCAGGGGGTTTTTCCCTGCGTAGAACTGCGTCAAGCTGGCCCCTCAAGCCCCCGCCACCTTCATGCGCTCGATCAGGATCGAGCCGGTGGTGCGGCTGCCCGAGGTGTACGCGTCGGCGCCGACGGCGACGATGTTCTTCAGCATCTCGCGCAGGTTGCCCGCGATCGTGATCTCGTGCACCGGGTAGGCGATGCGTCCGCGCTCGACCCAGAAGCCGGCCGCGCCGCGCGAGTAATCGCCGGTGACACCATTGACGCCCTGGCCGATCAGCTCGATCACGAACAGGCCGCGCTGCAGCTTGGCGAGCATCGCGTCGAGGTCATCGCCAGGCTGCGTCGAGCGCGACGACAGCGTCAGATTGTGTGCGCCTCCGGCATTGCCCGTCGTCTTCATGCCGAGCTTGCGCGCCGAATAGCTCGACAGGAAATAGCCCTGCGCCACGCCGCCATCGACGACGCGACGCGCATGCGTGGTCACGCCTTCGTCGTCGAAGGGCGCGCTGCCCTTGCCCTTGCGCAAGTGCGGAAACTCGTGCAGGTCGAGATGCGGCGCCATCACCGATTGGCCGAGGCAGCCTTCGAGAAAACTGGCCTTGCGGTAGAGCGAGCCGCCCGACGTGGCCTGCACGTAGGCGCCGACCAGGCCCGACGCCAGCGTCGACTCGAACAGCACCGGCACCTCGCGCGTGCGCAGCTTGCGCGCGGCCAGGCGCGACAGCGCGCGCTCGGCGGCATAGCGCCCCACGGCCTCGGGCTGCGCCAACTCGGCGGCGTCGCGCATCGACGTGTACCAGTAGTCGCGCTGCATGTCGTCGCTGTTGTTCGACGACACCGCGATCGGCGACACCGACACACCATGTCGCGAACTCGCATAGCCGCCGCGAAAGCCGCGCGTGTTGCCCATGACGAAGTGCGACTGCTGCGCCGACACGCCCGCGCCTTCGGAGTTGACGATGCGGCGATCGGTGGCGAACGCCGCGGCCTCGCAGCGCAGCGCGATCTCGGCCGCGGCCTTCGCGTCCACCAACCACGGATGGCACAGGTCGAGGTCGCGCTGCACCGCTTCGGGCGGGGCCATGTCGGCCTCGTCGGGCAGGCCGGCGGCCGGGTCTTCGGCGGTGAAACGCGCGATGTCGTACGCCGCGCGCACCGTCTGTTCGAGCGCGGCGCGCGAGAAGTCCGACGTGCTGGCATTGCCGCGGCGCTGGCCGAGATAGACCGTGACGCCGATCGACTTGTCGCGGTTGCGCTCGACGTTTTCGAGCGCACCCAAGCGCGCCGACACCGACAGCCCGACGCCTTCGGACACCTCGGCGCCGGCATCGCTGGCGCCGACGTTGCGCGCGATGCGCAGCGCGTCTTCCACGAGTTGCTGGAACTGTGCCCGTGTATAGGCGAAACCTTGTGCAGACGTCATCGAACTATCATAAGTGCAGCCATGACCGATGCCGAAGAAAAGCCCAGCAAGAGCGAACTCAAGCGCCAGGCGCACGCGCATCAGGCCTTGGGCGAAGCGCTCGCCGCGCTGCCCGAGAATGCGCTCGCCGCCGCTGCGATGCCCGACAAGCCTGCGCGAGGCCATTGCGGAGTACCGCCGCACACGCTCGCACGAAGGGCGGCGCCGTCAGCGGCAGTTGATCGGCAAGCTGATGCGCGACGCCGAGATCGAGCCGCTGCGCGAAGCAGTCGCTGCTTCACAACTCGGCCAGGCGCACGATGCGCTGGCGCTGCACCGCGCCGAGCAGTGGCGCGCCGAACTCGTCGCCAACGATGACGCGCTGACACGCTGGACCGCGCTGCATCCGCAGACCGATCTGCAGCCCTTGCGCACGCTCATCCGCAACGCGCGCAAGGAGGCGACGCTCGCGCCCGAGCAGCGCCACGGGCGCGCCTGGCGCGAGCTCTTTCAGTTCATCAAGCCGCACCTGAAGGATGAAGCATGAGCGAGTTGGGTGTCGTCAAGATCGGCCTGCTCTCGGTCAGCGACCGTGCCTCGGCCGGCGTCTATGAAGACAAGGGCCTGCCGGCGCTGAGGGAGTGGCTGACGCGCGCAGTGAAGAACGCCATCGACTTCCACGCGCGAGTCATTCCCGACGAGCAGGAAGGCATCTCGCTTGCGCTGATCGAGCTGGTGGACACACAGCAGTGCGACCTCGTGCTCACCACCGGCGGCACCGGCCCGGCACTGCGCGATGTCACGCCCGAAGCGACGCTGGCGGTGGCCGACAGGGTGATGCCGGGTTTCGGCGAGCAGATGCGGCAGATCAGCCTGAAGTTCGTGCCGACAGCGATCCTGTCGCGCCAGGTCGCGGTGATCCGCAAGCGCACGCTGATCATCAACCTGCCGGGCCAGCCGAAGTCGATCACCGAAACGCTTCAAGGCTTGCCCGACGTGCCGGGCATCTTTGCCGCCGTGCCCTACTGCATCGACCTGATCGGGGGGCCGTACCTCGAAACCGACGAGGCGGTGTGCAAGGCGTTCCGCCCGAAGAGCGCGATCAAGCGCGGTTCGGCAGAGCCCCGCAGCCCATGACTTCGATCGACGAAAGCCATTGTCCTTCAGTCTGGAGCCCTCCTCCTGGAGGAGGGCTGGGTGGAGCCGTCGAACGAACTGGAGCCGCCCTCTTGGAGGGGGCTCGGGGGAGTCCATTCATCCGGCGCTGAGCCGGTGGTGATCTAGATCACCACCGGCTCCGGCTCGAGCCGAATGCCGAAGCGCCCGTACACGCTCTCCTGAATCGCCCGAGCCAGCGTCACGACTTCGGCGCCGCTCGCGCCGCCGCGATTGACGAGCACGAGCGCCTGCTTCTCGTAGACGCCGGCGCGTCCGATCGACTTGCCCTTCCAGCCACAGGCATCGATCAGCCACCCTGCGGCGAGCTTGATGCTGCCGTCGGGCAGCGGGTAGTGCACCACTTCCGGATCGCGGCCGATGATGTCGCGGCATTGCTCGAAGCTGACCACAGGATTCTTGAAGAAGCTGCCGACGTTGCCGATCACGGCCGGGTCCGGCAGCTTGGCCCGACGAATCGCGCACACCCAGTTGAAAATCGTCTGCGCGTCGGGCTCGACGATGCCCGTCTCCTGCGCCTTGCGTTCGAGCTCGAGGTAACCGAGCACCGCCTTCCACGGCTTGGGCAAGCGAAAGCGCACACGCGTGATCACGCTCTTGCCGGCCAGCGCATGCTTGAAAACGCTGTCGCGGTACGCGAAGTGGCAGGCATCGACGTCGAGCGTGGCGCCGCGGCCGGTGATGAGATCGACCACGTCGAGCGACTCGAAGCGCTCACGCAACTCGACGCCGTAAGCGCCGATGTTCTGCACCGGCGCCGCGCCCACCGTTCCGGGTATGAGCGCGAGGTTCTCCAAACCAGGCCAGCCTTGCGCCAGCGTCCACGCCACCACCTCGTGCCAGTTTTCGCCGGCGCCGGCTTCGACGATCCACGCATCGTTGCGCTCCTCGACGAGGCGCCGCCCCATCACCTCGACCTTGAGCACCAGCGCTTGCGGATCGCGCGTGAAGACGATGTTGCTGCCGCCACCGAGCACGAGCTTGGGCGCGCGTCCGAGCTCGGCGTGATCGATCACACGGCGCACCGCGGCGTCACTGTCGACTCGTACCAACGTCGCAGCCAGCGCCGACAAGCCAAACGCATTGTGCGTGCGCAGGTTCACGCCACGCTCGATGGTCAGTGCGGTTGCAGGTGCTGCTTGCATGCCAGAATTTTCACCGAAGAAACGCCCCTTGCACTCGACTAACATGCGCAGCTTCCGCACCACTTGCTCACTGCGCATCGCGTTGACGATCGCGGCGTTGAGCATCGGGCCCGGCGCGGCCGCTGCGCAATCGGTCACGCTCAACGGCCGGCTCGGCTTGCAACAGGCGCTGCTCGTGATCGACGGCCAGCCGCATGCGGTGACGGTGGGCAACAGCGTCAAGGGCGTGCGTCTGCTGGCGGTATCGCCGACGCAGGCTGAGGTGATGATCGACGGCGCGCGCAGCACGCTGCTGCTGGGCTCGGGCCCGGTCAAGGTGAGCGACCCGGCCACCGCGCGCAGCAACACCGCCATCGTGCTGATGGCCGGCAGCGGCGGCCACTTCAACACCGTCGGCCAGATCAACGGCAAGAGCGTGGCCTTCATGGTCGACACCGGCGCCACCAAGGTCAGCCTGAGCCAGGCCGAGGCGGATCGCCTGGGCGTGGACTACAAGTCGGGCACCAAGGGCCTGGCCGAAACCGCCAACGGCCGCGTGCCGGTGTGGGGCGTGACGCTGAACTCAGTGCGGGTGGGCGATGTCGAAGTCGCCAACGTCGAAGCGATCGTGCTGCCGTCGGCAATGCCGCACATCCTGCTGGGCAACAGCTTTCTCGCGCGCTTCTCGATGCGGCGCGACAACGAGGTGATGCGGCTCGAGAAACGGAACTGAAGACGACCCCAAGACGCCTTCGGCGTCGCCCCCCCGAGGGGAGCTCGGGCCGCTTGGGAGCGGCCCGGCGCTGGCCCGAGGTATCAAGCCGGCGTGAGCAGCCCCTTCTTCTCCAGCATCGCTTCGACGCGCGCGTCGCGCCCGCGGAACTCGCGGTAGGTCGTCCCCGGCTCGACGCTGTCGCCGGCCGCATAGATGTGCTTCAACAGGCGTGACGCCACCGCCGGATCGAACGCGTTGCCGGCTTCGCTGAAGGCGTCGAAGGCATCGGCATCCAGCACCTCGGCCCACAGGTAGACGTAGTAGCCTGCGGCGTAGCTCGAACCGTAGAACAGGTGCTGGAAGGCGGTGAAGCGGTGGTTGATGCCCACGCCCGGCGGCAGGCCACGCTCGCGCAGCACCTGCGCTTCGAACGCCACCGGGTCGGCCGGCACATGCTCGCGCGGCAGCGCGTGCACCGCCATGTCGGTGAGCGCACTGGCGGTGTAGCGCACGGTCTCGTAGGCCTGGCCGAAGCGGCGCGCACGCTTCAGGCGCTCGATCAACGCATCGGGGATCGGCTCGCCCGTGACGACGTGGCGCGCATGACGGCGCAGCACCTCGGGCTCGCTCGTCCAGTGCTCGAAGAGTTGCGACGGCAGCTCGACGAAATCGCGCAATACGTTGGTGCCCGACAAACGCTCATAGCCCACATCGGACAACAGGCCGTGCAGGCCGTGGCCGAACTCGTGGAAGAGCGTGCGCACGTCGTCGAACGACAGCAGCGTCGGCTGGCCCGGCGCCGATTTGGCAAAGTTGTTGTTGTTGACGACGATCGGCGTGACCGCGCCGCCGTTCTTCGTCTGCTGCCGGTAGCTGCTCATCCACGCACCACTGCGCTTGGACGGACGCGCGAAGTTGTCGTGCAGGAACACGCCGACCAGCGAATCGTCGCGCCGCCGCACCTCGTAGGCGTTGACGTCGGCGTGGTAGAGCGCAAGGCCCTCGCGCCGCACGAACCGCACGCCGAACAGGCGCTCGGCGCAATCGAACGCGGCCGCGACCATGCGCTCCAGCGCGAAGTACGGCTTGACCTCGGCATCGTCGATCGCATACGTGCGCTGGCGCACCTGCTCGGCCCAGTAGCGCCAGTCCCAGGGCTCGATCGCATGCGTGGCGCCGCGCTGCTGCATCTGCGCTTGCAGCTCGGCGCGTTCGCGCTCCAGCGCCGGCAGCGCGCGCTGCCAGACGTTGTCGAGCAGGCGCATGACGCTGCCGTGGGTCCGCGCCATCGTGTTGGCCAGCGCGTAGTCGGCGAAGTTGGCGTAGCCGAGCGCTGCGGCCTGCTCGGCGCGCAGCTCCAGGATTTCGCGAATCACGGACCGGTTGTCGGTCGGCCCATCGTGTTCGCCGCGACTCGTCCAGGCGCGCCACGCGGCCTCGCGCAGGTCGCGCCGTTCGCTGAAGGTCAGGAAGGGCACGACCAGCGAGCGCGACAGCGTGATCACCGCGCCTTCGATGCCGCGATCGGCCGCGGCCTGGCGCGCGGCGTCGCGCACGAAAGCCGGCAGGCCGGCCATGTCGGCTTCGGTACTCAGACTCAGGCGGTACGCAGACTCGTCCGCCAGCACGTTCTGGCCGAAGCTCGTCATCAGCGCGGCCAGGCGTTCGTTGCGCTGCGCGAAGCGCTCGCGCTCGTCGCCGGCCAGTTGCGCGCCGGCACGCACGAAGTCGCTGTGCAGTTGCTCCAGCAGGCGCGATTGCTGGGCATCGAGGCCGAGCGCCGCGCGGCGCGTGTGCAGATCGTCGAGCCTCGCGAACAGCTTCGGATTGAGGTACATCGCGTTGCTGTGCGCCGCCATCGGCTGCGCGAGCTCGCGCTGCGCCGCCTGCAGCGCGTCGTTGGTCTCGGAAGCGCACAGGTTGTGGAACACGCCATCGATGCGCGCGAAGGCACGTCCGCCCGCATCGAGCCGGCTCACCGTGTTGGCGAAGCTCGGCGCTTCGGGCTGCATCGCGATGGCGTCGAGCTCGGCACGGTGCTCGCGCATCGCCACCTCGAATGCCGGCACGAAGTGCTCGGCGCGAATCGCCGCAAACGGCGGCAGGCCGTGGGGCGCGGTCCAGGGCGCAAGCAAGGGGTTGTCAGAGGTCTTGTCGCGTGCGTTCATGGGTTTCACCTGCCTCGCTTGATCGCGATCTCGTCGTCCTCGCGATAGGGACGGTTGGCGCACTCGGAAAGCCACGAACTGCGATCTTCCTCGTGCTTGGCGGCGCTGTCGTTGATGGCGCGGTTGCGGTTGTTCCATTCGGCCACCACCGCGTCCCTGGCCTGGGCCCTCTCGTTGTAGCCCTTGACCGCGTTCTGGTAAGCCGGCACCACGCGCGCCTCGTCGTCCGTCAGCGGCACGCGCGCCTTGTTCAGACGCTCGCGCTCGGCCTCGAGTTCCTTGCCGAGCGCTTCGCGATCCTTGCTCGGTGCCGACTCGGTGTCCTTCAGACGCTTGTTGAAGGCTTCGATCTCGGCACCATGCGTGCGCATGCGCCCTTCCCAGTCGCGCACCGCCGCGAGCTTGCTCTCGACGTTGGTGCGCTCGGCCTTGAGCGCATCGCCGCTCTTGGTCAGGTCGTCTTTTTCCTTGTCGAGCGAGGCCCGCTTGCCTTCGAGATCCTTGCTCGCCGTGTTGACGTTGTCAAGGCGCTTCAGGCACGCGCGCAGTTCGTCGCGCGTCAGCATCTTGCCCACGGGGGCCTTGCCGCCGAGCGTTCGCGGGCCGGCGGCCTTGGCCGGTGCCGATGGCACGACGATCTGCGGCGGCGTCGCTGCCGGTTTGGCCGGCGCGTTCTGAGCCGCGCCGTGCAGCGGCCAGAGAGCCCCCGCCGCACACAGCGCGGCAACCAGAGTCGGGCGGATCGGTGTCATGAAGGTCCTCGCAAACGCAGCGGGCCTTCGTGCCCGCGATGGGGCGAGATGATGCCATCTTGCGCCGCCCTGGTCAGCGGCGCAGACTTCGCGCTCGCATCACCGCATGAGGCGCCCGCCATGCTCAAGATCCTGAAATGGTTGTTGATCGTGTTGATCGGCCTGATCGTGCTGCTGTTCGCCGGCGGCTACGCGCTGTCACCGGAGTTCAAGGCAGTGCGCAGCATCACCATCAACGCGCCGGCCGACAAGCTCTACGCGCTTCTGGCCGACCCGCGCCAGTGGAAGCGCTGGTCGGTGTGGAACCGGCGCGATCCGGCAATGGCCATTGCGTACAGCGGCCCGCCCACGGGCGCGGGCGCTGCGTGGGAATGGAAAAGCAAGTCGCAAGGCGACGGCAAGATGACCTTCACCGCCGCCGAGCCCGGCAAGCGCGTCGCCTACGACCTGTTCTTCCCCGACTTCGGCACCACCTCCGGCGGCGACCTGCTGCTCACGCCCGAAGGCTCGGGCACGAAGGTGACGTGGACGATGAACGGCAACATGGGCAGCAACCCGATGTTTCGCTGGATGGCGCTCTTTGGCGACAAGATGGTCGGCGGCGATTTCGAGGCGGGGCTGGCGAACCTGAAGGCGTTGGCGGAGAAGCCGTGAAAGCTGGATGCGATCGATGCGATCTGATGCAGCTCGGCACTAGAATGCATCAATACTGCCGATCTGCATCAAGCCCATGCGCACCACATTGACGATCGAAGACGACGCTTTCGCCACCGCCCAGGCCTACGCCCGTGCCCGCTCGCTCAAGCTCGGGCAGGCCGTGTCCGACCTGATCCGGCGCGGCAGCTCGCAGGCCCTGCCGATCAAGCGGCGCGGCAGCGTCTGGGTCTTCGAGTTGCCGCCCGAAACCCCGGCTGTCACCAGCCGCGACGTGCGGCGCCTGCTCGATGAGCCGGAATGACGACGCTGCTCGACGCCAACGCGCTGATCGCGCTGTGCTGGCCGAAGCATGAGCACCACGAGACGATGCTGGAGTGGTTCGGCCGCTACGCGCGGCAAGGCTGGGCCACCAGTGCGCTGACCCAGGCCGCCTTCGTGCGAATCGTTTCGCAGCCGGCGTTCGCAGGGCGAGCCGTCGGTATAGGCGAGGTGGCGGAGCTGCTGCTGCGCAACACGCAGCACAAGCAGCACCGCTTGCTGGCGCTGGACTTCGGCTTTGCCGAGGTGCTGGGCTGCTGCAGCGGCGGCCTGTTCGGCCATCGCCAGATCACGGATGCCTACCTGCTGACGCAGGCGGTTCGTTGTAGCGCAAGGTTGCTGACGTTTGACGGCGGCATTGCGCAACTGCTCGCCACGCCGGAAGAGCGCAAGCAGCACCTGCGGGTGATGCGCTGAGCGCTGCGCGGCGAACGGTCCTCGCCGAGGCACGCCTCCCGCGAGTCACTCGCCCAAGTACGCCGCCCGCACGCGTGGATCCGCCAGCAGCTTCTTGGCTTCACCGTCCATCGTGATCTCGCCCGACTCCATGACGTAGCCGCGATTGGCCAGCCCCAACGCGCGGCTCGCGTTCTGCTCGACCAGCAGCACCGTCGTGCCCTGCTTGTGGATGTCGTTGACCACCTCGAAGATCTTGTCGACCATGATCGGCGACAGGCCCATCGACGGCTCATCCAGCAGCAGCACCTTGGGCCGTGCCATCAGCGCGCGCCCCATCGCCAGCATCTGCTGCTCGCCGCCGCTCATCGTGCCGGCGAGCTGCGCGGCGCGTTCCTTCAGGCGCGGAAAGATGCCGAAGACCTTGTCGATGTCGGCCGCCACCTCGCCGTCGCTGCGCACGAAGGCGCCCATTTGCAGGTTCTCGACGATGGTCATGCGCGAGAACACGCCGCGGCCCTCGGGCACCATCACCAGGCCCTGCTTGACCAGGTTCCACGCGCCCTGGCCCTTGATCGACTTGCCCATGAACTCGATCTCGCCGGCCGCCGCGGGCTGCGTGCCGGTGATGGCCTTGAGCGTCGTCGTCTTGCCCGCGCCGTTGGCGCCGATCAGGCTGACGAGCTCGCCCTGGCGCACCTCGAAGCTGACGCCCTTGACGGCCTGGATGCCGCCGTAGGCGACCTTGAGGCCGCTGACTTTGAGAAGGGTCGGTGCCATTCAGTTGCTCCACCGCGCGTCGCATGAACGACGACAGTTGCTTCGGCCGGTCTTTCCGCGCAGCCGCCGCGGAACTGGCTTTGCCAGGCCGCTGGCGGCGCCCCCCTGGGGGGAGCGGCGAAGCCGCTTCGGGGGGGATTCATCTCAATGAGTTCCCGGCCCGAGGTAGGCCTCGATCACCTTCGGATCGCGCTGCACGTCCGCCGGCGTGCCTTCGGCGATCTGCTTGCCGTAGTCGAGCACGGTGACGCGGTCGCACAAGCCCATCACCAGCTTCACGTCGTGCTCGATCAGCAGGATGGTGCGGTTGTCCTTGCGGATGCGGTCGATCAGTTCGCGCAGCACCACCTTCTCGGTGGCGTTCATGCCGGCCGCGGGCTCGTCGAGCGCGATCAGCTTCGGGTCGGTGGCCAGGGCGCGCGCGATCTCCAGACGTCGCTGGTCGCCGTACGACAGCGTGCGCGCCTTGTACTCGGTGTACTTGCCGATGCCGACATAGTCGAGCAGCTCTTGCGCGCGCTCGGCGATGGCTTTTTCTTCGGCCTTGAAGCCGCCCGTGCGAAACACCGCGCCGATCAAGCCCGAGTGCGTGCGCACATGACGGCCGACCATGACGTTTTCCAGCGCGGTCATCTCGGCAAAGAGGCGGATGTTCTGGAAGGTGCGCGCGATGCCGGCTTTCGCGACCTGGTGCACGGCCTCGGGCTTGTAGGGCGCACCGCCCAGCTCGAAGGTGCCGCTGTCGGGCGTGTACAGCCCGGTGATGACGTTGAAGAAGGTCGTCTTGCCGGCGCCGTTGGGGCCGATCAGCCCATAGACCTGGCCCTGCGTGATGGTGATGCCGACGTCCGACAAGGCCTGCAATCCGCCGAAGCGCTTGGACACGCCCGTGACTTTGAGGACCACATTGCTCATGGCGCGCCCCTCACTTCGCGACCGGCGCCGGCGCCGCCTTGCCATGCTCGGGCGAAGGCCAGAGCCCGCGCGGCCGCAGCAGCATCACCACGATCATCGCCAACGCGATCAGCAGCTGGCGCAGGATCGACGCGTCGATGCGCCCGCCGGTCATGTTCTGCACGTCACCTGCGACGTAGCGCAAGGCCTCGGGCAGGATCGCCAGCAGCAACGCGCCGACGATCACCCCCGGCAGGTGGCCGATGCCGCCCACCACGACCATCGCGACGATCATCACGCTCTCCATCAAGCTGAACGACTCGGGCGAAACGAAGCCCTGGAAGGCCGCGAACATCGAACCGGAGACGCCGCCGAAGGTCGCGCCCATGCCGAAGGCCAGCAGCTTCATGTTGCGGGTGTTGATGCCCATCGCCTTGGCGGCGATCTCGTCTTCGCGGATCGCCATCCAGGCGCGGCCGATGCGCGAGGTCTCGAGCCGGTAGCAGATCACCAGGCTGCCGATCACCAGCACCAGGAACAGCCAGTAGTAGAGCGTCACCGAGGGAATCGAGAAGTCGCCGACCTGGATCGTCTTGCCCAACGAAAAGCCGAAGATGTTCATCGGGTCGATGCGATCGAGGCCGCGAGGACCGTTCGTGATGTTGACCGGGTGCTCGAGGTTGTTCATGAAGACGCGGATGATCTCGCCGAAGCCGAGCGTGACGATGGCCAGGTAGTCGCCGCGCAGCTTCAGCACCGGCGTGCCGAGCAGCACGCCGGCAGCCGCCGCGAGCAGCGCCGCGGCCGGCACCACCACCCAGATCGGCGTGTGCAGGCCGTTCGGGAACATGGCCTTGAAGCCCGCGAAGTTTTCGGAGAGGTGCGGGCTGGCGAGCAGCGCGTACATGTACGCGCCCACCGCGTAGAAGGCGACGAAGCCGAGGTCGAGCAGGCCGGCATAGCCGACGACGATGTTCAGCCCGAGCGCCAGCAGCACGTACAGCATCGCCAGCGCCATGATGCGCACGGGGCCCTGGCCGAGTTGCTGCGCGAACAAGGGCAGCGCGAACAGCGCCAGCGCCAGCACGACGAAGATGACGACTTGTTTTTGTCGGGTCATGGTCGTGTCCTCACGCGCGATCGGCCACGCGTTCGCCGAGCAGGCCCGAAGGCCGCAGCGTCAGCACCAGGATCAGCAGCGCGAAGGCAAAGATGTCGGCGTAGTGGCTGCCGAGCACGCCGCCGGTGAGCTCGCCCAGATAACCCGCGCCGATGGCTTCCACCAGGCCGAGCAGGATGGCGCCCACCACCGCGCCGGCGAGATTGCCGATGCCGCCGAGCACCGCCGCGGTAAAGGCCTTGAGCCCCGGCAGGAACCCCATCGAGTGCTGCACCGTGCCGTAGTTGGCTGCCCACATGATGCCGGCCACCGCGGCGAGCGCGGCGCCGATGATGAAGGTGGCGCTGATCACCATATCCGGCCGGACTCCCATTAACGCGGCCACGCGCGGATTCTCCGCGGTGGCGCGCATCGCGCGGCCGAGCTTGGTCTTGTTCACCAGGTACATCAGCCCGGCGAGGATCACGGCGGTGAGGCCGAGGATCATGATCTGCACGACGCTGATCACAGGGCCTTCGGGCCAGAGGTTGTACGGCGCGTCGGGCAGCAGGATCGGAAACGGCTTCGGGTTCGGCTTCCAGATGATCATCGCCAGGGTCTGCAGCAGCAGACTCATGCCCATCGCCGTGATCAGCGGCGCCAGGCGCGGCGCGTTGCGCAGTGGCCGGTAGGCGATCTTCTCGATCGCGTAGTTCAGCGAGGCGCAGACGACGATCGCCACCGGCACCGACAGCAGCAGCCGCAACCAGCCGGGCACGCCGCTGTTCTCCATCGCACTGACCACCGTCCAGCTCGTCAGCGCGCCCACCATCAGCACTTCGCCGTGCGCGAAGTTGATCAGGTTGATGATGCCGTACACCATCGTGTAGCCCAGTGCCACCAGCGCATACATGCTGCCGAGCACCAGGCCGTTGATGATCTGTTGGATGAAGATGTCCAAGATGGCTCCCTACGATCCCGCCTTCGCAGGCGCTGCGATTCTAGGCAAGCATGACTCATGCCTCGCGCCAGGAATACCCTTGCGGTTCAAGGCAGCAGCTCTGAGGCAGCCACCCACGGCTTACCGAGCGCCGACGCCACCGCTTCGTGCGTGATCGCGCCCTCGTGCACCGTCAGCCCCGCGCGCAGATGCGCGTCGTCGGCGCAGGCGCGCTGCCAGCCCTTGTGAGCCAGCGCCAGCGTGAACGGCAGCGTGGCGTTGTTGAGCGCGAAGGTCGAGGTGCGCGGCACCGCGCCGGGCATGTTGGCCACACAGTAGTGCACGACGCCGTCGACGACATACGTCGGCTCGGCATGCGTCGTCGCGCGCGACGTCTCGAAGCAGCCGCCCTGGTCGATCGCCACGTCGACGATCACCGCACCGCGCCGCATGCGCGACAACTGGGCGCGCTTGATCAGCTTCGGTGCAGCGGCACCCGGCACCAGCACCGCGCCGATGGTCAGATCGGCCTCGAGCACCGCCGCTTCTGTGGCATCGAGCGTGGCGTACAGCGTGCGCACGCGGCCGGCGAACTGATCGTCGAGCTGGCGCAGGCGCGCCAGCGAGCGATCGAGCACGGTGACGTCGGCCCCCAGGCCGACGGCCATGCGCGCCGCATGCGTGCCGACGACGCCGCCGCCGATCACCACCACATTGCCCGGCGCCACGCCGGGCACGCCGCCGAGCAGCACGCCGCGCCCGCCGTTGGCCTGCTGCAGCGCCACCGCGCCGACCTGGATCGACATGCGGCCGGCGACTTCGCTCATCGGCGCCAGCAGCGGCAGCCCGCCGCGGGCATCGGTGATGGTCTCGTAGGCGATCGCGGTGCAGCCGCTCTTCGATCAGGCCTTCGGCCTGCACCGGGTCGGGCGCGAGGTGCAGGTAGGTGAAGAGGATCTGGCCGCGGCGCAGCAGCGCCCACTCGCTGGGCTGCGGCTCCTTGACCTTGACGATCATCTGCGCGGCCTCGAACACCGCAGCGGCATCGGGCAGCACTTGCGCACCCGCCGCGGCGTACTGCGCGTCATCGCAGCCGATGCCCTGCCCTGCCCCGGTCTGCACCAGCACCTCGTGGCCGTGGTGCACCGCCTCGCGCACGGCCGACGGCGTCATGCCGACGCGGTACTCGTGGTTCTTGATCTCCCTGGGCACGCCGATGCGCATGATGGTCCGCTCCTGGCTACGCGATGGAACTCATCTTGCGCAGGCGCGCGACGAAGGAAATTGCGAAGCGGCTCAGGCAAACCCGCGGCTCGCACAACGATCATTCGCGTGCACGAGAATCGGCGCATGGAACTTGACAAGCTCGATCGCGACCTGCTGCGCCTGCTGCAGGCCGATGGCCGCTTGACCAATGCCGAGCTGGCGCAACGCATCGGCCTGTCGCCCTCGGCCTGCATCCGGCGCCTGCAGCGCCTCGAACAGACGGGCGTGATCGCGGGCTACACCGCGCTGATCGACGGCGAAGCGATTGGCCGGCCGACCACCGTTTTCATCGAAGTCACGTTGTCGGGCCAGGGCAATGCCGTGCTCGACGCCTTCGAGCGCGCCGTCGCTGCGTGTCCCGACGTGCTCGAGTGCCATCTGATGAGCGGCGACTTCGACTATCTGCTGCGCGTGGCCGTGGCCGACATGCGCGACTACGAGCGCGTGCATCGGCAGCAGGTGGCGGCGTTGCCGCACGTGGCACGGGTGCGCACGGCGTTCGCGATGCGCGCGGTCGTACCCCGGCGCGGTTACTCGCTGTAGGGGTCTGCGCAGCGGAGCCGCGCAGCCCCCTGCAGCGCTGGTGCACGGCTCCCCAAAGCCCCCTCCAGGAAGGGGCTCCAGTTCGTTTGACGACACCACCCAACCCTCCTCCAAGAGGAGGGCTCTAGGGCCTGTTGGCATATGAATCGCGCCCGCGCCGGGATGGCCAAGGTCGCTGGCGTAGGCGCGTCGCGCAGCCCAGGCTCGATGCCTGGGCCAGCGGCGCAACACCCGCCAGCGACCTTGGGTACCCCGGCCCTTCGGGCGGGGCCCCGCAAAGGGCCCACTCGTTGTTGCAAGGCTTCGCCGGGGGCCAACCCCGGCAAAGCCTTGCGTCTAGATTGGGCCCTTTGCGGGGCCCCACGCGGGCGTGATTCATATGTCAACAGGCCCTAGCATGATCGACGACTACTCGCCCCGCGCCTTGCGATCGGCCGCGCGCAAGCGCGCGAGCTTCTCGGCGATCTGCGCTTCGAGTCCGCGCTCGGTCGGGCGATAGAACTGCGGCGCCGGTGTGATGTCGTCCGGAAAGTAGCGCTCACCCGCGGCAAACCCTTGGTCCTCGTCGTGCGCGTAGCGGTAGCCCGCGCCGTAGTCGAGCTGCTTCATCAGTGAGGTCGGCGCATTGCGCAGGCGCAGCGGCACGGCGCGCGTGCCGTCGTTCTTGACGAAGGCGCGCGCTTCCTTGTAGGCGACGTAGGCAGCATTGCTCTTCGGCGCCGCGGCCAGGAACAGCACCGCCTGCGCCAGCGCGAGTTCACCTTCGGGCGAGCCCAGGCGTTCGTAGACCTCGGCCGCATCGAGCGCGATGCGCAGGCCGCGCGGATCGGCCAGGCCGATGTCTTCGCTGGCCATGCGGATGACGCGGCGCGCGACATAGCGCGGATCGACGCCGCCGTCGAGCATGCGCACCAGCCAGTAGAGCGCGGCGTCGGGGTCGCTGCCGCGCACCGCCTTGTGCAGTGCCGAGATGGTGTCGTAGAACTGCTCGCCGCCCTTGTCGTAGCGGCGCAGCTGGTCGCCGAGCGCTTTCTCCAGCAGCGCTTCGTCGATCTGCGCGGCGTCGCCCATGACGACGGCGACGTTCTCGATCACGTTGAGCAGGCGGCGGGCATCGCCGTCGGCGTAGCCGATCAGGCGCTGCCGTGCCGCGTCGTCAAACGGCGGTGCGTCGACGGCAGCACGTGCACGGCCGAGCAGCTGCGTCAGTTCGTCGTCCGACAGCGGCTGCAGCACATGCACCGTCGCGCGCGACAGCAGCGCCGAGTTGACCTCGAACGACGGGTTCTCGGTGGTCGCGCCGATGAAGGTGAAGAGGCCCGACTCCACATGCGGCAGGAACGCATCCTGCTGCGCCTTGTTGAAGCGGTGCACTTCATCGACGAAGACGATGCTGGCGCGGCCGACGCGGCGTGCGATGTTCGCGCGCTCGACTGCTTCGCGGATGTCCTTCACGCCGCCGAGCACGGCAGAGATCTGGATGAACTCCGCGTCGAAGGCCTGCGCCACGAGCCGCGCCAGCGTCGTCTTGCCCACGCCCGGTGGGCCCCACAGGATCATCGAATGCAGGCGCCCCGCGTCGAACGCGGCACGCAACGGCTTGCCCGGCGCCAGCAGGTGGCGCTGGCCGATCACCTCGTCGAGCGTGCGCGGGCGCAGGCGCTCGGCCAGCGGCGCGTTCGGCCGCCTGCGCAGCCGCCGCGCTCGCCGGCACCGAGGGGTCGTCATCGAACAGCGAGGCAGACATCGTCGCGCGATTGTCGCAGCGCGCATGTCATGATCGGCGCATGAACCGCCACCTGCTGCTGCTCGCGCTCTGCCAGGGCTTCTTCCTCACCAACAACGTCGTCTTCATCGCCATCAACGGCCTGGTCGGCTTGTCTCTCGCGCCGCTGGGCTGGATGGCGACGCTGCCGGTGACAGGCTACGTCGTCGGCGGTGCGCTCTCGGCGCCGCTGGTGGCCGCCACGCAATCGCGCTTCGGTCGCAAGCGCTCGTTCCAGTTCGGCCTCGTCATCGCCGCGTTGTCGGCCGCGTTGTGCGCGTATGCGGCGACGACGAAGAACTTCTGGCTGCTGGTGATCGCGACGGTGATCGCGGGCTTCTACAACGCCAATGCGCAGCTCTATCGCTTCGCCGGCCCGGAGCTGGCGGCGCCCGCGTACAAAGAGCGCGCGATCTCGCTGGTGCTGGCCGGCGGCGTGATCGGCGCATTCGCCGGGCCGAACCTCGCCACCGCGACGCGCATGTTGCTGCCGGTGCCGTTCGCCGCGGCCTACCTGGCGCTCGTCGCAGTGGCGCTGGCCTCGCTCGCGGTGCTGTCGCTGATCCGCTTTCCAGTGCACAAGGCACCGGCGCCAGGCAGCAGCAGCGGACGACCGCTGGCCGAGATCGTGCGACAGCCGGTGTTCATCGTCGCCGTGGCGGCTGCCGCGCTCGGCTATGGCGTGATGAACCTGCTGATGGCCGCGACGCCGATCGCGATGCAGGTCTGCGGCCTGCCGTTCTCGGACGCCGCGCTGGTGCTCGAGTGGCATGTGCTGGGCATGTTCGTGCCGAGCTTCTTCACCGGCCATGTGATCCGCCGCGTCGGCGTGCTGCCGGTGATGGTCGCCGGCGTGCTGCTGAATCTGGTGTGCATCGCGATCGCGCTGTCGGGCGTCGAGCTGATGCAGTTCCTGGTCGCGCTGTTCGCGCTCGGCGTCGGCTGGAACTTTCTCTATGTCGGCGGCACGACGCTGCTGACCGAGGCCTACAGGCCCGAGGAGCGCATCAAGACGCAGGGCGCGATGGACTTCTGTGTCTTCACGACGATGGCGCTGACCTCGTTTGCTTCGGGCGCCCTCGTCACCACGCGCGGCTGGGAGGTGCTCAATCGCGGCTCGCTGTTGCCGGTGGCGCTGATTGCCGCGGCGCTGGTGTGGCTCGCGCTGCTGCGCCGCCGCGCGCGCGCCGCAGCGGCGGCTTGAGAGTCAATTCAGCCCCTCGATCGGGGCGAGCAAGTCTTCGAGGAAAAACGCCGACAGCGCGGCGCGGCCGGTAAGGCCGGCCTTGGAATAGATCGCACGCGCGTGCTCGCGCACCGTGCGCTCGCTGCCCGCGCGCACGGCGGCGATCTCCTTGGTGCTCAAGCCCTTGAGCAGCAGCAACGCCACCTCGCGCTCTGCATCGGTCAGGCTCCAGCGCGTGAACTGGGCGTCGATGGCCTCGCCCAGGCCCTGCAGGAGCACGCGCGATTCGCTGCGCCAGCGCTGGCCCTGCAGGCGCGCGACCTCGAGATCGCGGATCACCTGCAGGTGTTCCTCGCGCTGCTGCCGCGTCACGCGAAACAGCAGCGCGACGCCGACGCTGGTGATGACCACCGGCGTGATCTTCAGCAGCTCGAACAGCAGCTCGCGCGGCGTGGTGTCCGGTTCCTCGAGCCACTCGATGCCGACAAACAGGCCGACGCCGAGCACCACCGCCATGATCGCCCACCCCCTTGTGCGCGAGTCGATCATGTCGTTCACCGCTGCGCCTCCCGCGGCGAGCGTTCAGGGCCGCGGCAGCGCCACGCAGCGCGCATCGAAGTTGCACTCGACGAGTTGCAGGTTCTTGCCTTCAAGGGGTTTGGTCTCCAGGAAGAAACCAATGCCGCGCGCATAGTACTTGAGCGCATAGATGCCGGGCTCGAGCAGCGAATAGTTCTTGGTGACCACGCAGTCGCGGTTGCCGCACAGGCGCAGCGCCAGATCGCGCGGCACCAGCTGGTCGAGCGCGCCGCCGCCGCCGAAGGCGTAGTTCGCCGACAGCACCTGCGACACGTCCTCGGCGTTGCCGAGCGAGAACTCCTCCAGGTAGACCATGCCCGCGCGTGGGCGGGCCGGCATGATCAGGCCGGCCTTGTCGCCGTCGACGCCATGCTTGAACGAACCGTCGCGGCTGACCAGCTCGAGGCCGCTGCGGCCGGTCGCCGTCGAAAGTCGCATAGTCCTTGACCTCTTCGCCGCAGTACCAGGTGCTGCCGTCGCGGCCGGCGGCGTACCAGTCGTCGGTGGCCTCCTTGAGCTGGCCGTTCTGGTAGACCAGGTCGCGATAGACGATGCAGGTCACGCCCTCGACGTTCTTCGTTTCGTCGACCACCTCGACCACGTTGCGCTCGCCCTCGCCGAGATAGACCCAGCGGTTGCCGATGCCCAGCGGAAAGTACGGATTCGGGTTCGACAGGTTGCGAAAGTTGCTGTCGAAGCGATCGGGCGTGAACGGCGGGTCGTAGCGCGCCTCGCCGAGCACCGCGCAGGCCGCGCGGCGCGACTCGAGCTGCGCCCGGCAGGTCGTGGCCGCCTCGCTGCGCGCCTCGCGTGCATCGGCCAGGCACTGTGCGCGGTCGCGCGCGTCCGAGACGTTGATGCACTTGGCGCGGGCCAGCAGGAGGTCGTCTCGCGCCTCGAAGCCGCAGGCGCCGAACACCAGCCGGGCCGTGGCCGAGCAGAAGCCGCGGTCGCGCGGCTCGTCGTCGTCGTCATCGCGTTCGCCGGCCGATGCGACCGTGGCCAGGCAGGCCAACGCCAAGGCGGCCGGAACAAGGCCCAGCCAGCGCCGGGCCCGCGTCTTGATGTCACAAGCGTTCATCGTTCTCTCCAGGTTCCGACGCGACACGGCAAGGGCCGGCGGGTGCGTCGATGAAACCGCCGCGACCTCAACTTCGGCGCAGCAGCGGCGTTTGTCGATTGGCGTTGCGACGTACGGCGCGGGCGTCGGCCGACCCTGGCGCAATGACGTAGCCGTCAGCGTGACGCAGCGCATCCGCGCACGCACAATCGGCGCGATGAGTTTGCCCCGACCCCTGCTGGTGGCGCTGGTCGCAGCGACGGCATGTGCCTCGGCCGCCGCCGAGGGTCTGGGGTCGGATTCCGCCGTGGCCGATCGCGGCGAATGCGAGGTCGAGGCCGAATTCGAGCGCAGCCGCGCCCGCGCAGAGTCTGCCCAGCGCGAAACGTCGCTTCGATTCGCCTGCGGCATCGGCTGGCGCACCGAACTCGAAGCCGCATTGGCGCGCGTGCGCAGTGGCGGGTCGAGCGCGCGGCAGTTGTCGCTGGAAGCCAAGACCACCCTGCGCGATTGGGAAGAAGACGGCGGCACCGGCTGGGCGGTGGCCGTGGGCGTCGATGCCGAGCGCGGGGTCGGTGGCGGTTGGCGCCGCAGCGGGCAGCGGCTCGAACTCGAAGCCTCGCGCCAGCTCGGCACGGCGTGGTTGGCCGAAGCACGGTTGGGCAGCGCGCGCGATCGCGCATCGCGGCGCTACAGCACGACCTGGGCGCTGTCCATCGAGCACGCCTGGAGCGAGGCGGTCGAAATCAAGGTCGAACTCAGCGGCGACGATCGCGACAAGCCGTTTGCGGCGCTCGCCTGGCGCCGAACCCTCGGCATCGAGGACCTTCAGCTCAAGCTGACCTGGGCCGAGCGCCTGGGCGCGCCGCGCGAGCAGGCCCTGGCGCTGTCGCTGCAGTACGAGTTCTGAAGCAGCGCGCTGCTATTGACGCAGCACTTCAACGCCCGCGGGCGGCGTGAAGGCAAAGGCGTCGGCCGCCGGCGCGATGTTCGTCGTGAGCTCGTTGAAGGTCAGCAGCGAACGCTGGCCGAAGTTGTCGAGCAGTTCCAGGGCAGCGAGCGTCTTGCCCCTGAAGCCGACGCGCAGCGACTGGAAGCCGGCCGCATCGCTCTTGGTGCGCGGCACGGCCTGCACCCAGTCGATGCCCTGCGCGCTCGGCAGGGCCTTCAGTTCGAAATCCTTGTCGAGGGCGCCGCCGGCGAGCAACGCCGCGGGCGTCGCGCCGAGTGCCTGGTCCATCGGCCGCACCGTGACCTGTTGAAGATCGATGTCGTGCAGCCAGACCTGCCGGCCGTCGCCGACGATCACTTGCTCGTAGGGCTTGGCATAGACGAAGCGAAAGCGGTTCGGCCGCGCGAACTCGAAGCTGCCGCTGCTGCTCTTCTTCTTCGCACCGTCAGGCGAGGTCACGACTTGCGTGAACGCGGCGCGGCCGGTCTTGGCTTCGCGCGTGAACTCGCGCAGTGCGTCGACCGCGTCGGCGTGCGCCGCAACGCAGCCAGCACTGACGAACAGGCCGAGGACAAGCTTCAAGCAAACGCCGCGGATCCGGCTTTAGGCTCGGACCGCCGGCGTTGCCCCCTGGGGGGGAGCGGCGAAGCCGCTCCGGGGGGGGGCCTATTCATCCCGGCGCGGCACGAGGATGTCGCGATTGCCGTTGGTGGCCATCGCCGAGACCACACCGGAGCGCTCCATCTGTTCGAGCAATCGCGCGGCACGGTTGTAGCCGATGCGCAGGTGGCGCTGCACGAGCGAGATCGAGGCCCGCTTGTGCTGCAGCACGATACCCACCGCCTGGTCGTACATCGGGTCGCTTTCTCCGTTCGCGTCGCCGCCGGCGGCGGCATCGCCTTCGCCTTCGCCGTCGAGCGTGCCGCCTTCGAGGATGCCCTCGATGTAGTTCGGCTCGCCCTGGGCCTTCAGGTACTCGACAACGCGGTGGACCTCGTCGTCGCTGACATAGGCGCCGTGCACGCGCATGGGAGTCGTCACCTGCGCAGGGGCCGACAGGTACAGCATGTCGCCCATGCCGAGCAGTGCTTCGGCGCCCATCTGGTCGAGGATGGTGCGGCTGTCGATCTTGGAGGACACCTGGAAGGCGATGCGCGTCGGGATGTTGGCCTTGATCAGGCCGGTGATCACATCCACGCTCGGACGCTGCGTCGCCAGGATCAGGTGCACGCCCGAGGCTCGCGCCTTCTGCGCCAGGCGCGCGATCAACTCTTCGATCTTCTTGCCGACCACCATCATCAGGTCGGCGAGTTCGTCGATCACGACGACGATCTGCGGCAGCCGCTCCAGCGGCTCGGGCTGCTCGGGCGTGAGCGAGAACGGGTTGCCGATGTGCTCGCCCTTGGCGGCGGCTTCGTCGATCTTCTTGTTGTAGCCCGAGAGCTGGCGCACGCCGAGCTTGCTCATCAGCTTGTAGCGGCGCTCCATTTCGCCCACGCACCAGTTGAGCGCGTTGGCGGCCTGCTTCATGTCGGTGACCACAGGGCACAGCAGGTGCGGAATGCCCTCGTACACCGAGAGTTCCAGCATCTTCGGATCGATCAGGATCAGTCGAACGTCGCGCGCCTCGGCCTTGTACAGCAGCGACAGGATCATCGCGTTGATGCCCACGCTCTTGCCCGATCCGGTCGTGCCCGCCACCAGCGCGTGCGGCGTGCGCGCCAGGTCGATGCACACCGGCGCGCCGACGATGTCCTTGCCCAGGCCGATCGTCAGCAGCGAGTGGGCGTCGTTGTACGCGGCCGAGCCGAGGATCTCGGCCAGGCGGATCGTCTGCCGCTTGGCGTTGGGCAGCTCGAGCGCCATCGTCGTCTTGCCGGGGATGGTCTCGACGACGCGGATGCTCACCAGCGACAGCGAGCGCGCCAGATCCTTCGCCAGGTTGACGACCTGGTTGCCCTTCACGCCCACGGCCGGCTCGATCTCGTAGCGCGTGATCACCGGGCCGGGCGAGGCCGCGACGACGCGCACCTCGACGCCGAAGTCCTTCAACTTCTTCTCGATCAGGCGCGAGGTCATCTCCAGCGACTCGTTGGTCACCGTGGCCTCGACGCGGCCAGGCGCAGCGTCGAGCAGATCGACCTGCGGCAGCTTGGTGTCCGACAGCTCCGAGAACAGCGGTTTCTGCCGTTCCTTGGCGACGCGGTCGGACTTGGGCACCTCGACGATCGGCTTTTCGATCACGACCGGGAAGTGCTCTTCGATGACATCGCGCTCGACAGCCACCACCTCGTCGCGCTCGCGTTGCGCGGCGCGGCCCAGGCGCACGTCCTCGGCGAGCTCGCGCTGCGCCTCGCGCTTTTGCCTGAAGGAATCGACCCAGGCGCCGATGCGCTCTGCAAGGTTCAGCCAGTTGAAGTGCAGCGCCATCGCGATGCCGGCCGTGAGCACCGCAATCCAGAACACGCCCGAGCCGGCGAAGCCCAGCCACTTCACCGACAAGGGCCCGAGCGCGTAGCCGAGCACGCCGCCGGCATGGCCTGGCAGGAAGCCTTCGAAGCGGTACAGGCGCGTGGCTTCGAGGGCGCAGCTCGCGGCCATCAGCAACACGAGGCCGACCCAGAACACCGCCGGGCGCGGCCCGGGCAGCGCGACCCTTCGCAGACTGCGCGTCAGCGCACCGAGCCAGGAACGCGCCGCGACGAACGGCAGCCACCAGACGCTGTAGCCGAAGAGGAAATACGCGAAATCGGCGAGCCATGCGCCGGCCAGCCCGGCCTTGTTGGCCATGGGCGCGCCGCTGCCGGAAGTGGAGAAGCCCGGGTCGGCGCTCGAGTGCGTGATCAGCGCCAGCATCGCCAGCAACCACGCCACGGCGCCGGCGAGCAGCCACAACTGGCGGCGCAAGGGCACGGCGTGAGAGCCCGCATCAGCGGCGCCGACGGCCATTGCCGCAGTGGCATCGCCGCGCAGCGATCCGAGAGGAAAGGTCATGGTCAGTTGCGCCCGGCCGCCCGAAGCCACTGACGCGCCCCCTTGGGGGGCAGCGAACGCAGTGAGTGTGGGGGCACCATGGCCCGGATTGTGGCCGACGACCCCGCCGGCCGACCGCAACAAGGCGTCAGTCGTTGTACAGACGTTGCTTGATGATCACCGAGCCGTTCTCCTGGGTCTCGATGACGCCGCGCTGCTCGAGATCCTTCATCACGCGGCTGACCATCTCGCGCGACGCGCCCACCACCTTGGCCATGTCCTGGCGCGAGACCTTGCTGCGGATCAGGTTGGTGCCGTTCACGTCCTCGGCCATGTCGAGCAGCGTGCGGGCGACGCGGCCGTACACGTCGAGCAACGCCAGCGATTCGATCTGTCGGTCGGCGGCGCGCAGGCGCTGCACCAGGCCGCGCAGGATGCCGTAGGCCAGCGACGTGGTGTCGGGCAGGCAGCGTGCGAACTCGGCACGGCCCAGCACCAGCATGTCGGTCTGGACCTCGGCGCGGACCGTGGCCGAGTGCGGTTCGTTGTCGATCAGGCTCATCTCGCCGACATAGTCGCCGGCTTCGAGCACCGCGAGGATGACTTCACGGCCACGCGAGTCGGCCGTCAGCACCCGCGCGCGGCCGTTGAGCAGGATGAACAACGCATTGCTCTTGCGGCCCTGCTCGACCACCAGCTCGCCGCGCCGGAAGCGCCGCTTGACGACGCTGTCGGCGACCTGCTGCGCGTGCTCGTTGCTGAGCATCGAAAACAGCGGCACCCGGCGAATGAGGTCGAGATTCGAAAGCATCGACATGAAAAAACTCCTTGTGGTGGTCTTCTTCCGGCGGGTCGCTCCGCACCCGGGGCTTTCGACCGGCGGGGGCCATACGGCGCGACTGCCTACAATTTCACTACACGGCTATTGTGCCTATTGACAGCCTTGATGCCATCGGTTCTGCCCGCATGGTGCTTGGCATGTTGGCGCACCGCGACGCCAAAGCCCCCGCGCCCTTACCCCTCGGAACTCCACGATGACCACCACCCACCACGCCAAGGTCCTGATCCTCGGCTCCGGCCCGGCCGGCTACACCGCCGCGGTCTATGCCGCACGCGCCAACCTGAAGCCGATGCTGATCACCGGCCTGGCCCAGGGCGGCCAGTTGATGACCACCACCGATGTCGACAACTGGCCCGCCGACGCCCAGGGCGTGCAGGGCCCCGAGTTGATGCAGCGCTTTCTCGAGCATGCCGAGCGCTTCCAGACGCAAGTCGTGTTCGATCACATCCACACGGTCGACTTCTCGAAGCGCCCGTTCACCCTGACCGGCGACAGCGGCAGCTACACCTGCGACGCGCTGGTCATCGCCACCGGCGCCTCGGCCAAGTACCTGGGGCTGCCGAGCGAGCAGGTCTTCATGGGCCGCGGCGTCTCGGGCTGCGCCACCTGCGATGGCTTCTTCTACAAGAACCAGGACGTGTGCGTCGTCGGCGGCGGCAACACCGCTGTCGAAGAAGCGCTGTACCTGTCGAACATCGCGACCAAGGTGCACCTGATCCACCGCCGCGACAAGTTCCGCGCCGAGGCGATCCTGGTCGACAAGCTCAATGCCAAGGTCGCTGAAGGCAAGATGCAGTTGCACGTGTTCCAGACGCTTGACGAGGTGCTGGGCGATGCTTCCGGCGTGACGGGCGTGCGGCTGAAGAGCACGACCGACGGCAAGACCAGCGAGCTTTCCGTCAAAGGCTGCTTCATCGCCATCGGCCACCAACCCAATACCGACATCTTCAAGGGGCAGTTGGAGATGAAGGACGGCTACATCATCACCAAGTCGGGCCTCACCGGCATGGCGACGATGACGAGCGTGCCGGGCGTCTTTGCCGCCGGCGACGTGCAGGACCATGTGTACCGGCAGGCGATCACATCGGCGGGCACCGGCTGCATGGCCGCGCTCGATGCGCAGCGCTTCCTGGAGCAGCAGTCCTAGCCGCGCCGGCGGCGCGGCAAACGTTCGCGGCTATACTCGCGGTCTTTGCCGAATTCCGGCATCCCTTAAGAATCTCCGGAGCCGAACATGGCGCGCGTCTGTCAAGTCACGGGCAAGGGCCCGATGGTGGGAAACCATGTCTCCCACGCCAACAACAAAACCAAGCGTCGTTTCCTGCCCAACCTGCAGTACCGTCGCTTCTGGCTCGAAACCGAAAATCGCTGGGTTCGGCTGCGTGTGTCCAACGCCGCGCTGCGCCTGATCGACAAGGTCGGCATCGACCAGATCGTCGCCGACCTGCGCGCCAAGGGCGAGCTTTAATCCGTTAGGAGAACCAAGATGGCAACCAAAGGCGGACGCGAAAAGATCAAGCTGGAGTCCACGGCCGGGACCGGCCACTTCTACACCACGGCCAAGAACAAGAAGACCACGCCCGACAAGCTCGAATTCATGAAGTTCGATCCGAAGGCGCGCAAGCACGTGCTGTACAAGGAAACGAAGTTGAAGTAAGCCCGCAAGAGGCAAGCAAAAAGCCCGCCGATGGCGGGCTTTTTGTTGGGCGCGTCGCGCGCTTGCTGTGGTGCGTTACGCGTGTGCAGCACGAAGACGCAACGAGAATTCCTGCAGCGCCGCGATACCGCTCTCCTCGGCGTGCTTGCACCAGGCCTGGAGATCGGCCACGAGCTGCGGCGGCGAGACATTGGTGCGAGTCCACAGCGCCCGCAACTCTTCGCGCATCGCCACCAGCTTGGTCAGCGTGGCGCTCTGCGCCAGGGCCTGCACCACCTGCGGTTTCACACCGTGCGGGATCTTGTCGTCGTCGCGGTGCAGCCAGCGCTGGGCCAGGTGCATTTCCTTCCAGCGCGCCGTGCCCTGGGCGCCCTGCGCCTTGAGCTTGGCCAGTTCAGCGCCCACGGTAGCCTTGAGCGTCGTGGCGTAATGGGCCATGACCTCGTAGCGATTGGCGATCAGCGCTTCGAGCGTCTTGTCGTCGGCCACGCGCACGGTGCCGAGCGCGAGCTTGGGCACCGTCTTGCGCACCTTGGCCCAGCCGATCGCTTCCATCGCGCGGATGTAGACCCAGCCGATGTCGAACTCGTAGGGCTTGACCGAGAACTTGGCGCTGGTCGGATAGGTGTGGTGGTTGTTGTGCAGTTCTTCGCCGCCGATCAGCACGCCCCAGGGCGTAACGTTGCGCGACGCGTCCGGCGCTTCGAAGTTGCGATAGCCCCAGTAGTGACCAACGCCGTTGATGATGCCGGTGGCCCACCAGGGAATCCAAAGCATCTGCACCGCCCAGACGACGGCGCCGATGGCGCCGAACAGGAACAGATTCAGCAACAGCATCAGGCCGACGCCCTGCCATGAGAAGCGCGTGTACAGATTGCGCTCGAGCCAGTCGTCGGGCGTGCCGACACCGTACTTGCTCAGTGTCTCGGGGTTCGAAGCTTCGGCCTTGTAGAGCTCGACGCCGGTCAGCAGCAGCGCCTTCAAGCCGCGCGTCTGCGGGCTGTGCGGGTCTTCTTCGGTCTCGCACTTGGCGTGGTGCTTGCGGTGCACGGCGACGAATTCTTTCGTCAGCATCCCGGTGCCGATCCACAGCCAGAAGCGGAAGAAGTGCGACGGGATGGGGCCCAGCTCCAGCGCGCGATGCGCCTGCGCGCGGTGCAGGAAGATCGTGACGGCGGCGATCGTCACGTGCGTGGTGGCGAGCGTGTACAACACGATCTGCCACCAACTCACGTCCCATGCGCCGTGGGCAAGCCACTGCACGAGGGCGTCTAGTACCGCAGTCAGAGCATCCATGAAAGTGTTGCCTTTTGTAGGTCGCGACCGATCAAAGCGCGCATTGTAGTGGGGCGCACCCTGGATCGGGGGCGTGAGTTACGCGCCGGCCAGTCGTTGGCGAGCGCTGAAAGACTAGACTTTTCGCCAGATCGCGGCAAAAAAGCCGTCTGTTGCGTGCAGATGGGGCCACAAGCGCAGGTTTCCAGCCTCGGCGAGCCGGTCGTGGGATTCCACGCCGAGATCGCGCAGAAGTGTCGATGCGTCCTGCCTTTCAAAGGCTGGATGGGCGACCGAGAACGCCTCGCACACCGCTTCGTTCTCGGCGGCCAGCAGGCTGCAGGTGGCATACACCAGCCGCCCGCCCGACTTGAGCAGCCGCGCCGCGCTGGTCAGGATGTTGCTCTGCTTGGCGGTGAGTTCCTGCACCGCCTGCGGCGACTGGCGCCACTTCAGGTCCGGATTGCGGCGCAAGGTTCCCAGGCCAGAACACGGCGCGTCGACCAGCACGCGATCGATCTTGCCGGCCAGGCGCTTGATGCGCTCGTCGCGCTCGTGCGCTATCTGCACCGGATAGACGTTCGACAGCCCGCTGCGTGCCAGCCGCGGCTTGAGCGCATCGAGGCGATGGCCGGAGACGTCGAAGGCATACAGCCGGCCGGTGTTCTTCATCGATGCGCCGAGCGCCAGGGTCTTGCCGCCGGCCCCGGCGCAGAAATCCACCACCATCTCGCCGCGCTTGGCATCGGTGAGCAGCACGAGCAACTGGCTGCCCTCGTCCTGCACCTCGATCTCGCCGTTGATGAAGACGTCGAGCTTGTTGAGCGCCGGTTTGCCCTGCACGCGCAAGCCCCAGGGCGAGTACGGCGTCGGCTGCGCATCGATGCCGGCCGCGGCCAGCGCGGCCTGCGCCGCCTCGCGCTTGGACTTGAAGGTGTTGACGCGCAGGTCGAGCGGCGCGATCCGGTCGAGGCTAGCCACCAGTGCCCAGAAACCGTCCTCGCCGAGCTGCGCCTGCAGCGGCTGCGCGATCCAGTCCGGCAGGTTGTGACGCAGCTTGGGCGCCAGCGTGGCGAGGTCGACCGCTTGCACGCGCGCCAACCATGTCTTCTCGTCGGGCGCCAGCGCCGCTTGCAGGAACGACGCATCTCCCGCCCAACCCAGCACGGCCAGGCGCCGCTCGATCGGCCCGATGCCACCTTGCGCCTGGTGCTGATAGAGCAGGCGCCGGCGCAGCACCGCATAGATCGTCTCGGCCAGCGTGTGGCGCTCGCGTGCACCCAGTGCCTTTTGCTTGCGAAAGAACGCCGAGACCACGCCGTCGGCCGGCGCGTCGAACTTCAGCACCTCGCGCAGCAGCGCCGCGCAGGCATCGAGCAGCACGCGCGGTGTCACGGCAGCAACTGCGCTTGCCCGTCACGCAGCGTGACGATGCCGCGTTCGATCTGCAACCGGCCCTCGACGAACCAGCGCACGGCACGCGGGTAGATCACATGCTCCTTGTCAAGCACGCGCGCGGCCAACGTGTCTTCGTCGTCGCCCGGCAGCACCGGCACGGCCGCCTGAATCACGATCGGCCCGTGGTCGAGCTCGGGCGTCACGAAGTGCACGGTGGCGCCTGCGACCTTGCAACCGGCCTCGATCGCGCGCCGGTGCGTGTGCAGCCCGGCAAACGCCGGCAGCAGCGAGGGATGGACGTTGAGCAGACGCCCTTCATAGCGCCGCACGAACGCCGTGCCGAGGATGCGCATGAAGCCGGCGAGCACCACCAGATCCGGCGCATGCGCATCGATCGCGTGCATCAACGCAGCATCGAACGCATCGCGCGTCGCGAATGTCATGTGATCGACCACCGCCGTGGCGATGCCGCGCTGCGCCGCGTGGTCGAGCCCCGCGGCATCGGGCCGGTTGCTGATCACCGCCACCACCTGCGCTGGCCATCGTTCGCCAGCGCAGGCATCGACGACGGAGCGCATGTTCGAGCCACGGCCCGAGATCAGGATGACGATGCGCTTGTGCATGAAGGGCCGGCAGTGTAGCCGCCGCCCAGAGGGTGACGCTGAAGGATCCCCGCGGGTCGCGCATCCTCGATTCGGGCGGTCTGCGGCGTTGCAAATCCTCGCGAACCCTTTGGGTATCGCTGCGGTTTGCGCCTCGCAGCCCATCCCGACTCGAGGCGCGCGCCCTCGCGGGGATCCTTCAGCGTCACCCTAGAATCGCCCGATGAAATCGCGAGTCCTCTCCGGCATGCGCCCCACCGGCGCGATGCACCTCGGCCACTACCACGGCGCGCTCAAGAACTGGGTCAAGCTGCAGGACGAACACGACTGCTTCTTCTTCGTCGCCGACTGGCACGCACTGACCACGCACTACGAAGAGCGCGAGGTGATGGAGCGCTATGTCTATGAGATGGTGACCGACTGGCTGGCGGCCGGCCTCGACCCGGACAAGTGCACCATCTTCATCCAGAGCCGCCTGCCCGAACATGCCGAACTCTTCACGCTGCTGGCGATGGGCACGCCGCTGGGTTGGCTGGAGCGCGTGCCGACGTACAAGGACCAGATCGAGAAGTTGAAGGACCGCGACCTCGCGACCTACGGCTTTCTCGGCTACCCGCTGCTGCAGGCCGCCGACATCCTGATCTACAAGGCGACCTACGTGCCGGTGGGCGAAGACCAGTCCTCGCACGTCGAACTCACGCGCGAAGTGGCACGGCGCTTCAACAGCCTGTATGGCCGCGCGTCGAACTTCGATGCGCTGGTGTCGCAAGCGCTGGCGAAGATGACCAAGGACGACGCACGCTATTTCGACAAGCAGCGCAAAGCCTTCGGCGAGACTGGCAGCGTCGAAGCGCTTGGCAAGGGCGAGGCCTTGATCACCAGGGCCGCGGGCAACGTTGCGGGCTGGAGCAGCGACGACAGTGAGTTGCTGCGCGGCCATCTGAAAGGCAGCGGCAAGACCATCCTGGTCGAGCCGGCAGCGCTGCACACCGAAGTGCTGCGCCTGCCCGGCACCGACGGCATCAAGATGAGCAAGAGCTACGGCAACGCCGTGCTGATGCGCGACGAACCGGCCGAGGTGAGCAAGAAGATCAAGGGCATGGTCACCGACCCGGCGCGCGCCCGCCGCACCGACCCGGGCGACCCCGAGAAGTGCCCGGTGTGGCAGTTCCACAAGATCTACAGCGATGCATCGACGCAAGATTGGGTGGTCCAGGGCTGCAAGAGCGCCGGCATCGGCTGCCTCGACTGCAAGCAGCCGGTGATCGAAGCCATCGTCGCCGAACAGAAGCCCTGGCGCGAGCGCGCCGCGGCCTACCTGGCCGATCCGAAGAAGGTGCACTGGATCGTCGAGATGGGCACCGAGCGCGCGCGCACCGTGGCCAAGCAAACCATGCGCGACGTACGCGCAGCGATGGGGTTGAACTACTGATGAGCACGGCCTTGCAGACCATCGAAGTCCATCCCGACGGCGACGCCGTGGCCAGCGTGATCGTGCTGCACGGCCTGGGCGCCGACGGCACCGACTTCCTGCCCTTCGCCGACCAGATCGACCTGTCGCGCATCGGCCCGGTGCGCTGGATCTTCCCGCGCGCGCCGGTGCGGCCGGTCACCGTCAACAACGGCTACCGCATGCGCGCCTGGTACGACATCTTCGAGTTCGGCGCACAGGCCAAGAGTCCACGCGAAGACGACGCCGGTCTGCGCGAGAGCTTTGCCGCGGTGCACGCGTTGATCGATCAGGAAGTCGAGCGCGGCGTGCCGGCCGACAAGATCGTGCTCGGCGGCTTCTCGCAGGGCTGCGCCATCACGCTCGGCGCGGGTCTGCGCTGCGGCCAGCGCCTGGCGGGCCTCGTCGGCATGAGCGGCTACCTGCCGCTCGCATCGCACACACAGGCAGAGCGCAAGGACGCCAACGCGCTGACGCCGATCTTTCTCGCGCACGGTCAGCACGACGCGGTGATCGCGATCGATCGCGCCACGGGTTCGCGCGATGCACTGAAAGCGCTCGGCTACGACATCGAGTGGCACGCCTACCCGATGGAGCATTCGGTCAGCGCCGAGGAAGTGGCCGACCTGCAGCGCTTCCTTTTGAAAGCCTTGACCTGATCGCCGCATCACGGACACCACCGCCCGCACCCTGATCACCGGCCGCGCGCTGCGCGGCTTCGTCGATGGCTCGGTCGCGGTGCTGCTGCCGGCCTACCTGCTGGCGCTGGGTCACTCCGAGCTCGATGTCGGCGTGCTCGGCACCGCCACGCTCGCCGGCTCGGCATTGGCGACGCTGGCCGTCGGCACTTGGGGCCATCGCGCCGCGCCGCGCACGCTGCTGCTCGGCGCATCACTGCTGATGGCGGCCACGGGCCTGGCCTTCGCCGGCCTGAGCGCATTCGCGCCGCTGCTCGTCGTTGCCTTTCTCGGCACCTTGAACCCCGGCTCGGGCAACGTCAGCGTGTTCCTGCCGATCGAGCACGCTCGTCTGGCCGCCAGCGGCGCCACCAGCCACGAACGCACCACGCTGTTCGCGCGCTACAGCCTGGCCGGTGCGCTCGCTGCGGCGCTCGGTGCGCTTGCCGCCGCTGCCCCCGACGCCCTCGCCGCGCGTTTCGGTATCGCGCGGCTCGATGCGCTGCGCGGCATGTTCGTTGTGTACGCAACCATCGGCGTGATCATCTGGTGGCTGTACCGCCGCCTGCCGATGCCGTCGCCCACTCAGGGACAGCAGCCGCAAGCCGCGCCCGCACCGCTCGGCCCGTCGCGCCGCGTCGTCGTCAAGCTGACCGCGCTCTTCGCGGTCGATGCCTTTGCCGGCGGCCTCGTCCTCAACAGCCTGCTGTCGCTGTGGCTGATGCAGCGCTTCGGCCTGTCGCTGGCCAGCGCCGGGCTGTTCTTCTTCGTCACCGGCCTGCTCGCCGCGGCGTCGCAACTGGCCGCGCCGCTGCTGGCGCAACGCATCGGCCTGGTCAACACGATGGTCTTCACCCACCTGCCGGCCAACGTCTGCCTCGTGCTCGCCGCGCTCGCGCCGACATTGCCGGTCGCGCTGGCGCTGCTCGGTGTGCGCGCGCTGCTGTCGCAGATGGACGTGCCGACACGCACTGCCTACGTCATGAGCGTCGTCACGCCGGCCGAGCGCGCTGCAGCGGCGAGCTTCACCGCGGTGCCGCGCAGCCTGGCCGCCGCCGCGAGCCCGGCCCTGGCCGGCGCGCTCTTCGCCGCCGGCTGGCTGGCCGCGCCGATGGTGCTGTGCGGCGCGCTGAAGATCGGCTACGACCTGACGCTGTGGCGGGCGTGCCGCGGGCAGCCGCTGCAGGGCGACTAAGCGCGCGCTCCCAACAGCAAGGCCGGCTGCGCCAGCGCCGCCTCGAACTCCTGCACGAAACGCCCGACATGCACGCCGTCCATCAGCGCGTGGTGCACTTCCACCGACATCGGCAGCCACAGCCGCGCACCGTCGGCCTCAGCGCGGCCGAAAGCAAAGCGCGGGATCGAATCGTCGCGCTGTCCGTCGCGCGCCCACCGCCGCGCATGACTGAAGCTGCTGAAGTGCAACCACGGCAGCGAGGTGAAATAGACGCAGGCCGTCTCGTCGGGCTTGGGCTCGAACGCCGCATGGCGCGTGCGCGCCGCGTCGACCGCTGCATTCGTCTCGGCGACGAAGGCTGCGAAGTCCGCCGTGTGGCGCAGATCGGCGAAGAAGAAACTCTCGCCGTCGTCGCGCAGCACGGTGGTGCTGCCATGCACCTCGTCGTGCACGCGCACGCGCTCGCCTTCGATGCGCAGCCGGAAAGCCTGGTGCCGATTGACCAGGCGCAAGGCCAGGAAGTAGCACGCCACCGACAGCCCGGCCCCCGGCCATGCCGCCAGCGCGGCCTTCAGCCGCGCCACGTCCAGTCGCACGCAGACATTGAAGAAGGGCTTGTCGAAGCCGTGAAAGAACTCGAACGCATCGCGCCGCGCCCAGGTGTGGGTATCGAGGTAGGTCGCCATCCCGCCATGCTACGGTGAGCGCCGCGCATGGTCGAACCTGCCCCTGTGGCCCGCCTCTTCATCGCGCTGTGGCCCACGCCCGCGCTGCGGCAGCGCCTCGTCGCGCACCAGGCCGCGTGGACCTGGCCCGAGCGCGTTGCCCTGACCGCGCCCGAACACCTGCACCTGACGCTGCACTTCATCGGCGCCGTGCCTCTGTCGCGGCTGGAAGAAATTCAACAGGGCTTGCGCGTGAGCGCGCCGCGCATCGCGTTGTCGCTCGACAGCTTCGAGGTCTGGCCCAACGGCTGCGCGGTGTGCCGGCCGAGCCACACGCCCGACGCGCTGGCGGCGCTGCACGCAGCGCTCGCGCAAGCGCTGCGCGCGCTCGATCTGCCGCTGGACAAGCGGCCCTTTCGACCGCATGTCACGCTGGCCCGTCATGCCATCGGCGCGACGCCGCCGGCCGAGGCGCCGACGCTGGATTGGTTGGCGCACGGCTACGCGCTGGTTCGCTCCGCCGACGGCCGCTACACGCCCTTGACCGGTTACGTCTGACGTCACCGCCCTGCCGCCGGCTGCATCAACAGGCCGACGCGCGCCGGCTCCGGATAGCGGTAGATCGTCTGATTGAGGTAGCGCGCCACGTCTGCGATCTCGCCCTCGCTCCAGTTCAGCGCGGCCACGCCCTGCCAGCGCCGCACCTGCGCCTGCAGCGTGTCCCAGTTGGTGGCGAGCTTGTTCTCGCGCCAGTGCATCTTGGTGTCGTGGCAGGCGCTGCAATGCGTGGTGTAGAGCAACTCGCCGCGGCTGGGCGATTGGGCGTGCGCGGCCAGGCCCAGGCTGACCAGCACGAGTGAAAGGGCGCAGCGACGTACCGACATGTCACCTTGTAGCGCCAGCCGGGCCCCGCCGAGGCGATCCAGATCAAGCCAAGCGCAGCTCGGCGCCGCCGCTTGCGGCCGTTGTACGCTTGCGCCCCCGCGCAGCCCTGCCCTCGCACAACAACACCACCATGTTCGGCCGCTCCAAACCCGTCATCATCAGCTACACCCGGCGCCGCACCGGCCCGCGCGTGCCGCGCTGGCTGGTGCTGCTTGCGCTGGGCATCGCCGCCGGCGCCGGCGGCCTGTGGCTGGCGCAGGAGAAGTACCTGCCGCAGCGCCTTTCCGCCACCGAGTCGCAGGAACTGCGCGCCGCCTTCGAGCAGGCCGACGCCGAACGCAAGAGCCTGAAGGGGCAGCTGGCCGCCACAGCCAAGCAGCTCGAAGCGGCGCAGGCGACGTCGCAGCGCCAGAGCCAGGAGCTCGCTGCGCCGCGCGCCGAGGCGCAGAAGATCCGCGACGACATGGCCGCGCTCATCGCCGCGCTGCCGGCCGACCCGCGCGGCGGCGCGGTGGAAGTGCGCACCGCGCGCTTCACGGTGCAGGGCAACGCACTCGGCTACGACATCGTGCTGACCAGCGCCAAGCCGGTGAACGCCGTGATGCAGTTCAACGTGCTGGGCCTGACCGCACGCGGCGCGGAGACCAAGGTCGATCTCAAACCGGTGGAGGTGGCGATCACCGGCGCGCACGCGCTGCTGCGCGGCAACCTGGCGCTGCCCAACAACCTGCAGCCGCGCCAAGTCACGCTGCAGGTGCTCGATGCGCCCGGCGGCAAGACGCTGGGCATGCGCGTGATGCTGGTGCGCTGAAGCGCAGCGCGCGGCCTTTCAGCGCGCGCCGAACTTGAGCCCCGCAAACAACGGCTTGAACTCGCGCGGCGCGCAGCGCCAGTACTGCGGCGCGGCTTGCACCTGAGCACCGAGCGCTGCCGCGGCGTGCCACGGCCAGCGCGGGTCGTACAGCAGCGCGCGCGCCAGCGCCACAGCATCGGCCTGGCCGCTGGCAACGATGTCCTCGGCCTGCTGCGGCTCGGTGATCAGGCCCACCGCGATCGTCGGCAGCCCGGTGGCGGCCTTGATGCGTGCCGCCAGCCCCACCTGGTAGCCGGGGCCGAGCACGATCTTCTGCGCCGGCGAAACGCCGCCGCTGGAGACGTCGATCGCCGCGCATCCGCGCGCCTTGAATTCGTGCGCCAAGGCGATGGCCGTCTCCACATCCCAGCCGCTGCCCTCGACCCAATCGGTGGCCGAGACACGCACCCACACCGGCCGCTCGGGCGGGAACGCATCGCGCACGGCGCTGAACACCTCGAGCGGAAAGCGCATGCGGTTGGCGAGGCTGCCGCCGTAGGCATCGCTGCGCCGGTTGGCGATCGGCGACAGGAACTGATGCAGCAGATAGCCGTGCGCCGCGTGAATCTCGATGCCCGCCAGGCCGAGCCGCGCCGCACGACGCGCCGCCTGCACGAAGGCATCACGGATGCGCACGAGGCCGGCCGCGTCGAGCGCCTCGGGCGCGTCCTCGCCGGCGATGTGCGGCAGCGCCGAAGGTGCCGCGGCGCGCCATGCACCCGGCTCGGTCAACGCCATCTGCGATCCACCCTCCCACGGCACGCGGCTCGACGCCTTGCGCCCTGCATGCGCGAGCTGAATCGCCAACGGCATGCCGCCAGCGTGCGCGCGCACGGCATCGAGCACCCGCGCCAGCGCGGCTTCGTTGGCATCCGAATACAGCCCCAGGCACCCGGGCGTGATGCGACCCGCGCGTTCCACCGCCGTCGCTTCGACGATCAACAGCCCCGCGCCCGACAGCGCGAGATGCCCGAGGTGGATCAGATGCCAGTCGGTGGCCGAGCCGTCGAGCGCCGAGTACTGGCACATCGGCGAGACGACGATGCGATTGGGCAGCGCGAGCGGGCCGAGGGCCCAGGGGGTGAAGAGAGTGGGTGATGCGGTCATGGCCTCGCAGAATAGCCGCGCCGCGGCGGCTGCGTGCAGCAGCGCCGCTGGCTATGCTCCGTGCTCGTCCTTGCTCCGGAGATCGCCATGACCCCATCACTTCGATCGTCGCTCGCAGCAGTCGCCCTCACCCTCGCCACCCTCACCCTCGCCACCCTCACCCACGCCGCCGCCCCCACCGCCAAGGGCCAGGCCCCCGGCTGGTTCCGCATGCCGCTCGGCGACTTCGAAGTCACCGCCTTGTCCGACGGCACCGTGGCACTGCCCTGGGACAAGCTGCTCGCGGCACCCGCCTCGCTCATCCGCGCCGCACTGCAGCGTCAGTACATGAAGCCGGGGCCGATGGAGACCTCGGTCAACGGCTACCTGATCAACACCGGCAGCAAGCTGGTGCTGATCGATGCCGGTGCCGCGGGCCTCTTCGGGCCCACGCTCGGGCGCCTGTTGAAGAACCTGGAAGCCTCGGGCTACAAGCCCGAGCAGGTCGACGAGATCTACATCACGCACCTGCACGCCGACCACGTCGCCGGCATCACCAGTGCCGACGGCAAGATGGTGTTTGCCAACGCCACCGTGCGCCTGCATGCGCGCGAGGCCGCGTTCTGGCTGGATGCGGCCAACAAGGACAAGGCGCCGGCGCCGTTGAAGGAGGCGTTCGACGGCGCGCTGATCTCGATGAAGCCGTATGTCGATGCCGGCCGCATGAAGACCTTCGACGGCGACGGCGAACTCGTGCCGGGCATCCGCGCCGTGGCCGCGCGCGGCCACACCCCGGGCCACACGGTGTACGAGGTCAGCAGCCGCGGCGCGACGATGGTGGTCTGGGGCGACCTGATGCACGTGGCCGCCGTGCAGTTCCCGCACCCGGAGATCACGGTGCAGTTCGACTCCGATGCCAAGGCGGCGCGTGCGGCGCGCGCCAAGGCCTATGCCGATGCCGCGAAGAAGGGCTACTACGCCGCGGTGGCGCATGTGTCCTTCCCCGGCATCGGCCAGTTGCGCGCCGACGGCAACGGCTACCGCTGGCTGCCGGCCAACTACACCGCCAACCTGCCGCCGCCGCCCGCGAAGTAGGGTATGGTGCGCGACGCCCGTTGAGACAAACGAAAGGCCCGCGTGCCCATCAAACCCAACTATTCATTCGAGAAGCGCCAGCGCGAGCTGGCCAAGAAGCGCAAGAAGGAAGAGAAGGCGCAACGCAAGAGCGGCCCGGCCGATCCGGCCTCGCCGGATGCGCCGCCGGCGGAAACCGCTGCGCCCTCGTCGCCCGACAAGGGCTGAACGCCGCTTCGCACGGCCCGACGGCGCCAACCGGGCGCTATCCTCTGCGCCCTTCGCGACCGAGCATGGCCGGCATCCACATCACCGACGTCGAACGCGCCATCAACTGGTGGCGCGAGCGCTCGCCTTCGCCCGACGGCATCAGCGCCTGCGCCGAGGTGCGCGCGCTGGCCGAGGTCTATGCGCTGATGGTCTATTACCGCGAGCACGATTGCGACGAGGACTCGATGCCGAGCGCGGCCAAGGCGGCATGGCTGGCCTGGTACGCGAGCACGCCGGATGCGCCCTGCATCGCCATCTGCTCCACCGCGCAGGGTGATGCGCTGTGCAAGGGCTGCGGACGCAGCGAAGGCGAAGTTCAGCACTGGCCCGCGATGACGCCGGGTGAAAAACGCGCGGTGTGGCGCCGCATCACGCTGCAGGCCACGGCCTGGCGCTTCAACCGCTACGCAGAGCGCGCGAAGCTGGCCTCGGGCGCGGACCATCCGGACCCGGCGTTGCTGGCGCCTCGGGCGGCGTGAGGTCGCAGCGCGGACTGTGGCGCGCGGACGCCGCGCGCATCCTGCCGCTGGCATGGCCCTTCTTCATGGGCCAGGTGGCGATGGTGCTGTTCGCCACGGTCGACACGCTGCTCGTCGCGCGTTTCTCGACGCCCGACCTGGCGGCGCTCGCGGTCGGCGCGGCGGCCTACATCACCGTCTTCATCGGCCTGATGGGCGTGGTGCTCGCGATCGGCCCGATCGTCGGCCAGCTCTACGGCGCCCAGCGCTTCGAGGCGGCGGGCGACCAGTTCCATCAGGCGTCGTGGCTGGCGCTGGCGCTGTCGCTGCCGGGCTGCGTGCTGCTGGTCTTTCCGCAGCCCTTCATCGCGCTGTCGCACGCCGGCCCCAACGTCGCCGAGCGCCTGCGCGGCCACTTGCTCGCGCTCGCTTTCGCCTTGCCCGCGGGCTTGCTGTTCGCGGCCTTTCGCGGCTTCAGCAACGCGGTATCGCGGCCCAAGGCGGTGGCGGTGCTGCAGCTCGGCGCATTCGCGCTGAAGTTGCCGCTGACGGCGCTGCTGGTGCACGGCGCGGGGCCCGTGCCGGCGCTGGGCGTGGTCGGCTGCGGCGTCGCCACGGCCATCACGATGTGGTGCGTGGTCTTCGCTGCTTGGTGGGTGCTCGGGCGCGATGCCTTCTATGCACAGTTCATGCTCTTCGGCCGCGGCTTTAGGCGGCCCAACGCGCCGGCGTTGATGAAGCAGCTGCGGCTGGGCATACCGATGGGCGGCAGCGTGCTGATCGAAGTCACCGGCTTCGCTTCGATGGCGTTCTTCATCTCGCGCTTCGGCGCCACGCCGGTGGCCGGGCACCAGATCGCGGCCAACCTCGTGTCGCTGCTGTTCATGGTGCCGCTGGCGCTCGGCAACGCCAGCAGCACGCTGGCGGCGCAGAGCATCGGCGCCGGTGCCATGCAAGATGCGCGGCGCGTGGCGTGGCACGGCATCGAGTTGGCGGCGCTGGTCGCGCTGGTGCTCGGCACCATCGTCTTCTTCGGGCGTGAAGGCGTGGTGCGCCTCTACAGCGCCGACGAAGCCATCGTCGCCGCGACGCTGCCCTTGTTGGCGTGGGTGGCGCTGTTCCACTTTGCCGACGCGATGCAGATCGCCGGCGCGTTCACGCTGCGCGCCTGGCACATCGCCACCGTGCCGCTGCTGATCTACGCCGTCTCGCTCTGGGGCCTGGGCCTTGGCGGCGGTTATGCGCTGGCCTTCAACGTCGGCGGCAACGTGCCGCCGGCGCTGCACGGCGCGCGCGGTTTCTGGATCGCATCCACGGCAGGACTCAGCGTCGCAGCGATCGGGCTGGTGCTGTTCCTGGCGTGGGTGCTGCGGCAGCAACAAAGCCGCGCCGTCACGCCGCCGGCAGACTGAGCACGAAACAGCTGCCGCCGCCGGACTGCGCCTCGCAGCGCACACTGCCGCTGTGGCGCTGCGCGATCTGCTTGACCAGCGCCAGGCCGAGGCCGACGCCGCCCTCGCGCTCCGCATGGCCGGGCAGGCGGAAGAACGGCTCGAAGATGCGCTCGCGCAAGGCCTCGGGCACGCCGGGGCCGCGGTCGCAGACGCGCAGCTCGACGCGGCCGCCCTGCGCCGCCGCATGCAGCGTGACCTCGCTGCCGCCGTAGCGGCGCGCGTTCTCGAGCAGGTTGCGCAGCGCGCGACGCAGCAGGCGCTCGTCGCCGGGCACCATCAATTGCGCACTCTTGGCCTGCAGCTCCGCCCCGACCTGCGCGGCTTCCTCGGCGGCGAGCGCGATCACCTCGACCGGGTGCGGCGTGAACGCCGCGGCCTGCGCGTCGAGCCGGCTGGCGAGCAGCACCTCCTCCACCAGCGCGTCGAGCTCGCCGATGTTGGTGCGCAGCTCCGCGCCCAGGCGCTCGCGCTGCGCGCTGTCGGTGCGCGCGTCTTCGAGCAACGACAGCGCCATCTTCATGCGCGCCAGCGGCGAGCGCAGCTCGTGGCTGGCGTTGGCCAGCAAGGTCTTGTGCGAGTTCACCAGCGCCTCGATGCGCGTGGCGGCCTGATTGAAGCTCGCCGCCACCGCGGCCACCTCGTCGCGGCCGGACGCATCGACACGCTGGCCGAGCTCGCCTTCACCGAAGCGCTGCACGCCCTGCTTCAGCCCTTCGAGACGCCGCGTCAGGCGCCGCACCACCGGGAAGGCACCGGCAGCCACCGCGAGGAACAGCAGCACCAGCAGTGCCGCAAGGCCCGCGCCGCGCAGCCACGGCGGCGCGCCGGGCATGCCCGGCGCCGGGCCACCGCCCTGACGCGCGCTGCCGGGCATGCCGCGCAACACCCACAACACGCGACCATCATCGAGCCGCACCGGAAAGCCGCGCGGCGCGCCGCCTTCGGATGTGCGGCGCAGGTACGAATCGCTCGCGACCACGCGTTCGCCGCCGGGCGCATCGAGCGCCATCGGCAAACGCAGGCGCTGCGACCATTCGCGCAGCGCGCGCGCCTGGTCTTCGGCGGGTGCGTCAGCGGGCGGCAGCGATTGCTGAATCAGATCGGCCCAGGCCGAGACGCGCTCGCCGACCTGCATCTCGTTGCGCACGCGCTCGCGCACCACCTCCTGCTGGAACAGCCAGGCCGAGCCGATGGCGAACAGCGCCAGCGCGGCGACCACCGTGAGGTAGATGCGCAGGTAGAGCGACTTCATGAGATGGAGCCCCTCGCCCGGCGAATACGCCGGCCGATCCCCCAAGGGGATCGGCGGGCCAGCTTGGGAGCGGCCCGGCGCTCGGCCGGGATGGAGCCCCTCGCCCGGCGAGTACGCCGGTCGATCCCCCAAGGGGATCGGCGGGCCGGCTTGGGAGCGGCCCGGCGCTCGGCCGGGATGGAGCCCCTCGCCCGCCGAATACGCCGGTCGATCCCCCAAGGGGATCGGCGGGCCGGCTTGGGAGCGGCCCGGCGCTCGTCCCGCATGGAGCCCCTCGCCCGGCGAGTACGCCGGTCGATCCCCCAAGGGGATTGGCGGGCCGGCTTGGGAGCGGCCCGGCGCTCGGCCGGGATGGAGCCCCTCGCCCGCCGAGTACGCCGGGCGATCCCCCATGGGGATGCGCGGACCGGCTTGGGAGCGGCCCGGCGCTCGGCCCGCGCGTCAGTCGCCATCCACGTCCTGCCGCTTCGCAAAGATGTAGCCCGCACCGCGCACCGTCAGCACGCGCTTGGGTGCCTTCGGGTCGTCTTCGATCGCGGCGCGGATGCGCGAGACATGCACGTCGATCGAGCGGTCGAAGGCTTCCATCGGATGGCCGCGCAGCGCATCCATGATCTGGTCGCGCGAGAGCACGCGGCCGGCGCTTTGCGCCAGCACCGCGAGCAGATCGAACTGATGGCTCGTCAGGTCGCAGCGTTGGCCCGCCAGGCGCGCTTCGCGCGCGCCCAGGTCGATCTCCAGCCGCCCGAAACTGAGCACCTCGTCGGCCGCAGCGGCCGGCGCTGCGCGCCGCAGCAGTGCCTTGACGCGCGCCAGCAGCTCACGCGGCTCGAAGGGCTTGCCCAGGTAGTCGTCGGCGCCGAGCTCGAGGCCGACGATGCGGTCCATCGGCTCGCCACGCGCCGTCAGCATCAGCAGCGGCAGGCGCCGCGTGCGCGCGTCGGCACGCAGCGTGCGCGTGAAGTCCAGGCCGTCGCCGTCGGGCAGCATCAGGTCGAGCAGCAGCGCGTCGTAGGCCTCGGCCTGCAGCTTGGTGCGGCCCTCGGCCAGCGTCGGCGCGCTGTCGACGTGGTAGCCGGCATTGCGCAGGTAGTCGCCGACCATCGCCGTCAGGCGCGCGTCGTCGTCGATCAGCAGCAGGCGTTGGTGGGCGATGGTCATGGCACGGAAAAAGGCCCCGGACACGCCACGTGCCGGGGCAAGCTCGTGTAGCAAAGGATAACGGGACACGGCGGGCCAGCGCCGGGCCGCCCCAAGCGGCCCGCGCTCCCCTCGGGGGGCGCGAGCGCAGCGAGCTTGGGGCCGTCGATCAGCGCGTCTGGGCGCCACCTTCCAGCGAACGGCGCTCGTTCATGTGGCGCTCCGTCATCGAGCGGCGCTGGGCCATGCGCTCGGCCAGCTGCTTGCGCTGCTCGGGCGTGAGCACACGGCTGATCTCGATCATCGCCTGCATCACGCGGCGCGAAGCCTGGTCGTGACGCTGCATGGTCTGTGCGCGCAGCGCTTCGGCGGCATTGGCATCGACCGTCGGTTGGGTGAACAGGGCCATGAACTGATCGCGCGTGCCCTTGCCGGCTTCGCGCTGGGCCTTGAGGTCGCTGGCCGTGCGCTCGGCGATGGCCTTGATCTGCGTGCGCTGCTCGGCGCTGGCGTTGACGCCGTCGAGCATGCGATCGAGGCCGCGGCCGCCCAACATCATGCCCATGCCGGGGCCACCGTGAGCGCCGTGGCCGCCGCCGTGCGGCATGGCCCAGGCCGAGAGCGTGACGCTGCCGAGCACGGCCACCAGCAGCCCAGCGGCCGCCAGGCGCGCGCCGGGCATCGAGGACAGACGAGTCGAAAAAGTCGGGAAGGACATGGAGATCTCCTGAGAGGTTTGTGAGTGAAGACAGAATGCGCGCGCTGCGTGAGGCGCCGACGTTGCGGCGGTAAAGCTGCGTAAAGCGCATCGGTTTGCGGCGCCGCACGGTGCGCCGCGAACTCGTGCCGGCGACTTGTGCCGGCGCCGTTGTTACCGCGAGAAAAACGCGGTCGGAGCGCGCCTGATTCACGCCTTGCCGCAGGCGGCGGGCGGCAACATCGCTGCGATGACGGAATCGAAGACCATCCCCGCGGTGCTGGAGACCATGTTGCGGCCGCAACGGCTGGGCCGCATCCATGGCACGGTGGCCAGCATCCGCGCCGAAGGCGCGAAGTTCGACGCCGTGATCTGGAGCGTGTTCTCGCTCGTCGTCGTGGGCACCCTGCTGGTGGCGCTGCACCTGGCCGACACGGCCTGGCTGGCACAACAGCGCATCGAGCCCGAATGGCTGATCGCCGGCAGCGTGCTCGTGGCCATGTTCGTGGCCGCCGTGCTGTGGTGGCGCTGGTTCAAGTGGCGCGTGCACGCCACGGTGCTGGCGGAGAAAGAGTCCGTCTAGGACCGCACGGAGTCGGGCTCTTCGTCCTGATCTGCTGGCCCGCCAAAGCCGCTGACGGGGGCCGCAGACCTGAGGCTGCACAATCGTCGGCGCGATGACCACCTACAAGCGCCAGCAGTGGATCGACTCGTTCTCGGGTCAGCTCGCCATCCTTCGGCCACACCTTGGTGAGCGCGTCTTGGCCACGATGGCGAACAGCGCCTGGCACAAGCACGGCACGGCAGACGAGGATCCGATCAAGGCCGCGAAGGCGTGGTCGGCGTCGCTCGACAAGCCGAAGACGTAGGATCGGCGGGCATCATCGCGCCGTCGGCGCGCGGCGCGAGGCCGCTCGGCATCGAGTGCCCTTCTGTGATCGGCTCAACGGCGAGCGCTCCGTACTCGATGCGCTCCGGATCGATCAGGCGCTCGCGCGCTTCGGCCTCGATGCAGCGCCAGCGCGTGGTGTAGCGCCTGCCGGTGATCGCGCAGGTCGAACTCATGCCGCCAGACGATGCTCGTAATAGGGCCGCGCGCGGTCGTCGAGGACCGCGTACTGCGCCTGCAGGTTCTTCGGGTCGGGATTCAGCCAAGCGTCAACGCACTCGGGCTTGATCGGCACGATGCACCGATCGTGACCCGCAGCGGCGACCTCGGCTGGCGGCTCGTCGGTAATCGCCGCGAACGAGAGCAAATCTCGCTCACCCGGCGGCGCCGTCCAGCGTGACCAGAGGCACGCCACCAGCATGTCTTCGCCCGTGCGCGGGTTGAACTCGAGGACGACGTTCTTGCCGTCGCGCTGCACGTTCTCGAAGAAGCGACGCACGACCATGATGCCGTGCGACTGGCCGAACAGGTCCTTCCAGAAACCACCTTCGAGGTTGTCACGGCGCGCGTTGTAGGTGCCAGGGAACTTGGTGTCGTAGAAGGCCGGCTTGCCGGCGGGCCGGCACTGATAGCGCATCGGCTTCACGACGCGCTGGCCCCCTTCCATCACGATCACCGGTGCGTACCAGCCGGGGAAGATGCGCGCGTCCTCGTCGATCAACTCGGTGCGGTGCACCGCCGCGAGCTTGCCCAGGCACCACGCGGTCTTGTCGGTAGCGATGCGCTTGCTCTCCGCCGCAGCCTTGGTCGGCTTGCTGCCCAGTGCGCGCTCGGCATCGGCGAGGCGCCGGCGTTGTTTGAACAAGTCCTGCTCGATGCGGGCTGTTTCGGCGGCGTTGTACTCGGCGATCAACGTCGCGATTTCGCGCTCATCGTCGCTGCCGGGCGCAGCGAACATTGCGTCCATCGCTTTCGGCACCTTCAGCTTGCCGTCCTCGCGCGCGCGGCGCCAGTAGATGTCGAAGAAGTCCCGGATGCTGATGCGCGCGCCGAACGAGCGAACGAAGCGCTGGTAGTCGGCCTCGATCTGGGCGGAGTAACACACCGGGGCATCGTAGCGCGCCACGCAGGCTTGGCAAAGTTGAGATCGACTGCGCGATGCGATCGACCTGGCTGATCGCCGGCAGCGTGTTGGTGTCCACGCTCTTCGTCCTGATCTGCTGACGTGTGCGCGAAGGCGCCGCCGAGGCGCCGCGTGTTCACGGCGATGGCCTTCATCTTCGATCGCTGCGCACTGCGCGACTTGGGCTCAAACTCACCTCACGCTGGTGAGTGAGCATCCTGGCGGAGAGAGTGGGATTCGAACCCACGGTACGTTGAAAACGTACACGGGATTTCGAGTCCCGCGCATTCGACCACTCTGCCATCTCTCCGGAAAGCGGTTCTCAGGAAGGCGCGGATTCTAGCGCGAGGCTTTGAGCCCGCAGCGGTCGCGCGGGCCGCGCACCGTTTAGTCCACTGAATCACTGAAATCGGTTCGGCGCTGTCCACGCGAGACGGGCGCGCTGCGGCGTTGCAAATGCTCGCGATGCCTATGGGCATCGCTGCGCTTTGCGCCTTGCATCGCATCCCGTCTCGCGCGTCCCTCGCCGCCCATTTCAATGTTTCGCTCTACGCGAGCGATGTCGCTCGGTGTCGATCTTGGACAACACCGTCTATGCGCTGGATTCCAGCACCGTCGATCTGTGCCTGAGCCTGTTCGACTGGGCGCCGTTTCGCTCCACCAAGGCGGCCATCAAGCTGCACACGCTGCTGGACCTGCGCGGCGCGATTCCCGCCTTCATCCACATCAGCGACGGCAAGCTGCACGACGTGAACGTGCTGGACATGCTGGCGTTGGAGGCCGGCGCGTTCTACGTGATGGATCGCGGCTACGTGGACTTCGCGCGCTTGTACACGCTGCATCAGGCCGGCGCCTTCTTCGTCACGCGCGCCAAGTCGCCGATGGACGCTCGGCGTGTCTACTCGGCCCGTATCGATCGCGCCACCGGTGTGATCTGCGATCAACGCGTGATGCTCGACGGCTACTACTCGGCCAAGAAGTATCCCGAGCATCTGCGGCGCATCCGATTCAAGGACCCCGAGTCGGGCAAGACGCTGGTCTTCCTGACCAACAACACGGCATTGCCGGCGTTGACGATCTGCCGCGCTCTACAAGAGCCGCTGGCAAGTCGAGCTGTTCTTCAAGTGGATCAAGCAGCACCTGCGCATCAAGCACTTCCTGGGCACCAGCGAGAACGCCGTGAAGACGCAGGTGTGGTGCGCCGTGGCCACCTACGTGCTCATCGCCATCGTCAAGAAGGAGCTTCAACTCGATGCCTCGCTCTACACATGCCTACAGATCTTGTCGGTCTCGGTCTTCGAGAAAACCCAGCTTTCATGCGCCTTGCAGCCCGATGAGTCTCGAATCGAGCCACCCGACAACGCCAACCAATTGATTCTGTTCAACATTTAACCGGACAGCAGTGCAGCGGACTAGTGTAAGAAACGCGCGCTCGCGCCGACAACTGTGCGGGCCGGCCGCCTGCACCTCAACCGGGACCTTCTCGGTCCCTCACCATTGTTCAGGAGATAGACCATGAGCAGACTCACTCTCGGCGCCGCCGCGCTCGCGCTGACCCTTGGCCTTGCGCCGCTGGCCGCTTCGGCCCAGGACTACGCGAGCTACATGCCGATGTTCGACCGCAACAAGGACGGCCTCGTCTCCAAGAAGGAGTTCCTCAACGAGATGGGCAAGCGCTACGACGCGACGATGGCCAAGGCCAAGGCCATGCCCCAGGACGAGCAGGCCCGGATGATCCGCAACAACCAGTTCACCGCGGACTTGATAGCCACGCTGATGCGCGATCTGATGCAGCGTTGAGGCGATGGTGACGAGATCGCCCGCAGCCGCGGGCGATCCCGTCCGGCTCACGCCGCCACGCACTCCAGCGTCAGCGCCGCCAGGCGTGGATCGGACAGGCGCGTGCCGAAGCGCATGCCCGGTGCCATCGGCCAGGCATCGGTGATGGTGCCGGTGGTGACGACGTCGCCGGCGCGGATCGGCCAGTGCTGCGGCTGAGCGTGCATCGCATCGACCCATTGGCGCAGCGCATCGACCGGCCCGTCGAGCACGACGCTGCCCTCGCCGCGATCGATCACCGCGCCGTCGCGCAGCAGCTCGACGTGCAAGGCGCGCAGCTCGCCGGCGGCATCGGCGAAGCGCTCGATCGGCACGCGCGGGCCGACGTACAAGCGGCCGTGCAGGCCGTCGTCGGCAAAGCAGTCGGCCAAGGTGAACTTCCAGTCGGCGAAGTGCGTGTGCACGATCTCGAAGCCGTGCGCCACCCATTCGATGCAGGCCGTGAGCGCGGCGTTGTCCATGCCGGCGTGCGGCACGGCCTTCAGGCCGAAGACGATCTCAGGCTCGAGCCGCGGCTGTGACAGGCCGGCGAGCGACACACGCACCGATGCGCTGGACAGCAGCGTCGTCGTGTGGCGCCATACCGGCGCCCAGATCGGTGCGAACACGCCGTAGCGCGCCCAGATACTGCGATTCGTGAAGCCGATCTTGTAGCCCAGCGGGACATCGCCGCGCGCCAGGCGCAGCGCTCGCACGCGGTCGGCCACGGCGAAGGCCTGGCTCAGATCGAATGACGGGTCAGCGTCGCTGGGCAGCGGCAGCAGCGTGGCAGTATCAGCCGCGTGCAACAGCTCGCGTGCGAGGCGCCCGGCGTCGATCACGGCGCGAGGCGCTCGATGCCGCCGAGATAGGGCCGCAACGCCGCGGGAATGACGATGCTGCCGTCGGCCTGCTGGTGGTTCTCGATCACCGCGACCATCGCGCGGCCGACGGCGAGGCCGCTGCCATTCAAGGTGTGCACGAGTTCGGTCTTGCCTTGCGCGTTTCTGAACCGTGCCTGCATGCGCCTTGCCTGGAAGGCTTCGCAGTTGCTGCACGAGCTGATCTCGCGGTAGGCCCTCTGCCCCGGCAGCCAGACTTCGAGGTCGTAGGTCTTGGTGCTGCCGAAGCCCATGTCACCGCTGCACAAGAGCATCACGCGGTAGGGCAGCTCGAGCTTCTGCAGGATCGCCTCGGCATGGCCGGTCATGGCTTCGAGCGTGGCGTAGCTCTGCTCGGGCGCGGTGATCTGCACCATCTCGACCTTGTCGAACTGGTGCTGGCGGATCATGCCGCGCGTGTCGCGGCCGCCGCTGCCGGCTTCGCTGCGAAAGCAGGGGCTGTGCGCGGTGAGCTTGATCGGCAGTTGCGCGGCGTCGAGGATTTGCTCGCGCACGGTGTTGGTCAGCGAGACTTCCGACGTGGGAATCAGGTATTGCTCAGGCCGCTGCTCGTCACCGCCGCGCGTGACCCAGAACATGTCTTCCTTGAGTTTCGGCAGCTGCCCCGTGCCCTCGAGCACTTCACGGTTGACGATATAGGGCGTGTAGCACTCGGTGTAGCCGTGCTCTTGCGTCTGCACGTCGAGCATGAACTGCGCGAGCGCGCGGTGCAGGCGCGCCGCCGGGCCGCGCAGGAAGGTGAAGCGCGAGCCGCTCAACTTGGCGCCGGTGTCGAAGTCGATGCCCAGCGCCGGGCCGATGTCGGCGTGGTCGCGTGCGGTGAATTCGAACGTCCGCGGTGTGCCCCACTTGCGCTGCTCGACGTTGCCGTGTTCGTCGGCACCGATGGGAACGCTGTCGTGCGGCAGGTTCGGCAGGCCCATCAGCATCGCCGCAATCTCGGCTTGCACCGCCTCGCTGCGCGCGGCCGAGGCGGCGAGTTCGTCGCCGAGGCCACCGACTTCCGTCATCACCGCCGCCACATCGGCACCCTTGGCCTTGAGCTGGCCGATCTGCTTCGACAACGCGTTGCGCTTGGCTTGCAGTTCTTCAGTGCGCGTCTGGATCTGCTTGCGCTCGCCTTCGAGCGCGGCGTAGCGATCGCGGTCCAGAAAAGCTTGAGGCGTTTTTCGTTTTTCGAGTTGGGCGATCACGCCGTCGAGATCGCGGCGCAGCAGGTTGATGTCGATCATGCAGAGAGTTCCTGAAGGAGTTGAACGGTCGCGAAGCGTTGATACGTCGTCAACTCGAAGATCGCGACGCCGCGCGGGCCAGCGCCGGGCCGCTCCCAGGCGGCCAGCGCTCCCCTCGGGGGACGCGAGCGTAGCGAGCTAGGGGCTGTCAGTTTTGGCCATCGACTTGTCGCCCAGCCCCTTGGGCAGCGGAAAGTGCACCGTCTCGGCCACGCCGTCCAACTTGCGCACCGCCAGCGCGCCGAACTCGCGCAACCGTGCGATCACCTGCTGCACGAGCACGTCGGGCGCCGACGCGCCGGCCGTCAGGCCCACACGCGCCGCACCTTCGAACCACTCGCGCTTCAACGCATCGGCGTCATCGACCATGTAGGACGGCTTGCCCAAGCGGCCCGCCAATTCGCGCAGGCGGTTGCTGTTGCTGCTTGTCGGGCTGCCGACGACGATGACGACGTCGACCTGCGGTGACAAGACCTTCACCGCGTCCTGCCGGTTCTGCGTGGCGTAGCAGATGTCCTGGTGCTTGGGCTCGCGCACCAGCGGAAAGCGGTGCTTGACGGCGGCGAGGATATCGGCCGTGTCGTCCACCGACAGCGTGGTCTGCGTCACCACCGCCAGCTTGTCCGGGTTCTTCACCGGCGCGGTGGCGACGTCGGCCACGTCCTCGACGAGATAGATGCCGTCGTAGAGCTGGCCCATCGTGCCTTCGACTTCCGGGTGGCCCTTGTGGCCGATCATCAGGAATTCGTAGCCTTCCTTTTGCAGCTTGGCGACTTCGACGTGCACCTTGGTGACGAGCGGGCAGGTGGCGTCGAAGATCGAGAAGCCGCGCTGCTGCGCTTCCTTGCGCACGGCCTGGCTGACGCCGTGCGCGCTGAAGACGAGCGTGGCGCCCGGCGGCACGTCCGACAGCTCCTCGATGAAGATCGCGCCCTTGGCCTTCAAGTCGTTGACGACGTAGGTGTTGTGCACGATCTCGTGGCGCACATAGATCGGTGCGCCGAACTTGACGAGCGCGCGCTCGACGATCTCGATGGCGCGATCGACGCCGGCACAAAAGCCGCGCGGCTCGGCTAACACGATCTCGTTCACGTCGTCACCGCCGCGCCGTCCCAAGGTGACGACATTCCCCTCGGGGGACGCGAACGAAGCGAGCTTGAGGTCGTCACAGCACTCCTATCAGGTGCACGTCGAAGCGCACCGGTTTTCCCGCCAGCGGGTGGTTGAAGTCGAACAGCAGCCAGTCGTCGCCGGCCTCGCGCACCACGCCGGCGTAAGCGCCTTGGCCGTCGGGCGTGGGGAACTGCACCACGTCGCCGACGGTGTACGTGGCATCCGCGTCGCCGAGTTCGTGCAGCAACGAAAGCTTCACGCGCTGCAGCAGCTCGGGGTTGCGCTGGCCGAAGGCCTCGCCGGCATCGAGCGCGAAGCTCTGCCGCTCGCCTTCGTGCAGACCGATCAAGCGCGCTTCCATCGCCGGCGCGAGCTCGCCGGTGCCGAGCGACAGCGTTGCCGGCTTGTCGTCGAAGGTGTCGATGACGGCCACGCCGTCGGCACCGGCGAGGCGGTAGTGCAAGGTCAGGAAGGATCCGGGTTGAACAGCGTTCACGCGCGAGAGCAGGTGCAACCTGCGAATAGACTGGTGCGGATTTTACGAGCCGCACGTGAAAGACCTGCCCGCCGACGCCCGACCGCGCGAAAAGCTGCTTGCCCGCGGCGCTGGGGCGCTGGCGGATGCCGAACTGCTGGCGCTGTTGCTGCGCACCGGCATCGTCGGCACCGGCGTGCTGCAACTGGCGCAATCACTGCTCGATCGCTTCGGCGGACTGGCCGGCCTGCTGCACGCCGACGTCGATGGGCTGAAGGCGGTGAAGGGCCTGGGGCCGGCCAAGCGCGCCGAGATCGCGGCCGTGCTCGAGATCGCGCGGCGCGTGCTGGCGCAGCGCTTGACCGAGCAGCCGATGTTCGTGCAGCCGCAGGCGGTGAAGGACTACCTGCGGCTGCAACTGGCCGCGCTCGACCACGAAGCCTTCTGCGTGATGTTCCTCGACGTGCAGCACCGCCTGCTCGCCTTCGAGACGCTGTTTCGCGGCACGCTGGCGCACACCGCCGTGCATCCGCGCGAAGTGGTCAAGCGCGCAATGGCGCTCAATGCCGCGGCCGTCGTGCTCGCGCACAACCATCCGAGCGGCGTGGCCGAGCCTTCGCGCGCGGATGAGCTGATCACGCAGTCGCTGCGCCAGGCGCTGATGCTGGTGGACGTGAAGGTGATCGACCATGTGGTCGTCGGCGCCGGCGGCACGGTGTCGTTTGCAGAGCGGGGGTTGTTGTGAGCCGCAAGGCGCTCGATGAACAGCTCGGTGCGGTGAAGACCGCGCTGACTCAGCGCGCGCGCGAAGCCGCAGCGCAGCGCCAGCGCGAAGCTGAAGCAGCGCAACGCGAGCGCGCCGAGCGCGAGCAGTTCGCGCGCGCGGTGGGCCCTGTCGAACGCGTCAGGGACACGGGCCGCAAGACGCATGCGCCAGTGCCCGTCGATCCGATCCCGCGCCAGCGCATCGCCGACGAGGCGCAAGCGCTGGCCTCGACGCTCTCCGACGAACTCGATCTCAGCACCCTGCTCGACACCGACGCTGCGCTCGCGTTTCGCCGCGATGGCATCGGCCCCGATGTGCTGCCGCGCCTGCGCCGCGGCCACTGGAGCGTGCAGCGCCATCTCGATCTGCACGGCATGACGCGCGACGTGGCGCGTGAAGCGCTGGCGCAGTTCGTGCGCCAGGCCGAGCGTGACGGCCTGCGCTGCGTGCGCATCGTGCACGGCAAGGGCAACGGCTCGCCCGGCCGCGAGCCGGTGCTCAAGGCCAAGGTGCGCGCGTGGCTGGTGCAGAAGGATGCCGTGATCGCGTTCGCGCAGGCGTCGGCGAGCGACGGCGGACATGGCGCCGTGCTGGTGCTGCTGCGGGGATAGTCGCGGCTTTGCCAAGCGACCGCCGCGGGTCTGGCTCCGCCAGGCCGCTGGCTTGCCTTGCAGGCCGGAGGGCCGCGAGACGCGGGCCTCGGCCCCCTCGAGGGGGAGCGGCGAAGCCGCTCCGGGGGTGGACCAATTACCCGCCCTTGTTGCGCATCCAGTCAGCGGTGTTCGCAAAGGCCGCGGTGAGTCGCTCCTGCAACGCAGCATCCAGCCCGCATTCGCGCATCGCCTGCGTCATGCACGCCATCCACTGCTCCCTTTCGGCGATGCCGATGGCATACGGCAGGTGGCGCGCGCGCAGCCGCGGATGGCCGAAGCGCTGTTGGTACAGATCGGGCCCGCCGAGCCAGCCGCTCAGGAACCCATAGAGCTTGTCGCGCGAACCGTCGAGCGTGCCCGGGTGCAGCGCGCGGATGCCGGCATAGGACGGCTCGAGGTCCATCAGGTCGTAGAAGCGATCGATCAGCGCGCGCACCGCGTCGGCGCCGCCGATCGCCGTGTAGGCGGTGGGTTCGGTCACGCCATGAGCTTAGCGGCTGCGGCGGCCACGGCCTGCGCCGCGGCCGAGCCGGGGAAGCATTCGGACAACAGTTGACGACGCCTCACGGCGTCGCGCACCGAATCGTCGGCCGGCACGTCGCCGAGCAACTCCAGCGTCAGCGGCGCCTCCAGCGTCGGGCTGACGTGGCGGTCGATCACGCGCTGCAGTTGCGCAGTGACGCCGGCCGCATCGGTGCCGGGCACGCGCTGGTTGACCAGCAGGCGCATGCGGCGGCGGCGCTGCGTCGACGCCAGCACCTTGATCGTGGCGTAGGCGTCGGTCATCGAGGTCGGTTCGGGCGTGACCACCACCACCACCTCGTCGGCCAGCGACACGGTGTAGAGCACCACGTCGGAGATGCCGGCTCCCGTGTCGAGCAGCACGCGGTCGAAGCGCGGTGCCACGGTGTTGAGCGTGTCGATCAGCTTGTCGCGCACCTCGGGCGTGAGGCGCGAGTACTCGACCATGCCCGAGCCGGCGAGCAGCACGGTGAAGCCGCCCGAGACTTCGATCAGCGCCTCGTCGAGCGCGCGCTTGCCGGTGAAGACATCGTGCAGCGTGACCTTGGGCGAGAGGTTGAGCACCACGTCGAGGTTGGCCAGGCCCAGGTCGGCATCGAGCACGAGCACGCGCTCGCCGCGCGCAGCCAGCGCCGCGGCGAGGTTGGCGGAAGCGAAGGTCTTGCCGACACCGCCCTTGCCGCTCGTGATGGCGGTAATGCGTGCCCGTGGCGACGCAGTGATGGCTGAAGGCATGGCGTCGCTCATGATTGTTGTGTTGCCGGTGTGTCTGTGGCCGACAGCGGTGCGAACAGCAGGCCCTTCTCTTCGGCGCTGACCTGCGACACCGCCGCCGGCTCGAACTCGGCGCGATTGCGCCCGCCGTGCTTGGCGCGGTAGAGCTGCTTGTCGGCGCGCTCCATCCACAGGCCGAGGTTGGAGCGCACCCATTGCGGAGCGAACGCGCCGCCCAGGCTGATCGTGCAGCGCACCGGCTCGCCCGAGCCAACGTCGATCGCGCAGCGTTCGACGCGCGCGCGCACGCGCTCGGCCACCATCGGGCCGAAGGCCGGCGGGCAGTTGGGCAGCGCGATCGCGAACTCCTCGCCGCCGACGCGGGCGACCGTGTCCATCGGCCGGACGCACAACGCCAGCGCATGCGCCACGGCCTTGATGACGAGGTCTCCGGCGGCGTGACCGCGCGTGTCGTTGATGCGCTTGAAGTGATCGATGTCCAGCACCAGCAGCAGCGCCGGCTCACCCGCGCGTGCCACGCGATCGAGTTCGCGTGCCAGTACCGATTCGAAGTGGCGCCGGTTGGCCAGCCCCGTCAGGCCGTCGCGGCTGGACAGCGCACACAGACCGTCGATCAAGGCCTGCAGCCACGCCGCGTTGCTCGCATCGCCCGGTGGCAGCGATTGATTCGATTGCGCCAGCAGCGCCAGCGCCGACTCCAGCCGCAACGCAGCGGGAGCCGGAGCAGCAACGAGCGATGCGACAGAAGGCTTCACGATCAGTCCAGTTTAGGACTGGCGTCTGGCCCTCGATGCGACGAGAAGGGGCGTGAACGGCGGCCAGTTCTCCAGCGTGACCGCGTGCGGCACGCAGATCAGAAGCGGTACGGCTCGATGCTCGACCAATCCGATGTGCGGCCGGCGCCGCGCGCCGCCACCCAGTCGCCGAGGCCGAGGTCGCGCAGCGTGCCGGCATCGAGCTGCTCGATGAGCGCCTGATGCAACGCCGCCTGCCGGCGCGCAGCACGATGCTCGGCGCGTTGCTGCCGCCACGAGGCGAGGCGATCGAGCGAGTCGCCGACGGACTGCGCGAGCCGCCGGAGCAAGGGCGTCCCGAGCGCGATGGGTTGGGGCAAGGTGTGGCAGGGGCTGGGGTGCGACATGGCGGTTCTCTTCGAGGGCGTGCTGTGCAGGATAGGCGTCCACCGCTGCCATGGAAAGCGCACAGTTCTGGCCACGCTGTTCAGCTATGCTTACCAGCATGCCGCGCCCTCCCCGCGTTCCCCTGGCCACGCTGCCGGCCTTTCGGGCCGTCGCTCGCCTGACCACCGTGCGCGCCGCGGCCGATGAACTGCATCTGACGCACAGCGCGGTGAGCCAACAGATTCGCCAGCTCGAAGAGCAGATCGGCTTCGACTTGTTCGAGCGCCGCGGCCGTCGCGTCGTGCTCAACGCCGCAGGCACCGCGTTGCTTCGCGCGATCGAGCCGGCGCTGGCACAGATCGACGACGGCGTGCGCTCGGCGCATGCCCTGGCCTGCGGCGCGGAACAGCAGATTCGCCTGACGCTGCTGCCGTCGTTCGCGCAGCGCTGGCTGCTGCCGCGCATGGCGCAGTGGCGCGAGCGCCATCCCGACATCGCACTCGAACTCGAAACCTCGCAACGCATCGTCGATCTGCAGCGCGAAGGCCTGCACTGCGCGCTGCGCCAGGGCGCGGGGCGTTGGCCTGGCCTCGTCGCCGAGCGCCTGGCGGATTCACCGCTGATCGTGATGGCCACGCCGCAGACGGCGCTGCGCCTGCGCGATCGCGGCGCGCAGGCCTTGGCCGACGAGCCCCTGCTGGGCTCGGCCAAGCTGTGGGATCTTTGGTTTGCGCAGGCCGGGGTGAAGATCGCGACGCAGCCTGTGGCGAGCTTCAGCGACGCCGGCTTGATGCTGCAGGCCGCCGAGCAGGGCCTGGGCATCGTGCTGGCGCGCGAACTGCTTGCCGCCGATGCGCTGGTCGACGGCCGCTTGGTGCGGCTGGCGCCGCAGACCCTGGCCGACGATGCGGTGTACGCCTACTGGATCGCCTACCCCGAAGCGCTCGCCGACTGGAAGCCGCTGCTGGCGCTGCGGCACTGGCTGCACGACGAGATGGCGCGCTCGCAGCAGCGCCTGCAAGCTACGACAGGAACATCTCCTGCAGGTCGGACAGGAAGTCGAAGCCGCGCGGCGTCGGCTTCACGCGCTCGCCCGCGCGCTCGATGAGGCCCCGTTCGGCGGCACGACGCAGCGTGGCGTCGATGGCCGCGATCGATTGGCCGGTGCGTTCGGCGAAGCGCTGCAACTCGAAGCCGTCTGCCATGCGCAGCGCGTTGAGCATGAACTCGAACGGCAGCGCATCGGCCGGCACGTCGTGCTGGTTCGACACGGCCTTGCCGGCCAGCGCCTTGTCGACGTACATCGCCGGCTCGCGCCAGCGCACCTCGCGCACGATGCGGTCGGGCAGGCTGACCTTGCCGTGCGCACCGGCGCCGATGCCCAGGTAGTCGCCGAACTGCCAGTAGTTCAGGTTGTGCACGCAGCGATGTCCGCTGCGGGCGAAGGCCGAGACTTCGTAGCGTGCCAGGCCGACCGCGGCGGTGCGTCGGGCGATGGTGTCGAGCATGTCGCTGGCGGCGTCGGCATCGGGCAGGCCGGCCGGCGGCGCACTCGCGAACGCGGTGTTGGGCTCGAGCGTCAGGTGGTAGATCGACAGGTGCGGCGGCGCGAAGGCCAATGCCACGTCGAGGTCGGCTTCGAGTTGCGCCGACGTCTGGCCGGGCAACGCATACATCAGGTCGATGTTGAAGGTGTCGAAGGCATCGCGCGCTTCAGCGACGGCCGCGCGCGCCTGCGCGCCGTCGTGCACCCGGCCGATGGCGTGCAGCATCGCATCGTCGAAGCTCTGCACGCCGACCGACAAACGCGTCACGCCGCTGGCTCGAAAGGCGCGAAAGCGCTCGCGCTCGAAGGTGCCGGGATTGGCTTCGAGCGTGACCTCGCAGCCGGGCTCGAGCATCAGGCGCGCGCGCACGCCGCCGATCAGGCGTTCGATGGCTTCAGGAGAGAACAAGCTGGGCGTGCCGCCGCCGATGAAGACGCTGATGACGCGCCGGCCCCAGACCTGCGGCAGCGCCGCTTCGAGGTCGGCGAAGAGCGCATCGATGTAGCGCGACTCGTCGAACGAACTGTTCTTCTCATGGCTGTTGAAGTCGCAGTACGGACACTTCTTCAGGCACCACGGCAGGTGCACGTACAACGCCAGCGGCGGCAGCGTGGCCAGGCTCACCGCACCCTTGCGATGCAGGCGAATGGTCGCGGTGTTGCTCACCACGCGCTGCGCATCAGCTCGCGCATCTGCGCCGCGGCCAGCGCGCGATGGCTGTGCAGGTTCTTCAGCTCAGCGCTCAACTCGGCGACGCTGGCGTCGAGGGCGTCGATCCACACCAGCGGGTCGTAGCCGAAGCCGCCGCTGCCGCGCGGTGCGTCGAGCAGACGTGCCTGCCAGCGACCGAAGGCGATCAGCGGCTCGGGGTCTTCGGCGTGACGCAAGGCCACCAGCGTGCTGACGAAGCGGCAGCGGCGATTGGCCTGCTGCGCCATGCGTTGCAGCAGCAGCGTGTTGTTGGCGGCATCCTGGGCGCGGCGCTGCGCCTCGCGGTCACCTTCGCTCGAAGGCGCCGCGGCGAACACCGCGGACCGCACACCCGGCGCGCCGCCAAGCGCATCGACGCACAGGCCGGAGTCGTCGGCGATGGCCGCCATGCCGGTGGCGCGCGCTGCATGTCGCGCCTTGGCCAGCGCGTTCTCGACGAAGGTGGCGTGCGGCTCCTCGGCTTCGCCGACACCGAGCGTGCCTTGTGCGATCAGCTCGATCGCCAGACCGGCCAGGAGCTGCTGCAGTTCGGCGAGCTTCTTGGCGTTGTTCGACGCCAGGACGAGTTTCACGTGCGCAGCAGCGCCGATTTCTGCGCCGCGACCAGATCGGCGATGCCGCGCGAGGCCAGGCCGAGCAGCGCGTCCATCTGCGCGCGCGTGAACGCCGCGCCTTCGGCCGTGCCCTGCACTTCGACAAAGTGCCCGACGCCGGTCATGACGACGTTCATGTCGGTGTCGCAGGCCGAGTCTTCGGTGTACTCGAGGTCGAGCAGCGCCACGCCCTCGACGATACCCACCGAGATGGCGGCCACATGGTCCCGGATCGGGCTCGGCAACTTGGGATCGAGCTTGCCTGCCTTGATCAGCGCCGACACCGCGTCGTGCGCGGCGACGAAAGCGCCGGTGATGGCTGCGGTGCGCGTGCCGCCGTCGGCCTGGATGACGTCGCAGTCGAGCGTCAGCGTGCGTTCGCCGAGCGCCCTCAGGTCGAACACCGCGCGCAGCGAGCGCCCGATCAGACGCTGGATCTCCTGCGTGCGCCCGCTCTGCTTGCCCTTGGCGGCTTCGCGGTCGCTGCGGGTGTGGGTGGCGCGCGGCAACATGCCGTACTCGGCCGTGACCCAGCCCTCGCCCGAGCCGCGCTTGTGCGGCGGCACCTTGTCTTCGACCGAGGCGGTGCACAGCACCTGCGTGTCGCCGAAGGCGATCAGCACCGAGCCTTCGGCGTGCTTGGTGTAGGAGCGCTGGATCGACAAGGGCCGCAGCGCATCGTGCGCGCGGCCGCCGCTGCGAACGAAACTCATGGCGCCGACCGCTTCTCGCACATCATGACGAACGCTTCTCGCACATCATGACGAACGCTTCTCGAGAATCATGAGGAACGCTTCTCGTTCGAGCGCCGGATCGCTTCGTTGATCTCCTTGATCGAACGCTCGATCTCGGCTTCGTCGAGCTCGTCCGCCGGCACGTCGCCGACGACGACGCCGGCCTGGATGGTCGAAGCGAACACCTCCTCGCCCAGGCTCTGCGTCGAGATGCCGGTCTTGCTGTCGATGTCCTCGGCGGACTCCCACTCGGCGGCGATGATGGTGACGTTGTCGCTCTTCGCGCCGGCGTGGCGCAGGGCCTGCTCGACCAGCTCGGGCACCGCGTCCGACAGCGCGCGTGCGCCGAGCTGCTGCGCGATCTCGGCGTCGCTGACGCTGCCCCACAGGCCGTCGGAGCACAGCAGAAGGCGGTCACCCGACTGCATCAACAGCGGGCCGGCGGTGTCCACCACCGGCTTGCCCGGGCTGCCCAGGCAGGTGAAGAGCACGTTGCGGTTGAACTTCTCGCCCATCGGCACGACATGCGCGAGCGTCTCCTGCAGCTCGGTGTAGCTGTGGTCGCGGGTGCGCGCGATCAGCTTGCCGTCGCGCACCAGGTACAGGCGCGAATCGCCGCAATGCGCCCAGTACGCGCCGTTGCCCTGCAGGACGCAGGCCACGATGGTCGTGCGCGGCGTGTCCATCAGCGCCTTCTCGGTGGCGTAGCGCAGCAGCTGGTGGTGGCCGGCGATGATGGCGTCGTGCAGGAAGCGCAGCGGGTCCTCGAGCTTGGGCTTGGCATCGCGCTGGAAGAGCGCGGCCATCGTCTGCAACGCGAGTTGCGACGCGACCTCGCCTTCCGGGTGCCCGCCCATGCCGTCAGCCAACGCGAAGAGGCCCGAATCGCGCGTGTAGCAATAGCCCATGCGGTCTTCGTTCTTCTCGCGACCACCCTTGCGGCTGATCTGGTAGACGGAGAACTGCATCGCTCTAACGCCCGCCGGGCCGTCCCAAGGGCGTTGCGCCCCCTCGGGGGGCCGCGAACGAAGTGAGCTTGAGGGCCAACATCAGTTCAGGCCTTTGCGCCGGTCTTCAGGTTTTCGATCTGCAGCTTCAAACGCTCGCTGAACGTGAGCTTGGTGTAGCGCCGCTCGGTCTCGCGCGCCAGTTCCTTCTGCAACGCGAACACGCTTTGCGGCCGCGACAGCGGATCGAGCGACATGCACCACTCGGTGACTTCGATCAGGTTGTCCGAATAGACATTGCGCAGGCGCGAGAGCGACAGCGCCAGGCGGTCCTTCTCGATGCGCTGCGGCGCGTCGTTGGGCGGGTAGCCCTGCATGCAGGCGTAGATGCAGCCGCCGATGGCGTAGATGTCGGTCCAGGGCCCGAGCGATCCGTCGCGGCGGTACATCTCCGGCGCTGCGAAGCCCGGCGTGTACATCGGCCGGATGAAGTTGCCTTCCTTGCTCAGCACCTCGCGCGCGGCGCCGAAATCGAGCAGCACCGCCTTGTTGTCGTTGGTGATGAAGATGTTGGCCGGCTTGATGTCCAGGTGCAACATCTTGTGCTGGTGCACGATGCGCAAGCCGCGCAGGATCTCGTCGAACAACGAACGGATGGTGGACTCGCGGAACACCTTGTCGCGCTTCAGGTCGCGCGCGGTGACGATGAAATCCTGCAGCGTGTCGCCCTGCAGGTAGTTCATCACCATGTAGACGGTCTCGTTCTCCCGGAAGAAGTTCAGCACCGAGACCACGCTCGGATGGCTGATCTGCGCGAGCGAGCGCCCTTCTTCGAAGAAACTCTTCAGGCCCAGGCGGTACAGCGGCAGCTTGTCGGGCTTGACGCGCGGCGTCAGTTCACCCGGCGAGCGCTCGGCCAGCGACGCCGGCAGGTACTCCTTCAACGCGATCAGCCGACGATCCTGGTCCTCCGCAAGGTAGACCACGCCGAAGCCGCCGGCCGCAATCTTCTTGACGATCGAGTAGCCGCCAACCACGGTGCCTGCGGGCAACGGGGCGGGTTTTGGCTTTGACATAATCGTTCGATTGCGTGCGCAATAAAGGTGCAATGTCAGTCTACAGCATGACCGGATACGCCAGCGCCAGTGCCGGCGAGCAGCAACGCACGGATGGTGCGGCAGCAACGGGCGCCTCGGTCGGCGCCGAAGTGCGATCAGTCAACGGCCGATTCCTGGACTTGACGTTGAAGCTGCCGGAGGAGTTGCGCGGCCTCGAACCTGCCTTGCGCGAACTCGTATCCGGTAGTGTCAAGCGCGGCAAGGTTGAGTTGCGCCTGGCGAATCAGCGCGAGGCCGCGGGCGTACTGCAGCAGCCCGGCCCCGAGGCCTTGATGGCGCTGTCACGCGTCGAATCGATGGTGCAAGGCTGGCTGCCGAAGGCCGCGCCGCTGTCGGTGCACGAGATCCTTCAGTGGTGCAGCAAGTCGTCGGCCGCCGAGGCGCTGAACGAGCCGGCGCTCGACGCAGCACGCCAGGCGCTGTCGGGCCTGCGCGCAGCGCGCGAGCGCGAAGGCGGGCGCCTTGCAGCGGTGCTGCTGGAGCGCGTATCGCACCTGCGCACGCTCGCGGCCCAGGCCGAACCGCTGCTGCCGGCCGTCGTGCAGCGCCAGCGTGAAAAATTTCTCGACCGTTGGAACGAGGCGCTCGCCGCGAGCGGTGCAGCCGGCAGCGTGCCGACGGCCGCTCTGCAGGAACGCGCGCTCAACGAAGCCGCGGCCTTCGCCATCCGCATCGACGTCGCCGAAGAACTGGCGCGGCTGGCTTCGCACCTGGACGAGATCGAGCGCCTGTTGAAAGCCGGCGGCGAAGTCGGCAAGCGTCTGGACTTCCTGATCCAGGAGCTGCACCGTGAGGCCAACACGCTCGGCTCGAAATCAGCGGCGCTGGAGCTGACGAATCTCTCGGTCGAGATGAAAGTGGCGATCGAGCAGATGCGCGAGCAGGTGCAAAATTTAGAGTAATTCGCAACTCAGCCAAGACTGCGCGAGCCATGCCGGTTCGGGCGTCAGGGTGACGCGCTTCGGCAAGGCGTGGATGCAGCGCACGGTGCTGATCTTTCTGGAGCAAGCTGCACAGGCGCTCGGCCGCTTCGACGAGGCGGTTCGACGCGGCCGCGAGCTGATCGCGCGCCAGCAAGACGTGCCTTTCGCGGCAGCCTGACCATGCCCAAGGCGTTGCGGCTGCGGCCGTCATGTGCCGCCGTAACGCTGCCCCAGCGCCAGCAGCTCGGGCGTGCCGATCACGCCATTGAGCCCATCGAAGTCGAGCATGCGATCGCGCCAGGGTGCCGTGCTGCCGGCCGCCTGCAGGCTGGCGTAGTAGCCCTGCAGCGCGTGCGCCACCGCGCGCACCGTGCCCCCGGGGAAGATGGCGATGCGAAAGCCGCGCTGCTCCAGTTCGGCGGTGGATTGCACCGGCGTGCGGCCGCCTTCGACCATGTTGGCGAGCAGCGGGATGCGGTGGCCGAAGCGGGCACAGGCCGCGTCCATCTGCTCCGGCGTGCGCAGCGCCTCGATGAAGAGCGCGTCGACGCCGCATTCGAGGTAGGCCTCGGCGCGGTCGAAGGCGGCGTCATGGCCTTCCACCGCCAAAGCGTCGCTGCGCGCCAGCACCAGCGCCTTGTCGCGCGCGTCCAGCGCCGCGCGCAGCTTGCCCACCATCTCGGCCGTCGGCACCACGGTCTTGCCGTCGAGGTGGCCGCAGCGTTTCGGGAAGTCCTGGTCCTCGATCTGCACCATCGCCGCGCCGGCGCGCTCGAAGCCACGCACCGTGCGCTGCACGTTGAGCGCATTGCCGAAGCCCGTGTCGGCATCGACGATGACCGGCGTGCGGACGCGCTCGGTGATGCGCGCGAGCGTGTTCTCGACTTCGGTGAAAGTGGTGAGGCCGACGTCACTGCGGCCGAGCGCGGTGTAGGCGATCGATGCGCCGGACAGGTACAGCGCCTCGAAGCCGGCCTGTTCGGCCATCAGCGCCGACAGCGCGTCGTAGACGCCAGGGGCGAGCAGCAGGCGGGGTTCGGCCAAGCGTCGTTGCAGGTCGGTCATGCGGTGATCTCCTGGGCGGCGAGGTAGCCGCCCGCCACGGCGCTGAGCAGTCCGTTGCCCGACAGATAGCCCCAGACCGCGTTGCCCGAGACGCCGCGCGCGGCCCCGCCCGCCACGTGCAGGTTCGGGTGCGGTGTGCCGTCGGCGCGCAGGGCGTGCATGCGCGCGTCGATGGCGATGCCGCCCTGCGTGTGGAACAGCGCGCCGGTGACGCGGATCGCGGCATACGGCGCGACGAGTCGTGTTCCGTGCAATGTGGCCGCAAGCGTGTCGGCGTCGCACCCGATGAGCGTGGCGAGCGCGGCCACGTCCGCTGCGTGGCGCACCGCGCCGGCCGCTTCGGCCTCGACGAAGTCCGGGAAGGTGCGGCCCAGCGCCAGCAGCCGCGCGTCGATCACGTTCCAGGCGGTGCCGCCCGGCTGCGCCAGCACGTGCACCGCGGCTTCGGAGTAGCCCTGCGTCTCGTCGTGGAAGCGCCGGCCTTCGGCATTGACCTGCACGCCGCCTTCCATCATCAGCGCCCAGGTGATCAGCGCGCCCTGCGGCACGGCCCAGGAGCCGTGGCCCTGGTAGCCGCCCAGGTCCGCCGTCTGCAAACCGAGCGTGCGCGCCCACGTGATCGCGCTGCCGTCGTTGCCGGCGTGGCCGGCGAAGGTGGCGCCACGCATTTCGGGCAGCAGTTCCTGGACCATCGCCGCGTTGCCACCAAAGCCGTTGCAGGCCAGCAGCAGCGCGTCGCAGGCCAGGTGCTCGGTCGAGCCGTCGGGCCGCACGTACGCGACGCCGAGCACGCGCTCGCCGTCGGTCCACAGTTCGCACACACGCGCGTTCGTCAGCAGCGTCGCGCCGGCGGCCTCCGCTGCCGAGGCCAGCGCGCCGACGAGGGCGGCGCCGGTGCGCTGCGGCAGCGTGTGCATGCGCCGCGCCGTGTGGCCGGGGTAGAGGAAGCCGTCGAGCAACTCGAAGCGCAGGCCGTGCGCGGCCAGCCCGTCGAGTGCCGGCACGATCGCCTCGGTGTACGCCGCCACGAGATGCGGCGCCGCGGTGCTGTGGGCCTTGCGCTGGATGTCGGCCGCGAACTGCGACGGGCTGTCGGCGACGCCGGCGGCACGCTGCACCGCGGTGCCGGCGGCCGGGATGAAGCCGGACGACAGCGCGGTGCTGCCGCGTGGCGCGGCGTCGCGCTCGAGCAGCACGCAGTCGATGCCGCGGCCACGCAGGAAGAGCGCGGCCGTCAGCCCGCAGGCGCCGGCACCGACGATGGCAACGGGCACGTCGGGTGTCTGAGCAGGCATCGGGCCGCTCCGGACGCGTCCAAGCGGCCGCCGCGGATCCGGCTCTGCCGGTCCGCCAGCGGCGCCCCCCTCGGGGGGGAGCGCCGAAGGCGCTTCGGGGGGGGTCAAGATGTCGGTCGGTGCAGGTACTGGCCGCGCGGCTTGCCGAGCACGTTGCCGTTCTCGAAGATCTTGTGCCCGCGCAGGAAAGTGGCATCGACGCGCGCCGAGAGTTCGATCCCCTCGAACGGCGTGTACCCCTGCGTCGACGGCGAGTCCTTCGCCGCGATGGTCCAGGTGTGCGCCGGGTCGACCAGCGCGATGTCGGCGTCGAAGCCCTCGGCCAAGTCGCCCTTGCGGTTCAGCCCGTAGCGCTGCGCCGGGTTCCAGGCCAGTCACGCGCGCCATGTGGTTGTAGCCCATGCCGCGCTTGGTGCCCTCGCTCACCAGCGCGGGCAGCAGGTACTCGGTGCCGCCGAAGCCGCTCTTGGCCATCCAGATGTTGCCGAAGTAGCGCTTCGGGATCTTCAGTCTCCTGGCGGCAGCAGGCGTGATCGCTGACCACCCAGTCGAGTTCGCCGGCGAGCAGCGCCTCCCACAGGAACTCGACATCCTCGCGCGGCCGGATCGGCGGGTTCACCTTGGCCAGCTCGGCGGCTTTCGACGTGATGTCGAGCATCAGGTGGCCGATGGTCACCTCGCGCTTGAAGTCGATGTGCGGGAAGAACGTCGCTCATCATCATCGCCGCCTGCACCGCCTTCTTCGAGCTCAGGTGCAGCAGGTTGATGTTGGGCAGCGCGGTCTCGTTCGCCAGGTAGGCGGCAGTGAACACCGCCAGGCCTTCGCTGTGCTGCGGGCGCGAGGCGCTGTAGGCGGCCAGGCCCATGAGCGACTTGTCCTTCTCCACGAGCCTGGTGTAGGCCGTCATGATCTCGGCCGTCTCGCAGTGCAGCGACAGCGAGATCTGCGCCGCCTCGCTCAGGGCAACTTCTCGCGCGCCGCCTGCAGGCCGCGCATGATGAACTCGAAGTGCGCGACGTCGTAGCGCTCGTCCTCGCCGATCATCAGGAACTCGCGCTGCGTGTTGCTCGCGCCGTGCAGCCCGTGCGAGCCGTAGAACATGAAGATCTTGAAGCTGGACACGCCGTGCTTGTCGATCAGCATCGGCATCTCTTCGATGTGCCGGCGGTCCATCGGCGCGAGGTGGAAGCCGTAGTCGACGTGGAAGCGGCCCTTGCTCATCTTCAGCACCTCGGGAAAGAACTTGCGCGTAGGGCCCGCCCTTGTTCAGGTAGTACTGGCCGGTGCGGAAGTAGTTCAGGCTGGAGGTGACGCCGCCCATCGCCGCGGCCTTGCTCTCGCTGACCGCGTCTTCCTCCAGCGGCGAATAGATGCCGCTGTGCATGTGCGCATCCACCACGCCCGGGGAAGGCGAGCCGGCCGCGGCCGTCGTAGACGGTCCTTGGCGCGCGTCGCCTCGATGCCGGGCGCGACCTTGGCGACGCGGCCGTCCTGCGATGGCGATGTCGGCGTCGAACACCACGTTGCCGTGCGGCCGCACGACGCGCACGTTCTTGATCAGCAGGTCGAACTCGGGGGCGCTCATGCGCTTCTCCATGTTCAGCGTCGTTTCAGTTGGGGCAGCAGGCCGCCGGCTTCGACCATGTCGAGCAGGAAGCCGGGGATGGGTTCGGCAGGGCAGCACGCTGCCGTCGGCGCGCAGCGATGCGGCCGGCGCGGGCGTCGAAGGCGAGGCTCTCGCCGTCGTCGATGAGCGTCCGCCTGCGGGCAGGTCAGCAGCAGCAGGCCGACGTTGAAGGCGTTGCGGAAGTACAGGCCCGCAGAAGGACGGCGCGATGACCGCCGCCACGCCCAGGTGCACCAGCACGCTGGCCGCCTGCTCGCGCGACGAGCCGATGCCGAAGTTCGCGCCGGCGACGATCACGTCGCCGGGCTGCACCTGCGCCGCGAACTCGGGCCGCAGCGCCTCCAGGCAATGGCGGGCGGTGACGCTCGATGCCGAACTTCATCGTCGTGGCCCGGCGCGAGCTGGTCGGTGTCGACGTCGGCCGGGCAGGCGCCAGGTTCGCTGCCGCGCTCACGCCAGCACCTCGCGCGCATCGCTGATGCGGCCGCGCAACGCCGACGCCGCCACGGTGTAGGGCGAGCCGAGGTACACCTGCGCGGTGGCCGAGCCCATGCGGCCCTTGAAGTTGCGCGCGGTCGACGAGATCACGGTGCTGCCGTCGGGAATGCGCTGCCGTAGCCGGCGCAGGCGCCGCAGGCGCTGGGCAGCAGCGTCGCGCCGGCGTCGAGCAGCCGGCGCAGCATGCCTTCGCGCTCGGCGACGTCGCGGTCGTGCACGCTGGCCGGCGCCACCAGCAGCTGCACGCCCGGTGCGATGCGGTGGCCGCGCGAGCACGCGCGCCGCGGCGCGCAGGTCTTCGAGCTTGGCGCCGGTGCAGGCGCCGATGTAGGCGACGTCGATCGGCGTCGGCTCGAGCGCGTCGACCGGGCGCACGTTGGCCGGGCTGTGCGGCAGCGCCACCTGCGGCGCCAGGGTCGATGCGTCGAAGTGCGTGGCGCATGCCCGGCGCGCCGGCGTCGCTGTGCCAGCGGCGTCGACGTCAGTGCGTCGGCTGCGACGCCGTGCGCCGCCAGCCAGGCGCGCGTGGTGGCGTCGGGCGCCACCAGGCCGACCTGCGCGCCGAGCTCGGCGCTCATGTTGGACAGCGTCATGCGCTCGGCCATGCCAGCGCGGCAACCGCCTCGCCGCAGAACTCCACCGCCTGGTAGCGCGCCGCCGTTCATGCCGAAGCGGCCGAGCATCGCCAGCATCATGTCCTTGGCGCTGACGCCGTCGCGTGAGCCGCCCGCTCCAGTGCATGAAGATGGTCTGCGGCACCTGCAGCCAGATCTCGCCGGTGACCACCACGCCGAGCATCTCGGTGGCGCCGATGCCGAACATGTAGGCGCCGAACGCGCCGCCGGTGGGCGAATGCGAATCGCCGCCGACGCAGAACATGCCCGGCCGCAGGTGCCCGTGCTGCGGCACGCACGACGTGGCAGATGCCCAGGCAGTCGTAGACATGCGGCAGCGCCTGCTCGGCCGCCCAGTCGCGCGCGATGCGCACGATGCGGCGCGATTCGTCGTCGGCCTCCGGCACGTAGTGGTCGATGACGAGCACCACCTTGTTCTTGTCCCAGATCGTGCGCGCCGAGCTCGGCCAGCATCGGCTTCAGCCGGCGCGGCCCGCTGGTGTCGTGGAACATCGCCAGGTCGACGCGGCAGGTGACGATCTCGCCCGGCGTCACCTGCGTGCGGCCGGCGGCGCGGGCGACCAGTTTCTGGGCCAGGGTCTGCGGGGCGGTCATCGGTGCAGCCTCCTCACAGCCCCAGGTAGGCGCGCTTGAGTTCGTCGCTGGCGAGCAGCTCGGCCGGCGTGCCCGCGAAGCGCAGCGCTGCCGTTTTCCAGCACATAGGCACGGTCGGCGATCTCCAGCGACTGGCCGACGTTCTGCTCGACCAGCAGCACCGACAGGCCCTCGTCGTGAGGCGGCGGATCAGCGCGAACATCTCCTCCACCAGCGCGGCGACAGGCCGAGCGAAGGCTCGTCGAGGATCAGCAGCCGCGGCTCGGCCATCAGGCCGCGGCCGATGGCCAGCATCTGCTGCTCGCCGCCGCTCAGCGTGCCGGCCTTCTGCGCCGTGCGCTCGCTGCAGGCGCGGGAAGATGCGCGAACACCCGTTCGAGGTTGCGCGCGCGGCGCTCGCGCGCGCGCGTGAAGGAGCCGAGCTCGAGGTTCTCGAGCACCGTCGAGGTTGGGGAAGATGCGCCGGCCTTCGGGCACCTGGATCAGCCCGGCCTGCACGACCTCGCGGTAGTGCAGCGTGCGTCAGGTCCTGGCCGTCGAAGCTGACGCGGCCGCGCCAGGCCGGCACCAGGCCGCAGACGGTGTTGTTCAGCGTGGACTTGCCGGCGCCGTTGCTGCCCAGCAGCGCGACGATCTCGCCGGCATCGACCTGCAGGTCGACGCCGCGCAGCACCTCGACGCGGCCGTAGCCGCCGCGCAGCCGGTCGATGTCGAGCAGCGGCCGTCATGCCGCATGCGCCGCCAGCCGCGCCGCCGCGCCGGGGCCGAGGTAGGCCTCGATCACCGCGGCGTCGCGGTCACCTCGGCCGGCGTGCCTTCGGCGATCAGCTGGCCCTGCGCCAGCACCCAGACGTGCTGCGGCCAGGTTCATCACCGCCTGCATCACGTGCTCGATCATCAGCACCGTGACGCCGCCGCTCGGCGATGCCGCGCACGACCGGAATCATCTCGGCGATCTCCTGCGGGTTCAGGCCGGCCAGCACCTCGTCGAGCAGCAGCAGCTTCGGCCGCGTGGCCAGCGCGCGCGCCAGCTCCAGGCGCTTGCGGCCGGCCACGGTCAGGTCGGCCGCGGGCTTGTCGAGCTGCGCGGCCAGGCCGACGCGCTGCGCCACGCCTCGGCTTCGGCCAGCGCGGCGGCGCGCCGCGGCTCGTGCAGGTGCGCGCCGACGGCGATGTTCTCGCGCACCGTCTGCGCGGCGAAGGGCTGCACGATCTGGAAGGTGCGCGTCATGCCGGCGCGTGCGTTCAGGTGCGGCGGCGCGGCCGGTGATGTCGCGGCCGTCGAAGAGCACGCGGCCGCTGTCGGGCTTGAGGAAGCCCGACATCAGCGCGAACAGCGTCGTCTTGCCGGCGCCGTTGGGGCCGATCAGCGCGCCAAGCGAGCCGGCGCGGCACGGCCAGGCTCACGTCCTGCACCGCGCGCAGGCCGCCGAAGGCGATGCGACAGGCCTTCCAGCTCAGCAGCGGCTCAGCCATCGCGCGCGCTGCGCCACAGTGCGCGCACCGAGCGGCCGACGCCGGACATACCGCGCGGCACGAACATCACGATGAGCACCAGCACCACGCCGTAGATCACCATGTTCATGCCGGGCAGCTGCGCCGAACAGGTTGCGCGTGGCTTCGGCCAGCGGTGCAGCACCAGCGCGCCGAGCAGCGGCCCCCACAGCGTGCCCAGGCCGCCGACGATGGCGCCGACCAGCGCCTCGACCGAATGGCCGGCCCGAAGGCGATGCGCCGGGTCGATGTACTGGAACACCTGCAGGTAGAAGGCGCCGGCCGCACCCATGAAGGCGGCCGACAGCACGATGGCGGCCGAGCTTGATGCGGAACGGGTCGACGCCGACGCGCGCGTGCCGCGTCCTCGTTGTCGCGCACCGCCTGCAGCTGGGCGCCGAAGCGCGAATGGCGCAGCCACGCGGTGACGATCAGCGCCACCACGACGAAGCCGAGCACCAGCGCGACGTAGCCCTGGCGCGAGCCGAACTGCAGGTTGGCCACCGATTCGCTGCAGCGGCAGCATCAGGCCGACGCCGCCGCCGGTGAAGCCGGCCGACACCGCGAGGATGCGGAACACCTCGGCGAATGCCAGCGTGACCAGCGCGAAGTAGGAGCCCTTCAGCCCGTAGCGGAACGCCAGCGCGCCGACGAACAGCGCCGACCGCCGCCGCCAGCGCCACCGCCAGCGCCAGCGCCAGCCAGGCGTTGACTGCCGTGCGTCACCTGCAGCACCGCCTGCGCGTAGGCGCCGCTGCCGAAGAACAGCGCATGGCCGAAGGAGAACTGCCCGCCGTAGCCGCCGAGCAGGTTCCAGGCCTGCGCCAGCAGCGTGGCGTACAGCGCCATCATGATCGAAGTTCAGCGCCACGCCCGAGCTCGATGCCAGCCGTGAGCGCGGCCACGGCCAGCGCGAACAGCGGCGATCCGCAGCAGGTCGCGCTTCATGCCCGGGCCCCGAACAGGCCCTGCGGCCGCAACAGCAGCACGGCGATGAAGATCACGAAGATGCCGATCTGCCCCAGCGACTCGCCGAGCAGCAGCCCGCCAGCGACTCGACCACGCCGATCAGCAGCCCGCCGACCAGCGCGCCGGCGAAGCTGCCCATGCCGCCGAGCACGACGATGGTGAAGGCCACCAGCACGAAGCCGGAGCCGACCTGCGGGTTGACGTAGTACGCCGGCAGCAGGAAGCACGCCGCCGCGCCGAGGCAGGCCAGGCCGATGCCGAAGCTCATCGCGTAGACATGCTCGACGTCGATGCCCATCAGCTTGCGCGCCCTGCTTCTCCTTCGCCACCGCGCGGATGGCGCGGCCGAGGTCGGTGCGCGTCACCACCCACAGCAGCAGCGCCGAGGTGACCAGCGCGCCGGCGAAGGCGACCAGCTTGGGCAGCGCGATGATGGCCGGCCCGATCTGGACCGTGGTCAGCGTGTAGGCGCGTCTCGATGCGTGCGCGTGTCGCTGCTGAAGGCCATCAGCGCCAGGTTCTCGAGCACGATCGCCAGGCCAAGCGTGACGAGCAGGATGTTCTCGTCCTTGCCGTGGCTGGCGCGGTTGATGACCCCGCGCTGCAGCGCATAGCCGAGCGCGAACATGCCCGGCACGACGATCGGCAGCGCCAGGTACGGGTCGATGCCCGAGCCGCTCCTTGAGCAGGTACACGGCGTACAGCGCCACCATCAGCGCCGCGCCGTGCGCGAAGTTGATGATGTGCAGCACGCCGTAGATCAGCGTCAGGCCGAGCGCCACCAGCGCGTAGACCGCGCCGGTCGTCAGCCCGTTGAGGAGCGACGGGAAGAGGATGTCGAAGCCCACCGCCGCTCCAGCGTCCGGACGCGCCGCGTCAGGCGCGCATCGGGAACACCGGCTCGGCCTCGCGGTACTCGCGCGGCACGATGACGCGGATGTCGCCCTTGCTCACCTGCGTCATCAGCGGCTGCGCGCCGAGTGTTCTGGCCGTTCACGAACTTCGTCGCGCCGTAGGGCATGAAGTGGTCGGCGAAGGTGCTCTTCGCCAGCGCGTCGGTGATGGCGGCGCGGTCGGCTGCTCTTGGCGCGTTCGATCGCGTCGGCCAGCAGCATCACCGCGGTGTAGGTGTTGAAGACCTCGTAGGTGAAGAACAGGCCCTTGGCCTCGACGCGCTTGCGCAGCGCCGCGGCGCGCTTGTCCTTCGGGTTGAACCAGTGGTTGCAGTCGATGATGCCGTTGGCCGCGTCCGGAAACTCCTTCAGGAACTTGTAGCTCGACGCCGCGCCGCCGAGCACCGAGTAGATCGCCTTCGGCGTGACCTTCTGCTGCTGCATCGTGCGCACCAGCAGCGCGTACTCGTTGTAGTAGTTGGCCGGGATCACGATGTCCGGGTTCACCGCCTTCATGCGCAGCACGATGTTGTTGAAGTCGCGCGTCGGGTTGGCGTGCTTGATGACTTCCTTGACCTCGAAGCCGAGCCCGGCAGCTCGCGCGCCAGCAGGTTGGCGGTGCCGGTGCCGAACAGGCTCTCCTCGTGGATGATCATCACCGTCTTCGCCGGCTTGCCGGCCACGGTGTTGAGCACGTGCAGGTTGTTCACCGCCACCTGGCGCAGGTGCCGTAGCCGGGGCCGAAGCGGAAGGTGTTCTTCAGCCCGCGCTCGACGATCTGGTCGGCCACGCCGACGTCCACCACGTGCGGCAGGTTGTACTTGGCCGCGGCCTGCGTGGTGGCCAGGCAGATGGCGTGGCGAAGGCACCCACCACCGCCGAGACGCCGGCCTCGTTCATCTTCTCGATCTCGGCCGTGCCCGCCTGCGGCTGCACTGCGCGTCGCCGAGCAGCACCTCCAGCTTCGCGCCGCCCGAGCGACTTGATGCCGGCCTTGTTGATGTCCTCGATGGCCATCAGCGCGCCTTCGCGGCACTGCTGGCCGCGAGAAGGCCAGCGCGCCCGTCACCGGGTGCAGGATGCCGACCTTCACCGTCTTCGGCTGGGCGCCCGCCGACCAGCGGGAAGGCGAGGGCCGACGCGGCGGCGGCGGACTGCTGGATGAAGCTGCGACGGTTGTTCATGGCGGATCTCCTGGTGGAACGTTGAGGCTAATGGAACTGGGCCGACAGCTCGTTGCTGACCCACACCTTGGCGTCGATACCGCCGACGCGCGACAGCTGCATCTCGTACTGGTAGCGGTCGGGCCGGTACAGGCCATGCAGCCACTGCACCGGCCGTGTCGGCCTCGTCGAAGATCAGGCGCGTCACGGCCAGCAGCGCCGAGCCCACCTGCACGTCCAGCCGCCGCGCCGACTCGGCGTCGGCCAGCCGGGCCGAGATGCGTCTGCGCGGCGCGGCCGATGCGCACGCCGGAGGCTTCGAGCAGCAGCAGGATCGGCTTGCTGCGCCAGCTCGCGCCGGCCGAAGCCGCGCGCCAGCGTCTCGCGGCACGTGGGTGGTGATGTGCGACAGCGGCCCGTCCGTGTGGAGCGCACGCGCACCGCCTTCTGCACCAGCGCGCCGGGCGTCGAGTTGCAGCGCCGCGCCACGGCATCGGACGCCGGCGATCACCTCGCAACGACAGCACGCTTGACCGTGGTGCGCAGGCCCATCGTCACGATGTTCTCGAGCAGGCCGGTGAGCTGCATCGCGCTGGCGCCGCCGGTGCCGCGTCGGCGCGCGGCCGCGGCACCGTGCCGCGCCCGGCCGCACGCTCGATCAGGCCTTCGGCCGCGAGCCGCTCCAGCGCCTTGCGCACCGTGACGCGCGCCACGCCGAACTGCCCGCGCCAGCGCCACTTCGCCTGGCACGGCCGACGCGCGAAGCGGCCTTCGCCGAGCTGCTCGCGCAGCACCAAGTAGATCTGGTGGTACTTGGGCAGCGGCAGGATCGCGTTCAAGGTCGCGACAGTAAAGGCTGTCCTAATGTTCTGTCAATAGAACATTTGCCCACACAAGTGCTCGCCGTGCCGCGTCGATCGATGCCGCGGTCTTCGAAGGACAGGCGCGGCCAGCAGGCGCACCTTGCCGCGCACGGTGTCGTAGGAGGGGCCGAGCTTGCCGTCCACCGCGGCGTTGTTGAACCAGTGGTGCGGGTACAGGCCGTAGAGCGGGCCGTTGTCGGCCCCTTCCATCACGCGCGTGGTCGCAGTGAAGGTGGTCTCGACCACGCTCGCGGGCACGTCGTAGCGCCACTGCACGCGCGTGCCCTGCACGAAGGCGTAGGCGTGGCGCAGCAGCAGCGCCAGCGTCTCGGCCTTGACCACGTCGGGTCGATGCGGCAGAACGTTGCCGTGCCTGCAGGCTCGCCGCCTCCTCTGGCATTTCTTTCCGACCGGAAGTGAGAATCCGGCGTGCGGCGGCGACGCGGATGCAGCGACATGCCGGCGAAGAGCCGTCAGGTGCCAGCAGGCGCTGTGCGCTCGCCGCGCGTCTTCCACAGCGACACCAGCACGCCGCCGGCGATCAGGCCGAAGGTCACGGACAGCGAGATCACCGGCGGGATCTTGCCGACGATGCCGACCAGGAAGATCTTCGCGCCGATGAACACCAGCACCAGCGCCAGCGCGTACTTCAGGTACTTGAAGCGATGGATCATCGCGGCCAGCGCGAAGTACAGCGCTCGCAAGCCGAGGATGGCGAAGATGTTGCTGGTGTAGACGATGAACGGGTCGGTCGTGATGGCGAAGATCGCCGGCACCGAGTCGACCGCGAACACGAGGTCGACGAACTCCACCAGCACCAGCGCCAGCAGCAGGGCGTGGCCCATCGCACCGCCTTGCCGGTCTTCGGGTCGGGTTCGCGGACCCAGAACGCGTTGCCGCGCAGCCCGTCGGTGACGGGCAGGTGACGCGCGCATGAATTTGAGCAGCGGGTTGTTCGCGATGTCGGGCACGTGGTCCGCGATGATCCACATCTTGATGCCGGTGAGCGATCAGGAACAGCGCCGAACAGGTACAGCACCCAGCTGAACTGGCGTGACGAGCGCGGCGCCGAGGCCGATCATGATCGCGCGCAGCACGATCACGCCGAGGATGCCCCAGAACAGCACGCGGTGCTGGTACTGCCGCGGCACCGCGAAGTAGGTGAAGATCAGCGCGATGACGAAGACGTTGTCCATCGACAGCGACTTCTCGATCATGAAGCCGGTGAGGTACGTCCATGCCGCTGGCGCTGCCGAGGTACCACCAGACCCAAGCGCCGAACAGCAGCGCCGCGCTGATGTAGCCGCCCGACAGCAGCAGGCTTTCGCGGATGCCGATCTCGCGATCGTCCGCGGTGCAGGACGCCGAGGTCGAACGCGAGCAGCGCCGCGACGATGCCGACAAAGGCCAGCCACAGCCAGGCGGCTTGACCGAGGAACGGGCGTTTGCAGAATGTCGATCAGGGCTTGCACGGGACAGATTCCTCCGTTGTCGTTGTGTTGTCGTGAGTGGGATCAGGCGGCTTCGAGCAGACGGCTTTCATGTGCCGGCCTCAGAATCTCGCGCTGCAAGCCCATTGCTCGACGGCCGCGTTCATCACCTGCACTTCGCCGTCGGCCAGGGCCAGCATGTGCGCATCGATGCGGCAGTTCGCGTGCCGCGACATGCCGGTGGCGGCGAGCAGGTCCTCGCACAGCTCGCGCGCTTGCACTGCATCGACCTCGACCTTCGAGAGGTGGCCGTCGCACAACATCGTCAGAGCGACGATGCGCACCGCGGCCGGCGGGCTGTCTTGCAGATACGCCCTCAGACCGTTGCTCCGAGCGAGGTCAGGCGCGCGGGCGCCGCTCATGCGCTCCCGGCTCGATCGCGGAGCCAGCCGCGCAGCAACGTCTGCGCCGCGCGCGCGACCGCCTGATCGATCGCGCCGCGCCAGTCGCGCGCCAACGCGGTCACAAGCACCGGAGCGCGCCGGCCGCGCCTCGAGTTCGATCGGCATCGTTTGTCGATGCCGCCGCGCGGGCCGTTGATGTCCGACAGCTGCACTTCGCGCGCTCGGCACGAGCCAGCTGAAGCGCCGAAGCGCGAAGCGAACGCGGTCGCACGGCGAACGGACGCACGTTCGCGCCATCGGGATGGCGGGATTCGAAAAGGACTTGCATGACGGGACTCCTTCGGGTTGCAGGGCGAGCAAAAGATAGGCGGCCGGTACTCCAAGTAAAAGCAGAAAATCAATGAACGAAGTTCCGTAAAGCCTGAACATGAGCCTGGCCTTCAACTATCGTCATCTGTATTACTTCTGGGTCGTCGCCAAGGAAGGCGGCGTGGCGCGCGCCGCGGCGCGCCTGGGCATGGCGGTGCAAACCGTCAGCGCACAGGTGCGCGAGTTGGAGCGCTCGCTCGGGCATGCGCTGCTGCGGCCGGCGGGCCGCGGCCTGGCGCTCACCGACGCCGGGCGCGCCGCGATGCGCCAGGGCGACCAGATCTTTGCCCTCGGCGACGAGTTGCCGGCACTGGTGCGCGACGCGGCCGCGTCGCCGACGCTGCGCCTGCGCGCCGGCATCTCTGACGCGCTGCCGAAGCTGGTGGTGCGGCGGCTGATGGAGCCGGTGATCACGAAACCGCGCTGCGCCTCGTGTGCCATGTGGATGAGTTCGACGATCTGCTGGCCGATCTGGCGCTGAACCGGCTGGACGTGGTGCTGGCCGACCGGGCGGCGACGGCGAAGGCCAACTTGCGCCTGTACAGCCACCCGCTCGGCGGCTCGCGTTTGAGTTGGTATGCGCCGGCGTCGCTCGCCGCCGCCGGCCGGCGTGGCTTTCCGCGCTCGCTCGGCGGGTGCCGGTGCTGCTGCCCAGCGCGCATGCCGCGGTGCGCACGCAACTGGACCAGTGGTTCGAGCGCGACGAACTGCAACCGCGCGTCGTCGGCGAATTCGAGGACAGCGCGTTGCTCAAGACCTTCGGCGCCAGCGGCATGGGCGTGTTTCCAGCGCCCGAGGTCGTGCACGACGACCTGGCGGAGCGCTACCGCGTGCAGAAAGATCGGCTCTTGCGACCACGTACAGGAGCATTTTTTCGCGATCGGCACCGAGAAGAAGGTCCAGCACCCGCTGGTGCGCCGCTTGTTGCCGGGCCTTCCCGGCGCGTCCTGACGCGCGCTGCTAGGATTTGGCTTTGATGGAAACGCCCGGCAACCTCTTCGTCGTAGCGGCCCCCAGCGGGGCCGGCAAGTCGAGCCTGGTCAAGGCGCTGCTCGAACTCGACTCGCATCTGGTGGTGTCGGTCTCGCACACCACGCGCGCGCCGCGCGGGCAGGAGCAGCATGGGCGCGAATACTGGTTCGTCGACGAGCCCGAGTTCCGCGCGATGGTGGGCCGCGGCGAATTCTTCGAGTGGGCGCAGGTTCACGGCCAGCTCTACGGCACCTCTCGAACCGCCATCGCCGACCGGCTGGCGCGCGGCGAAGACGTGGTGCTCGAGATCGACTGGCAAGGCGCGCTGCAGATCAAGCGCCTGTTCGAACACACGGTGCTGATCTTCATACTGCCCCCGTCGTGGGATGAGCTGCGCTTGCGCCTGCAGCGCCGCGGCGAAGACGGTCCCGACGTGATCGAGCAGCGCATGGCCAACGCGCGCGAAGAGGTGGCGCACGCCCGCGACTTCGACTTTGTTATCATCAACTCCCTTTTCGAGACGGCCCTCTTCGACTTGAAGACCGTCGTCCACTCGCAACGCCTGAAGTACGCCGCACAACGGCGCAACAAGTCGGTGGTGTTTGCGAACCTCAACATCGTTTGAAGAAAGCGCAAGAAGCATGGCCCGCATCACCGTCGAAGACTGCCTGGACAAGATCCCCAACCGCTTCCAGCTCGTGCTGGCCGCGACCTACCGCGCCCGCATGCTGAGCCAGGGCCACGCACCCAAGGTCGAAAGCCGGGGCAACAAGCCGGGCGTGACCGCGCTGCGCGAGATCGCCGCCGGCCAGATCGGCATCGAGATGCTGCGCAAGGTGCCGATCTAAAGCCGTTGCGCTTTTTCGCTGCAAAAGCGCTCCCCCGGAGCGCTTTTGTCGTTTATGGGAGTATTGCGGCCGTGGGTATTCGATCCTTCGCCGCCGACCTGCTGCCGACTGCGCTGCTGCAGCCGTCGCGCGATCGCGCTGCGGCCAACGCTGCCCCGCGCGTCGAGGCCAACGACTTTGCCGCGCTCACGGCCAAGCTGAGCTACCTGTCCAAGGCCGAACTGAAGCAGGTGCGCGAGGCCTACAAGTTCGCCGACGAGGCGCACCTGGGCCAGTTCCGCGCCAGCGGGCAGCCCTACATCACGCACCCGATCGCGGTGGCCGGCCTGGTGGCCGACTGGAAGCTCGACGTGCAGGCGGTGATGGCCGCGCTGATGCACGACGCGATGGAAGACTGCGGCGTCACCAAGCCGGAGTTGATCGAGCGCTTCGGCGCGCCCACGGCCGAACTGGTCGACGGCCTGACCAAGCTCGACAAGCTGCACTTCTCGACGCGCGAGGAGTCGCAGGCCGAATCGTTTCGCAAGATGCTGCTGGCGATGGCGCGCGACGTGCGCGTCATCCTCGTCAAGCTCGCCGACCGCATGCACAACATGCGCACGCTGGCCGCCATCAACGCCGACAAGCGCAGTCGCGTCGCGCGCGAGACGCTCGACATCTACGCGCCGATCGCGCACCGCCTGGGCCTGAACCAGATCTACCGCGAGCTGCAGGATCTGTCGTTCGCGCAGCTCTATCCCTGGCGTCACGGCGCGCTGAAGAAGGCGCTGGCAAAAGCGCGCGGCACGCGCCGCGACATCGTCGACCGGGTGCAGGGCGAAGTCGAGAAGGCGTTCTCCGCGGCCAAGCTCAGGGTGCAGGTCTTCGGCCGCGAGAAGACGGTGTATTCGATCTTCCGCAAGATGCGCGAGAAGCACCAGCCGTTTGCCAGCGTCAACGACCTGTTCGGCTTTCGCATCGTCGTGCAGCAGATCTCCGACTGCTATGTGGCGCTCGGCGTGCTGCACCAGCTCTACAAGCCGGTGCCCGGCCGCTTCAAGGACTACATCGCCATTCCCAAGGCCAACGGCTACCAGTCGCTGCACACCACGCTGGTCAGCCCGCTCGGCACGCCGGTGGAGTTCCAGATCCGCACCGAGCCGATGCACGCCGTGGCCGAGTCCGGCATCGCCGCGCACTGGATGTACAAGACCAAGGGCAGCAACGGCCACGGCGACGACGCGCAGCGCCTGGGCGCCACCGTGCTGAAGAGCCTGATCGACATCCAGGACGACACGCGCGACGCCGCCGAATTCCTGGAGCACGTCAAGATCGACCTCTACCCCGAGGCGGTCTACGTCTTCACGCCGAAGTCGCAGATCCTGTCGCTGCCACGCGGCGCGACGCCGGTGGACTTCGCCTACGCGATCCACTCGGACGTGGGCGACCATTGCGTCGCCGCTTCGGTCAACGGCGAGGCGGTGGCGCTGCGCACCGAGTTGAAGAGCGGCGACGTGGTGGCCATCACCACCGCGCCCGGCGCGCGGCCGAATCCGGCGTGGCTGAACTTCGTTCGCACCGGGCGCGCGCGCGCCAAGATTCGCCACCATCTGAAGACGATGGAGCACGAGGAGTCGCGTGCGCTGGGTGAGCGCCTGCTGGCGCAGAGCCTTCGCAGCGAGGGCCTGCTGATGCCTTCGGCCGACCCCAACGACGAGACCGCGGTGCAGATCTGGCAGCACCTGACGCGCTGGAGCGGCAACCGCAACCGCAGCGAGCTGATGGTCGACATCGGCGTCGGCCGCAAGATCGCGTCGATCGTGGCCAAGCGCCTGGCGCATCTCGTCGCCGAGCGCGGCAGCGACAAACCCGACGCGGTGACACTGTCGATGCGCCACTTCGGCACCGACGCCGAAGCCGTGCCGCAGGGGCACGTGGTGATCGACGGCAGCGAAGCGGCGTCGATCCAGCTGGCTGTCTGCTGCCACCCGATCCCGGGCGACGAGATCGTCGGCTACCTCGGCCGCGGCGAAGGCCTCACGGTGCACAGCGCCGAATGCGCCGTCGCCAAACGCCTGTTCGAGCGCGACAGCGAGCGCTGGTTGCCGGTGGAATGGGCCGAGCAGCCGGTCCGTCCGTTCGACGCCGTCGTCAACGTGCTGGTGCAAAACGGCAAGGGCGTGCTGGCGCGCGTGGCCGCCGCGGTGAGCGCGACCGAAACCGACATCACCCACATCGACATGGGCAACGAGCGCGCCACCGAGACCACCGAACTCAAGCTGACGCTCGCCGTGCGCGATCGCCAGCACCTGGCCGACGCGCTGCGCACGCTGCGCCGCGCGCCGGCCGTGCTGCACGTGGCGCGCGTGAAAGGCTGAGTCAGAACGTGACGAACTCGACGCGCGTGGCCACCACGCGCGTGCGATCCGCCGACAGCGTGCCGCGCACGCGCACGCGCTTGCCGTCTTGCAGATCGGCGACGCTGCCGTTGCGAAACTCCGGGCCGTTGCCGTAGAAGACGGTGATGCCGCGCAGCACGAAGGTCTGTGCGCCCGTGTCCAGGCTGCCCATCACGTCGCGCAGATCGACGCCGTCGCCGAAGACATCGCCCTCGCTGCGCAGATCGACCGTTGCCGCGATCAGCACACCGGCGCTGCTGCGGCCGCGCACCTTCACGCGCGCGCCGAGCAGGATGCCGCCGGTGCCGTCGATGAAGTTGGCGGCAGCAGCGTCGATCTCGATGCCGTTGACCGAAAAGCGCGTGATGCTGGTGAGCGCGGTGATCAGGCCCTCGACCTCGGCTTCGTCGCGGTCGTCGATGCGGCGCGCTTCGACGGCGATGGCCGTCACCGGCCAGCGCCCCGACACCTGCGTCGTGCCCACCGTCAGACGCGCGAGCCGGCCGTCGGCCAGGCCCGCCGGCACGCCCGTGGCCGCGAGGTCGAAGCCCTGCGAGCCGATGCGCAGCGTCGCCGGCGTTGCCGTCAGGTCGCGCACCAGGCCACGCACGCGAAAGGCCGCGGGCACGGCGCTGCGGCGCTCGATGCGCGTGGCGACGTAGCGATCGAGCAGCGCGCCCGGTTCGATGAAGCCGTGCACCTCGACGATGTCGCCGACGACCAGCGCGCCGGCACCGCCGGCGGCTCCGTCGACGACGGTGGCGCTCGTGACGCGCACGTTCTGGCCGAGCACGGCGATGAGCAGGCCCTGCGCGTCGGCAGTGGTCACCGGCCCGAGCAGGTCGCTGGCAAAGCGCACGCGCGTCGCCGTGGCCACGCGCGTGCCGCTGCCATCGTCGCTGATCGCGCCGCTCTCGACTTCGACGCGCATGCCCAGACGCAGGTTGTCGCGGCTGCTGCCGCTGCCGTTGTCCTCGATCACGGCGCTGCTGTCGTCGAAGCGCACGCCGGCGACGATGATCGAGCCGAAGCCGGTGATCGGGCCCTTCGACATAGGCGCTGCCGGTCGGGCCGGTGCCGCCGGTCTCGACGCCGCCGCCACATGCGGCCACCAGCAGCGCGGCGAAGCCGAGGCGCAGGGCATCGAGCATGCGTTTCATCGCGGGTTTCATGAAGCAGAGCCTTTCTTGTCGGAAGTCTTGCGCGCGCGCCGTGACGGCGCATCTTCGGCGGCAACGGGCGCGGGTGCGGTGTCGAAACCGTAAATGCCGAAACGCACGCGGTAGGTGTTCGCGTTGTCGGGAGCCGCGCCGGCCGCGTCCTGCTCGATCAGTTTTTCGAGCAGCGGCACCAGTTCGTCGGTCAGGCGCTGCCAGTGCGCGTGCAGCAGCGGCCGCACTTGCGCCACCGAGGCGGCGGACAAGCCCTCGGCTGCGATCGCCTGCTCGGCGTAGCGCGGCTCGCTGGCCTGGAGGTTGGCGGCGGCCGCCGCGAGATGGTCGCCGACGTTGGCGCCCAGCCACTGCGCCATGCGATCGGCGTCGCCGCGCGGCACGAAGTTCGCCCTCGACCAGCGCGATCGTGTCGCGCTGCGCGTCGTGCGTGGCCAGGTTCAGGCGCAGCAGTTCTTCGAGCAGCGCGCGCGGGTGCACGTCGCGCGTGATCTCGTGCGCCAGCGATTCGAAGCTCGGTGCCGGCCCGGTGCGCGGCAGCACGCGCGGCGCGCCGGCGCGCGTGCGGTAGGCGACGGCGCTGCGCCAGTGCGCGAAGACCATCGCTGCCGGCGAGCGCGGCGCCGGCGGCGCTGTGCTCGCCGTCGCCTTCGATTGCAGCGCCAACAAACGATTGACCTCACGCCGGTTCAAACCCGTGGCGGCGCTGACGCGGCTGGCGCGCCGGTGCTCGGGCAGGCCGGGGTGCGCGGCGTGCGCATTCGAGACAACCGCGCCGCGCAGCAATTCGTCGATCACCGAGTACGGCACGCCCCGAGCCACGCACAGCTGCGCCAGCGGCGCGAGCAGACGCGCCAACGCGGCCACGAGGGCCGCGTTGGGGTCAGCGGGGGCCGACGGCTTTTGCATGCGCGATGCTAGAGCCTTCGCATCACTCGAACTCGATCACCACCGCCCGCATCACGCTGCGGTCTTCGGACCACAGGCCCTTGACCTCCACCTGCTTGCCGTCGGCCAGGTCGGCTGCGCTGCCGTCCTTCCACTCGAGCACGCCGGCGTAGCTGACCTTGACTTCGCGCAACATGAAGGTCTGCGCCGTGGTGTCGAGTGCGCTGATCTGGCCGTGCAGTTCGAAGCGCCTGATCTCGTCGCCCAGGCGGTCGATCACCTTGACGCGCGTGGCGACCAGCGTGCCGTTGGCGACGCTGCCGCGCACCTCCACCAGCGCGCCCTCGCGCACGGTGCCTTCGACGCGCGCGTTGCTGGCGTCGATCGGGATGCCGTTGACCTGGAACTGCGTCGCCGACGTGAAGGCGTTGACGAAGCCGCGGATGCGCGCGTCGGGCACGCCATCGATGTTGCGCACGCCGCGCCGCACCCGCGTCGCCACCCACTGGCCGCCCACCTGCGCCGTCTGCAGGCGCACGCGCACGCGCTGGCCGTCGGCCAACGCCGGTGCGTCGCGGATGTCGGCAGTTGCATAGTTGATGACGGCGTCGCCGATGTGGAAGGTCTTGGCCGTGGCGTCGAGCTGGCTGATGACGCCGCGCAGCCGGTACTCGCTGGCGCTGTCTTCGAGCTCGATGCGCGTGGCCAGGTAGTGGCCGCTGGTCGAATCGAACAGGGCGTGGATCTCGAGGATCTGCCCGAGCTGGATGGCGGCGAAGCCGCCGACCAGCAGCGCATCGAACACGGTCTCGGCGCGCACCTCGACCGTCTGGTCGAGCATGCGCAGGGTCTGCGCCGCGGCGTCGATCGAGGCCACCGGCCCTTTCATCTCGGCGCCGAAACGCACCAGCGCGGCGATGCCGCGGCCGAGGCTGTCGTCGATCGACGACGACTCCACCTCCACGACCATGCCCAGGCGCAGTTCGCTGCGGTTGCGCGAGGCGCCGTCCTCGTCCTCGACGCGGGCGCTGTTGTCCTCGAAGCGCACGCCGCCGACGATGATCGAACCCAGTCCGGTGATCGGGCCGTTGGTGTAGCCGGAACTCGACGCGCCGCCGCTCGCGCCGGCATCGTCGCCGCCACCGCCGCCGCAGGCAGCCAGCAGCGTCGGGCCAAGCACGCCCGCCAGCACGGCAGCGGCGGGCACGGTCAGCGCGCGGCGGCGGTTCAGGGCAAAGGCTGCTTGATCTCGGGGGGTCTTCGAACTCATGGCGCGGTCTCCTGGAGCGTTGCGATGACTTCAGTTTAAATGGACTATTTGCCCATTTGCAAGCCACACAGGCGCTTTTCATGTTCGCAAGCGCAACCCGACGTAAGCGCAGGCCACGAAAATGCCGCCATGCCCTCCTCGCCGCGCCGCTGGATCGCCCACCTCGACATGGACGCCTTCTATGCCTCGGTCGAGCTGCTGCGCTACCCCGAACTGCGCAACGAAGCCGTGGTCATCGGCGGCGGCCGCCGAGCCCAACCCGAGACGTTGGCCGACGGCACGCGGCGCTTCGTCACGCTCGCCAGCTACAAGGGCCGCGGCGTCGTCACCACCGCCACCTATCCCGCGCGCGATCTCGGCGTGCACTCCGGCATGGGCCTGATGAAGGCGGCGCTGCGCGCCCCCGACGCGGTGCTGCTGCCGACCGACTTCGAGCGCTACCGCCTGTACTCGCGGCGCTTCAAGGCGGCGGTCGCGGAAGTGGCGCCGCTGATCGAGGACCGCGGCATCGACGAGATCTACATCGACCTCACCGACGTGCCTGGCGCTCAGGATGCCGTCGGCCACGACCCCTTCGGCGGCGTTCGCGCGCTGGCGCAGGACATCCGCAACAACGTGCGCGCCGCCACCGGCCTCAGCTGCTCGATCGGCATCACGCCCAACAAGCTGCTCGCCAAGATCGCGAGCGAGCTCGACAAGCCCGACGGCCTGACCCTGCTCACGCTCGACGATTTGCCGCGCCGCGTCTGGCCGCTGCCGGTGCGGCGCATCAACGGCATCGGGCCGAAGGCCGGTGCCAAGCTCACCGGCCTGGGCATCACCACCATCGCGCATCTCGCCGCCGCCGAGCGCACGCTGCTCGCCGAGCACTTCGGCCAGGGTTACGCCCGCTGGCTGCACGACGCGGCGCATGGCCGCGACGAGCGGGCGCTGTCGACGTCGAGCGAGCCGGTATCGATCAGCCGCGAGACCACCTTCGACCGCGATCTCTCGGCCAGCGCCGACCGCGTCGAGCTCGGCGCCATCCTCGACGGGCTGGTGCAGGACCTCGCGCACGACCTGCAGAAGAAGGGCTACGTCGGCAAGACCGTGGGCATCAAGCTGCGCTTCGAGGACTTCAAGACGGTGACGCGCGACCTGACGCTGATCGATGCCACCGCCGAGCCAGAAGCCATCCGCCGCGCCGCCGGGCAGTGCCTGAAGCGCGTGCAGTTCACACGCCGGCTGCGCCTGATGGGCGTGCGCATGGCATCGCTGCAGCACGCCGGGCGTTGAAAGCAGCGACAGGGGCCGGCAGTTTTTCGCAACGTCCCGCGCTTCGGGGGGTGCGGGGTCTTCTCTCGCGACGCCGACCGGATCACACTTGCCACCGGAGAAGTGCTGCCATGACCGACAAAGACCGACAACGCCAACACGTGCGCCTCGCGCCGCACGGCCGCCCGTCCAACTGGCTGCTCGTCGTCGTCGCCGGCGTCGTCAGCGCCCTGGCCGCGGTGCTCGCCGGCAGTATCTGATCGCCGTCTGAGAGCCGGCGGCCCGGCGCCGCTACGATGCAGGCCCAAGAGGAGCGTGCATCGATATGGCCGAGGTCATCACCTGCATCGAAGACTTGCGCGTGCTCGCGCAAAAGCGCGTGCCGCGCATGTTCTACGACTATGCCGACAGCGGCTCGTGGACCGAAGGCACCTACCGCGCCAACGAAGCCGACTTCAAGGCCATCCAGTTGCGCCAGCGCGTCGCGGTCAACATGGAAAACCGCAGCACCGCGGTGACGATGGTCGGCCAGGCCGCGAAGATGCCGGTGGCGATCGCACCGGTGGGCCTCACCGGCATGCAGCATGCCGACGGCGAGATCCTCGCCGCCAAGGCGGCCGAGGCCTTCGGCATCCCGTTCACGCTGTCGACGATGAGCATCTGCTCGATCGAGGACATCGCCGGGAACACGACGGCGCCGTTCTGGTTCCAGCTCTACATGATGCGCGACCGCGAGGCGATGGCCGCGATGATCGAGCGCTGCAAGAAGGCGAAGTGCAGCGCACTGGTCTTGACGCTGGACCTGCAAGTGATCGGCCAGCGCCACAAGGATCTTAAGAACGGCCTGACCGCGCCGCCGAAGCCGACGCTCGCCAACCTCGTCAACCTCGCCTTCAAGCCGCGCTGGTGCCTGGGCATGCTCGGCACGCGCCGCCATTCGTTCGGCAACCTGGTCGGCCATGTCAAGGCCGTCAGCGACATGAAGTCACTCGCAGCCTGGACCAACGAGCAGTTCGATCCGCGCCTGTCGTGGGCCGACGTCGATTGGGTGCGCGAGCGCTGGGGCGGCAAGTTCATCCTGAAGGGCATCATGGAAGTCGAGGACGCAAAGCTCGCGGTCGATCACGGCGCCGATGCGATCGTCGTCAGCAACCACGGCGGGCGCCAGTTGGACGGCGCGCCGTCGTCGATCCGCGCGCTGCCGGCGATCGTCGAGGCCGTCGGCGGCAGGACCGAGGTGTGGATGGACGGCGGCATCCGCAGCGGACAAGACGTGCTCAAGGCTTGGGCACTCGGCGCCCGCGGCACGATGATCGGCCGCGCGATGGCCTACGGCCTGGGTGCGATGGGCGAAGCGGGTGTGCTCAAGGCGCTGCAGGTGATTCACAAGGAACTCGACGTGACGATGGCGTTCTGCGGGCACACGCAATTGAAGAACGTCGATACGTCGATCCTGCGGCCGGGGACTTTCTGAGCAACATGCGCGATCGACTGTCCTTGCTGCTGCAAGCCCTCGAGCATGGCCTGCTCGAACGCGAGACCCCCGTGCGCCTGGCGCTGCTGGCCGCGCTCGCCGGCGAGCATGTGCTGCTGATCGGGCCGCCCGGCACCGCCAAGAGCGCGCTGGCGCGGCGCCTGCACCGCGCGTTTGCGAACACGCGCTACTTCGAGCGCCTGCTGACACGCTTTTCGACGCCGGAAGAACTGTTCGGCCCGCTGTCGTTGAAGGCGCTCGAGGACGACCGCTACGAGCGCCTGACCGACGGCTTTCTACCCACCGCCGGCATTGCTTTTCTCGACGAGGTGTTCAAGGCCAACTCGGCGATCCTGAACGCGCTGCTGACGCTGCTCAACGAGCGCGAGTTCGACAACGGCACGCAGCGCTTGCGCACGCCGCTGGTCAGCGTCGTCGCCGCGAGCAACGAGGTACCGGACGACGAATCGCTGCAGGCGTTCTTCGATCGCTTCCTGCTGCGCGTGCCGGTCGCGCCGGTGGCCGATGCGAACTTCGGCGCGCTGCTGGCGCTGGAGGATGCGGCGACCTCGGTCGAAGCGCCGATCACGCCGGCCGAGCGCGACGCCATCACTGCCGCCGCGGCAGACGTGAAACTGAGCGACGACTTCGTCGCCGCCTGCGCCGCGCTGCGAGCCTGGCTTGCACAGGAGCGACAGCCGGCGCTGTCGGACCGGCGTTGGCGCCAGTTCGTCGCACTCGCCCGGACGGCAGCGGCGAGTGAAGGCCGCCGCACGCTCGACGCCTACGACCTCTGGCTCGCGCCCTATGTCGCGAGCGCGCGGCCGCAAGCCGTGCCGGCGTTGCAGCACTGGTTCGAGCAGGAACTGCTGCGCACGCCGCCGAGCGAAGCGCCGTGGCTCGAGCGTGCGGTGCAGGCTTTCGAGCAGCAGTTGCAGATCGAAGAGATGGCGCCGGCGGAAGATGCGAGCGACGACGATGCCGCCGGCAAGCTCGCGCTGGCGCGCAGCATCGGCATGGGTGAGCGCGACCGCGACGCGCAGCCGAATGCGCAGCGCATCGTCTCCGCGCGGCTCGAAGCCACCCTGCGTCGGCGCTTCAGCAGCGCGCACATCGACGCGCGCGTCGCGCAGGTGCGTGAGATCGAAGCGCAGGTTGCGAGCGGGCGCGCTGCCGTGCAGGCGCATGCGAAAGCGCAGGCGCAACTGCTGGCCGATCGCTTGTGGCTGCCGCCATCGTTGCGCGAGCAGCTGGCGCAGCAATGCCATCGTGCGCTGGCATTGCTCGACGGCCTGGCGCAGCGCCTGGCCGAAGCCCGAGCAGGCTTTGCCGCGCTGCCGTGCGACGAAACCAGCGACGACACGGGGCGCATGCCTGCGCCGGTGCCGATGCCGGCCGCGGCGTGATCGCCGAAGGGTCCATCGGCTTCGACACGCCGTACGACCGGCTGCAGGAACTGCCGCGCGCGGTCTGGTTGCCGACCTTGGTGAGCGCGGTCGGCGCGCGCGACGCGCGGCTGGATGACGTTCGACAGTGGCTCGCCGCGCTGAACGTCGGCGCGCTGCCCGAAATCAGCGCCGACTTCGGCGACGCGGCCGCCGCCGCACCGCTGCGCAAGGTCGTCGGCGAGCTCGATCTGCCGGCGCTCGCACGCGCCGCGCCCGCGCTTGCCGAGCAGGTGCTGCGCACGCTGCTGTGGCACCTCGACCACGCGCTCGACCTGCAACCGCGGCTGACGCGCGCTCAGGCCATCGCGCAAGTGGCCGCCGAGTTCCGAGACGCCTGGAAGCAGGAGAGCACGGGCCTCGAAGCCGACCTGGCCCTGCTGCGCGACCTGTGCGGCGATGCCAACCTGCGCTGGGACGAGTTGCGCGGCCGCCTGCGCTCGCGCGAATGGCAACAGGCGCGCCGCGCCGCCGACCGACTGGCCACGCTGCCGGAAATCGATGCGCTGCTGCAGCGCCTGGGCCGACGCGAGTGGTCGGCGCGCGCTGCACCGGCGCAGGCGGCCGATTCGTCTTCAGCGCCGCAACGCGTGCCGCTGCGCGCCGTGACGACGCGCCTGCCTGGTGCGCCGGGCGAGATCAGCGGCATCCGCTTCGACTCTCGGCTCGAACACATGCTGCCGAGCGAAGCCATCCTGCTGCGCCATCCCGTCGGCCAGCGCCTGTGGCGCGCGCGCCAGGCCGAAGGCCGCCTGCTCGCGCATGCCACCGAAGCGGTGGTGGTCGACTGGCGACCCGACCCGCAGGGCCGCGCGCGCGACGCGGCCGTCACCGCACCGCCGCGCGCGCTGGAACGCGGCCCCTTCGTGCTGTGCCTCGATACCTCGGGCTCGATGGCCGGCGCGCCGGAGAACATCGCCAAGGCGGTGACGATCGCGGCGCTGCGCGCGGCGCACGCGAGCACCCGCGCGTGCAGACTGCTCGCCTTCGGCGGGCCGGACGAAGTGATCGAGCGCGATCTGACCCAGGGCGAAGAGGGCCTGGCGGCCACGCTCGCGCTGATGGGTCAGGCCTTCGACGGCGGCACCGATGTGCAGACGCCGATCGAGCGCGCGATCGAATGCATCGAGCAGGCGGCGTGGCAAGGCAGCGACCTGCTGATCGTCAGCGACGGCGAGTTCGGCTGCCGCCCCAGCACGCTCGACGCGCTCGATCGAGCGCGTCGCGAGCTCGGCCTGCGCGTGCAAGGCGTGCTCGTCGGCGACCGCGAAACGATGGGCCTGCTCGACGTCTGCGACGACATCTTCTGGGTGCGCGATTGGCGGCGCCACGGCGACGGCGAACAGGCGAACGCGGGCAGCCCGGTGCACAGCAAGAGCTTGACGGCGCTGTACTTCCCGAATGCGCTCTCGGAGCGGGCGGCCCGGCATCGGGCGGGGCAGTGAGGTGGCAGCGGAAAACCACGGCTGAGAGACGCAGATTCCAAGCAACGGAGTAGACATGCCCAAACCCATCCTGAACCTCGACGACGTCGAGTTCGACGACATCGAAGACAACGGCTACTACACCTCCAAGCGCGGCCGCATCAGCGATCACATCGGTGCGCGCAAGCTCGGCTACAACCTGACCGTGCTGCCGCCGGGCAAGGCGCAGTGTCCGTTCCACAACCATCACGGCGAGGAAGAGATGTTCCTCATCCTCGAAGGCGAGGGCGAACTGCGCTTCGGCGACCAGCGCTTTGCGATCCGCAAGCACGACGTGATCGCCTGCCCGACCGGCGGGCGCGAGGTGGCGCACCAGATCATCAACACCGGCACCACGACGATGCGCTATCTGGCGCTGTCGAACGTGGTCGAGATCGAGACCTGCGAGTACCCGGACTCCAACAAGATCATGGTCGGCGCCGGACGGCGTGGCGAGAAGGGCCTGTACCGGATGTTCCGCTCGGAGAACACGGTCGAGTACTACGACCGGGAAAGCAACGAGCCGCCGGAGGGAGGCGCTCGGTAGCCGCGCCGGCGTCGACGTCAAATCACTGCCGCCTCCCGCCGCACCTGCCTGCGCGCCGTCAGCGCCAGCCCGAGCAGGATGCACACGACACCCGCCGCCAGGCCCCAACCCACCGGCTCGCCGAGCGCCAACGCACCGATCAGCGTGGCCGTGACGGGGCTCAACGCGAGAAACGCGGTGGCCTGGGTCGGTGCGGTGTGCTTCAACGCCCACAGCCACAACCAGTAGCCGACGCCGCTCGACAGGCCCACGGCTGCCATCACCGCCCACTGCGCCGCGCTCAGCCTGCTCGAACGTTCGACCAGGCCCTCGGCCCAGGCCGCGGGCGCGAGCACAGCGACTGCCGCAGCCATCGCGAAGGCGCCCATCGGCAGCATCGCGTGACGCTGCAGCAGAGGCCGGTACAGCACGGAGCAGGCGGCGCCGCACAGCGCCGAGGCCAGTACGCAGGCGGCGCCGATCGCGAGATGCTCGCCACCGACATCGGGCGAGCGCAGACCCAGCGCGAGGGCCACGCCGACGATCGACAAGAGCACCCCCGCGGTGAGCGCAACATCGAAGCGCTCGTGGCCAGCCGCAGTGGCGATGGTCATCGTCATCAGCGGGAAGGTCGCGAACAGCAGCGCGCCCAGGCCAGCGCCGACATGCGTCAGGCCAATGTTGAGCAACGCGATCAGCAGGCCGAACTGCGCGATGCCCAAGAGCGCCAGCGCCACCGCGTCGCGCACCGACAGGCGCGACCAGGCGCGTGGCGCGCCGGCCAGAAACGGCAGCAGGCTCGTCAACGCGATGGCGTAGCGCAGGAAGGTCAGCGCCACAGGCCCGAGGTCGTGCACCAGCCAGCGGCTGCCGGCGATGCAGGCGCCCACCTGGATGCCGACGATCGCCGCTGCGGCCAGCGCGAGACCTTGCTTGGTCACAAGACAAGGGTCCAGTACTGCCCCACCAGCGCCTTGCCGAACGAGCGGTGCCGCTCGCGCTTGTGCAATTCGAAGCCGCGCGATTCATAGACGTGGCGCGCCGCATCCAGGTGCGATTGAGTCCACAGCATCAGCGTCTTGTAGCCCTTGTCGCGTGCAAAGCGAATGCACTCGTCGACCAGGCGCGCGCCCAGTCCCTGCCCGCGCGCGGAAGGCTCGACATAGAGCAGCCGCAGCTGCGCCACACGCACCGACTTGCGCACGACGAACACCGCGCCGGCGATGCGCCCACCCTGCTCGGCCACCCAGCAGCGCTCGTGCTGCGCGTCGAACTCGCGCACGAATTTCGCGGCGATCTCGGCGACCAGCGCTTCGAAGCTCTGGTCGTAGCCGTGCTCCTGCGCGTAGAGCAGGCCCTGGCGGTGCGCGACCCAGCCGATGTCGCCGAGCTGATGCGGCCGCAGCACGATCGGCTCGGGCTGGCCGCGCGGGTTGGGCGTGAGCGCGCGTTCGACAGTGCGCATCGCCAGGCCGAGCTCGTCGGCGCCGGCAACGTCGAGGTGCGACAGCAGCGCTGACGCCTGCGCGCTCGCGCTGCGCTCCAGCGGTATCAGCGCCCTGCTGCCCTTGGCGGTGGCAGCCAGCGTGCTGCTGCGTGCGTCGCTGGCGTGGACGCCGCGCCGGATCAGGCCCTGCGCGACGAAGCGGCGCAGGATGCGGCTCAGGTAACCGGCGTCGATGGCGAGCGTGCGACCGAGGTCGGCAGCGGTGCGGCCGGGCTGGTGCACGATCTCGTAGAGCACGCGCACCTCGGTAAGGCTGAAGCCGCTTCCCAGCAGTTGCTCGTCGAGCAGGCCGAGCTGACGTGTGTAGAAGCGGCTGAAGCGGCGCAGCGCAGCAACATGAGGGGATTCGGATGCGCCGGCCATCGCGGGCATCTTGCCGCCGATGCTTGCCTTGGTCAACGACTTGCCCGGCGCGCTCAACGATGCTGCATCAACTGCGCCGCCACCGCCGCGGCGATGACTTCGGGTTCCTTGCCGACGACGCCGGGCACGCCGATCGGGCAGGTGACGCGCGCGATCTCGACGGCCGCGAAGCCGCGCGCTGCCAATCGGTGCGCGAACGCCGCCCACTTGCTCTTGCTGCCGATCAGGCCGACGAAGGGCAGATCGTCGCGCGAGCGCTGGCGCAGCAGGCAGGCAGCGACGATCTCCAGATCCTCGGCATGCGAGAAACTCATGATCAGAACGCGCGTGCCGGCATCGAGATCGCGCACCGCCGCCTCGACCGGCGCCGAATGTTCGGCACGCACCTGCGGCGGCAGGTGCTCGGGGAAGATCTCGTCGCGGCTGTCGATCCAGTGCACGCGCAGCGGCAGCGGCGTCAGCGCCCGCACGATGGCGCGGCCGACATGGCCACCGCCGAACAGCGCCACCGGCATGCGCCGCGCCTCGTGCTCGGCGCGCAGGCGATCGACCAAGGCCTCGGCCTGCGGCGGCGCGACGAGATCGAACCCCAGATGCACCGCGCCGCCGCAGCACTGGCCGAGCGACGGGCCGAGCGCAAAACGGCGCTCGTGCGCCACTGCCGCACCACCGAGCAGTTGCCGCGCCTGTGCGATGGCGTCGAACTCGAGGTGGCCGCCGCCGATCGTGCCGAGCACCCGCTCGGGCCAGACGGCCATCCAGGTGCCGGCCTCGCGCGGCACCGAACCCTGGGTCGCGCGCACACGCACCAGCACGGCCGGCGCGGCAGCCAGCCCGGCGCGCAGTGCTTCCAGCGTCGGCTCGTCGATGCGTGACATCGCACCGAGTGTAGGCACGGCGCGGGTCACACCGGCATTGCAGCGAATGCATTGCAAGAACCTCGCCCAAGCCCGCCGACACGCGCTCGCGCTGCCCGGGGCGATCGAAGCGCCGCATCACGCGCGGCACCTCGTTTCGCGTGCGCGCGGCGCGCTGACTCGCCGTGACGCCTCGCAACCGGCGCACACAAACTCGACGAGGATTCTTGCAAACGATGCGCGCTTTGCGTGCCAGCGTGCGCATCATGCGCACTCGCCACGCCTTAAGCTCCACGCCATGTCAGCAGTACCGCGCCCGCCGTCTTTTCGCCGCAGCCTGATGCAGGTTTCGATTGCGCTGCTCGGCGCCACCGCGCTGGGCATCGCCGCCTGCGGCGGTGGCGGCGGCAGCGGCGACGGCAGCTTCGGCAACGAGTTGCCCTCCAGCACCGGCACGACCACCGTTCTCGCTGCGGTCCTGGACGCGCCCTGGGGGCTGGCGTTTCTGCCCGACGGCCGCATGCTCGTCACCGAGAAAAGCGGCAGCCTGGCTGTGGTCAGCGCCGACGGCAACAGCGTGCAGGCGCGCCTGGCCGCGCCGCCGGGGTTGAACAACACCGGCCAGGGCGGCCTGCTCAACGTCTCGCTGGACAGCGACTTTGCGAACACGCGTCAGGTCTACCTGAGCTTCTCGGAGAACGGCGCCGGCGGCGCGGGCACGGCGTTGGCACGCGGCCAATTGAACGCCGCCTTCGACAGCTGGCAGCAAGCGCCGCAAACGATCTGGCAGCAAACGCCCAAGCTCATCAGCGATGTGCACTACGGCGCACGCATCGCGTGGCGCAACGACGCCACCATGTACCTTGCCGTCGGTGAGCGCGGGGTCGAGGCCAACAGCGGCGTGGCCCGCACCGACGCCGCCGGCGTGCAGCAGACGAACAACACGATCGGCAAGGTGGTACGGCTCAACCGCGACGGGACGCCGGCCGACGGCTCGCCCCTCGGCATCTGGAGCACCGGTCATCGCAACCCGCAGGGTGCGGCGGTGCGGCCCGGCAGCGACGAGTTGTGGGTCGTCGAACACGGCCCGCGCGGCGGCGACGAGCTCAACCTCGCCGAATCGGGTGCCAACCACGGCTGGCCGCTGCGCAGCTACGGCTGCGACTACAACAACGACGCCATCGACCGGCCCGCCTGCCATATCGGCGGCGGCGCGCATGCGCCTTATGCCGAGCCCAAGACGCACTGGAACACACCGGACAGCGCTACGGCCTACACGCCGACCGCACCGTCCGGGCTGATGTTCTACAACGGCGATCGCTTCCCCGATTGGCGCGGCAATCTCTTCGCCGGCGCGCTGGCCGGCACCACGCTGTGGCGCATGGTGCTCGACGGCAGCGGCAACGTCGCATCGCGCCAGGAGATCGCGGCGGTCAAGGCGCTGGGCTCGCGCATCCGCGACGTACGCCAGGGCCCCGACGGCAACATCTACCTGCTGACCAACGGCGGCGGCAGCAACGGCAACCGCATCGTCCGGCTGGCGCCCTAGACCGCCACGCAAGGTCTTTCGCGCTGCGGCACGATGGCCGCATGTTGCGAACTCCCCTCTTCCTTCTCGGCGCTGCGCTGCTGTGCATGAGCGCGTCGGCGCAATCGCTCAAACCCGTCGTCGTCGCCAAGGGCCTCGAACACCCCTGGGGCTTGGCCTTCCTGCCGAACGACCGCATGCTCGTCACCGAACGGCCGGGCCGCATGCGCATCGTCGAGCGCGACGGCAGGCTGAACGAGCCGCTCGCGGGTCTGCCAGCGGTCGCGGCTGCGGGCCAGGGCGGCCTGCTCGACGTGGTTGTGCATCCGCAGTTCTCGAGCAACCAGCTCGTCTATTGGAGTTTCAGCGAAGCCGCTGAACGTGACGCAGGGGGCGGCACCGGCACCGCGGTGGCGCGCGGCCGGCTCGACGGCCAGCGCCTGGCCGACGTGCAGGTGATCTTTCGCCAGCAGCCCAAGGTCGGCGGCAGCAACAACCACTTCGGCTCGCGCCTGGTGTGGTCGCGCGACGGCAAGCATCTGTTCGTCGGCCTGGGCGACCGCTTCACGCGCAAGGACGATGCGCAGACGCTGGACAACCACATCGGCAAGGTGGTGCGCATCGACCCTGACGGCAAGGTGCCGGCCGACAACCCGTTCGCCTCGCGTGCCGGCGCGCGGCCCGAAGTCTGGAGCTACGGCCACCGCAACATCCAGGGCGCCGCGCTGCACCCGGGCACGGGCGAGCTCTGGACGGTGGAGCACGGGCCGCAGGGCGGCGACGAGTTGAACGTGCCGGCGGCGGGCGCCAACCACGGCTGGCCGGTCATCACCTACGGCCGCAACTACGGCACCGGCACGAAGATCGGCGACGGCACCGAGCGCGCCGACGTGGCGCCGGCGCTGCGCACCTGGATCCCGTCGATCGCGCCGTCGGGCATGGCCTTCCTGACGAGCGAGCGCTACCCCGGCTGGAAGGGCAACCTGTTCATCGGGGCGCTGCGCGGTTCGCACTTGGTGCGCATCGAACTCGACGGCAAGCGCATCGTCAAGGAGGAGCCATTGCTGAACGACCGCAACGCACGCATCCGCGACGTGCGCCAGGGCCTGGACGGCTGGCTCTACGTGCTCACCGACAGCCCGGACGGGCAGCTCTGGCGGCTGGAGCGCTGAGGCTCACAGAATCAACCACCCTCACCCCAACCCTCTCCCGCCAGCGGGAGAGGGAGAGGCGCTTCAAGCGTCGCTGGCGGTCATCTTGCTGGAGCCGCAACCGTCGTAGCTCTTTTCGCTGCCGCTCTTCTTCAGATCGGCCGGCGAAGTGCGCACGGCCGCCGCGCCGTCGACCTTCTGCGCCTTGTCGGCGCCGACAGCCGCCTTGGGCGCTGGCTTGGCGGCGGGCGTGGTGGCTTTGGGCTGTGTCGTCTTGGCGTCGGCGCTTTGCGCCAAGGCGATGGGTGCCGCTACCAGAGCCAGCGTTGCCGTGATCGCCGTCAGGAACGAAGTCGCGCGCATAGAACCTCCGCGGGTAAACAACTGCCGCACTTTACGCCGCTGCGGCGTCGATGCAAGCCCCTGCCCCCTTCAAGGTCGGCGCAGCTTGTGTCAAGCCGTCTTCGGCTCTCGCGCCACGCGCCGCTCGACCAGGCCGCGCATCAGCTGCAGAGAGCACTGGTGCGCGTAGATCAGCGCCAGCAGGCCGCTCTTGTGCAGCTGGCCCAGCTTGTCGGCAGGCAGGTCGGCGAAGCGCTTCTCGTCGAGCGTGAGGAAGCCATCGACGCTGAGGTCGCGGCCGTCGGGCAGCGTCGCTTCGAAGCGCATCGGCGTCAGCAACTCGAGTTCGAGCAGGCTGCGGCCGAAGAGGCGCGTGCGCTGCGCTTCCGCTTCGAGCTGCTCGAGGAACTTGCGGCGCTCTTCGAGCATCGGCGTCGGCTCGCCCTGCTCGTTGAACAGCGCCTGGCCGTCGCCGCTGGTGAGGGCATCGGCCTTGTCGTCGATGACGACGACGTAGTTCGAGCCGTCGGTGCGCGCCAGTCCGAACGGATAGCCGCGCAGCAGCGCCGGCACATAGCGCGCGGCCCATGAGCCGTCGCTTGCGAGCATCAGGTTCTCGCCCTGGGTCAGGCCGAGCACGGCCACCGGCGCGACTTCGCGCTTGCCGTCTTCGCCCTGCCCGGCTTCGATGAAAACGATCGGGTAGTCGCGCGCGGCATCGATGAACTCGACGGCGGCGATGAACAGGGCGTTCATGCCGGCGGTGCGGTCGAAGCGCACGCCTTGCGGCTTCAGGCGTTGCGTGCGGTGCTGCACGCGATCGAGCGCGATGGGCGCGGTGAACAGCTTGGGGTCGATCATGCGGAAACTCTCTCGGACGATTCGGGTGCAGGTGCCACCAGCACCTTGTCGATGCGCTTGCCGTCCATGTCGACGACCTCGAAGCGCCAGCCGTCCCACTCGACATGGTCGGTGGTGTCGGGCAGTCGGCCGAGCAGCAGCATGATCATGCCAGCCAGCGTGTTGTAGCGGCCGCGGTCTTCCTCGGGCAGGGTCTTCAGCTCGAGCCGGTCCTTCATTTCGGTGACCGGGATCAGGCCATCGAGCAGCCAGGTGCCGTCGGCGCGCTCCACCGCCCAGGCATCGTCGTCGGCCGGCGCCGAAAACTCGCCGGTGATGGCTTCGAGCACGTCGCGCACCGTGATCACGCCCTGCACTTCGCCGTACTCGTCGACCACGAACACCAACTCCATGTCAGAGCTGCGAAAGTGCTCCAGCAGCTCCATGCCGGTGAGCGTTTCGGGCACGAACACCGGCGCGCTGACATGGTCGGCGATCGCCGGCTGTTCGCCGCGCGACAAGGCCGGCAGCAGCGCCTGCGCCGCGAGCACGCCGACGACGTCGGTGAGATCGCCGCGGCACACCGGGTAGCGCGTGTGCTGGTGCTCGGCCATGCGCGCCAGCGTCTCTTGCAGCGGCGCGCCGGCGTCGAGCCAGGTGATCTCGGTGCGCGGGATCATCATCGAGCCGACCTGGCGCTCGTCGAGGCGAAAGACATTGCGCACCATCTGGTGCTCGTGTTGCTCGATCACGCCGGCGTCGAGCCCCTCTTCCAGGCTGGCCGCGATTTCTTCTTCGGTGACGCTGCGATGGGTGTCGACGCGGATGCCGAGCAGGCGCAGCGTGGCTTCGGTGCACATCGACAGCAGCGCGACGAAAGGTCGCGTCGCCGTCGAAAGCCAATTCATCGGCGGCGCGACGATGCGCGCGATCGTCTCCGGGAACAGCTGCCCCAGGCGCTTGGGCACGAGCTCGCCGAAGATGATGGTGAGAAAGGTGATGATCACCACCACCAGGCCGGTGGCACCCCAGGACGCAGCTTTCGGTGGCAGCATCACGAAGGTCTTGGCCAGCCACGCCGCCAGCGGCTCGGCAAAGGCAGCCTCGCCGACGATGCCGTTGAGGATGCCGATCGAGGTGATGCCGATCTGCACCGTCGACAAGAACTTGGTCGGCTTGTCGTGCAGCTCGATCGCCGTCTGCGCGCCTTGCTCGCCGGCTTCGACCATGACCTGCAGCCGCGCCTTGCGGCTGGCCGTCAGCGCCATCTCCGACATGGCAAACACGCCGTTGAGCAGAATCAGAAAGACGAGAAGCGCGACTTCCATGCCCAAGGGCGGCTGTGAGCGGAGGGGCAGCGTAGCAGAATAGGCCCACCCCGAAGCGGCTTCGCCGCTCCCCCTCAAAGGGGCGCAGCTGGCGGCCGGGCAAAGCCCGATCCGCGACGGCCGCTGGGTTGGGTTTGCAGCGACCGATGGTTTGGGGGGCGTTGCTTGGAAGACCAGTGAAATGCACTACCTGATCGGCGACCTGCAAGGCTGCTGCGAAGCCTTCGACCGCCTGCTCGCCAAGATCGGCTTCTCACCCTCGCGCGACGGCCTCACCGTGCTCGGCGATCTGGTCAATCGCGGGCCGCAATCGCTGGCTGTGCTGCAACGCATGCGAGCGCTCGGCAGTGCTGCGGAGGCGCTGCTCGGCAATCACGATCTGCACCTGCTGGCCGTGGCGCACGGCGTGCGGCCCGCGCATGCGAGCGACACCTTGGACGAAGTCCTGCGACTCGCCCGAGCGCGAGGCCTGGCTCGAATGGCTGCGCGCGCGCCCGCTCGCGCTCGAACGTCACGGCTGGCTGTGCGTGCATGCCGGCGTGGCGCCGTCGTGGACCGCGTTCCAGACGCTGGCGCTCGCCGCCGAAGTCGAAGCCATGCTGCGCGGGCCCGACCTGGCCGACTTCCTGCCGCCGCATGTACGGCAACCAGCCGGCGCGCTGGGACGACGCGCTCGAAGGCGCCGCGCGTTGGCGATTCGTCATCAACGCGCTGACGCGCATGCGCTGGGTCGATGCCAGCGACGGCACGCTCGACTTCAAGGCGAAGGAAGGCGCGGCTGCCGCGCCGCCGGGCCTGGTGCCGTGGTTCGAGGCGCCCGAGCGCAGAAGCGCCGGCACGCCGATCGCCTTCGGCCACTGGTCCACGCTCGGCCTGATCGACAGCGCCGATCTGCTGGCGCTCGACACCGGCTGCGTCTGGGGCGGCGCGCTGACGGCAGTGCGCGTCGATGGCGGTCGGCGCGAGGTGGTTCAGGTGGCTTGCGAAGAAGCCGCAGCGCCAGGGCGCTGACCCATCTTCTTCAACAGCGGCGTGACCGCCGGCACCGTGAGCATCGTGCTGGCGACGGCCATCAGCAGCAGGGCGGTGAAGGTGTCGGCGCTGATGATCTGCTTGTCGAGCAGCACGTTGGCGAAGATGATCATGATCAGCGCCTTGGTCTGCAGCAGCCAGCCGATGGCCAGCGTCTCGCGGGCTGGCCAGCCGAGCAGGCGGCCGGCGAGCTCGACGCCGGCGAGCTTGCCCGGCCACCGACGCCGCCAGCAGCAACGCCGCGGCGGCGAACACCGCCACGCCGCCCACCGCCCACGTGGTACGCAGTCCGGTGGACAAGAAAGAACACCGGCATCAGCACCAGCAGCACATGGTGGCGCAGCGAATCCATCTCGCGCTGGTCGAACCAATGCGCATCGAGCACCGCGCCGGCGAGGAACGCGCCGACCATGAAGTGCAGCCCCGACCAGTCGGCGCCGAACGCCACCGCGGCCAGCCAGACCAGCGCGACGTACCAACGGTCGCGCTCGGGCAGGCGCGGCAGTGCCCAGCGCGCTGCCGCGGCCGCGAGCGCGAACAGCGCCAGGAACAGCGCCTGGCGGCCGATGCGCTGCCAGTCGATCAGGATCAGCGCCAGCACGCCCCAGATCGCGATGTCGTCCAGGCTCGCGTAGCGCAGGATGCGCTGGCCGAGCGGCGTGCGCAGGATGTCGAGCTTTTCCATCAGCAGGATCAGGATCGGCAGCGCCGTCACCGCGCAGGCCATGCCGATGCCGAGCACGAACTGCCAGCGCTGACCCGCGGGCCCCTGCCAGCCGCGCCGCTGCAGCAGCGTGGCCGCGGCGCAGCCCAGCAGCAGCGGCGCGCCCAGCGCCAGCCCGGCCGTGATCCCGCTTTCGCGGCGGTGCTGCCACGCCTGGACCAGATCCAGCTCGATGCCGGCGATCCACACGAACAGCATCACCGCCCACCAGGCCACGCCGTTCAGCGCCTGGATCACCGGCGGGTGAAGACGAAGGCGTAGTACGTCGGGAAACGCCGCGCCGAGCACGCCCGGCCCGAGCACGATGCCGCGCGACGATCTGCACCACCACCAGCGGCGCCCAGTAGTCGGTGCGTCCGAGCCGCCAGACCAGATAGGGCAACGCGAAGATGATGATCATCGCGATCAGGAAGAGCTCGGTGGTGTTCATGCGCGCCGACAAAAATCGGCGCGCAGTGTCTCATGCGGGATGCGAGACAATTCCGCGATCGACGTTACCGCAGTGCGGGCAATACTGCCGCTACAGTTGTCGCCACCGCCCTGGAGGCTTGGGGGAGCGGTTTAACCCAGCAGTCTTGAAAACTGCCGGCCCGCAAGGGCCCGTGAGTTCGAATCTCACAGCCTCCGCCGAGCTTCTCGACGCTCACGCCATCGAAGTCTTGTTCTTGCCCGTGCGCTTGGCCTCGTACAGCGCCGCATCGGCGCGTTCGAGCGCACTGCCCAGCGGCTCGCCGACGCGCCACACCGTGACGCCGGCGGAGAACGTGACGAGCACGTCGCGGCCTTCGTGCATGAAAAGGCCCATGCTCATGCCGCGCTGCACCCGCGTCAGCACGTCCTGCGCCTGGTCGATCGCGGTCGCCGGCAACAGCACCACGAACTCCTCGCCGCCGAAGCGCGCCACATGGTCCACCGGCCGCAGCGCGGCGCGCACCTGCGTGGCCAGCGCCTTGAGCGCGTTGTCGCCGGCAGCATGGCCCAGCGTGTCGTTGAGCTTCTTGAAGTTGTCGATGTCGATCAGGCCCACCGCCAGCGGCGTGCCCTCGCGCTGGCTGCGCGCCGACTCGACTTCGAAGGCCTGCGCCAGGCCGCGCCGGTTCGCCACCTGCGTCAGCGCATCGGTCGAGACCTCTTCCGACAAGCGTCGCAGCTCGCCTTCGAGTTCCTGCACGCGGCTGTTCAGCACTTGCGCCTGCTCGCGGCCGGCGGCGATGCGCGCGCTGGCATCGGCCACGCCGCTCTGCACGCTGCGGCTGGCGCTCAGCATCTGGTGCAGCACGCTGGCCATCTGCTCGCGCGAATCGGCGCCTTCGAGATCGTCGGTGCAGCGCACCAGCTCTTCGCTGAAGCGGCCGGTCTGGCCGCCCAGCGATTCGAGTTCCGTCGACAGGCTCTGCACCAGCGCCTTGAGCGCGTTGCGCGCGCGGTCGCGCTCGCCGCGCAGGCGCTGCTGCTGGCGCCGCGTCTGCTCGAGCATGTCGGCCGCCGAACGCACGTTGCGCACTGACAGCGCTTCGCCCTCGAGGTTGGCTCGCAAGGCCTCGGCCTGGCCCTGGGCCCAGCTCTGGTCTTCGGCCAGGTCGGTCAGGCCGTCGCCGAGCGCCCGCACCAGCTTGCCGAGTTCGTCGAACAGGTGATGGCGCTGCATCAGCAGCCCGCGCGCCTGCGCGCAGGTGGACTCCACTGCGGCCGCCTGCACCGCATCGGCGCCGCGCTCGCGCCACATCTGGGCCTGCGTGCTGAGCTCGTGCGCGACGGCGGCGGCGCGCGCGTCGTCCGGCGCCAGTGCCACGCGCACCGTCTGCATGTAGTCACCCGCCAGGCGTGACCAGTGCTCGTGTCCGGGCGTTGCGCCGCCGCCGGCCTCGGCCCAGGCGCGCGCATAGTTTTCCGGCGTCGGCTCCAACCGCTCCTGCGTCAAGCGCAGCAACGCGGCCTTGGCGAGCTGGGTGGAGGACATCCGATTCAAACCCGGCCAAGCAGCCGCGGCGCGCCTTCGATGTCGTTGACGGCGCCGATCCAAGGCGCCTTGCGCGGCAGCACGGTGTTCTGCAGCCAGGCTTCGAGATCGTCCGGCGGCAGCGCCTTGGCGAAGAGGAAACCCTGCATCGCGGTGCAGCCGAGTTTGTGCAGCACCTCCATCTGGCGCAGGTTCTCGACGCCCTCGGCAATGACGCGCAGGCCGAGCGAGCGCGCCAGCGCGATGATGGCGCTGACCACCGCCGAGCTCTGCGGCGTGATGCCCAGGTCGCGCACGAAGGTGCGGTCGATCTTGAGTTCGGAGATCGGCAGCGTGGTGAGGTAGGCCAGCGACGAGTAGCCGGTGCCGAAGTCGTCGATCGAGATCTCGACGCCGATCTCGTTCGAGTCGATGCAGCGACAACGAAACGTTGTGCAGATCCTTCATCAGGTTGTTCTCGGTGATCTCGAGCTGGATCGCACGGTGCGGCACACCGTACTGCGAGACCGCCTGGTGGATGTACTCCACCAGATCGCTGCGCTCGAACAGGCGGCTCGGCAGGTTGACCGCGATCGAATCGGAGAAACCGAAACTCTGCTGCCAAACCTTGGCCTGGCGCGCGGCTTCCCTCAGCGCCCACTCCGACAGCGGCACGATCAGGCCGGTCTCTTCGGCCAGCGGGATGAAATCGCCCGGCGGCACCAGCACGTTGCCACGCTGCCAGCGCATCAGCGCCTCGGCGCCCACCATCTTGGCGGCGCGCACGTCGATCTTCGGCTGGTAGTACAGCACCAGCTCGTCGCGCTCGATCGCCTTGTGCAGATGGCTCTCGAGCTCGATCTTCTCGCGCCCGCGCCCGCCGAGCTGCGGGCTGTAGGTCTGCGCCGAGTTGCGGCCCGCGGTCTTGGCCGCGTACATCGCGACATCGGAGTTGCGCATCAGATCGACCAGGTTCAGGCCGTCGCGCGGGAACATCGCAATGCCCACGCTGGCGGTGACGAAGCACTCCTGGCCCACCACCAGCACCGGGTCGCGCAGGCTGTCGAGGATGCGGCCGGCGACGCGCTGCGCATCGGCTTCGTCGGTGACTTCCGGCAGCAGCGCGACGAACTCGTCACCGCCCAGGCGGCCCACCGCTTCGAGCGTGCGGTGCGAGCGCGCGCCGGCGGCTTCGAGCGCGCCTTCCATCACCTGCTCGCTGTGGCGCACGCAGGCGCGCAGGCGCCGCGCCACTTCGGTCAGCAGTTCGTCGCCGGCGGCATGGCCGAGCGTGTCGTTGACGTTCTTGAAGCGATCCAGGTCGATCAGCAGCAGCGCCGCGTTGTGGTTCAGGCGCCGCGCCTGCTCGAGCGCGCGCTCGGTGCGCCAGATCAGCTGGCGCCGGTTCGGCAGGCCGGTGAGCGCGTCGAAGTTGGCGAGATGGCGGATGCGGTCTTCGGCGACGCGACGGTCCGTCACGTCCTGGAAGACGCCGGTGTAGCCGCTGCCGTGGCCGTGGTCGAACTCGGCCTCGGCCTCGACGTGGATGATGCGCTGGCGGCCGTCGAACAGCGTCACCGAGACGTCGGTGGCCAGCACCGCGTTGTGCGCCACGACCTCGCTCAGCATGCGGATCAGGCCGCGCCGCTGCATCGCGCCGACCATGCGCAGCAGCGCGCGCACTTCCAGGCGTTCGCCGACGCCGCGGCCGAGCACGCGCAGCGCCTCGGGCGAGAGCCAGAGATGGCCCAGGCCGCGATCGTCGGCGGCGCGCTTCCAGTCGAAGCTGCCCATGCGCGCCAGGTCCTGCGCGCGCGCGAGCTTGAACTTGCTGCGTTCGAGCTCGATGCGGGTGCGCGCAGCGCGCAGCATGTAGCGCAGGCGCCCGGCGAGCAGGCTCCACTGCGTGCTCTTGACGAAGAAGTCGGTGGCGCCGGCGCGGTAGGCGCGCTCGATCGAGGCGTCGTCGTCCAGGCCGGTCAACATCAGCACCGGCATCTGCGCATAGCCGGCGCGCTGGCGCAGTGCGCGGCAGGTGTCGAAGCCGTCGAGGCCGGGCATCAGCGCGTCGAGAACGATCAGATCAGGCTCGAGCGCATCGACGCGCTCCAGTGCCGTGGCGCCGTCGGCCACCTCGATCACGTCGAAACCGCGCTCGCGCAGAGCGATCGCGGTCAGCATCAGGTTGACCTCGTCGTCGTCGACCAGCAGCAGGCGCGCGCCGCTGTCGGCGTCGGCCGGGTCGTCCAGACGCGGGATGTTCATCGCACGCTCAAGCCCGCGAGGATGCGCGCGGCTTCGGCTTCGAGTCGGTCGAGCAGCTTGTTCTCGTCGGCGCTGGGGCCGCCGTCGCGCAGGCTGGCCTCGGCCTGAGCGCACAGCGCCGACAGTTCGAGTGCGCCGACGCTGGCCGACGATGACTTGAGGGTGTGCGCGGCGTGGCGGACCGCGTCGCGATCGGCGCCGGCCCGCGCGCTGCGCAGTTGCTCGAGCAGCCGAGAAAGCGATGTGGTGTAGGTGGCGAGCACGCGCTTGACCAGGCCCGACTGGCCGCTCGGGTCGAGCTCGTGCAAGCGCGCCAGGGCCTGCGCATCGAGCAGCCCCGCCACCGCGCCGCCGCTGCCGCCCACGGCAGCCTCAGCCGCTGCGAACGGCGCGCGTCGCCACGGGGCGATGGGGTTACAGCGGTACGGCATGGCGGGCGCGGGCAGGCAAGTGTCGTGAGTTGGAAATTCGTAGCATCGAGACGGGTCGCAACGGGGCTGGAACAAGACGCGCGGACGGGTCGATACCCAGTGGTATCGACCCGTTTGCGCAACGCCGTGCCGGCCCCGTTTCGACCCGCCCCCTGTCGGGGGCCGAAGGCCCCCTCCGTGTGGATTGGGGTTCGACCAGATGGCACCCTCGCGGGCCGTCGCAAAGGGGTTGATACCACCGGGTATCGACCCCTTTGCGCCAGCCCGCGATCATCGCCATCTGGTCGAATCTCGATGCCACGAATTCCCAACTCACGACACTAGAAGCTGGCATTCTCGCTCCAAGCACTGTAACGGCATGGGGGACTGCACGAGACCGCGCGCCGCGCCGCCGTGCCAAACCGCACGCCCGGGGCCTGATTCATTGCAGCTGCGCGGCGTTGGCGAGCGCACGCAGGGTGGCGCGGTTGATCGCGCTCTCGCCCAGCAGCAGGCGCTCGGCGGCCTCGCGGATGTCGTAGATCGACTCGTTCTCGACCGCACAGACGACTTCGAGCAGCGGCTGGAACGGGCCTGTCGCATCGACCAGCGCGGCGCGCACCGACTCCGGCACCGGCACCGATGCCAGCAGTTCCTTGAAGGGCTGGCCGAGCATGCGGTCGAGCAGAGAGAACACGCCGCAGATGAAGGCTTCGCTGCGCATCTGCTCGTCGCCGGCGCCGACGCTGGCGCGCACCAGCTCTTCCATCAGCAGGCCACGGCGCAGCGCGGCGAACATCACCGGCTTCATGTCGTGCTCCTTGCTGGCCGAGGCCAGCAGCAGCGCCAGCCAGCGCTTCAGGCGCTGGTGGCCGAGCAGCAGCAGCGCATGGCGGAACGACGAGACCTCGACGCGCAGGCCGAAGGCCGGCGAGTTGATGTAGCGCAGCAGCTTGAAGGCCAGCGTCGGGTCGAGCGAGACAGCTTCCTCGAGCTTGTCGATCGGGGCTTCCTTGTCGAGGCGACGCATCAGCTCGACGATGACGTTGAGGTCGGGCGTGCGCGGCCGGCCGCGCGCCTGCACCGCGTCGTCGATCGGCCAGCCCAGCACCGCCACCGCACCGCGCTCGAAGCTGGCCTTCAGCTCCGCGAGCGTGCGCACGCCCGTCTGGATGTGCGTGATCTGGCGCGTCACGCCCGGCGGCGGTGCGGCGTCGCCGCGGCGCTCGTCGGCCAGGTCGATGATCGAATGCTTGAAGCAGGGCAGCACCTCGCGCGGCAGCTCGGTCAGCGGCCGGCCCTTGAGGAGCAGGGTGTTGCCGCGCGCGAACAGCGTGGTGATGGCCTCGCTGTGGGCGATGTCGCAGGCCATGAAGGCCGGCACCTCGACCATCAGATTGGCGCTCGGCTTGGCCAGCATCAGGTCGTGCAGCAGGCTCTCGCTGACGACGTTGAGCGAGACCTTGCCCGCGCCCTCGGGCCAGACCTCGGCCACCGCCGCGAGCAGCGCACCCGCGTCCAGCGGCGCATCGGGCTTGGCCGGAAACACCGTCAGGCGCGTGGCCGTGACCGTGCGCTCGCGGTCGATCATCGGCGAGTAGCCGAGCACGACCTGGTTGAGGATCGGGTGGTCTTGCATCAGTCAATGGCGCCGGGCCGCCCCAAGGCATTGACGCTCCCCTCGGGGACGCGAACGAAGTGAGCTGGGGCATGTGTTGAGGTATTGGAAGAGGGACAAGCGCTGCACGCTGGCATAGGCCTGCAGCGCCGCCTGGTAGCCGCTCTGCCGATTCTGAAACTCCGAGATCGCCGCGACCATGTCCAAATCCTCGGCGTTGGAGCGTTCGGTCTGGGCCGTGACTTTCTGCTCGGCGATACGGCCCTCGATGCCGTCGGCCCGGTTCATCACTTCGCCGACGCGCGCACGCAGGCCCTGCAGCGCGCCCATCGAGGCATCGACCTGCACCAGCGCCTGCTGCACCGTCTGGCTGACGGCCGCCCCGCTGCGCAGCGGCGTGCTGCAGCTCGGCCACGGCACGGTCGAGCGTGTCGAAGATCGATTGCGTGTTCGACGACAGGCGCAGCTCGAACCAGTCGGCCGCGGAGGGTGTGCCACTGACGGTAAAGGCCATGCCGTCGATCTTCGATCGCCTGGCCGCTCTTGTACGGCGCGTTGGTCACGGCCGTCGGTGCGCCGTCTTTCTCCACCGTGACGGTGGTGCCGCCCGCGCCGGGCGTGAACGTGACGCTGGTAGACGAGGTTGGCCGGATCGGCCACGGCCGGCGGCGAGGTCGCGGCGAAGAAGGTGCTCGGGTCGGTGACGCGGCCGGCATCGATCCACGCGCCGGCCTGCGACGGCGTGCCGGCGACGTTGCGCGTCTCGAACAGGCCGTTGCCGCTGGGCGCGGCCAGCCACGCGGCGCGGCCGTCGAGCGTTTGCGGCAGCGCTTCGTCGAGCGCAGTCATCGTCTCGCCGCCGACGCCGCGAAAGACCACGCCGCCGGGCCGTCGACGAAGGGCGGCTGCGCCGAGCCCTGCGCCGCCGAAGACAGATAGCCGCCGGCGCCGTCGCCGCGGTTGGCGGCCGACAGCAGTTGCGTGCGCAGAGCGACGAATCTGCTCGGCGATCGTGGCGCGCTCGCTGTCGCTGTAGCTGCCGTTGCCGGCGGCGATCAGCGCTTCGCGCACCTGCTGCAGCAAGCTCGCCGGCATCGCCGAGCGCGCCTTCGGCCAGCGTCATCGTGTTGCGGCTGGCTTCGAGCGCGCGCTGGCTGGCATCGTGGCGCGACATCGCGGCCAGCGCACGTTCGGCGCGCGCCGCGGCCGCCGGGTCGTCGCTGGCGCGCTGCGACGCGCTTGCCGCTGGTCAGTTGCTCCTGCACTGTCGGTCAGCTCGCTGCTGGCGCTGCTGCAAGCGCTCGAGGCCGCTGTCGAAGGATTGGCTGGTGGACGATGCGCAGCATCGTCGATTACCTTCGGCTGGCGGCTTGCAGCAGCGTGTCGAACACGCTCTGCGCGACTTGCAGCACCTTGGCCGCGGCCTGGTAGCTCTGCTGGAACTGGATCAGCCGCGCGGCTTCTTCGTCGAGGTTGACGCCGGTTTCGGCCGCGACGCGCTCGCGCGCGTTCGACGCGACGCTCGCCGAGACGTCGGCCGAGGTGCGCGCGCTTTGCACGGCCACCCCAACGCCGGCCATCACGCTGGCGTACGCGTCGGTGATGGTTTCGCCGCCGACGAAGGCCGCGTCGCGCAGTGCCGCGAAGGCCAGCGCGTTGCCGTTGCTCGACGCCGGGTACGAGGTCTTGCGCCACGGTGAAGACATCGCCGCGGCCGGCACGCCGTCGAGTTGCAGCTCGAAGCCGTTGAGCGCGATCGGCTGCCCGCGGTTGCCACGTGCCGCTGCCGCTGGACAGCAGCACGTTGGTCGTGCGGTCGCGCAGCTCCCAGTCGTAGTCGCCGGTGGCGTTGGTGAAGGTGATGCTCGCCGTCTGCTGCGGATCGGCCGTCGGGCTCACCACCGCCAGGCTCGCCACCGTGGCGCTGCCGCTGTTGGCGCTGTTGCGCTCGGCTTGCAGCGGCGCGGCCGCGGCGATCCCTCGCGGATCGTCGAGCACGCGGCGCAGGTTGGTCGCGGCGCGCGACACCGGCTGCAGCAGGAAGCGATCGCCCGCGGCAGCGCTGGCGACGTTGATCGTCAGGCCATCGACCGTGTCGCCGCTGGCGACGCTGCGCACCAGGCCGTCGGACAGGCGCGTCAACGTGTATTGACCGGGCGCGGCGGGATCGGGCTCGAGCGCGTACTCGCTGGCTTGCAGCGCGCTCTCGTCGGCGACCGTCATCGTCACGCTGCCGATGAAGTTGCCGGCGAAGTCGCGCGCATTGCTCTGCGCGGGCAGCGCCAGCGGCGCGCCGAAGGAGAACAGCGGCGCGCCGCTGCCTGGCGGGTTGCGCAAGTCGAGGCCGAGCGCCTGCTGCTCGTTCAGGCGCGTGCGCCAGCGCCGCGGCCATGCGGCCGAGCGCGTCGCGCGCGTCGGCCAGGTCGTCGTTCTGGAAGCGCAGCAGGCCGCCGATCTCACCGCCGCCGAGCAGCGTGGTCGGCAACGCGCGCGGCGGGCCGCCGTCGTCGACGGCGATGGCGTGTTCGCTCGCGTCGAACTCGTCGGTGACCACCGACAGCGTCGTCGCCTCCGTGCCCAGCACCAGGCGCTGGCCGCCGGCCACGAACACGCCGAGCGTGCCGTCGTCGGCCGGCAGCGTGCTGACCTGCACCTGCTCGCTCAGCTCGGCGACGAGTTGGTCGCGCTGGTCGAGCAGATCGTTCGGCGGCTGGCCGGTGCCCATGCGCGCGCGCGATCTGCTCGTTGACCTGCGGCGATGCGCTGCGGTCAGGCTGATTGACCTCGGCCACCGCGACCTGCAGGTCCTGCGTCCACGCCGGCCTGCAGCGCGTCGATCTGCGCGCCGGCCGTGGCGTAAGCGCTGCGCCAATTCCTGCGCGCGCGACAGCACCACCTGGCGCGTCGAGCGCGTCGGCCGGGCTGCGCCGCCAGATCGACCATCGCGTTGAGCAACTCGATCCGGCGGCGTAGCCCAGGCCCGAGTTCGCCGGGCGGGAACACCGCTTCGAGCCGCTGCAGTTGCTCAGGCGCGCGGCGTCCGCCGCGGCCTGGGCCGTGCCGTGGCCGCTTCGCGCGTCAGGAACTCGTTGTGCGCGCGCGTGACCGTCGCCACGTCCACGCCCTTGCCGAAGAAGCCGGCGCCGGTGAACTGGCCCGTCGGCCGTCGCCAGCTCGACCTGCTGGCGCGAGTAGCCCTCGACGTTGGCGTTGGCGATGTTGTGGCCGGTGGTCTGCAGCGCCGCGTAGTTCGCGAACATCGCACGCGTGCCGATGGAAAGGAGGCTGCCTCCACTCATGTCACGGCCTCTTTGCAGCCGCAGCGTAGTGTTGATGACGCGACTCAGCTTGTCGGCGTAGGCCGGATCGGTGGCGTAGCCGGCGCGCTGCAGGCCCTGCGCGAAACTGCTTGGCGTCGTCTGCGCTGCGCCAGCACGTCGCGATAGCGCGGGCTGGTCTTCATCAGCCGCGCGTAGTCGGCGAAGGATTCGTCGTAGCTCGCGTAGGCGCGAAAGGCCTGCACCGTCTTCTTCGGCTGGCCATCGACGTACCTCGGTGGTGGTGATGCGCGCGACCGGGCCTTTCCAGTCGGCTGCTGGCCTTGATGCCGAACAGGTTGAAGCTGTTCGAGCCGTCGGCCATGCGGATCTCCTTCTTGCCCCAGCCGGTCTCGTGCGCGGCCTGCGCCACCATGAAGGCGGCGGGGATGCCCGACGCGCGCTCGGCCTGCTCCGCGGCGTCGCTGTGGCGGCGCGACGAATTCGTTCGCGCTTGTCTGGTGCGCGCAGCGGTGTCGGTCTGCGCAACGCGTGTTGATCGGGCGGCGGCCTCTGCTCGTGCCTCCCATCTGCCGATCGAGCTGGCGCGCGATCGCATCGGCCAGGCCGCCCTTCAGCCCGCCATCTTGCCGGCGAACTCGGTGTCGAGCATCTCGGTGCCGAGCTTGGTGCCTTCGTTGTCGAGCATGCCCGCGGCTCATCGTCGGCCTGGCGCATCGACTTCATCAGCTCCTGCATGAACAGCGACTCGAACTGCTTGGCGGCCTCCTTGACCGCGGCTTTCGGGTCGCTTGGCGCGCGTGCTGCGCAGGCCGGCGAGGGCATCGACTTTCATCGTCAGATCACCTCGATCTCGGCTTGCAAGCGCGCCGGCGCTCTTCATCGCCTGCAGGATCGCGAGCAAGTCCTGCGGGGTGGCGCCGAGCGCGTTGAGCGCCTTGACCACGTCGGCCAGCTTGCGCGCCGGCAGGCATCTGCACGAGCGAGCCGGCTTGCTGCGTGATCGCGATGTCGGCCTTGCTGGCCTGCACCGTCTGGCCCTGCGCCAGCGCGTTGGGCTGGCTGATCACCGGCGTCTGCTGATCGTCACCGACAGGCTGCCGTGCGCGACCGCGCAGGGCGCCAGCGTGACGGCTTCGTTCATCACCACCGAGCCGGTGCGCGCGTTGAGCACGATGCGCGCGGCGGGCTTCGTCAGGTCGACGTGTCAGGTTCTCGACATCGGCGAGGAAGGCGACGCGCGCATTCATGTCCGGCGGCGCGCGCACGCGCACTGCGCGGCCGTCGAGCGCGCGAAGCGGTGCCCTCGCCCTTGGCTGCGTTGATGGCCCGCGCCACGTCGCGCGCGGTGGCGAAATCGGCGCTCGTCCACGTCGAGCTGGATGAACTCGCCCTGCGCCAGCGGCGTGGGCACGCGCGCTCGACCGTCGCGCCCTGCGGCACGCGCCCGGCCGACAGATGATTGATCTGCACCTTGGAGCCGGCGGCCGACGCGCCGGCACCGCCGACGATCAGGTTGCCCTGCGCCATCGCGTAGACGCTGCCGTCGGCGCCCTTCAGCGGCGTGGCGATCAGCAGGCCGCCGCGCAGGCTCTTGGCATTGCCGAGCGACGAGACGTTGACGTCGATCGCCTGGCCCGGCTGCGCGAACGGCGGCAGCGAAGCCGTCACCATCACCGCCGCGACGTTCTTCGCCGAGCAGCTGCACGCCCGGCGGCACCGCGACGCCCATCTGCTGCAGCATCGCCGCCAGGCTCTGCGCGGTGAAAGGCGCGCCCTGGCTCTGATCGCCGCTGCCGTCGAGGCCGACCACGAGACCGTAGCCGACGAGCTGGTTGGTGCGCACGCCCTGCACCGACGCCACTTCCTTGATGCGCGTCGCGGCGTTGGCGCTCACGGGCCACCACAACGCGGCAGCAACACGGCGAAGCCGATGGCCACGCGCATCAATCGTTCGAGAGAGTCGCTCATATCGGCATCACCGACAGGAAGAAGCGCGACAGCCAGCCCATCACCTGCGCGTCGCCCTGCTGGCCGCGGCTGCGGTGCTCGACGCGCACATTGGCGATCTGCGTCGAGCGGCACGCTGTTGCCGGGCTGGATCGCGCGCGGATCGACCTGGCCCGAGAAGCGCAGCACATCGACGTTGGCGTTGACGCCGATCTGCTTTTCGCCCTGGATCATCAGGTGGCCGTTGGGCAGCACGCCGGTCACCAGCACGGTGATCGTGCCGCTGAAGTCGTTGCTGCTCTCGGTGGCGCCCTTGCCGCCGAAGGTGTTGCTCGAGGTGCCGCCGACGCTGGCGCGGCCGAAGGAGTTGGAACTGATCAGCGGCAGCGCGGTGACGGCGCCGCTCAAGCTGCCGCTCTTGTCGATCGACGAGGTGGACTTCTGGCTGGCGCTGACCTTCTCGACGATGTTGCACCGTCAGCGTGTCGCCCGGCAGGCGCGCGCGGTGGTCTTCGAACAGCGGGCGGTAGGCGGCGGCCTGGTAGATCGCGCCGTTGGCCGCGGGCGCGGCTGCGGCAGGCTGGCCACCACGGCGGGCGGCTTGCCGACTCGACCGGCGGCACGCGGTAGTCGTTGAAGCGTTGACGGTGGCGCAGCCGCGCCAGCATCGCACAGCAGCGCACGAGCAGCAGTGCGCATCACAGCTGACCCAGCCGCTGCAGCATCTGGTCGGAGGTCTGGATCGCCTTGCGAGTTCAGCTCGTAGGCGCGCTGCGTCTGGATCATCGCCACCAGCTCTTCGACCACGTTGACGTTGCTGGTCTCGACATAACCCTGCTGCAGCGAGCCGAGCCCGTTGCTGCCCGGCGCGCCGGCCTGTGGCGCGCCCGACGCAGCGGTCTCGCCCCACAGGTTCTGCCCCTTGGCTCGAGCCCGGCCGGGTTGACGAAGTTGGCGATCGTGAGTTGCCCGACCGATCTGCGCCGTGGCCTGGCCGGCAGCGCGACGCTGACGGTGCCGTCGGCCGCGATCGTCACGCTCTGCGCATTGGCCGGGATGGTGATGCCGGGCTGCACCACATAGCCGTTGTTGGTGACGAGCTGGCCGTTGGCATCGACCTGCAGCGAGCCGTCGCGCGTGTAGGCCGTGGTGCCGTCGGGCTGCTGGATCTGGAAGAAGCCCTGGCCCTTGATCGCGACGTCGAGGTTGTTCGAGGTCTGCTGCAGGTTGCCCTGCGTGAAGATGCGCGAGGTGGCGACCGGGCGCACGCCCAGGCCGACCTGCAGGCCGGTGGGCAGCTGCGTGCTGTCGCTGCTGGCCGCGCCGGCCTGGCGCAGGTTCTGGTAGATCAGGTCTTCGAACACCACATGGCCGCGCTTGAAGCCGTTGGTGCCGACGTTGGCCAGGTTGTGCGAGATCGGTGTCCAGCTGGGTCTGCTGGGCTTCCATGCCGGTCTTGGCGATCCAGAGTGATCGGATCATGAACGCGCTCCTTGCGGTCTTGGAGCGATCTTCGTTTCAACTTGAGAGGGGCGGCGCGCCGATAAGCAGGCGGATTGGGCGTCTGTTGTGCGTCGCAGGACCTGAAAATCGACAACGCGGCCTTCGGTGACCGCCGCGTACGCTGTCAACCCGCCGCCCGAATGCTCCAAGGATCGATCAACGCCACGCCGGCAGCTTCAAAGTCCGCCGTGTTGCGCGTGACGACGGTCATGTGGTGTGCGAGCGCCGTCGCAGCAATCAGGCTGTCGCGCACCGGGCAGGGGTTGGGCACGTGCAGCGCCGCACTGCGCAAGGCCACGGCCTGGGTGATCGGCAGGATGCGCCCTGCGAAGGCCGGCAGCACCTGGCCGTCGAGCCAGGCGCGCAGCACCACGCCTTGTCTGGCATCGCGCCGCTCAACGAGCAGCACACCCGTCTCGAGTTCCTGCAAGGTGATGACCGAGATGAAGAGGTCTGCCGCATCGACGCCATCGGCCCAGGCCGCAACACGCGCGTTGGCCTTGCCGGCACGAACCTTGCGTAGTTCCGAGATGACGTTGGTATCGAGCAGGAATATCAGCGCAGATTCGCCGCGCGTGCGAGCTCACGCGAACGCCGCAGCGGCAGCTCGATGTCCTCCGCACCCGGCAGGGCGAGCAAGTCAGCAATCTTCGTGCGCTGCGCTGTCAGCTTCTTGTATTGGGTGAACGTCAACAGCACATGCGCGGGACGCCCGCGGTCGGTGATGATGACCGGGCCAGACTGCGCGGCCTGCTTGGCCTTGCTGGCGTCCTGATTGAACTCGCGGCTTGTCAGGGTGGTAATGGACATGGGCAGCCCTGAAACAGGTACGTGCCTACATTGTAGCCAGCAACGTCACATGCCGTTGGCCGACAGCAACTTCGCCGCCGTCTGCTCTTGCCGCTCGGCCGTCTGCAGCAGCTTCATCTGGTGCTCGAACTGGCGCGCGGCCGAGATCATCGCGATCATGGTCTCGACGGCGCTGACGTTGCTGCCTTCGAGCGCGCCGTCCTGCAGACGCGCGTGGCGTCGCGCTGCAAGTCACCTTCGCCGGCGCGAAACAGTCCATCGGCGCTGCGCGCGAGTTGATTCGGGTTCTCGGGCGTGACGAGCTTCAGTCGGCCGACCGACGTCGAGCGGCCGTTGGCACCCTTGGCGCTGACGGTGCCGTCGCCGGCGATGCTGACTTCGCTGTTGGCCGGCACGTTGATCGGCCCGCCGTCGCCGAGCACGGCCAAGCCCGGTCTTGGTGACGAGCTGGCCCTGCGCATCGACATCAAGCGCACCGGCACGCGTGTAGGCCTCGGTGCCGTCGAGGCCCTGCACCGTAAGCCACGCATTGCCCTTCATCGCCACGTCCAGCGGGCGGCCCGTGGGCGTGACCGCACCGGGCTCGAAGCTCGCGCCCACCGTGGACTCCAGCGAGTACACGCGCGTGCTCGCGCCGCTGCCCTGCACCGGCACCGCGCGAAACGCGGCCAGCTCGGCGCGAAAGCCGTTGGTCGAGACGTTGGCCAGGTTGTTGGCCAGCACCTCCTGGCGCTGCATCGCCGCCTTGGCGCCGGACATCGACAGATAGATCATGCGATCCATGACGGCGGCTCCTAGCTAAGATCAGATCAGGAACTGCACCAGCGTCTGCAGCACCTGGTCCTGCGTCTTGATGGTCTGCGCATTGGCCTGGTAGATGCGCTGCGCAGTCATCATGTTCACGAGTTCGGCCGTCAGATCGACGTTGCTCTCCTCGAGCGCGCCGACTTTGCAGCACGCCCAGGTTGCCCTGGCCCGGCACGCCGACGATCGGGTCGCCCGAAGTGAAACTGCGCGACCACGCGTTGCCGCCCAGCGGCTGCAGGCCTTGCGGGTTGCGGAAGGTGGCGAGCTCGATCTGGCCGGCCGGCTTGTTCTGGCCGTTGCTGTAGCGCGCCATCAAGACGCCGTTGGACTCGATCGCCACGCCGGTGATCTGGCCCGGCGCATAACCGTCCTGCGTCAGGTTGGTGACGCCGAAGGGCGCGCCGAACTGGCGCGCGCCGTCCATGTCGAGCTGCACGCCGATGATCGCTCGCGTCTGCGCGCCATCGGCATTGGTCGTGGCCGGGATGTCGATCGACACCGGCCCCACCGGCGCCGTCGGCGCGCCGCCGGTGGCCGGGAAGGTCAACGTCGTGCTCGGCAGCGGCGCCGCGGCGGTGCCGTTGATCGGCGCGCCGTTGGCGGTGACGAACACGTTCCAGGTGTCGGTCGCCGCTCTTCTGGAAGTAGTAGGTCAGCGCCACGTCCTGGCCGAGCACGTCGAACACCTCATCGACGTGGCGCTGTTGTAGGTGGTCGGGTCGGTGAAGTCGATCGCCGGGCCGGCCGTCGGTGCGGTGTTGGCCAGAGCGCGAATCGAGGTTCATCTCGATCTCGATCTCGCCGGTGGCCTGCGGCTCGATGCCGGCGGTGGGCAGCTGCAGCCGCAGCGTTGCCGGGCTGGATCACGCCGGTCGCATCGGCCGGGTAGCCGACCAGGCGCAGGCCATCGTTGTTGACGACGTAGCCGTGGCGATCGACCTTGAACTGGCCGTTGCGCGAGTACAGCGCCGGGTTGGCGCCGTCGGTGACCTGGAAGAAGCCGCCGCCGTTGATGGCCAGATCCATCGGGTTGTTGGTGGCGCTGATGTTGCCCTGCGTGAACTGCTGCGACACGGCCTGCAACTGCACGCCGATGCCCACCGAGTTGTGCCCGCGCCGTTGAGCGCGTTGGCATACATGTCGGAGAACTCGGCGCGCGAGGCCTTGGCGCCGAAGGTGTTGCCATTGGCGACGTTGTTGCCGATGACCTCGAGGTTCTTGCTCGGTGGCGTTGAGGCCGGAGAGGCCTTGCTGGAAGCTCATGGTGTGTTCCTCGCTTGTGCGTGTAGTGAGCGTGAATCAGTTGAAGGCGCGGATCTGGTCGTAGGGCACGCTGCCGCTGTTGCGCAGCTCGAGCGTGAGCGTGTCGCCGCCGGCGATCACCGCATCGACGCGGTCGCGCATCAGCGGCGTGAAACCCACGTTGGCGGTGCCGTTCTTGGCGACGACGCGGAAGCTGTCTCCGGTAGCGGCGTCGACGCCCGCCGGCGGCGTCCACTCGAAGCCGTGACGGCCGCGCCGACTGCGCGCCGAGCGTCGATGGTGTCGATCACACGGCCACCGGCGTTGAGCACTTCGACGGTGACGCTGTCGGCCGGGCCGTTCAATTCGAAGCCGCCCTGCACCAGGCCCTCGTCGTTGGGCGCGAGGCGGCTGCCGGGCACGATCACGTCGCGCCCGACCAGGCTCGCGCCCTGCAGCGCATTCATCTGCGCGAACTGGGTGCCGAGCGACTCGACGGTGCGGTTGAGCTTCTCGATGCCGTTGACCGACTGGATCTGCGCCATCTGGCTCGTCACCTGCGCGTTGTCCATCGGGTTCAACGGATCCTGGTTCTGCATCTGCGCGACGAGCAGCTTGAGGAAGCGGTCTTCGGCGCCGGCCTCGTTCTTCGTCTTCACGCCGCTCGCGGAAGAAACCGCGTTGACGCTGCTGAAATCGACGGTGCTCGTGGCCATGATCAGTTCTGGCCGAGCTGCAGCGTCTTCTGCAGCAAGGTCTTGGCGGTGTTCATGACCTCGACGTTGTTCTGGTACGAACGCGAGGCCGAGATCATGTTGACCATCTCCTCGACCGCGTTGACGTTGGAGTAGGTGACGTAGCCGTCGGCATCCGCACTCGGGTGCTTCGGGTCGTGCACGCGGCGGCCGGCGGCGTCGCTTTCGCTGACCGTGCTGACCTTGACGCCCGCGGCCGAGTTCGCACCCATCAGCTCCGTCTGGAACACGACCTGGCGTGCCTTGTAGGCGGTGCCGTCGGGGCCGGCGACGGTGTCGGCGTTGGCGAGGTTGCTGGCGACGGTGTTCAGGCGCTGGCTCTGCGCCGAGACCGCGCTGCCCGAGATGTGGAAGACCTGGAACATCGACATGATTCAGTCCTACCCTTGTCCCTTGATGGCGTCGAGCATCGTGCGCACGCTGCCGTTGATGAAGCGCAGCGTGGCTTCGTACTTCACGCTGTTGTCGGCGAAGCTGGCGCGCTCGCGGTCCATATCGACCGTGTTGCGGTCCAGGTTGGTCTGCGAAGCGGTGGCGTAGCGCAAGCCCGGCTCGCCGCGCGCGCCGGCCAACGGCTGCATGTGGCCATTGGCGCTGACGTTCATCTGCCCGGCCGTCGGCACGGCACCGGTGGCCTCGCGCAACGCGGTGGCGAAATCCATGTCCTTGGCGACATAGCCCGGCGTGTCCGCGTTGGCGATGTTGCCGGCGATCAGGCGCTGCCGCTCAGAGCGCAGCACGAGGGCCTGCGTCTGGAAGTTCAGCGTGTCGGTGAGACGGTTCAGCATGCGGCCATCTTGGCGGAGCCGCCGCGAAACATGAGCCGGATAAAGCCGCCTTTGCGACCGTATTTCGAACCAACGGCGTGCGCGCTCGCACCTACAGTGCCAGCCGTGAACAAGGCTTTGCCCCTGCTGCTGATCGCACTCGCGCCCCTGCATACGCTCGCGCTCGACGATGCGCTGACGCAGCGTGTGCAATCGTTGGCAGTCGAAGCCTCGCAACGCGCGGCACCGGGGCTGCGCGTCGATGTGCGCGTCGGCCAGCTCGATGCACGCCTCAAGCTCGCGCCCTGCGCCAACGTGCAGCCCTACCTGCCGGCCGGCATCAAGCTCTGGGGCGCGGCGCGCATCGGCCTGCGCTGCACCGATGCGAACGTGCGCTGGAATGTGTTCCTGCCGGTGCAGGTGGATGTTTTTGGGCCGGGCGTGGTGACCGCCGCTGCGCTGCCCGCCGGCGCGACACTCAGCGCTGCCGATCTGAAGCCCGCTGAAGTCAATCTGTCTGCCATGCCGTCACCGGTGTTGAACGACAGCGCACTCGCCGTCGGCCGCACGCTGGCCCGGCCGCTTGCGGCCGGCGATGCACTGCGCAGCAGCGACCTGCGCGCGCGCCAGTGGTTCGCGGCAGGCGACACCGTGCGCATCGTCGCCGGCGGCACCGGCTGGCGCATCCACGGCGAAGGCCTGGCCCTGAACCCGGGCATCGAAGGCCAGGCGGTGCGCGTGCGCACCGAGTCCGGCCGCGTTGTCAGCGGCCTGGCCGCAGGCGAAAGAACGGTGGAAGTGCCGCTATGAGCCGACTGATTTGCGGCGGCGTGAAAAAAGTCCTCAAGCAGGGGTGGCAGCGTCCGATACCCTGCACATGACGCGCTCGAAGCGTCCGGAGCCAGCATCATGAAGATCGGTCAACTCGACAACAGCCACAAGCTCGCCGCCCCCGCGGCCGACGCGCGCAATGCCGCCGCCCCCATCGGCAAGGACGGCAAAGCGCCGGTCGAAGCCAGCGCCAAGGTCGAGCTCTCGGCCGCGGCCTCGCTCTTCGCCGCCGAAGGCAACACCGCCGACTTCGATGCCGAGAAGGTCGCGCGCATCGCCCAGGCCATCCGCGACGGCAAGTTCGAAGTCAACGCCGAAGCGATCGCCGACAAGCTGATCGCGCACACGCGCGACATGCTCAAGCCCGCGTCTCATTGAAGCCGCATCGGTGAGCACGCTCCTCGACGAAGCCATCTCACAGATCGAGGCGCAGGTCGCCGCGCTCGGCGCTGCCCTGCGCGAACGCGACGCGAGCGCGCTCGAGTCCGCCACGCAGACGCTGCAGCGCACCTTGGCCGCGTCGATCCAGCGCTTTGCCGCCGTCGCCCGCTCGGCCGGCGGCGTGCCGCTGCCGATGAAGCGGCGCATCGCGCTGATCAACGGGCAGGTCAGCGCACAACGCGAGCAACTCGCCCGAGGCAGCGCCGCGCTCGAACGCGCGATGGGCGTGCTGGCCGCCGGTGCCGCGCACCAGGCAACCTACGGTCAGGCCGGTCAGGCCGAACGCAGCGCCAGCGGCGGCTTCATCAGCGCCTGAACCGCAGGTCTTCGTCGCCGCTGCGCGCGCGGGCAGCGGTCGTGGGCGCTGGCATGATCCGAGCCATCGCCTCGGTGCTTCTGATGAACCACGGATCGCTGACGAATCGCTCACTCCGCGACGGGCCTGCCGGCGACAAGCGCTGCTTCGGACCGTGATCTGATCTGTCATGAACTCCTTCGACCTGCTGACCCCACGCCTGGCGATCCGGCACTTCACCGACGACGACGGCGCCTTCATCGTCGCCTTGCTGAACGACCCGGACTGGCTGCGCTTCATCGGCGACCGCAAGGTGCGCACGCCGGACGACGCGCGTGCCTACCTGCGCGACAAGATCCATGCGGCGCAGGTGCGGCACGGTTTCGCCCTGTGGGCGGTCGAGCGGCGCAGCGATGGTGCCGCGCTCGGCATGTGCGGGCTGGTGCGGCGCGAAGGCCTGGCCGACGTCGACCTCGGCTACGCCTTCCTGCCGATGGCGCGCGGCCAGGGCTTCGCGCGCGAAGCCGCATCGGCCGTGCTCGTGCATGCCTTCGGCCCGCTCGGCCTGAAGCGCGTGGTGGCGATCACGAGCACCGACAACGCGGCGTCGGCTCGTGTGCTCGAAGCCGTCGGCATGCGCTTCGAGCAGCGCCTGCGCGTCGCGGGATACGACGAGGACTCGCTGCTCTACGCGGCGCAGGGGACGACGCCATGAAGATCAGCGCGCAGGTGCGCAACGACGCCACGACACACCATGCAAGCGTCGCGACGGCCGGTCAGTCTCGCGACTTGGCCGTCCCTGCCAAGGCGGTGGGCCGCGGCTCGCGCCGTCAACGGCGGAGAGTTCCTGATGCTGGCGCTGGCCACCTGCTGCTGCAACGACCTGTACCGCGAAGCCAGCCGCCTCGGCATCGAGGTCGACGCGGTCGAGGTCGATGCCGAAGCGAATTTCGACGGCATCGGCCTCGCAGCTCGCAACGTGAGCTACTCGGTTCGCATCGAATCGCAGGCGCCGGCAGACCGCATTGCGCAACTGCTGCGCGAGACCGATGCCGTTGTCGAGGTGCACAACACCTTGCGCAGCGGCGTGCCGGTCGTTTTGACGCCGGCGCCCTGACGCGATCAGCGCACGCTGTCGTGAGGGACCCGGCCCGCCGTGCGCCAGGCCGTGAAGATGTGCCTCGACGCCTAAGGACTGCCTGGCAAGACTCGAGCCTTTGGTCCGGAGCGTCATCGATGAAAGCCACCCTGCTGCCCAACGCCCGCCTGCGTCTGGCCCTGCCGTTGTTGGCGCTGGCTGCAGCCTCGGGTTGCGCCACACCGCCGACGACTTTGTCGCGCGCCGTCACCGCGACGCCCAAGCCGGTGAAGAACCTGTTCGTCATGACGCCGCCGGCCATCTATCACGGCGTCGGGCCGCGAGCGGCGCTGGGTGGCATGGATCTGGAACTGTTCGCGCAGAGCCTGATCTCGGTGCTTTCGGTGCAGCTCAACGAGGCCGGCCAGAACTCGGCGACGACGCTCGTCACCAAGCCGGGACGCTCGCTGCACGAGCTCGTCGCCGAACGCCGCAAGAGCAGCGGCGTCACCGAGGCGCTGGTCGTGACGCCCAAGCGCGCCACCTTCGCCGCCGGCAGCGTGCGCTCGGTCGAAGTCGAAGCCAGGCTCTACGACGCCGCCTCGATGGCGGTGCTGTGGGAATACAAGTACGAGACGCAGCAGGCACCCGGCACGATCACGCTGGACCTGGCTCGCGACATCATGAAGAACCTGAAGGCCGGCGGCTTCCTGGCCTGACGCGCGCGACCAGGCTCGCGAGCAAGGGAACTACCAGGCGCGCAGCTTCGAGCGCAGCCGCGCGATGCTCTGGCTGTGCAACTGGCACACGCGGCTCTCGGTGACCTTGAGCACCGCCGCGATCTCCTTCAGATTCATGTCGTGCTCGTAGTACATGCTCATCACGTACTGCTCGCGCTCGGGCAGCAGCTTGATGGCATCGACCAGGGCCTGGCGCATGCGATGGTCGTTGAGCATCGCCAGCGGATCGGACGCGGTGTCGGCGACATGGCGGTCGAGGAATCCGTCGGCGCCGGCCTCGTCGCCGTCGCGGCCGCTCATGTCTTCGAGGTGCACGAGCTGCGTGCCGCGCACACGCGTCAAGGTTTCCTGGTAGTCGGCGAGCGACAGGCCCATCTCGCGCGCGATCTCGCTCTCCGCCGGGGCGCGGCCGTGCTCCTGTTCGAGCCTGTGCACCGCGGCTTCGATCTGGCGCTGCTGCTTGCGGTCGCCGCGGCTCATCCAGTCGCCGTTGCGCAGCTCGTCGAGCATGGCGCCGCGGATGCGCTGCGTCGCGAAGGTCTCGAACTGCACGCCCTGCGCCGCGTCGAAGCGGCCGAGCGCATCGTGCAGGCCGATCATGCCGACCTGGATGAGATCGTCGACTTCGACGTTGGCCGGCAGCTTGGCGATCATCTGGTGCGCCAGGCGCCGCACCAGCGGCGTGTACTGCTTGAGCGTGGCGTTGATGTTGACGGCCGGGCTGGCGGCGTTGATCTTCTCGGGGCGGCCGGTGGCGGTGTACATGGTCGGGGCTCCAGGCGTGGGGCTGCTTGCTTCGTTGTCGAGGGTGGCGGCGGCGGTGTCGCTCTTCATCGCTGCTCCTGCATCGCAGCGGGCATCGCTGGCGTCGACGCGGCTTGCAGCGGCTCGGCGAGCAGAGCGCGCGCCAGACGCAGCAGCGCACGCGGCGGCGCCGCGTCGCTGGCCGGGTCGATCGCGGCCCAGTCGTGCAGCACGGCGCCGGCGAATCGATCGGCGGTGAGCGCGAGTTGTTCGGCGATACGCGGCGTGCGCGGCGAGTTCGCCGCGGCCACGAGCAGCAGATCGAAGGTCATCAGGTTGAAGCGCTGCGCCAGCAGTTTCATGTTGGCGTAGGCCGCCGTGACGCTGGCCGGGTGGTCCGCGGCCAGCAGCACCGGCCGCGGCGCGCGGCGCGCGAAGATGCGGCCGAGCTCGGTGACTTCGGCATGCACGATGACGACGCCGGCCTCGGGCGCGGCATCGGCCAGCGCGTGCAGGAATCGTTCGCACGAGCCGCGCGCGTCGACGTACCGCATCGGCAGCCCGCTTGCGGCGAGATAGGACAGGCGCTCGTCATCGAAGCGCTCGATGCAGTCGGCCAGATCCACCGCGGCCATCTCGTGCGGCGTGCCGCGCGCCGCATCCACCACCAGCACCTTGCGTTCGGCGGCGGCAGCGCAGGCGCTGGCCAGGCGTTCGAGGGCAAGGCCGGCGAAGGCGACGTCGGGGTTGGCCGCCACCGCGATGAAGCGCGTGCGCGCGCCCGAGAACAGGCGACGCAGGCCGTCGGCCTGGTCGGGCATCGGTGTGCTGTCGCTGGCGAGGAAGTCCATCACCGCGCTCTTCAGGCGTGCAGCGCGCTGCTGCCGCGCGAGGCGCCACCGTGGCCGGCGAACACCAGGTTGACTTCCTGCGCTTCGAAGCGCCAGCTGCGGTTGCCCGACGCACGCAGTGCGCGCTGCACCAGCGCCGATGCCGACAGGCGATGCCAGTCTTCGGGCACGCGCTGGCCGTTGGCGACGCCGACGATGCGCATCTTGTGGCGGATGATGGCGTCGAGCGCCGGCGCCAGCTTCACCGCTTCGTCGATCTTCGACAGCACGACGCCGCGGCAGGCCGCGGCGCGATACGAGATCAGCACGTCCTCGATGGTCTCGCCCTGCGCCGAAGCGTTGATGACGAGCAGCTTCTGGATCGAGCGGTGGCCGAGCATCTCGAGCAGCTCGCGCGTGCGCGCGTCGCGCTGGCCGATGCCGGCCGTGTCGATCAGCACCATCTTCTTGGCCGAGAGCAGATCGAGCAGGTCTTCGAGCGAGGCACGGTCGTGCGCGGTGTGCACCGGCACGCCGAGGATGCGGCCGTAGGTGCGCAGTTGCTCCTGCGCGCCGACGCGGTAGGCGTCGAGCGTGATCAGGCCGAGGTTGCCCGAGCCGTGCTGCGTGGCAAAGGCGGCGGCAAGCTTGGCGGTGCTCGTCGTCTTGCCGACGCCGGTGGCGCCGATCAGCGCGAAGACGCCGCCGCTGTCTTCGAGTGCGGCTTCGCGTTCGGCAGCCAACAGGTTCTGTTCGAGCACCGAAGCCGCCCAGGCGATGTCTTCTTCCGCGTTGGCGGCTTTGCGCGGCAGGCCTTCGGCGAGCTTGCGGATGAGTGCGGGCGAGAAGCCGGCATCGAACAGGCGCTGCGTCAGCGTGGCGCGGCGCGGGCTGGTCTGCAGCTTCTCCATGAAGGCGAGCGCGCCGAAGCGGTCTTCGATCAGGCCCTTCATCGCGCGCAGCTCGGCCATCATGGCGTGCTCGCGGCGCGCGCCGGAGTCGTTGTGGCTGTGCAGTGCGGCGGGCATCGAATCGACGGCATCAGCCAGCAGCGGCGCCTTGGCTGCGCGTTCATGCACGGGCATTGCTGCGGGCCTGGGTTCGACGCTGGCGGCTACCGCAGGCGCAGCCTTCGGCGCATCGGCGGTCTGCGTCTCTGGCATCGCTGCCAGATCGCGCTGCGCCTGGCGACGCTTCAACATGCGCTCGCGCACGTAGTCCTGGAACGACAGCGTGCTCATCGCGAGCTGCTCGACGTCACGTGCGACGTCGCCTGCTGTTTCCGTTCGGGCTGAGCTTGTCGAAGCCTTGCGCTTGGCCGGCCCTTCGACAAGCTCAGGGCGAACGGGAGCGCGCGCCGCGGGCTCGGCAGCGCGTACCACCGGCACGGACTCTGCAGCACGCACCACCGGCGCGTGGACCGCCGCCTGTTCGATGCGACTGACGCCGTCGGCCGGCATCGCCAGCACCTCGACGCCGCCGTCGGCCGTGCCTTTGTTGGACAGCACCACCGCGTCGTCGCCGAAAGCCTGGCGCACGAGCTTGAGCGCATCGCGCGAGGTGCGCGCGTTGAAGCGCTTGACTTGGTTGCTCATTGCGCCTCCCGACGAGCCGCCTCTAGGGAGGCGCGCGCCCCAAGGGCCACGCAGGGGCCCCTTCGGAGCCCGGGGGGCAGCGAACGAATGTGAGCTTGGGGGTTCATTCAGGTGGCTCCGATCACGGACGCGATGCGAATCGAGTGGGTTTCAGGAATCTCGCTGTGGCCCAGCACCTTCAGGCGCGGCGCGGCGCGCTTCAACAGGCGCGCCATCGGCGCGCGGATCAGGTCGGGCACGAGCAGGCAGGCCGGCAGGCCGATCTCTTCCTGCGTGCGTGCGCTGTCGGCAGCGCTCTTGGCCAGCGTTTCGCTCACGCCCGGGTCGAGCGCGGCGCCGTGCGGGCTGGTCAGGGCCTGCGTCACCAGGCGCTCCAGGTTCGGTTCGAGCGCGATCACGTCGAGCTCGCGCGCCGGGCCGTAGATCTGCTGCACGATCGCCGGCGCGATGTGCGTGCGCACCGCAGCGGCCAGTGCCTGCGGGTCGGCCGCCACGGCGGGGTTCTCGGCCAGGCACTCGATGATCGAGCGCATGTCGCGGATGTGCACGCCTTCCTCGAGCAGCAGTTGCAGCAGCTTCTGCAGCGCGGCGATGCCGACCATCTTGGGAATCACGTCTTCGATCAACTTGGGTGCCAACTTCGTCACATGCTCGACCAGCGATTGGGTTTCGACGCGGCCGAGCAACCTGGATGCATTCACTTGCATCAAGTGTGAGAGGTGGGTGGCGACCACGGTCGAACAATCAACCACGGTAAAGCCGCTTACTTGGGCCAGCTCGCGCTGGCGCTCGTCGATCCACACCGCGGGCAGGCCGAAGGCCGGATCGCTGGTCTTCGTGCCGATCAACTGCTGCGTCGCGCCGCCCGGGTTGATGGCCAGGAACATGCCGGGGAAGGCCTCGCCCTCGCCCACCACCGCGCCGCGCAGCGACACGCGGTACATGCTCGGCTTGAGATCGAGGTTGTCGCGGATGTGCACGGGCGGCGGAAGGAAGCCCACGTCCTGCGCGAACTTCTTGCGCACGCCCTTGATGCGCGTCAGCAGATCGCCGCCGCGCTGCGCGTCCACCAGCGTGATCAGGCGGTAGCCGACTTCGAGGCCGAGCGTGTCCACCGGGATCAGGTCGTCCCAGGTCGCTTCGGGGTTGGCCTCGCGCTTTTCTTCCTTCGTCATCGACTGCGCGGCCACGGCCGCCAGCTCGCGCCGGCGCAGCTTCCACGCGAGCCAGCCGATGGCCGAAGCGATGACGATGAAGACGACGTTGGGCATGCCCGGGATCAGCCCGAGCAGGCCGACGATGCCCGCCACCACGGCCAGCGACTTGGCCGAGTTGAAGACCTGCCGGCCGATCTGGCTGCCGACGTTGTGCTCCTTGCCGACGCGCGAGACCACCATCGCCGCCGACACCGAGATCAGCAGCGCCGGGATCTGTGCCACCAGCGCGTCGCCGACGGCCAGCAGCACATACGAGTTCGCCGCCTGCGATGCGGAGAGGCCATGCTGGGCCACACCGATGATGAAGCCACCGATGATGTTGATGAAGAGGATCAGCAGGCCGGCCATCGCATCGCCGCGCACGTATTTGCTCGCGCCGTCCATCGAGCCGAAGAACTCGGCCTCTTCGCCGACTTCGCTGCGGCGCCGCTTGGCTTCCTTCTCGTCGATCAGCCCAGCGTTGAGATCGGCGTCGATCGCCATCTGCTTGCCCGGCATGGCGTCCAACGTGAAACGCGCGCCGACCTCGGCGATGCGCTCGGCGCCCTTGGTGACGACGATGAAGTTGATCACCACCAGCACCGCGAAGACGATCAGACCGACCGCGAAGTTGCCGCCGATCAGGAAGTGGCCGAACGACTCGATCACCTGCCCCGCCGCGCCCGGGCCGGTGTGGCCTTCGAGCAGCACGACGCGCGTGGACGCCACGTTGAGCGACAGGCGCATCAGCGTCGTCACCAGCAGCACCGCGGGAAAGGCCGCGAACTCGAGCGGCCGCACCATGTTGGCCGCCACCATCATCACCAGCAGCGCCAGCGCGATGTTGATGGTGAAGAACATGTCGAGCAGCAGCGGCGGCATCGGCAGCACCATCATCGCCAGCACCATGACGATGAAGATCGGCGCGGCCAGGTTCTTGACGAGGTCGGCGTTCGGGCCGAGCAGCGCGTTCAAACGTTGCGTCAGCGCGTTCATGCCTCAGCCTTCTTGTCGTGATGCGGATCGAGCTCCACCGGCACCGGCAAGCGCCTGCGGTTCGTTCGGCGCGCTGCCCTGCCCGGCCATCGCCGCGCGCAGCTGGAAGACCCAGGCCAGCACCTGCGCCACCGCGGCGAACAGGGCGGCCGGCACTTCGCGATCGACCTCGGCATGCGCGTACAGCGCGCGCGCCAGCGGCGGCGCTTGCAGCACCGGCACCTTGGCTTCTTTCGCGAGATCGCGGATCTTCAGCGCGATCAGGTCGGCGCCCTTGGCGACGACGCGCGGCGCGGCCATCGTCTTGTCGTCGTACTTCAGCGCCACCGCATAGTGCGTCGGGTTCATCACCACGATGTCGGCCTGGGGCACAGCCGCCAGCATGCGGCGGTTGGCCATCTCGCGCATGCGCGCGCGCACCCGGCTCTTGACTTCCTGGTTGCCCTCGAGCTGCTTGAACTCTTCCTTCAACTCCTGATGGCTCATCTTCAGGCGATCGAGCAGGCGCTTCCTCTGCAGCGGCACGTCGATCAGCGCGAACGCGGCCAGCGCGATCACCAGCAGCAGCAGGCCGGCCTGCAGCATCGAGCCGCTCTGCGCGAGCGCGGCCGGCAGCGGCAGCGTCAGCGTCTGCGCGAACTCGGTCGCGTGCGCGCGCAGCCAGAGCGCACCGATCGTGCCCAGCACCAGCGCCAGCGCGCAGGCTTTCAGTGTTTCGCCGAGCTGCTGCTTGGAGAAGACGCGGCCCAGGCCGGTGAGCGGATTGAACTTGTCGAACTTCGGCTCGATCGGTTTCCAGCGTCCAGTTCCAGCCGCCGGACAGCACGCCGGCCGCCAGGGCCACGAGCCATCATCGCCGCGCCGATCGGCAACACCAGCGCCAGCATGCGCAGCGTCGCTTCGCCCAGGCGCTCGTTGCATCGGCGCCGATCCGGCCAGGCTCTTGGCGTCGAACGTCAGACCGTGCGCGATCAGTTCCTGCAGCCAGCCGGTGAACACCGGCGCGAGAGCGACCAGCAGCGCGCCGCCGGCCGCGATCGCGCCGAAGTGACCGAGGTCACGCGAGCGCGCAACCTGCCCGTCCTCGCGCGCCTTTTCGATCTTGCGCGCCGAAGCGGGTAGGTGACGGTCTTGTGCACTCTCGGCCATGGTCCACGGATGGTGCCGGGGCCGAGCGAAAACTTAAGCGGGATAAGGCAGGGGATTGCCGGCGTTATCTCGGGGCGGATCGTTCAGAAGTCGAGCAGAGCTTGAAGTCCACCGCTAGGCAGTTGTGGCAAGGCATGGCAAGGATGCGGAAGAATGGGCATTGCGCCCGACATCGCGCTAGCCGCAAAAAAACTATGCCCGACTTCTACGTGTACTGCTACATCGATCCGCGAAACCTCGAAGAGTTCTACTACGGCAAAGGGAAGGGCTCACGGAAGGACGCTCACCTGCAAGACGCATCGGACTCGGCGAAGTCCCGGCGGATCTCCGAGATCAAGAAGGAAGGCCTGCTTCCGATCATTCGTGTACTCGCCCGCGGGCTCAGCGAGGATCAGGCGCTACTTGTGGAAAAGACGCTGCTGTGGAAGCTTGGAAAGCTCACGACGAACATTGCCACAGGGGCCTTCGCCCAGAACTTTCGGCCCATCAACACGCTACACAAGGAACTGTCAGGCTTCGACTACCGCAATGGCATCTACTACTACAACGTCGGCGAAGGCGCCCACCGAAACTGGGATGACTACATAGCTCACGACTTCATCTCCGCAGGTCAAGGGCCGCGCTGGCGAGACGCGATGCTCGGCTTCAACGTAGGCGACGTATTTGCTGCATACCTCAAGAAGCATGGCTTCGTCGGCGCTGGCCGAATCGTGGCTGCTGCACAGAAGGTGGAGAGACGTAAAAGTCACGGACGTCCCCTTGCTTTCTCTGCCTCTCAAGTGCAAAGGACTTGCGGACAACGTCGACGATGATGCCAAGGCCGAGTATGTTTGCAAGGTTCGTTGGATGAAGACTCTTCCTCGCGATGAGGCACTGTGGCAGAGCGAGCCCCGTCTCTTTACTTCGCAGCTCGTTCGCGCATCCTTGGACGGTCAGGCGGAGACCGTCACATACCTAGAGAGGGAACTCGGAGTTGCACTTCGTGGCGAAGCAGCGTAGCCACAGGCTCAGTCAAGCCGCGCCGACAGCGCTCAGCCCCCAGCCTCACCGCTGCCCGTCACTGCGCGACACGATCGGCGGCAGCGGCTCCGGCATTCGGCGGCGCGGCCTCTTCGCTCACCGCTTCGGCCACTTCCGGCGCGGTGCGGAACATGCGGTCCTCGGCTTCGCGGTTCATGACGATGATGCTGATGCGGCGGTTGCTCGCCGCGCGCGGATCGGCGCTGTCGAAGGGCTGGCTCGAGGCCAGGCCCTGCACGCGCAGCACGCGGTCGTCGGCCAGGCCGCCGGCCACCAGCTCGCGGCGCGAGGCGTTGGCGCGGTCGCTCGACAGCTCCCAGTTGCTGTAGCCGCGATCGCCGCCGGCGAACGGCAACGCATCGGTGTGGCCTTCGAGCGTGAGGCGATTCGGCACGTCGCCCAGCACCTGGCCGATCTCTTTCAACAGCTCGCGCATGTAGGGCTGCACCACGGCCGAGCCGCTGGCGAACATCGGCCGGTTCTGGTCGTCGACGATCTGGATGCGCAGGCCGTCGCGCGTCATGTCGAGCTTGATCTGCGTGGACATCGCGGCAAGACGCTCGTTGACGGCGATCGCCGCGCCGACCTTCTTCTTCAGGTCTTCCAGGCGCGCGATCTCGGCGCGCACCTGCTCCTGCTTCAGACTTGTGCAGGTTGACGGTGCTGCGCTGGCGCTTGCATGTCGCCGCGCTTGACTTGCCCGGTGGTGCGCGTCAGATCCTCGCCGCCGCCCTTGACCACGTGCGACGAGTCGCCCGAGCCCGAGCCGCCAGCCATCGCCACCTTCAGCGGCGATTGAAAGTAGTCGGCGATGCCCTTCTTGTCGCCCTCGGTGGTCGAGCCGAGCAGCCACATCAGCAGGAAGAAGGCCATCATCGCGGTCACGAAGTCGGCATAGGCGATCTTCCAGGCGCCGCCGTGGTGGCCGTGGCCGCCCTTCTTGATCTTCTTGACGATGATCGGTTGAAGCTTCTTGGCGTCGCCTGCCATTACTTCTTCCCCTTCACGTGGCCTTCGAGCTCGGCGAAGGTGGGCCGCTCCGTCGAGTACAGCACCTTGCGCCCGAACTCCACCGCCACCTGCGGCGCATAGCCCTGCATCGAGGCCAGCAGCGTGGTCTTGATGCACTGCAGTTCCTTGCTGCCCTCGTCGACCTTCTGTTCGAGCAGGCCCGCCAACGGCTCGAAGAAGCCGTAGGCCAGCAGGATGCCGAGGAAGGTGCCGACCAGCGCCGAGCCGATCATGCCGCCGAGCACCGCCGGCGGCTGGCCCACCGAGCCCATCGTGTTGACCACGCCCAGCACCGCGGCGACGATGCCGAAGGCCGGCAGCCCGCCGGCCAGGCGCTGGATCGCGCCCACCGGCGCATGCGCCTCGTGGTGATGGGTTTCGATCTCGCTGTCCATCAGCGACTCGATCTCGTGCGAGTTCAGGTTGCCCGAGACCATCATGCGCAGGTAGTCGGTGATGAACTCGACGACGTGGTGGTCGCTGCCGACGGTGGCGTACTTCTTGAAGAGGGGCGACTCCTCGGGCTTCTCGACATCCGCCTCGATCGCCATCAGCCCTTCCTTGCGCGCCTTCTGCAGGATGTCGTACATCAGCGCCATCAACTCCATGTAGCGCGCCTTGGTGTACTTGCTGCCCTTGAAGCACTGCGCCAGGCCGGCCAGCGAGGACTTGAGCACCTTGGGCTGGTTGTTGGCGATGAAGGCGCCGATGGCCGCGCCCATGATCGTCGTCATCTCGAACGGCAGCGCCTTCAGCACGACGCCGATGTTGCCGCCGTGCACGATGAACACACCGAAGATGCAGCCGAGCGCGACGAGCCAGCCGACGATGACGAACATGATCTTTCCGTTTGGGGGACATGCGCTTTATCGGCGGGGCGATGCGGCGCTTGAGAAGAAGTGTCGGGTGAGCACCGTCATCACGATCGCTTCAACAAACCCACTTTGACGGCACAAAAGAAAACGGCCCCTCGCGGGGCCGTCTGAAAGCACACCGGATGATGTGCCAGGAGGAGACAAGCAGACTCGAGGTGCGGCAACCCGCGGCATCGATCTGGTGCGCAGAGTGACACCAAACGCCGCCACCCGCGCACAGGCTGCGGCCGCAAGCGTGACGGATTTCTCGCCCGCGCCGATCCGCTTTCGCAGCGCGCATTCGAGTCCGCAAACAACACGCCGAAGCCCGCGTTGTTCGGCGTTTCGCCGGCACCCCGCGCGCCAACACTTTGGCGATGAGCTCGATCACCACCGTCGTCGACAACGACACCGCCTTCATCCCCGCGCTCGAAGCCGCGTGGAATCGCGAACTCGCCATCGTGCCCCTGCTCGAAGCCGCCAACCGCCTCACACAACAGGGGCGCAATGCCCTGGCCGCGGTGCTGTACCGCACCTGGCTTGCGCGCAACCGCACGCCGCACAACCACCTGGTGCTGTTCAACCTGGGCGTGCTGCTGTTCACCGAAAACGACGTCGACGGCGCGCTCGACGCCTACGGCCAGGCCCTGCACCTGGCGCCCGGCTTCCTGCAGCCGCGCTTCAACCTTGGCCTGACCTACGAGCGCATGGGGCAAAGCGACGCGGCGGTCGCGCAGTGGCTGTGGATCGAAAGCCATGCCCTTGCCGACAACCCCGAGCAGCGCGCGCTGCTGCTGTTGGCGCTGAACAACCTGGGCCGCCACTTCGAGGATCAGGGCCGCTACGCCGAGGCCGAAGCCAGCTTGACCAAGAGCCTGCGCATCGAGCCGCTGCAGCCCGACGTGATTCACCACTGGGTGTTCCTGCGCGCGCGCCAGTGCCAATGGCCGGTGTACCAGCCGCTGCCGGGTCTGGACGAAGACGTGATGCGCCAGTTCACGTCGGCGATGGCGATGATCAGCCAGTCCGAGGACCCGGGCGAACAGCTCGCCGCGGCGCGCCAGTACGTCAAGCACAAGCTGCACCTCGACGTGCCGCGCCTTGCGCCCGCCAAACCCTACCGCCACCGCAAGCTGCGCATCGCCTACTGCTCGTCCGACTTCTGCCTGCACCCGGTGGCGATGCTCACGGCCGAGTTGTTCGAGCTGCACGACCGCGAGCGCTTCGAGATCTTCGGCTTCGACTGGAGCCGCGAGGACGGCTCGGCGCTGCGCCAGCGCGTCGTCGGCGCGATGGATCACTTCGAGCGCATCCACGGCCTCGACGACGAGAGCGCGGCGCGATTGATCACCAGCCGCGAGATCGACATCCTGGTCGATCTGCAGGGCCAGACGCTGGGCGCGCGCGCCAACATGCTGGCGTATCGGCCGGCGCCGATCCAGATCACCTGGCTCGGCCTGCCGGCGACCACCGGCCTGCCCTTCATCGACCACGTCATCGCCGACCGCTTCCTGATCCCCGAGGACGCGCAGCGCTTCTACACCGAGCGCGCGCTTTACCTGCCCGATGTCTATCAGTGCAGCGACCGCCAGCGCGTGCACTCGCCGCCGCCCTCGCGCGCGGCGTGTGGCCTGCCCGAAGGCGCGTTCGTCTTCTGCTCGTTCAACAACAACTACAAGATCACGCCGGCGGTGTTCGACACCTGGATGCAGATCCTGCGGCGCGTGCCCGGCAGCGTGTTGTGGCTGCTCGCCGACAACCCGTGGGCGCAGCACAACCTGCAGCGCGAGGCGCGCGCGCGCGGCATCGATGCCGCGCGCCTGGTCTTCGCCGGCCGCGCCCTGCCCGCCGATTACCTGGCGCGCTACGCCGTGGCCGACCTGTTCCTCGACTGCACGCCGTTCAACGGCGGCACCACCGCCAACGACGCGCTGTGGATGGGCCTGCCGGTGCTGACCTGCGCCGGCCAGACCTTCGCCTCGCGCATGGCCGGTGCGCTGCTGACCGCCGCGCGCCTGCCCGAGCTGATCACCACCGATCTCGGCGCGTATGCCGAGCGCGCCGTGCAACTGGCGAGTACGCCGGGTGAATGCGCGCGGCTGCGCGCGCACCTCGAGCATGAGCGCGAGCACGGCGTGCTGTTCGACACGCCGCGCTTCGCGCGCGCGCTCGAAGCGCAGTTCGAGCGGCTGGCTGCGGCGGCCTGATCCGTCTTGCTCCCTCTCCCGCGTGCGGGAGAGGGAGTCATCAAGGCCCCGCCCGCGGATTGACCGGTGTTTGCGCCGCTGATCGGCCCAATGCCCCGCCGGATTCCACACAACATGCCGATCCATGGCGTCCGGCCTGAAGTTTTGCAAGTGCCGGCCGAAGACGCCAGTGCCGTGTGCAAGCGGTGCAGGGAACGACGCTGTCCTGTACTGCACACCTCGTTCGTGACATGCGTCGCAGTCCCCGCACCGCGCTCCAGAAGGAAACCCAATGCCCGCCATCACCAGCTTCAAGTCGTACACCGTCGAGCAGATCGCCACGCTGACGACGGACCAGATCAAGACCGCCAACTCGACCGCCGTCAAGACACTGACGGCCGATCAGATCCGGGCGTTCTCGCCCGAACAGATCGCCGCGATCGGCAAGACCGATACCGGCTACGACAGCGGCGTCATCACGTCGCTCAGCGGCGGGCAGCTGGCCTCGTTCACGCCCTACCAGGCCCAGTTCGGCTTCACCACCGGCCAGGTCAGCGCGCTCAGCTCGACGCAGCTCGCCGCGCTGACGACGGCGCAGCTCTCGGCAATGGCCTACGAGCAGATCGAGGCCATCCAGACGGATGCGGTGCGCGCCCTGACCTCGACGCAGATCAAGTCCCTGTCGGCCGACCAGATCCGCGCGCTCGAATCGTCCGCCGGCGAGCAGTTGACGACGAGCCAGGTGCGGGCCCTGGCCGCCGGCCAGCTCGACGCGCTGAGCACGTTCTCCACCGCGCAGATCCGCGCGCTCACCGCCACGCAGCTCCAGTCGCTGTCTGAAGAGCAGGTGCGGGCCATGAGCTCGGACCAGGTCAACGCGCTGGTCTCGACCCAGGTGCAGGCGCTGACCTCGACGCAGCTCGGCGCGATCGACGTGCTCGGCAGCCAGCTCGGCCAGCTCTCGACCAAGCAGGTCGCAGCGCTGACGAGCACCCAGTTGCAGCTGATCGGCAGCGACCAGATCGGCTCGCTCACCGGCACGCAGATCAAGGCGCTGTCCACCGCGCAGATCGGCGCCTTCTCGGACACGCAGGTCGGCAACCTCACCGCCAACCAGGTGCGGGCGCTGTCGAACACGCAGGTGGCGTCGTTCAGCAGCGACCAGATCGGCGCCTTGGCCTCGACCCACATCCAGGCGCTGAACACCAGCCAGATCCAGGCACTGAGCACGGCGCAAGTGGCCGCGCTGTCCGACGAACAGGTCGGCGCGCTGCTCAACGGCCAGGTCAGCGCGTTGCGCAGCGACCAGGTCGGTGCCCTGAACAGCGATCAGGTCGCGTCGCTGTCGACCGCGGCCATCGCTGCACTCACCACCGCGCAGGTGCGCGGCCTGGGTTCGAGCCAACTGCAGAGCCTGTCGGAGGCACAGCTCGGTGCACTGACCACGGCGCAGGTGCGCGCCCTCTCGGCCGACGCCGCCGGCGTCGGTGCCCTGACCGGCGACCGCTTGACGGCACTGTCCACCGCCGCCGTGCGCGCGCTCACCGCAACGCAACTCGGCGCCCTGAGTTCGGACCAGTTGCGCAGCATGACGGCCGTACAAGCCAGCGCGCTGACCGCGGCGCAGGTGGCCTCGCTGTCGGCCGACGCCAACGGCATCGGCGCGCTCAACAACGATCAGATCACCGCGCTGTCCACCAGCGCCGTGGCCGCGCTGTCCACCGCGCAGATCCAGGCGCTGTCCAACGAACAGGTGCAGAGCCTGTCCACCGGCCAGGTCGCCAAGCTCAGCTCGGCCAGCGCGCGCCAGCTCTCGGGCAGCCAGTTGCAGGCCATGACCTACGCGACGGTGCAGTCGCTGCTGCCGACGCTGCAGGCCAACCAGGTCGCGGCGCTGACCACCGACCAGGTGCAGTCCTTCACCACCACCCAGGTCGCCGCGTTGACGACGCGCCAGATCGCCGCGATGTCGAGCGATCAGGTCGCCGCGCTGACCGAAACTCAGGTCGGCGCGCTGTCCACCGCGCAGGTGCGTGCGCTGTCCTCCGACGGCGTGACCGGCCAGATCCGCGCGTTGTCCAACGAGCAGGTGGCCGCCTTGTCCACCGCCGCGATCGCCGCACTCAAGACCGATCAGGTCAACGCGCTGTCCACCGCGCAGATCCGCAGCCTCAGCGACAGCCAGGCCGCGGGCCTGAGCGCTGCGTCGGTGGGTGCGATGTCCGTCAACCAGTTGCGCGCGCTCGAGAGCAACGACCTGGTTGCGCTGCGCGCCAAGATCCAGTCGAGCCAGATCTCGGCGCTGACCGACGAGCAGATCCAGTCGCTCGCCTCGGACCAGGTGGGCGCACTGACGACCGGCCAGGTCGCGTCGCTGTCCACTTCGCAGATCGCTGCGCTGAGCAGCACGCAGGCCAGTGCGCTGACCTCGACGCAGGTGCGCGCCCTGTCCGCCCCGCAACTCCAATCACTGTCGAACGAGGCCGTGACGGCGCTCACCACCACGGCCGTGGCCGCACTGACGACGACGCAGGTGGCCGCACTCGGCACCGAGCAGATCCGCTCGCTGTCGGACACGCAGATCGACAGCCTGACCAGCACGCAGGTGCGTTCGCTCAGCGCGGCGCAAGTGCGCGCGCTCGAAAGCTACGACGTGAGCGCGGTCGCGGTCAATCTGCAGAGCGCGCAGGTGCAGGCGCTGAGCACCAACCAGATCAGCGCACTCGGCAACGGCATCGCCACGCTGTCCACCGGCCAGGTGCGTGCGCTGTCCACCGGCCAGATGGCCGCGCTGGCCTACGGCCAGGTGGCAGCGCTCTCCACCGCGCAGGTGCGCGCGCTCGGCAGCGACCAGATCCGCACGCTCAACGGCGGCCAGATCGCCAACATGGAACTGGCCGATCTGCAGGCGCTGGACACGAGCCAAGTGGCAGCACTGACGACGGGTCAACTGCAATTCCTCAGCAGCACGCAGGTGCAGGGCCTGAGCAGCACGCAGGTGCGCGCGCTCGGCGCCACGCAGCTCGGCGCGGTGCTGAGCAGCCTGTCCACGGGCCAGGTGCAGATGCTGAACACGGCGCAGGTGCGCGGCCTGAGCACCACGCAGTTGCAGAGCCTGACGAGCGCGCAGATCGGCAGCCTGACGCAGACGCAGGTGCGCGCCTTCGACTCGACGCAACTCGGCGTGCTGCGCGACATCGCCGCCGCATCGGACATCGCCAACCTGAGCGTCGAGCAGATCCAGGGCTTGTCCAACAGCGTGCTGTCGAGCCTGACCAGCCGTCAGGTCAATGCGCTCTCGTCCGATCAGATCCAGGGCCTGTCGAACGCCCAAGTCGGGTTGGTCTCGGCCAAGCTCACCGACATGGGCGACCTCTCGTTCGCGCAGGTCGGCAGCCTCGACTTCAGCACGCTGAGCGGCGCGCAGGTGCGGCGCTATCGGCGACAGCCAGCTCCAGGCGCTGTCGGCAACGCAACTGCAGGCCACGCTGACGAGCCCGAGCGAAACGGTGCTCGCCAACCTGGGCAGCCGCATCGACAAGCTCGCCGACACGCAGATCGTCGCGCTCGGCGCCAACATCAACGACCTGAGTGCCGCGCAGGTCGGCCAGCTCACCGGCTCGCAACTGCGCTCGCTGACATCGACGCAGCTCAACGCGCTCGATGCCGCCAAGGTGCAGGTGATCGACATCGCGCAACTGCAGACCTCGCAGATCGCCGCGCTCGACGTGACCAAGGTCGCCGACGCGCAGGTCACGGCGATGACGGCCTCGCAGATCCGCTCGCTCGGCTCGGCGCAGATCGGGGCGCTGTCCACCTCGCAGGTCGGCGCGATCTCGGCGGCCAACCTGCCGGAGCTCTCGCTGTCGCAGATCGCCGCCTTCAGCTTCACGCAGTTGCAGTCGATGACCGCACCGGCGACCAACCTGACGGCCGATCAGAAGGACGTGCTGGCTTCGACGCTGACGACGGTCGAGTACGGGACGCTGTTCCCCTGATCGCGAGGGCTGACGACGTAGGGCGGCATCGGCGCGCGGCGTGAGCCGCGCGTCGCGACGGTTGAACGAGTGTTGAACAACTGCTGAACAATGGGGCCATGCACCGCTGGCCCACGCTCATCCCGCTGCTCGCGCTCGCATTGCTGGGCGCGAGCTTCGCGTTCGAGCCGGGCACACCGCTGCTGTGGGCCTGTGCCGCGATGCTGCCCGTCGCGGTCGTGGCCGCGGTGCATCACGCCGAGGTGGTGGCGCATCGCGTCGGCGAGCCCTATGGCACGTTGACGCTGGCGCTGGCGGTCACGGTGATCGAGGTGGCGTTGATCCTCTCGACCATGCTCGCCGGCGGCGCTGCCGCAGCTGCGCTGCCGCGCGACACCATCTTCGCGGCCGTGATGATCATCTGCCACGGCGTGCTGGGCCTGTGCATCTTCGTCGGTGCCTTGCGCCATCGCGAACAAACGTTCCGCGTCGATGGCGCCAGCGCCGGCCTGGCCGCGCTGGTGGCGCTGGCCACGCTGAGCCTGGTGCTGCCGACTTTCACCACCAGTTCCAGCGCAGGCACGTACACGGTCTCGCAGCTGACCTTCGTCGGCGTGGTCTCGCTGGTCTTGTGGCTGGTGTTCGTGTTCATGCAGACGGTACGGCATCGCGACTACTTCCTGCCTGCGCAACATGCGCAGGACGAGTCGCATCACGCCGAGCCGCCAAGTCGCAGCGAGACCGCGTCCAGTCTGGTTCTACTGTTGCTCGCGCTGGTGGCCGTGGTGGGCCTGGCCAAACTGTTGTCGCCCACCATCGACCGCGCGCTCGCCGCGGCGGGCGCGCCCAAGGCAGTGCTGGGCATCGTCATCGCCGGCGTCGTGCTGCTGCCGGAGACCTGGGCCGCAGTGCGCGCCGCCTGGGCCGATCGATTGCAGTCCAGCCTGAACCTCGCGCTGGGCTCGGCGCTCGCCAGCATCGGCCTGACGATCCCCACCGTCGTTGCGGCCGTGATCTGGTTCGACCTGCCGCTGGTGCTCGGCCTGGAGGCCAAGGACCTGACGCTGCTGGCGCTGACCTTCGTCGTCGCCACGCTCACGCTGGCATCGGGCCGCACGAACCTGATGCAAGGCGCCGTGCACCTGGTGATCTTCGCGGCGTTCGTCTTTCTTGCCGTGGTGCCCTGAGGCAGCGCGACGCATGGACTGTTGCCTGCGAATCGCCAACCTACCTTCTGCTACTCTCTCTCAGACGGGGAAGGGGGAGGCCGTGGCGGTACCGAAGCGATCGGGCGGAAAGAGGCGCATTCCGATAGCGACGCGAGTGCATGCGCTCTTAGCAGCAGCACTTGCATTTGCGGCTCTCGGAACACCACCGACTCACGCTCAGACCGGCGGCTCTTGCTTGGCCGACACCAGCGCCGCTGCTGCTGGTGAACTCGGATACCGCACGCGCGGCAGGCGTTGCGAAGGAGCCCTGCAGCGTTACGTCTCGAGTCAGGCGAGCATTGCGCTGGTGGGCTACCACCGCGGGGCCATCGACTTCAGTGCAATCCGCCGAGTAGCGACGCTAACGCTGATCGTCGACGGCGAAGGCGGCAGAGGTCCGGTGGCGCTGCGTGCGCTGAGCACCACCAGCCAAGCCCGCTACCAGATGGACAGCGCCGAGGTCGGCCTCGGCCGACCGTTCGACTGGTCGTTGGAGCTTTTGCGCAAGGCTTCCTCGCTTTCAGCCGCCGCTGCGGCTGATCTCGACGCCCTCGGAATAGTCGCCTGCAGCGCGCGGTGCAGTGACCGGCCGGACACTGTCTACTGGCCCGTTGCACTCGCCACCGCCCCGGCGACGAGCGAAGCGAGCATGCTGACGCTGAAGCTGCGTGCGGGGGTCCGCTCCGACAGCGTGAGCATGAGCCTGCGACCGCTTGTCGGCAGCGGTCCGATGCGCACCTGGCCGGTCAAGAACGTCGCACTCACGCCGAATGGCGTCGCCACGGTCCCGCTGCCTGGCGATCTGGAGCCCGGGAGCTACGAACTGACCGTCGAAGCGCGTGACGCGCGGACGCGCGAACCGCTCGGAGCGCTCTACGCGACCATCGTCGTCCCCAGGTCGACTCGCTGACTGTGCCGTCCGGACCGACATGAAATCGTGGCACAGGACTCCCCGGCGTCCAATTTCGCGCTTGGCGCGTGCCAGTCGTCCAGCTCCGACTTCGCGGCTGCGCGTTGGCTTGCTTGCTGTTTCGCTGGTCGTTGGCTCGCTGCTGGTGGCGATCGGTGTGGCCTCGCCGGTTTGGCAAGCGTCATTTCGCATGCAGGCACAAACCGACTTCATAGGCTTCACGGTCAAGGGCGACGCACGCCTAGCGTTCAACGTCACAGACTGGGAACTGCGTGGATTTCGTGCGTCGCAGGCTACGCAGGACGCCCCCTTTAGCGTCGCCCGTGCAGCGGAGGGCGAAAGGGCGGTCGCCGAACGGGTCGACCTGTGGCTTCGCGAGGGCAACGTCCTCACGATGCTACGCCTTCCGGACAGAGCCGGTCGCCCACGTTTCGCGCTGTCGCTGCCGGTGCGTCAAGTTCCCGTTGCCGTGCAACTGACTCATGCCACCGCGCCCCCACTGAAGTCGGAACGCGAAGGCGAGTCACGCCCGATGCCGGCTGACGGCGCCGTACGAGGCGAAATTGGCGGACGTGACGAGGCGGCGCTTGTCTTCAGCATTGCTCATCCCTCCGATGAGACGAGACCACGTGTCGCTGTCTCGAGTCTGGGATTTGGTCGCCCGCTTGAAGACGGCCGTGTCTACACCGGTCTGCAAGGTGGCAGCCTTCTGTTTCTCGACAAACCGGACGCCGAAGTGCGCCTCTGGCGAGGGACGGATCTACGCATGCAACTCATTGATGCCGAGCTGGCTGCGATCCTGCTCTCAGCGGGCGGAATCGAAGTCCAGATCGACGGCCTGACCTCCGATGCCACGATGCACGTGGGGTCCTCACCGCAACTGCAGAGAATGCGTCGCGTTATGCCGACTCACTATGACAAGCTCAAAGGCGAGCCCGTGATCGCGGTCCTTCTCGGTTTTTTTGGGGTTCTTTCAGGCATTGCCGGCTTGATGCTGTCTGCGGCGCAGGTCTCGGCCAAAGTAGCAGTACGCGTGCGCCAATTGGGTGGGGAATGATCTTGCGTGGATCGCTTGGCTGCGGGGTGCGCTTATGGGCTAGCTCGCTCGCGCTAGTGGCCTCGTTGGTCTGTGGTGCTGTGAGTGCGGAGCCGCAAGACATGGTCGTGATGGTTGACGCGCGACACGGTCGAGGTTCGGGCGCAGCTTTCGGCGCTGGGTTGGTGGTCGGCCAGACTCCGGCGCGCACCGTGATCGTCACCGCGTTGCATGTCGTGGCAAACGAGGCGGGCGACCTTGCAGCCGAAGTAAACGTCGAGTTCAGCGCACGTCGTGGCCGCACCTATGTCGCCGCAGCGTCCCCTCACTACACCGATCGGGCGCTCGACCTCGCCGTCCTTCTGGTCGAGCACGACAGGAGCGGCACTCCCCCGGAGGTACTTGCGGGAAACGGGCGGCGTGTACTGTCTCCGACACGCGCAGGCCAGTTGCCAGGCGCCAAAGTCAGCCTCATTGGGGCGATGAATCGCGAGCGCTGGGCCCGCGGGCCAACGGGCGACATTGTTGTCCGCAGCAATGCGCAGCAGTTGTGGGTGCGATCAGTGGAGGCCATGGCCGGAGCATCAGGCGGCGGCGTGTTCGATTCGCTCGGCCGCCTCCTCGGGATCGCGTCTCGCATCGATAGCGCCAGCGGCGAGCTCATCGTGATACCCATCGAGACCGCCCTCGCTAGACTCAAACGCTGGGGCATTGAGTACAGCCTTGAGCCGTCGTTGGCCGAGTCCACAGAGCCGGGGTTGGTAGCGCAGATGCGAAGCGGGCTGCGTTTCGAGATCACGTACACCCACCCGGAGCCAAACGTTCCGGGCGGCCTCTGGGGGCCAGGACAGAGCTCCGGCGGGGACGGTTTTCAACATCGGCTTCGGGCTGTTCTATCGCCTGCACTGAGCGAACTCGAGCCCGTTGTGCGTCTTGAGTTTCCCCAGAATTCGCACCTCAGCCCCATCGATCTCAAGGGGCCGGCCTTCACCCTTGAGGCCAGTCAGTTCCCTGTCGTACTCGAAGCGCAGGCGGTTCTGCTACTGCCGGACCAGCGGCGCGTTGGTCCGGTCCCTGCCAAGTTGGACTTCGCGACGGCGCCACAGGCTGCGGCGCAGCGCATAGGGCACGACGCGCCAAACGCCGTTGCCCGGTCACGCGCTCAGTTCGACTTTCAAGCGCGTGAAAGCAGGTCTGCCCGCGAGCGCGGCGGTGAAGCCGTGCGAGCCGCGCAAATCTCAAGCGCGAGCATGCAGGAGGCCAGCATGCGTGAGAACTACACCAAAGTATTTCCGCACTGGCGGCTGCGTTGTCAGAGGGTCGGCGCAAAGTGGTCGTGCCGTCCTGGCAACACTGTGCCGCGTCACCCCTATGGCGGCAAGCTGGCCAATGTCGTCCACAGCCTGAAGATCGGCGCGAGCGAACGCGACCTGTCAGTCAGTTTTCCTATCGATCCTGCAGTCGACTTGGGTCTAGCTTTCCCCAAGGAGGCCGCGAGCCTTTTGGATGATGGCGCATCCGAGCTGTTCGTCTGGATGCGGCTGGCAACTGGCGAAGCTCTTGGCCCCAAGCGCCTTTGCGAGGTGAAGAGCAAGCGACGTGGTACTGAGGCTGTTTGCGATTGAACCAACGATGTGCGGCAAATGACGCCGCCGCGCCGCACCAGCAAGCTCAAAGAGAGCGGCCCCTCACGGAGCCGTCGAGAAGCACACCTCAGTGTGCCGGAAGATCAAGCCGCAAACAGTGCGTCAGTGCGTCGCCGCCGCCGCATCCATCCGCAACGACCCCACCGCCTTGCCCTTGCCGGCACGCGCCGGCGGGTTGCACAGGCCGCAGACGAAGTGCTTGGCGATCTCGTGCGGGTGCGTCACGAAGTGGCCGCCGCACGATGAGCACTTGGTCATCGTCAGCATGCCGTTGTCGACGAACTTGACCAGGCGCCAGGCGCGCGTCACCGACAGCATCGGCTCGATCTCCTGCACCGCCACCTGCTCGAGGTAGAGCTGGTAGGCCTTGATGACGACGTCGATCTCGTCGAGCGCCGCGGTCTTGTTCAGGTACTCGTGGATGTTGAGGAACAGGCTGGCGTGGATGTTGGGCTGCCAGGTCATGAACCAGTCGGTCGAGAACGGCAGCTGCCCCTTGCTCGGGCTCTTGCCGGCGACTTCCTTGTACAGGCGCAGCAGGCGCTCGTAGCTGAGGTCGGTTTCGCTCTCCAGCACTTGCAGGCGCGCGCCCAGGTTGATGAGCGTGACGGCACGCTCGATCTGCTTGGCTTCGGTGAGGATGCTTTTGACGCGGGCCATGTGTGAAGTCTCCGTCAGGCTGGTTGCTCGCCGAGGCCAGCGCCGGGCCGCTCCAAGCGGCCTCGGCACCCCTCGGGGTGGCGCGGTACTCCGCGCCGGGGCTGTCAGTTACGCCGCTTCCTGGTGGCGGCCCGCCATCAGGATCGCGGCATGCAGGCGGCCGACGCTGTCGTTGGCGCTGGCCTTGCCGTGGCTGGTGAGCAGGTTCCAGACGACATCGTCGTCCATGCGGAAGCGGCACAGCAGCGTGTTGGTCTGCGCGATCTTCATGATCTGCGCCGGCGTCAGCGTGCCGATCAGCGTGGCGGTGTCTTCGCTGATGCCCAGGCGGTACAGCGCCTGCTCGCGGTCGGCGCGGATCAGGGTCTGCGCCAGCATCAGGTAGGAAAGGTTGGCTTCGCGAATCTCGGCAAGGATCTGATCGGTGTTCATGGGACTCCTGCTCCAGTCAATTCAATCGATGACTGAACTCTAAACACGACGCCGTGCGACCACCAGTGAATGGTCGGCATGGCTTGAGTCCCGGTTCTTCCATCCGTCGTGTCAGACGAATTCCTACAGCGCTCGCGCGGGTTGTGAACGATCGCACGCAGCGATCTGCACGCGGCGATGCGACGCGGCCTCAGCCGTTGGCGGTGGCGCGCACCTCGGCGATCGAGGTCACGCCCGCCAGCACCTTGTCGATGCCGTCCTGGCGCAGCGTGCGCATGCCGTCGGCCAGCGCCTGGTGCTGCAGCAGGTCGGCGCGCGCGCCGGTCTGGATGAGGCGCCGCAGCTCGCGCGTCACGGTCATCAGCTCGTGCACGCCGGCGCGTCCGCGCAGGCCGGTGCCTTCGCAGGTGGCGCAGCCGGGCGCGTACCAGTGCATCAGCACCTCGCCATGCTGCGTGCGCCACGCGGTCAACACCTCGTCCTTCGACGGCGCGGTGCCGTCGGGGAAGACGTGCAGCCAGTCGTGCAGCAGTTCGTCGATCTGCTCGCCGCTGGCATTGCGCGCGGCGCGGCAGTGCGGGCACAGGCGCCGCACCAGGCGCTGCGCCAGCACGGCGAGCAGCGAGTCGCCGAAGTTGAACGGGTCCATGCCCATGTCGAGCAGGCGCGTCACGGTGTCGGGCGCGGTGTTGGTGTGCAGCGTGCTCATCACCAAGTGGCCGGTGAGCGAGGCTTCGATCGCCATCTGCGCGGTCTCGCGATCACGAATTTCGCCGACCATGATGACGTCGGGATCAGCGCGCAGAAACGCGCGCAAGGCCTTGGCGAAGGTCCATTCGATCTTCGGGTTGACCTGCACCTGGCGCAGCCCGGCCTGGGTGATTTCCACCGGGTCCTCGGCCGTCCAGATCTTGCGTTGCGCGGTGTTCAGGTGCGCCAGCGCGGAGTGCAGCGTCGTCGTCTTGCCGCTGCCGGTGGGGCCGACGCAGAGCACCATGCCGTAGGGGCGCTCGATCGCGGTCTTCAGGCGCTGGTAGTTGCCGGCCGAAAGCGCCACCTGGTCCAGCGGCAGCGCGCGCGCGTTGGCGAGCAGGCGCAGCACCACGTCCTCCAGGCCGTTGCTGGTGGGGATGGTGGCCACGCGCAGCTCGAGCTTGTGTTGCGACGAGAACTTGGCGAAGTTGATCTTGCCGTCCTGCGGCTTGCGGCGCTCGCTGATGTCCAGATCGCACATCACCTTGATGCGCGCCACGATCGCCGCACGGTAGGTGTGCGGCAATTCGAGGTAGGGCTTCAACACGCCGTCCTTGCGAAAACGGATGCGCACCTTCTCGCGCCCGGGCAGGGTCTCGATGTGGATATCGGAGATGCCCTGCGCATGCGCATCGCAGATCATGGTGTGCACCAGGCGCACCAGCGAGTTGTCGCTTTGCTCGATCTGGCTGTCGTCGTCGTTCTGCTCGCGCTGCGCGCTGTGGTGCTGCTGCTCGAGCGACTCGAGCAGCTTGCTGGCATCGCCGGCGTCGAAGGCGATCGGCTCGTCGAGCGTCACCGGCACGTTGCTGGCCCAGGGGTCGTCGCCGAAGCGCTGGTAGGTGGTGGCGATCGCCGCGGGCAGCGCCTCGGCAGGCGCCAGCGCCGGCACCAGCTTCAACTGCGTGACGAACTCGATCTCGTCGACCTCGGTGCGGCGCGAGGGGTCGGCCATCGCCACCAGGAGTTGCGTGCCGCGCAGCAGCAGCGGCAACACGTTCAGGCGCCGTGCCAGCGGGTACGGCAGCGCACGCACCGCTTCCGGTTCCACCGGAAAGGCGGCGGCATCGACCACCGGATAGCCCATCTTGCGCGACAGCGCATGCTGCAGATCGCCGCGCGAGACATGGCCGGCGCGCACCAGCAGCTCGCCCAGCGGGATCGAGCGCTCGCTCTTCTGCTGCAGCAGTGCCTGATCGAGCTGTGCCTGCGTGATCAGGTTCAGCGCCACCAGCGCTTCGCCGATGCGCACCACCGGCATGCGCGCCTGCTGGTCGATGGCTTCGAGCAACTGCGCAGGCTCGACGATGCGCTGCGCGAGCAGCAGCTCGCCGAGCTTGCGCGTGCGCAGGCCAGCCTGCTCGGCCACCGCCTGTGCCACCTGCTCGGGCGTGGCCGCCTGCTGCTCGACCAGCAGTTCGCCGATGCGCGGGCCGATCTCGAAGTCGGCATAACAACTCTTGGGCACGAACACGCGCTGCACGCGGCCGCTGTCGTCCAGCGGCGTGAACAGAAACAAGCCATGCTCGGTGGCCACATGGCCCACGCTCTTGCCGCCCAGCGTGCCGCCGCCTTGCGCCAGCTTCAGCCGGTACTCGGCCGCGGCCGGCGGCTCGAGCAGGCGTGCATGCGGATCGCCTTGCGCAGGACGCACCGCGGCCAGCGGCGCGTTCAGCGTGATGCGTCGCAGCTGCGCCAGGCGCAGGCTCATCTCGGATTTGGTGGCGTGAACCTTGACGCGGATCAGGCCCTCGGCGAAGTCGATGGCCAGCAGCGTCGCGCCGATCGCCTTGCTGGTCAGGCCCTCGATCTCGCAGGCCTGGCCCAGCGGCGACTCGCCGGCGGGGTAGCCGGCATGTGGCGGTGTCGGCCAGCGCCACGGCGCGCTGGCGGCAGCAGCAGCGGCGGCAGGTTGTGAGAGATCAGACATCGCGGCAGGCCGCGCCGATGGACTCGACGCGCGGAGGTACTCGGATACCTCATGCTAGGCCGCGATGCGCCAGCGCGGTGGCCGGAACAGAGCGACCAACGCCCTGCTGTTCGCTCGCCGTTCAGTCAGCCAGCACGGTGCTCGACCGAGACGTCGCTTTCCTTGATGTGTGCGGCGAGCGCTGCCGACAGGCGACCGCGCGGCGCGATCACTGGCACCACGTCGAGGCCCGCCACCGACTGCAGCGACTTCAGCGTCGCCACGCTGCCCAACGAATCCACCGCAACGTACAGGCGATTGCCCTCCTGCATCAGCGGCAGAGCGCGGTGCTCGCGCATCACGGCCGAGGAAAGCCGTTTCACGGCCTTCGGGTCCACCGGGAAGCGCAGCAAGTCCACCACCGGATAGCCCATCTTGTGCGCCAGCGCGGTCTGCAAGTCGGCGCTGGTGATCAAGCCGGCACTGACCAGGGCTTCGCCCAGCGGCTGCTCGTTGCTGCTTTGCGATTGCGCACGCACCGCGCGCTCGAGTTCGTGCGGCGCGACCATGCCGAGCTCCAGCAGCGACTCGCCGAGCGGGCGGATCTGCGCCTTCTGCTGCGCAGCCACCGCCACCACCATCTGCTCGGGCGTGGCCACCCAGCGTTCGGCCGCGATCTCCTCGGCGCTCTTGCCGAAGTTCACTGCGGTGCAGGTCGCCGTGGGAATGAATTGGCGCAGCACCGCATGGCCGCCGTCGGCGGGCGTGAACAGGAACCAGCCGCAGCGCTGGCGCACGTGGCCCATGCTGCGGCCGCCCAGCTGACCGCCGGCCGACAGCGCGGCGCTGTAGTCCCGATCCTGTGCCGCCGCCGGCATGCGCTCTTGCGGCGCGCCGGGCGCCGGCCGCGCCGCGGCCCAGGGCTTGAGCACCGTGATGCGGCGCATGCGCGAGAACGGCAACCACAGCGGATCGCCGTCGCGGCCGACACGCACCCGCATGCGTTCGCGCGCCGCGTCGAACTCCATCAGTTCGCCGTCGAAGGTGACGCCGCCCGCGGATTCGACGCGGCAGGGCAAGGCACCCGCCGGCATCGCGCTCATGGTGCCGGCGCGGGCGAACGGCGGCAGCGGCCAGGCCCATTCTTCATCGACGCTCAGCGTGATGGTCGGCAGCGGTGTGATGTCGGTCGTGCTCATGGATTCCTCCCTCTTCAGTCCTTCGTTTGCGCGCCGCGGTCCGGTCGGACCCCCTGCGGCGAGCACGTGACGAAGAGTAACGAGAAGGTGGATTTGCGCGCGTGACTAATGCACAACCGCTCGCGCCGCACGCGCCACCCCACGCGGGCGCGGGGTGCGCTGTGACAATCAGCGCCCCGTCAGCGCAACATCACCGGCCCATCAGCACCTTGGGCAGCACGGTGACGATCGACGGGAACAGCGTCACCAGCGCGATGGCCACGGCCATGCACCAGAAGAAGGGCATCGTCACGCGCGCGATCCAGCCGATCTCGCGCCCGGTCATGCCCTGCAGCACGAACAGGTTGAAGCCCACCGGCGGCGTGATCTGCGCCATCTCGACGACGAGCACGACGAAGATGCCGAACCAGAGCGGATCGATGCCGGCCTTGATGACCGTGGGCATGACCACGCCGATCGTCAGCACCACCATCGAGATGCCGTCGAGAAAACAGCCGAGCACGATGTAGAAGATGCCGAGTGCGAGCAGCAATTGCCACTGCGACAGGCCGAGCGTGGCGATCCATTCGGCGAGATGACGCGGCAGGCCGATGTAGCCCATGCTCAAGGTCAGAAACGCGGCGCCGGCGAGGATCAGCGCGATCATGCAGTACAGGCGCGTGCCGCCGAGCAGCGAGTCGCGAAACGCCGACCAGTCGAGCGAGCCCTGCGCCGCCGACAACACCAGCGCGCCGACGACGCCGACGGCCGCCGCCTCGGTGGCGGTGGCGATGCCGCTGTAGATCGAGCCGAGCACCGCGACGATCAGCAGCACCACGGGAATCAGATGACGCGACTCGTGCACCTTCTGCATGAACGTGAAGCTCGCATCGGCCGGCGGCACGAGCTGCGGATGGCGCAAGGCCCAGAGCACGAGATAGCCCGAGAACAGCCCCGCCAGCAGCAGCCCCGGCAGCACACCGGCCATGAAGAGCTGCGCAATCGAGACTTCGGCCGCCACGCCGTAGACGATCATGATGATCGACGGCGGAATCAAGAGGCCGAGCGTGCCGGCGCCGGCGAGCGAGCCGATCGAGATGTCGTCCGGATAGCCGCGGCGCGAAAGCTCGGGCAGCGTCATCTTGCCGATGGTGGCGCAGGTGGCCGCGCTCGACCCCGACACCGCAGCGAACAGCGTGCAGCCCGCCACGTTGGTGTGCAGCAGGCGTCCGGGCAGCGACTGCATCCACGGCGCCAGGCCGCGGAACATGTCGTTCGAGAGGCGCGTGCGAAACAGGATCTCGCCCATCCAGACGAAGAGCGGCAGCGCCGTCAGCGTCCAGCTCGACGCGGCGCCCCAGATCGTCACGGCCATCGCATCGCCCGCCGGCCGCGCGGCGAAAAGCTGCATGCCGATCCAGGCCACGCCGGCGAGCGCCAGGCCGATCCAGACGCCCGAGGCGAGGATGGCGAAGAGCGCCGCGATCAGGATCACGGTGACGACGACGTCATTCATGTGTGCCCCCACGGGCCGAAGGCCCTGCCCCCCGAGGGGAGCGAATGACTTCGGGCGGCCGTGCGTCATTCATTGCGCGACAGCTCCGTGCTCGCGCCGCGGCGCTGTCCCTTCAGTTCGAGCACGAACTCGTCGACGAAGGCGATGAACAGGATCAGCGTGCCCAGCGCCATGCCGATCTGCGGTATCCACAGCGGCGTCGCGTCGTTGCCGGTGGAGATGTCGTTGAAGGCACGCGATTGCCAGGCCAGACGCGCTGCGTAGAACGCGAGCAGGGCCGACAGCGCCACCGCGCAGAACAGCGACCACAACTCCAGCGTGCGGCGCGCGCCGGCCGGCAGCGCGCTGAGCAGCAGCGTCACGCGGATGTGCTCGCCGCGCTTCAAGGTATGCGCCAGCGCGAGAAAGCCCGCCGCCGCCATGCAGTAGCCGGCGTAGGCGTCAGTGCCCTTGACGTGAAAGTGCAGCTCGCGCCCGGCGATCGACAGCAGCACCGCGACCAGCAGCGCGATCATGAAAAAGGCCGCCAGCCAGGCGGCCCCCTCATACAGAGCGTCCAGCGCCTTGCGCACGGACTACTTGTTGAATGCGTCGACCACTTGCTTGCCTTCCGGTCCGGCCTTGTCCAGCCACTCCTTGAGCATCGTTTCGCCGACCTTCTTCATGTCGGCCTTGAGCGCGGCCGACGGCGGCAGGATCTGCATGCCGCCGCCCTTCAACTTGTCGAGCGAATCGATGTTGGCCTTCTTGCTCATCTCCCAGCCGCGCGCTTCGGCATCGGCCGCGGCCTTGCTCACCGCCGCTTTCGTCGGCGCATCGAGCGCATCGAACGCAGCCTTGTTGACGATCACCGCGTTCTTCGGCAACCAGGCCTGGGTGTCGTACCAGTACTTCACATGCTCGTGCAGCTTGGCGTCCCAGCCGGTCGAGCCCGAACTCATCATCGACTCGACGACGCCGGTGGCAAACGCCTGGCTGACTTCGGCGGCCTGGATCGTCACCGGCTGCGCGCCGACGAGTTCGGCCACGCGCGACGTGGCCGGGCTGTAGGCGCGCCACTTGATGCCCTTCAAGTCCGCAGCGGCAGCGAGCGGCTTCTTCGAGTAGATGCCCTGCGGCGGCCACGGCACCGCGTACAGCAGCAGCATGCCTTGCTCGGCGAGCTTCTTCTCGAGCAGCGGCTTCTGCGCCTTGTACAGCTTCATCGAGCTGTCGTAGCTGTCGGCCAGGAAGGGCAGGCCGTCGGCGCCGAACAACTGCCACTCGTTCTGGTAGTTCACCAGCAGGATCTCGCCGGCCTGCGCCTGACCGCCCTGCACCGCACGCTTGATCTCCGGCGCCTTGAACAGGGCCGCATTCGGGTGCACTGTGATCTTCAGCTTGCCGCCGCTGGCCTTGTCGATGTCGGCAGCGAAGGTGTTGATGTTCTCGGTGTGGAAGTTGGTGGCCGGGTAGGCACTGGCCAGGTCCCACTTGCTCTGCGCGAAGGCAGTGCCGGCCAGGGCAGCCGCGGCGATGACGAACGTTGGGGCGACGCGCATTGAGAACTCTCCTGTGCATGCATGAATGACGACCCGCTAGCATAGGCCGTGCCCTGGCGCTTCCGGCCCCGGGCTAGCCCGAACACTGTGCGCCCACCTCCCTTCCTCGGCATCCTGATGCTCGACACGCGGTTCCCGCGGGTGCCGGGTGACGTGGGCCATCCCGACAGCTGGCGCATGCCGGTGCGCTTGCGCATCGTTGCCGGCGCCTCGCCGCAGCGCGTGGTGCGCGGGAGCGATCCCGCATTGCTGCGGCCCCTCATCGATGCCGCACTCGCGCTGCAGGCCGAAGGCGCGCGGGCGCTGACCACGAGCTGCGGCTTTCTCGTGCGTTTCCAGGACGCGCTGCAGGCCGCACTCGAGATACCGATCTGGACATCGAGCCTGCTGGCGCTGCCGCAGCTGCCGCGGCCCGGCGTCATCACGGTCGATGCCGCGAGCCTGCGCATCGACGCGCCGGTCGAAGGGCTCGAACCGGGCTGCACGCTGCAGCGCACGCTGCTCGACGATCTGCCGCACCTCGATGTTGCCGCCGCACGAGCCGACACCGTGGCCGCGGCGCAGCGGCTGGTCAAACGCCACCCCGAGATCGAATCGCTCGTGCTCGAATGCACCAACCTGCCGCCGTACACCGAAGCGATCGAACGCGCGACCGGCCGGCCCGTACACCACCTGATGACGCTCGTGCACGAGCGCTGGGAGCGCCTCCGATGAAACGCTGGCAGTTCTGGATCGACCGTGGCGGCACCTTCACCGACGTCGTCGGCCGCACGCCCGAGGGCGAGCTGCAAACCCTCAAGCTGCTGTCCGAAAACCCCGAGCACTACCGCGACGCCGCAGTCGAAGGCATGCGCCGCCTGCTCGGCTTGCAGGACAGCGAAGCGATCACGCCCGCTCGCGTGGAGTGCGTGAAGATGGGCACCACCGTCGCCACGAACGCGCTGCTCGAACGCAAAGGCGACCGCACGCTGCTGGTGACGACGCAGGGCTTTGCCGATGCGCTGCGCATCGCCTACCAGGCGCGGCCGAAGCTGTTCGAGCGCCACATCGTGTTGCCCGAGTTGCTCTACGAGCGCGTCGTGGAGGCGCACGAACGCGTGGGCGCGCAGGGCGAGGTGCTGACGGCGCTCGACGAAGCACATCTGAAGCGCGAGCTGCAGAAGGCGTTCGACGCCGGCATTCGCGCCTGCGCAATCGTGTTCATGCACGGCTGGCGCTTCCCCTTGCACGAGCAGGCGGCGGCCACGCTCGCGCGCGCGATCGGCTTCACGCAGGTCAGCGCCTCGCACGAGGTGAGCCCGCTGATGAAGTTGGTCTCGCGCGGCGACACGACCGTCGTCGATGCCTACCTGTCGCCGATCCTGCGCCGCTATGTCGATCAGGTGGCGCAGCAGATGCCGGGCGTGCGCCTGTATTTCATGCAGTCGAGCGGCGGGCTGACCGAAGCGCATCGCTTCCAGGGCAAGGACGCGATCCTCAGCGGGCCGGCGGGCGGCATCGTCGGCATGGTGCGCACCGCGGTCGCCGGCGGACACCACAAGGTGATCGGCTTCGACATGGGCGGCACGTCCACCGACGTGTCGCACTACGCCGGCGAACTCGAGCGCACGTTCGAAACGCTGGTGGCGGGCGTGCGCATGCGTGCGCCGATGATGAGCATCCACACCGTGGCGGCCGGCGGCGGATCGATCCTCGGCTTCGACGGCGCGCGGCTTCGCGTCGGGCCCGAGAGCGCCGGCGCCAACCCGGGCCCCGCGAGCTACCGCCGCGGCGGGCCGCTGACGGTGACCGACGCCAACGTCATGCTCGGCAAGATTTCCGCGGCGCACTTTCCGAAGGTGTTCGGCGCGCGGGGCGACGAAGCGCTCGACCGCGACATCGTCGCCGCGAAGTTCGAAGCGATGGCCGCCGAGGTGCGCGCGCGCACCGGACGCGAGGCGACAGCCGAATCGATGGCGCATCAAGGCGGGCCAGCGGCCTCGCCGTGAAATCACGGCCGAGTCGCTGGAACATCAAGAGGGCCAGCGGCCTCGCCGTGAAATCACGGCCGAGTCGCTGGAACATCAAGAGGGCCAGCGGCCTCGCCGTGAAATCACGGCCGAGTCGCTGGCAGAGGGCTTCCTGCAGATCGCCGTGCAGAACATGGCCAACGCGATCAAGCGCATCTCGGTGGCGCGCGGCTACGACGTCACGCAGTACACGCTGCAATGCTTCGGCGGCGCGGGAGGACAGCATGCCTGCGGCGTGGCCGACGCGCTCGGCATGGCGCGCGTGTTCGTGCATCCGCTGGCGGGCGTGCTCTCGGCCTACGGCATGGGCCTGGCCGACCAGATCGCGATGCGCGAGGCCTCGCTCGAACAGCCGCTGGACGCCGCCGGCCTGGCCGCGGCCGAGCAGCGCCTGGCGCAACTCGGCGACGCGGCGCGCGACGAAATTGCCGAACAAGGCGTGTCGCGCGCGGCGATCGAGTTGCGCCGCAACGTGCACGTGCGCTACGACGGCACCGACACCGCGCTCGTGCTGCCGTGCGCCGACATCGCCACCATCACGCGCGAGTTCGAGGCCGGCTACCGCCAGCGCTTCGCGTTCCTGATGCCGGACCGCACGCTGGTGATCGAGGCGGTGTCGGTGGAAGCGGTGGGTGCCGGCGAGCGGCACGAGCCACCGCCTGCGACGGCCCCGCACGCCGCGCATGCGCCGGCACCGCACGCCGTCGTGCAGATGCATTCGGGGCGCTGGTTCGACGCCGCGCTGCATGTGCGCGAGTCGCTGCTGCCCGGCGCCACCATCGACGGCCCGGCAATCATCGCCGAGCGCAACGCGACGACGGTGGTGGAACCCGGCTGGCGGGCCACAGTCTTGCCCTCTACGGCGCTGCGCGCCGGTCCCACCGAGAGGGAGCCGCCCGGCTTGGGGCGGCCCGGCGCCGGGCCCACGGCGGCCGGCCCGATCGAGCTGCAGCGCGTGACCGCGCGCACGAACCAGCATGCGATCGGCACCGACGCCGACCCGGTGATGCTCGAAGTCTTCAACAACCTGTTCATGAACATCGCCGAGCAGATGGGGCTGCGGCTGCAGAACACCGCCTACTCGGTCAACATCAAGGAGCGGCTCGATTTCTCGTGCGCCCTGTTCGATGCCGACGGCCACCTGATCGCCAACGCGCCGCACATGCCGGTGCACCTGGGCTCGATGAGCGAGAGCATCAAGACCGTCATCGAGCGCAACCCGCAGATGCAGCCGGGCGACATCGTCATGCTGAACGATCCCTACAACGGCGGCACGCATCTGCCGGACGTGACGGTGGTGACGCCGGTGTATCTGGATGAACCCTTCCCCTTCGAGGCGGAGGGCGTGGGTGGGGGTGGGCGTCAGGACGGTGGCATGCCGCGGCAAGCCACGTTCTACGTGGCCTCCCGCGGCCACCACGCCGACATCGGCGGCTCGACGCCCGGCTCGATGCCGCCGTTCTCGACCACGATCGACGAAGAAGGCGTGCTCTTCGACAACTTCCTGCTGGTGCGCGACGGCGTGATGCGCGAGCGCGAGTTGCTGGATCGATTGCAGTCGGGCCCGTACCCCGCGCGCAACCCGAAGCAGACCATCGCCGACCTGCGCGCGCAGATCGCCGCCAACGAAAAAGGCGTGCAGGAGTTGCATGCGATGGTCGCGCAGTTCGGCCGCGACACCGTCGATGCGTACATGCAGCACGTGCAGGACAACGCGGAAGAAAGCGTTCGCCGCGTCATCACCGCGTTGGCTGGACGACCCGCAGGCACGCCATTCGGCTCGCCGCCCCCGGAGAGGGCTGGCCCCGCTTGGGGCGGCCCGGCGCCGGGGCCGGACGGCGCATTCACGCTCGACCTCGACAACGGCGCGCGCATCGTCGTCAAAGTCAGGGTGCATGCGCAAGAACGCGAGGCCACGATCGACTTCACCGGAACCAGCGCGCAGTTGCCCAACAATTTCAATGCGCCCAAAGCGGTGACGATGGCCGCGGTGCTCTACGTCTTTCGCACCCTGGTCGATGACGACATTCCACTCAACGCCGGCTGCCTCAAGCCGCTGCAGGTGATCGTGCCCGAAGGCTGCATGCTCAACCCGCGGCACCCGGCCGCGGTGGTGGCCGGCAACGTCGAGACCTCGTCGTGCGTCACCAACGCGCTGCTGGGCGCGCTCGGTGTGATGGCAGCGAGCCAGTGCACGATGAACAACTTCACCTTCGGCAACCACGCGCACCAGTACTACGAGACCATCAGCGGCGGCAGCGGTGCAGGCCCCGGCTTCAACGGCACGAGCGTGGTGCAGACCCACATGACCAACTCGCGCCTGACCGACCCCGAGGTGCTCGAGCACCGCTTCCCGGTGCGCCTGGACAGCTACGAGATCCGCCGCGGCTCAGGCGGCGCAGGACGCTGGCAAGGCGGCGACGGCGGCGTGCGGCGCGTGCGCTTTCTCGAGCCGATGACCGCGAGCATCCTGTCCAACGGCCGCAAGGTGCCGGCCTTCGGCGGCGACGGCGGCGCGCCCGGCGCGCTCGGCATCAACCGCATCGAGCGCAGCGACGGCTCGGTCGAATCGCTCGACCACATCGGCTCGGCGCAGATGCGGCCCGGCGATGTCTTCGTGATCGAAACGCCGGGCGGCGGCGGCTGGGGCAAATCTTGACCACCCCCGGAGCGGCTTCGCCGCTCCCCCTCGAGGGGGCAACGCCAGCGGCCGGGCAAAGCCCGATCCGCGGCGTTCGCTTGGCAATGCCGTTCCCTGCGAATGCTGCAGTCGATAGGCATCGTTGCCCAGGTTCGCGTTGAAGCAAATGCAGCCCATCCTGATCACCGGCTTCGAGCCCTTCGCCGGCGACACGATCAACCCTTCGGCCGAAGTCGCGCGCGCCCTGCATGGCCGAATGATCGAAGGCATGCCTGTTATCGGCGTCGTGCTGCCCTGCGTCTTCGGCGCTGCGCTCGATGTGCTGCGCGCCGCGCTCGACCGCCACCGTCCGCAACTCGTGCTCGCGCTCGGCCTGGCCAGCGGACGCGAAGGCTTCACGCCGGAGCGCGTGGCGATCAACCTGACCGACGCGCGCATCGCCGACAACGCAGGTGCGCAGCCGATCGACGCGCCGGTCGTCGCGCGCGGCCCTGCCGCCTACTTCACGACGCTGCCCGTCAAGGCGATGGCCGCGGCGCTGCGCGCGGCGGGTCATCCGGCGAGCGTCTCGCACAGCGCCGGCACCTTCGTCTGCAACCATGTCTTCTATGCTCTGCAACACGCGACGAAACGACGCCGCGGCGTGCGCAGCGGCTTCATGCACCTGTGCGCCTTGCCCGAACAAGCGGCACGCGGCACGCCGAGCCTGCCGCTCGCAGCGATGATCGATGGCGTCGCGACGGCGCTGGCGACGGCGATCACCGCGCAACAAGACCTCGGCACCAGCGAAGGCCGCCTCGATTGAGGGCCCCGTCGTGAACAATTCGTGAGGACTGTCGCGCCCGCCGCGGTCACCATGCAGCCTGGCCGCTTCCGGCCGCCCCACTCCCATGCCCACCACTCCGCCGCGACTGCTCGTCATCGAAGACGAGCAGGACATCGCCACCCTGCTCGAGCTGCACCTGTCGGACCTGCCCGCCACGGTGACGATCGCGCGTGACGGCCCTTCGGGCCTGGCGCTCGCCACCGAGCAGCGCTTCGACGCCATCGTGCTCGATCTGCGCCTGCCCGGCCTGTCGGGGCTGGACCTGTGCCGCGCCTTGCGTTCGCGCGGCCACGACGTGCCGATCCTGATGCTGACGGCGCGCGCCGCCGAGCTCGACCGCGTGCTCGGCCTCGAACTCGGCGCCGACGACTACGTCACCAAGCCGTTCTCGCTGCTCGAACTGCAGGCGCGCGTGCGCGCACTGCTGCGGCGCTCGGCCAAGAGCGGCAACGCCGCACCGGCCGATGTGCCGCCGAACCTGGCCTGCGGCGATCTGCGCATCGACCGCACGCAGCGCCGCGCCTGGCTGGCCGAGCACGAGCTGGTGCTGACGCCGCGCGAGTTCGACCTGCTCTGGCACTTCATGCTGCATCCGGGCCGCGCCTTCACGCGCGCCGAACTGCTCGAACAGGTCTGGGGCTACGGCCACGACGGCTACGACCACACGGTCAACAGCCACATCAACCGCCTGCGCGCCAAGCTCGGCGACGACCGCAGCGAAGCGCGCTTCATCCACACGGTGTGGGGCGTGGGCTACCGCTTCGAAGCCGCGGGCATCACGGCATGAAGCAGACGATCGCGTGGCAGCGTCGCCTGCACGTGCGGCTCACCGCCGTCGTGCTGCTGCTGCTGGTGCTGCTGGCCTCGGCGCTGCTCGCCGCGGCGCGCCGCCAGGCCGCGCACGAGGCGCTCGAAGCCACGCAACGCCTGCAGCTCGACCTCGCCGCGACCATCGTGGCGCAGCAGCCGCGCCCGCTGATCGGCGCCGACGGCCAGCCCGACCGCAAGGGCCTGTCCGACATGGCGATGCACGTCATGGCGCTGAATCCCGCCCTCGAGGTCTACCTGCTCGACACCGAAGGCCGCGTCATCGGCCATGCGCTCGATGCCAAGGGCCCGATCGCCGAGCGCGTCGACCTATCCGTGGTGCGGCCGCTGGCCGCGCGCAGCAGCGTGCCGCCGCCGCTGCCGCTGCTGGGCGACGACCCGCGCCGCCCCGGCGCGCGCAACGTCGTCTCGGTCGAGGGCCTGTCCACCGAGGGCCGCATGAACGGCTACCTCTATGTCGTGCTGCAGGGCCAGACGCAGCAGGCGGTTGCCACCGCGGTGGCGCAGTCGGGTGCGTGGCGCGAACTCAGCCTGATCGCGCTCGCGGCCACCGCCGGCGCGGCGCTGCTGCTGGTGCTCGTGATGCGCAAGCTGACGCGGCCGCTGCGCCGTCTCACCGACGAGGTGCGCGCCTTTCACGCCGAGGCGGGCGATCAATCGCGCAGCACCGACAGCGCCGGCGATGAAGTCGATGCGCTGCGCGAAGCCACGCGCGCGATGCAGCAGCGCATCGCGCAGCAACTGAAGCACCTCGAAGACAACGACCGCCTGCGGCGCGAGCTCGTCAGCAACATCTCGCACGACCTGCACACGCCACTGGCCAATGTGCAGGGTTATGTCGAGACGCTGCTGCTGGCCGGAGACGGCCTCGACGCCGCGGCGCGCGAGCAGCATCTGCGCACGGCGATGCGCCACCTGAAGCTTCTGCACCGCCGCATTGCCGATCTGTTCGAGCTGTCCAAGCTCGACGCCGGCCAGGTCGCGCCGCGCATCGAGCCGTTTCGCCTCGGCGAGCTGCTGCAGGACGTGGTGCAGGACGGCCAGCTTGGCGCGCGCGAACGCGGCGTCCGGCTCACGCTGGCCGACAGCGCCGAAGCGCAAGCCCTCGCCCACGCGTTCGTGCGCGCGGACATCGGCCTGATCGAGCGCGTGCTGCAGAACCTGGTGGACAACGCGCTGCGCCACACGCCGCGCGGCGGCGCGGTGACGCTGGCGATCGAGCGCGATGGCCCCGACGCGCTGCGCGTGGCCGTCATCGACAACGGCAGCGGCATCGCGCGCGAGCACCTGCCGCACATCTTCGAGCGCTACTGGCGCGCCGACGACGCACCCGTGCAAGCCGGCCACGGCGCGAGCGCGGGGCTGGGCCTGGCGATCGTCAAGCGCATCCTCGATCTGCACGGCAGCGCGGTGCGCGTGATCAGCGAGCCGGCACACGGCACGCGCTTCGAGTTCAGCCTGCCGCAAGCGGCTTGATTGGTGCCCCCCGGAGCGGCTTCGCCGCTCCCCCCAGGGGGCAGAGGCCCGCGGCTCCAAGCCGACCTGCGTCGGCTTGGACGGGCCGAGGAAGGGACGCGTCTCGCGGCCCTGCGGCCTGCAAGGCCCGCCAGCGGCCTGGCAAAGCCAGTTCCGCGGCGGCCGCTTGGTTGGACCGCTCCTACGCCGCGAGCAGCTCCTTGCGTACGCGGTGCACGCGCACCCAGAGGTTGGCCGGTGTGATGTCCATCGCGCCGCAGACTTCGGCCGTGCTGTGGCCGAGCACGACGTGCATCTCGAAGACGCGGCGCAGCGGCACGGGCAGCGCTTCCAGGCGCGACAGCGTGCGGCGCAGCGCCTGACGCTGCTCGGCCAGCAGGCAGGGGTCGGCGTGATCGGCCAGCGCCGGCAGCGGCGCTGCGCCTTCGTTTTCCGTCATCGCATCGAGGCTGCACTCGCCAGCGCGCTTCCTGATCGCATCGACGATCTTGTGCTTGAGGATGGCGATGAGCCAGGTGCGCAAACTGGAGCGCTGCTCGAAGCGCGCCTGACCGGCGATGACGGCGGCAAAAACGTCGTGCACCACGTCTTCGGCCAGGGCCGGATCGCGCAGGCGGCGCCGCGCAAAGCGCAGCAGGTGCTCACGGTGCGCCGCGATCGCGGCCGGCGCAGCAGACTCATCGCAAATCATGGCGCGAGCTTGGCACGTCGTGGGGCACCGAGTCTTCACGCAATTCTCACGACGCACGCAGCAAGCGCCGTGTTGCACGTCGCGATGAATCGTTGACCGCTTCGTGATGACTCGCTGCGCGCTCGCTCCAGACACTCCCCCCGCACCACGCCCTCCGGGCGCGCGTCGCGTCTGTCAATCACCAAGGAGCACCTCCATCATGAGCAACCGCCGCCGATTCACCCTGCAGGCCTTGGGCCTGGCCCTCGCGCTGGGCAGCGCATCGCCCGCCATCCACGCGACCTACGACGATGACGACGAAGGCTTTCGCTCCGGCAAGGTGTTCACCAGCACCAACGCCGCCGCCGGCAACGAAGTGCTGGTCTACGACACCGATCGCAGCGGCGCGCTGAGCCTGGCCACGCGCTTGGCCACGCAGGGCGTCGGCAGCGGCGGCGGCCTGGGCAACCAGGGCGCGGTGACCTTGAGCGATGACGGCCGCTACCTCTTCGTCGTCAATGCCGCGAGCAACACGCTCTCGACCTTCCGCGTGCGCCGTGGCGGACTGCATTTGACGTTCGGTCGTCGATGCCGGCGGCCTGCGTCCCGTCAGCGTCGCCGAGCACGACGGTCTGGTGGTCGTGCTCAACGCCGACGGCGCCACCAACATCGCGGGCTTTCGCAACCGCCACGGCGTGCTCGAAGCCGTGGCCGGCGCCAGGCAGCCGCTCTCGGCCGCAGGCGGCACCGGGCCGGCGCAGGTGTCGTTCGCCGAGGACGGCCGCGTGCTCGTCGTCACCGAGAAGGCCACCAGCAAGCTCACTTCCTACCGCGTGCGGCGCGACGGCTCGATCGATGCGCCGGTGGTCACCGCCTCGTCGGGCATGACGCCCTTCGGCTTCGCGGTCGATCGGCGCGGCACGGTGCTGGTGTCCGAAGCATTCGGCGGCGCTGCCGGCGCGAGCGCGCTGTCCTCCTACACCTTCTCGCATGCCAGCGCGGTGCAGCCGCAACTGGTGAGCGCGTCGGTGGGCTCGGGGCAATCGGCGGCATGCTGGGTCGTCGTCACGCCCAACGGCCGCCATGCCTACGTCACCAACACCGCCAGCGGCAACATCAGCGCGTATGCGGTGGGCCGCAACGGCAGCGCGGCGCTCGCACAGGCCATTGCTGCAACCACCGACGCCGGCCCGATCGATGCGGCGATCGCACCGCGCGGCCGCAGCCTGTTCGTGCTCAACGGCAGCGGCCGCACGATCCAGTCGTTTGCCATCGGCCGCGACGGCCAGTTGACGGCGCAGGGCCGCATCGCCGGCCTGCCCGCGGGCGTCAACGGGCTGGCAGCGAACTGATCGTTGCTCGCGTCCAGGTCGGCGGGCGTATGCTCGCCGGCCTTTGGCATTCACCGATGGAAAACGACATGACCAAGCACCCCATTCGCAAAGCCTTCGCTGCGCTGGCGCTGCTCGCCTGCGCGCAGCTGCAAGCCGCCGACGGTCTCGTCGCCGTCAAGAGCGCACACTCGCCCAAGGCCACGCTCGACCGCTTCGAGGCCACGGCCAAGGAGCGCGGCCTGATGGTGTTCGCGCGCATCGACCACGCCGCCGGCGCGCAGAAGGTGGGCAAGACGCTGCGCCCGACCGAGCTGCTGATCTTCGGTAACCCGCAGGGCGGCACGCCGCTGATGGAGTGCGCGCAGTCGGCCGGCATCGATCTGCCGCTCAAGGTGCTGGTGTGGGAAGACGCGCAGGGCCAGAGTTGGCTCGGCTACAACGATCCGGCGTGGCTGGCGCAACGCCACGGGGCGGCGTCGTGCCCCGTCGTCGAGAACCTGAAGAAAGCGCTGTCGGGTCTGGCCGAAGCGGCAACCAAGCAGTAGGGCCAGAAGCAGGGCGAAAGTTCAGCCGAGCACGAGCTCGGCGACGTCGTCCCAGAGCTCGGCGGGCACGCGGCCGCGTATGTTCTTGGCGAGTGCGCCCTGCTTGTCGAAGATCAGCGTCGTCGGCATGTTCTTCGGCAACTCGCCGAAGTTGTCGCGGTGCTCGTTCGAGCCGCGCCACAAGTGCATGAACTGCTTTCGCATCGGCGCGGCCTGATCGAAGATGCGCTCGTAGTTGCGCATGTCGTCGGCATTGCGATCCTGGTTCAACGCCAGGATGACGAAGGGCTTGCCCCTCCAGCCGTCGAGGTTGCGGCGCAGCTCGGGCAGCTTGTCCAGGCACACCGGGCAGCTCGCCGACCAGGCGAACACCAGCACCACCGAGCCGCGCAAGCCCTCGAGGCTGACGCGCTCGCCGCGGCTGGACACGCCCGACAACGACGCGGGCCGAGCCGCAGCGGGTTCGGCCTTTGCCGTGCCGAGCAGCGGCGCCAGGAGGGAGGCGACGGGATAGTGCAGAACAGTGCGGCGGGACTTCATGAGTGGGGTCTTCCGATCTCGGCGAACCGGTGCAGTGTCGTCGTGGGCGGCGCCTGCGCATTGCACGTCGTGTGACCCCGGCGACGCTCGGCGTGAAGTGCTGCACGCTGGCGCTGACGGATCGCACCCGCGCACGCGCGCCGCCGCACATGATCGCCGCCAGCCAGCCGGTGAGCTGCCTGGGAGCGATCGAGATGCATCACGCAAAGGGCCCTGCCGCCGCTGCGACCACAGCCCTGACCCTGGCGCTGCTGGCGTGCCCGCCATCCGACGCGATGGCGCAAGCCGTCGGCGGCGCCAAGGCCGTGAAGAAGGTGGAAACCGCCGCCCCGACAACGTCGGCGGCGGACGCCGAGTTGCTGCTGCGCGGCTGCGCCGGCGAGGCGCACCGCAACGCCAAGCTCTATGTGGCGCGCGCCCACGGCGCTGCGCCTGGCCGGACGGGCCGCCACCGCCTGTGACGCGGCGGCCGGCAAGATCGGCTATGACACCGCCGCGAAAGTTTCCAGCGCCACCGGTTCGCCGGCGCGCCTGCACCAGCTCTCCATCATGCTCAACCTGAGCCAGCAACTGGCAGCGCAATTTCTCGCCGCCTCGCTCAAGCCGGGCGGCGCGACGCCGACCGAAGCGATGGAGGTGCTGAAGCTGGCCAAGGTCTTCGAGGCCGAGCTCAATGCGCTGCACGCCACCGAGGACGCACACCTGCGTGAGGCCGGCTCGATGCTCTCCGGCCAATGGCTGTTCGTGCGCCAGGCGCTGCAGCGCCCACGTGACAACCCGCGCGGCAAGATCGAGGACGTGGGCCGCGCCAGCGAACTGATGTTCGAGTTGATCGACGGGCAGATGCAGCGCCTGCGCGGGCGCGCCTGAGCCGCGTCATACCCGTTGCTCCGCCGCCTCCAGGGTTTCGATAACTCAGCCGGCCTCTCGCTCTGATTGGAGTTGCTTTTCAGTCCGCGCCGTCGCGGTAGGCGCGCCACTTCGGCAGCGCCCGGCGCATCAGCTCGACCTGCCGCGTGAAGCGCGGGCAGGCCTGGCACACCTTCAGGTGCGCACGCACCGACCAGCGCTCGAAGAAGCCGAGCGCGCGGTCCTCGCCGGCCAACACCAGGGCCGTGACCTCGCGACAGTTGCGTTGCAGGAATTTCATGCTCGAGCGGCCTTGCCGAACCAGCGCTCCTGCAGACACATCTGCAGCCGCAGGCGCGCGCGGTGCAGCAGCACCCAGGCGTTGGTCGCCGTGACGTTCAGTTCCTTGCAGATCTCGGCCGTGTCGAGCTCGAGCCACTCGCGCATCATGAAAATGCGACCCTGCACGCCGGGCAGCATCTCGACGCAGACTTCGAGCACCTCGAAGAACTCGCGCTGGCCGAGCGCGGCCTCGGGGTCGCCCCATTCGGCCGGAGCTTCGCGCCAGGCGCCGCCGTCGTTGAACAGCAGCGCATCGATGTCCTCGCCATCGTCGGCCGTCGTGGCCGAGACCTCGCGGCTGTGGCGCCGGATCTGGTCAACCAGCTTGTGCTTCAGGATGCCCACCAGCCAGGTCTTCAACTGCGACTGGCCGGCAAAGGCCTGCGGCTTGGCGATGGCGGCGAGCACGGTTTCGCTGACGGCGTCCTCGGCCCAGGCCTCGTTGCGCAGCTGAGCGCGGGCGAAGCGCATCAGTTGCGGGCGCAGGGCTTGAACCTCGGTGGCGAACTCGGACATCGGTAACGACGATTGGGGCGCGGCAGTGTAAGTTAGGCGCTGCGGCAGCGACCACTGTCGCAGCGGGCCGATCCGGATCCGCGCTTTGACCCCTTGCTTTGACTTTCCAAGGAGCATTTGTCATGAACCACCGTCTCGTCGTCTCTTCGGCCCTCGCCTCAGTCATGGCCCTGGGCCTGGCGGCCACCGCCGGCGCCGCCTCGCATGCCGCCAAGCCCGCGGGCACAAGGAGAAGTGCTACGGCATCGCCAAGTCCGGCCAGAACGATTGCGCCAACCTTGCCGGCACGCACTCCTGCGCCGGCCAGAACAAGGTGGACAACGACGCCGGCGAATGGAAGTACGTCGCCAAGGGCACCTGCAAGGACATGAAGGGCCTGTCGGCCGACGAAGCCAAGATGAAGGTCAAGAAGTAGACGACCACCCCCGGAGCGGCTGCGCGGCTGCCCCCTCGAGGGGGCACCGCCAGCGGCCTGGCAGAGCCAGATCCGCGGCGGTCGCGCGGCTCCGCTCGAGGGGCTCGGGTGAGGCGTCACTGATCAACCAACCTTGATGCACCGATGAAAGCCACACCCCGCGCGCGCACCGGTATCGGCTGGCGTCACGCCCACGAGCGCGACCTGCTCGAACGCCGCCCGGCGCTGCCCTTCATCGAGGTGCATTCGGAGAACTTCTTCGGCGACGGCGGTGCGCCGCTGGCATTGCTGCAGCGCGCGCGCGAGCACTACGACGTGAGCCTGCACGGCGTCGGCCTGGCGCTGGGTTCGGCCGTCGGCCTGGACGACTGGCATCTCGACAAGCTCGCGGCGCTGGTCGAGCGCATCGATCCGGTGCGCGTCTCGGATCACGCCTCGTTCGCGCGCGCGCCGCGGCGCAGCGGCAGCCTTGCCGTTGCATGCGAGCGATCTGCTGCCGATGGCCTTCACCCGCGCCAGCCTGGACATCCTGTGCGCCAACGTGCAGCGCGTGCAGGAGCGGCTGGGGCGCTCGATCGGCGTCGAGAACCTGTCGGCCTACGTCGGCTGGGCCGACGACGCGATGGCCGAGCCTGAGTTCTTCAACGAACTGGCGCGAGCGCAGCGGCTGCTGGCTGCTGCTGGACGTCAACAACCTGGTCGTCAATGCGCTCAATGCGAAGGCGGCCGATCCGGTGGCCGCGGCCTGCGCCTTCGTCGATGCGGTCGAGCCGCACCGCGTCGGCGAGATCCACCTGGCCGGCTACGACGCCAGCGGCGACGCTCGTGATCGACGACCACGGCAGCCGCGTGCACGACGCCGGTGTGGCGGGTCTATGCGCATGCCATGCGGCGCCTGGCGCGGCAAGCCGACGCTGATCGAATGGGACACCGCGCTGCCGGACGTTCGACGTGCTGCTCGACGAAGCGCGCGGCCGACGCGTGGCGACGGTTGAGGCGCGGTCGCATGAACCGCAAGGCCTTGCGCCAGCAGATGCTGCTGCGCGCGCTGTGGCGCGACGGCAGTGCGACCGCGTTGCAGGGCTGGGCGCGCGCGCCGCCCGAGCGGGGCTCGCGGCCTACCGCGCAAATGCCGGCGCCTTGGCGGATCGCGCGCTGGGCGCGGCCTATCCCACGGTGGCGGCGCTCGTCGGCGAAGAAGCTTTGCTGCGATGGCGCGCGACTTCTGGCGTCGGCACCCGCCCGCGCGCGGCGATCTCGCGCGAGTGGGGCGACGCGCTGCCGGCCTTCATCGCGCGCAGCGCGCAGCTCGCCGAGCGAGCCGTATCTGGCCGACAGCGCGCGGCTCGACTGGCTCGTGCATCGCGCCGCGCGCGCGGCCGATGCGCCGGCGAGGCGCCGTCGCGTTCGAGCTGCTCGCCGAGCGTGGACCCGTCGCGCCTGCGCTGCGTCTCACGCCGGGTGCGGCGCTGCTGGCAAGCGCCTGGCCGGTGGCCGCGATCTGGCATGCGCATCAGCGGCAGCGCGACGAAGCGACCGCTTCGACCCCGTGCGCGAAGCCTTCGCGTCGAGCGACGCGCGACACGCCTTCGTGCGGCGCGAGGGCTTGCTCGTGCGCGTCGAGCGCTCGACGACGCCGACGCCGCGCTTCACCCGCGCTTTGCTCGCGCGGCCGCGCGCTCGCCGATGCGCTCGATGCTGCCGGTCCGGCCTTCTCGTTCGACACATGGCTGGCGCCGCGCTGCGTCGTCGCGGCTGGATCGCCGCATCGACACTCTCACTGGAGCACCACCCATGAACCTGACCTCACTCGTGGCCCTGTCGCAGCGCGCGATCGCCGCCCTCGAATCGGCGCAACCGCTGGCGCAACTGGCCGCCCGCCTGTACGTCGCGCATGCCTTCTTCCTCTCCGGCCTGACCAAGATCCGCGACTGGGACACCACGCTGGCGCTGTTCCAGGACGAGTACCACGTGCCGCTGCTGCCCCCCGACGTGGCGGCCGTGATGGGCACCGCCGGCGAACTGGTGCTGCCGGTGCTGCTGGCGCTCGGCCTGGCCGGGCGCTTCGCGGCCGCGGGCCTGTTCGTCGTCAATGTCGGTGGCCGTGGTCAGCCTGATGGAGATCGCGGCGCCGCGCTGCAGCAGCATGTGTTCTGGGGCAGCCTGCTGATCGGCCTGCTGCTGTGGGGGCCGGGCCGCTGGTCGCTCGACCGCTTCGTGCTGCCGCGGCTGCATCGCACCGCGGCCCGTACACTCGCGCCGCTTGAGAGACCGACCCAAGGACCATCGATGACGCTGCGCCGCCGACACCTGCTTGCCGTTGCCGCCGCGGCGCCGCTGTCGCGGCCTCGCGCAGGCGCAGACCGGGCCGACTGGCCGCGCATCGAAGCCGCGGCGCAAGGGCCAGACGGTCTACTTCAACGCCTGGGCCGGCAGCGAGCGCATCAACGCCTACCTGCAATGGGCGGCGGCCGAACTGGCGCAGCGCTGGCGGCGTCAAGCTCGAGCACGTGAAGATCAGCCGACACCGCCGAGGTGGTCAAGCGCGTGCGCGCCGAGAAAGCCGCCGGCCGCACCGGCGACGGCTCGGTCGACCTGGTGTGGATCAACGGCGAGAACTTCCTCGCGATGAAGCGCGAAGGCCTGCTGTTCGGCCCGTGGAGCGAAGCACCTGCCGAGCTACGCCGAACGTCGACGTGACCGGCAAGCCGACCACGCGCATCGACTTCTCCGAACCGGTCGAGGGCCTGGAAGCGCCCTGGGGCATGGCGCAGCTGACCTTCTATGCCGACGGCGCGCGCGTGCCGCAGCCGCCGCGCAGCATGGCCGAGCTGCTGGAGTGGGCGCAAGAAGAACCCGGGCCGCTTCACCTACCCGAAGCCGCCGGCAGCTTTCACGGCACCACCTTCCTGAAGCAGGTGCTGCTCGAAGCCAGCGTCCGAGCGGCAGGCCGTTCTACGCGCCGCACGCGGCCGACGCGTTCGCACGGCCACCGCGCCGCTGTGGAGCGCGCTCGACGCGCTGCACCCGCACCTGTGGAAGCAGGGCAAGCAGTTCCCGGCCAGCAACACCGTCATGCGCCAGATGCTGGCCGACGGCGAACTGGCGATCTCGCTCACCTTCAACCCCAACGAAGCCGCCAACGAGATCGCCGCCAAGACGCCTGCCCGCCACCGTGGTGGCCTACCAGCATGGCGCCGGCACGATCGGCAACACGCACTTCCTCGCGATCCCGTTCAATGCGCGCGCCAAGGAAGGCGCGCAGGTGGTGGCCAACTTCCTGCTCTCGCCGCCGGCGCAGGCGCGCAAGGCCGACATCAAGCGTATGGGGCGACCCGACGGTGCTCGCGCTCGACAAGCTCTCGGCCGCCGACCGCGCGCTCTTCGCCGCCGGCGCCGCGCCCGGGCAGTTGACGCGCAGACCGCGCCGGCGATCGCCCGAGCCGCACGGTTCATGGGTCGACCCGATCGAGCGCGAGTGGGCGCGGCGCTACGGCAGCGCCTGATCGTGGGACCTTGCGCGCGTTGCGCGCGCTCGGTGCGCTTGTGGTCTGCGCCGTGCTCGGCGCCGCACTCACCTTCCTGCTGTGGCCGCTGTGGTCGTGGGTCGAGGCGTTTTCCGGCCTTGAGTCGCTCGGTCACTCGGGGCCGGCGACGTGGTGCTTCGTCGTCACCAGCGCAGCGCTGTTTCGGCTGGGCGGATGGCAGCGTCGGCGCTGACATCGCGCAAGAGCCTGCACGCCGCGGCGCTGTGCGTGCCGCTGCTGCTGTTTGCGCTGCCGATCGCCGCAGCGCTGCCGGTGGCGGTGTGGCAGGGCGCTAGCCGCGACGCCTGGTCGGCGCTGCTGGCCGATCCGCTGGTGCCGCGTGCGCTCGCGCTGTCGGTCGGCAGCGCGCTGATCTCCACGCTGGTCTCGCTCGCGTTCGCGCTCGTGGCTCGTGACGCATCTGTACGGCACGCGCGCCTGGGCCCTGCTCGCGCGCGCGCTCGGCCCGATGCTCGCCTTCCGCATGCGGCGTTTGCGATCGGCCTGGCGCTGCTGGTGATGCCCGCCGGCGTGATCGCGCGCGTGCTCGCGCCGCTGCTCGGCTGGAGCGCGCCGCCGCCGATTGGCCGACGGTCAACGATCCGCAGGGCATCGGCCTGGTGCTGGTGCTCGATCTGCAAGGAGACGCCGTTCCTGCTCTGGAACCTGGTGGCGCTGCTGACGCGGCCCGAGCTCGCGCTGCAACTTCGCGGCTGGCTGGCCAGCGCGCGCACGCTCGGTTATGCCGATGCGGCGGCCGTGGTGGCGCGTGCTGTGGCCGCTGCTGCTGCCGCGGCTGGCGTGGCCGCTGCTCGCGGTGCTGGCCTATGGCATAACAATACGTAACTGAACGAAAGGCGTCAACAGAACATAA